>NZ_JAQTIC010000009.1 GCF_029433445.1 Lactobacillus sp. ESL0701 | reverse complement strand
AGGCACATTAGTTGCCGCATGGGCAACCTGCGGTGAACTCAATAGACCACCTAAAATACCACCGATTCCGGCAGTACCTGCAACTAATAGATTGCGTCTAAATACCCGCGCCTTGTCAATCTTCTCCTTCTCTACTATGTCCTTCTCTAACTTTTTCTTTTGATCTGAATTTACCATCTTATACACCTAACTTAATAATAGTTAACTCGGATTTCATGACGGTCACCCATTTAGCACTAACTTACATTAATCCTAATTAGACCTGAGAAAGTAGTTTGCTTATCCTCTAGCAAAAATAAACAAGCTACATTGTCTGTTATCTTTTTTGATAACAATCACTTTTACTAAACACTTTTTATAAGCCACATATCAGCGACCTAACTGTAACTATTATAATAATTAATTCAATAAATTCAATGGCAATTAGTGCACAATTGTCATTCGCAATAATAACAAATTCGTTAATTAATATTTGTATACAGGTGTCATTTACCTTGCGATTTATTTCTAAAAGCTAAGTAGTTGTACAATTTTAGTTAAATAACATATATAGTGATTATATATAAGGCAAATTTTGAAAAATATTTTAAAAAATATATAAAAAATAAAAATATATAAAAAGCATTATAAGTTAATTCTTGTAATAACCTATAATGCTTTTAATGTTATTCAATTTTTGTTACATTTACCAATTATTTATCATCACGTTTACGCAGTTTAGCTGCCTGCTGCTTAGTCAGAGCCGGAAAAATGATTTTAAATTGACTGCCTTGCCCTTCAACGGATTCAACACTAATTTTACCATGGTAACTGTTAACCAGCTTCTGCGCAATTGACAAGCCCAGACCATTACCACCTTTTTCTCGAGTACGAGCCTTATCTACCCGGTAAAAACGATTAAAAATCTTAGCTTGATCGTCCTTAGAAATCCCTTCACCAAAGTCTTGCACAATAATATTGACCTCATCTTGCAAAAGTCCTGCAGAAACATTCATCTGCTTGCGATCGGTCGAATACTTAATACCATTATCAATCAAGATTACAAGCAATTGCTCTAAATGTCCTTGATAAATTTGAATTTCTGTATCCTTTGGCAAGTCATCCATATCAAGACTAATATTGAAATCTTGATGAACCAGTGACATATCGCTGACAACTCGATTTAAAACTTCGGAAACCTTGGTTACCGCATTAGGATATTGCACATTAATCTGCTCAGCTCTCGTTAAATCCAACATTTCTTGAATTAAATGCTGCATCCGTTTTGCTTCTTGCAGTGATGCCTTAATCGATTCATTCAAAATCTCAGGATCATCCTTGCCCCACCGCTCAAGCATATTCAAATGACCCTCAATTACGGCAACAGGTGTGCGCAACTCATGCGAAACATCCCCGACAAACTCCTTTTGTTGGTCAATATAGCGCTGCATTCGATCCAACATCTGATTAAAAGACACTGCCAATTCCTGGAGCTCATCATGGCGATGAAAATCAGCAATCCGTGCAGTACTATTAGGATCATCATTAACTTCACGTGCTACCTTGGACATTTCCTTAATCGGCTTCACAATATCAAGCACAATAATAAAGGCAATTGCCGTAAACAATACAATTGCAATAATTGAAATCCGCACCATCCATTTGAGCAAATTTTTCATTAGGTCATTGTAATACGACATCCGATTAAGGACAACGATATAACCAGTTAACTTACCAGTCCTAATCGAACGCACTTTTTGGTATGTAATCAGCACTTGGCGATGATTGCGGAAAGTCTGCTCCTGCTTGTATTCACCCTTAAAGTTTTTAAATGCCGGAATCATATCTTCACTACCATTGTCAAAAACATCTTCCTGCTGCAAATTATAAACGACTACGTTCAAATCAGGATTAGTCAATGATGACAATAAATTATCATTAAAAGCATTAGTTGAGCGACCATCCTGGCTGATTACAGGATCACCCTGTAAGACCTTTTTAGCAGAAGGTGTTAGTGCAGGTACCACATTTGCAATTTGTAATTCGGTCGGAATAGAACTTAGATTACCATTCAGCTGCACAACCATTTGGTTAGAAGTTTCCTTCTGCTGACCAATTGACTGCTGACCAACAAACGTATAAATAATTACTGAAAATACAATAAAGGAGACCATGATCGTCAAACTAACGATACTAACCCACCGTACAATTAGCGACGAGTGCTTGGTCCCCTTCTTATTTTGTTCCTGCTGCTTAGTTCTTTTCATCATCTTCATCTCTTACCATATATCCAGTACCACGAACGGTCTTGATATATGATGGTTGACCTGGTACATCAATCTTATTGCGAAGGTAACGAACATAGACTTCCACAACATTAGTTTCAATATTTGAGCCAGGTCCCCAAATCTTAGCAAGTAACTGATCCCGGCTGACAACATTGTTCTTATTCTTAATTAATGTCATAAGCAAGTTGTATTCCCGTTTAGTTAAGTCAACGGTCTTACCATCACCACGACGAACAATGCGGTTAGCCGTTTCAATTGTCATATCCTTAAATTTGATGACCTTCTTTTCAATTGTGTCATCAGAAGCTTCTTTTTCAATTTTAACCCGGCGTAAAACTGCGCGTAGACGAGCTAATAATTCCTCAATTGCGAATGGTTTAACAATGTAATCATCAGCACCATGATCAAGACCAGAAACACGATCAATCACAGAATCACGAGCTGTCATCATGATGATTGGGGTTGTCTTCACTTGACGAACCCGCCGGGCAATTTCTAAGCCGTTTAAATCTGGCAGCATTAGATCAAGCAAGATAGCATCAAAGTCCTCATTTAATGCCGTTTCTAACCCTTTACGGCCATTACCTTCAACAACTGTTTCATACTTTTCGTGTTTTAATTCTAGCTCGACAAACCGAGCCAAATTTTTCTCATCTTCAATTATTAATATCTTTGCCATCTTTTTCATCCCTTTTAAAATTATTATTCACACCAAAAACTAAAATATTTTTAAACTTAATTTAATAACTAAAGAATACTGTAAAAAAGCATACAAAACAAGCTTAAGCACCTAAGTTACCGCAACCTTAATTATCTTAAAATATTCAATTTTATTAATTTTTATCTTGCTGGTTATCCTTTTGGTCTAACAATTCTTTTAGCTTAGCAAACGCCGGATTAACCTGATTCTTTTTACCTTCATCAAATTTAGTTTCTGAAATAACAGCCCAGCCTTGACCTTCAGGATAAATATCTTGGTCTTCTTCTTCAGGTGTCAAAATCGTCGTTGGAATATGCAGCAGCAAGTTATCCTCAATTGCCGTTTGCAAATCAATTTGATCATTCTCAATCTGGACAATTGGTGTTTCACTTGCTTCTAATTCTTCTTTGGCTACCTGATCCTCAGAATAATTTTCACTAAAATGAAAATCTTCGTGATAGTTCACGGGCTCCAGGCTACGACTTGACGGTACAACTAGATCAGCTGTTACATGCAAATCACAGGTAACATATGGCTCGCTATAAAAAGCATCACCAACTAAATGAACATTCTTTGCCTGATACAGCAACTTTTGACTACGCTCTAAAAATTCCGGCCGCATTGTAACTTCATGTTCAATATGTATTAGCGGCGATTTGTTATTTTCTACCTGCGAAAAACTAATCGTAAACATCCTTAAACCTCCAACGGTCTACGACCAAAGTTTTGGTCAACTTGCAAAATTTGCTCAACCAAGCGATCCACACGCAACTGTAAATGCATTGACCCCGTACGTGTATTTTTCTGGTCAACTTTTGAAATAATGTCAGTCGTTGTCCCTTTTCTGATTTTTTTCAGATAACGGCGACCCAACTTGCTATAACCAAGCAAAAACAGTGATTCATGATTAAAGCTGTCAAGCATGTCATCTTGAGTAACATTTAATAAAGTATACAAGCTTAGTCGACGCAAGCGTGAATAAGTATAACGCTTAGACTTAATGTAGCGCAAGAATTCCGTAAAATTACGTGCACGATGAATTTCTTGCTTCATTTTATATTCAAGCCCCTCACTCATTTGGTATATTTGCCGCAATTCTTCAACTGACGAAGACTCAAGGCGATACTTCAAAAATGGAAACAACAAGTTCCAATTAGGATAAACGGGCTGCTGGTAAAGTTGTGCTACTTCTTGTTTAGGCAGCCACTGTTCCAATTCTGCACCTGCTTTTTGATGCAAAATAATATTCCGAATTGCACTGGCACTCTGAACCACACCTTCTCGCTGCAATAAATCATCATGACCAGCACCAATTCGATTAACTGGATGTAACATGAGCGGCGTCCCCAAATTATAATTGGCGACCGCATAAGCTAATCCCAAAATTGCATTCGGCTGGTTGACTTCATAACCTACTTCACGAGCAACCATTTCGTTATATTGGGTTGAATATGTTTGGCTATAATCATTAAAATTCATGTGATTTGGCGGAATTTCAGCGATTTTGCTGCCAAGATAAGCAAAGTTAAGCGTTGCATCTTCCACACCAAATATCAAATCATTAACACCCAATTTGGCTAATTGATTAATACTTCCCAGTGAAAAAAGGTCGGCAGGCTCAACAGAAGTAGAAAAAGGCATCTCAAAAACAAGGTCAGCACCACTATTTAAAGCAGCCTGCGCCCGTGACCACTTATCCATAATTGCCATTTCACCACGTTGAACATAATTTCCTGACATTAAAACCACAATTGGATCTTTACTGCCAGCCAGCAGCCGTGCCTGATTTAACAAAAATTCGTGGCCACTGTGCAATGGATTAAATTCGGCAATAATCCCCACTACACTCATTGTCGGCTAGTCTTCCTTTATCTCTAATTGCTTACCTTCTGACCACAATTTTTCAACATTATAAAAATCGCGCGCTTCTTCGGTAAAGACATTGACAACAACATCTCCTAAATCAAGCAATAGCCAGTTAGACTCACTTGACCCTTCAATACGGTAATCATAGTAGTCAGCCTGGTGTGCTTCATCAACAATTGCATTGGCAATCGCGTGCAGCTGGCGGTTTGAGCCGGCACTAGTTGCAACATAATAATCAGCCAAAATACTAATTCCTTGCATGTCATAAGCAATTGTATCCTCACCATGACGGTCACTGATGGCTTTTAATACAAAAGTCAAAATTTCTTTACTAGTCAAATTTTTCTCCTTAATTATCTTTAATACTCCACACGTTATAAGCCTTAAAAGTGCGGGGATAAATCTTATTTCTCTTTTCAGCTAAAAAGCTGAGGCTGTGCGCTAACTGGTAGCCTACACCAGCATCCAAATTGGCAAAAGTAATCTGACGCGCTTCTTCGACACCCGGAAAATCTCGTCCCGGCTCAATAAAGTCTGCCATGAAAACAATCTTATCTAAAGTTGTCATCTCGACATCACCAGTTGTATGCCGATCAACTGCTGTCAGAATTTCACTGTCAGTAATTTGCAAATCACGTTTAATAAAGTATGTCCCAACAATTCCGTGCCAAATTGCCCGATTCCAATTTAAAAGGTCCTGGTCAAAGCCCTGAGTCTTAATTACTTCGCGATATTCAGAAACAGGTATCTGCTTAGCATAATCATGAACAAAACCGGCTAAAGCCGCCTTATCCTCATCATAATGGTTAAGACGAGCCAATTTTTGCGCTGTTTGACTAACACGCACGCAATGCGCAAAACGTGGTGCATCCATGTTAGCTTTTTCTTTAGCAATAATTTCCTGACTTGATAGCGGTGAATAAGTGTTGGCAAAAAATAAATCAGTCATAATACAGTCCCTTTCGATGAATATAATCGCGTACTGGTTCTGGAACTAAATATCTAATTGAACCACCCATTGTGATTGTTTGCCTAATTAAGCTTGAGCTGATGTCAATTGCTGGTACATCAACCCAAATCATTGGCAATTGCGGCTTTTGCTCATAGCCTGGTCGCCTAATGCCAACCAAAGTTGCCAATTGGGCTAATTTAAGTGGCTCTTTCCATTCACTTAAATTATTAACCTGATCGCTGCCCATAATCAAATAATAATGATTTTGTGGTGCTTTTTCATGCAAATAAGTCAGCGTGTCAACTGTATAAGAAACGCCGCCGCGAAGCAATTCAAATAATTTTACTCGAAAGCGTGGATTGTCCTGGGTTGCTAATTCTAGCATATTTGCTCGATCTTCCGCAGATACAGTCGGCTTATCTTTCAACGGCGGAATATTTGTTGGAATAAACCAAATTTCATCTAAATGTAGCTTCGTCAGAACCTGCTCAGCAACTACCAGATGGGCTAAATGAACCGGATTAAAAGTGCCGCCCATAATCCCAATCTGCAGTCCATGAGCTTGCGCAATTTCTTCTTCTTCAACTTGAACTATCGGCTTTTTTTCAATACTTTTTGCAAACGTCATTCTTCGCCTCTAAATTAACGCGCGTCTAATTCCCAAACCAATCTTATCAGGCGTGTATATTTTAACTAAACAGTCAGCTGGAACCGTAATAAAGCCAATTCCGCCAAATAAGACGTCACTCTTATAAGTCGTATGCATTTCTTGACCCTTGAGTGCCGGCAAATTCTCACCCTCTGACGGAGGAGTTAATAAGTCCCCCACATGCTTTTGATAAAATTCATCCGCATTTTCCGTCTTTGTCCGGTGAACATACAAGTCCCGAGCAACATAGACCGTAAAGCTGGTTGGTTCGCCCTTTAAGTAATCAATTCGTCCTAGACCCGCCAAAAAGAGGGTATTGCCCGGCTTTAATTGATAAGTTGCTGGTTTAAGCGGCTTTTGCGGTGAAATCGCAGCCAAATCTTGCGGATTAAGGTGAGTTGCCAATTGATTTTCCGACATAATTCCCGGTGTATCAACCAAAAAATGACCATTTTCCAGTGGAATTTCAATTCGGTCAAGCGTCGTCCCTGGGAAACGCGATGTCGTAATTAAATTCTTGATGTCGCCCATCTGGTCAATAATTGCGTTTAATAACGTGGATTTGCCAACGTTAGTCATCCCAACAAAATAAACATCTTCGTTGCGTGACTTTTTATCTAAATAAGCAATTAAATCAGTTAAGTTTTTCTTTTTAGCAGCACTGACTAAGAAAATCTTCTTTGGAAACAGTCCAACTCGATTTGCTTCCTGCCGCATCCAATCTTTAATTTTACTTTCTCGTGAATTAAGTGGAAACAAGTCAAACTTATTACCAACTAAAATTAATTCATTATCACCGACAAAACGTTTCATTGATGATAAGAGTGAATTAGTAAAGTCAAACAAGTCAACGACATTAACTATTAATGCCTTTTTTTCAGCTAGAGAATTGAGTAGTGCCAAAAAGTCATCGTTATCAACATCAACCGGCATGATTTCATTGTAGTGTCTCAGCCTAAAGCAGCGTTGACAATAAAGATCATTAGCCTCAGCTTCACTTTCAAGTGCCTTTTTAAGTCGCGAAGCTGGCAAGTAGCCGGCTTCCTTGGGGTCATCAGATTGCAGCTTGGCGCCACAACCGATACAAATAATATCATCCATTTTTTAATGTCTCCTTAAAAGTTACACGGTGAGAAATTGCTAAAAAGAAAAAGATGATTTTTTCAAAAAAGCGGTTAATCCGTGTATTCCACTTGTCTGTCTCAATTAGTGGCTTAACTAGTACTGATTCAACACCAGCCAAGTTACCGGCTTGAATATCGGTGATTAGCTGGTCACCAACCATCATGACCTGCTTCTTAGTCAAACCCATTTCCTGCCGCTTCTTCGTAATTGCAAAAGGCATTGGCTTTTTGGCTTTAGCAACAAACTCAATATGATACGGGTTAAGTACCTTGCCGACTCTAGCTGCATTATTATTTGAAATGACAACTAGCGTAATACCAGCAGCAGCCAGCCTGCGATTGAGCTGATCCATTTTCTTAGCCGTCTCAAACTCATTCCATGCAATTAGCGTGTTATCTAAATCCGAGAACACTGCCTTAACATCCATTTCATGGAGTACATCAGTATCTAAATGATAGATTGTATCAATTGTGTAACGTGGCCTGAATATCATCTGGCTCCCCCTTTTCTAGCATATTCTTAGTCTAATATATCAAAAAATAGCGTCAAGGTCATAAATTTTGACATAAAAAAACGGCGCCATAAGCGCCATTTTTGAATTAATTTAAAGCTTTTTTAGCAGTTTCTGCTAATTGTGCAAAAGTCTTTGAATCGTTATAAGCAATGTCAGCCAACATCTTACGGTTAATGTCAACACCAGCTACTTTCAAGCCGTGCATTAACTTAGAATATGAAATATCATTTTGTCTTGCTGCAGCATTGATTCTGGCAATCCATAACTTTCTGAATTCGCTCTTACGTCTTCTACGGTCACGGAATGCATATCTGTAAGATACAAATAATTGTGTACTTGCAGCCTTAAATTGCATATGCTTTGCGCCACGGTAACCCTTGGCAAGCTTCATAACCTTCTTACGACGTTTACGTGTTACTGTTCCACCTTTAACTCTTGGCATCTGAAATTCCTCCTAAATATCGTTGTTCTCGTCTAACTTGATAATTAACGCATTTGAGAGAGCATCTGTTTGATGCGCTTCAAGTCGCTGCGTGAAACTAATGCAGCCTTTCTCAAATGACGACGTTGCTTCTTAGTCTTGCCGTGGAAACGGTGACCAGTAAATGCGTGATGACGCTTTAATTCACCAGAAGCAGTTCTCTTAAAACGCTTTGCAGAAGCGCGGTGGGTTTTCATTTTAGGCATTTTTCAATTCCTCCAAATTAACTAATTTTTACTTTTTGTCACTCTTAGGAGCGAGTATTAAGAACATTGAACGACCTTCCATCTTCGGTTTGCTAATCACAGTAGCAATATCCGCAGTGGCTTCAGCCATCTTCTCCAGCACTTCACGTCCTAATTCCTTGTGGGTGATTGCACGACCTCTGAACCGAATCGAAACACGAACCTTAGCACCCTCTTTAGTGAGGAACTTTTGCGCGTGCTTTAACTTAGTGTTAAAGTCGTTACCTTCAATGGTTGGACTTAAACGGATTTCTTTAACGCTGACAGTCTTGGACTTCTTACGAGACTCTTTGAGTTTCTTTTGTTGTTCAAAACGGTACTTACCATAGTCCATGATGCGGGCAACTGGTGGCTTAGCATTAGGCGAAATTAGAACTAAATCTAAATTCGCAACACTTGCTTGCCGTAATGCTTCAGTCTTAGTTACTACACCAACTTGATCACCATCTGCATTAATTAAACGAACTTCGCGTGAACGAATTTGATCGTTTAATATTAAATTCCTTGGTATAATTCTTCACCTCCGTGTTAATTTGAGGACAAGAAAAAGGGCGAGTATTAAGTTACCCGCCCATAATCAACAGAAAATATCGATTAGCCCAGAGGTCAACTTAACTTAGGCGAGAAGCGGGAGCTTCTTCTTGTTCTCAACTAATAAATAATTATAGTACTACTGCTACATTCTTGTCAATAAGTTGACTAAAACTTTTCGATGTGCAAACAAAAATGCATCCAGCAATTATCAAAACTAATTGTCTGAATGCATTTCTATTTAAAATCAGCTTAACTGTTTACCAACCAGATTGCCCACTATCGACAAAGTAAAGCAAACTACAAAATAAAGTAGTGCTAAAGCCACAAACATTGGCAAGGTAAAGTTAGCATTTTGACCATAAACAATTTGTGCTTGCTGCGTCATTTCAGGAACAACAATAATTGTTGCTAGTGACGTATCTTTAATCAGTGATACTAATTGACTGACAAGGGTTGGGATTATGTGTTTATATGCCTGTGGCAAGACGACATGCCACATTGTCTGGGCAAAATTCATTCCCGTTGAACAGGCACCTTCCATTTGTCCGGGTGCTACCGATTGAATTCCTGAACGCACAATTTCTGCAATCATCCCAGATTCAAAAACTGTCATCGCAATGATTGCTGCCGGAATAACATCAGGGCGAAAACCAAAGTTAGGTAAACCAAAATAAGTAAAGAAAATAATTAGTAATAACGGCAGGTTTCTGACAATATCAACAATAAAGCCGACAGTTGCCGAAACGTACTTGATTTTAGCAAAACGTAAAATTCCCAGTAATGAGCCAATAATAAAACTCAAAACCATTACAATTAGGGAAATGAAAAGTGTAACCTTTAATCCCAATAATAAAAAGCGAATATTAATCCACGAAAAAGCATTAGTCCAAGTTTGCATCGTTTTTGCCCTCCTAGCTTAATTTCTTTTCTAAATAATGCATGTAGTAACTTAATGGCATTGTTAAAAGCAAGTACAATATACCAACCACCAAATAACTATTGATTGTATCAAATGTCTTTGATGCAATCGCATTGGCTTGATAAAGCAAATCAAACCCAGCCACAAAGGCCAAAATAGAAGAATCCTTAATCAAATTGACAAATTGATTGCCAAGAGATGGAATAACGATTTTAAAAGCTTGCGGCAAAACCACATAACGCATTGCCTGCCAGTAAGTCATCCCTGTTGAGCGGGCGCCTTCCAGCTGCCCCGCTTCAACCGACTGGATTCCAGAACGGATAATTTCGGCAATAAATGCCGACGTGTAGAGCGTCAAGCCGATTGTTCCGGCAGTGAAGCCGTTAATTTTAAAGAAATATAACGGAATAATCAAGTATAAGAACATTACAATGACTAACAACGGAATATTACGAAAGACTTCAATATAGATTCGGCACAACAAATGAACTAATTTACTCGGCAACATTTGCAAAAGCGCAAGTACAGTTCCAATGATTGAACTAAAAACTAGGGTAATCAAGCTGCACAATAAAGTCCAACCCAGACCAACTACAAGTTGACTACCAAAATGGGTAAAGATATTAATCATTGTTGATACATCTCCTTGTAGTTAAATCCAGGAACTTGACCAAACCATTTTTTAATCAAGTGATTGTATTCCCCACTATGCTGCAGCTGGGTAATTGCACGATTAACCGCCCGTTCAAACGGCTTTTGCTGCTTATTAATGGCAATGCCATACGGTTCTTTGGTAAAAGTGCCACCAGTTACAACTAGACTAGGATTTTCAACTGCCAAGCCATAAAGTACCCCATTATCTGACACCAAGGCATCACCTTGATGCGATTTCAAAGCACTTACAGCTTGACCATAGTTTTGCATCCCAATTACTTTTGCCTTGGGAGCAAACTTTTTAACTACTTCAGAAGAATTATCACCAACAATTCCGATAACGGTTTTCCCATTCAAATCATGCACGTTTTTAATGCTCGAACGAACTGGCACAAGCAAGGACTCGCCCGCATCGAAATACGAATTAGAAAAATCAATTACTTTTTTACGCTCAGGAGTGATCGACATTGTGGCAATTACCGCATCCACATTACCATTTTTGAGCAGCGGAATCCGAGATTGAGCTGTTGCGGTCACAAACTTAGCTTGACCGCTCGGTCCTAAAATCTGCTTAGTAATTGCTTTGGCAAGGTCAATTTCGAACCCCTTATGGACATCGTCACGCACGTCAATCAAACTAAAGAGTTTCATATCTGCTTCGACACCCCAAGTAATTGTCTTAGAGCTTTGCGCATTTTTCAAAACTGCCTGATCGGCAACCTTTTGCCGGCAGCCAGATAAAAACAACATACAAAACAGAACCGGAATTAACCAAAATTTCTTTTTCATGATGGTCACTCCTTAATGCGCAATAATTTTACTTAAAAATTGTTGTGCACGTTCAGTTTGTGGCTGCTGGAAAAAGTCTCGGCTGGCATCATCTTCGATAATGTGACCTTGATCCATAAAAATTACGCGGTTAGCTACTTCTTTAGCAAAGCCCATTTCATGCGTCACGATTAATGAAGTCATGTCACTATCTGTTGTGACTTTTTTGATAACCTGCAATACTTCATCAATCATCTCTGGATCAAGTGCTGATGTTGGTTCGTCAAAGAGTAGTAATTTAGGGCGCATTGCTAGTGACCGGGCAATTGCAACCCGTTGCTTTTGCCCGCCGGATAGTTGGCACGGCATGTTCTCTGCCTTATCAGCTAAGCCAACCATTTTTAGTAATTCTAGTGCCCGCTGCTTATTTTCAGCTTCTGGCATACGGCTTACAATTCGCGGTGCTAACATAATGTTTTCCAAAACATTTTTATTCGCGTAAAGATTAAAATGCTGAAAAACCATTCCAACATCGCGGCGCAAAAGATTGGTGTCAGTCTTAGGGTCTGACAAATCGCGGTTATTAACGATTAATTGCCCACCTTCAATCGATTCTAACTGGTTAATTGTCCGAATTAACGTACTTTTACCAGAACCGGAGGGACCAATTAAAACAACGGTTTCTCCCCGATCAATTTTTAGATTAATATCGTGTAAAGCATGAAACTTACCATAAAATTTCTGCACATTGCGGAATTCGATCATCGACATAAATTTCTCCTCATTAATATTAGTAGAAAATTTAAGTATCAAATTGAACACTCAGCTAGCTAAAATCCAGTAAGGCCAATCGTCTACACTACATTTGTAACTCGACAGACAATACCAACAGATTTTTTAAATTTAAAAGTGCCGAAATTAATAATATGTTTTCTAATTCTTACTTATTCTTGGTTATTTTTCGCGTGAATATGACTTAACATCAGCCTCAATTTCTTTAATGAATTCGTCTAAGCTCTTAGCAATTTCTTTGTCAGTACCGTAAGGACGAACGTTGACACCATTATCTGCCATTTCCTTATCACCCAAAACAAGCGTGTAAGGAACTTTTTGGGTTTGAGCTTCACGAATCTTGTAACCTAATTTTTCATTTCTGAAATCAACTTCTGCTCTGAAACCACGCTTATTTAATTCGTCGCGAACCTTCTTAGCATAATCGCCATGAGCATCAAGGTTAACTGGGATAATTTCTACTTGAACTGGAGCCAGCCAAGTTGGGAAAGCACCCTTGTAAATTTCAATTAGATAAGCAATGAACCGTTCCATCGTACCAACAATTCCGCGGTGAATCATAACTGGACGATGTTCTTCGCCATCTTGACCAATGTAAGTTAAATCAAATTGTTCTGGCAACATGAAGTCAAGTTGAATGGTCGACATGGTTTCATCGCTGCCCAAAGCTGTCTTAGTTTGAATATCAAGCTTAGGACCATAGAATGCTGCTTCGCCTTCTGCTTCAACATAGTCAAGACCCATGTCATCCATAGCACCTTTAAGCATTGATTGACTTCTTTCCCACATGTCATCATTAGCAAAGTACTTTTCAGTATTCTTTGGATCACGGTATGACAAACGGAAGTAGTAGTCAGTAATGTCAAAGTCCTTGTAAACATCCATGATTAATTGCAAAGTTCTCGCAAATTCATCTTTGACTTGGTCCAAAGTAACGAAGGTGTGACCATCATTCAAAGTCATTTCCCGAACTCGTTGCAAACCTGACAAAGCACCTGACTTTTCATATCTGTGCATCATCCCCAGTTCGGCAATCCGTACTGGTAATTCACGGTATGAACGAATATGGTGCTTGTAAATTTGAATATGTGATGGACAATTCATTGGTCTTAATTCAAGCATTTCACCATCACCCATGTCCATTGGTGGGAACATGTCATCACGGTAGTGTGCCCAGTGACCAGAAGTCTTATAAGCATCCAAGTTCATCAATACTGGTGTGTAAACGTGTTGGTAACCACGAGCAACTTCTTTATCAATGATGTAGCGTTCAATCACGCGGCGAATAGTGGCACCCTTTGGCATCCAGTAAGGAAGACCTGCACCAACCTTCGGGTCAACGAAGAATAAGTCAAGGTCACGACCGATTGTCCGGTGATCGCGTTCCTTAATTTCTTCGCGACGCTTAATATCAGCATCAAGATCAGCCTTCTTGAAAAAGGCAGTTCCAGAAATCCGTTGCAGCATTGGATTAGAAGATTGACCTTGCCAATAAGCACCAGCAACACTGAGCAACTTAAATTGCTTAATTTTACCGGTATTTGGCAAAAGTGCACTAAAACCTAAGTCAACGAAGTCACCTAACTTATATGCTTCAACGGTGTCGCCTTCAGCCTTTAACAATTCAAGCTTGAACTTGTCATCTTTAAAAATGTTTTCTAATTCGCTCTTGGACATCTCTACTTGTTCAATCTTGGCACCACTCTTGACTGCCTTTTGGATAGCCTTTTCTAATTGTGGCAATTCACCAATTTTGATTTGGTTTTCTTTATCAGTATCAACGAAAAAGCCATCACGATCAGCAGCGTGTTCACCCAACCGCAATTCTGGATAAGCCTTCTTAGCTACTGCTTCAAAAACAAAGGCAACAGTTGCACGTAAAACGTTCAAACCGTCTTCATCTTTATCAGTAATGATTGCTACTTCTGCATCATCATTTAATTCGTAATCAACTGGCTTTAATTCGCCGTTAACTTTTCCAGCCAAGGCAGCCTTACCAAGTGAGGTCGAAATATCATGTGCCAAATCGGCAATTGAAATAGCTTGGTCATAGTCACGTTTTGACCCATCAGGCAAAGTAATTGAAAAACTCATGTTTACCTCCATAAACAAAAAAAGCCCCAGTGCAATTAAGCACTGGGACGTATATTAACGCGGTTCCACCCAAATAGATTAGAGTACCTCTAACCCTCTCTTAAGATTGATAATGGAATCCAGCCTTTGTTAAAACCTTTATTAGTAGAATGAGTGGGGTCTTGCTCATGAAAGACTTCCAGAAAAACGTCCTTCTCTCTGAGTTGAGTAACATCATGTTCATTCGTTGCACTTAATTATACGCAAACGACATTTAAATGCAAGAACTTTTTAATAGAAAACTTATATTATGTTTCTGAAAAGACCTCTACTATTTTTTGTATTTTCCTTAAAATACTCTGTTTTTTTGCTTCACGAGCACCATGTCTACGTGAAACTGGAGGTAAAATATTATCAAGTTCAGAGCCATTATAATTAACATAACCCTTGTCAATGGAATCTCCAATAAAGTTATTCGCACCTTCCTTTAAATGTTCATCTTGTATCAGTTTTTGTACATTTTCTTTTCTTTGTTTTTTAGCAAAAGAATAAAATGAATCAAGAATTTCAGAAGAATTTTCAAATTTGGATAAATCAGTATGATTGATAAAACCCAAAATCAAATCCTCCTTAGCACGAATACCTAGACTTGACCGGATAATTCGCTTTACCTCAACTTTTAACGAACCAATATCTTTGTTCTTTTTAGACTTTTCAAAAATTAATTTTAAAATGTAATCAAGATTAATTTCATCTGTCTTCAATAAATCAACTTGAAATTCAATATCAGAATAATCAATTTTTGAAGATGTATCACTAGCAGCTTTATTGTGCTTCTCTTCCAAAACCTCTTCGCGAATATCCGCGTATGTACTCTTCATATCCTGTAATTGTCTATCAGAAATAATTTGATCAAAATCTTGATATGAATCATAATTTTTTAAAATATTATCAGATTTCAAAATTTCCCCAAACAATTGGACGAATTCCTTTTTATCAGAATCTGTTTCAATTTTTGTTGGTTCAGGAAACTTGTCAATCATTTCATTACATAGGTCTTTATATCCTTTAACAACTTTCCCAGTTTCTTCTTCAACAAAACCATTTAAATAATCTTGATAACTTCTCTCAAGAATCACATTAACACTATTACTATCACCAAAAATCTTAATTGCATCTTCAGTTGGTTTTTGTAAATCACGAAAACAAACAATGTTACCAAAAGTTTTAACTTTATTTAAAATCCGGTTAGTTCTAGAAAAAGCTTGAATTAATCCATGATATCTAAGATTTTTGTCAACAAATAGAGTATTCAAAGTTGGTGCATCAAATCCAGTCAAAAACATACCAACTACAATCAACAAATCTATTTCTCTATTTTTTACTTCCTTGGATAAATCTTGATAATAATTCTGAAATAACTTGCCATCAGTTGAGTAATTTTTTTTAGGAGTAAAGAAATTATTGTAATCCTTAATCGCTTCATCCAAAAATTCCTTATCACTATAATTTAGTTTACTAGGATCAAAATTTTCATCGGCAATACTACCAACTGCATCTTGCTCACCATTAGCTGCAAAACTAAAAATAGTAGCTATTCTCAATCGCTTATCTTCAGGTATATTCTTTTGCTGCTTTTTAAATTCTTCATAATATAACCTTGCAGCTTCAATATTCTGTACAGCAAACATAGCAGTAAAACCATTCAAGCGTTTACTCTTAATATCATATTGCTCATTTCTGTGTGTTTTGAGATCGTAATTTTTGAGAATATATTTAGTAATTTCATGAATTCTATCAGGATGCAGTAATAACTTTTTAGTTTTTATTTTAGCTAACTCATTTTCATCTTGTTCAATTTCTGCAGATTTAAAAATTGGCCTACTATCATTGTAGTCAACCATAAATTTTAATACTTTTTTATCGCGAATTGCATCAGTAATAATATAACTATGCAACTGTGCTCCAAAAATGCTACCTGTAGTTTCTGCACCAGCAGCATTTTCAGGGAAAATCGGTGTTCCTGTAAAACCAAATTGATAATAATATTTAAAATGTTTCCTAATATTTTTTTGCGCCTCACCAAATTGTGAACGATGACATTCATCATAAATTAAAACGCAATGCTTCTGATATATTTCATGATTAGGATTCTTTTTTACAAACTCATTTAGTTTTTGAATTGTCGTAACAACAATTTTATTATCTTCTTTTTCAATATTTTGCTTCAATGCTTTAGTATTTTTGCTACCATTAACGCTGTCTTTTTCAAAACTTTGATATTCTTTCATTGTTTGATAGTCTAAATCTTTTCTATCTACAACAAAAAACACTTTAGCAATGTAATCTAATTGAGTAACCAACCTAGCAACTTTAAAAGAAGTTAGGGTTTTACCAGAACCCGTAGTATGCCAAATATACCCACCTGCATCAATTGTTCCAGCTTTTCCTGATAAATAACTCGAACGAATTTTCCACAAAATTCGTTCAGTTGCTGCAATTTGATATGGTCTCATAACCAAAAGTTTGTTATCAGAATTAAAAACGCAATATTTTGTAATTATTTCCAATAAAGTAGTCTTATCAAAAAAAGTAGCTGTAAAATCTTCTAAATCTCTAATTGGTCGATTTTTAACATCCGCCCATTCACATGTAAATTCATAATGATTTTTATCCTGTGCGGTAGTATTGGCAAAATATCTTGTGTATGTTCCGTTAGAAATGACAAAAAGCTGAACATATTTATATAAAGAATTATCTGAATTGAAACTTTCTTTACTGTATCTATGAATTTGATTAAATGCTTCGTGAAGGTTGACGCCACGCTTTTTTAGCTCAATATGCACTAAGGGAAGCCCGTTAACTAAAATAGTTACATCATAACGATTATGATGCGTCCCAGTTTGGCTAATCTGATGAACTACTTGTACATAATTGTTACTAAGACACTTTTTATCAATTATTTTGATATTTTTCAAATGACCATCATCAAAAATAAAATCTTTGACGCTATCAATCTGGACTTTACGTGTTTTCTCAATCATTCCGTCATTGGGCTTATCAAGATATTCATTCAAAAAGCGTTGCCATTCTTTTGACGTAAATTCAACTTTATTTAGCTTTTCAATTTGCTTTTTCAAATTAACATATAAATCCGCAGAAGAACTTGCAGATAAGAATTCATAGCCTTGAGCTTGTAATCTAATAAGCAAATTTTCTTCTAATTCAGCTTCTGTTTGATAACTCTTTTGTACATGCTCCCTAGGTTTAAATTCAGCGAGAATAATTTGGTTAGGTAATTCTGCAACTGGTACCTTCACTTTATATTTCAAATGTGATTCAGTCATTTTTTACCTCCCACTTAAACTCTTTAATAAAATTATTAAAGAGTAGTTTTAACATATTTTTTTCTTCAGGCCGCAATTCTTTATATTCAAGGTCTGCCTGTTTACTATGACTGTATAAGTTAATTCTACGAACGTATCCATTCCTATTATCTTCTGAAATATCATCGCCAATTATAAGCTCACTCCAATTTTTGTAACCTAAATAAGTAGCAGTTTTTTCTAAAAGATTTCTAAACAACAAAAAATGATATTTTTTAATTCGGTTTTCTTTAATTGCATTTTCTATTTCTTCTTTTACAATCAAATGATAACCAAAAGGTGAATCATTTTGACTATTTAAAACATAACCAATTTCATTTTCTTTTTTCTGCAGAGAAAAGAAAGAAACTTTATTATCTTTAATATTTCGATCACGCCTAAGTTCATTAAACAAAACATTATAAAATAGAGCATGATGGGTGGAAATAATAAAGTGCAAATCTTCATTTCTGGAACCTACAATTAATTCTTTTAGGTCAATCGCTGTATCAATTGCATTATTATCATCTAAAGATGAAATTGGATCATCAATAAAAATATAATGAATTTGATTAAATTCATTAGTGCTACGATCTTCTTTATCTTCATTTAATTCAGAAATAATGGTTTCTAACAAAACATAAAAAACTGACCAAATAAAGATGCTTTCTTCACCTTTTGAAATTTTAATATTATCAACCGCTTCATTATCACCAGTTGGAATACTAAAAGTAATTTCACCAGTCTCAACATTTATTTGTGGCTCAATCTTTGAGGAAGCAAATTCACGAAATTTTTCTGCTATTCTATTCTCCATGCCTTGATTTTTAATCAATGTAATAAAAGCTGAAGAAGTATTTATTTTTAAAATACGTTCTAAATTATTTTCTAAATCATTATCCCAATAAAATAAATCTTCGGTGAATGCATTGAAATAAATAATATGCTTAACTTCTTCTCCACTATCATCAGTCTCATTTACAAGATCTTTAAATTTCATAGAAAGTCTTGTCTTGCCCGTTGCATTAAACGCATACAATAATGTAACTTTCTTATTACTTTTTTTGAGATCTTTTGCTACGTCATTTAGCGAAGCAAACTCTTTATCCTTCATTGCATCTCCCTTAATTTATTACTTCTTAAAATCAAATAATTGTTCCCGATAATATTCATACTGCTTTTGTCTCAATTCAATTTCTTTAGGTAAGCCTTCAGATATATTATTAACTAGAGTATTAAATCTATCTAATGCTTTTACTATTTCGGCTTGAATTGTATATGTCGGAATTAGCACTTTATATTTTTTCACTTGATTATCTGTTACTGATGGATAACTTGTTCCTTTCTGAATATTTTTAATATAATTAAAGAATTTATTTGTTTGAATTTGATAATAAATAAATTTAGAAATAACATTTGAATTATTACATCTTAGTACTGTATATCCTGTACTTGCAATCTGACCATCAAATTTTTTATTAACATATGCAAATCTTTTTAACATTGGGCGAGTTCCACCAAATAGAATATCATGTTCCTTAATCAACTGTTTTGCCCTACTTGGAGCTGTTAGTCTATTAACTAAAGAAGCAGTTACTACTACATGGTTTTGTCTATCAACAGAAGATAAGTCAATATAAAAATATGATTTAGTGTCATTTTCAAACTTAACTGTTGAAACTCTTTCAGTGATTTCTCCTAATGTTTTCCATTCCACGCCACCAGTTAGTCTTATTCCAACTGCTTTAGCGGCAGCATTTAAAATATCAAAGAAGTAATTAGTTATCGTTCGTTCGTTCGTTCGTTCGTTCGTTCTTATCATATTAAAGTCAAATGTCAAGAGCTGATCACGATAATATTCGTATTGCTTTTGCCTTTGGTCTATTTCTTCTGGTAATAATCCTTCTGTATTATTCAACAAATCTTGAAATCTATCTAGTACCGAAACAACCTGATTTTGAATCAATAGAGGTGGTATTGGTATCTGTATTTTATTTAAATCTGTTTGCGTTAAACTAGGTCTAGTAGGATTAGTACTCAATCGAGATACATCAAAGCTCTGAACAAAATAGAAAAAATACTTTGGTATAATTCTAGTTTCATCAATTTCAGTATAAAAAATAGTATCAACATTCCAAAAAGGTTCATCAAGGTAAAAAGCATTATCTATTGAACCTTTTCGTGGAATTAATACAGTTGGTTTAGAATATGCAGATTTATTAACCGAAATATTCATTTTTCCACCACTGCCATAAACTGGAACTTTACCTTTGCCAAGAGATTTCCAATCTTTTCCATTTTTTATTTTTGCAACGTCAGAAAGAAGAACCCAATTAACTTCTTGCTTCTTCCCCCCTAGTTTATCAAGCTTTTCAGAGAGTTTAGTCAAATATTCCTCAGATAATAATTTGTCTCTATAATAAGAATATTGTTGTTGTCTAGACTGTAATTCAGACTGTAATTCAGACTGTAATTCAGTAACATAATCTGTGAATTTGTCAAGTATTTCTACTATTTTTTGTTGAACTTCAAGAGAAGGAACTGGTATCTTTATTTGTGAAAATTTGGAAATCCACATTCGCTTATGTTCCGCTATATCTATACTTATTGTTTTTATATAATGATAGCAATATCTCAAATTTATCTCATTATTTTTAGGTCTAAGTAATTTCATTGCAGACGATTTGACCTTAAAGTCAAAGTCAACCCAATGACTAGAAGTTGTAAAGTCATCAAAAATAATTACCGGTTCATCTTTTGAAGCAATATATATTCCGTCTTTATCATTTGTATATCCTAATATAAAAGTTTGACCTGCAGTTAAGACTGGTATTTTATAACTTGAGTCATAGTTGGTAGAACTAACAATATACTTAGTTGGTTGTTCATAATTTAGAACACTTCCCAATTTTTTCCATTCAACATGTTCATCTTTTAGCAATTCATCAATCTTTGACATTTGCCTCACCTTCTTTACTTACAATAATTCCTTAACTATTTTGTTAATATCAGCTCTTAATTGATCAATCTTTTTAACAGTTTGATCAATTTGCTTATTCAAAACATCAATATCAATTTTTTCTCGTGTATCTTCCTTTTCAACGTAAGTTGAAACCGACATATTGTAGTCATTTTTAGCAATTTCATCATGACTAATATTTTTAGCAAAGTAATCAATATCTTTACGTTCACGAAATTCTTGAACAATATGAGTAATATTATCATTATTTAAAATATTATTGTTTGTTTCTTTTTGAAATTCTTTACTGGCATCAATGAAAAGTGTTGTATTATCTTTCTTATGTTTTGACAGCACCATAATACAAGTTGCTATTGTTGTACCAAAAAACAAATTTTCTGGTAAAGCAATTACACAATCAATAAAGTTATTATCAACCAGGTATTGTCTAATAGTTTTTTCTGCACCTTTACGATAAAAAATACCTGGAAAACAAACTATTGCTGCCAATCCTTGTGAAGAAAGATAACTGAGACAATGTAAGATAAAGGCATAATCAGCATAATTCTTTGGTGCTAATTTACCAGCTGGTGCAAAACGTGGATCGTTAATCAAAGTTGGATCATTATTGCCAGGCCACTTTTGAGAATATGGTGGATTAGAAACAATTGCATCGAATGGTTTATCATTTTCATGCATTGGATGCAAAAGCGTATCACCGCGCTTAATTGAAAAATCACTATAATTGACATCATGTAAAAACATATTCATGCGTGCCATATTGTAATTTGTCATATTAATTTCTTGACCAAAAAACCCCTCTTTAATTACATGATCATCAAATTGTTTTTTCATCTGTAGTAGTAGAGAGCCACTTCCACATGTTGGATCGTATACTTTATTAATTTCAGTTTTACCATCAGTAACTATTCTAGCAAGCAATTTAGATACAGTTTGTGGTGTAAAAAATTCCCCTCCAGATTTTCCAGCATTACTAGCGTAATTTGAAATTAAGTATTCATAAGCATCACCAAAAGCATCGATATCATTATCTTGAAAATTATCAAATTGAATATTAGCAATACCTTGAAGAATTTTTCTTAAACGATCATTTTTTTCTTTAACAGTTCCGCCTAATCTATTACTAGTAGTATCAATATCAGCAAATAAGCCATTAATATTATCTTCAGATGGATGACCTTCAGCACTTTTTTCTATACTTTTGAAAATATTAGCCAAATCAGTATTTAGATTCTCATTGTTTTTTGAAGCTTTTAAAACATTAGCAAATAATTGACTAGGTAAAATAAAAAAGCCCTTATCTTCAATTGTTCCTGGCTCAAAATCCTCTCGTGCCTCTTCATCAGATAATTCAGTATAATCAAAATCATCATCTCCAGCTTCATGCTCAGCTGAATTAAAAAATTCTGTCATATTTTCTGAAATAAAGCGATAAAACAAAATTCCAAGAACATACTGTTTAAAATCCCATCCATCTACTGCTCCACGAACATTATCAGCAATTGCCCAAATTTTTCGATGTAATTCCTGTCGTTGAACTGTCTCTTGAGATTCTCTATTATTTGTCATTCTTATCATTTCTCCACTTGATACGTAAATCTATAATTTTAATTATAAAACAAAAATCAATAAAAATACCTACCAAGTAAGTTTTTCTCAATTGGTAGGTTAAAAATACTTTGAAACTATATTTTATCTTCTTCTATTTTTTCCTTTAATTTCTACTTCTTTGGCTAAAGTTCTTATCCTTTCCATTAAACGAGCTGCCTTAACTGGCTCAACAGCATTTTTAGTCACCTTAAAATGTTCTTCAAGTTTATCCATATCTATATTAGATGAAAAAAATGTTGGCAGAACATTATCCATACGCGCTTGTAAAATAACACCTAACACATCATCACGTGACCATTGACTCAAAGTTTCTGCACCAATATCATCTAAAATTAATAAATCACACTGACTCACACGATCAATTTCATTTTGCAAACTATTATCTTCAAAATGACTCGATAACTTTGCAATAAATGTTGGTACATGTAAAAAGACAACATTCTTGTTCATAGCAGCTACATGATTAGCAAGTCCTGCTAAAATGTATGTCTTACCTACTCCAAAATTTCCCTCTAAATAAAGTCCCTTCTGATGAGGATTACGTCTATATTTAGATAAAAATTTAATTATTAAGTCAACCACGCCTTTTCGCTCATTAGTCAAATCAATTTCGCTTATATGAACTTTACGCAATTTTTCAGGCAAGTCGATTAAGTTCAAATGTAGTTTAGTATTGTTTTCACGATCTCGAATCAATTTATTTGAATCAGGTACAAATCGCAGATCAATTGCATTATGATTCAAAAACAATTCAGGCCGATATCCGGTTATAACAGGATCTTGATTATGTCGTTGTGAATAATATTCATATAAATTTGACAAACTCTGGTTTATCATTTTCTGAGTAATTTTATTTTCATTTTCATGAATAAATTTTTGAATATCCGGATCAGTTAATACTTGTTGGTAAATCTTATTTAAATTATATTTTTCTTTAATTTCAGGATTAACTTTATTTAAAATATCGCCTATTTGTTGCATTGTATAATACCTACCTAAGTCCAGTTTGATCCTCTAAATTCTTAAGAAAATCCTTCAACTCACTAGCCGTCTTATCAGTTTGAACTGTCTTATCATGCTTACTCCAGTCGGTACCCTTTTCAACCTTTTTAGTTTTTGTCGAATAACGAGGATAGTAACTCTTCTTCTGCTGACGCTTCTCCATATATTCCAAAGCCTGACTGCC
Organism: Lactobacillus sp. ESL0701; assembly: GCF_029433445.1. Taxonomy (GTDB): domain Bacteria; phylum Bacillota; class Bacilli; order Lactobacillales; family Lactobacillaceae; genus Lactobacillus. The sequence goes on along the minus strand of NZ_JAQTIC010000009.1, from coordinate 47,375 downwards.
TGTCTTAACACCATGCTGCAGCCAATCATGCAGAATTGTATTAGCCAAACGATAAGACACCGACGGTCCACTGTTCAAGCAGGCATAGGTCAAGATATTGAGTAATTCTGCTGGAATATCTTTTTGATTATACAGATTATCCAGCACTTTATATTCACTGGCATCAACATAATCATGCTTGTCAGTCTTCAAGCGGTACAAAAATTGCGCCGGTGACTTCGTCTGCGCTAACTGCAAAATTCGCTGGTCACGCAGGCTCAAACTAGAATTGTCTTGAATTGAAGCTTGTTGATCTTGTGTTTGCTGTAAATTTTTGCGCGTGCCTTCAGCGTGAATATTTTCCGCAATGGTTCGCTTAATCTGCGGCATATTAAGTTCATAACTGTCATGCAGGCATGGCAAGGTTTCGTCAACAAATTCCTGCTCCGACAAGCCGTAAGTGCGCATTATTCCCCTAATCGCCGCCTGATTTTTGTCAATTTCACTTGCAGCAATTTGGTAAATTTCAAACTGCTCCTTCATAAACTGCCAGTCAATCGTATCTTGCTCGTTAACCCTGGCCTTAGCAGCTGGCTGAGCTTGATTTTCTTGGGCTGCTTGCTGGACATCTTGCGAGGGACTAATTGCTTCCTCATCTGGCAAACGAAAAACATCCATAAATGATGCGGAAACATCCTTAGCATTTTGCATGCCGTTAACCTGATTCTCCCTACGCTTATTTTCCCGAGCAAAAGCATGACTCAACGATTGAAAAGTTGTCACGCCGACTTTTTCTTTTAATAAACTAGCCAGCAAGGCTGTCGCAAAAAATTCACTACTAGTGGGCACGCAAGTTAAAGAAAACAGCAGCACTTGCCCCATGATTTCATTCTTAATAATGCGCGTTTTAACAAGTCCTACTGCCTCTAGCTTATGCAGTGCTTGGAACAATTCTTTCAAACTGCAGTCAAGCTGCTCTTGCAGATGGTAAATGCCCTTACTGTCAGACAAAATTGCCGCCGCATCATAATCAGCCACCAAAGTTAAGTAAAGAGCAATACCACTAGCACCAACTAGTGGTTGGTACAATTTAATTAAAACTTGCAAATCCTGCGGAAAAACCGTTACTTGATTAATAATAAAAAAAGGTTGTTTGGGATTAGCGGTCTCAAACATCAGTAGTTCCCTTCTCCTCACGTTTAGCAATCATATCTTCCATCGTCTTCATAAAACTGGACATATCTTTAAATTCGCGGTAAATGGAGGCAAATCGAATGTAAGCAACATCGTCAATATCAGCCAATTCGTCCATGACAATTTGACCGATTTTCTTTGATGAAATTTCGCTGACGCCTTGTTTTCTAACCTTGTTTTCAACGTGGTCAACTAGCTGCTCAAATTGAGCACTAGTAATTGGACGCTTTTGCCCAGCAGCCATCACACCATGCAAAATCTTTTTGCGGCTAAATGGCTCTCTTGTACCGTCATTTTTAATGACTAACAATGGCGTAGTTTCCATGCGTTCAAAGGTTGTAAACCGAAAACCACAATTTTCACATTCACGTCTACGGCGAATTGCCCGATTTTCATCACTAGGACGAGAATCAATTACGCGCGAGGCATTTTGCCGACAATTAGGACATTCCATTCTTCTCTCCTTTTAATTTAAGTAGCAACTGGGCCAATTGGACCTCTAACTCTTTTATTGTACCAGTATTTGTAATTACATAGTCGGCCAACTCGATTTTTTGTGCAAGTGGCATTTGGCTGTTAATCCGATTCAGTGCCGCCTTACGCGTTAAGCCATCACGCGTTATCAGTCGCTTAATCTGCGTTTTTTCAGGAACTGTAATTAGCAATGTCTTGTCGCAATATTTCTGTGCGCCCGATTCAAATAAAACTGGCGCATCCAGAATAACCAGCTCTTCATTAGCTTGTTTATTTTGCGTAATTTTAGTCTGAATTATTTCAAAAATCAACGGGTGGGTAATTTTATTCAAGATACTCAATTGCTTAGGGTTACTGAACACCACTTCGCCAAGCCTGTGACGATCAAGCGTTTGGTCTGAATTTAAAAACTTGCTGCCAAATTGCTGGACAACTTGATGATAACCAGCTTCGCCAACATTCAAAATATCATGAGCAATTAGGTCGCTATCAATAATCGGCAATTGCTGCTTTTTAAAAAAGGCATCGGCGGTACTTTTACCGCTGGCAATTCCACCTGTTAAGCCCAACACTAGTGTCATTTGTAAACCACCTGGCACTCAGGACAAAAAGTCGTCCCCCGACCATTAACCTTGATCTTTTCAAGTGAATTGCCACAGCGCGCGCACGGTTCACCCTGATGACCATAGACCCGCAACATTTTTTGAAAGCCGCCGGTTTCACCATTAGCATCAAGATAAGTATGCACAGTAGTACCACGTTTGGCAATCGCTAAGGTAATTAGTGCGTTAATATTGTCATGCAGTTCTGCCACTTTTTCCCTAGGAATTTGACTAGCAACACTTAACGGGTGAATTTTCGTTTGCCACAAGACCTCGTCAACATAGATATTGCCTAACCCGGCAACAATACTTTGGTCAAGCAAGGTACTCTTGATATTTTTCTTCTTGCGGCTAAGTCCTGCTGCTAAAAATTCCACCGTAAACTCGGTAGAATTAGGTTCAAAACCAAGTTTACTAATTCCAGTGACAATCTTTTCTGTTCCCGTTGCAACTAGCTGCATGCGGCCAAATTTACGCACGTCATTATAGCGCAAAGCTGTATCATCAGTGAAAGTAAACTGCACGTGATCGTGCTTATCCTTAGGTGCGGCAATTGTTGTCAGCCGATATTTACCTTCCATACGCAAGTGCGACACAATCGTTAAATCGCCACTTAAGCGAATTAACAAGTATTTAGCATAACGGTCAATGGTTAAAACTTTCTGTCCCGTAACTTGTTTAACAAACTCATCATGGTCGCTGGCGATAATTTTAGGATACCACAAGGTGACCTCTTTAATTGTTTTTCCTTTAATTAAGGGAAGCAACGTGCGGCGCACTGTTTCGACTTCCGGCATTTCTGGCATTAATTTATCTCCTTATTTTGCATCATACCAATTGTGACCCCAACCGGAATCAGCAATTAACGGAATATCAAGCTGGACTGCTGACTGCATAACCTCGGGAACAATCTTCTTAATCGTTTCCAGTTCATCCTTAGGCACATCAAAAATCAGCTCATCATGAACCTGAACTACCATTTTTGTCTTGAGGTGTAATTCATCCAACTTCTTCTGCATGTTGATCATGGCAATCTTAATAATATCAGCAGCTGACCCCTGAATTGGTGAATTTATCGCGGTTCTTTCCGCAAATGACCGCACATTGAAATTCTTAGCATGAATATCAGGCAAGTAACGGCGACGGTGCATAATTGTTTCGGCATAACCCTTTTCACGTGCTTCCTGAACAGCCTTGTCCATATAGTCACGAATTTGCGGATATTGTTCAAAGTAATTATCAATAAATTCCTTGGCTTGTTTTCGACTGATGTCCAAGTTCTTAGATAAACCGTAATCGGAAATCCCATAAACAATCCCAAAGTTAACGGCCTTTGCTCGGCGGCGCATTAACGGTGTCACTTCATCTGGAGAATCTAAGTGGAATATCTTCATTGCCGTGTGTGAGTGAATATCATAGCCTGTCTTAAAGGCTTCCTGCATGTTCTCATCACCAGAAACCTGTGCCAAAACCCGCAATTCAATTTGAGAATAATCACAAGAGAAAATGTAGCCATCCGGCGTACTTGGGACAAAGGCCTTTCTGATTTGTTTACCTTCTTCTGTTCTAGTCGGAATATTTTGCAAGTTAGGATCAACTGAAGACAAACGTCCTGTCGCTGTTAGCGTCTGCAAATAACGCGTATGAACGCGACTATCCTTTTGAATAACATCAAGCAGCCCCTTAACGTAAGTCGATTGAATTTTAGCAATCTGCCGGTAAGTCAAAATTTCATCAATAATTGGACTTTGGTCTTTTAACTGGTTCAAAACGTCAACTGAGGTTGAATAACCGGTTTTTGTCTTTTTAATTGGCGGCAAACCCATCTTTTCAAACAGAATATGCCCTAATTGCTTAGGAGAATTGAGGTTAAAACGTTCTCCAGCTTCTTGATAAATCTTGTTTTCAAGGTCTTGCAATTCCACGGCAAATTCATTCTGCAATTGAATTAAAGTACCTGCCTGAACCTTAATACCGTTCATTTCCATCACGGCTAAAACGCGCGCTACTGGAATTTCAATACTGGCAAACAAGTCGTCTTGTTCATGATCCTTCAGACGCTTTAATAATTCATCCTTCAATCTAACAATCGACTGGGCCTTGCTGGCAAGGTGGCTGAATAAGATTTGGTCATCGTCGGGAATGTGTTCCTTTTTGCCCTTGCCGTAAACTTCAAAGTCACTTTTAACTGAATAGTCACCGTATAAATGACAAACTTCCCCCATGTCATTGGAATTATTCTCGTTATTAACTAAATATGATGCCAGCAGCATGTCATAATCAATTCCTTGAACTTGGATGTCCAACCGATTGAGACCAACCATTGTTCGTTTAAGGTCAAAGACATCTTTTTGAATTTTATCATTTTCTAAAAGTTGCTTTAATTGCTCAGTCTGTAAAAGTTCAACATCGCGGCTGACATAGGTTTGCTCACCAACTTTAAGGGCAAAGCCAATAAATTCTGCCAAATGATAATTGGCGCCGAGCATCCCCAAATAAAAGCTGACAGTATCTCCTTCAGTCACCTTAATTTGTTCCATCAGCTTTTTAGTAAGTTCAACATAGTCAATCTGAACTTCTGTTTCAGGCGCATTTTCACCAGAAGCAGTATCTGCTGCATCCAATTGATTTAAAAATTTACGAAAATTCATCTTTTCGTAAAACTGCCGCAATTTGTCTTGGTCAACCTTTTGCCGCTTAACACCAGCTAAGTCAATGGTCACTGGACTTTCACAGTTAATCGTCGCTAACTTTTTAGCTAAAAAGGCCTTATCCTTGTCGTTAATTAAGTTTTCCTTTAACTTGGACTTCTTCATATCAGCTACATGCTCGTAAAGTCCCTCAACTGAACCATACTGCTGAATTAAACGTGAAGCTGTCTTAGGACCAACCTTAGTTACCCCAGGATAATTATCGGAATTGTCCCCCATCAGTGCCTTCATATCAATAAATTCAGTTGGCGTCACGCCATTAACTTCCTTCATGTGCTCTGGCGTATATGCTTCTAGGTCTGAAACGCCAGACTTAGTTACCATGACCGTTGTTTTTTCTGAAGCTAGTTGAGTTAAATCCTTATCTCCAGTCACAATTGTTACCGCCATATTTTGTTCTTCACCAAGGCGCGCGAAAGTCCCGATAATATCATCGGCTTCATAATTCTTTAGTTCGTAAGTCGCAATTCCTAAATCATGCAGCATTTCTTGAATATATGGCAACTGCTCTAATAATTCCGGCGGTGTTTTCTGGCGACCGCCCTTGTAGTCATCATACATGCTATTTCTAAAAGTTGTCTTGCCAGCATCAAAGGCAACCAAGACATAGTCTGGCTGAACATCTTTTAGTAGAACATCCAGCATATTTTTAAAAGTATAAATGGCATTAGTGTGCAGACCTTCCGCATTTTTGAAGTTTTCAAGCTGCCGGTAAAGTGCATAAAACGCACGAAAGGCAACGGAATTACCATCAATTAAAAGTAATTTTTGATCAGCCATAATTCTCCTCGTTATTAAATCGTCAGTTAATTCACATACCATTCTAACAGTTTTAACGGTTTCTAGCAGATTACTGACTTACTTATAATTTAAAAAAACTAGTCGCGTTGCAACTAGTTTCTTAGTTAATTTTATTTTTGCAATAATTTTGCGAAGGCATCTTCGTATTTTGGTATGTCACCGGCACCCATGAAGACAATAACACTATCATGATTTTGGGTTAAATCAGCAATATTAGCCAAATCAATGACTTCTGAGCCTGGAATTTGCGCAGTTAAGTCTTCACTTGATATATCGCCAGCACTCTCACGAGCAGACGCATAAATCGGCGTTATATAAGCTTTATCAACATCACGCAAAATTTCTTCGAAATCCTTAGCGTATTTTTTAGTCCGTGAAAATGTATGCGGCTGAAAGACAACAACTAGCCGTTTGCCCGGGAATTTTTGGCGGGCAGCTTGAATGGTAGCCTTCATTTCGGTTGGGTGGTGAGCGTAATCATCAATTACATTAATATCGCCATAGTCAGTTTCAGTAAACCGGCGTTTGGCACCACGGTAAGTCAACAAACCTTCTTGAATATCTGCCAGCGGAATTTGTTCAGTATAAGCAACTGCCACAACTGCCGTCGTGTTCAAAATGTTATGGTCACCAAACAAGTGAACTGTGAAGCGACCGATATTTTCACCATGAGCTAAAACATCAAAGGTTGAACCAGTTGTTGTTCGGTCAATATTAACCGCTTGGAAATCATCAGTGTCTTCAAAACCATAAGTATACTTAGGAATACTGGTCTTTAAAGCTTGCAAACGACTGTTGCCGCCCCAAACAAACAGACCCTTCTTAGTTTGATCGGCAGCTGTTTGGAAGGCTGAAGTATAATCGTCCTGATCTTTAAAGTAATCAGGGTGATCGAAGTCAATGTTAGTCATAATTTGATAATCTGGATGATAAGCTAAGAAGTGACGGCGGTACTCATCGGCTTCATAAACAAAGAAGCGCGAATCTTGGACGCCCTTACCTTCACCATCACCAATTAAATAAGAAGTTGGTGCAGCTTCACCGAGTACATGAGCTAATAGGCCTGTCGTCGAAGTCTTGCCGTGAGTTCCAGAAACACCAATACTGGTATGCATCGCTACAACTTCTTCAACTGTGTCGGGATAGCTCTGCCAAGTAATGCCTTGATCTTCACATGCCTTGACTTCAACATTATCGTCTTTAAAAGCATTACCCTTAACAATTATTTGACCGCTAGGCTTAATATTAGCAGACGCAAAGTCAGCAACTTCAATCCCAGCTTTTTCTAACGGTACTTGCGTGAAAGTGTACTTAGTAATATCACTGCCGGCAACCTTATAGCCTAAGTCGTGCAACAACAAGGCCAAAGAAGCCATCCCTGTACCCTTAATTCCAATAAACCAAATTTGTTTGTTCTTATCTAACATTTCATTTGCTCCAAATTTTATTCAATAATCGTTTATTATTTTACCATTATTACAGGCAAAAGAGTAACAAGTGACGAATATAATCAATAGAGCATCAGGAACTATGAAATTTAATTTGCTGTTTCACTTTATTTAACAGAACAGTTTAAATTTATCGCTTTTAAAAAGTGGCATCCATGATCCCCACTTATGCTGCTTAATATCATTGAGTACTAGTAATAAGCCACTATTACCAGTTGTCAAATCAAGTGACAGTTTATAACCAAACCTTCCTTGAACAAAAGCTGCATCCCCTTGACCCACAATATAATTATTAAGCAATTTTAGCTTATGCGCTAATCGATTATCATCAGTTAAATTCTCAACTGCAGTATCCAAAACTATTAAGCTAATAAAGCCATCAAACAAACCATCTAAATATGTTACAAAAACATCATTGGCTTTAATTAATTTTTGTAATATAGCTTTTTCATTCTGATTAATACTTTCGGGGCTGTCTTGAATAAATTCTATTAATAATAGCGCCAACCCTGCATTACCATGATTTACATACGGCATCAACCGTTCATAAGATAATGTATTGTCTTTAATATAAGCAACTGTTTGACTAATTTCGAGTGAATTGTTCAATACCAAATGCAATATTCTTAATGCTTCTATTCGATATTTTTCAACCTGAGTAGCAACATACATTTTCCATAAAAACAGAGCTGCACCTAGCCAGCCAGTTAACAAGCCACTATCACATTCTTTAGTATATTTTTCTGATTGAGTAAGTTCACTAACTTTCTTAGCTAATAATTGTGCTTGGCGTAAGTATTTTTCATTATTATTCTGCAAATAAAACGTTAAGTAAGCTAGACCTACACCAGAGATTCCAGAATAAATTGAAATATCTTGGTTTAATTTACAAGACAACAATTTGTCCATAATTAATTTGCTCAACTCTTGATAGCCCTGTTCAGCTAAAACCACCGCAATACCCGTAAGTCCTGTAAATAACCCGCTATTATTATCCTGATTATCTAGCAATTTTTTAATATTGGTAATCTGATGGTCAATCCAATTATGAATCTGGTGATTAATTTTGCTATTTAAGCAATTAGACCTTGTCAATGCCATAATTGCACCAAAAGCACCGTTAGCTACTGAATAATAACTAATTTGAGAATCATATTCAGTAATATCACCACGAATTAAGCCCATAAAATCAAAATCAAGGTGTTGAATAATCCCCTGTGCTATTTCTGAAATATTTTTATCAAGGTTATCTATATCAAAACTTGTTTTTGGCTTAAACAAATTTGCTTGATAATGTTGTGGGTGGCGTGTAGAAATATTAAAATTCAGGCTCAACTTATTTTTCAAGCAATGAAAGAAGTCTACAATTTCAGGACCAAATTCATTAGCAATATTTTTATCCTGTTCTTGTTCCATTTCAGGAGCCCAATCAAAACCACTGGCTATTGGTAAAATCATATAACGTGCAATCTTATATAAAGCGATGTTATCAGCTTCACCAAACGTATGAGCATTAACATCAGCATAACCTGGTGTTGCCATCCCCGGTTGATATTTAGCAGTCAATTTTTGCGAGTTTTCAAAGTCAATTAATTTAATAATGTTGTCTGTTAAATTAAGTAAAATAACATTATCTGGTTGTAAATCGCCAATCGCTAAGCCATAACTATGTACATGCTCAACTGCCACTGTCAGCGCATTAATAATTGCAACACATTTTTTTGCATACTTCTTTTTTTCAGCCTTACTTGCAATAAACGGATACTGACTATCAATAAAATCAGCCAATGTATCTCCTTCAAGATACTCTTCTACCATGTATAAATGCTTCCATGCCTTAAATTTTTCATAGACATTAACTGTCTCTGGAACATCATGCAACTTTGCCAAAGCATTGTACTCGCATTCTACTCGTTCAAAGCCATCAAGACCATTAGCATCAAGACCGGCATGAGCACGACCTTCTTTTAAGACACACTCATTACCATTTAAAGTCGCATGATAAACCCCACCAGCATTACTAAAATGCAGCGCAGAGTCAATTTGATACTTCATTAATTGTTTAAATTCAGATTTGTTATATTGTTGAACATTAGACTGCAATTCAGTAGGCTCCACAATGAATTCAGGCACTTGATAGTATGGTGTTCTTTTATCTTCAATTAGATTTCCATGATTATCCTTGATGCAATATACTTCCTTACCATTAATTTTTGCTTTTATTTCTTTAAATGCACCATAGCGATAGAAAATATGAGTATCGTGCCATTCCTTATCGCTTAGAATATATGGGCCCTCTAAAAAATTGCTTGTAACTTGCGCTAGTTCATCAAGTAGCCACACAAATTCTTTGTCAGTTCTTGGATAAATGGTAATGAATTTCCCAGAGCTTGCACGATCGCCATATTTCGAATTGCTTAAAATTAACTCATCCAAAGTATTCACAAACTTATAAGTTACTTTTTTAGCAGTTAAATATTCACTGACAGCTAATAAGAGTTGCTGAGCATCCTTAACATTTGCTGAAATATGAATTTTCCAACCTTGCTCAGGCAATTGATGATTAAACAAAATGTAATGCCAATAATTATCACTATAATCATAAAAATTGCCAGTTGGCTTAATATATTTAAAACCATTATGATGACTATCGTTTGGTTGATAAAATAATGTCTTGTCATCCTTAATAAACCCGAGATAGTCATTACCCGTTAATTCCATTATTACCCTACTTTCTATTCATTAACCGCTAAAATTTGTTCCTTAACAAACTGCTGATACTTAGGAACTTTTTGTATTAAATCTTTATGCGTGCCACTACCAATAACGTGATGTTGATCCAAAAAGTAAATTTTGTCGGAATCGACAATTGTTGACAGTCTGTGTGCAATCACAATTAAAGTTGTCTTCTGCCCCATCATAATTTTATTCAAAGCATCCGAGACAATTTTTTCGGAATCAGGATCTAAGTTGGATGTTGCTTCATCTAAAATTAAAAAGTTAGCGTTTCTTAAATATGCACGTGCTAATTGCAGACGCTGCCTCTGACCACCAGATAGCCCTACACCTTGCTCCCCAACAACAGTTTGCAATCCTTGCGGTAATTTTTTGATTTCATCAGCTAAGTTCGCCTTTTCAAGTGCCGACCAAATTTCACTATCTTTTGGTTTTTGGGACAAACCAAAGGTTAAATTCAAATAAATTGTTCCAGAAATAATTGTATTTTCTTGCGTCACAACAGCAAACATATCTCGCCAAGTACTTAACTTATATTCTGATGCCTGTTCTTGACCCAAAAGTAATTTTCCATGCTCTATTTCATACAGTCTTGCCAATAGATTAATAATTGTTGTTTTTCCTGCACCAGATGGGCCAACAATTGCTGTCTTCTTACCTGACGCAAACTCAAGTGACACATTTTGTAAAACTGGTTCCTGATCGTTATAAGAAAAAGACACATTTTGTAAAACTAAATCGCCACATACAGGTAATTGTGATATTTGTTTTGTATAAACATCCTGTTCACCTTGCGTATTTAGAATCTTATTAAGCTTGACAGTCGCACCTTTAGCTTGCTTATATCCCGCATAAAAGTTGCCTAAAGAGTTAATAGGATCAATTACCTGGAAAAGATATATTAAAAAAGAAACCAATGTTCCAATACTCAAACTCTGCTGCTGGACACGAATACCACCATAAATAATGATCATTAGAATGATTCCAAGAGTAAAAACGGTTTGGATTGGCCCAACAATTGAAAAAATCTTGTCAGTTCTCTTAGATACCTTAAAGAGATTATTAACAACGTCTTTAAAATTAGCTAAAACTGGCCGATAGGCATTATTTAACTTAATGCTACGAATATTATAGAGATTTTCTGTACTCTGACCTGACAGTTCACTCAGCTTATTCTGTGTGATTACTGACAACTTCTCACTAATCTTTCCGATGGGAATGGCAATAAAAATAATTAATGAAAAAGACAAAATAATAAATAACGTTAATCGCCAATCAAGACTAAAGAGAATCAAAAATGAACCAACAATCGTAATCAAACTATTAATGGTCGTTGGAATACTACTAGTCATAAAATCCTGTACAACCTCAGCATCATTAATTACTCGACTTGAAAGTTGACCACTTCTTTTATCAGCGAAAAAGCTCATTGGCAGTGTAAGTAAATGCTGCTCAACCTGCATTCTCACAGCAGCAATCTTGCGATCACCTGCTACACTGATAAGATACTCACTAATTGCACTCACAATAGCACTTAGAATAATCGAACCAGCAACTACTAACGCCAAATTGATATTTAAATGATGAACAATTTTGGTCTTAGCATCTACTAATTGCTTAATAACTAATGGTACCCAAATATTAACAAAGGTCCCACAAACACTAAGCAATATTCCAAAAACAAATCCCCACGATAAGGTATATAAAGTTATCTTCTTTTCCATAACTAGACTCTCATTCTATTTCAACTAGTAAAGGCACATCCTAAAATAACCTAAAGATGTGCCCTTAAAACTTAAAACAAAATTTATAATATAGGTGGCAATTTTATACTTTCCAATGTATGACCACAAATTAAGGATGTATATGTATTACCATCTGCATCTACGCAAACATGAAATTTCATTTTTTTCTTTTTCTTATGACATTTATGCTTTTTTTGTAGCTGCAAAATATTATTACTCATTGCTATCACCTGCCGAATCAATAAAAATATCGGAAACCTTATGTCCATGAACTACATTGCCACATAAGAGTGAACATCTTACATGTTTATTTTTATGCCTCTTATGCTTTAAAGCATGTTTTTGTAGGGCTAAAATACATTCAAGCATAAACATATATCTCCTTAGTATGCAGGGAAATATACGGTACCTATAGAATTATTACAAATATATGTAATTGGTCTAGGCTGATTTTTTGATGACTTCTTTCCTTTTTTAGCTTTTCTTAATAAATCTGATGATTGTAAATCTAAAACACTATTCATAATTTTTCTCCTTAAAATTTACTATTTTTTACGATTAACTTTATTCAATTACTTTAAAACAAATCATACATTTTCATCATTTTCTTTCATTAACGATGAAATTAGCCAATTAGTAATGAAAAACCTACTAAAAATATCTTCAACATGTTTTTCTCCTTTCAATTTAATAATTTTCATTGACATTATTATTAAATCAGGGCTATAAATATAAGTGTTATTTTGTTGCCAAATTTCACATTTATATATTTTCGGAAAGAGAAACTATGAAAGCCTTTGGCGAAACCCTTAAACAAATTCGCAATTCACGAAGCATAACTCAACAACAATTAGCAGATAATAATTTATTAAATAGATCAACTATCTCTAAGATTGAACATTCAACTGAAGAACCTGCTTATGAAAGTGCTGTTAAATTGATTAGAACTCTAGGAATTACACCAGATGAATTTTCTTATATTTGCAATAACTATCAGCTTAATGCACGTGACAAGATAATATATGATATTCTCAATATTGCTTACAGCACAGAAACAAATAAAATTGACCAGATAATTGAACACTGCGCAACCCTATCTTATGATCCAACGATATCCAGATTAATCCCAATTTTGAAGGGTTTTAAGGCAGCTAATGCAAACAACTTAGCATTAGCAAGAAAGCTTATTATGCCTGTTTGGAATGATTATTTATCTAAGATTGAAACTTGGACAATATTAGACCTCTGCATTATTAATTTGATTTTCTTTATTTTTGATGAAGAAACTATGGCTTGTATATCGGAACAGGCAATTCAGACAATTGAAAATAATTATCAATTCTTAAAGTCACTAGAATCTAGTTTTCTTCTTAATCAAGCTATTCTTTATATGGAACGGCAAGATTTCAACAGTGCAATTACTAGTTTAAATAGGGCACTGCCACTTATTAAGCATTCTTTTCGTTATGACAAACTTTTTTTAGCAAAGGGTAGATTAGCTATCTGTAATAAAAATAAAAAAGAAGCTCAACATTGTTTAAATGTTCTAAAGGAAATGGGAGCCGATAATGTCCACCAGGCATTAAGCGAAGAAATAACAAAATTTAACAATCAATTTTAAAAAGTACACATAAAAAGGCTGTCACATCATGACAGCCTTTTTAATTAATATTTAGCTTTATCTTATAACTTAATCTTGCCGCTAGCTAGCAATTCATCACAGACTTCTGGATCAAAAGCAGCGCCGACTGTAAAGTCATCAGGCACAACCATAATACCGCGCTTTTGCTCTGCATGTTCTAAGCCTAATTCGCGAGCTGAACAAATCATGCCGTATGAGTCAACTCCACGCAAATCGCCAGGCCAAATTTGTTGGCCATTAGGCATCAACGTACCAGGCAAGGCAACAACTACCTTTTGACCTTGAGCAATATTAGGTGCACCACAAACGATTTGGTGTTCCTCGCCATCGCCAACTTCAATCGTGGTGACATGCAAGTGATCAGAATCTGGGTGCTTGTCACAAGTCTTAACTAAGCCATAAACAAGAGTTGGCTTGCCGTAAGCTAATTCAGTATCAAAGCCAGCTTCAGTCAGCTTTTGGTTCAAAGCTGTCAAATCAGCATCTGTCAACTTAACTTGACCATCTGGCAATTTAGCATAGTCAATTACCTTATCAACGTTAAAAAAGTTGTAACCAGTAACATTACCTTGTTCATCAATAACTTGAGTAATGTCGCCCTTTTCCACGTATTCGCTCTTACCGTGATCTTGACCCAAAATCACGATTAATGTATTAGGATAACTGCGTTTATTAATACTAGTAATCATTAAATAATCTCCTTAATTAGTCAAGTGACCGCAAAAAGTCCTCAACTTCATCTTTGGTCTTACGATCCTTATTTACTAGTCTACCAATTTCTGCGCCATCTTGGTAGACAACAAATGATGGAATTCCCATAATATTTAATTCTTTAGCTAAATCAATTGAGCCATCACGATCAATTTGATAAAACTTGCTATCGGCAAAATCTTGCTCAATTGCCGGCATAAATGGATCTAAAAAGCGGCAGTCTGGGCACCAATCAGCAGAAAATTCCAAGACAGTACGACCATTTTTAGTAATTTCAGTTAATTTTGTTTGCGTTAATTCTTTAATTTGTTCCATCAGTAAAACCCCTTTTATTGTTAACCGATACCTAATTATTTTACTCCAAAATCAGCATGAAGAGCATAAATTGGATTACCTTTAGCCGCAAATTTGTGTTCGTATTCAGTTTCCACATTTTGCGCCACAATCTCTTCTGCTTCATGGTGTAAGTCAACCGATACAAAGTCAAAGTGCATCCCGTAATTATTCATACTCTTGAGTGAATACGCAAATAGTCCCGCATTATCCGTCTTAAACTCAATCTGTCCAGCATTAGTCAAGACCTTTTCGTACTTGTTTAAAAATGACTGGTATGTCAGCCGGCGTTTTTCATGCCGGGTTTTTGGCCACGGATCACTAAAGTTAAGATAAATTACATCAGTTGAATTTGGTGCAAAAAAGGCATCAATTGCGGCTGCATCCGCACATAAAATTTGTAAATTATCAAGCTTTTTATCAAGCTTCGTCCGCAAAATAATACCGGCAGCCGTGATCTGTAATTCAACCGCCACAAAATTTTTCTCTGGGTGCATTTCAGCCAAAGTAGTAATGAAGTGACCCTTACCTGAACCTACTTCAATTTCAAGTGGCTGGTCAGGCTTAGGAAAGCGGGCAGCCCAGTCAATCTTCACATCTGGATCTGGTCTGTCAAGAACACTCTCCGGATGATTCTTCACTAACTCAACCGCCCACGGCTTATTTCGTAATCTCATTTATTAAATCTTCCTCTTCTTAATCTTGTATGGTAAATACAGCTGCACAACCAAAATGCTAAAGCAAATTAGTAATCCGATTGCCTCCCACAACTGCAAGTTAAGCGGCAACAATAACAACCACGACACGCTTATAATCAGCCATTGTAATAACATCGGCACTGACAAAGCAACAATTAAGTCGCGGCCACGATTTTTGCGCGTAATCGGTGCTACCCGATACATAATATTATCATCAAATTCGTCAGCCATGGGTAATAATTGGTAGGCTGTCAAAAAAATCACTAAACATGATAATCCAAGTGCCCATGCCCAATTTTGTACCAACCACGAAATAAGTACCGCAAATGCCGTCATTCTAACCAATAAATTTAAATTCTCGGGATTACGAAGCAATGAACGCCGATACAAAAAGCGGTTGGGATTTTCCTTAGCTAAAGACCTGGGCAATAAAAAGTCCAGATACTTGCGCCGCTTGATCGTTACCTGCTTTTCTTTAACATCAGTAAACATGCTAAAAGCCGTATAGACCTGATTCTTACGCTTTTCTTCTTGGGCTACCGCATAACGCCAATCAAATAATGTTTTGCGTTTAAGTATACAGTGCATCGCAATAATGCCAACTACCAATAAAACTAGCAAAATCCAGATTAATACTGGCTGCATTATTGCCAAGCTCAGTACAACCAATAATACTAAATTAACTAAGACAAGCGAAATTTTTCGGCCGAAATAAAGATTCTGCTGAGTAATTTTTAATTGTAAAAATTTAGCCAGCCAAATGGCAACTACAAACAGCAAATAATTTGCTGGTGCTAGTCCCGCCTTAAGTGTCGCAAAAGGAAACAAAATTCCTGCCAATAAGGCAATTAATAATGTTGGCAGCACCATACTGTACTTAATTAGGGGCGTTAGGTACTGGCCCATCTGCTCATCCTGCGGCAATAAAAATTGTAAATCTGCCTCTTGCAGAAGCGTAACAAGGTTGCCTGTTAATAACGGCAGCCATAATAAGACAGCGACTAACGGACGGTAAAACCAGCGACCTTGCGGCATTGTCTTCATGCTTTGAGCATACCAATACATCAAGGCACCAAAAAGAAAAATTAACGCCAAGATAAAGAAGTCGTTGAACACCAGCATTAAATATTTGAGGGATTGCCGCAAATTATCCTGAAGTCTATTTTGAGCCAATTTACGCATGTTGCTGCTCCTGATTCAAAACCTGATAAAGTTTATCAAATGCATCACTTGACTTCAAACCATAATGAGCCCGAATTTCATCAAGACTGCCAATTACCTCAATCGTGCCATTATTCAAAACCGCATAGTTAGAAATTGCCTGCTCGGCATCTGCCAATACGTGGGTCGTCATCAAGACCATCTTATCATTAGCAATTGCTTTTTTGATTAAATCAATCAGATTGGCAACGGCTAACGGGTCAAGACCCGTAAACGGCTCATCAATCACTAGTAAGCTAGTATCAGCTAAAAAGGCCGTCACAATCATTACCTTTTGTTTCATTCCCTTAGAAAAGTGAACGGGCAGCCAATCCAACTTGTCATCCAAACGAAACAGCTTTAACAATTCCTTTGCCCGTGACCACGCTGTTTGCTCATCAAGCTGATAAGCCAGCATTGTCAATTCCAAATGTTCTGCTAAGGTCAATTCTGGATACAAGACTGGGGTTTCTGGAATGTAGGCAACCTGCTGCTTAAACTTAGTCGGCTGTTTAGTTAATTCCACATCATTAAGGACAATTGTTCCCTTCTGCGGTCTTAACAAGCCCAGCAAATGCTTAATCGTTGTTGACTTGCCCGCGCCGTTGAGTCCGATTAAGCCTAATGCTTCACCTGGTTTAATTTCTAAATTAATATCTTTAATTACTGGCACTCCTGTATAGCCACCAGTTAAGTGTTCAATTTTAAGAACCATATTTCCTGTCTTTCTTTTAATGAATTTACTCATTTTATATGATAGCATGATATTAAAAGAAACTAAATTTTGAAATAAAAGAGGTAAAAAAATGAATCAATTAGACGAAGATTGTTTATTTTGTAAAATTATTCGTGGCGATGTACCCAGCTACACTGTCTTTGAAAATGATGACGTTAAGGCTTTTCTAGATCTGTCACAAGTTAATCCAGGTCACACCTTGATGGTACCCAAAAAGCATATTACTAACCTATTTGACTACACAGTAGAAGATGCCAGACGCTTTTTGCAATATATCCCAGAAATTGCTAATGCTATTAAAAAGTTTGATCCCAAAATTACCGGCATGAACATTAACACCAATAACGGTGCTAGTGCCAATCAAGTTGTCATGCACTCACACATTCACTTTGTTCCTCGGTTTGAAGGTGACGGTCTTAAACTTGCCACCCGCAATAATGCCGACAAGTATAGTGAAGCAGATTACCAAAAGATTGCTGATGAAATTAAAGCACAATTCTAAGGAGTAAATTATGAAACATTTTAGTTTAGGTGCTGCTGCAGGTGCCGTAATTGGTATTGTCTTGTCATTATTAACGGATAAAGAAGGCAGCCGTTTTGGTGCGCCAATTAAGCGTGAAGTCGACGAGACTAAAGAAGATACAAGTAACTTTTTAACAGCTATTGCCAATTTAAAAGATGCTAAGCAAGAATTAGCTGATGCTATTCCTCAAGCCCAAAAGTCAATTATTGCCTTGCAAAAAGACATTGAATATTACCAAATGAAGTTGGACCGCTTAATCAAGGATTTGAAAAAGCAAAATAACAACTTAACCAGTGATTTAGCTGCTAAAACTAAAAAATAGTAAAGAAAGTTTGAATTTTCTGTGAAAATAGAAAAATAGAAAACGTTGCTAGTTAATTTATGTTATATTAGTTGTCGATGACTTAATTTTATTAAGGATGTGGAGAAGTTATTTTATGAAAAAATATTTGAAAAAGGCAGCTGCAGTAATCGCTGTAGCTGGAATCGCATTATCAACTGCTGCTTGTTCTAACGGCGGCAAAACCGTTGCTTCATACAAGGGTGGTAAAATTACTCAAAATGATTACTACAACGAAATGAAGAAGTCGCAAGCTGGTCAATCAGCTTTGGCTAACATGATTATTAACCATGTTTTGGACCAACAATACGGCAGCAAGGTTTCTAAGGATCAAGTTAACAAACAATTTAACAATTATAAGAAGCAATACGGTTCTCAATTCAGCGCCGTTTTGCAACAACAAGGCATGACTGAATCAAGCTTTAAGGATAACTTGAAGACTACTCTGCTTTCCGAAGCAGCTTTGAAAGACATCAAGAAAGTTTCTAAGAGTCAAGAAGACAAGGCTTGGAAATCATACCAACCTAAAGTTACTGTTCAACATATCTTGGTTGCTAAGAAGTCAACAGCCGAAGACATTATCAGCCAATTAAAGGATGGTAAGAGCTTTAAGACTTTAGCTAAGAAGTATTCAACAGATACTAGTACCAAGTCAAACGCTGGTAAGTTGCCTGCATTCGATTCAACTGATACTAGTTTAGATGCTGGCTTCAAGAAGGCTGCATTCCAATTAAAGACTGGTGAAATCACTAAGACTCCAGTTAAGTCACAATATGGTTACCATATTATCAAGATGATTAACCACCCAGCTAAGGGTTCATTTGCTTCACATAAGAAGGAAATTGATGACCAAATTTACCAATCAATGTCACAAGACCAAGAAACAATGCGTGATGTAATCGCAACAGTTTTGAAGAAGGCTGATGTTTCAATTAAGGATAATGACTTGAAGAATGTTCTGGCATCATACGTTTCTAAGAGTGATTCAAGCAAATAATCTTGAATTATAAAAGTTAAAAAAGAAGTTCAATATTAACGTGAACCCCGAAATTAGTTGTCCTAGTTTCGGGGTTTTACTATGACTAAAATTATTATAATATTTACTTTTTATTCTTGAACTAGTGATTAGCCTCAAGTTATCATTAATAAGTATGAGCAAAAGCTAGATTGCGGTGACTAATTTCTAAACTGAGGAAGTGGTGCTTATGGTGTAACAACTGTAACGCTTAGAATCTTACAGAAAGGATTAGTCAGGTATCCACCTTGGATATTGTTATTGCTTTTGGTTTATCATTTGCAGCAATTATTTGGGTACTGGCAGAGATTATCAGTAGTTTCATTAAATTAACTGATAATGCCACCAAATTAGTCAGCGCACTTAATGAACTACGAGCTGCTTTAAAGAATTTTAAAGTTAAAAAATAACCGCCTAGCTTAAGACCCTAGCGATTATTTAATTATTAAAAATGTTAGTAAGTCACCGCTTTTATGCGGAAACTCATGTTGAGAAGTCCTATTCCAGTAGGACTTCTTTTTTATTTACATTGTAATTCTAGCATTTTTACAAATATAGAGCAATTACAACGCAAAATAAACTTCCGTGCTATAGTTACGGGGGGGCTACTGTCTTTGTCTACTTGGATAAATAAAAAAGGCAGTAAATATGACTCCTTTCGTGCACCCACCTTGCTTAGTCAATAAAAAAGAAGTTCCAGTGAACTTCTTTTTTGTTTTATTCCAATTTATGCGACTTGCTTAAAGCTTCATCGACCTTCGGGCGGTAAAATTTGCGCCCACCTTGGCTCATAATATTATCAGTAAAAGTACCCGGACGCGTGTGCTGTAAGGCATTAGTAATGGCATAAACCGCCGCATCCATGTCATCAATGCGGTGCAATAGTTCCGCTTCAAGCAAGGCTGGTAATTTTGGCGAACCATATTCAAACTTGCCGTGATGCGATAAAACCATGTGCCGCAATAGCAACAGATCTTCTGATTCAGGATCAATTTTCATCTCTTGGGCAGCCATCATTATTTGTTCATCAATCAATACCAAATGCCCAACCAAATTGCCCTCTGTCGTATATTGGGTTGCCGCAGGTCCTGTCAGCTCTAGGACTTTACCCATATCGTGCAGGATACAACCAGCATACAATAGCGACCGGTCAACTTGCGAATAATTATCTGCAATTCCTTTAGCATCCCGCAACATTGATACTGTATGAAAGGCTAACCCGCCACGGACAGCATGGTGGTTGCTCTTACCTGCTGGATAATCAAAGAACCGTTTATCCCACTTTTTCAATAAGTAACGCACAATCCGATTCCATGTTGGATTCAGGATTTCAAACACATATTGGTTGATTTCTTCCTTCATGTCCGCAATTTTTTCGGGAGCCGACTTAATAAATTCCTGAAGATCATAACCTTCTTCAGGACCAACAACCCGTAAGCTGTAAATCTTAATTTGCGGCTGGTCCTGATATTCCTCACGTCTACCATTAAGTTCAACGAGCGTGCCAGCACTGAAGGTCGCGGCATCTTGATTATTTGCATCCCAAAAATTACCACGGATTTCACCAGAACTATCGCCAAAAGACATTGCTAAGTATAGCTTGCCCTTTTTAGTGTGGCGCAATTGGGAATTTTTAATTAAAACTACTAACTCTAATTCTTCACCATCATTGTAATCCAGTAGGCGTTTAAACATTTTCGGTTCCTTTCGTAAAAGTCAGCGGTTGCAGCTGTAACTGCTCAACTAACTTATTTTGTGCCGTAAAAATCAAAACTTGTGTAGTTTGCGCAATTTGCTTTAAGAGCTGTTCAATTTGGCCCGTTCTTTGATCATCAAAATTAACAAACGAATCATCAATTAGGATCGGTAATTTAATTTGGTCCTTAACCTGCTGTACAAAAGCTAATTTTAGGGCAAAGTAAAGTTGTTCCTGAGTACCACGCGAGAGGTATTTTACCTTAACAGATTTGCCATCAGCACGCGTAACTGACATTTTTTTATCAATTTTAATATTATTATACCGGTTATTTGTTAACAGTCGCAAATATTCTTTGGCATCAGCTAACATTTTTGGAAAACGTTCATTAGAAGCAAGGTCAAGAGCTCGTCCAATCCACTTGCTGGCAAGTAAATCAGCCAAATATTCAGCACTTTGATTGCGAAACAGCGTTTGCGTGTTGGCTAATTCTTGTTTAGCCGTGAATACAGCTGTTGAACTGGCAAGATTAGCCATTTGCACGTTATTTTCAGCTATTTGACCTTGCAATACATGATTTCGTTCTTGGGCTGCCGTAATTTCTTTCTGCAAAGCTGTTTCTTTTTCTTGAACCTTTAACTCATTGTGTAAGAATTGTTCTAACTCTGGCAAGTCTTCTTGTAAATTAGCAGTCAAAGCCGTAATCTGCGTTTTAATTGTTTCCTGATGCTGCTTGTTAATTTGCAATTGCGCGTAATCAGCTAACGTCTTAACACCAGCTTCTGCTAATATAGCCTTTAATTTTAATTGTAACTGCTGCAATTGCCTTGTATCTTCTGTCAAATTGTTTTCAAGTGTTGCCCTTTTTTCTTCTTGACGCTGCTCTTGCGCTTTTTGTTCAGCTAATGAATCAATTGCCGTAATTACTGAAGCAAAGTCAGTAGCCACATTTTGGTGCAAGGCCATGCTAAGCTCTTGGGCTAATTGGTCCACCTGTTCCTGTAAACTGCCTAGCTGCTCTTGGTTAGCTTGCTCATTTTGCTTCTGCAATTGATACTGGCGCCACTGATTGAGCAAATTAGCTAAATCCAAATTCTCTGGATTAAGACCGTATTTTTGACTGAAGGCCGATTGTTTTTGCTTAATTTTAGCCTGCTTTGCTCGCAAAGCAACCTGCTTCTGCTGTTGTTGTTTTTGCTCCTTTATGCCCCAGCCTGCGCCAATAATTCCGCTGACTAATAACAAACCGCCAATAATCTTAGAACCCGTGGCTAGCAAAATCACGCCAATAATTGCCAAAACACCACCTGCAAGTAGCCATCCCTGATTGGTGCTACTCTTTTGCGCTACTGGCTCTTTTGGCGTTAATTCTTCGTAATCCTGCTGTAATTTAACAATTGCAGCTTGATTAAATTCAGCAATCTTTGCTAAATCTGGACTGAGCGCTAATAACTGCTGCTTAGCCTGCTCTATTTGCTTTGCTTTTTGCACACATGCACGATATTCTGCTTGCCATTGCAGTAATTCGGGCTTTTTTTGAATTAATTTAGCTGCCGCAGTATCTTCCGCAACATCCGTTAACTGCGTTAGCTGCTTTTTCAATTCCGCAATTGTCTTTTGTAAACTTTGCTGCTGCATGTCCAATCTTTGGGCTATTTGATACTGCTCCGGATCAAACTTAACTTTTTTTACCTGCTGTTTCAAAGCCTGCAATTTTTGGTAATTAGGCAGCTGCTTGCGTAATTGTTCTATTTGATTTAACTCGGCTTGCAATTTACGTAATTCAGTTTCACTATTTTCTTGCGAATTTTTTTGCTTAATTGCAGCCGTTTCTAAGGCTTGATAATCTGTAAATTCATCTTCTACTGCAGCTAAGTTTGTTTTTTGCTCCTGCATCTTTTTCAGCAGCTTATTAACTGGCGGCACGGAACCGCGGCTTTTAAATAACTTATCCGCTTCTTTAGCAAATTTATCACGCAAGTCAATCAATTGGTCGCTGTTGGCGGCTCCTAAATAATAAATCCGCTCCAATAAGTCTGTCTGGCTAATATCAATTACCTTGGCTAGCATATCCTGATTAAAAATAAAGCTTGAGGCATAAAAATCACCATCAATATTTTTAATTTGGTCAAAAAAGATACTTTCAGGAACAATCTGCCCGTCACACTTCACAGTTAGTGTCCCCAGCTTTGACCCTTTGCCGCTAGCATAAAGACGCTCCAGTTCAAATTGCTGACCATTGTCAGCAATAAAAAATAGTGACCCGCCCATCGGACTTACACGTGCTAACGGCTTGTAATCTTCAAAGAAGTCACTCTTGCGTTTATCCAAATGAAAGCCAAACAAAATTTGCTTAATGAATGCCACGACCGTGCTCTTGCCCGCCTCATTAGCCCCAAAAAAGACGCTCAAGTTTTCATTGCCTAAATCAAAGGTAAAATTCGAAAACTGACCAAAATTGACAATTTTTATCTTAATCAGCTTCATCATTAATCCCCTTTAATTCATTATTTAACTTAACCGCGGCCAAATCCTTCACTTCTTGTAAAAACTCGGGATCTTGTGCAAGTTTAGCAGCTAAATCATCTTTTTTAAGCCAATCTTTACTTAACTTGGCAAACGTTGTTGGCGTAAAAATTTCACTTTCTGCCTGGGTAAAATAAGCCTGGTCATTGGCAGCAATCTCTAATCGGCTATTAGCCGTAAAACGCACATCCACTAGTTGCGAATCAAAAGCCAATTCTTGCGAAACTGACTGCCAATAATCGGTATCCTGCATCAATTCACGTTCTTGCTCATTCAAATATTCCGCACCAATAATTTGCAGACTATAATAAGTTGTTGTCTGTGGTTTAAGGCTTGACAAAAGATGCATATGCAAGTCATTAGGGCTAATTTCGGCAGTTAAAGTCAACTTAGCTTTAGCCCAAGTAATCGGACTAGCTGGAACAAATTCAATTTGAGTCTTCTTAGTTTGCTCATTGATCGTTCCCATGTAACAGCCCTTAGCACCCAATTCGTTAATATGACGGCCCTGAATATTGCCAGGATAGACAATTAATGGCTTCTCTGACAGAACCTGCCGCAAATGAATATGACCAAGAGCAAAGTAATCGTAATTCAGATTTTTCAATTCACTTAAGGTAAATGGCGCATAAACATTTTGGTTAGCCTGTCCTGCCTTTTCTTGCGCATGCATGATCCCAAAGGTATAATGCGCAGTTTTTGCAGGAAAATCCGGCACAAGATCAGAAGTAATATGATTATTAAGATAAGAAAAGCCGCTAATGTCATAATCAAAACCACTTTTAGTCTGATAGGACACGGTTTCAACCTGTTCGCTATCACCCAATAACTTAAAGTAGGGACTGTCTGCCACTAACAAATCGGCCGCATGCATGTGGTCGTGATTACCAAAAATCATCACAACTTGAATTTCTGCTTTTGTCAAACGTTCAATTTGTTTAGCAAAAAAAAGCTGACTGCTGGGATTAGGTCGATTACTATCAAAGGTGTCGCCAGCAATTAAAACCAGATCAACCTGTTCCGCTAGCGCTAGGTCAACAATCTTACTTAAAGACTGGTTTGGTGCTTGCTCTATTTGAGAAAATCGCTTAGATGGCAAAAAAGATAGCCCCAAAAATGGACTATCTAAATGTGCATCCGCCAAGTGGATAAATTTCATAATTACTTCTAATTTCTAAGACCTTCATAAAGATCATTAATCGGCTTAGTAATTGCCTTTTGAACATCGTCAATTGTCTTGTACAAACCTTGTTCTGCTTGCAGCAGCTTCAAAATTTGTGGATCCTTTTGTACTTTTTCGTTCAATTGGTTATATTCGTCTTGAATATCCTTTGAAATATCCTGACCTTGAGCCTGGGCTTGCATAATTTGTGCTTGCATCTTGTCCATTTCCTTAAACAAGGCAGAACTATCAGCATTCTTTTTAACGCCTTCAATTGCTTCTTCTAAAGCCTTGTATTCGTCAATTTCTTGCAAGTCAGAAGCTAATTGATTAGCTGAGTCGTAGATGTTTACCATATAAAAGTCCTCCTAAATTAATGGCCGATTAGGCCCTTGATATCATTATACCATTCATTGAGCTTTTGACTCGCCGAACCAAAACCTTTTTCAATTTTATCGCCAATACCACCGGTCCAATCTGTTCCGGAACCATTTTGCTTAACAATTTGGTTAGGTGCCTGCTCGGTAAATTGGTTTTGTGCGGTATACGGCAAGATACCTTCCATTTCAGCCTTATACAGCCTCGTAATCCCCGTTTCTGAAATACCATGCATATAATGCTCTCTGTTAGTTCGATCAAAGCCAACCCAAGTTGCGATGACGACATCAGGGGTGTAACCAACAATCCATTGATCCTTAGTACCAAAGCCATAAGAATTAGGTACTTCTGTTGAGCCAGTTTTTCCAGCGACACGATAACCACTTGGTTGTGCCGAAACCCCAGTACCATTACTGAAAACGCCAAGAAGCATGGTAGTCATTTCTTTGGCAGTATTAGTTGAAATTATCCGGTGGGTTCCAGGATTATGATTTTCGGCCAAAACTTTGCCACTAGCATCAGTTATCTTAGTGATAAAGTATGAATTATTGGGCAAATTTCCTTTATTGGCAAAGGCAGAGTAGGCTCTAGCCATTTGCAGTGGCGAGACCCCGCTGGATAAACCACCAAGTGCTAAAGCTAAATTCTGGTCAGATTTTGGTACCTTTAAGCCAAAATTATTAGCTGACTGAACGCCCTTGGCAACCCCAATCTTATCTAAAAGCCAAACTGCCGGTACATTCTTACTTTGTGCTACTGCCGTATACATCGGTATTTTATCAGAATAGCCATTATCTACATTGTGAGGCTCGTAGCCATTCTTGCCAAACCGCTGCAATTTATTAGATAACGGCGAGTCATAGTGATAACCCTCCTGCAGTGCTGGGGCATACGTAACCAGTGGCTTAATGGATGACCCAGGCTGGCGTTTCATTTGCGTTGCTCGATTGTATCCACGAAAGACATGCTTGCCGCGTCCCCCAATAACTGCTCGCACAGCACCAGTTGCCGGATCCATTACTACACTAGCTCCCTGAGTTTTAGTGCCATCAGCAGCGTTTTGTGGGAATAACCAGTCCTGATTAAATTTGTCCTGCAACTGTCCTTGATAATTCTGGTTTAGCGTCGTATAAATCTTCAGACCCTTGTTCATTACGTCTTCTTCTTTTAAGCCGTAGCGGTCAATTGCTTCATCAACCACAGCATCAAAAAAGTACGGATAACGATAACCATCTTGGTTATGGTAAGCATCAACTAAAGTCAAGCCTTGCTTTTGCGCCGCATTAGCAGCTGATTGCGACAGTTTCTTATTAGCAACCATCAAATTCAAAATCAAATTCCGCCGCGATAATGCATACGACATGTGGTCAATTGGGTTATACTGGCTAGGATTACGCAAAATTCCCGCTAGAGTTGCACCTTCACCAACCGTCAACTGACTGGCATCCTTGCCAAAATATTTTTTGCTGGCATCTTGAACACCCCAAACACCATTACCAAAATAGGCATTATTAAGATACATTGTTAAAATATCTTTTTTGGAATAAACATGCGTAATTTCAACAGCAAAAAATAATTCTTCCAACTTACGTGAAAATGTTTGCTGCTGGGTTAACAGTGCGTTCTTGGCAAGCTGCTGGGTAATGGTTGATCCCCCACCAGAAATTTGCCCGTGATGAATAACAAGTCCCAATGCTGCCCGTGCCATTCCTTTGGCACTAAAGCCCGGATTGGTCCAAAATGTCCGATCTTCAGTCGAAATCACGGCATTCTTGACATTTGGCGAAATTTTATTATATTCGACAAAGGAACCTTTTTGCGAATACAGCGAGCCTGCCTTCTGACCTTTATAATCATAAATGGCAGTCGTTGTTGACAAAGAGGCCTTTAAATTAGATATATTCGAAGTTTTTACTTTAACGGTATAATACGTACAAACCAAAAGGATCACGCTAAGCAGGATTAAAATAATCCAGCGACCGATATAAAAACGGTTGTCAAAGCGATGCCACGCCCTACTTAAACCGTTTTTCTTTGGTTCATTATTGTCCATGAATTCTGCTCCTTTTTAGAAACACTTAGAATTGTATCATATTAGAAGAGGATTAGTTTTATTTACAAAAAGACTTAATAAATATTTATGAGCTATTATTTTACACTTAATTATCCTAAAAATCTCAAACCATGTTCTGTCGGTGACTTGCTGCGCCAACTTTTGGTGCCGCGCAAATGGCGTCATTTCTTACGAATTGAACAAAAAATTCGTGTCAATGGCAATTACCGACATTTTAACCAGTTAGTCTATCCCGATGATAAAATCGAATTGGAATTGGACTGTGTTGATTCCCAGCAGGGTATCTATCCAGCTAGCGGCAACTTGCCCGACATCATTTATGAAGACCAAGACATATTAGTCATTAATAAGCCAGCTGGACAAAAGACGCACCCAAATTTAGCTGAAACCAATACTGCACTAAACGACTGTGCTACTTACTTAGGCTTCAGTCCCTTTGTTGTCCACCGGCTCGATATGTTAACCAGCGGCTTATTGCTAGTCGCAAAAAATCCAGCGGTCGTGCCAATTCTTAATCGCGAATTAACCACGAAAATTTTCCATCGCGAATACCTCGCCGTTGTTAGTCACCCAGAAAAATTGCGGGCAAGTGATACAATTGCTCTGCCTATTGGTCAAGACCCCAATGACCAACGCAAAAGAATGGTTCGTGAAGATGGCTTGGCATCAATCACCCATTATCAAGTTTTAACCAAATCAGCGGACACAGCACTAATTAAATTGCAGCTTGAAACTGGCCGCACACACCAAATTCGTGTCCACTTAGCCGCTATTGGCTGCCCAATTGTTGGCGATCCGCTCTATAATCCGGAATGCAGACCAGATGAATTTTTAAATTTAACTGCCTACCAAATGTCATTTAATAAGCCCTTTTCGTTTGATAAAGTTCAAGTTAAATTGCCACTAGGAAAAAATCGCTAGACTTTTGTCTAGCGATTTTTAATATCTCATAATTTTACTTATATTTACATTGCTTTAAGAACTTGATCATTTTTCATACAGTTTAATTGCGGTAATTTTAATTGCAATTACCATTATTATCAACCAAATTAATCCTAAAAATGAATATGCCGGACTAATTAACTTACGCCCTAAAAAGAACAATTCCGTGCCAGCAATTATTGGGCGATTAAAAGGTAACAGACCTTTTAAACTGCCGAACACTAATATTGTATATACAGAACCAAATAAAAAAGTTAACCCCGTCTTTTTAAAAATCAGTTGAATTAACAACATAAATAATAAGAATACATATATATCAATTAACTGCAACCAAAATTCAATTAAGGCCGCTCCCAAATATTTGGAATCAGTACTAATGCCAGTTAATACTCCCTTAATAACTACAGTTACAAGAAATGTTAATTCAATTAAAAATGCCACAAAAAACGCTAATACCATGAATGCATTTAAGTCATCTTTTCGCTCACCTGCACGAATTTCAATTACCTCAAAATAACTCGTTCCGATAATTTCAAAAATACTAAACCCGACAAATAAAGTTACTAGTGGCAAGACAAAAGCCGCCATTTCCATACCTACAGATAAGTTAAAAAAAGTAGACCAGATACTCGGTTTGCCATAAATAGGTCCAATATAGCCAAAAATGCTAGCACAAAGGGCGATTAAAACCAATCCAATAATCAATCTAGCAATCTTTTTGTGACTTGTTTTAATTAAGAATTTAAACATTTTCGATAACTTCTTCCCCATTAATTTCAAAAAAGCGATTGGCTATCGTATTGAAATAATTATCATGGGAAACAATTATAAAGATTTTTTGTAGGTTTTCTGAATGAACTTCTTTAACTAAGTTAACAATTTTTTGTTTTGAGCTTTTATCTAAGCCATTTAATGGTTCATCCAACAAAATTAAGTCCTCATCTTCCATTAAAGCTTGTGCTAAACCTAGTTTTTGGTTCATCCCTAAGGAATACTTTCTTACCTTTACCTTACTTGTAGGATCTAATCCTACACGATTCATCCACAACCTAACTGTTTCTTGACTAATCTGATGCTTAATCTGTGCCAAAGCCCACAAGTTATCAAATCCTGACATATCATTAATAAATCTAGGAGAATTAATTAATACTGCCGTTTGCTGGGCAAACTTTCCAGGACCTAATTCTTTTCCAAATACATTAACACGACCACTTTTAGGCTGTCTTAGTCCACATATTACTTTTAGTAAAGTTGATTTGCCTGAACCATTTTCACCACTAAGTAATGCAATATCTCCTGCAGAAATTTTAAAATTAACCTTAGTTAACAAAGGACGATTTTTAAAAGAAATGGCAACATCTTCAAGTATAACTGCTTGATTCATTAATAACTTGTCCTTTCATGATACTTATTTATCAAACATAATAATATTATTTCGATTATTAATACCAAAACCAAAAAGCAAAAAGGTGCTTGCAGTTGACTTACTCGCTCAGCAATATCAAAAAGTCCGATCAAGTTATAACTAACCCATTGCTCTGGTATGATTCCTAATCCAAATAACAGTATCGGTAAAAAAGTAACTATAAAAACAGAAAACGCGAATACTTGCCATTGCTTCTTGAAACAGTAATTACTAATCAAGGGGACCATCATTATCTCAAAATTAAGAAGTATTACAATTAATATCGCAAGAAGCATTCCCATACCATGACCAAAAATATATAGTAGACCATTACTAAAAGTAAACGGCTCTTGATAGTCTTGAGCAGTAACCCCAATAAATGATGTTAACTTAACAAATGGCATCGTAAGAATCCAGCTAATTAATGTGAACAATACTGCAACTATAAATAATCGCTTTACTTGTTGCCAACAATACTTCTTTTTATTTCTTAAAAGTTGCCACTCTCTAAAACTAGAAAACCAATATCTTGATGTCATTTGCCAACCCATAAAGATAACAATTAACGGAATTAAATAAGTTATAATACTGTTAAAATAAAAATTTTGCTCAAGAGCCTTGTAATACACAGGCTCTTGGGGAACTCCAATTTGACAGAACATAGAAATCAAAATATATAGTAATACGCTAGCCCAAAAAGTAATGCATTCAGGCTTATTCAAAGACTTTTTCATTTAAATTCATCTCTCTATGGTCTCCATTTAAGATTGGCTTCTGTGGTACGAAGATTATATCCATTGGTTCTAAAACCTGCTCTCAATTTACTACCTTTTAAATTTTCTTTTCATATTTCTTCCTAAATAATATTTATAATTTTTTATTATAAATATATTCTTTACATAAATCAACAATAAATTCATCAATTTTTATAGTCGGTATTTTTTAAATAAAGCTTGAATTAACAATGCTATTTGCAAATACTTTTAGCTTTAAAATTGCTGTATATGGTAAATTTTGCCATAAATTAAAGCCTTGACCATGATGTGCCGCATCATAGACCAAACTCATCACTGTCCCGTGAGTGCCAATTGCAACTGTCCCCGATTCAGGTATTTTCATTAAAAAATCAAGATACCTTGTCTGTGCTTCTGCCAAGGATTCACCACCCTTTGCAGTATAAGTAAAGTCCCGCCACTGCTGCCTAGTATATTCATCAAAAGCTTGAGCATCACTAAACCACTCAGGCATTCTACGTTCAATTAACAAATTACTTGTTTGTACTATTAAATTTTGTTGCTGCGCCAAAGGTGTTACTGTCGCCACTGCTCTATTAAACGGACTTGAATATATAGCGGTCAACGACACATTCTTAAATTTATCAGCAATTTCTTGCGCTTGCTGTTGTCCTAGTCTAGTTAATGGTCTTGTCCAATCATCATGTACGCTTGTGTCGGGTTCACCATGCCTAATTAAATAAATTGTAGTCATCTTAATTTTTACCTTTTTTCAATAATGGGATAGCTAATAAAATTAAAGCAAAATATGCAGCCGAAACCCAATACATAATAGTTAAATTACTGCTAGCAGCGATAATCATTTTCAAAAAGCAGCTTAATATATGTTATATCAAAAAAAGCCCTACCTGACTTTATTAGTCAAGTAAGACTTTTATTAATTATTAAGCTAAATTATTCTTCGTTCAATGAGCTTCTGTCAAATTTAGACGAAGCATTTTTTATGCTAAAAATGATTGGCAAATTTTTACTAATATGTCAGTTGCACCCAAGCCAGCTTGCTTATCATAATAAGCACTAAAACGACTGTCACATTGGTAAAGTTGGATAATCCCAGAGTGAATTTTAGTCGTATACTGCGGCAATAATTGTTTAAGCCATGCTTGGTGTTCCGCAAAAATACTTGCCTTTAATTTATCCTCTTTTTCAGGATTAAGCAACACAGTATGCAAATTTTGAATTAACTTTGTTTCATTATTAACTAACTCACGATATGAATTTTCAGATATTTTAGCAAATTTTTCTTGAGCTGCTTCATAGATATCTTCACCATATTTTTGCTTAAGTTCACTGCCATAGTTTGCTTCATTTTTCTGTAATAATGTTGCCTTTAATCCAGCAAACTTTTCTGTATCTGACATTGTGATTTCTCCTTTTCTTGCCTGAATAGTACGTCTAACATTATTGATTACTTGTTCTAATTCTTGCTTCTGTTTATTCAGCAACTTCAATTGCATTTCTAAGGCTTTATCAAGATCAAACTTTGGATTTTGTAAAATATCTTTAATGACGCTCAATTTAAAACCCATTTTTTTGAAGACCAGGATTTGTTGCAAAATCGTTACATCTTTTTCCTTATATAGACGATAATTTGACGTATAATCACGTTTAGGCTTAATCAAACCAAGTTGCTCATAATAACGTAAAGTTCGTGCAGACAAACCCGTTAGTTCTTGAATTTTTTTGCTAGTAATCAATATTTATACCTCCTATTCATAACTATAAAGGTTGACGCAAGGTTAGAGTCAACAAGAACATAAAAGAATTCAAATAATCATTATTAGAAGCCTGATTTATTTTCCAAAAAGGTTTAATGACCATTTCTCAAGTGCTAAAAAGCCCTACCTGACTTCATTAGTCAAATAGGACTTTTATTAATTATTAAGCTAAATTATTCTTCGTTCAATGAGCTTCTGTCAAAAGCAGCATTCTTAAGTTCTTCGTCGATTGAAGGAGTTCCAAGCCAACCAATCATTTCTTTCATGGCATCAGTAATGGCTTCAGTACCTGGCAATAATAACTTACGAGGATCATAACCCTTGTTAGCTTTGTCTTCATCCTTGTGTTCTTCAAAGTACTTACGAGTAGCACCTTGGAAGGCCAATTGGAATTCAGTATTAATGTTAACCTTAGAAATACCAAGAGAAATAGCCTTCTTAACTTGGTCTTCAGGAATACCTGAACCACCGTGCAAAACAAGTGGTACAGGAACAGCATCAGCAATTTCCTTCAAACGGTCAAAGTTCAAGCCTTTCCAGCCTTCTGGATAAACGCCGTGGATATTACCAATACCACAAGCAAGTTTGTCAACACCAGCAGCAACGAATGCCTTAGCATCTTCAACAGATGCTAATTCACCACCATCGGCACCTTGGTTTTCACCAATTTTACCGATTTCTGCTTCAACAGAAATGCCACGTTCATGAGCTAACTTAACGATTTCCTTAGTTTTAGCCAAGTTCTCATCAGTTGGAAGTGCATGACCATCAAACATTACTGAAGAGTAGCCAAGTGCAATACATTCCTTAGCTGATTCAAAGTCACCGTGGTCCAAGTTCAAAACAACTGGAACAGAAATGTTCATTGCATCCATTGTGTCTTCGACAATGTCCTTAACAATCTTGTAGCCGCCCATGTACTTAGCAGCACCAGTTGAAACTTGAATTAAAACTGGGGTTCTAGTTTCTTCAGCAGCACGCAAAATTGCACGAGTCCATTCCAAGTTGTTAGTGTTGTATGCACCTACTGCATAATGGTTTTTACGAGCGTCTTTAAAGATTTGATTACCATTATCTAAATAAGCCATTAAAAATACCTCCTATATAAACTTACACTGCTATTGTACCGTAATAATTAATCATTGAACAATCTTTTATTTTATGTAAGCGCTTGTTTTAGAAAAATATTTTTCAACTACATTTCCTTTGGTGCGTTAACTCCCAACAGACGAAGAGATTCAGTCAAAACAATTGATGTTGCCTCTACTAGCGCTAAGCGGGAAGCGATTTGCTCATCATTGGTCAAAATCTTGACATTGGCATAATACTTGTTGAATTTTTTAGCCAAATCTAGTGCATACTTAGCAATAATTGACGGCTCAAATTTGTCACTGCTGCGGGCAATAATTCGAGGGAAATCAGCTAAGGCTTTAGCCACACTAAAGGACCAGTCATCGTTTAAATTCAAATTACCCAAGTCAGGTTTTTGATCCATCTTTGCTGCTTTGCGCAATACACTTTGTGCCCGAGCATTTGTGTATTGGACATAAGGACCTGTATCACCTTCAAAGCGAACAACTTCTTCTAAGTCAAAGTCAAAGTTATCTGTCCGATCATTCTTTAAATCATGGAAAATAACAGCACCAACACCAACATCATGAGCAACTTGCTTTTGTTCAGCTAAGTCAGGATTCTTTTGTTCAATTTGCTTTTGAGCAAGTGCGACTGCATCCTTTAATACCTTGTCAAGGAAGACAACGTTACCCTTACGCGTTGACAACTTTTTACCGCCCTGCGTGATTAAGCCAAACGGAACATGGTGAATTTCATCAGCCCAGTCATAACCCATCTTCTTTAGAACTGTCTTAAGTTCCACAAAGTGCTGTGACTGCTCATTTCCAACCACATATAGCATCTTCACAAAATTATAGGTCTTCATCCGATAGAGTGCTGCAGCAATATCACGTGTCAAATATACACTAGTACCATCTGATTTAACAATTAAAGCTGGATTCTCATCCTCGCCCATATCAACAACCTGCGCACCTTGTGACTCATGCAGTAAACCTTTTTGCTTCAACTCATCAATAACTGGCTGCATCTTATCATTGAAGAAGGCTTCACCCTTGTAAGAGTCAAATTCAACGCCCAAATCTTTATAAATACGCTTAAAGTCAACCAATGAAACTTCACGGAACCATTGCCATAACTCAACGGCTTCTGGATCGCCATCTTCTAGCTTCTTAAACCAAGCACGACCTTCATCATCAAGTTCTGGATGCTTTTCAGCTTCAGCGTGAAACTTAACGTAGTACTTAAACAAGTTCATAATTGGGTCTTTTTTAACGTCTTCTTCATTGCCCCAATGCTTATAAGCCGCAATTAATTTACCAAATTGCGTACCGTAATCACCCAAGAAATTAATTTTTACTGGTGTGTAGCCAACCTTTTGCAAGGTTTTGGCAATTGAATTACCAATTACGGTTGACCGCAAGTGACCCATTGACATTGGCTTGGCAATGTTAGGACTAGACATATCAATTGGAACATTACCCTTACCTAATTCTTGGTCACCAAAATGTTCTTTTTGGGTTAAAACTTCAGTCAATGTCTGTGCAATTAATTTTTCATGATTAATTGCAAAGTTGACGTACGGACCAACTGCTTGAATATTAGAAAAAGCTGGACTAGACAATTGGGCTGCGATTTCTTTAGCAATTTCAGCAGGATTTTTATGCATTACTTTAGCTAATGCAAAAGCTGGAAAGGCATAATCACCCATCTTTTCATTTTTTGGTCGTTCAATTAATGCCGTGATTTTTTCCTTTGGCAAGTCAACTTTTGGTGCCAATAGCTCGACTACTTCATTTTTGAAATTCATTTTTACCTCACTTTACAAAAAAAGTCCCTTTCTGCTCATGCAGAAAGAGACGAGTTCTTACCCGCGGTACCACTCTATTTGATACAAAGTATCCGCTTATTAAATTTACTGAATTATCGGTTAGACACGCCTTCATGCAATTTTACCAACCTGCCTTACACCATCTGCAGACTCGCTAAATGGAAAATTGCCTACTACTTCTAATCGTTCTCAGCACAAATTATAACAGGAAAAAGAGTCTTCGCCAACTCTTTTTATTTAATTATTCTTCACAATTACTTTGGTACCTGATCTAATATTATTCATTATCCATTGCGAATCAGGCACACTTAGACGGACACAGCCATGTGACCCCTGCTGCTTCCCCAACTTCTTAGCTTCTTTTAAATTATATTTGCCATTATCTTTAGTTGGCACTGAATGGAAAAGATAAACGTCATTTTTGTCCCAACTGGTCCAATTGTTGGCACCCTCATTTAAATTAGGATTGTAAAATGATTCCCCGCGATTATCTTGAATCTTAAAAGTACCTGTTGGCGTTAACGACTTGCCCTTTTTGAATATCCCGCCGCTGGCCAGCATAGTATAGACTCGCTTGTTATTACGCAAAATATATACCCGATTGCCCTTAAGCGAAACACGAATCGTAATATCATTTTCCAATCGCTTAATCTTAGGATATGGCTTAAGTTCACTTGACTTTCGCCAATTATATGGCCGGCGCAAATCGCTAGGATCTTGATAAGGACGAAAAGAAGCAGCTGTCTTTTTAACTACAGTTTCTTTTGGCTTGGCATTACTTGTTTCTTTATGAGTTTGCGGCATTGAAATTCGAGCTAAACTAATGACGCAAATTAAAATTATAAAGCAAAAAGTAAGCGGCTTCAATAGACTTTTTTTCATTTTCATCCTTTCTTTCTAATACGCAGTCCTATTTTACAACAAAACCAATTCTATATAACTATTTTAATCTGCATATTTTTTCATTAGCTGTGGTAACACGTTGCTAACCTTAGTCGGACGGACTACATAATCTGTTCGAGCAATCTGATCACCAGCCAAAGAGTGAATGTAAACAGCAGCCATAATCGAATCAAGATTATTACCAAATTGAGCACAAAAGCCGCCAATAATTCCGGCAAGCGTATCGCCCATGCCCCCAGTTGCCATCCCCGGATTGCCTAATGGATTAACAAAGATCGATCCATCCCCACAATAAACATGTGTGTGATTAGATTTTAAAACTAAAATTGCATTTTTCTTCGGGAATAACTCATTTAGCGCTGTTAAATTAGCACTATCAGTCTGAAAGGCAATCTTAATCTGGCTCAATCGCTGCCATTCCATTTGGTGCGGTGTCAAAATAATTTTGCCAACATGCTGGGGAATTAAACTTCGCTTTTCAGCAATTAAATCAAGACCGCTGGCATCTAAAACTAGTGTTTGTTCATTGGTTAAAGTATTACACAACATTTGCATTAACTCTCGCGCAAAATTACTTAGTCCTAACCCGGGACCACAGACAACCACATCCATCTTTTTAATCAACGCTGGTAAATCATGGTCATGCCAATCAATATACATTGCTTCTGGATCACGCGCGTGCAGAGCTGATAAATTAAGCGAGTGCGTTGCCACTGCCACTAGACCAGCACCACTATTTAAAGTGCCCTCAGTTGCCATAATTATTGCCCCACCATAATTTTCACAACCGCCAATTAATAACACGCGACCGTAATTACCCTTATGGGTATCACTTGGTCTTTTTTTAATTACTTTAGTTAAAATATCTGCAGGAATTGCAACCATCTTTAACCTCCAAAGAGCCAGCGCCAGAAGCGAACTAGAAAGTTAACCCGTGTTGTTTCTTGAAATGACTTAGCTGGCAGGTGCATGCCAGCAGGATTAGTCAGTGAGATTAATTGCTCTGTGCCCGCCTTAAACTTGTAATTTGTTACTGTTTGTCCGGCGGTTACAGGTGCTTCGACTTGTTTATCGGCTAGTTCAACGTGCAATTTAGAACCTGTCATTGGTGCCCAGATTTCACTATTTTCTTTCATTCCAATATTAATCTGCCGCGCCTTACCATTGTGAACCTTCATATTGGTAAGACCCGTGATTACTTCATTTTTATTAAAAATAATTGGTCGATAATTACGATAAAGATAACTTAATAGGTTCTTGGTTTGGATGAACCGTGACGGATCGGTGCCATCGCGGTGCTCCGCCCCCATTACCACCGTAATAATCCGTGCTCCGTTATGCTTGGCTGTTGCAATAAAGCACGCACCAGCCGCATCGGTTGTACCGGTCTTTAAACCATCGACCTTTAATTGAGGATTGTACTGCGATAATCCTTTAAGCATCCAGTTAAAGTTAGCCATCGGCGTCTTAGTATTCTGATCAACAAAAGCTAAGTGAGCAATCTTAGTCGTCTTAATTACTTGCGGAAAATCAGCTATCAAATGTTGCCCCACAATTGCCATATCTTTAGCTGAGAGCTCATTTTCTGAATTATCAGAAGCACCAGGATAAGCATCTGCACCCACATTTTTATTTGGTAGTCCACAAGTCGTATAGATTTGGGCATCAGTAATGCCCCATTTGCTTAACTGCTGACGCATCTGCTTGACAAACGGTTCTTGAGCACCGCTGACAGCTTGCGCTAAGAGCATTGCGGCACCATTAGCTGACTCAATCAAAGTCGCCTGATAGAGCTGCTTAATGCTATATTCGTGACCAACATGCAGTGGAACATTAGAAAAGTCCTTATTGTTTGCAACCCGAATAATCGCATCGGTTGGCTTTACCTTAGTTTGCCAAGTTAATTTTCCCTCTTTGATTGCTGTCAAGGTTAAATAAACCGTGATTAGTTTGGTCATCGAAGCAATTGGCAACGGCTGATTAATATTTTTACCGTATAATAACTGACCAGTCTTACTATCAATTGCAATCGCCGACTTAACATTTAACTTCAGCTGATTAGTATGATAATCACTTGGTACTTGTGTTGCCGCAGAAACCGGTGTTACCGGCAAAATAAGTAGCATCGCCGCTATCAGAGCAACCATAATTTTGTTAAATTTATGCTTAAAAGTCATAAATCCTCCTTAGTTAGAAAAAATTTTCAGATATTTTTCGTTTTATGCTTACATTTTACCAAATTTTTGGTATTATTATTACTGTGTTAAAAATATTTAAGCCCCGATGGCGGAATTGGCAGACGCGCAGCGTTCAGGTCGCTGTTTAGGTAACTAAGTGAAAGTTCGAATCTTTTTCGGGGCATCAAGTAGAAGCTAATCTGTAATGATTAGCTTTTTTTATTAAACAAAATTGTAGCAAAGGAGCAAAATAATGAAAAAGCATTTAACAAAGTCACGCGATAAAATTTTAACTGGTGTCTTAGGTGGCATTGCTGAATATTTCGGTTGGGACAAAGCATGGACAAGAATTATTGGCGGTGCTTTGATTTGCTTCACTGGTTGGGGACTTATCCTTTACATTATTGCCGCCTTTGCAATTCCAGAAAAAGGACAACACGACGATGTCTTAAATGGCGAGTACACTAAGCGTTAATTCAGTAATTAATCCCGGTATTATGTTACAATAAGGTTCCTTGGCAGGGGCGCACAAAAATAGCTCATCAGCTACTTTTGTAACCAAAAAAGACGCTATCACTTAATTGTGATAGCGTCTTTTTCTACGCTTGAATATGTAATTTTCTTAAAATAGGCACAATCTTGTCGCCCAAAATCTTTTGCGCTAACTCAGATTTAATTGCCGCAAAGACATAGAAAATACCACCAATAAAAACAGCTACACCAACAATTAATAATGCTTGCCAGCGAACTGCCGGATTTAGCACCAATTCCAAGCCCTTTTCAACTGCTAAAACAAGCAGAAACATAATGACAGAAAAGGAAGTAATGCCGATAAAACGACGACTGGTTCGATTACTATTAAAGTTGTAACTTACCTGCAAATGCTTCAAAGCCAAGAAAATAATCACCAGCATCCCCAAGTTGGTTGCCACTAACGGTCCGTAGACTTTGAAAATATAAACCATTGGGTACTGCGCAATTATTTTAATAATTAACCCCAGCACGAGGTACTTTATTGCCAAGCCATTTTCTGACAAGCCTTGTAAAACAGCCATTAAAACCGTAAACAGCCCCAGCGAAATCGCTGTAAATGATGACAAATACAGAATATTCGAACCTAATTTATCATAGCCATAAAAGATTGTATAAATCGGTGTCGATATTGCTGCCATCCCAAATGCCGCTGGTATCATGACAAATAAAAACAAGTCCAGTGTATTGCCAATTTGCTCTGAAATCCCGTGGAAATCATGCTTAGCATGGGCTGCTGAAAGCAGCGGAATTGCCGTAACTGCCATTGCACTAGCAAGCGACACAATTATCATAATTAACTTATTAGCGTTGAGTGCAAACAAGGCATACCAGGTTTCAATCG
This sequence comes from Lactobacillus sp. ESL0701, assembly GCF_029433445.1. GTDB lineage: Bacteria > Bacillota > Bacilli > Lactobacillales > Lactobacillaceae > Lactobacillus. The sequence goes on along the minus strand of NZ_JAQTIC010000009.1, from coordinate 8,435 downwards.
TGTTATAACTTACCTTCACTAAGCTGGCAATCATTGGGTGAAAAGTATACTGATCAACTAAATAAAATAGCTGGATACCCGCATCAATAATAATAAACGGAATTGCTTGAGCAACAATTTCACCAAACAGACCCATTGTTGAAACTTCAATTTCATTATTTGAGTTAGCAACAAGGTCATTAAGTTTATGTCTTCGTGAGAACAAAAACCAAACTAGAATTGCAATCCCAAAGACAGCCCCAATCGCTGCTGCTAAGTTTGACTGCACAACCGCGTCAACAAAAGAGCCATGCTGCACCTGCATAATCACATAGGCCGTTAACAGCATCCAGACAACGCGGGCAAGCTGTTCTATAAACTGCGATACTGCCGATGGCATCATATCCGCATACCCTTGAAAGTAGCCCCGCATAATACTCAAAATTGGAATAATCAAGATGGCGTAAGACAGACTGCGCATCACCGCAACTTGGCGCGGATCACTGCGTGACCCATTAGAAGCCAGAAGCGGCGATGCAACATACATAATAATTGCCGAAACAATCCCTAGCGCCACCATTAACATTAGACCCTTACGAAATAATTTGCGACCAACACCGTATTCATTAAGAGCATTATACTTGGCAACCTGCTTAGCTACTGCCCCAGGAATTCCCGCCGTTGAGATCAAGATAAAAATACTATAAATATTATAACTTCTAGCTGTCAGCGCGTTAGCAATGTTACCATACGGCTGCATCCAGATAAACCACGGAATGATGTATAGTGCGCCCAAAATCCGTGACGTAATCGAGCCAAAAGTCATCCATGCACTACCCTTAATAAAGGTATCCTGCGTGTTTTGCTCTTTTAAATTATTTTCTTTCATTAATTTTCCCTAAATCTAGTGTACTAACTATCCTATTTTGCAAGCAAAGTTGATAATTCTCAATCAGATAACTATCCATTTTAGGAAAAATTAAATTTTATTTTGCAACAATGTTAACAATCTTGTTAGGAACAACGATTACCTTCTTAACATCTTTGCCTTCCAAGAACTTTTGAACATGCGGCAATGCTAAAGCTTGCTCTTGTAATTTATCTTTAGCTGTATCTTTAGCAGCCTTGAAGTTGCCACGTAATTTACCATTTACTTGAACCATAATCTCAACTGTTGATTCAACTAACTTGGCAGGATCATAAGTTGGCCATTTAGCAAAGGTAACTGATTCGTCATGACCCATGATCTGCCAGATTTCTTCCATCATATGTGGTGCAACTGGTGCCATTAAGGTAATGAAGCCTTCTACATATTCTTGTGGAATTGTCTTAGCCTTTTGGGCTGCGTTAACAAAGACCATCATTTGTGAAATTGCAGTATTAAAATGCAGCGACTCAAAGTCTTCGGTTACCTTCTTAACCGTTTCCGCATAAACTTTATCCAGCTCACCATCATTTTCTGGAACAATATTTTCTTGTGGAATTGGCTTCAAATCTAAATCATTGACAAATAATCGCCAAACGCGATCTAAGAACTTCTTAGTTGAAGCAGGACCGTTGTCATCCCAATCAATCGAAGCATCAAGTGGTCCCATGAACATTTCATAAGTTCTCAGGCTATCTGCACCATATTCGTCAATCACATCATCTGGATTAACAACGTTACCCTTTGACTTAGACATCTTCTCGTGGTTCTTTAAAATCAAACCTTGGTTATACAGACGTTGGAATGGTTCTTCATTTGGTACAACACCCAAATCATAGAGAACCATGTTCCAAAAACGAGCGTAAAGTAAATGCCGAACAGCGTGTTCTGCCCCACCAATATACAAATCAACTGGCAGCCACTTTTTAAGCAGGTCATAGTCAGCAAGTTTTTGGTCATTATGCGGATCAACGTAACGAATAAAGTACCATGATGAACCAGCCCAGTTAGGCATTGTGTTAGTCTCACGTTTACCCTTGCGACCATTTTCATCAACCACGTTCACCCAATCTGTCAAGTTAACAAGCGGGCTTTCAGGCGTACCAGATGGCTTAATATCAGTTGCATGTGGTAAAACTAATGGCAATTGATCTTCTGGAACTAAGGTTGTTTCGCCGTCTTCCCAATGAATGACAGGAATTGGCTCACCCCAGTAACGTTGCCGACCAAATTCCCAATCACGCAGTTTGTAGTTGACTTTCTTTTCACCAACATTATGGTCTTCCAGCCAAGCAACCATTTTCTTCTTGGCATCTTCAACATTCAGACCATTTAAGAACTCAGAATCAAAGTGAACACCATCACCGGTATAAGCTTCCTTAGTAATGTCGCCACCCTTAATTACAGCCTTAATTGGCAAGTTGAATTTTTGCGCAAATTCGTAATCACGATCGTCATGAGCCGGAACTGCCATAACAGCACCCGTACCATAAGTTGCTAAGACATAATCTGAAATCCAAATTGGAATTTCTTCATTGTTAACAGGGTTAATTGCATACGCACCTGTGAAGACACCAGTCTTATGCTTGTTCAAGTCTGTTCTTTCCAAATCAGACTTAGATTCAATTTCCTTAACATATGCATCAACGTCAGCCTTGTGTTCAGCTGTCGTAATTTCTTCGACCAACTTGTTCTCTGGAGCTAACACAGCATAGCTGGCACCAAACAAAGTATCAGGACGTGTGGTAAAAATATCAAAGGTCTTATCAGAATTCTTAATCTTGAAGGTAACCTGCGCACCAACTGAACGACCAATCCAGTTACGTTGCATTTCCTTGACGTTTTCCGGCCAATCAAGATTGTCCAGACCAGCAAGCAGTCGATCAGCATAAGCCGTAATCCTGAGCATCCATTGCTTCATATTGCGGCGATAAATTGGGAAACCACCCCGCTCAGTTTTACCATCAACAATATCTTCATTAGCAACAACAGTTCCTAAATCTGGCGACCAGTTAACTGGTACTTCAGCTTCATAAGCAAGACCATTCTTGTACATTTGCTCAAATGTCCATTGCGTCCACTTGTAATACTTCGGATCGCAGGTCGCAATTTCCCGGTCCCAATCATAAGAAAAGCCCAGCTTATGCAGCTGCTTTTTGAAAGTAGCGATATTTTCTTTAGTAACAACAGCCGGATCCTTACCTGTCTTTAACGCATATTGCTCTGTTGGCAATCCAAAGGCATCCCAGCCCATTGGGTATAAAACATTATAGCCCTGTGCCCGTTTCATTCTGGCGGTAATATCAGTTGCCGTATAGCCTTCTGGGTGACCAACATGCAATCCCTTACCTGACGGGAACGGAAACATATCCATTACATAATAATTTTTCTTTTTCGGATCGTTGCCCGTTTTGAAAGTATCATTCTTGGCCCAATAATCTTGCCATTTTTTTTCGACGACTTTGTGATTGTACATCTATCTTCACCTCATAAAAAAAGTCCTATGAAACTAATCATAGGACGAATAATCGCGGTACCACCTAAGTTTCATGCCGCAGCATGACCCTCTAACGCTCCTTAACGCGGCAGCACAACGAAAGGTTATTCTCAGGCTCAGTTCACAATTAGTTTTTTTAGTCTTGCACCAACCGACTTTTCTCTAAGGAAAAACAACCTTGCTACTAGTTCCTGACCTTTATTTTTTTATCAATAATGATTATAATTTACCACAAATGCTAAAAAAAACAAGGGGAGAAAAACATTTGAGTAATACAATACATGCCAAAAAAGATACAATTGTGCCCGCAACAATCTTTTTGGCTCTTTATACAATTTGGGCAATTCTAGTTTCTTCAGGTAAACAAATTATTCACCAATTTGACCAAGCTGTAATTGGAATTATCTGTAATACCAATCCGGCTAACATTAAATTCGCCACGACCTTTACCAATTTGGGGAATACAAGTGTCATCGTGCTTGAGACGATTGTCTTATTTATCATTCTGGTGGTCTTTAAAAAGTACGCCTACGCTTGCTTTACGGCGGGAACAATGATTGCAGCCAACGGTTACAATTGGATTATCAAGCATGCGATTGCGCGCCATAGACCTTATGTGCACCACTTAGTTACAGCCCACGGTTATAGTTTCCCATCCGGTCACTCAGTTGGTAGTGCTACGCTATTCGGAATCTTAATTGTTTTAACAATTTTATTGGTCAAAAATAAAACTGGTAAAACTATTCTTTGCATTATTTGGACTTGTTTTCCGTTGTTAATTGGTTACACCAGAATTTTTACACATGTTCATTATCCGTCGGATGTTTTGGGCGGATTCTTAGAGGGAATTACCTTTGTTTTAATTGGTTATTCCGTCCTCTATCATTACTACTTAAAAGAATAAATTGCTAACAAAAAAGTCGACTTTAGTCGACTTTTTTTATTACTTAATTTTCTTCTTGTTTTTTATAGCAAAAGTTAATCAAAATTGAAATCACAATTGCCACCATTGAAACAACGTAGACACCCTTTAAGGCACTAAACAATACTTGCCGTAGTTGCGGAACAAGATTAGCAGCAAGCTCCTTAGCCTTAACCGATGACACAATCTTATTCATCATGCCTTGTGTCAAATTCGGATGCTTAGCAAGTTTACCAGCAACAATCGTATTGAAGGTAATTCCATAGATTGAAACCATCATTGTTTGCCCTAAATACCGCATCAGCGTATTAAAGGAGGTTGCCACACCCACATTTTCAGGGGCTACCAGAACTTGTGAACGAACTTGTGATGCGGTTAAAATCGCCCCAAAAGCTACACCATTCATTGCTGCAATTACACAAAATACCCAAAATGGTGTTTGCAGCGGCACAATCAGCAATAGGAAGTCTGCAATTACTAATAATCCCAACATGCCAAAGAAAGTTTTCTTAACGCCAAAGCGCCCGAGCATGCCACCAATTAAGAATGAGCCAACAACCCACATGACAGAACTTGGCGTAACCGCAAAGCCGGCAATTGTGGCACTTGTTCCTTTAATTCCCTGCATCCAAGTCGGAATGTAAAATTCAAAACCAATTACAACTCCGGCAATAAACAAGGTAATTAAGTTCAAAGATAAGAACTCTCTGCCTTTGAGCATCGAGAGCGGCAATATTGGGTCGTCTGCCTTCTTTTCAACACGATAAAAGGCAATTGCACTAATAACAATTAAAGCCACCAGAGCAGCAGTTATCAGCCAATTAAGCGAACCTAATTCTTGCAGTACATACATCAGAGTTAATAATAAAATCGTTAACCAGCAAGTCCCCTTAATATCCAGTTTAACTGCTACTCTTTCTTTTGGTTCATGTAAAAATAACACAACCAGTAAAAAGGCAATTAAACCGATCGGCACATTGATATAAAAGACCCAGTGCCAAGACAGGTTTTGAACAATAAAACCACCTAGAAGCGGTGCAATAACAGATGCTACACCCCAGAAGCCGGAATTAAGTCCGAGCATCTTGGTCCGCTTTTTTAAAGTGTACAAATCAGCAATAATTGTCATCGCAACAGGCTGAACTGCACCAGAGCCAAGGCCCTGAATAACCCGGAATAAGATTAACTCCATCATATTGTGTGCCTGACCGCAAAGAGCTGACCCAATGACAAACAACGCAATACCAAACAAAAAAACTGGCTTGCGACCAATGCTATCTGCCAGTTTTCCGTATAAAGGAGTCGATACAGCCGTCATAAATAAGAAAATTGAAACGACCCAGTTCATAATTTCTAAACCGTTGAGGTCAGAAACAATGGTTGGCATTGCAGTTGAAACAATCGTTCCTTCAATCGCAGCCATAAAAGTTGTCATAAAAATCGCAAGCGTAACAACTGGTACGTTTGTTTTTTTCATAATGCTCCTCCTTAAAATTATTTATTTTTCTTTACAAAATCCAAGATTGCTTGAACTTTATCGGTTTTCTCCCATGGTAAATCAATGTCGGTACGACCAAAATGACCATAAGCAGCGGTTTGCTCATAAATTGGGCGTCGCAGATCAAGCATCTTGATAATACCGGCTGGTCGTAAATCGAAGATTTCACGAACTGCCTTAGTTAGCAGCTCATCGCTAACCTTTCCAGTACCTGCTGTATCAATCATTACGGATACTGGATGGGCAACACCAATCGCATAAGCCAGCTGTACTTCACAACGGTCTGCTAAACCAGAAGCCACAATGTTCTTGGCTACATAGCGTGCCGCATAACTAGCGCTGCGATCGACCTTAGTCGGATCTTTACCTGAAAAAGCACCACCACCATGACGAGCATAGCCACCGTAAGTATCAACAATAATTTTACGACCAGTTAATCCGGAGTCACCTTTAGGTCCACCAATAACAAACCGACCTGATGGATTAATCAGGAACTTGGTTTGCTCATCCAAATATTTAGCAGGAATCACTTTGCTAATGACTAAATCAATCATTGCTTGGCGAATTTCTTCATTAGTAACTTGGTCATCAGTTTGAGTTGAAATAACAACCGTATCAACCCGCTTTGGCTTGCCGGCTTCATCATATTCAACAGTAACTTGTGCCTTAGAATCTGGACGCAGCCACGTTAATGTTCCGTCTTTACGAAGTTGAGCAACTTGGCGCATTAACCGATGCGCAAGTGAAATTGGCAAAGGCATTAACTCTGGCGTTTCCTTAACAGCAAAGCCAAACATTAGTCCTTGATCACCTGCACCAATTTGGTCCAAATTATCTTCATCAGACTGATTTTCACGTGTTTCTAACGAATGATCGACACCTTCAGCAATATCCGACGATTGTTCGTCAATATCAACTAACACCGCACAATTATTGCCATCAAAACCAAGCTCTGGCTTATCATAACCAATTCGCAAAACGGTTTTGCGAACAATCGACTGAATATCAACATAAGCACTAGTTGATATTTCACCAAATACATACACAATGCCCGTGGTAACGATAGTTTCACAAGCTACATGCGCATCTGGATCTTGAGCAATAATCGCATCTAAAATCGCGTCTGAAATTTGATCCGCAATTTTATCCGGATGTCCTTCAGAAACAGATTCCGAAGTAAATAAACGTTTTTCCATAATAGTCCCCCTGTATAGACAACAGCTATTCGGTTACAAGGCATCTCCACTTATCTAGTGGATCCTCTCAGGACTTGAACCGATAAATATTAAATTTTTTCGTTCTTTTGTATAAAAAAAGACTACCGTAGATTCGGTAGTCTTAGAACGATGGAGGATACAGGGCTCGAACCTGTGACCTCCTGCTTGTAAGGCAGATGCTCTCCCAGCTGAGCTAATCCTCCAAAGTGACCCGTACGGGATTTGAACCCATGTTACCGCCGTGAAAGGGCGATGTCTTAACCACTTGACCAACGGGTCATAGCCTGAATCAAAGCACTTTTACTAGTATACTAGATACATTGTAAAATGCAAGAATTCTTTTTTAATTGGGAAAAATAATATTTAATTAATCCCATAAATAATGGCGGTGCAATTATCACACCACCATTATTATGGAGGATACAGGGCTCGAACCTGTGACCTCCTGCTTGTAAGGCAGATGCTCTCCCAGCTGAGCTAATCCTCCGAGGTCGTTGTCATCTCATGACTACTCTTAATACTATAGCAAAAGGTTGTGGTCTTGTCTATCTTTTTTTAGCATTTTTTTGCAAAATTCGTAATTTTTTACTGCACTATAATTAAAAAATTAGTAAGCTTGACATAATTTAACAACACTAGTAAAGAGAGCAATCAGCAGCAATAATATTGACTGTTAGCATGTTTTTCAAGGAAGATTTAGTTATAACGCATAATATTATTATAATAAAATATCATAAATAACGACTAAAAAATCGCTTGAAAAATTAACCAGCAAAAATTGCAGATAATAAAAAATATTTTTCATCAGAAACATTGATTTTGACTAATCTTAAGTAGAATATTTGGATGTCAACCGTAATATGTTTTACTCAATATTAGATAAGCTTGAGATTATTGCCTATCCTAATTTGGCAAACTATACTTTAATTTATCATTACTTGGACTTGGGTAAGCATCCTAACTAAGCGATAAAATCGTGGTAAAATCTTCATGCGGGTCAACGTCTTCCCTGATCTTTTTGCATGACTTCATTTTTACGATTAATACTAATAATCCCGATTCATTGCCTTGTACACCATTTATATTAAAAACAAATAAAAAAGGCAGTTAATTATTTTAACTGCCTTTTTAAAATCAATGACGGAGCGTGAGAGATTTGAACTCTCGATACAGGATTAAAACCCGTATACATGATTTCCAATCATGCTCCTTAAGCCACTCGGACAACGCTCCAAAATACTCCGGCTGTCAGACTCGAACTGACGACATCTTGATTAACAGTCAAGCGCTCTACCAACTGAGCTAAGCCGGAATATTAAAAAAGCACGGCAGCGTCCTACCCTCGCAGGCAGTCTCCCACCAACTACTCTCGGCGTGAAGAAGCTTAACTACTGTGT
>NZ_JAQTIC010000008.1 GCF_029433445.1 Lactobacillus sp. ESL0701 | reverse complement strand
ACACAGTAGTTAAGCTTCTTCACGCCGAGAGTAGTTGGTGGGAGACTGCCTGCGAGGGTAGGACGCTGCCGTGCTTTTTTAATATTCCGGCTTAGCTCAGTTGGTAGAGCGCTTGACTGTTAATCAAGATGTCGTCAGTTCGAGTCTGACAGCCGGAGCAAGGTAAAAGGAAGAGGACCATTGGTCCTCTTTTTTGTGGTCTTTAAATCGGGAAAACCTGTGTTTATATTGATATAAAGGGTATAATAAAAGCAGATACATATTATTTAAAGGAGGAAATCACATGGTAGGAATTTTACTTGCTAGCCATGGTGGGTTTGCAGATGGTATTGCTCAATCAGCACAAATGCTATTTGGTGAACAGGATAATTTTGCTCATGTAACGCTATCGCCTGATGAAGGACCAGAGGATATTCATGACAAAATGAAACAATCAATAGCATCATTTTCTAATCAAAATGAAGTGTTGCTATTAGTAGATCTTTGGGGAGGAACGCCATTTAACCAAGCTAATACTTTGCTTGAGGATCATCCAAATTGGGCAATTGTAACTGGTATGAATTTACCAATGGTTGTTGAGGCGTTAACGCAAAGATTGACTAATCCTGATGCGACAGCGCAACAGGTTGCCACTGCAATTATTAATTCGGCTCGTGATGGTATTAAAACAAAACCGGTTGATTTAATGCCGCAACAGACTGCAACAGATGAGGCAGCAGTACCTGCTAAAACGCAAAAATCGATTCCAGCTGGAACGGTAATTGGTGATGGTCATCTTAAAATCGTGTTAGCCCGGATTGATTCACGGTTGCTTCATGGACAAGTTGCTACTGGTTGGATCCCAACAATGCATCCTGACCGGGTAATTGTTGTTTCGGATCGAGTTGCCAAAGATGAAATGCGTAAAAGCATGATTCGTGAAGCAGCGCCAGCTGGTGTGAAGGCTCATACGGTTCCATTGAAAAAAATGGTCGAAATTGCTAAGGATCCACGTTTTGGTGATACTCATGCTTTATTACTGTTTGAAAATCCGGAGGACGTTCTGACAGTAATTAAGGCAGGCGTGAATATTAAAACTGTCAACGTTGGGTCAATGTCATATTCAGTTGGCGATGTTAATGCCAACAATGTTTTATCAATGAACCAGCAGGATGTTGATACTTTTCACGAACTTGAAAAAATGGGCGTTAAGTTTGATGTTCGTAAAGTTCCAACTGATAAGTCAGGCAATATGGCTGCAATTTTGAATAAAGCCCAAAATTTGCTTGATGAGCAAAATAAATAATGAATAAGGAGTGAAAAAATGAACGCTATACAAATGGTTTTAGTTGTTCTAGTTGCTTTCCTTGCAGGTATGGAAGGTATCTTAGATCAATGGGAATTTCACCAACCGCTGGTTGCTTGTACATTAATTGGTTTGGTTACTGGACACCTTGACTTAGGAGTTATTTTAGGCGGCCAATTGCAAATGATTGCGCTAGGTTGGGCTAATATCGGTGCCGCAGTTGCGCCTGATGCAGCTTTAGCATCTGTTGCTTCGGCAATTATCTTGGTTCAGAGTGGTCAAGGTACAAAAGGAATTGGGATGGCCACAGGGATTGCGATGCCTTTGGCAGTTGCCGGTCTATTTTTAACGATGATTGTCCGGACAATTTCAACTGGGATTGTTCACATTATGGATGCCGATGCTAAAAAAGCAAATTGGCGCAAAATTAATATGTGGCAATGGATTGATGTTTGTTTGCAAGGATTAAGAATTGCGATTCCAGCTGCTTTACTACTGGCGATTCCAGCATCGACAGTTCAGTACTGGCTAGGATTGATGCCAACCTGGTTAAGCGATGGCATGTCAATCGGTGGTGCAATGGTTGTAGCTGTTGGTTACGCAATGGTTATCAACATGATGGCTAGCCGTGAAGTGTGGCCATTCTTTGCTATTGGTTTTGCTTTAGCTGCAATTAAAGATTTAACATTAATTGCTCTAGGTGCAATCGGTTTGGCTTTAGCGATTATGTACTTGGCTCTTGAATCAAAGGGCGGCAGCAATTCAGGTTCAGCTAATGAAGGTACCGGCGATCCACTCGGCGATATCATTGATGATTATTAAAGTGATACTAAGAGGAGGATTTTATAATGGCTGATTCAAAAATAAAATTAACAAAAGCCGACCGCTTCAAGGTTATGTGGCACTCACAATTTTTGCAAGCATCATGGAACTATGAAAGAATGCAGAATGGTGGTTTTGCATACTCATTAATTCCAGCATTGAGAAAATTATATCCGGACAAAGATGATATGGCAGAAGCTTTGCAACGCCATTTGGTGTTCTTCAATGTTCACCCGTACCTAGTTTCACCGATTTTAGGTGTTACTTTGGCTTTAGAAGAAGATAAAGCTAATGGTGCTGAGGTTGAAGATGAAGCTATCCAAGGGGTTAAGGTCGGGATGATGGGACCTTTAGCCGGCGTTGGTGACCCGGTTTTTTGGTACACTGTACGACCGATTGTTGGTGCTTTGGGTGCTTCAATGGCAATTCAAGGCAATATCTTAGGACCAATTTTGTTCTTTGTTATCTGGAATGTAATCAGATTAGCATTTATGTGGTATACACAAGAATTTGGTTACAAGGCTGGGTCTGCAATTACTAATGATGTATCTGGCGGATTATTGCAAAAGGTTACCCGTGGTGCTTCAATGATGGGGATGTTTGTCCTTGGTTCATTAATTGAACGCTGGGTTAACATTAAATTTACGCCAATTGTTTCTAAGACGCCGGTTCAAAAAGGCGGCTACATTGATTGGAACTCGTTACCAGCTGGTGCTAAGGGCATCCAACAAGCATTAATTGGTCAGAGTAATGGCTTATCGCTGACAAAATTCAAGACGACGACATTGCAGAATAATCTTGATAGTTTAATTCCTGGATTAGCTGGGTTACTATTGACTTTTCTTTGTATGTGGCTGCTCAAGAAGAAGGTATCACCAATTGTAATTATTATTGGTATCTTCATCGTGGGTGTTGTGCTTCACGTGTTGCACGTTCTTTAATTAACAATGGTTAAATCAAGCAATACTAAGGTCACCTTAACACTAAGTGCCACTTGGTTTCGCGGGATTGCGACCTATGGCAAAGTGATGGTGGGCGATCAAGCATTCGAATTTTATAATGAGCGAAACTTAAATGATTACGTCCAGATTCCGTGGGCGGAAATTACTTGCGTAGTTGCTGATGTTCATTTTCATGGTCGCTATATTCCGCGGTTTGAAATCCGTACACGCAAGAATGGTACATTTATCTTTTCGACTCGTGATAATAAAAAGACATTGCGCGCAATCCGTAATTACGTGCCAAGTAATAATTTGCGCCAGGCATTAGGCTTGTGGCAAAAGTTAAAACGCCGGCTTAAGTCATAATTTAGGCAAAATAAAATACTTAGATCAATTCTGATCTAAGTATTTTTTTTGTTTATTCAGCTTTTTCTTTGCGCCATAGTTTAGCAATTGCATAAAGAATAATGAAGATTGCTAATGCCGAAATCATGGCAACTCTGTTTTCTGGTAGAACCAGCAAGAGAATAATCATTAAGATAAAGAATACTAATGTCGCGTAATCAAAGTACGGGAAGCCTGGCATCTTAAAGCTGGTTAGTTGATCTTCCGGAGTTACCTTTCTGTAAGCCACATGCGAGAGCAACATAATGCACCAGATGATGAGGAACATACTAGTAGTTGTCGATGAAATAAAGGTGAAGGCATCATTACCGATCATAATGATTAATAATGGTGCAAGCTCAATTAAGCAGGCAGACAGGATTAAACCATTTTGTGGTAATTGACGGTGTAAGTGACCAAAAGTTTCATTCCATTTGCCCTTACCGTTAAAGGTAATCGAAAATAGTAGTCGCCCAGCACTGTAAAGCACGCTGTTGGTTGAAGAAATAGCGGCAGATATAACCACAAAGTTAATCAGTGAGCCAGCATTGTGGATTCCTGTTGCAGCAAGAGTTTGTACGAATGGACTGGAACTAGTCGAAACTTTGTTCCAAGGGATGACTACTAAGATTGCCACAATTGCTAAAACGTAAAAGAGGATAATTCTAGTAGGTACTTCGTTGATTGCCTTGCTGATAGTTTTTTTGGGATTTTGTGCTTCAGAGGCGGTAAAGCCCAAGAGCTCGATACCAACAAAACTGAAGATAACCATTTGAAAGCCTGATAAAAAGCCAATGCCACCTTTAGCAAAGAAGCCGCCATTATTAAATAGGTTGTTAAAACTGACAGCGCCATAAGTGGTATTTTTACCGGTAATCATCAGGTAAGCAACTAGGATAACAAAGGCCACAACCGTTACAATTTTGATAATAGCAAAACTGAACTCTAGGTTACCAAATAGTCGTGCTGATAGCATATTAATGCCTAATAAGACGGCTATTGTAACTAGCCCCGGCACCCAGGTCGGTAAATGAGGGAACCAATATTGGAAATAAATTCCCAGGGCGGTCATTTCCGCCATTGCTAGGGTGATTAAACAAATCCAGTATAGGTAACCGGTGATAAAGCCAGTGTCCTTACCTAAGTATTTTTCAATAAATTCGATGTATGAATGCTTGCTGAGGTCAGAAATAATCAGTTCTCCCAATGCCCGCATCAAGAAAAAGAGAAAAATACCGACAATTAGGTAGATGAGGATAACACTTGGACCAGCCTTTTGAATACTGTTGCCAACTCCAAGGAAAAGTCCCGTTCCGATAGTTCCGCCTAATGCAATTAATTGAATGTGAGTATTGGTTAGCGATCGCTCATATTCAGTAGAATCTTTTTTGTCCATAAAATTACTCCAATTTAATCTTTAAAAATATTTTTCGGTTGGTGAATGCGCCGCAAGAGGCTAGATCGCCCGTTCTTGGTGCCAGATCTTGCTGACAGCCCATAAAATAATAAAAATCAGAATCGCACTAATCATTGCCATGCGATTGGCTGGTAATGATAGTAATAAAATAATCATCAGACCAAAAAAGACTAGTGTTAGATAATCTAACCACGGATACTGTGGCATTCTAAAGTCAGTTAACTTGTCAGCCGGCGTTTGCTTGCGATAAGACAAGTGAGTTAAGATCATCAAGCACCAAATAATTAAAAACATACTGGTTGAGGTTGAAGAAATAAAATTGAATGCCTGATTACCAATTAAGATAATTACTAATGGTGCCAATCCCATTAGGCAGGCTGATAAGATCAAACCGTTTTGTGGTAATTGACGGTGTAAACGACCAAAGGTTTCATTCCATTTGCCCTTACCATCATAGGTGACGGAAAAAATTAATCGTCCAGCACTATATAGGAAACTGTTGGTTGAGGAAACGGCCGCAGAAATTACAACGAAGTTAATAATTGAGCCGGCATCACGAATCCCCGTAGCTCCTAAAGCTTGGACAAAGGGACTAGAGCTAGTTGCAATTTTATTCCATGGAATAACCAGCAAGATTGCCAAAATAGCCATGACATAAAATAAAATGATTCGCAATGGTAACTCATTAATCGCTTTTCTAATGGTAACTTTGGGATTTTGTGCTTCAGCTGCCGTTAAGCCAATTAGTTCAACGCCGACGAAGCTAAAAATTACCATTTGAAAACCGCCAAGAAAGCCATTGGCACCAGTGGCAAAGAAGCCACCATTTTTAGTTAAGTTACCAAAACCAACGGGACCAAAGCTTGTCTTTCCACCAGTAACTAAGAGGTAGGCAATTAGCAAGACAAAGGCAATAATCGTTACAATTTTGATAATGGCAAAACTAAATTCCAAATTACCAAATAACCGTGCTGATAATAGGTTGATAAAGAGCAAGATAACAATGGTAATTAATCCTGGCACCCAGGTTGGCAAATGCGGGAACCAATACTGAAAGTAAATTCCCAAGGCGGTCATCTCCGCCATGCCTAAACTTATCCAGCTGATCCAATACAGGTAGCCGGTAATAAAACCGATGTTCTTGCCTAAATATTTTTCGATAAATTCGATATAAGTGTGCTTGTGCAAGTCGGAAAGAACCAACTCACCTAAAGCTCGCATTAAAAAGTAAAGAAAAATACCAACAATGATATAAATTAAAATTACGCTTGGGCCAGCTTTGTGAATACTGTTGCCAACTCCCAAGAAAAGACCGGTGCCAATCGTGCCACCAAGCGCGATTAACTGGATATGCGCGTTAGTTAGTGTGCGTTCATATCCAGAATTGGTCTTTGGGTCTTCTTTTGACATTTAACCACTCCAAATCAATAAGTATTATGTTACATTAATGTTACATTATTCTATTTTAGCATTTATAAATGAGTTTTGCATTAGTAGATGAAAACTTTGATAAATTGTAACTTTTATAATGAAATTAGTAGTTGATTACGAACTGGCGCCATTTTAGATTAAATGTTATCATTAATATTATTAAAAAATAATTAGGAGAAGACGGCAGATGTTTACTTTTGATCAGTTTACAATTAATGGCTTGAAGATTGCATTAGTCTTACCGGAATTAGATCAGGCACCAGCATTATTGGCGTTAGTTACTAAAGACCGTGAACAGATTGGGCGCTGGCTGCCATGGGCAGAAACTACTGAAACTGTTAGGGATGAAGTCAACTTTATCAAAATGACACGAGAAAAAACGGCTAATTACCAGATGCTGGAATTAGTAATCATGGTAAATGATCAAGTTGCAGGGATGCTTGACTTGCACAATCTTAATCGTCAGAATCAGTGTGGTGAAATTGGTTACTGGTTAGGTAGCGAATTTCAAGGACAAGGTATTATGACTATGGCAGTTAAACGGCTAATTAGATTAGCTTTTGCCAAGCTGAATTTACACCGGCTTGACTTATTGGCCGATCATGAAAACAAGTCTAGTCGGGCAGTAGCAAAGCGTGCAGGCTTGGAACATGTTGCCTTGCTCCGTGCTAAAGTTAAATATCATGGTGAATTTCGCGATATGGATCTTTATACAATCATTAATGAAGCAAATTAAAAAGCATACTGTTAACAAGCAGTATGCTTTTTATGGTTTATTTATCATTGTAGCCATTTGGATGTGATTGGTGCCATTTCCAGGCACTGGACATGACTTCTTCCGCGCTTTCGTGCTTTGGCTGCCAGTGCAAAATTGTTCGTGCTTTAGTAGAATCGGCTACTAGTGAGTCGGGGTCACCGCCACGCCTTGGTCCCATCGTATAAGGAATATCAATGCCGGTAACTTTGCGTGCTGCCGCCAAAATTTCCAGGTTAGAATAGCCGTGAGCAGTACCTAAGTTGAAGACATTAGATTGATTGGTTTTCAATAAATAATCTAAAGCTAGTAGGTGCGCGTCGATTAAATCTTCGATTTGCACATAGTCGCGAACGTTGGTGCCATCCTTAGTGTCATAGTCATTACCAAAAATGGTAAACTTGCCATCACCAGAAATTGCACTCTTTAAAATATTAGGAATTAAGTGGGTTTCAGGCGCATGGTCTTCACCAATGGAGCCGTCGCTGGCAGCCCCGGCAACGTTAAAGTAGCGTAAGGCAATTGACTTAATCCCATCAGCCTTGTCAGCCCAGTGCATGATTTTTTCCATCATCATCTTGGTTTCGCCGTAAGGATTAATTGGGTCAAGCGGGGAATCTTCGGTAATTGGCAATTTCTTAGGGATGCCATAAGTTGCGGCGCTGGATGAGAAGACTAAGTATTTAACACCAACTTCGTTCATTGCTTCAAGTAGAGAAATCATGCCTGAAACATTGTTGTCGTAGTATTTCAATGGCTTTTTAACGGACTCTGGCACCAATGAGTAAGCCGCAAAGTGCATTACAGCAGCAATTTTTTCATTTCGTAGAATTTGGCTGACCAAAAATTTATTTTCGATATCGCCTTGATAAAATTTGGCCCGTGGATCGACAGCCTTTCGGTGACCGGTGTATAATGCATCGAGTACAACAACATCATTACCGTTTGCAAGTAATTTTCTAACAGCAATTGAGCCAATGTAGCCCGCGCCGCCAACAACTAAAACACGCATAGTTTCCTCCATTAGATATTTAATTTAATCAAATAAATTCTAGCACAATTAAGACAGTATTGAATATCTTTCAAGCAATAATTGACAGAGAGAATGTTTTACAATATACTTACTTTTAGTAAGAGAATTAGAAAAGGAGTCAGACAATGATTCATAATTCAACAATTGATAATCAAATTAACCACCGTTCAATTCGGAAGTTTAAGGACCAAAAGTTAACTGCAGAACAGTTAGAAACCTTGTACACGGTTTTTCAACATACTGCGACTAGTATGTTCATGCAAAATGCAACACTGCTGCATATCACCGATGAAGCCAAAAGGGCTAAAATTCGGGAATTGTGCAACCAAAAATATGTGGGTGCAGAAGGTGACCTGTTCATTTTTGTAGTGGACCTGTATCGCAACCAGCAAATTCGCCAGCAATTGGGCAAAGATGATGGCCGGGTACACATGAGCGACCTATTTATGCAGGGAATGGATGATACTCTACTTGCATGGCAAAATGTTGCTAATGCGGTAGAGAGCATGGGTTTAGGTTATGTGCCGCTAGGAACAATTAATGACCATCCACTGGCCATGCTTGACGTCTTGGACTTGCCGCAGTTGACATTCCCAGCACTTGGGATGCAGGTTGGGGTGCCCGACCAAGAACCGCAATTGAAGCCACGTCTACCGCTGCAATTTACCACGTTTGAAAATGACTATCCACGTGATTTTCAAGTTAGTGATTTGGCAGATTATGATAAGCTGGTAACGACTTACTATGATTTGCGCGATTCTAACCGCCGAATTGATTCCTTTACCAAGCAGATTAGTGGTGCTAAGCTCGACAGTCATAAGATTGACCGCGACCAATTGCCGGAATTGCTGCATCAGCAGGGATTATGTCTTGATTGGCAGTAAGATGAGTTTGATTTGATAATTTTTATTGCGTGACGTTTTTTCTTTTGGTATAATTTAAACGTTACGAGTTGCTGATTTAGCTCAGTCGGTAGAGCGTTTCCCTCGTAAAGAAAAGGTCGCCAGTTCGATTCTGGCAATCAGCATTTTTAAGAGTAATTCAAAGTAATCAACCTTGATTTATCAACGTTTTTCGCAGATAAGTTAAGGTTGATTTTTGTTAATAATAGATATTTGGCACATAAAATGACACCAGAAAATAAAATTTGGTGCCAGTAATTTTTAGAGAAGTAAAATAGATATTGATTTAGCAGGCTTTATGCCTGCTTTTTTGGTAAATGTGATAAGCTTGCCTTCTAAGATAATAAGTAATTTTTAGTGATAAATTAATACTGATTTTTATTTTATTTAGTGTTAAAATAAAATAAAATTTATTATGTTTTTTTAAGGAGAAATAATTTGAAATTCAAAAAAATATTGGCTAGCCTGATCGCAAGTCTTGGCTTGATAGCAGGCAGTGGAATGATTATAAGTACAGCAAATAATTCGGTATATGCAGCGACAATCACGCATACTATTCCTCGAAAATTCCGTGGTATTTGGTACCAAAAGGGGTATGATGGAATGTATTACATTGAAAACTATCGTGCAAATTCTGAAGCGTACTATGATACAAATACTAGGAAGCAAGATGTTTATTTTGAACCTGTATCAGTTAAAAAGATTAGCTCAAATAAATGTAAAGTATGGTCAGCATCTGAAAAGAATTATAAGACAACATTGACTTTGAAGCATATCACTTATAATGGTAAAAAGTACAAGATGTTGGCTGTCAAAAAGGGAAATAATCCTGCATTATATTATTTCAACCATAAAATTAATCGCTTTTATTCTGCCAAACGTGGATTTATTAAATAAGCGGTGACAAATTGTTAAACACTTTAAGCTCATTTGCTTAAAGTGTTTTTTGGTACAAAATTTGAATTTACGTAAAGTTATGCTTGGTTAAAACTGATTAAAAAACACGTTTTCAGATCAATTATTATCCGAAAACGTGTTTCTAGTTTTTTAAAAAATTATTCGCCTAAGTAAGCAAAGGCCACTTTTTCATCATAAACATGTAGCATTTTATCAAGGACGAAACGGCAAGCAAGGGCAACGGCAGCTGGGATGATAAGCCAAGCGATTAGCGCCAACAGCCAACTAATACTGTTGGCGCCAGCATTAAGAGAAGCCAGCGGACCAACAATTCCTACAAGACCAAAGCCAGCTGAAGCAGGAGTGCCACAAATGTGCCATAGGGCTACTGGCAATGCGGAAATTGTTGAAGTGATGATGATTGGCAGCATAATAATTGGATGCCGGAATAAGTTAGGAATCATCATTTTCATGGCTCCTAGGGCAACGGCGATGGTAACGCCAGCCTTGTTAACCTTCCATGAGTGGACAACTAGCACGATTGTAGTTGCGGCAACGCCCATAGCGGCAGCACCAGCAGCAATTCCGTTAAGTTGGATTGCCATCCCAATGGCAACTGTTGAAACTGGAGTAACAATTAAGAGCGAGAACATCCATGAAATCAAGATACACATTAAAATTGGTTGCAGTTTGGTAAAGGAATCAATGATAGTACCTAAACCGGTTGTGATTTTACTGACAAATGGCAAGAGTAGAAAGCCAAGATAGGCGGAACCGCCGCCGACTACAATTGGACTCAGGACAATCTTAACCGAACCAAAGAGGTTACCAACTAGCATTGTTAGGAAAACGGCGATAGCAGCAGTAATCATTGTGTTAATCAAGTCACCAGTACCAGATGAAATAAAAATTCCGGCTTGCTTAGTTGCAGGGTTAATTGCTTGGGCGTTAAATTGGGTAACCCCTGAGCCAACATAGGAAGCCCCAGCAACGATTGCGATATCGATTGGTGCAAAATCAAATTGATAAGCAATTAAGGCACCGATTAAAAGTGGGGTTGCTACTTGAAAAACCAGCAAAACGTGAGTTAATCCAAGGGTAAAAGTATTGTTCCCACACAATTTTAGAAGGGCACTCAAAACAGCATTAGGGATTAGACCGACAATAATTCCTGTCGCTGTCCCTGATAAAATTTTATTAAAAAATTCCTTTGCGGTAACTTTATTTTTGGTATTGTTCATAGTGTTGTTCCTTAAAAATTAATTTTATTTGGCAAAACCAATGTTGTACCAAATCGGGTGTTTGTTGGCACACATTGATGGGTCAACGGAATAGTTGGTCAGTTTGTTATTAACGGCAGTAATTGTATATTGGCTGTCCAGCGGCACAATGTATGCTTCATCGTTCATATAATTTTGCCATTTATGGAAGACTTTAACCCGATGCTGATGATTAAAAGAGGCGGGAGCATCCATTTCATTAATAAGCCGGGTGTTTTCTGGAGTAGCAAATCTTGAGTAGTTGCTTAGCGACTTTTCGCTATACAAGTTAGCTTGTGAAGGTTCGGTTGATAAACCAAAGCCACCAATGTAGGCGTTAACGTCAGGATTATCCTTGTTTAACTTATCATAGAAGGAGTTTTGTTCAGTCAGCCGACCGCCTAGAAGTCTAACGTCCAAGCCGATTTTATGCCATTGCTGCAGGTAATTTTGGATAATTGGCTCTTGGGTGGCGTTGCCGCTCATTGCCATAAAGTTAATCTTAAGTGGTTTGCCATTAGGCTGTGTGCGCCACTTGCCTTTCTTTTGGTATCCGGCTTTATCCAAAATTTCATTAGCTTTCTTTAGATTGAAGGTATAGCCTTTAGCATTTTTGTCAAAGTAATCGCCAAAGCCAGCTGGAATTAGTGTTGGAATTCGGAATTTTAGTCCTTGGGTATAGCGTTTGTCTACCTCATCAACGTTCATTGCATAGGCCATTGCTTGTCTGAGAGGTTTACTATTCATAATATTATTTTTGTCGACAACATTCTTTTCTTGTTTGCTATCCCATTTTCCGACTTTAAAGCCAAGATAGTAGTAAACAAGTGGCACTTGAGCAACAAAGTTGTAACCCTTAGTATTTTTGACTTGGTTCCACTGAGTATTGACAACGTTGATAACGTCAAATTTATGACTCTTGATTGCTTCAGAAGCTGAGTTGGTTGAAACCACCGAAGTCAAAATTTTATCTAATTTTGGCTTACCACGCCAGTAGTATTTGTTTGGCACCCAGGTAACGGATTGACCACGAACAATTTTTTGAACTTTATAAGGACCAAAGAATAGTGGCTCTTTTCTAACTTGGTCGCTAGACTGCAATTTATCAAAAGGAATGTTTTTCAAATAGTGATAAGGGGCGGCTGTTTCGCTGTAGCAATTGCTGCCAGCATTATACATTCCGGGATACATTCGTTGAAAGTGAATTACAATACTGCGTCCATTTTCGCCATCTGGATAAGTGATTCCAGAAATTGTTTTAGCTTTACCGTCGTGGTAGGCCTTTAAGCCGACGATATTTGCCATCTGATCGGTATAACGATCACAATTGGTCTTTTTATTAGCGATAATTTCGTAAGAATATTCTAGGTCTTTAGCGGTAACTTGTTTACCATCAGACCATTTAACGCCTTTTTTGGCAGTTACCGTGATTGTTTTGGCATTGCGGTTAACTTTAAGAGTGGCTGGACCCTTGTCATTAATTTTGTAATGATTGTCGTAGTAGAATAAGGTTTCATCGCCAAATTGGGAGGCTAAATAGTCGACCGTATTTTCTGAAATTTCATCTAAGAAAATTCCTTGAAATGGTGTGTCTGTTTCTAGAGCGACTTTAAGTGTACCACCTTGCTTGACCGGCTTTGCCGGTACCGTTGTTTTTAGCTTATTAACATCTTGTGTTGCACTGTTATTTGCGTTGTTATTGCTTTTGCCACAAGCAGTTAAAGCCAGAGCTGCTAGTGAAACTATGCCCAAATATTTAACAAATTTACCTTTCTTCATAATTATTACCTTCGATTTTGATATTATTTTATTGCAAGCATATTTATGTTGGTATAAATCATACCAGCATTAAAATTAAAATACAATATATTTTTTAATTTAATTTTATTTATTATGCTAATATGTATAATTGTTATTAGCAGATTTATCAAGAAAATAATTATGTATGCTAGAAAATATTGAGATTTAAAATGAGATAATATTTAAAATTTTAAATAAAAAACAAATTAAAGAAAGGATATCAAACAAAATGGTTATTAATATAATGAAGAAAGATTGCTATTATGAAGTCGCTTATACGGGTGGAATGGTTGCGCGGGTTTATTTGCTTGCAGCTAATATTTTTCGCTATTATGTTGATCCAACTGGTCAATATGCGCCGCCTAAACAGTCACAAGCGGGGTTACATGCAAGAATTTTGGCACCAACAGTAGCCGAATACGGCTCTACTTCAGTTAAAAGTAGAATTGAAAAGTCCGCTTCTGCATGGACAATTGTGACTGATAATATGAAGATTTGCTTTGCTAAAGATACTGGTGCAATGAGTGTTTGGGTGAGTGACAAACTTGTATTACAAGAAACGCGTCCAATTAGCGTCGGGATTGATGGTAGCACGCAATTTTTGCAGTCAGATACTGAGGCTAATTATTTTGGTGGTGGTACACAGAATGGTCGGTTTAATTTGACTCGGCAGCGGATTGTAGTTGCCAATACCAATAATTGGCTTGATCAAGGTGTAGCTTCGCCAGCGCCAGTTTACTGGTCAACAGCGGGTTACGGAGTTCTGCGTTACACTTTTACTCGAGGAGAGTATGACTTTGCTAGTAAAAATGCGAGCCTGGTAACTACTAAGCATGAAGAAAATCGTTTTGATGCCATTTACTTTTTTGCACCAACTCCTTATCAATTAATTCATACTTATCAACAATTAACCGGGTTACCGCTGCTATTACCAATATTCGGTTTTTATGAAGCACATTTAAATGCCTATAATCGTGATTATTGGGTAAAGGCCTCCCCACAAGAAAAGGGTGCGATTAAATATCCGGATGGTAATTACTATCGAGAGTATCATCCTCAGGAGTTGCCGGAAGAATTAAAAGAACAGACAATTCGTGAAACTTTAAATGGTGAACAAGGTGGTACAGCTTATTTGTTAAGTGCGCGGGGGATGATTGACCAATATTTAGCTAATGATATGCCGTTAGGATGGTTCTTACCTAATGACGGTTATGGTGCAGGTTATGGTCAGACAGATTCTCTGCAAGGAAACTTACAAAATTTAGCTGACTTTATTAAGTACGCGAATAATCGTGGTGTGGAAGTCGGTTTGTGGACCCAGCAAAATTTGGCACCTGTCGATCCAGAACATCCCCAAGTCAGTGATCGCGATTTTGAGAAGGAATTAGCAGTTGGGGTAACCGCGCTTAAAACTGATATGGCGTGGGTAGATGCAGGTTATTCTTTTGGTCTTAATGGTACACAAACTGCTGCAGCAATGATTAAAAAGGTTAAAGGTCAAGATTTACGCCCATTTATTATTACAATGGACGGTTGGGCTGGCACCCATAATACAGCTGCTGTCTGGACTGGTGATCAAAATGGCGGTCAGTGGGAGTACATTCGTTTTCAAATACCTACATATATTGGCGAAGGACTGTCTGGACAGCCAAATGTGGGGTCTGATATGGATGGGATTTATCTGGGGAATAATTCTGTGGTAAATACACGTGATTATCAGTGGAAAGCTTTTACCCCGATTCAGTTGAATATGGATGGCTGGGGAACTAACCCGAAGAATCCATTTGCTTTTTCATCAAGAATCACGGCTATTAATCGAGCATACTTAAAACAAAAGACAATGTTATTACCATATATTTATACTGCCGCTCGTGAAGCAATTGATACAGGTAAACCACTAGTGCGGGCATTATTTTTGGAATATCCAGATTTACCAGAATGCTATTCAGACTTAGTGAAGTATGAATATTTATGGGGTGAGTCATTTTTGATTGCACCGATTTATCAAAACACTGCTGCTGATGATGAGGGCAATGATATTCGTAATGGCATATACTTACCCGATGAACAGCAGGTTTGGCTTGATTATTATACTGGCGACGCTTATCAAGGTGGACAAGTCTTAAATAATTTTGCAGCGCCTATTTGGAAATTACCAGTCTTTGTTAAAGCAGGTGCAATTATTGCTAAAGCGCCTGCGACAAATACACCTAAAGAATATAAGCAGATAAAATTAACCCGCCAATTTGAAATTTATCCAGCGAAAAGTAATCAAGTTACGATTTACGAAGATGATGGTATCTCTGCGAAGTATCAGGATGGTGAATTTGCTCAAACAATGATTGAGACAGAGCAGGCAGCTGATGAATTATTAGTTAAAATTGCGCCAACAATTGGTCATTATGAGGGGATGGCTGTTCACCGAACAACAGAATTGGCAATTAAGATGAATCAACTGCCAAATACGATTGGGATTAAATTGGCTGGTCAAAAATGTAAATTAAGACAGGCAAAGGACTTAACTGAATTTGTTCAAGATGATAATGTCTATTACTTTGATAAACAGTATTTGCCTAATCCGTATTTGGCTGGAATGGGTACTAATTTAGGGCAGAGCTTTTTGCGGATTAAGCTAGAAACAGTTGACGTTAGTCAAACAGAAATTGAATTGCGGTTAACTGGCGTAGATATAACAGTTATACCTGAAAATTATTTACCGAATGAACAGGTTGCAACTAAAGCGCCAATAGATTTAAGTAGTAGTAGCATGCAAACGACAACTTTATCGTGGCAATATGCTGATGAGAGTTTGGGTCGTGTTACTTATAATGTTAAAGTTGACGGTGTGCTTTACACTGGCATCAAGGAACCGAAGTTGGTTGTTCACGGTCTGCTGCCAAATAAACAACATGCTTTTACAGTTCAAATTGTGACTGACAAGGGAACAACTGCTTGGAGCAATGAACAATTATTTTAAATATTATAACTAAACAGGAAGGCTTTAGTTAAAGTCTTCCTGTTTAGTTTGGTGTGAATAGCTGATAAAGTAGAAAAATTGTTTTAAAATGTTTAGTTAGTAAGACAAAGCATAGAAAAAACGATAAATTGCAATTATTTTTTGTTCATTTTATATAATTTAAACATATTCAAACATTGACAAACAAAAAAGAACAATTATACTAAAGATGAACTAAGTTAGTTGCTTAATCTAGTTTAAAAAGTAGGTAACCAATGTTAAAAAGTGAAAGACTAAAAACAATTTTACAAGTAATTAATACCCAAAAATTTGTTACTGTGGATGAATTAGCTCAGGCGCTGAAAGTTTCAGATATGACAATTAGACGTGACCTAAATGAATTGGATAAGTTGGGTAAGATTTCTAGAATTCATGGTGGTGCACAATTAATTTCAGATCAAATTAGAAATGAAAAGAGCTATCAGCAAAAGCGAGAAATACATAGTAAGGAAAAGCTTGAAATTGCTAAACGGGCTTGCAATTTGATTCATGAAAATGATTCTATTTATGTTGGCCCAGGTACTACTTTAGAATTAATGGTTGCTAATCTTAAGACTAAACATCTGCGAATTGTAACTAATTCGCTGCCTGTTTTTGAAGCAGCACGTAACAATCTTAATGATTATGAGTTAATTATGGTTGGTGGTTCATATAGAAGAATTAGTGGTGCTTTTTTAGGTACTCTTGCCAATAATGAACTAAAAACTATGTCATTTTCAGTTGGGTTTGTTGGTGCAAATGGGATTAAAAATACTTCTATAACAACAGCTAATTTGGAAGAAGGTCAGACTGAGAGTATAGGATTGGACCGTTCACAAAGTAAATTTGTCGTCGTAGATTATTCAAAACTAAATCATAGCGACTTTCATCAGTTTTATGATTTACGAAATGTGGATGGGTTAATTACTAATCACGAAGTAGGATCAGATGTAGAAAAGCATTACAGTCAATTTACAACTGTTTACAAGTAGTTTTACTGAGAGGAGATTAACTATGAAAGTTGTTATTGGTAGCGATAAAGATGGTTTTGAATTAAAAGAAAAGGTAAAAAATTATCTTAACGACCATGACTACGACGTTTTAGATGTAACGCCAGAACCAGCAGAAGACTTTGTTGAGTCAAGTTTGAAAGTTACGCATGAGGTAATGGATAACGGAATTAAAAAAGCAATCATGTTTGATGAATATGGTGTTGGTTCTGCTATGGCTTCAAATAAAGTTAAAGGCATGGTTACAGCTAATGTTAATGAGGAAAGAACAGCTCATATGACGGCGATGCATAATGGTGCCAAAGCAATTGCACTAGGTAGTGGCATTGTTGGTGATAAACTTGCGTATTCAATAGTGCAACACTATCTTGATACTGAATATGCTGGTGGTCGTCATCAAATTAGATTGAATATGCTTGAGGAAATGATTTAAGGAGGTTTTGTAAATGTTTGACAATGATAGACCACAACCAGAATTTATTGATCCTAAAATTAATAAGCACATGGTAATTGCCTTGGGTAATGACCATATTGTCACTCCAGTAAAAATGGCTATTTCTGATCATTTAAAAGAAGAGGGTTACCAAGTTATTGACGAGGGTACTCACGATAATACTAGAACGCATTATCCAATGTATGGTAAAAGAGTTGCTGAAGATGTGGCTGATGGTCGGGCGGATCTTGGTATTGTTCTTTGTGGAACAGGAATTGGCATTTCAACTGCAGCCGATAAAAATGAAGGCGTACGTGCTGCCATGGTTGGGGATGTTGCTCAGGCTGAATATGCTAGACGTGAATTAAATGCCAATGTTTTGGGATTTGGTGGTATTGTCTTAGGTCGTGATTTCATTTTTGATATTGTGGACTCATATCTGAATGCTAAGTATGAACCATCTGATGTCAATAGAAAACTCATTGATAAAATCGATCATATTGCTATACCTAATCCAGACCAAAAAGATAATGTCCACTTTTTTGATGAAGAAAACAAAAAATGGTCAGAAGGCGTATATCACGACTAGTTAATTATAATAAATAAAGTAATAAAATTTAATCGCACACATAAAGGTGACTCATACTCAATGAGTTACCTTTTTTATATTTATTTTAAAAAAGCGCTTGCAATAAACAGAAAATGAAGTAGAATTATTATATGAAGCAAACAAAAACGAACAATTTCAATCTACTTTGAACATAAATTTTGTACTACTTTAAATGGTAAGTGAAAGGAGAAACTAATATGTCTGCAGATATTGTATTTACTAGAATTGATAATCGATTGGTTCACGGACAGGTGGGGGTTAGCTGGACAAAAGCTGTTGGAGCAAATTTGATTGTTGTTGCAAATGATCAAGCAGCTCAAGATCCATTACAACAAAAGTTAATGTCTGTTACAGCAGATAGCTCAGGTGCTGGAATTAGATTTTTTACTATTCAGCATACTATTGACATCATCAATAAAGCAGCTGCGAGACAACATATTTTTATTGTTGTCAAAACTCCTACTGATGCACGGAAATTAATTGAGAATTCTGTTCCTATTAAGCAAGTTAATGTTGGAAATATGCATCCTCAAAAAGGCAAGGTTGAAATTTCCAAGAAAGTTTATATAGATCAGCAGGATAAGGATGATTTATTAGCGATTGCAAATTCTGGCGTTGATATTTTCATTGAAGATTATCCTGGGGATAGGAAATATCCTATTACACCCGAACTTCTTGCTAAGGCTTAAAAATTTATAGTATGAAAGGAGTGAAGTAATATGGCTATCACATTCACACAAGGTGTTTTAATTGCAATTTGGGCAATGATAGCAGGACTAGATTGTTGGCTGCAAGCATTTTATATTTTTAGGCCTATAATTGTATGCACTATTACTGGTTTAATTTTAGGTAATTTGCGGTTAGGTGTTATTGCTGGTAGTTTGACTGAACTAGCATTTGCAGGATTAACTCCTGCGGGTGGGACACAGCCGCCTAACACCGTACTTTGCGGTATTATGACTGTTGTTATTGCAGCGATGAACAATATTTCTCCAACTACTGCAATTGGTTTATCATTACCATTCGCAATGCTTATGCAGTATATATTGTTGTTCTTCTATTCAACATTCTCATTATTTTTATCTAAATTTGATAAGTATGCTGAAGAAGGCAATGCAAAAGCTTTTAAACGCTTGAATTATATTCCATTAATTATTGTTACTGTTTCATTTGGTATTGTTGCATTCTTGAGTGCCTATGCAGCTCAAGGACCAATGAAAGTATTGGTAAATTCAATGCCACATTGGTTAACACATGGTTTTGAATTAGCCGGAGGCATGCTTCCAGCAGTTGGTTTTGCAATGTTACTAAAGGTTATGTTAAAGAGTCGATATTTATCATATCTAATCTTAGGTTTTGTAATGGCATCTATGATTCCATTCTCAAATGTTTTGCCAGTTGCTTTAGTTGGTGTCGTATTTGCAATGATTGAATTTTATCATAATCGTGACCAGGCAAAATTAGAAACTAAGATTTTAAATGATCAACGTAATTCTGCAGGAGGTATGGACGATGGCATCTAACAGTAAAGAAAATAAAGATAGTATCTTTACTAAACATGAGATATCGATGTTGGGAATTCGTTCTAACTTAGTTCAGGCTTCCTTCTCATACGAAAGAATGCATGCGCCAGGTTGGACATGGGCACAATTACCATTTTGGGAGAAAATATATAAAGATGATCCTGAGGGGCTAAAAGCCGTAATGACCGATAATATGGAATTTATCAACAGTTCACCGCCTTTGTATCCTATTCTGATGGGCTTACTATTAACGATGGAAGAAAAGCACGTAGATCGCGCTACTATCAAAGGCTTAAAGAATGCAATCTTTGGTCCAATGGCAGGAATTGGTGATGCTATTTTCTGGTTTACAATTATGCCAATTGTAGGTGGTATTAGTGCTTCTATTGGTAAAGACGGTAATGTATTAGGACCAATCCTATTCTTTCTTGTATATTTGTTCCTGTTTTGGAGCAGAATCCCTTTAGCCCACTTGGGATATAATTTGGGAACTAAATCAATAGATGTTATTCAGGATAATTCCACAATTATTTCTCATGTTGCTTCTATTTTGGGTTTGACTGTAATTGGAGCATTAATTGCTAGTTATGTAAAAATGTCTTTAACTGTAAAGATTAGTGCTGGTAATTCAGCAATTAGCTTACAGAAAGCGCTATTAGACAAGATTTTCCCTAATATTTTGCCATTTGCATTCGTATTTTTGCTATATTGGCTATTGAAGAAAAATATTAATCCAATTTGGTTGATAGTTATTACATTTGCTTTGGCAATTGTAATGGCAGCAATTGGTTGGATGTAATAAGCTTCTATAGGAGACACATAGTGAGTAAAGTTAAAGTTATAGTAACAGGCCATGGTCTGTTTGCTTCTGGTATTAAAGGTGCTTTAGAATTATTGGCTAAAATCCCAGATAATTGGTTTTTTATTGATTTTTCTGAAGGTATGAGTGATACAGATTTAGAAAAGCAATATACAAAAATTATCAATTTTGATCAAGATCAAGTGCTATTTTTTACAGATCTAGCTGGTGGCACTCCTTATAAAGTTTCTGCAACTTTATCGACTAAAAGCACTGGAATTTCAGTTGTTTCCGGTGGGAATCTCAGTTCATTATTAGAAACTTTGTTCACGGATTATGATAATGCAGCTGAGTATGCACAAGATATTATAAAAATTTCTAAAAAAGGAACACAGGTTTTTTCACTTGATAATATAAAGTCTATTAATAAAAATCAAGATATTGAGAGTGATGGTATTTAAGTTAAATTATAAAAAGAGACATGACTATTCGTGCCTCTTTTTATAAAGGAGCAAGTATTAGTATGGTGATTGGTATTTGTTTTATTTTACTTAGTTTGGTAATAATGCTGTTGTTATTTGTGTTACAACGCAAAAAATATTTTTATATTGGTAATTTTGTCAATGATACTGATGGTTTAGTAATTAAACTATCTGAAACGGGACGTTATATTATCAATAAAACTATTTTTGGCAACAAAGTTAGTAAACAAGCAGTTTTTCAAATTGAAGAAGGAAAATATTTAGTGAAAAATCATGCAATCAAACTTGTTCCTGATAATGCAGTTAAGTATTATTTTCATAATGTTAATCAGCTTATTAGAAATAATTGGTTTAATAGTAAAAAAATGAAGCTAACATCTTCTGTTATTACTATTAAGAAGAGTACATTAGTAATGAATAATAATGAATTGCAAAAGTTTTCAGGTGGAAAGCTTGTAACGTTAAGGAATTTCAATAAAGTTTCAAAAAAGAGTAGTACTTAAGTCATGTATAATATTAGATATTTTAAATTTTTATCCATATATGTAATCGCTTGCAATCAATGATAGACTGTATTACAATAAGCATAAGCTAAATAGATGGATTGTTACTATTAAATTAGGCAAAACCGCAATTGTGATTTGAGTAAATAAACTCAAGTTAGTAATTGCGGTTTTTCTTTTTTCAAAAGAAGGCTGAGCAATGTTTAAAATAGTTCAAGTATTGAATAATAATGTGGCTGTTGTTCATGATAATTATGATAAGCAGGAAATTGTGATGGGTAGAGGATTGGCCTTTCAAAAAAAGAAGGGCGACATAATTTTTGATACTAATGTAGCCAAAATTTTTGCATTACAAGATTCACATACTGTTTCGGACTTAACAACACTTTTAGCTAATATTCCATTGGACTTTATTACTGAAAGTTATGATCTGATTAGGCGAGCCCAAGAAAAATATGACTTTCAAGTGGAAACGTATATTAATGTTACTCTAACAACTCACTTATTTGCGACATATGAACGGATACAGCGACATGAAGAAATTATTAACTATTTGCCGGATCTAAGTCCGAACTATCCTCTGGCTTACCAAATTGCGAAAGACTTTATGACGTATTTTCAAAAAGATCTGAGTATCAATTTCCCTAGTTACGAAAAAAAGAGTATTGCTCTTCACTTTATAAATGCGCATATTGATCAACCTGAGCATAAATCCTACTATCCTAATCCGAGCAGTCAGGTAGTTGCGATTGTTGAAAAGGCATTAGAACAAAATCATTTAGTACGAAATTCTAAAAATAATGGCGATTTTGATCGTTTATTGATTCATCTAAAATATTTTGTTGCTCGCTTACATGATCCACAAAATAAAGAATTAATTGTTTCGCAAAAAATGATTGCTGAAATTAAGGCTGAATATGTACATGCTTGGGCAATTGTTGAGGTGATAACAGAACAGATAAGACAACAGTTAAGTGTCAGTCTTTCAATGACAGAAAAAATGTATTTAACAATTCATATTGAACGTTTGTTACAGGAGGAAAAAGATGACATCCGAATCTAAAATTACTAAAGAAGAAATTTCAATGACAGGTTTTGCTATTGTTGCTTATGCAGGAGATGCCAGAACTTTTCTAATGCAGGCAATGGATAAAGCAAGTATAGGAAAAATTAATGAAGCCAAAAGTTTAGTTAAAAAGGCAGAGGAATCGATTAATTTAGCTCATAACGAGCAAACTAAACTGCTTAGCAAAGAGGCAGATGGCAATGAGCTAGACGTTACTTTTATTATGGTTCATGGTCAGGATACTTTGATGACTACAATGCTGCTAAAGGATGAAATGAAAACTATTATTGATTTGTATCAAAGAGTCAATAATTTGGAAGGAAAACCAATTGAATAATTAAACCAATTTTAAAGCTTAAATTTTTTAGGAGGAGAAAAAGATGAATGGCTTTACAAAGGTAATGGATAAAATGAAACCTTCTTTTGAAAAAATAGCAGCTAATCCATATGTTTCTGCTATTAGAGATGGTTTTATAGCGGCGATGCCGATAATTTTGTTTTCAAGTTTGTTTACTTTATTTGCATACGTTCCTAATTCTTGGGGCTTTTATTGGCCCAAAGAAGTAGAAAATGCAATTATGCTGCCATACAACTATTCAATGGGATTGTTAGGATTATTTGTGACTGCTACTTGTGCTAAAAATTTAACAGATTACAAAAATACAAAGCTGCCAAAAACTAATCAAATTAATGCAATGAATGTTATTTTAGCAGCAGAAATATCATTTATTATCATTGCAATTAAAGTTGGTAAAACAGGAATTGATTTAACATTCTTGGGTACACAAGGATTGATTGCATCTTATATTGTTGGACTAATTATACCTAACATTTATTCTGCTTGTGTAAAGAACAATATTACAATCAATATGCCGGATCAAGTACCGCAAAATATTTCACAAACTTTTAAAGATATTTTTCCCATGGCATTTTCAGTTGGATTGTTTTGGATTATTCAAATGGCGTTGGCTAAAGCATTTGGAGCAAACTTATCTGAATGTATTATTAACTTGCTTTCACCATTATTTAGAGCTGGTGATACTTATGGCGGTTTAGCGTTAATTGCTGGTGCAATGGCTTTCTTCTGGTTTATTGGTGTTCAAGGGCCATCAATTGTTACGCCAGCTGTTGCTGCCATTGAAATGTCTAATGTTGGTTTGAATCAACAGTTGATGCATGCTGGTGTTCAAGCAACGCATGTTCTAGTTCTTAATACGCAAGATTATGTTATGAATATGGGTGGTACTGGATCTACTTTGGTTGTTCCATTCTTATTCCTATTACTTGCAAAGTCAGCACAAAATAAAGCAGTTGGTAAAGCTGCCGTTATTCCTGGTTGTTTTTCAGTTAATGAACCAATTTTGTTTGGTGCGCCAATTATTATGAACCCAATCTTTTTCGTTCCATTTTTAGTAACACCAATGTTTAATGTTTGTTTATTTAAGTTCTTTGTTTCTACTTTACATATGAATAGTATTATTGCTACATTGCCATGGACAGTTCCAGCACCAATTGGGATTGTTGTCGGTACAGGATTTGCACCACTTTCATTTGTTTATGTAATTTTAGCATTAATAGTTGATGTCTTGATTTGGTTACCATTCTTTCGCTTTTATGACAATGATTTATACAAGAAAGAACAAGAAGATGCAGCTAAATTAGCTAGTGCCGCTAATTCTTCCGCTCAACCTGTAGCAGAAAATGTAAATCTTGATAATGGAACTACTACTGAAACTCAGACTGCTTCAGATAAAACTTTAACACAGGACACTAATATTATGGTGATTTGTGCAGGTGGAGGTACTTCTGGTATTTTAGCTAAAGCATTAAATAAGATGGCCAAAGAGCGTAACCTACCTTTGCATGCTGCAGCTCGTGCTTATGGGCAACATATGGATATTATTCACGATATGGACTTAATTATTTTAGCGCCACAAATGGATAGTATGAAAGCTAATTTAACACAGATTGCCGATAATGATGGTAGTAAACTAGTTACAACCACTGGTAGGCAATATATTGAATTAACCCAAAATCCGGATCAGGCTTTTCAATTTGTAATGAATAGTCTAAAAAACAACGATGGAGATAAATAATGGCTGAATTTAAATTTCCTGCTAATTTTTATTTTGGTGGTGCAACAGCAGCCTATCAATGCGAAGGAGCTACTAATGAGGATGGTAAAGGAGAAGTAATTTGGGATAAATATTTACGTGAACAAAATACAATCAATCCTAATCCATCATGTGACTTTTATCATCTGTATTCTGAAGATTTAGCTTTATGCAAAAAATTTAAAATTAACTCAATTCGTATTTCAATAGACTGGGCTCGAATTTTTCCTAAAGGTAAGGGTGAGATAGAGCCACGAGGTGTAGAGTATTATCATCATGTTTTTCAAGAATGCCATCGAAATGGTGTTGAGCCATTTGTGACTTTACATCATTTTGACACACCACAAAGTTTGCAGGATAAAGGAGGATGGTTATCTCAAGAAATGCTTGATGCCTTTCTTGAATATGCTAAGTTCTGCTTTAAGGAATATCAAGATGAAGTTCATTATTGGATAACAATTAATGAACCAACTTCAATGGCTTGTCAGCAATACGTTAGCGGTACTTTTCCACCAGCTTACCGTGATCAGTTTTCTAAATGCTTTCAAGCAGAATATAATCAAAATTTAGTTCATGCTAAAATTGTTAATGCCTATAAAAAAGCTGGTTATGATGGGAAAATAGGTATTGTCCATGCTTTACAGACAGTTTATCCAGCCTCCGATAGTTTGGGAGATCAACATGCTGCTGATTTAAAGGATGTTCTGGAAAATAGGTTTTATTTGGATGGTACTTTAGCTGGAAAGTATTCTGAAAAAACTTTAGCCTTAGTAAAAGAAATAATTATTTCAAATGATCAAAAAATGATTGCCATAAAATCTGAAGATGAGGTAATTTTGCAAAAAGCTGCACAACAATTAGATTTTGTGGGTGTCAATTATTATTTCTCTAAGTTTATGAAGGAATACCATGGAGAAACTAAGATTAGTCATAATGGTACCGGACAAAAGGGAACAGATATTAATCGAATGAAAGGAGTAGGTGAAGAAGTTCATCCACAAGATTTACCGGCTACAGATTGGGATTGGATAATTTATCCACAAGGAATATTAGATCAGCTTAAACGAATTAATAATAATTATCCGTTAGTCCATGAAATTTATATCACAGAAAATGGAATGGGCTACAAAGATCAATTTATTAGTCCAAATAAATTGATTGATGATACCCCACGAATAAAGTATTTACATGATCATTTGCAGAAAATAGCTGAAGCAATTGAAATGGGTATACCAGTTTGTGGTTACTTTGTTTGGTCGTTACAAGATATGTTTTCTTGGACAAACGGTTATTCAAAGCGTTATGGCTTGTTTTATGTTGATTTTAAAACGCAGGTAAGATACCCTAAGGCAAGTGCATATTGGTATAAAAAATTAGCCGAAACTAGGAAGGTACCCAAAGATATTAAAAATAAAAAATCATTGCATTTTTGATTGCGCTTTCATATAATGTTATATAGGTGATAAGTAGCATACAGAGCTTGTGCACCTATTGCGGCTATAAATAAAATTTAATATTAAAGTGGATTGTTACTACTGAATTAGGCGAGACTACTAGAATTAACTGATTAATTATGTTGAAACAGGTTATCAGTTAACTAGTAGTCTCTTTTTTTCTAAAAAAGGGGTGAGCAAAATGAAGATTAAAAAAATTTTTAATAATAATAGTGTTTTAGTCAATACTAGAAGTGGCAAAGAAGCCGTGGTTTTTGGTAAGGGAATTGGCTTTAATAAGAGTGAAAATAAGAAAATTGATTCTGATAAAATCCAAAAAATTTTTTATGTTGCTGGTAAAAATGACAAAGATTCATATCTATATCTTTTTAGAAATATTCCAGTTGATATTATCTCAATAGTATTTGACATTGTGAAACACGCCAAACAAAAATATGATTTTAAAGTTTATGATTCAATTTATTTAACATTAAGTGAGCACATTGCAGGATCATATAAAGCAATTGTCAATAAAAATTATCAGGAAAATGAAATTCCAGATTTTAAGCAAAAATATCCGTTAGAATATAGAATTTCGGCAAATGCTGTTTCACTAATTAATGAAAAACTTAAAGTGAAATTTCCACAATCAGAAGTAAGAAGTATAGCATTGCATTTTATTAATAGTAAGGTACCAAATAACATTAATCATTTAATTAATGAAGAAGAAATATTTGATACTTCAAAGATGATAAATATGATTATAAATATTTTGGATGATAATGGTGTGTTTCAAGCAGCTGAAAATAGGAGTAATTTTCGCAGATTTTTAGTTCATTTACAGTATTTAGCTAATCGAATGAGAAATCCACCTAAAAGCAAGGATTCAATTGATAAAAAAATACAGGCTGACATGATAAAAGCATATCCTCGATCCTATGCGATTACTCAAAGAATTTTCAGGGCATTAAAAAAGGAATTCAACTACGAACCTTCTGATGCGGAAGAAACGTATTTTATTATTCATATTCATCAAATTATTATTAATAGCAAATAAGGAGAAAAAATGATTACAAAAGAAGAAATCTCAATGGCAGGATTTGAAATTGTCGCATATGCAGGAGATGCTAAGACAGCATTAATAAGTGCGTTAGATGAAGCAAGAAATGGTAATTTTGAAAAAGCACGTGAACTTGTTAAAAGTGCAGATACTTCGCTCAATGATGCTCATAATTCGCAAACCAAATTGATGAGTAAAGAGGCAAGTGGTGAAGAAATGGAGACGACTTTTATCATGTCACATGGACAAGATACTTTAATGACAACGATGTTGTTAAGAGATGAAGCAAAATACTTTATAGATTTGTATGAAAAATATAATTCTACTCTTATTGAATTGAATCAATTAAAGAGTAGTAAATAATAAAAGGGAGATTTAAAATGAATGCTTTAATAAAGCAAATTGAAAAAGCACAACCTTTTTTTCAAAAAGTAGCGGCTAATAAATATTTACGAGCAATAAGGGATGGCTTTATTGCTTTAATGCCAATTATTATCTTTTCTAGTTTATTCTTGTTGGTAGCAAATGTACCACTTATTTGGCATTTTGCTTGGCCAGTTAAAGTAGCTAACGCTCTTAATATGTTTTATAACATGTCTATGGGAGTATTAGCATTAATGGCTTCTTCATCGGTTTCGAAGGCTTTGACTGACTCATTAAATTTGGATTTACCAAAAACTTCCCAAATTCCAACAGTTGGTGTTCAATTTACTGCTCAGGTTTCGTTTATTTTGGTAGCAGTCGATACATTAACAGATAAGTTAAATAATATTTACTTTGCTATTTCAATGATTGGTACCAAGGGATTAATTTGTGCATTTCTTGTAGCTTTTATTGTACCGAATGTCTATTACATTTGCTTTAAACATCATATTACTATTAAGCTGCCTGACGCAGTGCCGCAAAATATTTCTAGTGCATTTGAGAATATTATTCCATTTGCAATTAGTACAGGATTTTTCTGGGTATTTTCACTTGTTTTCAGAGCATTAACTGGTACCAATTTAGCTGCATGGATTATTCAAATTCTCTCACCATTATTTACAGCGGCTGATGGTTATTTTGGTTTAGCAATTGTGTATGGTGCAATGGCATTCTTTTGGTTTATTGGTATTCAAGGACCGTCAATTGTTGAACCTGCTGTAACTGCTATTTATTTAAGTAATGTAGAATTAAATTTGTCTGCTTGGAAGAGTGGAAATATTGCTGGAGCTAATAAGATTTTAGCACAAGGTACACAATACTTTGTTGCCACTCTTGGAGGTACTGGTGCAACACTAGTTATTACATTGATGTTTGCCTTTTGGGCCAAGTCTAAAGAACTGAAAGCCGTTGGCCGAGCAGCTTCAATACCTGTATTATTTGGTGTTAATGAACCAATTCTTTTTGGCGCACCATTAATTTTGAATCCTGTTTTCTTTATTCCGTTTCTATTGACGCCAATTGCAAACGTTTGGCTTTTTAAAATCTTTGTTGATGTTTTT
The DNA here is from genome assembly GCF_029433445.1 of Lactobacillus sp. ESL0701. Lineage (GTDB taxonomy): Bacteria > Bacillota > Bacilli > Lactobacillales > Lactobacillaceae > Lactobacillus. The sequence goes on along the minus strand of NZ_JAQTIC010000008.1, from coordinate 58,555 downwards.
CATATGCCTGGCTTTATTTATAATTTACCATGGACAACGCCTGGTACATTAGGCTTAATTATGGGAACCGGATTTTCAGTTGGTTCAATTATTTTAGCTGCTTTACTGCTTGTAGTTGATACAATAATGTATTATCCATTTTTTAAGGCTTACGATATACAAAAATGTAATGAAGAAGCTCAAAGTGTTTCAAATAAAGAACATATTCAAACCTCGACTAAAGCTGAAGTTGAAAATAGATCAGATGTAACAGATGCAGAGTCTTCCTTAGGGAAAATACCTTTATCAGTAACTAAGGATGGCAAAGAGTTAAATGTATTAGTTTTATGTGCAGGTGGTGGTACTAGTGGAATCTTAGCTAAGGCACTAAATAAATTAGCTACTGAGAATACATTACCATTATCTGTTGCTGCTACTTCATTTGGTTCTCATCATGATTTGTTAAGTGGCATGGATATTGTTATTCTAGCTCCCCAAATGAATGCAATGAAAGACGAGCTTAAAAAGGAATGCGATCAGAATAATGTCAAAATGATTACTACTACTGGAAAACAATACATTAATATGACGCAACATGCAGACAAATGTTTAGATTTAATTATTGCCAGTATTTCAGATTAGAATATTAGAGGAGAATTTTACTCATGGAAATATTAAATAAAGTACAGAAATTACCTAAAGACTTTGTTTGGGGAGGAGATACTGCTGCATATCAAGTTGAAGGTAGTACACAGATTGACGGTAAGGGAAAGACGATGTGGGATGATTATCTAAAAAAGCAAGGAAGATTTTCACCTGATCCAGCCAGTGATTTTTATAATCGTTATCCCGAAGATATTGCACTGGCTAAAAAGTATGGTTTAAATGCTATTCGTGTTTCGATTGCTTGGACAAGAATTTTTCCTAAAGGTTATGGTCAGGTTAATCAAAAGGGTGTAGATTATTACCATCGATTATTTAAAGAATGTTTGGATAATGGGATAGAACCATATGTGAGTCTTCATCATTTTGATAGTCCTAAGACATTATTTGATGATGGTGATTGGCTTAATCGAAAAAATATTGATTATTTTGTAGATTATGCGAAGTTCTGTTTTCAAGAGTTTCAAGAAGTTAAAAATTGGTTCACAATCAATGAATTAATTTCTCTTGCTTACTCACAATACATTGCAGGGACTTTTCCACCTAATCATCACTTCGATGTTACTAGTGCAATTCAGGCTGAGCATAATGAATTACTTGCACATGCGCGTGTAGTTAATTTGTACAAGCAAATGGGATTACCTGGAAGAATCGGTTTAATTCATGTTTTACAACCAGTTTATCCTATTTCTGATTCTGACGATGATAAACATGCTGCCAAGTTAGAAGATGCATTTTTAAATAAATTTTTATTAGATGGTACATTTTTAGGTTATTATTCTGACGATACGATGGCTTTAATCAATGAGATTTTGCGTTTAAATAATGCCAAGTTAGATATTCATGACGGAGATTTAGCTATTTTAAAAAAAGCAGCTTCACAGAATGATATTTTTGGTTTAAATTATTATCAAAATCAGTTTATTAAAGCCTATCATGGAGAAAGTGAAAATCATTTTAATGGAACTGGAGATAAAGGTACATCTTCGTTTAAGTTTAAAGGTGTTGGTGAAACAGTAAAAAAGCCAGGGGTACCTACTACAGATTGGGATTGGAATATTTTTCCTAAAGGTCTCTATGATATGTTAAAACGAGTAAGTAAAGATTATCCAAATTGCAAAACTATTTATGTTACTGAAAATGGATTAGGTTATAAAGATCAGTTTGTCAGTTCTAATCAGATTATTGATGATCAACCAAGAATTGATTTTATCGATCAGCATGTTGATGCTCTCCTTAAAGCTAAAAACGAGGGTGTAAATGTTCAGGGATATTTTGTTTGGTCGTTACAAGATCAATTTTCATGGGCTAACGGATATAATAAGCGTTATGGTTTATTTTATGTTGACTTCGATACTCAAAAACGATATATCAAAAAGAGTGCTTTATGGTTTAAAGCGCTGGCAGATACTATGAAATAAAATTGAATATTAATTAAAAGAAGGTAGTACTCGCCTTCTTTTTTATTTATGAAACCAATAATAAAGCTATTAAAATATTATTGCAAACAAGCGCTTTCTTTGATAGAATTTTAAGTGGTATCAACCAGTTATAAAGGAGATGCTGCCAATGCAAAAACCATTATATCGGCAGGTAATTTCAGATTTAGAAAAAAGGATTAGCCAATTAAAACCAAATGACAAGTTGCCTAGTGAACGACAATTATTAATGGAGTATAGTGTTAGTCGAAATACAATTAGGTTAGCTTTGCAAGACCTAGAGCAGCGTGGAATAATCTATCGTCTACATGGTAAAGGTACTTTTGTGTCAAGCATGTATCTTAATCAGACTAATATAGGTGGGATGTATTCTTTTTCAGAAGAAGCTAAACGTGTGGGGCAAAAAGCAACTACTAAAAATTATAGTTTGGAATTAGTAACACCTAGTAAGCAGATTGCGGAACAGTTAAATTTAAGTAGTATTGAGCAAACATATAAATTAGTGCGTATTCGTTTGGCTAATAATGAACCGCGAATTTTAAGTACAACTTATTTACCGAAGCCCCTTTTTCCGGATATTAAGCTTAGTGATTTACAAGTTGAGCCTCTTTATAGTGTATTAAAGAACAAGTATCATCAACTTAGTGTTATGGCTTTTGAAGATGTTCAGGCTGTAAGCCTAACTGCTGCTGAGAGTAAGCTCTTAGCAGAAAAGGCTGGTGCTCCTAGTTTGAAAATTTATCGAAAAACTATTAATGATAAGAATGTTCCTATTGAGTTTACAATTTCTTTGGCTCGTGGTGATAAGTTTATTTATCGTTCAAGACAGTATAATCATTTAATTTAAGTTTAATGAAGGGTAGGAATTAGTGAGATGTTTTCAAAAACAAATGAGGAATTAGAGCAACTTGGTGCCCAAATTACGACACGTGAAATACAGCAGCAACCGCAATTATGGCAGGAAACGTGGTCAATTTATCAAGAAAAAAAAGCAGAAATTCAAGCTTTTTTAGATAAAATCAATCAAAAATGGGGCAAAATACGAGTGATTTTCACTGGAGCAGGTACGAGTGCTTATGTTGGCAACACTATCATGCCGTATTTACAACAACATGGTGATCGTACTAAGTATAATTTTGAGGCCATCGATACAACTAAAATTGTTTCGACACCTAGAGATTATCTTGAAACAGAAACGCCAACTATTTTAGTTTCTTTTGCACGTAGCGGTGATTCACCAGAGTCGGTTGCAACGGTTGAATTAGCTAAAAAAATAGTTAAGCACTTATACCAAATTGCCATCACTTGTGCTCCAGAAGGTAAGTTAGCTAAGGATTTAAAAGATGATCCATCAGGATTAGTTGTATTAACACCAGCAAAGTCCTTGGACCGCGGTTTTGCAATGACTGGTTCATTTTCATGTATGAGTTTAACGGCACTATTGATTTTTGATACTCTAGATGACCAATGTAAAGAAAAAATTATTGGTAAAATTGTTCAAATGGGTAAGAGCGTGATTGAGCGTGAGCCAGAAATTCAGGCATTGGTCGACACTGATTTTAATCGAATTGTATATATCGGTAGTGGCAGTCTAGGTGGCTTGGCTGAAGAAACACGGCTAAAGATCTTGGAATTAACCGCTGGTGAAGTAGCAGCTTTATTTGATACATCAATGGGATTGCGGCATGGTCCTAAATCCTTTTTAGACAGTAAAACAGTTGTTTTTGACTATGTTTCGAATGATTCATATACCAGACAATATGATCTTGATATCTTAAACGAGATTAAGGGTGATGATATTGTTCCGTTGGTTATGGCAGTTGGCCAAGAAAAAGACGGACAGAACTTTGGGGGTAAGTCCTTTACCTTTAAAGCTGAAAAATTATTACCGGATGCTTATTTAGCTTTACCTGATGTTATGTTTGGTCAAACTATCGCTTTATTAACCTCAATTAAAGTTAATAATAAGCCAGATACGCCGTCTCCCACCGGGACAGTTAATCGAGTTGTCAAGGGTGTCACTATTCATAAATTTATAGAATAATAATTAATCTTTTTACTAAAATGATGGCTTTCTTACTTAGTTAGCTATCATTTTTTATTTTGAAAACATCTTATTGACAAAGAGTGGTAGGTACCTTATTATAATCACTGAAAGCGCTTTATAGATATTTTTGTGTGTATTTATGATATCGGTTCCAGTTTATGAAACTTAACCATACATAGGAGGAAGATATATGAATATTGTGGGTGCAAGAATTGATGAACGATTAGTTCATGGTCAAGTTGCCAATCTGTGGACGCCTAAGCTGCAGGTAGAGCGCATTATTGTGCTTGATGAGGCTGCCGCAAAGGATGATATCCAAAAGAGTGGCTTAAGAATGGCTACACCAATGACAACTAGGCTAAGTGTTTTGCCAGTAGAAGTTGCTGCAGATCATTTACAAAAGAATCGTTATGGTAAGCAAAGACTGTTTCTTGTTGCTAAAAGACCGGAAAAGTTTTTGGATTTGCTTAATCTGGGTATTAAGCTTGATACGATTAATGTTGGTAATATGTCTAAGCGTGATGATACAACTGAATTAACTAAGCAAGTTAACATCAATAAGGAAGATGCCAAACTGTTTAAGCAAATAGCCGATCAGGGTGTTAAGTTAATTGCTCAGGTAAATCCAAGTGTTGATGCACATGACTTCTTGAAGTTAATTGATGAAAAGATGAATTAGGAGGTAGAAAAATGGCTTGGTGGCAAATATTACTACTTACTTTATACGCAGGCCTGGAAATTCTAGATGAATTACAAATTTATTCATCATTGAATACGCCTGTTGGTGCAGGGTTAATTGCTGGATTAATCATGGGCAATTTACCTGCAGGACTATTTATTGGTGCCTCAATGCAGTTGACGGTTTTAGGTGTTGGTACCTTCGGTGGGGCTTCAAGAATTGATGCGACTACTGGTACAGTTTTAGCAACTGCCTTCTCAGTCAGCATTAAGGGCATGAGTCCACAAGTGGCAATTTCTTCAATTGCCGTTCCAGTTGCGACAATCATGGTTGAGTTGGACGTTTTGGCTAGATTTGCGAACACGTACTTTTCACACAGAATTGATCACTTAATTGATGAAGAACACATTAACTATAAGGCAGTTGAACGTAACGTTTTGTATGGTGCTCTACCATGGTCATTATCTCGTGCTGTTCCTGTATTTATTGCTTTAGCTTTTGGTCAAGGCTTAGTTCAAACAATCGCTAATGCTTTGAATGGTGACTTGCTTTGGTTAGGTAATGGGCTGACAGTAGCCGGTGCTACATTGCCAGCTGTAGGTTTCGCAATCTTATTACGGTACTTACCGATTAAAAAGCATGCTGCATACTTAATTTTGGGCTTCACGGTTACGACATTGTTCTCAGTTTTGTTCAGTAGTATCCAGACGTTAGCTACTGGTGTTGCCGCAGCTAACAAGAGCTTTACTGCTACCTTTAACGGCTTGCCAATGCTGGCAGTTGCATTGCTAGGTTTAGCTCTTGCAATTTTACACTACAAGAATATTCCGCTTAAGAGTGCTGCACAAAAGACTGTAAGTCAGAGTAACGCAAACGATGACGAGGGGGAAATTACTGATGACGAACTCTAAACCAAAGTATAAATTAACTGATAAAGACTTTAATCAAATCAACAGAAGATCATTATTCGGCTACCAGTTAGGCTGGAACTACGAAAGAATGCAGAACAGCGGCTATCTGTATACGATTTTGCCGCAACTTCGCAAGATTTATGGTGACGATACTCCAGAGTTGAGAGAAATGATGAAGACGCACATGCAGTTCTTCAATACTTCTAACTTCTTTAACACGATTATCACGGGACTTGATCTTGCCGTTGAGGAAAATGAAGGAATCGCTGGTAAAGATACGGTTACTGGTATGAAAGTTGGTTTAATGGGTTCATTTGCGGCAATTGGTGACTCAATTTTCGCTTCCTTAATCCCAGCTATCTTTGGGGCTTTAGCAGCTTCAATGGCTCATGAAGGTAACCCAACAGGAGTTATTATCTGGGTTGCAGTCTGCTTACTAATCTGCGTCTTTCGTTGGAAACAATTACGGATTGCTTATAAGCAAGGTGTTTCTCTAGTTACTGATATGCGGGACCAATTAAATGCATTGACTGATTCAGCGACTGTTCTAGGTGTTTTTATGGTTGGTGCTTTAGTTGCCACAATGGTTAACATCAAGTTTGCCTGGGTGCCACAGATTGGTAAAGTATCAATGAATATTCAGAACAATTTGGATATGATTATTCCTAAACTATTACCTGCAGCAGTTGTTGCCTTTGTCTACTGGCTGCTTGGTAAGAAGGGTATGTCCTCTACTAAGGTAATCTTCATTGTCTTGATCCTTTGTGTAATCTTAGGTGGTACAGGAATTATCGCTAAGATTTAATTTAAATAATTAGAAAGTATATTATGGCAGAAAAAGAATTAGTTTTGATCAGTCATGGGACGATGGCTGAAGGCTTAAAAGCTAGTGCTGAATTGATCATGGGTGAACAGGAACATTTGCATACAGTGTGCTTGTTGCCTGATGAGAGTCCAGAAGACTTTAAAAATAAGTTTATCGCAGAGATTGCTGACATGAATCTTGAAGATGTTACGGTTTTTGCTGATCTGATGGGTGGCACGCCAGCTAATGTTGTTGGTCAAATGATTATGGGTGGCAAACCAATTCAGCTGATTGCGGGAATGAACCTGCCGCTAGTAATTGAATGGCTTAATAGTCAGATGAATGGTAATGAATCTGATTATATCACTGCTGGTAAGGCCGGAATGGTTAATGTAACCCAAATGCTGACAAACATGAATAAGTAAAATTATTTAAGATATAAAAACACCGTGAGTTAAATCAACTCGCGGTGTTTTTGTTCTAATAGTAAGTTTTAGCTAAACAATAGCTGAATAGTTTCTAACGGTCTAAGTTCTGTAGCAATTGTTGCAATACCATTTTTGATATTTATATGTGCAAGTTCTGTGGTGATAGTTTTGCCTTCTTGGCGAACAATAGTTACGGAAGTCTTGGGCAATGGTTGACTAAGATGCCAGCAGATTTGCGGGTAGGCATCTAATGTGAAATTAGCTAGCCAAGCAACCTGTCGGTCACTTTGAATATTTAGCTTAACATTGGGCATAGCAATTAGATAGTCAGTAGACTTAATGCTATCGATCATTTGCTGTAAAAGTCCTTGCTTGTAAGTAGTAAATTGTGATTCCCAACCGTATTTGGGATCTTGATCCATTGGCAGCACAATTAAATGTTGATCGATGATGGCCATAAAATTGCCCAGTTCATCGTCAAGTGAATTGTAAGCCTTAGACCAGATAACGACATCACTGTCTTTTTCGTAAGTAAGTTTTAAGTAGTTTCCAGTATGCTGCAGCATTGTAATTCTTGGATTTTTAACATGATCAACGGTAATATTATCGGCTTGCTCAAATGATTGGTAGGCAGTGCGACATGGATGCCAGACGGCCTTTTTAATGTGCAATAAGTTGCCTAAACCACGATCAAGTAAAACATCAACACTTTCACCGTCTAGTAAGACTGTGTTGTTGGTAAGTAAAGCAGTAATTTGGTCATTGGTAAAATTACGCAGCAATTGTCCAGCAATGGCAATAGTTTGCTGTTGGAGTTGGGAAGGATCAGTAACTGGTAAAATGGTGGTTGCAAAACTAAAGGCAGATAAAAGACTAGCCCAATTCTTTTCGTGTGGCAGTAGTTCGTCTACTGTTTGACCAGTTTTAGTATGTAAGCAGTAACTTGAATCTTGATCAACTAAAATTTTGATACCATCCAAGTGGTTAAGTTTTAAGCGTTTTTCAGATAGCTTTTTAACAAACGGTTTAATCTCGGCCAACATCTCGGCATAATGCCAATTTTCATCAATGCCATTACCCATCATGTCGAATAAGTTAAGTAAAATTCCTTTACTACCAATGAGTGCAGTTGTAATAATTTGGAACTTGGTGAAGGTAAGTGATTTGACCAGTGGGGAATACATGTAATTTTCAAGTTCAGGATATAGTTCTGCGTTTTCTCCTAAGTAGGCAGCTGTAATCCGGGTATATTCTTCAAAATCACGACCGTATTTTAATGGCGCGACTTCGTTATAAGCTGGTAAATGTGGTCTGGCTATTTTAGGATATCCTGGGCCTGCTTGAGCAGTAAATAATTGCTGCCAATCACGACCTTCGATCGCGTGCCAATCAGGAAATGAAGTCATCTGGGCAAGGTTAGTTTCTGGACTAACTTGATGCACTGCTTGTTCGATTAGGTGTTCATTTTCAATCATTTCTTGCCGAGCTTGGTTAAGATAGATCTGTCGTTCTGGTAATGGCTTTCCTGGCTTGAGCATATTTTTAACAAAATCCTCGCGAGATTCTGGTTTGCCTAATTTTTGCTGGTAAAGGTGCATATGATAGTCACAGAAGCACATTAATTTTAACGGCGTGTGGTTGTAATGGCGAAAGTCGTCTTCAAGCCATAAACGGTGAGGGTGAATACTAGCATATTGAGCATAAGTCTGCGCAAGATATTTACGCCAAGTTGGATCAGCTGGACAAGCCATGTCTTGGGCTTGTCGTCCTGATAAATCGACAAAGGTATTAAATCCAATTGCAGGATTGACCTGATAACCACGATCGGAATGCATAATCGTTGTCCATGGATTAAGACTGGTTGTAACTCCTAGTTGTTTAAGCTTTTTTTGTAGTGGCTTAATTGCGTCAAGCCAAAGTTGAGTTTCTGGGGCAGTCAAATGACTGTGGTTTAATTCTTCACCGTTAATAAAAAAGGCAACATCATCAACTTGTCCCTTTTGAACAAATTCAAGTAGTTGTTGGTCTTTTTCGGGTGTGTTGGTGCGTGGATCAAGCATGTATCTGAGTGTATAAATAAAAGTCATGATGTCCTCCTAAGCCAAGTTATTACACCGGCTTACTTTGTTGAAATCTTTATAAATAAAATTATAAAACGCTTGCAGAAAAGATTAAAGCTCTTGAATACAGAATTATCTTGTTTAATTTGCATTATTAGCAAAGTAAAAAATTACTAGTTTAAAAATAACCGTGAAAAGCTTTACATAAACGATAGATAAGCTTTAAAAGCAATTTACATGAGTATATAATAAAAATGTGCGATTAATTTGAATTAAAGGAGAAAAATAATGAGAACAATTTCTTCAGAAGTTGCAAAACACATGGCAAACTTGTCAACTAATGAAGGCGTAATTAGTGCCTTGGCAATTGACCAACGTGGTTCGTTGAAAAAAATGTTAGCAGAAGCTGCTAATAAACCAGCTGATGAAACAACAATTGTTGATTTTAAAAAAGCAATTTCAAGTGAATTAACACCATATGCTTCGTCAATTCTAACTGATCCAGAATATGGCTTGCCTGCAACTAAGGTTAGAGATAAAAATTGTGGACTATTGCTTTCTTACGAAAAGACCGGTTATGATACTACTGAGCCGGGAAGAATGCCGGATTTAATTGCTAACCAATCAGGTTTACGGATTAAGGATGAAGGCGGCGATGCAATTAAGTTCTTGCTCTATTACGATCCAGATGAAGATAAAGAAATTAATGACAAGAAGCAGGCCTTCGTTGAAAGAGTTGGTGCTGAGGCTAAGGCTAACGAATTACCATTGTTCTTGGAACTACTTACTTATGATGCTAATATCGCTGACGCTAAAGGTGCAGATTTTGCTAAGGTGAAGGCTGACAAGGTCTTGAAAACTATGAAGGAATTTTCAAAGCCAAAATATGGAGTAACAGTTTTAAAAGTGGAAATTCCGTTTAATATCAAGTTTGTTGAGGGCTTTAATGGTAATAACGAAGTTGTCTACACGCAGGCTCAAGCTAAGGAATTATTGAAGAAACAATCGGATATAACTGATTTGCCATACATCTTCTTGTCTGCTGGAGTTACGTCTGAAGAATTTATTGCCGAAATCAAGATGGCTGAAGAAGCTGGTGCTGATTTTAATGGTGTTCTTTGTGGTCGTGCTACATGGAAGCCGTCAATTAAGCCGTTTGCTGCTGAAGGCGAAGAAGTTGGTAAGGAATGGTTAGCTACTCAAGGTAAAGAAAATATTGAAAACTTGGACAAAGCATTAACAGGAGCAAAGTCTTGGCGTGACAAGCTAACAGTTGAAAAATAAAATAATTGACTTAAATTAAAACATTCTATGGATAAATCATAGAATGTTTTTTTATTTTAGTGTAAATTAGTATTAAAATATTTTTAATAAGTTAAAAATATTTAATATAATTATAAGGAGAGATAGAATGTTTAAAATTGTGGCTTATGGCGTTCGTGAAAATGAAGTGCCTTATTTTGAAAAACTAAACAAGTATAATTATGACTTACAACTAGAAAAGGCACTGTTGACACACGACAATGTGACTAGTGCTAAAAACGCAGATGCCGTATTACTAAGAGCTAATTGTATTGCTGATGCTGAAAATTTGGCTAAGTTTAATAATTGGGGAATCAAGTATGTTTTCACAAGGACTGTTGGCTTTAATCACATTGATTTAAAGACTTGTGCAAAATATCAGATGAAAGTGGCGCGGGTTCCGGCATATTCGCCATATGCGGTTGCCGAACTAGCGTTAACTATGGGAATGATGCTGTTCCGGCATCTTTCATTAGCGACAACTAGTACAAATAATGGTGATTTTCGAGTGGGTCTAGGGATGTTTTCCGGAGAAATTCATTCTGGTACTGTTGGCATAATTGGTACAGGTCGGATTGGTGCCACTGAAGCAAAACTTTATCATGGTTTTGGCGCTAAAGTTTTGGCATTTGATCCATATCCAAGTGATTATGCTAAACAATTTGCGACATTCGTCAGTCAGGATGAGCTGCTTGCTAAGTCTGATATTGTTTCAATCCACGTACCATATTTTCCTGGACAAAACGATCAGCTAATTGATGCGGACTTTTTAAGTAAAATGAAGTCGTCAGCAGTGTTAGTTAATACAGCACGGACCCAATTAGCAGATTATGATGCCATTATTGCTGCTATCAAAAATGGTACAATTGCCAGTTTTGCTTCAGATGTTTTACCTAATGAAACTAAAGTAATGGGACACAACTTTGAGGGAGAAATTACTGATATCCAAGTTAAGGCTTTGGAAGAATTATATCCAAAAGTATTGCTCACGCCGCATATTGGTTCTTATACTAGTCCAGCCTTAACTGATATGATTGCTGTTAGTTATGAGAACTTTCATCAGGCTTTATTAACTGGCAAAACAGATAATGATGTTAAATTAGATTAATAATTAAAAAGCACAGGTTTCTAAATAGGAAGCTTGTGCTTTTTAATTATTTGAAATTGTATTTGCTAATCGTATTAGGAACTAGTTGTTTTTATAGAAATCGGTTCTGACCGAGTATGCATCACAAAAAATACGAGTCATTATCTGTAGTGGTAAACGAGAACGTACCTCATATTCGGGAAAGTAATTAGTTTTAGATTTATAGCCAATAAATGATAATGTAGAATATTTAAGAATTTTACCATATTGGTTAGTAGTAAAAGTAATTATGGGGATGTCGTGTTTATAAAGCTTTTTGGCAGCTGTTAATAGTTCCTCTGTTTCACCATTTAATGTAATGAAGATAACTAATGTGTTAGTTTGAATTTTATTGGCAATAGTTTTAATGATATTAGGGTCAGAATGGAATTCACAATATTTACCAGTTAACTGCAATTTAACCATGATTTCACTAGCTATTGATTCAGATAAACCACGAGCAAAAATATATACCATTTTTGCTTGCTTGGTCAAAGAGATGCTATCTTCAATTGTACTATAACTTAAATTGTGCAATGTATTATTCATTTCGATTTCATTTTTGGTGATTACACTACTGATTTTATCGTCGGCTTCATTAAGGACACTAAAAGTAGAATTGGAATTGTTTTTTAATTTAAGAGCTTCACGATATGAAGTGTAGCCACTATAACCCATTTTTTGCATTGTACGGACAATTGTTGCGGTTGATACATGAGCATATTGACTTAATTTAATAATTGACATATTAACAATTTTATTAGGATTGCTTTCGACTATATTCCATAAATGTAATTCGGTTGCACTTAGTTCTTTTGTTGGCATTGAAGTACCTCTTTTGTAAAGTTTTTTTGATTATTCAAGCAAACGCTATCATTTAAGAAAAGCGTTACACAAAAATATCTTTATAATAGATTAAAGGTAGGAAAAAGGAGAATTTATATGATATATACAATAACTTTAAATCCAGCAATTGATTTGGTCATTGTAACTAAAAAATTACAGCCCAAGGTTGTAAATCGTACTGAAAAGTTTGAATTACAACCTAATGGCAAGGGAGTCAATGTTTCATTTATTCTGAAAAAGTTAGGAATAAAAAATGTTGCAACTGGAATTGGCGGTGGCTTTACTCTAGATTATATAACTTCAGGTCTTGAGGAAAAAGGTATAGCAACAAAGTTCTTGAAAGTTAAAGAACCAACTAGAGTTAATGTTTTTACTGATGTAATCGAAGAAAATACGGAGTATAAAGAAGTGAATCCTGGACCTGTAATTAATCAGGAAACACAAGCAGCATTTTTAACATACTTACGAAAAGTATTAAAACCAAATGATATGGTTGTTGTTTCGGGAAGCTTTTCTAAGGGAATTAGACCTGGATTTTTAGTTGAAATTGCACAAATTGTGCAAGAAAAGCAAGTCAGATTAGTAATTGATAGTAGTTATTTGGCAGTCCTAGATACATTAGATTATCAGCCATTTTTACTAAAGCCAAATGAGGATGAGTTAGCAAGTTTCTTTGATTATCAAGGAAAAATGGATTCTGAAATAATAATTAAGCTGGCAAGAAAATTAATTAATCGAGGTTGTCAAAATGTACTGGTTTCTTTAGGTGCTAATGGAGCAGTTTTAGTTACCAGAACAAAAGTATTGTCAGCTAATGCGCCTAAAATTCAAGTGGTCAATTCAGCTTGTGCGGGAGATACTATGCTTGGTACTTTTATTGCTTTATTAGAGAAAAAGCAACCATTGGATAACGCACTTAAAATGGCGGTTGCAGCAGGAAGTGATACGGCAAGTAAAACGGGTTTAACTAATTTTGCATTAGAAAAATTATTACCACAAATTGTAGTTAAAGAAGGGATGAAATAAAATGGCTAAATATGATTTGGTGGGAGCAACTGGTTGTGCAACTGGGGTTGCACACACTTTTATGGCAGAGGAAGCATTGGAAAAAGCTGCCAAAAACTTAGGATATACAATTAAAATCGAAACTCATGGTCAAACAGGGATCGAAAATAATTTAACCAATGACGAAATTAAAGAAGCTAAGGCAGTAATTGTGGCATCTGATATTGATGTTGGTACAGATCGATTTGCTGGTAAGCGATTAATTGTTGTTCCAGTAGCACGTGGTGTTAAGGAACCAGAAGAATTAATTAAAAAAGCTTTAACAGCCCCAATTTATAAAGATAGCCAAGCAGTTTTAAGTTCCAATAGTGATAATATTAGTAATCAAAAATTCGGGAATAAGATTTATACGTCATTAATGAATGGTGTATCACACATGTTGCCATTCGTCGTTGCAGGTGGTGTATTGATTGCAATTTCTTTCTTTTGGGGAATTAATTCGGCTGATCCTAAGAGTAGTGAGTACAATCAATTTGCAGCAATGTTAAATACGGTTGGTAGTACAACAATGAACTTAATGGCTCCAGTTTTAGGAGCTTACATTGCTGAAGCTTTAGCACAAAGGACGGGATTTGTTGTTGGACTTGCTGCTGGTTTTATTACTTTTAACGGCGGTGGTGGCTTTTTGGGTGCCATTATTGGTGGCTATCTTGCTGTTTTTGTTGTTAAGGCTTTACAAAAAGTCTTTGCGCCGTTACCTGATGATAAATTTAGAGGTCTAAAATCAATTTTTCTGTTCCCGGTTTTAGGTGTATTTATCACCGGCGCAATTATGTATTGGCTGAACACTCCAATTAAAGCAATTAATCTTGGATTAATGTCCTGGTTAAAGGGTTTTGAGAATACTAGTCCAATTTTATTGGGAATTATTGTTGGAATTATGTGTTCAACTGACTTTGGTGGTCCAGTTAATAAGGCGGCTTATGTTACAGGAACTATTTTACTGGCACAAGGAAATTATTTCTTTATGGCTGGTGTTTCAGCAGCATGTATTCAATCTCCCCTAGCTACTGGCTTTGCTGTTTTGTTTAATCCAAAAGCATATTCTAAGAGTGAAAGAACTGCTGGGTATGTTAACTTCTTACTTGGTTCTACCCATATTACTGAAGGTGCAATTCCGTTTGCAGCCAAGCATCCATTGTGGAATATTCCAGCACTTATGCTCGGTTCTGCTATCTCATCAGCATTAACTTATATGACCCATATTAGTGTACCTGCACCCCATGGTGGTTTCATTATCTTGCCATTAGTTAATAAGCCATTCTTATGGGTACTCTGGATTTTACTTGGTGCTGTTATTTCAGGAGCTTTACTTGCGTTAATTGCTGGCAGATTTGCAAAAAAGGAGGCTATATTAGCAGGCAATACAGGTTCATCAAGTGTTGATGTTAAAGCAGAAGTTCAAGAAACACATAATCCAAATGATATCCTTGATATTAATAATATTAAGCTTGATGTTGATGTCAATAATCGTGATGAAGCACTTAAATATTTAGCTGATCTATCTGTAAGTAATCATTTAGCTAGTGATAGTAGCAAGGTTTTAGCCAGTTATAAAACTAGAGAAAAAGAAGGATCTACAGGGATGACAGATGGCTTTGCAATACCACATGCTCAATCGGCGACTATTAAAAAATCTTCAATGTTAGTGTTGAAACTAAAACATCCAATTGATTGGCATTCACTTGATGGTCAAAAAATTGATACCGTAATTTCATTTTTGATTCCACAGGTTGATAGTAATGACCATTTGAAATATTTATCAAATACAGCTAAACTACTTACACATCAAGATTTTATTACCGAATTGAAGGCTGCTAATACGCCGCAAACAATCAAGGCTTTATTTTCAAAAGAGCAAGAAGTATAGATAATATTATAAAAAATATACATTTTGTTGATGACAAAAAGTTAATTAAGGACTAGCTACTTAAATGAAGCTAGTCTTTTTAGTTATTTGAAATTGTATTTTTCGATTTTACTTAAATACTTTTGGCGTCTAGCTAAAGAAGAATTAGTAATACCACCAAAGTGTAACCAATGCCGGTCTTGCATGCCCAGCTGGCGCAAGGTTTGATTAATAAAAATCTTTTTAATCGCGTTACCGCAAAATAAGCGAAGATAAAACTTCGGTGAAGTTGAGGTTGTTAGGACGTAGGTATGCTTGATATTAGTTAATTCACCATGAATGCCAGTTTTAGAAACAGTGTGTGACAGTCCCGTTCCTTCTTTCATCACTTTATCAATGAAACCTTTAAGCATGCCGGGAATACTGTTCCACCAAAGAGGAGTAATAAAAATAATAGTTGATGCTCTTTTTAACATTGTTAAATATTTTTTGACAAGTGGATCATGTGTACCACCTTCGTGGAATAAACGTAGTTCTTCTTGATCGTAAATTGGGTTAAAACTATCTTGGTAAAGATCAATTATGTTAAAGTCACGTTTATTTTGAATGAGGTTTTCTTTGACGGTCGTTAAGACAGCATGGTTAAAGCTTTTGTCATATGGATGACAATAGATAATTAATGTTTTCATTTTACTTAGCTCCTTTAACTAATTGGGTTAATGTTGATTGCACTAGCTGTTTATTGTAATTAGTGATGCCATTTTTAATTAGGAGCGAGTAACCTTGGATGAAGGACCAGATTTGAATAAAGAAATCATAACTAGTAAGATTGCTGCTTTGAGTAATTTGGTCAATTAGCTGAAGCATTTTGGTTAAAAAAGGAAATTCATGATCGTTATTTTTAAAGGCTAGAGTTGCATTATTATTGAAAAAGAGAAAGTCCATTGTATTGGGATGTTCTTGCACCTGCTTAATAAAATAGTCGGCAATTTGTAAGAGTTGTTTTTCTGGTACATCACTGTGAAAGTCAATTTGGGTAATAAATTCTTGTGAAAGCCTAATAGTTGCCCGTTTAAACAGGTCATCCTTACTGTTAAAGTGTTTGTAGAAAGCACCAGTAGTTAAGCCAATGGCAGCTGTTAATTTACGCAATGAGAGGTTTTGAAAACCTTCTTGGTCAATAACTTTGATTGCTTTTTCTACTAATTGCTTTTCTGTGTTTTTCATATTTTGTATTTCCTATTCTAGATAACATTGTTATCTAAGTTCTTAGAAATATGATAACATCGTTATCCAAAAAGTACAAATAAATTTTGCCCAAGAAAAAAAGCTTCCTTAAATAAGGAAGCTTAATTATTAAGACTAATCTTCGACTTTTTTAGCCTCATTCATCGCTTTCATCAATGAAGGGTTCTTTGAGTGACAGTCTTTAATCATTTGCAAGTCTTTTTCGTCCAATTCAACAACGTATTTGCTCATAATAATTTTCCTTTCATTAAAAGTACAATTTAACTATATCACTTTTTACAATAATAGAAGAATAGCGTTCGCAATAATTTTTGCAATTGTATTGCAAGTTTAATTGCTGTCTAGACCGTTTGCCAGGTACAAGCTTGATTAAACAATAAAGGAAACGCTTGGTATAACAATATTTCATTCGAGAAAGCGCTTTTGCAAAATATTACAATTATTACATAAACGTTTCATCAGGTAATAAATTTTTAAAGCCCGAGAGATAGTTCTGTTATGGTTCTGACATTTTTACACTGTAATATAGAGACAATCAAATTGAGTAAGTCGTTTTTTGACTTGCTTAATTTGGGAAAGAAAAGGATATGAAATTTTTTTATTAAGGAGAGAAAATTTTTGAAGGTAAAATCTATCTTAGTTAAATCGGCAGCAGTAGCGGCATTATCAGTTTCAGGTGCAGTGATTATGAATAGTGCGAAAACAAGTACAGTTCATGCAGCAACAGTTGCTAATGATGCAGCAGTTGTTACAGTAAACTACGTTGACGGTAACTCAATTCACGTTTGGAATGATTACGAGAATCCAGTAGCTACCGGTCAAGTTTTACCAAGTAATTCTTCTTGGAAGGTTATCAGAACTGCTTATGACACTCAAGGCAATAAGTGGTACGACCTTGGTAAGAATCAATGGGTTAGAGCTGAATATGTTAATAAGGGCTACTACCCAGCTCAAAATACACAAGAACAAGTTCAAGCAACTAGTACAAATAATGAAGTAGCTAATACTAATACCGCAGCTACTACTACTCAAACTGTTGCTGCAACTACTTCAGACTCAGAATCTAGTGCTAAGGCATGGATTGCTGGTCGTGAATCTGGTGGCTCATACAGTGCACAAAATGGTCAATACATCGGTAAATACCAACTTTCTTCTTCATACCTTAACGGCGATTATTCTGCCGCTAATCAAGAACGAGTTGCAGATAATTATGTTGCTAGTCGTTACGGCTCATGGACTGCTGCTAAAGCTTTCTGGCAAGCAAATGGCTGGTACTAATTTCTAAACTACCAATATCAAAAAAACTAAATAATTAAAAATAGGCGCTAATCATTTTTGACTAGCGCCTATTTACTAAAGTTTTTTAACTTAATGGTTTTTTATTAGTAATAATAATTCCTGAAATTAACAGTAGAACACCTAAAATTGTGTAAGCAATAAAGATTGGTGTCCAGGAATGAAATAATCCTTGCAAATAGCCTGATAGGGCAGGACCGATTGCTGCTAAGAGATAGCCAAATGATTGGGCTGTTCCTGATAATTGGGCTGTTTGATGGAAGTTAGCTGATTTCTTTTGGAAAAAGACAACACAAAGACTAAAGGCTGAACCAGATCCGATTCCTAAAATAACGGCTAAGATTGCGTTAACAGTAAAATTGCCAGGGAATAGTAGTAAAAGTCCTGCTCCAACAGCGAATCCACCACCAACAATGCTTGAAGCGATTATCATACCCACTTTTTTGCGGGCAATAGTTGGTGTCAACAAGGACATTGGCATACCACATAATTGGAATATGGTTGCTAGAAGTCCGGCAGTTGTAACACTAAAACCAGTGCTTGTCCAAAAGCTGGGCAGCCAGGTCATCATTGAATAGTAGAGTAATGATTGAGTGCCAAAGAAGAAGGTAATTAGCCAAGTTAATTGATGGTGACTAATTGAAGTAGCTTGGTTTTGGGTGGTAACTTGGGCATGATGAGGCTTAGGGACAATTCGAACTACAATTGCCCATACTAAGAAGCCACCCAGTCCAACTAAACTAAATATTGCTAATGTGGCAGGTAAGTTGACTTTTTTAACTAATGGAGCCGCAAGTCCAGTTCCCAAGGACGCCACCGATCCCATGGTAAAAGTATAAAGGCTGGTGAATAACGTTGCCTTAGTTGGGAAATATTCCTGAATGACTGCCGGTAAGAGAACATTACCACCGGAAATACCGATCCCGATTAATATTGTCCCCAGTAATAAGAAGAAGCTGCTGGGAATAACACGCAAGTAGCCACCAATTGCAAGGATTAAAAGTGTAAAAAATAGCACCTTGGCATTGCCTTTTTTAATACCAAGGTGAGCAATGATTGGTGACAGTAAGGCAAACATAATTAACGGAATAGTTGTCAGCCAGCCACTCATACTTGACGCTAGTCCAATTTCACTGTGCAGCCAAGGCAAAATTGGTGGAATCATTGTGATGGGCAGTCGTAAATTAGCCGCAATGAGCAAAATCCCTGTACCAATTAAAAAATTTTTCTTTTTCACATTAACACATTCTTTCAATTTTTTTGTTTTAAAAAGTACCAATTAATAACTTTAATGGAAAAATAATTATTTGGCAAATTGCCCGTTTTGCTTAAAGAAGCAGAATTAAATTAATTGGCATTAACTACTAATAAGTTTTAAAATTACAGTTAAACTCATAAAGAGATATGGAACTATCGACTATCGAGGAAAATAAATGAAGAAAAACAAATTCGTGCGCACTTTAATTAGTGTTACTTTATTAGTGATTTGTATGGCAGATATGAAGGCAAGTGTACAACCTGTAATAGCGGCAACGCAAGGCTATGTTAAAGTTAAGACAAAGAAAAAAGTCCGGCTTTATTGGACATCAGGTAAGCATTCTAATTATTATGCTTTGCCTAATCATCGTTATTCGTATAGTGCCAAAAGCCGAATTGGCAAAAAACATTTATCTGCTTATAAAATTGGTAATAATGCGCACTGGATTTTAGCTAAAAATGTGAATACAGTCAAGAAAGCCCAAGCTGCTACCTATACTAAGGCGAAAATGGTTCTGCCTCATGGCTATAACAAAACGGAACTGCTCAAGGCATATGAAGGTAAGCCCAGCAGTAATTTTGTTACTGCTTGCATGCAGGGGATGAAGGCTAATACTTTTAGTCGCAACAATCTTGCTGAAAGTAAGGAAGATAATGAAACACAGGTTGATCTGGCTAATATTACGCCAGATCAATTGACAACCTTATCGGACTTTTCATTAAGATTAATTAATGAAGCACGTGATAATTTGGGCTTAAAGCCTTGGGTTAATAGTGTAGGTACGCAAAAGTTGGCTCAAGCAATTGCCACCGAATATGAACAAAACGGTAAGACAATTAAGGATGGTCATTATGTGCCGGGAATTGTCCAGGCGTGCCAAGCCAACGGCCTAAATCTGGATGATAATTACGTTGAAGATATGGCTGGTTTTTATAACCAGAGGCAGACATTGTCAATGACTGAGCTAAAAAAGAGCATTTACTTTGGCATTAAGCAGATGATGTTTGGCTATGTCGGTAGTGGCGAGAGCGAGCGCAATAAACGTAGTTACTACCAAGAATGGGAACATGCTGGCGATTTGTTTAATACTCAAGGGACGCTTCATGATGGTGATTATAATTATTTTGGCTTTAGCGTGTCGCGAACAGATGATATTTGTTCGTTACACTTTATCAGTGTACCAACTTATGTTGTTAAAGATCAGAAGTATAATTTAAGTTTCAAGCCATAATTTCAAATTCAAAAAAAGGCAGCTTACTATGATTGTAAGCTGCCTTTTTTATTTCTTATAATGTTTAAAATACAAATTTGGCAAATGCCTTACTAATACCATCATCGTCATTTGAACTGGTAACATAATCAGCTTGTTCTTTTGCTTGCTCGCTGCCGTTGCCCATGCAGACACCAGTACCGGCAAAATTAAACATGGAAATATCATTGCGCTCATCGCCCAGTGCCATGACTTCGCTAGCATCAATTTTTAAAGCTGCACAAAGTTCCTTTAGACCGTTACCCTTGTTAACCTTGGGATTAAGAAGTTCGATAAAGTGTGGATCAGACCGAATAACATAGAGATCCTTATTGAACGCTGCTGTGATACTTTCTTGATAATGGTCGAGTAATTTAGGATCACCAACAAAGCAGCCTTTGGCAACCGAAAAATCGTCAGGCAGTTCATCCGGTGTTCGGACATATAGTGGAGCCGTATTTTCGTAAGCCTGAAGATAAACGACATAGTCGATGTTGTGATCGGCAGTAATAATATGTGAATCCTCATCAACAACGTTGAACGGTAATTTATGCGCTAACGCAAATGCGGTCATTTTGCGATAAAGTTCGTTATTAACCATATCCTTAGTGATAATTTTACCGTCAGCGTTACGCGTAATTGCTCCGTTTAAGGTGACGGCATATTGCTCGGACCCATTAACGCCCAATTCTGTCATGTAGGGCTGAAGGCCAGCAATTGGCCGCCCAGAGCAAAGGACAATTTTGACATTTTGCTTGAGAGCTTTAGTAATTACCTCTTTAGTGCTGGCTAAAATCTGCCCATCTGAATTTAACAAAGTACCGTCAGTGTCAATTGCGACTAGTTTAATTGCCATAATATTTCCTCCTAGCTATTGCGATAATTACTATCATTATACTAAAATTAAATTATTAATCATAGTGGAGGAAAAGCATGCCAATTTATATTCGCTTAGCGCAAAAAGCTGATTTGCCAGCAATTATGCTAATTATTAATCAAGCAAAAAAGTTGTTAAAACAGGATGGCAGCCCGCAATGGCAAGACGGTCATCCCAATGAGCAAATGTTTCAAGATGATCTTATTCAACAGCGCGCATACGTTTTAATTGTTGACCAAGAAGTTGCCGGCGTTGCAGTCTTACAAACTACACCTGATCCTAATTATGTTGATATTGCAGGTGCTTGGCAAAATTCAACAGCTGCATATGCGACAATTCATCGAATTGCAATTTCTGATAAATATCGTGGACAGCATTTGGGCGTAATTTTTATTTCTAATTTATTATCTCGAGGTCTGTTTTTAGGGTTTCATAATTTTCGCATTGATACACACGCGCTGAATAAGAGAATGCAGGGCTTAATTAAGAAGTCAGATTTTCATTATCGCGGTGTAATTCACGTTGATCCAACACCAGATGGAGCCAGATACGCGTATGAGTTAAACTTATAGCAAGAAAATAAAATTTATACTTGACTTAGGTATCATATTTCTCTATACTAATTAGTGTTGAGTGACAAGTAAAAGCTCAAATGTTTGGGTTATAGCCAAGCGGTAAGGCACTAGTTTTTGGTACTAGTATGCGCTGGTTCGAATCCAGCTAACCCAATTAAAGTAATTAGTCTTAATGTCAACTAGCTTCAAGCGTTGGTGTTAAGGCTTTTTTGTTAAATAGAATTAGATAAAATTAGCTGTAATTTTAAGAATCGGTGCAAAATTCGGTGCATTTCTTTAGGGTGTTAAATTGTTTACGTCCTATTTGTTTAAGTTAAATTGCCGTAAACCATACTGGATAACGAAACGTTACTGTATTATTTTACAGGGCATCAAAAAATCCTCTGCGTTAACAGAGGATCATTTTAATGATTGCCTAAAGTAATCGGCTTTAGGACTTTCGAGGTTTTACCCCGTGATAAGTTTTATCGTGAATATTGTACGAAAGAACATTAGCATTGTCAACGTATAAAATTCTGGTAAAATGACTAATGGAATTATCTGAGATTTAATCACTCTCAATTATGGTAATTCTAGGAGGTGGAACTCCGATGATAAGTTTTATTATTGGCGTGGTATCTGGGATACTCGTCAATGTTATTTCTGAACTAATTTTAGATTACCTCAAAAATCATAGTAAGAAATAATCTTTAAAGGGGAGCGTTTGGGTAATACCACTGCTCCCTTTTTATTATAGCAGGTTTAATTAGGTGAGGTACTAATCTTTGTTTTGAATTAGCAAAGTAATTTATATAGATGAGTTTAACAACGGTATTAAAAAATCCTCTGCGTTAACAGAGGATAATTTTAATGACTGCCTAAAATGACTGGTTTTAGGACTTATGAGGCTTAAAGCCTTGCTACATTTTATGGTTTCATTTTACGTGGAATTATTAGTATTGTCAATGTATAAAATTCTGGTAAAATGACAAATGGAATTACCTGAAATCCGACTAATTTCAATAATGATAATTCTAGGAGGCGAGAAGCCTTGCGAAATTTTATAATTGGCGTTGTGTCTGGTATACTCGCCAACGTTATCGCTGATCTGATTTTAGATTACATCAAAGATCGTAATAAGCGATAACTGTTTAAAGGAGAGCATGTGGATAATACCACTGCTCTCTTTTTATTATAGCAGAATTATTATTTAAAATTGCTTTCTTTAAGATATTTGCCACTATCAACGCAATAGTAACTGTTGCCGTTGATTGTAACCGTTGGTCCTAAGATAACGAATGAACGATTTTTCTTTAATGACTTCTTTTGCACTTTCTTACCAAATTGATTGTAGACGTAAGCATTATGACGTAATTTTTTAACTGCAAATTGGGGTTGCTTATTAGCTTGATACATTACATAAGTGTTAACTGGACACTGGGCATTTGGCTTGTTATATAAATTTTGCAAGTCACTAGTAGTATAAGTTTTACCCTTTGGCTGATTGACGGTTCCTGTACCGACTGCTTGAATATGGTCTTTGCCACTGCCAAGGCTGGCATCAGGATAAATTCGGTGTTGACCTAACTTTAAAATAAAGCCGTTAGGATCACCAGTATTTTTGAGCATATCTTGAATTAAATCAGTTCGATTAAAATTATTATGAATGATGTGGTTAGTATCAAGGTTAGTGAGGTCTAATTTAACTAGACTAATATCGTCTTGGAAGGTAAAGCGATTATGCGTGACTTTTTTCGTGTTGAAACTAGACAAATTAATGGTTCGTAAGTTCTTAGCGCCCTTGAACATGCCGCTCATGCGTCGTAATTTTTTCGTATTAAAACTTGATAAATCAAGGTCGGTTAAACTAGTTGCACCATTAAACATGTCGGTCATATCAGTTACATTCTTAGTATTAAAGTTACTCAAATCAACGCTAGTTAAGTTTTGGGCATTTTGAAACATTTTAGTCATGTTAGTAACTTTGCTGGTATCAAAATTGTGTAAATCAATTTGGCGTAGTCCAACACCGAGAAACATTTGGTCCATATCAGTCACATTTTTGGTATTGAAACTTGAAAGATTTAGTTTAGTTAAGTTAGTATCGTTAGCAAATAACCCTTCCATATTGGTAACTTTACTTGTATCAAAGCTTGAAAGGTCAAGTTCGGTCAAATTTGGATCACTTTCAAAGACTAGTAACATGCGGTTAACATTCTTAGTATTAAAGTTGCACAAGTCTAATTTAGTTAAAGCTGTATCACGTTCAAACATGGCGCTAATATCAGTTGCTTTAGCAGTATTTAGTTTACTGGCGTCAATTGCCGTTAGTTTAGGGTTATTACTGAGCATTCCGTTAAAGTCAGTTACGTTACGCGTATCTAAATTACCTAATTCCAGTTTAGTTAGTTCCTTATTATTGGCAATCATATCGCGCATTTGCGTAACTTTACTAGTATTGAAATTATTGAGATCAAGTGTAGTTGCCCCAGTTCCTGAAAACATGTTGTTCATGTTAGTCACGTTGCTAGTATTGAAGCTGGCAACATTTAAACTAGTAACTTTGGGTGTGAAATCAAACATTCCTTCCATATTAGTAACTTTAGCTGTATTAAATTTGCTGAGATCAAGACTAGTTAAATTATTGTCGCCGGCAAACATCCAACCCATGTCAGTCACGTTACTGGTATCAAAATTACTTAAATCAAGACTGCGTAAATTATTATCTTCTTTAAATAAAAAGTGCATATCAGTGACACCGCTAGTATCAACTTTGTTTAAGCCAGTAATATCTTCTAGACCTTCGAGTCCGCAGAAAAGGTAACGCGAATTTGCTGGTAATTTAAGTTGGTCAGTAAAGACAATGTGCTTAAGCGCACTGTTGCTGTAAACTTGTTCTTCAGTATCTTCATCTCCGAATTTACCGTGGTTAGTGACAATTGCTGCTAATTGCTCAGTTCCCAACTGGTTGCCATTCTTGCCAGCGCTAATGGTTAAAGTTTGTGAGTTTTTATTGTATGTCCAAATGCAGTCTCCATCGCTCCCAGTAGTAATTTGATTGGCAGTTTGTGCAGTAGAAACTTGGTTATCAGAAGCTGCAGCTGCATTAACGGTATTCTGTATACCGGTTAAGATAGCTGCACTAATAACGATTGCGTTGAATAATAATAATTTCTTCTTGCTTTTTGAAAAATGTTTTTTTATCATGTCAGTCTCCTAGATTAATTCTTAATTACCAATATTTTAAGTGCATAGTTATTAAAAGTTAATTAGAATTAATCAAACTTTATTTTTATTTAAAAGTAATCGCAATAGGTTTAAGATAGTTTTTGTAATTTATAAACTGATTAGTAAAGGGAGTGACAAAGATTATGAGTGCTATTAAAAATAAGACAATTGTGTTTGGTCATCGTGGTTATCCTGCAAAATTCGCGGAAAACTCGCTTGCAGGGTTTCGTAATGCGATTGAACATGGCGTTGAAGGAGTTGAATTTGACGTTCAATTAACTAAAGATGGGGTTCCAGTTGTAATGCATGATGAGCGGGTTGACCGCACAACTGATGGCAAAGGCTATCTTAAAGATTTTACGTTAAAGCAGTTACGGCAGGTGCATTTGGCTAATGGCGAACCGGTGCCTGAATTACGTGAATTATTTGACCTACTTAACGGCAAGGATATTTTGATTAATTTAGAATTTAAGACGGGAATTATCCATTATCCAGAGATTGAAAAGACGGTATTGTCTCTAGCCAAGCAGTATCAATTTGCCCATCCACTTATTTATTCATCCTTTGATTATGTTACCTTGAAGAATTGCCAAGAAATTGATCCGAATCAGGCTTATTGTTATTTGCTGGATCAGGGCGTTACCAATGCAGCTAAATTAATTAAGGAAAATCATTTTGCTGGAATTCATCCAAGCGAATTGCTCGCTTCACAGGAGACGATAACACAGCGGATTTGGACAGTTGATGATCCAGTTGTTGCCAAAAGATACTTTCAGGAGCATGTTGCGGGAATTTTTACTAATAATTTTCCATTGATGGTTAAATTACGCGACCAGGTACAAGGTGCTGATAAATTAGCTGAAAATTAAAAAATAATTGTAGAAAAATGATGATATTAATTGTATAATTTATTAAATATTCAATATAAAAGAAAGTTAGGTGGATTATATGGTTGAATTAATTAATTACATGAAAAAAGGCTTGGCTGATGCGCCTTCGAATCCAATTTTGAAATTCTCCGATTATGCCAGCAAGATTCCAAATGTTGTTAAGTTTACGTTGGGTGAGCCGGACTTTAACACGCCGAATCATATTAAAGAAGCTGCCAAAAAGAGCATTGATGATAATCATTCTCACTATGCACCTTCTAACGGTACAATGGGACTTAGAACAGCGGCAAGTCAATTTTTAGCTAAAAAGTACGGGCAAAAGTATGATCCAGCTACTGAAGTCTTAGTAACTAATGGGGTAACAGAGTCAATTTTTGATACAGAGCTGGCTTGCTTAAATCCCGGAGATGTAATAATTGTGCCAACACCGGTTTTCTCGCTGTATATGACTGATGAAACTGTCCTTGGGACAGGTGTTACAATCGTTGAAATTGATACTTCTGCTGATGACTTTAAGTTAACGCCTGTTAAATTGCAAAAAGCCCTTGATAAATATGGTGACAAAGTTCGGATGCTCATTATGAATTATCCGAGCAACCCGACAGGCGCAATGTACAGCCAAGAAGAGCTTGATGCCTTAGCTGATGTTGTTCGTGATAAGCCAATTTTTGTTATTTGTGATGAAATTTATAGTGAATTAAATTATGACCAACCACACGCTTCAATGGAAAAGAGCCTGCATGACCAAGTAATCTTAATGAATGGAGTTTCTAAGTCTTGGGCAATGACTGGTTATCGGATTGGGATTGTTTGTGCGCCGAAGGATATTCTGGAACAAATTGCTAAAGTCCATCAAGCAGCTAACACAACTGAACCAACACCAATGCAGGATGCTGCCGAAGAAGCCTTTAAGAATGGGATGGATGATGCACTGCCAATGAAGGCAGAATTCTTGAAGCGGCGCGATGTGCTATATAATGGCTTAACTAAGATTGGCTTTGAATGTGTTAAGCCTGATGGTGCGTTCTACATTTTTGCCAAAATTCCAGCTGGTCTTGAACAAGATGATGAAAAATTCATCTACGAATTGGTTGATAAGGCTCGTGTCGCTGTAACGGCTGGTTCTTGTTTTGCTAAAGGTGGCAAGGGCTGGATTAGATTTTCTTATGCAGTTTCAATGGAAACAATTAACGAAGGTCTGAAGCGGCTGGAGAAGTTTGTTAAAGAAAATAAGAAATAAAATTTCAACAATTTTTACTTGCAATTACGCACGTTTTTCGGTAATATAATTAACGTGCGTTATGGAGGAATAGCGAAGTGGCTAAACGCGGCGGTCTGTAAAACCGCTCTCTCTGAGTTCGGCGGTTCGAATCCACCTTCCTCCATTTATTGGGTTATAGCCAAGCGGTAAGGCACTAGTTTTTGGTACTAGTATGCGCTGGTTCGAATCCAGCTAACCCAATAGTTCTTTAAGAACACCCAACCCGAAAAGAAGCAACTTCAATTGAGAAGTTGCTTCTTTTTTTGTAATAAAAATATCCAGCCATTGGACTGGATACCTTATTTTAATTATTAAAAGTTGGCGCGCTTAATGTAGTGGTTGTTATCAACGATAAAATAACGCTGACCCTTGATTAAGACGGAACTGCCGTAAGTGCGGACACTGGTATCAGCAGGTAGTACTTGATGACCGACACGCTTGCCGTGTTTATTATATAGGTAGGAATTGCGAACTAGCGTCCGTTTTGTGCCGTCAATGTTAGCTGCTAGGACACGCTTATGACCGTGGTCAAATTCGTAATACTTTTTGCCGTTGATAGTTTCACTAATTGCGGCATAGCACTTAGTACCAATCTTTAAAATTAATTTGTTAGTCCGTTGACCATTTTGGTCGTAAATGTAGGCTTTGTGCTTGAGAACACCGTTAATAACTAAGCCGTTAACATCGCCGGGACGCTCAGGCGTTGGTTTACCTTCGACAAAGTTATCCTTCTTAACGTATTGATTCTGGTCAATTAAGTAGTATTCAGTACCATTAATAGTAACAGGATCACCAAAAGTAGGGATGTATTGGTCTTTGGCTAAAACAATCGGTAGACCTTGATCACCATTTTGATCGTAAATATAAGAATTACGACCAAGTTCACGAGTTTGGCGGTCAATATTTCCCGCAGCAATATACAATTGGTTCTTCAAGTTATAAAACTTCCGGTTATTGATTAAGGTTGTACCGTAAGTTTCAACCGTTGAACCAGCATTCATTGTTACGTCATTGGCTCTTTTGCCGTTTTGATCGTATAAAAAGGCATTATGGACCAACGTCTTTTCTTCGGGATCAAAGGATTCTGTTAATTTTTGTCTAACAACAGGTTTTGCGTCAGTGTCATCATTCTTAGGTGCACTTGTCACTTCAGCCTTAGGTGTAGCTGTTTCTGGCGTTTTAGTTTCTGTTTTTGCTGGTGCAGCAGCTTCAGTAGTAGCCGCATGCGCAGTTTCTTGATTAAGACCTATTAAGCCAGAGGTAAGTGCTAAGCCCATTAAGCCAAATTTGATAATATTTTTATTTGAGAAATTATCACAGCTAGTTAATTTTGTGTGATTATATTTCATGTAGAATCCAACCTTTCTAAAATATATTTAATAATTTTGTGTTATTTTTCTAAAATACACTTCCATTCTACCCTAAAATGGAAATTTTCTCGAACTTTTTTGGCAAAAATAATTTGCTTAATAGAGAGCAAGCCTCTTAAAATAAAGCCGAAGTGATTAGTAAAATTTACTTTTATAAGTCGATGATAACTACAAACCTTGAAAAAATAGTACAATAATAGCTAGTTTACTGTTCGCTTAGAAAGGGATTTTTATGCCGAGACTAATTAAAGTGGGAGCTGGTGGCGGTGAAATCAGCTGGCATGAAGCGCTGAAGGACTTACGCGCTGATGATGTAATGTTTTTAGAACCGGGATTTTATGAGCTGCCGCAGGGAATTACTTTAGCAGACATTACCATTAAGGGCACTGGCAGTTTGCCGGAAGATACGACGATTTTGGGTTATGTGAATGTTGCTGCCGACAGCCGGTTCGTTAATTTGGAAAATTTATGTCTGAATACGAATAACGACAATAATACTTTGTTCGTGCCGGGAGAGGCTAATACTTATCTTAGCTTGCGCAATTGTGTGATTAAGGGGTTTGGCAATGATACAGCAGCCATTGCGGCTAATGGTAAGATTACCTTGGAACTTTACTCAACCAAGGTCATGAACGGTTCTGTGTCTTTATTTGCGGATGCTGATTTCCGCTTGGAAATGAATGACTCCTCAATTGAGAATGTAGCTGAGGAATTTGGCGTTTTGGCGCTTGAAGGTCACGGGACGGCAATAATTAATAATTCGCGGATTCACGGCAGTATTGATACCTTTGTTAAAACAAACGCCGAAGTAAATATGAATAATTCAGTTGCTGACACGATTTTATTGCAGGGTAAAACGTGGCTGAATATGTTAAACAGCAAGGTCCTGTCTGATGATGATGCCTGCATGTATATTACAGATGATTCGTGGGTCAATATAGTTGATAGTTATTTTACCGGTGGGATATATTTAGATAAAAAGCCGCACGTAATTATTCAAAACAGTCGGCTGAACCGAATTATCGCGGTTAATGATGCCCAAATTACGCTGATTAACTCCGTGATTTTAAATCATGCCGACTTTCAAGATGAGGCAAGCTGTATCGCGCGGCGTGTAACCTTTAATGGCGGTATTGAGTACCAATACTTTTTAGCACTGGGCGATCATGCCCAGATTGAAGGTCATGACCTAGTCTTTAATCCTAATGGAGCAAGTCTAGCTGTTCAAGATAACGCCCAAATGCGGGTTAGCGTGGTGGCTTCAAGTGAAGAATTATTACCAGTTGAATGCAGCACGAAAGCTAATGTCAATATTTTGGGAATTAAGTGGACCGTTAAGAAAAAGCGGTGATCAGGTCTAGCTATTTTTGTTTGTGCAAATTAGACCAATTTAGATTATAATGGAAGGACACATTTGGAGGAGTGCGCCATGGAAGAACCAATGTACATCAAAATTCATAATCAGATTAAGCGTGACATTGAAAACCACGTTTATCGAGTTGGCAGTAGAATTCCTGCAGAGCGCCAACTGGCACTGAAATTCGGCGTGTCCCGCATGACGCTGCGGCAAGCAATTAAAACGCTAGAAGATGAAGGCATTTTAGAGCGGCGTCTTGGCAGTGGTACTTATGTTGCCAGTCAAAAGGTACAGGAAAAAATGTCGGGAATTATGTCATTTACCGAGATTACGCATGCAAACGGTCAGACACCATCAAGCAAACTGATTTCTTATCATGTTGGCAAGCCGTCTTTGTCAGAAAAAGAACGGTTGAAGTTGGGCGATAGTGAAGAAATCTTGCGGATGGAACGAATTCGTTATGCCGATGAAGTGCCGATTTGTTATGAAGTGGTTACGATTCCGTATCGCTTAATTCAAAAAATGTCTAAATCAGATATTTCTTCTCATTTATACCAAACTTTGGCAAAAAGTGGCTATGAAGTTGGTCGGGTAACGGAACATATTTCTGCTGCTGTTGCTAACGAAAATGCGGCAAGATTGCTGGATGCGCGTAAGGGCGAAGCACTAATTACTAGGCTGCAGGTAACCGAATTGACTACGGGTGAGCCGTTTGAATATACTCGGGCTAATTATATTGCCGATCGTTTCGAATTTACTTTTTCAAAATAAAAACACTGAATTAATTTTTTGATTCAGTGTTTTTTGTTGGTTATTTTAGATCCGCCTTAATTTTGCTGGTTGAAATCCCAGGAGTCCGTGGTAAGTAAACCACTTGGCAATATGGTTTTAGAAAATCGAATTTGCCTTGCCAGTCGCTGCCCATGACAAAGGTATCAATGTCATATTTTTGAATGTCACTGACTTTTTGCTCCCAACCGTCTTCAGGGATGACCTCGTCCACATAACGGATTGCTTCCAAAATATATTTGCGCTCGGCATAATTGTTGTAAGATTCCTTGTGCTTTTGCAGCTGGTTAAATTCATCGGTTGAAAGACCAACTATTAAGTAGTCGCCCATTTCTTTTGCCCGTTTGAGCAGCCGAATATGGCCGTAATGCAATAGATCGAATGTGCCGTAAGTTATAATTTTTTTCATTTTGTCAGTGCTCCTATTATCCAGCTACCCTAATTGTAACAATATTATAGTATAAAAGTTAAAACTTATCCCGCAAGGTCTAATTGTTTGCTAAAATAGGATTAGAAAATGCTCTAGGAGGCTGACAATTGAGTAAAGTAAACGTTTTAGGGGTCGACTTTGATAATAAAAGTTTTACCCAATTTAAAAATGAATTTGTTGGTCGGATTAATGCCCACCAATCAACGTTTGTTGTTACTGCTAATCCCGAAATTGTGATGGCAGCGAACGAAAATCCTGAATTTATGAAAATTTTGAATTTTGATGCTGATTACATTACTCCTGATGGGATTGGGATTGTTAAGGCAGCTAAGATGTTACATACACCGCTCAAGGAACGGGTAACAGGCTATGATTTATTCATATGGCTGATGAAATTGGCTAATGAGCGCAATTTGCGCGTTTACCTAATTGGCGCTAAACCCCACGTCATTCATGCTGTCCAAGAAAAAATCGCCCGTGATTATTCCGGGATTCAGTTAGTTGGTGCCGAAGATGGCTATTTTAGTGAGGATTTGGAAGTGATGGCTTACCAAATTGAACGCACGGAGCCTGACTTAGTATTTGCTGCTTTAGGGTCGCCGCGTCAGGAGCAATTATTGGCAATATTAAGAAAAAATTTGCTTCCGGCTTTGATGATGGGCGTTGGCGGCAGTTTTGATGTCTTTTCAGGCGCTGTTAAGCGGGCACCGCAATTTTGGCAGCAAGTACATCTTGAATGGTTTTATCGTTTAGTCAAAAACCCGACTCGCTTTAAACGAATGCTGGTTTTGCCCAAATTTGTCCACCAAGTTCACGAAGAAAAAAGGAAATAAAGTAACATGAAAGTTTTGCATGTCAATGCTGGTTTAGAAGCCGGCGGAGGACTGACACATATTGTTAACTTACTAAAGGAAGCCAAGAAAGAGGGCGAAGATTTTTCTTTGCTTTGTCTTGCTGAAGGTCCAGTTGCCAAAGCTGCGCGCGAAGCACATTTGCGAGTAGCAGTACTGGGAATTAATAGTCGTTATAATTTAGCTAGTTTAGGCAAATTAGCGGCTTTTATTAATAATGGCAATTACGATATTGTCCATACTCATGGTGCTCGAGCCAACTTATTTGTGTCCTTAATTCGGTATAAGCTTAGTGCTAATTGGTGCGTGACGGTTCATTCTGATCCTTATCTTGACTTTGCAGATCGTGGCATCTTAGGGAAGATTTTCACTGCTGCTAATCTTCATGCCCTTAGAAAAAGCGACTGCGTTTTTGCCGTGACGAAGAATTTCGCTAATTTGCTTATCCAGAAGGCACATGTCGATCAAAATAAGGTACATGTTATCTATAATGGCATTTTCTTTCATCAAAATAGTCAAATCCCGGCAAAATACCCCGAGCCAACTTTTAATCTTATTAATGTTGCCCGTGTGGAAAAAGTTAAGGGGCAAGCTCTGCTATTGCACGCTTTAAAGAATCTGGATAATGCCAATGTTCACCTGTATATTGCTGGGGATGGTTCGCAAATGGCGGCACTCAAAGATTTGGTGCAAAAGCTGGATTTGGGACCGCAGGTGACCTTTCAGGGCTTCATGACGCAAAAGCAGCTGCAGAATTTATATCGACGTATGGATTTGGCGGTTTTGACTTCGTATTCGGAAAGTTTTCCGTTGGTTCTGCTTGAGGCCTGTGATAACCTAGTGCCGCTTTTGTCTACAGATGTTGGCGATATTAAAATGATGATCCCAGATCAAGATAGCGGCTTTGTGGCTAAGGTCGGAGATGTTACTTCAATTACGAATGCGTTGCGTAAGGCAGTTGCTACACCAAAAAACGAATTAGAAGAAATGGCAGTCCGCGAAAAAACTTATATTACCGAACATTTTTCTGTTGCAAACCAATTAGAAACTATTATTCAAGAATATCAAGCAATAATTAAGCGCTAAAAACTGTTGCTTATAATCATACAAATGTCTATAATTAAGAACAAAAATATTAGTGAAAAAGATATTAAGAGGATAAAATGTTTTATCAAGAATTAGATCAAGACGATTCTTTGGTTTTGCATACAGACTTGTATGAATTGAATATGATGTATACCTACTTCAAGAAGGGCATTGCTGACCGTAATGCTGTTTTTGAAGCTTTTTATCGCAGAGAACCATTTGGTAACGGCTACTCAGTCTTTGCTGGGCTAGAGCACATTATCATGTACTTGAAAAATTTAAAATTTAAGGAAAGCGATCTGCAATACTTAAAAGAAGAAGTCGGCTATGATGACGATTTTATTGATTATTTGCGTCACTTTGAATTTAAATTGAGTGTACGCTCAATGCGTGAAGGCGAGATTGTTTTTGCTAATGAGCCGCTAGTGCAGGTTGAAGGTCCGCTAGCGCAATGTCAATTGGTTGAAACTGCGATTTTAAATATTATTAACTTTCAAACGCTGCTGGCAACTAAGGCTGCTCGAGTTAAGTTAGCGGTTCAGGGTGACGGTGTGATGGAATTTGGCAGTCGGCGTGCGCAAGAAGCTGATGCGGCTGTTTGGGGCACGCGTGCTGCTTATATTGGCGGTTTTGACTCCACCAGTAATGTTCGTGCTGGTAAGTTATTCGGTATTCCTGTTTCTGGTACCCATGCCCATTCATTAGTTGAAGCTTTTGGCAGTGAGTATGAAGGCTTCAAGGCTTATGCCGAAACGCATAAAGACTGTGTCTTCTTAGTTGATACCTATGATACGGTGCGCAGTGGGGTTCCGAATGCGATTCGTGTTGCCAATGAAATGGGCGACAAGATTAACTTCCAGGGTGTGCGGATTGATTCTGGCGATATGGCTTATATTTCTAAGCAAGTGCGTAAGGAACTGGATGATGCTGGTTATCCGAATGCTAAGATTTATGCTTCTAATGACCTTGATGAAACAACTATCACCAGCCTCAAGATGCAAGGTGCTAAAATTGATGTTTGGGGCATAGGCACTAAGTACATCACGGCTTTTGACCAACCTGCTCTTGGCGCGGTCTATAAGTTAGTATCAATGGCAGATGAACACGGTCAAATGCACGACACGCTCAAGATTTCTTCAAACGCGATTAAAGTTTCTAATCCGGGCAAAAAGCAAGTTTGGCGGATTTCAGCTAATCAAAAAAAGAAGAATGCGGGTGACTGGATTGCTCGCAGCGGTGTCGATCCGCGTAAGTTTGATTCCTTGTACATGTTCCACCCACAGTACACTTATATCAATAAGGTTGTGACTGATTACACTGCTGAACCATTATTGCAGGAAATCTTTAAGGATGGTAGGCTTGTTTATGACCAGCCTAAATTAATTGATATTAAAAAATTCTGTGCCCAAAATATTGATGGCTTGTGGGATGAATACAAGCGGATGCTTAATCCACAGGAATATCCCGTTGACTTGTCTCAAGACTTGTATGACAGCAAGATGAATTTGATTAAAGATATCCGTCAAAAAATTACCGAAAGGAATGCAGCTAAATGAGACCACTGCAAAAAGAAATAATTGCTTATGAGCATGTGTTGCCGGAGATTGATCCCAAAAAAGAAATTAGATGGTCGGTTGACTTTCTAAAAGATTATTTGCAGGCTAATCCCTTTTTGAAATCCTATGTGTTAGGTATTTCTGGTGGGCAAGACTCCACTCTGACGGGAAAATTAACGCAGATGGCAATTAGTGAATTGCGCGGTGAAACCGGTGATAATTCTTACCAATTTATTGCAGTACGATTGCCTTATGGCGTGCAAAAGGATGCCCAAGATGCAGCTGATGCCGTAGCTTTTCAACAACCCGATCAAGACTTAATTGTTAATATTAAGCCGGGAGTTGATGCAACGGTTGCTAGTTTAGAAGCAGCTGGGCAAACAATTACTGACTTTAACAAAGGCAATATTAAGGCGCGTCAGAGAATGATTGTTCAATACGCGATTGCTGGTGCTCACAATGGTGCAGTAGTCGGTACCGATCACGCTGCCGAAAACTTTAGCGGCTTTTATACCAAGTATGGTGATGGTGCGGCTGATGTGACGCCGTTGTTCCGGTTAGATAAGCGCCAAGGTAAGCAAATGCTTAAAGAACTTGGCTGTCCAGAACATCTTTATCTAAAAACACCAACTGCTGACTTGGAAGAAGACCGACCATCCTTGCCTGATGAAAAGGCACTTGGTGTCACTTATGATGAAGTTGATGATTACTTAGAAGGTCGTGAAGTTTCAGAAGCTGCTGCCAAGCAGATTGAAACTTTGTGGTTAAAGAGTGAACATAAGCGTCATCTGCCTGTAACGGTGTTTGATGATTTTTATCAAAAGTAATTAAAAGTTGCTGAAAGGCGACTTTTTTTGTTACCAAAAAATATTATTTTTTATCATGAAAATGAAATATATATTGCCTGCAGTTGCTAGCAATGCTTTTTTAGTGAGAAGTACAAATTCTTGCTTGACCAGAAAAATTCGTGTATTGTTTAAATCATATCAATACTTACTAAAAGTAAGTAAAAGGAAAGAATAGGTAGAAGATGGTACGAATAAATGACGAATTAATTTTTGGCTTGGATTCGTTTGGCGATGTGCCAGATGATCCAGCAACTAATCAGCCGGTGACTTATGACAAGGCTCTTAAGCAAATTATTAAAGAAGCTAAACTAGCAGATGACTTAGGCATTGACGTAATTGCTTTAGGTGAGCATCACCGACCAGAATATGCGATTTCTAGTCCGGAAGTGATGCTGGCAGCGATTGCTAGTGTCACTAAGAGAATTAAGTTGAGTACTGGAGTAACAGTTTTAAGTTCGGATGATCCGGTACGAGTGTATGAGCGCTTTGCAACCTTGGATAATATTTCTAATGGTCGTGCACAAATAATGCTTGGTCGTGGCTCTTTTACGGAATCGTTCCCGCTGTTTGGCTATGATTTGAATGATTATAACGAATTATTTGAAGAAAAAGTTGCTCTGTTCAATGAATTACGCGAAGGCAAACCAGTAACTTGGGAAAGTGCATACACGCAAAATCTTGATAATGTGGAAGTTTACCCGCAGATTACCGGGCATAAGCTAGATACCTATATCGGTGTTGGCGGTACGCCAAGTTCTGTTATTCGTGCAGCCCGTTATGGTTTTCCAGTTATTATGGCAATTATTGGTGGTGATCCGGCAAGATTTCGCCCATATGTTGAGCTATATAATGCGGCAGCTGAACAATATCACAATCCGCAATACCCACTGGGGATGCATTCACATGGGGTAATTGCAGAAACTGATGAAGAAGCATACGAGATTGGCTGGAAATATCTGCGTCGTTCAATGGATCGTATTGGTAAGGATCGGGGCTGGCCGCCAATGACCAAGGAGCACTTTGATTATGAGGTGAAAAATGGTTCTTATTATATTGGCACGCCGGAACATGTTGCCCACAAGATTGCGGATGAAATGACCCAAGTTGGCGTTAAGCGTTTTGATTTCATCTATGGTGCGGGTGGTCAGACTGCCGCAATGCGGGAAAATATTTTACATTTATATGGACAAAAGGTAGTACCAATGGTTAAGGATTTGCTTAACTCTGGTGTTTATAAATTTAATTAAAATGATAGCCATGCAAGATAAGTCTTGTATGGCTATTTTGGGATTGTTAAAATATATAACTAAAACAGCTATTGATTTTAATAAGGAAGAATTAAAATGAAAGATTTGTATTTAATGCGGCATGGCGAAACGATTTTTAATCAGCGAAAATTAGTTCAGGGTGCAGTCGATTCGCCATTAACTAAGTCTGGTATTCAGGACGCGATTAAAATGGGAGAGTATTTTGAAAAACAAGGATTAAGCTTTGACCATGCCTATACTTCCACTCAAGAGCGCGCCAGTGACACTTTGGAACTAGTAACCAAATTGCCGTATAAAAGATTAAAGGGATTAAAGGAATGGGATTTTGGCTTGTTTGAAGCACAAGCAGAGTATTTATTACCGAAGTTTACTTTTACAGATCCGGCAGAAGCCGATTTCTTTGTTCCTTATGGCGGCGAGTCAACCAAACAGGTTATGGACCGGGTGAATCAGACAATCGGCAAAATTATGGCGCAGCCGGATAATCAACAAGTATTGGTTGTTAGTCATGGTGCAGCAATCTTAATGTTCATGGCTAAGTGGCTGCCGTTTACAGAATTAACTAAAATTAAAGACTTACCAAATTGTTGCGTATTGCATTTTACTTACGATATAGATGCTAACAAGTTTACTTTTGTAAAAATGATTGATCCACATAAAATATAGTTTCATTTTTTAAAACTAAATATTTTGTCCAAAATTATTGCAAACTTTGTGAAAAGGCTTTTTCACTTAAAGATGTTTTGCTATAATTTAAGCAATCAAACAAAAATCAGGAAGTTTTGAGAATAGTGACTGCTTTTGAATGCAGGACCATACTAGATGGTTAAGGTAGCGCCATTTGCTGGTGTTGTACAAGATAGCCGTGATCGCTTTTGAAATTTTGCTTGTTGTTTGAAAGGTAAGGGATTCTGTAAAATTGCAGAGGTCCTTTTTTCTTATAATCAGTTTAATCTGGATTAAATTGATTATATTGAACAAAGTAAGTAGAATCATTATTTTGAATTTATATAACTAAGTTATGGTAATAGAATGCAAAATTATCTTATTGTAATAGATA
Organism: Lactobacillus sp. ESL0701; assembly: GCF_029433445.1. Lineage (GTDB taxonomy): Bacteria > Bacillota > Bacilli > Lactobacillales > Lactobacillaceae > Lactobacillus. The sequence continues at coordinate 20,880 of NZ_JAQTIC010000008.1, read as the reverse complement.
TGCAAACCGATTATATAGGTAAAGAAAAGAAATTTGCTGATCCTAAATTGATTTCTGAAATTAATAAAAGAATTGCCCTATATCCTGCTGATCATGTAATTTATATTGTTAATCGCTTTTTGTGGGAAAGTAGCTATCATGTTAAAAAATTAGCCGAAAATTTAGACGTAGTTTCATCTTTAATTTTTGAGAAGAGGCATAGCTCTTGCTTGACAAATAAGAATTTGCAAACTTTTTTGGAAGATAAGAATGCCTATAACTTAGAATTTGTGGGCGTTGATGGTAATTATTGTGTAAATGCATCAATAATAGCAAGTATAAAAAATGGCTACTCTGTTTCAGTCAAGTTGAATTGTATAGGTGCCAAAAAAGCAAAAAAATTTGAGCGAACAATACAAAAATGGCAAAAGATGAGATGTCAAATAATTTCAGATTAGTTGTTGATAATAGTTTTGGTTGCATTAAAGATTGACAAAGATTGTTCAAGTAGTACAATTATTTTTAACTGAAGATATGTTTTTTAAGTTAGTCATTCAAAGAGAAAACCGAGTGCTGAGAAGGGTTCATGACTGCTTAAAAAATGCTCCTTGAGCGTTAAATAATAATAATTAAGAGGTAACAAACACTGTTGCAATTGAGGTGGTACCGCGTTTAGTAGCGTCCTCAGATTTGTTAACAGTGTTTTTTATTTTATTAAAAAGGAGAATATTAATGAAGAAACTAACAAGTTCTGAATTTAGACAAATGTTCTTAGACTTCTTTAAAGAGCATGGTCACATGGTTTTGCAGAGTCAATCACTGATTCCGCAAGATGATCCAACATTATTGTGGATTAACTCTGGAGTTGCCACAATGAAGAAGTACTTTGATGGTTCAGTTGTGCCCAAGAACCACCGGATCACTAGTTCACAGAAGTCAATTAGAACTAACGATATTGAAAACGTGGGTAAAACCGCTCGTCACCAGACTTTCTTTGAAATGCTGGGTAACTTCTCAGTTGGGGATTACTTTAAGAAGGAAGCAATTCCGTGGGCTTGGGAATTTTTAACTAGTTCTGAATGGCTCGACTTAGATAAGGATAAATTGTACTGCACGGTTTACCCAAAGGATACTGAGGCTCAAGAAATTTGGGAAAAGACTGGTATGCCTAAAGACCATATTGTGAAGTTAGAAGAAAACTTCTGGGATATTGGTGAAGGTCCATGTGGTCCTGACTCCGAAATCTTTTATGACCGTGGTCAAGAGAATAATGATGTCGCAGAAGATGACCCCGAGAACTTCCCGGGTGGTGAAAATGCACGTTACCTTGAAATCTGGAACATTGTGTTCTCACAATATAACCACTTGGCTAATGGTAAGTACGTTGACCAACCGCATAAGAATATTGATACGGGGATGGGACTAGAACGGGTTCTGTCAATCTTGCAGGATGCACCAACTAACTTTGAAACAGACTTATTCTTGCCAATTATCCATGAAACCGAAACGATGACACCAGGTAAGAAGTACGAGATTGATGACGAAAATACGCCAGCATTCAAGATTATTGCTGATCACGTTCGGACGGTTAGTTTTGCCATTGCTGATGGCGCTTTGCCATCAAACACCGGCCGCGGCTATGTTTTACGACGCCTAATCCGGCGTGCCGACCTGAATGGTCAACGCTTGGGGATTAAGGGAGCTTTTCTTTACAAGTTAGTGCCTGTTGTTGGTGAAATCATGCAAAGCCACTATCCAGAAGTGACTGACCAAAAGGACTTCATTGCTAAGGTAATTAAGAATGAAGAAGAAAGATTCCAAGTAACACTTGAATCTGGCTTGACCTTGCTTGATGACTTAATTGCTAAGGCTAAAAATTCAGATGATAAGACAATTTCTGGTAAGGATGCTTTCAAATTATTTGATACTTACGGTTTCCCTTATGAATTAACGTTTGAATCTGCTCAAGATGCGGGCTTGAATGTTGATAAAGAAGGCTTTGACACTGAAATGCAAGCTCAAAAAGACCGGGCCCGCAATGCTCGTGGCGACTTGCAATCAATGGGTGCTCAAGATGTTACTTTAATGAATATTAAGGACAAGTCTGAGTTTGAATACGGTGTTTATGAAGAAAAGCACGCTAAATTAATCGACATTATTGTGAATGACGAATTAGTTGATCAAACTGATAACGAAACTGCTACTTTGATTTTTGATAAGACACCATTTTACGCAGAACGTGGTGGTCAAGTTGCCGATCACGGTAGAATTTACGATCAAGAAGGCGAATTGGTTGCCGAAGTAACCGATGTCCAACATGCGCCGAATGACCAAAACATGCACTTTGTTCAAGTAATCTTGCCACTTGTAAAGGGTCAAGAATATGTCTTGAAGATTGACCGCGACCGTCGTGAAGGCTTACGTCACTCACACTCAGCAACTCACTTGCTTCATGCGGCATTGCGCAGTATTTTGGGCGACCATACTCATCAAGCTGGTAGTTTAGTTGAACCTGATTATTTGCGTTTTGACTTTACAGCCATTGAACCGTTAACTGATAAGGAACTTAAGTCAGTTGAAGAATTGGTTAACCAAAAGATTTGGGAAGCCTTAGACGTTAAGACAACAGTTACTGATGAAGAAACTGGTAAGAAGATGGGTGGTTTAGCCTTATTTGACGGTAAATACGGCGACAAGGTCCGCGTTGTGCAAATGGGTGACTTCTCTAGTGAATTCTGTGGTGGTACCCACTGTGATAACACTAACCAAATCGGAATTTTCAAGATTACTTCTGAATCAGCTGTCGGTGCCGGCGTTAGAAGAATTGAAGCTGTTATGTCTAAGAAGGCTTATGCTTACCTTGCTGATCGGTCAGAATTACTTGATGAAATTCAAGCAGAAGTTAAGTCAACTAAGCCAGAAGATATTATTGATAAAGTTGATAGTCTTGAAAAAGAACTGCACGATAGCCAAAAGCAAGTTGAAGATCTGAACTTGAAGATTAATCAAGCTAAGGCCGGTGAAATCTTTAACGCCGTTGAACAAGCTGGTGATTTGACTGTTATTGCTAAGAAGACTGACGTTAACGGGATGAACGACTTGCGTGAACTTGCTGATACATGGAAGAACGGCAACAAGTCTGACGTTTTGGTCTTAGCAGCAGCTAATGATGGCAAGGCCAACATGATTATTAGCTTAGGTGAAAAAGCCTTGGCTAAGGGTCTGAAGGCTGGTGATTTAATCAAGCAGGCTGCGCCAATCTTTGGCGGTGGCGGCGGTGGTCGTCCAAATATGGCTCAAGCTGGTGGTAAGAAGCCAGAAGGTCTTGATGAAGCGATTAAGACTGTTGTTGAAATAATTGCTAAAAATTAATTGATTGAGTTTGAACGGTTTTTCAAGTAAAATTATGTCAGGAGGAATGAAAATGAGTTCGCTAGATAAAACAATGCATTTTGATTTTAATCAAAATAAAGGCAAGAATGTTTATGATACTCTCCAAGATGTTTATGATGCTCTTGAGGAAAAAGGCTATAATCCAATCAATCAGATTGTCGGTTACTTATTGTCTGGCGATCCAGCATACATTCCACGGCACAATGATGCTCGTAATCTGATTTTGAAGCATGAGCGTGATGAAATAATTGAAGAACTTGTCAAAAGTTATCTTGGAAAAGACAAGTAATGCGATTAATTGGTTTAGATGTCGGGTCCAAGACAGTTGGTGTTGCGGTTAGTGACGAATTAGGAATTACTGCGCAAAAGGTAGAAACAATTCCAATTGATGAAGCTAAGTTTAGTTTTGGGATGCGGCCGCTTAAAAAGATTGTCCGGCAATATGACGCGGATGGTTTTGTTTTAGGCTTGCCCAAAAATATGGATGGCTCATCAGGTAATTCAGTTGCCCGCAGCAAGTCTTATGGAAAAAGATTAGCTGATAAGTTCGGGCTGCCTGTTTATTATTCCGATGAGCGCCTGACAACGATTGAATCACGTCGGGTCTTAGTGGAAGAAGCTGGCATGCATGATCGCCACCAACGTAAAGAAGTAATTGACCAAATGGCTGCTGTCTTGATTTTACAAAATTATTTAGACTTACACCGAAAGGATTAATATGACACAAGAAGTTCACGGTGATGACCGGCAAATTACCCTGGTTGACGACAAGGGTAATGAAGAATTATACGAAGTTTTATTTACATTTCATTCAGATGACTATGATAAGTCCTATATCTTGCTTTATCCAGCTGCAGTAGGTGACGATGAAGAAGTTGAAGTTCAGGCATTTAGTTATGATGCTGATGATGCAGGCGATGTAACCAGCAGCGATTTGCACGAAATTGAATCAGACGATGAATGGAACATGGTTCAAGGGGTGCTCAACACTTTCTTGGATGATGACCGTTTAAGTGGTGAATAAAAAAGAAAGACTGGCTTAGCCAGTCTTTTTTTATTAATAGAGAAAAAATAATCAATGAATAACAAAATATTAAAAACGTTAGAATTTGCCAAAATTACACAAAATTTGGCAGACCAAGCGATTACGGCACCAGCTAAAAAGCGGGCGGCAACTTTAAAGCCAAGTGGTAATTTTGCTCAAGTTAAATTATCTTTGGAGCAGACGTTGGCGCTAGTTAATTTGCTACGTGTTAAGGGTCAACTGCCGTTGACGGACTTTGAAGATGTACGCCCCAGCACTAAGCGTTTGCGAATCAAGGCAAACTTAAATGCTAAGGAGCTGGGTAACTTATTGCTTGTCTTAGTGTTGGCTAATGAGGTTAATAGTTTTTTAGCAGATGTTGATAGCGAGCAATTAAACTTAGAGGCAATTGGAGAATTGGCCTCTAAGTTGGAAGTTCCCGAAATGTTACTGAATGAGTTGAAGCGTGCACTTGATTTTGATGGTGAAATTCTGGATACAGCCTCAAGTAATTTGGCGCGGTTACGTCATGATCTAAAAAGTAACGATGAAGAAATCAAATTGCGAATGGATGCTTACACCAAGGGTGGCAGCAGTAAATATTTGTCAGAACAAATTGTGACCATTCGTGACGACCGGTACGTTATTCCGGTTAAGCAAGAATATCGGGCAAAATTTGGTGGTGTAGTTCACGATCAAAGTGCAAGTGGGCAGACCTTGTTCGTGGAACCAGGCGCGGTTCTTAATTTGAATAATCGCCAACAAAATTTGCTCGCCCAAGAGCGGCAAGAAATTCACCGAATTTTACGGCAATTATCAGATTTGGCACGTGAAGAAGTGACACGGCTTGATGCAATTGCCTCAGCTTTAACTGAACTGGACTTTTTGCAGGCTAAGGCACATTTAGCACGGCTGATGAAAGCAACTGAACCAAAATTAAATCAACATCAAGAATTAAATTTACTGCAAGCGCGGCATCCGTTGATTGCTCCAGAAAAGGTTGTGCCTAATGATATTCGTTTGGGCGGCGAATTTGATACGGTATTAATCACCGGTCCCAACACTGGTGGTAAGACAATTACGTTAAAGACAGCCGGTTTATTACAATTAATGGCTCAAGCTGGACTATTTATTCCAGCAGCTGAGGGTAGTCAAGTCAGCGTCTTCAAAGATATTTGTGCTGACATTGGTGATGAACAGTCAATTGAGCAATCGCTGAGTACTTTTTCATCGCACATTAACGATATTATTCAAATTATGAAGAAGGTTGACGACCAGACTCTTGTGCTAATTGATGAAATTGGCGCGGGAACTGATCCAGAAGAAGGTGCCAGTCTGGCAATCAGTATTTTGGACTTTTTGCGTAAGAAAAAAGCTAAAATCATGGTAACAACGCACTATCCAGAGCTGAAGCTCTATGGCTATAATCGAAAGCGGACAACCAATGCGTCAATGGAATTTGATATTAAGACATTGTCGCCAACATATCGGCTGCAAATTGGCATTCCAGGTCATAGTAATGCCTTTGCAATTGCGCGGCGTTTGGGAATGCGTGAAGATGTTGTTAAGAATGCACAAGAATTAATGTCGGATGAAAATTCAGACATTAACACGATGATTATTCGTTTAGATAAACAAACTAAGGCGGCAACTGATGCACGTAATCATTTAGAGAGCAGTCTTGATCGCAGTGAAAAGTTAGCGGAAAAACTGCAGCAGGCATTAGATTGGTACAATCAACGTGTGCAAAAGCAACTTGAATTTGCCCAAGAACGCGCAAATGAAGTTGTTGCCAAAAAGCGCAAAAAAGCAGATCAAATCATTGCTAAATTAGAAAAGCAACACGGCAACGTTAAACAAAATGAAGTAATTGCCGCCAAAGGCGAATTCAATCAATTGGCTAAACAGGAAGAAAACTTGGCGCATAATAAGGTCTTGCAGCGTGAAAAAAAACGGCATCACGTTGCTGTTGGCGATCGTGTTAAAGTCTTGTCTTATGGGCAAGTTGGTAATGTTACTAAGCGCTTAAGTGATCATCAATATGAAGTCCAGATGGGAATTATTAAAGTCAAAGTTAGCGATCGTGATGTTGAAAAAATTGCTGGTGAAGTGAAAGCTAAACCACAAAAAATGGTGCGGGCAACTAGTGCTAATCGCCGCAGTAATGCCCGCAGTGAACTGGACTTGCGCGGGCAACGTTATGATGAAGCTATGACCAATTTGGATCGTTATATTGATTCTGTTTTATTAGCAGGTCTAGATGTTGTGACAATCATTCATGGTATTGGTACTGGTGCAATTCGCAAAGGTGTTTGGCAATATCTGGCTTCCAGCAGTCATGTCGCTAGTTATAATTATGCTCCGGCAAATGAAGGCGGAAATGGGGCAACAATTGTTCATTTGAAGTAAACTACTTGTAAAAAGTAAGTTAGCTTGCTATACTAAACTCATTAAGAGATAACGTAGGTTTATGCAGTTATGCAGGAGGTATTTTCATGGTTGATGAATTAACAGATGAAAATTTTGAAGAAGAAACTAAAGATGGTGTTGTGTTGGTAGACTTTTGGGCAACTTGGTGTGGTCCATGTAAGATGCAATCGCCAGTTGTTGACCAATTGGCTGAAGAACGTCAAGACGTTAAGTTCACTAAGATGGACGTTGATCAAAATAAAGAAACGCCAAGTGCCTTAGGAATTATGGCGATTCCAACAATGATTATTAAAAAAGACGGCAAAATTGTCGACCGTCTAACTGGTTATACACCCAAGCCAAAGCTTGACCAAATCTTAAGTCAATATACTGACTAATCAGGTTAAACTCAAAAGGACTAGTTGCGCTTTTTAGCTATAACTAGTCCTTTTTGTGTGGATTAATTTTAGGCAAAAAAATGCCGGTATCTTGATGCAAACTGGCATTTTTTAAATTAATCGTTATTGCTGTTTTCTTTTAGTAAATCACGAATTTGCTTGAGATAATCTTCTGCTGTTGGTTGTTTCGGTTTGTTGTCAGGCTTTTTAACTATTTTATTGATTGCTTTAACTAATAAAAAGACAACAAAAGCAATAATTAGAAAGTTGATAATTGTGTTAATAAATGCACCATATTTAAAAGTGGCGCCACCAACTTTGACTACTAGGTTAGATAAATCAATTCGCCCAATAAACAGACCGATTAGGGGGTTAATTAGGTTTTTAACCAGTGAATTAACGATATTGGTAAAGGCACCACCGATAATTACACCGACGGCCAAATCCATTACATTCCCGCGTTTAATAAATTCTTTGAATTCTTGAAGCATTTTGTTCCCTCCTATTTTACTTTAATCATAGTTCAAGTATAGGAAAAAACAAATTAATTGCTTTAAAAATTAGTCAAGGCAAGCAGTTAATGTAACTTTTTTCTTTTTGTCATCAATTGTTAATTCGCATTCAGTTGTCCGACCAGTTTCTTTTTGAATTGCTTCCGCAATAATGCCTGCTTCAAGCGAAAATTCATGACTGCCGCTGTTTAATCTATCGACCACGTTTTGACCTGTTAATTCAAATAAAATCGTCGCGCGTTTTTCTTTGAGTTTAGTTAACGTACCAAATTCGGTAACTGCAAAAAAGTCATTAACATCATCGTATGAAGTTAAGTCATACTTGCGCGCAATTCGCTTACCGACCCAATAAAGAATGGCTTCGTTATCGTCACCTAAAATTTGTGGTAATAAAAAATCACGGTACAGCTGGTTGACAAAATAGACATGTTCGTTTTGTTGATTGTTCATTTGCATACAGTATTCATCCCTTTTATTCTTTTCTATTTTACCGTAAAATTGATAGAAGTAGAAAACTTTTAGGGAGAATTTTAATTATGGATAATCGACCAATTGGTTTGTTAGATTCCGGTGTTGGCGGGCTGACTGTTGTTAAAAAGGTAATGCAAAAGATGCCGCGCGAATCGACGGTTTTTATTGGTGATAATGCGCATATTCCTTATGGCGATAAGTCACGTGAAGAAATCATCAAACTGACTCGGCAAAGTGTTAAGTTTTTATTAAGCAAAAATGTTAAGCTGATTATTTTTGCATGCAATACGGCAACAGCGGCTGCAATGGCTACTATTCAACAAGAAGTTGACCAGCCAATTATTGGGGTTATTCAATCTGGAAGTTTGGCAGCAGCGAAAACTACTAAGAATAAGCATGTGGCTGTTGTCGGCACGCAAGTGACGGCTGCTTCACATGCTTACCAACAAGAAATTAAGTTTCGTGATTCTAAAGTTAAGGTGACAGAATTAGCGGCTCCTAAATTGGTGCCGCTAATTGAACGAGATGCAGATTATGATACCTGTCTTCAAGCAGTGAAAGAAACTCTAGCGCCGATTCAAGAGCAGGAGTTTGACACGTTAATTCTGGGTTGTACCCATTATCCAATTATTCGTGATGAATTTAGACAGGTACTAGATAAACGGGTTCAGATTATCGATCCTGCCGATCAGGTTGCACAATATACTTATAATGTAATGCAACGTGATAATCTGTTTAGTGCTCCAGGTGCACCAATTAGACATGAATATTACACTACTGGTGATGCGGCGATGGTTAATGAACTAGGACGCAATTTTTTAGGCGATCCAGAATTTAATGCGCGCCACATTAGTGAGGAAGAATAATGGTAAAAGAAATTTTGTTTGCGACAACTAACCAGGGCAAAGTTAAGGAATTAAAGGAAGCTTTTGCCCAGGCGGGAATTGAAGCAGAGATTAAAACTAACGCTGACTTAAAAAATCCGCCGATTGTGAATGAATACGGAACAACCTTTGAACAAAATGCCAAACTCAAGGCGCACGAGCTGGCTGAATTTAGTGGGATGATGACGATTGCGGATGATTCCGGCTTGATGGTTGATGCTCTTAATGGCGCTCCTGGCGTGCATTCAGCGCGTTATGCTGGTATTGCTCATGATGATGCCCACAATAATGCTAAGTTGTTGGCAGAACTTGGTGGTGTACCGCCAGAAAAACGAACGGCGAAATTTAATACAACCATTGTTGCTTCAATACCCGGGAAATTTGATCAGGATTTAGTTGTTAGTGGTCAATGTGCTGGGCAGATTTTAGCAGTACCCCGCGGGGAAGATGGCTTTGGTTATGATCCGTTATTTTACGTGCCAGAAAAGGGTAAAACTTTTGCCCAAATGACTTTGGATGAAAAGAATAGCCTGTCTCATCGCGGGCGGGCAATTGAAAAATTACTTGCAGCTTGGTCAGAATGGCTAGCACAAATTAACTAATAAAAAAGGTTAACTCGTATTTGAGTTAACCTTTTTCTATCCTGCTAAAGTGATATTGTTGTCTTGTAAAATCTTGAGGTAAGCTGTTAAGTAAATGTCTTGCACATCTTTTTCTTTGCCTGGCTTTACTTGAAAGTGAATAATATAGTCAACAGTTTTAGCGGTTTGATTAGTTATGCCGATAATCTTGGGTCCTTGCACCAAAGTTTTTTTGGCCAAGACTATCTGACTGTTAGCCTGCTTAATTAATTCGCGCACCTTGGTGAAATCATTTTGCGCGTTTAATTGCAATTTAATATCTAAGCCAATGCCGCCATGAGCGAGATTTTGCACAATTGAAATGTTGCGGTTAGGAATATAAATGATTGAGCCATCGCTGCCTTTGAGGCGAGTCGTTCGTAGACCTAATTGGACAACGGTACCAGTTTGATTATTAATCTGTACAATATCGCCAACGTCAAATTGATCTTCACTCAAAATAAAAAAGCCGTTGACTAGATCACTGACAAAGCCTTGTGCCCCCATCCCTAAAGCTAGAGAGAAAATTCCGGCACTTGCTAGAAGTGTACCAATTGGAATTCCTAAAATGGATAAAACCCCAAATAAGTAAAAGAAAATTACGGTGTAGCTAAAAATACTATTGATTAAGGCGGTTACAGTCCTTGTTCGCTTGTTTTGTGGTCTTTTTCTGTGTGTTAAGTAATGATTAATGATTCTTTTTCCGCAGTAATCAATTATATAAAAAACAGCTGTTGATAAGACTAGTTGCCAGATAATCGTGAGTAAATGTTCGCCAATGTTATCCCAATTTAATTTTAAAAATTTTGGATATATTTTAAGTAAGTTATTCATGGTGCTTGCCTTTCATATATATACATTAACTATAACAAAATATCACATATAGGTTGAGATTAAAGTGTTTACATGCTAGACTTTTTATAGAAGTAAAATTGGAGGTAGAAGATGGAAATTTCCTATGGTGCACTAGCAGGATTAATTGCTGCTGTTGCATTACTAATTTTAGTACTTTTCGCTATTCCGGTGCTAGTTCGTGCTGCAAAGGCTACTAAAGAAGCAGATAAGACAATTCAGATTGCGAATGAGTCAATCGAGCAGGTTGCTAAAGATGTTAATGGTCTACTTGACCAAACAAATGATTTGCTTGATAAGACCAACGTACTGTTGGCTGATGTTAATGTCAAGATGAAGACCTTGGATCCAGTTGTGCAAGCAGCTGCAGATTTAGGTGAAAGTGTCTCGGACGTTAACGCTTCTTCGCGAAAAATGGCTAAACGGTTCAGTAATACACATTTTAAGCGTAATGGAGCTGTTTCTTCTGTGTTGACATCGATGTTTGCACGGCGTAAGCGTCGTAAAGGTGAAGATTAAAGTAAAGGATAAAGGAGTTACTTTTATGAAAAAATTTGCAAGTTTTTTATTTGGTACAGCTGTTGGGTGTGCAGTAGGATTTGTTGCTGGCTCACTATTTGTTAGCGATGATCAAATTGATGATATCAAGACTAAGGTTAAGAATAACGATACTGTTCAAGATTTGAAGAAGAAGTATGACAATGGTACCGAAGTTGTCAAGAACCAATTGGCATCATTCCCTAAGGATGTTGAAGATGATTCTGAATTAAAAGATTTCGATGATATTGTCATTGATGATTCTAATGATGATGTTGCTGAAAATGATAACGCGGAAAAGACAGTTGATGATTTGCATCATGCTGAAAACGACACTGATGTTGCCACCCCAACTTATCCACAAGAATAAATAAGAGCAATAAAAAATGCACCAAACAGAATTTTTTCTGTTTGGTGCATTTTTGTTTAATAATTAATCTTTAAGTGGCAAAACTTTCAATTCTTTACCAGTATGGGTAAATGGCTCAAAGCCGTTTTTAGTAACCACACCGCAGTCTTCAATCCGGACACCAGCAACCCCAGGAATGTAGATTCCTGGCTCAATTGAGAAGCACATGCCTTCTTCAATGATTAAATCGTTGCCTTGAACGATTGATGGATATTCGTGTACGTCCTTACCAATTCCGTGGCCAAGTCGATGGATAAAGTATTCGCCATAACCAGCCTTAGTAATAATATCACGGGCAACACTATCGAGCTCTGAAGCAGTCATTCCGGGACGAACGGCGTCAATTGCAGCTTGTTGAGCTTCACGATCAATTTCGTAAATTTCTCTTTCTTTAGCGCTAGGTTCACCGTAGGCAACAGTTCGACTTGAATCAGAAGCATAGCCGTTGTGCATGGTTCCTAGGTCGAATAAGACTAATTCGTTTGGCTTAATTTTAGTCATTGATGGACCAAGGTGAGGATTAGCAGCATTAACACCAGCCTGCACGATGGTTTCAAAACTTTCATGCATGACGCCCTTTTGCAATTTTAATTGATAGTCAATTTGACCAGCAATATAACGTTCAGTCACGCCAGTTCTGATAGCATCAAAACCAATTTCAAAGGCAAAATCAGCTTCACGACCAGCTGCTTGCAGTTGTTTGATTTCGTCAGGTGTCTTGTACAGACGGATTTTAGCGATGAAGTTAGAAACGTCCCCGCTAAAATCGGCATCTGAAAATTGTTCATGAATTAATTGATAATGGGCAACGGATAAATTATTTTTTTCCAAAGCCCACTTGTGATATTCGTTAGTTCTACTTTTAATTTTGTCAGCAATAATTGCCCACGGATTTTCTGAATCGAGGTAACCATAAACATCACCATTCCAAGCAGAATTTTTAGCTTCTTCAACATTTAGTGCAGGGACAAAAACGAACGGATCCTTGTCTTTAAAGGCTAATAGAGCAAAAATTCGCTCGTGTGGTTCCATCTCATAGCCGGTAAAGTAAGCAATAGTAATTGGATTAGAAATGTAAGCTACATCATTACCAGAACTTTGCAGCCATTCTTGTAATTTGGTTAAATTCATCTTTATGTTCCTTTCAAATTAAATCTTAATCATGAAAAGTATATCATGTTCTAAGTATGAAAAAATGAAAGAATAGTTGTAAACGTTTGCAATATATTGCGATTCGTGGTAAATTCTATCTTAAGGATTTTTAAATGGAGGAATTGAAGGATGCGTAAACAGGATATTACGATTTATGATGTTGCTCGGGAGGCTAAGGTTTCAATGGCCACAGTTTCACGAGTGGTTAATGGCAATACAAATGTGCGTAAGGACACACGCGAACGGGTAATGGAGGTAATTAATCGCCTGCACTACCAACCAAATGCCGTTGCTCAAGGTTTGGCTTCTAAAAGGACAACCACTGTTGGTTTGATTGTGCCAGATTTGACCAACCTTTATTTTGCGGAATTATCAAAGGGTATTGATGATATTGCTCTGCTATATAAATACAATATTATTATTACCAGTATTGAAAATCGTTTAATGCGTGAAGACCAAGCAATTCAAGGCTTGTTAAATAAGCAGGTTGATGGTGTGATTTATATGTCAAACTGCCTGCCAAAAGAAGCAGTTGAAGCCTTTAAGCGGACTGATACGCCAGTAGTTTTGGCTGGAACTAAGGATAATCACAAGGAATTTCCATCAGTTACAATTGATTATCACAAGGCTGATATTGAAGCTTTGAATTTACTCTACAATGATGGTCGGCGTAACTTAGCCTTAGTTGTTGGGGATGCTGATGCCGTCGTAAACGCTGATTGCCGTATTCCAGCTTACAAGGAATTTATGGCAGAGCATAACTTGGGCGAGGGTAAAATCTACACGAATATTAAGGACCATTCTGATGGTTACAACTTGTATTCACGCTTGCGTCAGGATGGTGTTGATGGTGTAGTTGTTACCCGCGACATTACAGCCGTTGGCATTTTGAATTCAGCAATTGATGCTGGTCAAAAAGTGCCTGATGACTTAGAAATTATTACTGCAAGTGCAACCCAAATCGCTTCAGTTGTTCGCCCAGCCTTAACCGCAATTCGCCAGCCATTGTATGATATGGGGGCTGTTGCCATGAGAATGTTAACTAAGTTGATGAACAATGAAGAAGTAGTAGATACGCAAATTGAGTTACCATACGAATTACTTAAGAAGCAAAGTACGAGCAACCAATAAGTTTAAAGAAAAAACGATTCACGTGGTAGTGAATCGTTTTTTTGTATGCTATTTAATTATTTGTATTGTAGCCTTAATTAATTCTGGCGTGGTTTTAGTTGCCGGTGCCGTGTGCGGCAGATAAGCCGTCAGGGCCAGATTATTGTAGCGGCTAATCCGCGGTAATTGCCGGTAGCTCTGCCAGCTTTCTTTATCAAAAAAGCCATAAAAGAGAATATCTTGTGCCTTAACCCAGCCTAACTTGGTGTAAAGCCACATACTCTTGGGACTGCCATTAAAGTTAGCAATTTTAAAAAGCGTATTAGCTGGCAGGTTTTGTTTAGTCTTGGATTGGTTATCAGGAAAACGATAGATTGGCACCTGTTTTTGTGGTTTAGCAATAATTTGCTTGTCTTGGTATGGTGCAATATCACGTTCAGTTAGGTCAAGATTGACAAATTCAGCTGAGATAAACGTCTGATTGGCAACTTGATAGTAAAGTTGATTGTGAGCGCGCACGCCATACATGACGTTGAGCCGTTGCCCAGGATAAATATATTTATGCTGCTTGATGCGAACATAGGGGTTCATCATAATTGGCGTTTTGCTTTTGCCAAAATAAATGCCGCTGCGATGAATATCGTACTTGCTGGTGCCTTCTTTGGCTAACTTATATTTAAAACCAGTGGCGGGGTAATTGGTGACGACACCGTCAACATTTTTGTTAATCAGCCAGTGCCATAATTCTGGTGATTCGTCCATTTCCGCCCAAACATAGACCTGCTTATCAAGGATATGCAGCCAGTGAATGAGCCATGGATGGTCTTGAATAACGTCAGATGAAACATTGACCGCGTTAACTTGCGGCAGATTACTAAAGTTAATGCGCTTCAAGCTGCCGACAAGCAAGATTAAGTAGGCATTAGGCATTAACGCCCGCAAGTGAAACAGGCTGGCTGCCGAAAATGAATGGATCATGACCCGACTTTCCATGTGATATTTTTTAATTGTCTGCGCAATTTCGTCTTCTAACTGGTAAGACGGGTCAATTGAGTGATCAACCTTGGTTTCCAAAATGAATTTTGCGCTTGGACGTTTTTGATAATGACTAAAGAGCTGGTCCAAACTGAGCACATGTTCGCCATTATCATATGTTAATTGACTAAGTGTTTGCCAAGTATTTTGTGATACAATTGCATGTGTATGAGTAACTCGAAATAAATCATCATCATGTGAGACAACCAGAACGCCGTCGGAAGACAGGTGCAGGTCGAGTTCAACGTAATCGGCACCAGAGTTGAAGGCCGAGTCGTCACTCTGAATAGTTTCTTCAGGGTATTTGCTCGGGTCGCCTCGGTGACCGACAACGGTAAAACCGCTGGTCGTGACAAAGATTAAGCTAAAAAAAAGAGCCAAAAGTAGCTGGCTAGAACGTTTCATGTGTACACCTCTATCGCTTAATACAATAGCATGGTTGCACATTTTTTGCTATATAGCAAAAGTTTTTATTTCATGTAGGTAGGGTTAATGGAGCAACAAAACGAAGAATTAGATTTAATTGAAGAAATTACTAGAAATGATGGCAGTAAGTATTTTGAGATTTCAAATATTGATCAAAATGGCATTGCCGAATTAGCTGTCGATCATGGCATGATTAAAAATGTCCGGATTTTGCAATTAAACATTCCCAGAACTAAAGCACTAATTACTTACGAAGACTATATTAATAAAAATTATCATCTAGAAACTCTGACTAACGAAGACGATTGGAAAAATCCAAGTTGGGTTGAATGGGAAAAACCAAAGGGCAAGGTTTTGGATGCCTATCAGATGATTTTGAAATCCAACCAGATTGGATAGAAGAGCAGCATAATGGAAACACTTCGCATTTTACATACCAATGATTTACACTCACATTTTGAACATTTTCCTAAAATTGGTCGTTATTTAAAAAACGCCCAGCAGGATCAATCGGTCGATCAAGTCTTGACCTTTGATGCCGGTGATTTTATGGATCGCTCGCAGCCGTTAACGGATGCGACGTATGGGCAGGCTAATATTGATTTGATGAACTTGTTTAATTACGATGCCATTACGATCGGCAATAATGAGGGAATTTCTAATTCTCACGCGGTTGTTGAGCGGCTGTTTGACCGGGCAAAATTCCCGGTGATTTTGGCTAATTTACGTGAAGAAGATGAGTCCATGCCGCACTGGTGCGAGCAAAGTCAGATCTTGACCACCAAGAAGGGGACAAGAATTGCTCTGATTGGCTTGACGGCGGCTTATCCGTTATCTTATGAACCCAATCATTGGCACGTCAAGATGCTGAAAGAAACAATGGACGAGGTTTTGCCAACAATTGCGGGCAAGTATGATGTCTTAATCTTGTTAACTCATGTTGGTCTAAACATGGATCGTTTTTTAGCGGAGAATTATCCGCAGATTGACCTAATTATTGGTGGTCATAGTCATGATTTATTAAAGCATGGTGAAAAAGTCAACGGTGTTTGGCTGACGCAGACAGGTAAATGGGGCAATTATGTTGGCAATATTCACATGGAACTTGACGATCAGCATCATGTTCAAAAAATCGTGCCTCATGTTGAAGCAACAAGCTTAATGAAGGCAAAGCCAAACGACGAGGAAGTAATTGAAGGTTATCACAAGCGTGGGCAAGATATTTTGATGCAGGAACAAGTAGCAGATTTACCAGAAAAATTTGCTAATAGCCGTGAAGCCGCAATTCAAATATCGCTTGATGCCATTGCGGATTTTGCCGGGACAGATCTAGCAATGCTTAGTTCGGGTTTGTTTTTAGATCCCTTCAAAAAGGGTATTTTAACCAAATATGACTTGCAAAAGAGCTTGCCCCATTCAATGCATGTTGTGCGTTCAACTCTAAAGGGTAGTGATTTGTGGCGGCTAGTCATGGAAATTGAAAAAAACCGGCACTTTCTTGACCACTTCCCGTTGCAGGGGATGAGCTTTCGGGGGAAGATTTTTGGGCAAATGTACTATAAGGGAATTAAGTTTGACCCAATTAGCCGTGTTGTTTATGTTAATGGTCAGCAAATTGATCCGCTTAAAGAATATGAAATCGCGGTGCTCGACCATTATGTTTTAGTACCATTTTTCCCAACATTAGCCATTGTTGGGGATAACAAGTTCCTATTTCCGCAATTTTTGCGAGAAGTGGTGGGCAATTATTTAGCTGAAAAATATCCGATTGACGGGAAGTGAAATAAATGACGGATAAGATTGTAGCAGATAATCCAAAAAAGACGCAGCGTGATAATAAGTTTACTAAGGACCAGCCGTTACGGCACCCATTAGCTGTTGTTGGTCAGGATGGCGATCAAGTTAAGATTAACCAGCAGCTGTATCAGGTAATCGTTAATAAGCGTGAGGCTTTGGATATAGAAGTTTTGCGGCAGAAGTATGATCCATACCTTGACCAATATGACTTTTTGGTCGGGGATGTTTCCAGTGAACATTTGCGGCTAAAGGGTTTTTATAAGGATAATATGCGTACGGCGATTGACCGTAAGGAGCAGACGATTGCGGATTATTTAATCGAATACTGCAATCCGGGGACAGGTTATTTTATTTTGCAGCTGATCAGTCCCGTTCATCATTATCATTCCAGTAATCAAAAAACTTGGAATGGCAATCATCGCCAGTCGGGTCACCGCCGAGTTAGTGCTCATTCGAAAAAGAATATGGCGTTTAAACGCCGGCGCGTGCATAAGACTACTTTTAAGAAAAAAGAAGCAGTGGCGGTTAAAAAAGAACGTAGCAATCATCATTCTTTTGTCATTAAAAAAAGAAAGGGCAGCAATTAAGTGAAGGATTATCGATTATTTTTGATTGATCTTGACGGTACGATTTATCGCGGTAAAGAAACAATTGCTGCTGGCGTAAATTTTGTTCACCGGCTAGAAAAAGCTGGCAAGGACTTTTTGTTCTTGACCAATAACACGACAAGAACGCCGCAGATGGTCGTAGATAAATTGGCAGGTCACGGGATCAAGACAGACATTAATCACGTTTATACGCCCTGTATGGCGACTGTCAGCTACCTTAAAAAGGAGAGCCCGCAACTCTCACCGCTTAAATTCTATTTGATTGGTGAAATGGGTCTGTGGCATGAATTTTTGCAGCAAACAGATTTTGAATTGGATCCGTATCACCCGGACTATGTAGTTGTGGGGATGGACCGTGATTTAACTTACCGTAAAGTTCAGGTTGCTGCTGATGCGATCAGAAGTGGCGCGACTTTTATCGGGACTAATGGGGATGTTAACTTGCCCAGCAATGAAGGATTACTGCCAGGCAATGGCTCGCAGTGTGCCATGATTGCCGTTTCTAGCGGTCAAAAGCCATTGTATATCGGTAAACCGTCACCAATTATTGTGAATATGGCGCTAGCAAAAATGCACTGCATTAAGGAGCAAGCAATTTTAGTTGGTGATAATTACGATACTGATATTAAGGCTGGCTTTAATAGTCAAGTTGACCAGTTGTTAGTGACCACTGGGATTACGCATCTAGACGATATTAAAGATAAGCGGCAGCCAACATACGTGGTTGCCAGTTTGGATCAATTTGAATTATGAAAAAGCAAAATAATATTTTTACGATTATTTATCATTTTATCTTTGCGATTACGAGCAGCGTGGTTGGTGCAATTGTTGCCAGTTGGCCGCTACTGCTGGTTTTTGTTGTTGTCCAAAAGACAAATAAGACAGTGAATTTGACGCTTGGGCAGGTAATGCACAATTATAATCAGCTGATGTGGTATTTGATTTGGCCCTTTAAGCATGTGTTGCACATGCGCGATTTGCCAACCTCGCCAATGGCCGCTCAGCATTTTGCGGCGGTAAAAAAACTCTTCATTTTAGCAATTGTGGCCTTTTTGTGCTGCTTGGTAATTTATCTTTGGAGTAGAAGACAAAAGGGTAACGTGCTAAAGCTAAATAAAGTTTGGGCGTTGCTGTTTTTACTATTGCCAATTGCAATTTTGCCGTTCGCGGTAACCAATTTCGATAGTTTCTTTGTGGTCTTTCATCATTTGCTGTTTGCTGGGAGCAATACTTGGCTGTTTGATCCGGCCACTGATCCGGTTATTAATGTCCTGACTGAAGGATTTTTTGCCGCATGTTTTGCTGTCGGCGGAATTATTTATGAGCTATATTTTGCTGCAAAATTATTACAGCGCTAAAAAAGGAGTTCCTTTAATGGAACTCCTTTTTACGTGTGATGCGCTTTTTTAACGCGACAATTAAAATTGGAATAACAGAAATCAAGATAATTGCCAATATTAAAATTGAAAAGTGGCCTTTAACAAACGGAATATTGCCAAAGAAAAAGCCAATGATGGTAAACAAGCCGCACCAGAGAATGCCCCCGAAGATGTTGTATGCTGCAAATTTACCATAATGCATTTTGCTGCCGCCGGAAATGAAAGGAACAAAGGTTCTAATAAATGGAATGAAGCGACCAATTACGATTGTGATTGGACCATGTCGTTCAAAAAACTTTTCGGCTGCCAAGCGATTTTTCTGATTAATTAACTTATTGAACCAAGCGTACTTGCTACCGGCATTAACAGAGCGAGCACCAAGTTCATAATTACAGGCATCACCGAGGATCGCCGCTAGTAAGACTGTTAAATAAACTAGCCAAATGTTAAGTTGATACTTAGGATTGACAGCCATTGAGCTGGCAGCAAAAATAAGCGAGTCACCAGGTAGAAACGGAAAGATGACCAGCCCGGTTTCAATAAAAATAATGGCAAATAGGATAAGGTAGGTCCAACCGCCAAACTGGTTGACGATTGCGATTAGGTGGTGATCAATGTGTAAAATAAAGTTGATTAACGCCATAAAGCCTCCTAAATACTGGTTGAATGGATGGTTAAAGTTTTCTCAGGGAAAAGTGACCGCATAATTGAGGTAATTGCAATTTGCGCTTCACCAAAGCCAAGTCCGATAACGGGAACACGCCCAGAATATGTTGCAGCGTCGCCGACAGCATAGATACCGGGCACGTTAGTTTTCATTTCTTGACCGACCTTGATTTGACCGCCGCTAGTAGCAACGCCCCATTGTTTAACAAAATTATTGTTGGCACGAAAACCATAGGCAACGACGATTTCATCAAACGTTCGCTCAATAATGTCTGTTTGCCCTATTTCTTTTAGACCAATTGTAAGCTGATTATCAACTAAAGAACTGGTTTTAGGAAGGTAAGGGGTCAGAATCTCAACATTTTTCAAATTTTTAAGCTGCTGAATACTAGATTCTAAACCGCGGAATTCATTTCGCCGGTGAACAAGCTTGACTTGCGTGTTAGGCTGCTGGGCTAATTCAAGTGCCCAATCAAGCGCGGAATCGCCACCACCAAAGACGCCGACAACTTTGTTAGCAAATTTTTCTGGTTCTCTTATATAGTAGTGAATATGTTTTTCACTTTCGTTGTCAACTTTAAGCGGAAACTTTTTAGGCGTAAACGAACCGGTACCGCTGGCAACAATGATACTTTTAACGGCAAATTCGTTGTCAATAATGAAGTAATCATCATCTTTAGTAATTTCGCTAACGCGGTGGTTCAACATAAAAGTTGCTTTTTCTTGGGTTTCTTCTGCTAAGCGTTCAACTAATTCTTTACCTGTAATTGCATTAAAAACAGGAATGTCAAAAATTTTTTTAAACGGATAAAGCAGTTTAGGTTGCCCGCCAGCCTCCTTTAGTGAATCAAAAATTATCGTTTTTAGTCCATGCAAATGAGCAAAATTCGCGCTAAAGAGACCAATTGGACCTGCCCCCACGATTGCTATGTCAAATTTTTTTATTTTAAAAACTCCCCTCTAAACGTTGATATAACAACTTTAACATGAAACTAAAAGTAAGTCATTTTAATAATTTTAAAAAAAAGCTTGCAAAAGAGGAGACAAGTTGGTAATATTAATAACTGTCGTCGGGCAAGAGAGCGAAAGGCTTGAGAGCAAGGCGGCGAAAGAAACTAAGCAAAAGAGCTTGACAAGAGCAGGAAGGTTTAGTAAGATAATAAACGCTGCTGAGGGAGTTGAAAACTTCTTCAGGAGCGGGGCAGAAAAAAGTTCTTGA
>NZ_JAQTIC010000007.1 GCF_029433445.1 Lactobacillus sp. ESL0701 | reverse complement strand
GGTTTATCAACCATTTTACCGTTCATTGAAATAACACCTGAACCTTTGGCTTTAGCTTCTTTAATCGCATTCTGAACAGCCTTAGCTTCTTCTATTTCAGCTTGTGTTGGATCGAAAATAGCATTAACCATTGGTACTTGACGAGGATTAATAACTGACTTTCCGTCATAACCTAATTCGTGAATATACAAAGTCTCACGATTGAAGCCTTCAGTATCATTAATATTTGAGAAAACAGTATCAAAAGCATAAACCTCGGCACTACGAGCACTTTGTAAAATCAAATTACGAGCAAACTCTAATTCGCGGCCGTCTGGATAACGCTTAGTATGCATGTCAGCAGTATAGTCCTCCCCAGACATAGCCAAGCCCATCATTAATGGATCTGCTTGCGCAATTTCTGGAGCATTAAGAACACCTTTGGCGCTTTCAATCGCTGCCATAACACCAATTGAACCTTTTTCAACTCCATATTCTTCTTCAGCTTTTTCCATATCCTTAACTAACTTTTGGATCATTTCAGCTGATTCTGTCTTTGGCAAACGGATAACATCAACGCCGGCTTTAACCATTGCTTTAACGTCTTCGTCGTAAAATGGTGTATCTTGACCATTAATTCGCACAACAATTTCCGCACCGCCAAAATCAATGTGCTTAATTGCGTTATAAACAAGCATTCTAGCAGCATCTTTTTCAGTTAAAGAAACTGCATCTTCCAAGTCAAGCATAATTGAGTCGGCACCGTAAATCCCAGCATCCTTAAGCATTGCTGGGTTATTGCCAGGTACAAACATCATCGTCCGACGTAAACGATTCTTTACGTAAGTCATTTATTGCAATACCTCCAATTCCGGTTTATCAGTAGTTTCAGTTGCTCTTTGTGCTGCTGCTAAAGTACGTGCAGCAATAACACAGTCAAGTGCACCCTTATCAGTTGCTTTGACTTTGGCATCGTTAATGCCAAAGTTGTTCAAGGTATCTGTGATTACCTTTTTAATTTGATCGCCATATGCCTTGATTACTTCTGAATTCAAATCGATTTCAATGCCATCAGTATTAGGCATAACCATAACTTGAATATCAGAAGATTCAAGAGTTCCGGCAACGCCGATTGTCTTAATTTCCATTAATATTCATTCCTTTTCTAAAAAATTTAAGAACGATAAACATCATCAATAACAGTAAAGCCTCTGTCTTCAAGTGCCTTATCCACCCAAGCAATGTCCTTAGTACCATCTCTAAAAGCTGCTGCCTTAGCATCATCTTCTATATTGTACTTTTGGGCTTGAGGCAACAGATCAGCTGCTTCAGAACATGGAATTGAAATAACTCCATCTTTATCTCCTAGGATAATATCCCCAGGATTAACAGTTACATTGCCACATGCAACTGGAACATTAACTTCACCAGGTCCCTCTGTGTACGGTCCTGCTGGGGTAGTTCCAGTTGCATAAATTGGCAAGTCCCAATCAGCTAGTGCATCAATATCACGAATCGGTCCATCAATGACAACACCAGCAACATGACGTTGATCACGTAGCCAAGTCATCATTACTTCACCGATCATTGCACGTGAGTCATCACTTTCACAACTGATAACAATGACATCCCCTTCATGACAATACTTTAGTGCAGCATAGCTGGCTAGATTATCACCTGATCTACTGCTAACAGTGAATGCAGGCCCACATAATTCCTTTTTAGGATTAGACATTAACTTAATCCGTTGGTGCATTGATTGAGTTCTAGCCATGCAATCAGCAACATTAGTGGTCGGAATAGTCGAAAAGCCCTTTACAATTTTTTCATCTGGCAATTTACGTTTTAAAAAGATTCTCTTTCCTACTTGCATAATAAATACCCCTTTCACTAAATAAAACTATGAATAATTATACTCACATAGTATATCCTTTGCAATATTTAAAATTACTATTTTATTTTTTGAAATTATTAAAAACATAATAGTTTATTTTTTAATTATAAGTTTACTGAAAGTTATGAAATATTTTTATTTTTAAAATTTCAGTTATAATTTTATCTTTTTAAAACATATTTTCATTTTTAAAATAATTTGAACTTTTTTATAAAAATTAAATTTTTTGGTTGATAAGGGTCTATACCCATTGTATTATAGTAAAGTAATTTAATGATTTTTAATTCGGATAGATAATATTATTCTTATCCATCCCATTATTTTCATTAAGTACTATAATATCGGGCTTGCTAATAAATTATTTAATAAGTCACGCACAGAAAGGATTTTTTGTAAATGCAAGTTTTTTTAACATCTGTATCTAGTGTTGTCGTAATTATCCTAATTATGGCGCTCGGATTTCTTCTAAAGCAGTATAACTGGATTGGTGATAGTTTCAGTAAAGAAATTTCTGAAATTATTACTAAGATCGCTTTACCAGCTTCAATTTTTACTTCAGTAATGGAACACTTGAACCGTGGTAGTCTCTTCCAGTTAGTAAAAGAATCACTTTTTCCTGTTTTAGGAATTTTGATTGGTTACATTATTGCAGCTGTTATTGTTAAGGTTTTAAAAATTAAGCCGGGTCGCCGTGGTATCTTCATGGCTGCCTCTGTTAACGCCAATACTGTTTTTATCGGTATGCCTCTTAACCTCGCCCTGTTTGGTGAAAAGGCTATGTCATATCTTCTGATTTACTATATCGTTAACACTTTTTCCACTTGGACTTTTGGTGCTTTCTTCATTCAAAATGATGACCCAACTGCCAAGAGTAAAAAGGTTAAGCTTAGCTTGAAGAAGATTTTACCACCAGCTTTAATCGGATTCATTGTTGCGATTGTCTGGATGATTCTAGGTATTCCAGTACCTACCTTTGCAGGACAAACTTTGTCTTACGTAGGTAACTTGGTAACACCATTGTCATTAATCTATATCGGTATCATTCTTCACGATGCAGGTCTTAAGAATATTCGTTTAGACCGCGACACAGTTATGGCTTTAGTTGGTCGTTTCATTATTTCACCACTTGTTTTAATTATTTTAATTAAAATCGGTATGGGTGCAGGCTATCACATGCCAGACTTAATGCGGCAAACATTAGTTGTTCAATCAGCAACACCAATGCCAGCCGTATTACCAATTTTGGCTAATGAAGCTCATGGTGATGTTAAGTTTGCAACTAACGCAGTTGCATTAAGTAGTGTCTTATTTGTGATTGTTGTACCAATCTTAATGACCATTTTGAAGTTTATTTAATTAATAATAAATATAAACATTAAAAAGCATCAGGATTTTTTCCTGATGCTTTTTTAGTATTTTAAACTAATTTACTTTACTGAAGACTTCGCAAACCACTAATGTATATTCACTAAAGGGAGCTAGTCCTTCTTGCTCACATTCCTTAGTAAAGAAATCAACATGAGCCTTACGCCAAGATGCATACGTGCGGTCACCTTCGCCCTCATGATAAGCATGCTCTTGCGATACTTGCTTAAAGGGCATTATTTCACAAACCTTATTTTGGATAACACAAACTGGTTCATCAGACCCATTCAAAATAATGCAATATTTACCAACTTGTGCCAGACTATCGCTTGGATCATAAAGACTAGTCGTTGCCGTTTTTATTCCCCTTTTAACTAAATCAGCCAGCTCGTCAGCCATTTGTTTGGTATTACCAAAGGCAAAAGCCTCATCCAATTCGCTGGGGGCAATTTTATTTTTTACACAAAATTCATGCCAATATTGCTCTACTTGCTCATTCATTTTTTCACCAAATAATCCACTTCACTCGTGATTTTGAATCCGGCATTCTGATAGACATGAATTGCTGCTGAATTACTACAATCAACTTCGATAGAAAAATCCCGGCTCCCCTGCTTTTGCAAAATTGCCATCATTTGCTTAATGAAGAAGGTCGCAAAGCCACGTCCGCGAAAATTTTCTGCAATGAATAAGCCAAAGAAATAATCGCTTTGACCACAATCGACGCCGCAATAACCGACAATCTTACCTTGATAAAGCAGCACAAAACTTAAGCCAGTTGGGTCTTGCAATCCCTGAACTAAATAATTCATTGTTGTCGTTAATGGCTCTTCAAAAGATGCACTATAACTTTTAGCAACTTCAGTAACATCATCTTCTGTCATTTGCCGCACAGTCAGTCCTTGAAGGGGCAGAACATCAATTGCCTTGCTTGTCTTCATAAAATATTCAGAATCAGTAATTGTCAAAGCAGTCTTCTTTAAAAAATCTGGATTCTGCTGCAAAAAGACTTTTTCAGAAACAAAACTATATTGAGAATAACCATACTTTTGTAAAATTCTAACCGCATGCTCAAACATTTCAGTAGCAATGCCCTGTCTGCGCAAAGCAGGGGCAACAATCATGCTCAATTCAACTTCGCTGCCTGGTTCTTCATCAGCATACAGCATGGTTAAGCCAACTAGCTTCTGGTCACAATATGCTAGCACAAAGGCTGGCATTTGTGAAAAATAATTATACCTGTTACTCAAATAGGGTTCTTTAGCCGTATGGTCAAACTGCTGACTTGCGGCAATTAACTCATGCGCTCTTTTAAGTTCACGATCAGTTAGGGTTATTTTTTCAACAATCATTGTTTCTTTTTAAAACTCTTCATCAAATCTTCAGCGTTTTGCTTAGCTGCTTCTGTGACATCACTGCCGGCCATCATTTCCGCAATTGCAGTGATTGTTTCTTCTTGAGTCAAAGGCCCAATTTGCGTGTAGGTAGCACCATCTTTGACCTGTTTAGCCACCAAGTACTTCTGATCGCCGGCAGCCGCCACTTGCGGCGAGTGCGTAATCGCAATTACCTGCTTATTCTCGCCAATTGAGTGCATTTTAGCACCAATTGCCGCCGATACTCGACCAGAAACACCGGTGTCAATTTCATCAAAAATCATCGTCCCAACTGGTTCCACTCGGCTAAAAATTGCTTTTAATGCCAAAATCAGCCGTGACTGCTCACCACCGGAAACAATTTTGACCAGCGGCATTAAATCTTCACCCGGATTGGGCGCAATTAAGAAGACAATTTCATCGGTACCCTTGCTGGTAAAAGTTGTCGTACTCGAAAAGTCAATGGCAAAGCGCGCCTTTGCCATATACAGGTCAGCTAATTCCTGCTTAATTTTTTCTTCAAGACTGCGGGCAACCTGTTCACGGGTATCATGCAAGCCGCGAGCTTCTTGAGTCAGCTTGTCCTCAATTTTCGCAACCTGCTTTTGCAGTTCTTCTTCGTCAAGACCGCCGGTTTCATATTGCCCCAACTCTTTTTGTACTTTATTATAAAAAGCAAAAACATCTTCAAGATCAGGACCATACTTCTTCTTCAGGGAGTTCAAAGTATCTAAACGGTTGGAGACATACTGGTAACGTTCTTCATCAAAGTCCATTTCGTCCAAGACATTTGACAATTCACCACGGGCATCACTTAAAGCATAAACACCATCATCAATTGTCTTGGCAATATCCTTAAATTTAGAACCATATTCACTTAATTCATTAGCCGCGTTTTGGGCATCACCAATAAGCGTTTCAATGCCGTGTTCATCGTCATCATATAATTGCATTAAATAATTGGCTGTATCCACAATTTTTTGATAATTATTTAACTCATTAAATTCTTCTTCAAGCTGTTCATCTTCATGGGGATCGGTCAAATCAGCCGCAGCCAATTCATCATTTTGAAATTTTAAAATATCTTGTTTCTGCGCCAATTCTTGGGCATCTTTACGCAAGTGATTGAGGCGCGAAGTTAGATTTTGCCACATAGCAAAATCTTTCTGGTAAGCTGCTAAAGCCGTCTTAAAACTTGCTGGTGCGTAATTATCAACTAAGTCAATTTGACGATCCTGATCCATTAATATCTGCTGGTCATTCTGACCATGAATATCAACTAGGTAATTCCCCAATTCACGCAAGACATTAATCGTTGTCAACTGACCATTAATGCGCACGACATTGCGACCTTTAACGGCCAATTCACGGCTAATAATCAATTGACCATCAGAATCTGGCAGACCATACTTTTCACACAACTTAGTGATCTCATTGGCGCCCTGATTAACCTCAAATAAGCCCGTCACAACAGCCTTATTTTCACCGCTGCGAACCATTTCTTTTTGACCGCGACCACCCATCAGCAGCGATACAGCATCAATAATGATTGATTTACCGGCACCAGTTTCACCAATCAGCACCGTCATATTTTCTTGAAAGCGAACCTTCAACGCCTTAATAATGGCGAAGTTCTTAATATCCAGCTCAACTAACATTATTTACTCCTAAAGCTCATGAACCGCGCGTTCTACAACCTCTTCTGGCGTACCTGACCATAATCTTTGACCGCCATGTTCTTCTTTTTGCAAATGAATCAAAAATTCAATATTACCCTTACCGCCCTTAATTGGCGAATAATCAACATCAAGAACGTTAAAGCCAACTTTCAGCGCTTGTTCAATCGTATGCTCAATAACAGCACAATGAACCGCGTGGTCATGCACGATACCATGTTTACCGACATTTTCGGGACCAGCTTCAAATTGAGGCTTAATTAAGCAGACTGCATCACAACCATCTTTTAAAATGGCAAACATTGGCGGCATAATTAAATCTAGCGAAATAAAGGAAACGTCAGTCATCGCGAAGTCAGGTAACCCTTGGGTAAAATCTTCTGGCTTACTGTAACGGAAATTTTGCTTCTCCATAACGACAACACGATTATCGTCCCGCAACTGCCACGCCAATTGGTTATAACCCACATCAAGTGCGTACACCATTTTGGCACCATTTTGCAATGCCACATCGGTAAAGCCGCCAGTTGACGCGCCAATATCCAAACAAATTTTATCTGTTAAATCAATCTGAAAAGACTTCAAGGCTTTTTCTAATTTAAAGCCGCCGCGTGAGACGTACTTTTTGCCATCATCCTTAATGTAAAACTGTTCGTCTTCGGGAAAGCTGGTCCCACTCTTATCAATTCGTTGGTGATTATGGTCTGACACTAGTCCCGCCATAATTGCCCGCTGCGCCTGCGTTCTTGAATGAAAAAGGCCCTGCTCGGCCAATAAAATATCTGCTCTTTTTTTTGTCATCTACAGCACCTTTTGGTATAAATCAAGAAAGCCAGTTAAAACATCACCATTTAGACCCGTTAAGCTAGCTTGTGCATGCGCAATCAAGTCGATTAATTCTTGCCGGCTTTGCTTAATTCCAAGCAAGGTCAAAGTGTTGTTTTTGCCTTCTTCTTGATCCTTATGTGTTGCCTTGCCAGCTTCCTCGCTTGTTTCTACAACATCAACTAAATCATCATAAATTTGGTATGAACGACCAAAATCATGTGCAAACGTTAGTAGCTGGTCTTTTTTAACAGAATCAGCTTCGGCGTATGTCGCAGCCATTTCAACACAAGCCAAAATCAGGCAGCCTGTCTTCAGCCATTCCATCCGGTTAATGAATTGGGAATCATCAGCTACACTGGCATTATTAGTTGAATCAATATCGAGATATTGCCCGCCAACCATGCCGTTAGGACCAACTGCCTGCGTAATAATTTTAACCAGTTCAGCAGACTGGCTGCCTGATGCAATCCATTCAATTCCCATTGGCAATAATGCATCCCCAGCTAGAATCGCTTCTGCCTCGCCCCACTTTTTATGACTAGTCAACTTGCCGCGGCGATAGTCATCATTGTCCATTGCTGGCAAATCATCATGAATTAATGAATAGGTATGGATTAATTCAATCCCGCAGGCAATACGAATTTCTTGTTCACTAATTTCCTTATTCAAAGCGTCTAACGTTGCTAAAAAAAGCAGCGGTCGCAATCTTTTACCACCAGCCATTACTGAATAAGTCATAATTTGGCTAATCTTTTGGTCGTCAACTTCGCTTGCCAAATGTTCAGTTAAATATTCATCAACAATTGGCGTCCATTTAGTTCTAAATTCTTTAAAATTCATGTTATTCCTCTGGTGCTGCTGCGTTATTCGGATCTAACTTATGTTCTGTTCCGTCACTATCAATTAACTTGGCAACTGTTTCTTCGGCTGCCGTCAATTTTTGGTTCAGATCACGGCTCAACTTAACGCCTGCTTGGAACTCCTTTAGGGCATCTTCTAGTGGGACATTGCCGTTTTCTAAATTTGCCACGATTTTTTGTAATTCCGTTAACTGTTCTTCAAAATTATTTTTCTTGGTTGCCATTATTTGTTCTCCTGACTGACTTTACAATTGCCTTCGCGTTACCATCTTTAAAGTGTAATTTGATTTCATCATTTGTCTTTAGCTGTGTAACCGAGCTAACCGTCTCTTTTTGAATATTAGTGGCATACACAAAGCCGCGATCTAATGTTTTTAAGGGACTATAATCACTTAGTTGCTGACCAATTTGTCCTAATTGGTGGCGTTTTTCACGCAACATGCTGATCATATTAGCCTGTAATTTTTGATAATAAAAATCTTCCTGCTGCTGCAGCTGCTTAATTCGACTAGTGGGTGTTACTGCCGACAACTTTTGGGTAGTAAGTTGGTATTTCTGCCGTGCCCGTTCTAGTTGGTGCAGCATATTACTGTTTAAACGCTGCTTCAAGATATCCAATGTTTGCGCTTGTTCATCATAAAGCCGAGTCGGTTCACGCATGATAACTGAATTATTAATACGATTTAGAGCATCACGCCGAACTCGAATCACGTTTTGCATACTTGATAACAGACTGCTTTGCAGCTGGTGAACGTTGGCTAATTCATCAGCTAAATTGGGGGTCGCATATTCCGCCGCAGCTGTTGGGGTTGCCGCCCGACTATCAGCCACTAAGTCACACAATGTTGTGTCAGTTTCATGCCCAACCGAAGAAATCACGGGCATTGACATGGCATAAACCTGTCTAACCACCGCTTCTTCATTGAAGGGCCATAAGTCTTCAAGCGAGCCACCACCACGACCAATAATCAGCACATCATACTTATCACCATATGACTCAATCTGCTTCATTGCCGCAACCAGAGAAGCTGCTGCGCGATCACCTTGAACTTGCGCCGGAAACAAATCAACTTCCGCGTGTGGAAAGCGCCGATTGGCAGTTACTAAAATATCATGGATTACAGCACCTGATGCACTCGTAATTACAGCAATATGATCCGGAAAGTGCGGCAAAGGTCGTTTATGGTCTTGAGCAAACAAGCCTTCCTGAGCAAGCTTAGATTGCAGCTGCTGTAATTGTTCATACAGTGCCCCTAAGCCAGCAGGTTCCATTGATTCAGCGTAAAATTGATAAGAACCTTGTGGTCCGTAGACACTAACATAGCCAGTCACAAAGACCTTCATGCCTTCTTCCGGTCGAAATTTAACCTTATCAAAATACGACCGGAACATGACCACATTGATTTTCGACTTTTCATCTTTTAATGAAAAGTACTGGTGCGAATTACGCCGAAAGCGAAAATTTGATAATTCACCTTGCAGAAAAACTTTATGCAAATACGGATCATTTTTAAACTTTTGCGTGATATAAAAATTTAAATCCGTAACAGTAAGATATTGATTATCTGCCATAATTTCTCCTTGTTAGCTTAACCACCTGTTCCATCAGTGATTCAACTGTTAGTGGACCAATACCGCCGGGAACCGGTGTAATATAGCTGGTCTTAGGCGCGACTGCTTCAAAATCGACATCACCGGCAATGTGACCATTGACCTGGTTAATGCCAACATCAATGACAACAGCATTCGGCTTAATCATCTCCGAAGTCACTAGATTTGCCTGTCCAGCTGCCGATACTAAAATATCTGCTCTCTTAGTATATTCGGAAAGGTTCTTAGTCTTCAAGTGCAAAATGGAAACTGTTGCATCTTGTTCTAGCATTAAGGCAGCTAAAGGCTTACCAACAATACTGCTGCGACCGATAATGACAACATTTTTACCCCGTAAATTAATTTGATAATGCTTTAATAATGCTAAAATACCGTGAGCAGTTGCCGGCTCAACAAAATGATCACCGCGCCATAGCCTTCCCACATTACTTGGGGTTAAACAATCAACGTCTTTTTCAGGATTAATATGTTCTAATGCTTCATTTAAATTAATTTGCTTAGGGACTGGCAATTGGATCATAATACCATTAATTTTTGAATC
Source organism: Lactobacillus sp. ESL0701 (assembly GCF_029433445.1). Classification (GTDB taxonomy): domain Bacteria; phylum Bacillota; class Bacilli; order Lactobacillales; family Lactobacillaceae; genus Lactobacillus. The sequence continues at coordinate 82,229 of NZ_JAQTIC010000007.1, read as the reverse complement.
CTTATTTAACTGGTCAATTAAGGTTAATAAGTTAGCCTGACTTTCATTAGCTGGCAATTGGTAAATTCTTTGCGCAATTCCAATTTCTTGCGCGCGCTTTTTTTTGGTCCGTAAATAAATCTTACTGCTTGGATCATCACCAATATTAATTACGCAAAATAAAGGCTTAATTCCCTGTTCCTTTAACTGGGTAACCTGCTCTTGCAGCTTACCTGCTAATAAGTTAGCTAATCCTTTACCATCCAGAATTTGCCCCATTAATAATTCCTTTTCTATCAAAATAGCCGGCCTCACAGCCGACTATCAGTTATTTTTCAACAAAATTTGCCAAAACGCCATTAATAAATGGTTTAGTCTTAGGATCAGCAAATTCATCACATAAATTTAAAGCTTCATTTACTGCTGCCTTAGGCTCAATTTCATCACTATACTTGATTTCGTATAAGGCAACTTCCAGAATAGCAAGGGTAATTTGGTTAACCCGGTTAATCCGCCAGTTCTTTTTTAAGTGACTGGCAAGTTCACCTTTCAGCTCATCACGCTTAGTAATTATCCCCTCAATTAGAGTTTTCGAATAAGCAGAAAGTTCCTTCAAATCAAGTGCTGTAACAGTTTTAGCTTCAACATCTGCCGGCAGCATTTTGGCATCTTGGTTAGCCAAATAAACCGCCTGCATCGCAACTCTACGACTCTCGTGTTGATTCATTTTTACTCTTTTCATCAATATCGGAAAACAGCTCTGAAGTTTCACTGTCATCCGGGTATTCGTCCTCTGGGAAGACTAATCCAGTTACATGAACGTTAATTTCTGTAAAGTCTAAGTCAGTCATTTGCTTAACTTGCTGCTGCAAAGTTGTCTGCAACGCCAATGCAACTTTAGGCACATAACTACCTGCTTCAACGTTAATATAAACGTCAGCAATTAGATTATGATCTTCATCAAGACCGACTGTTACACCCTTACTGCGATCCTCACGTCCTAAAACCCGGTTAATCCCAGATCTGACACTGCCACGCATTCCGGCAACACCGTCAACTTTTTCGGCAGCAATGCCCATGATAACTTCAAGAACACTAGGATCAATTTCGATTTCTTCACCGTTATTTTTATCGTCTAAGACAATTTTTGAACTATCTGCCATTTTGTTTACCTCGAAAAAACTACTTATTTGCGCGAGATACGTATGTACCATCGGCTGTATTAATAGTTAAAACATCGCCTTCATTAATGAAGAACGGTACGTTAACTACTAATCCAGTTTCCATAGTTGCTGGCTTACCACCACCGGAAGAAGTATCACCTTTAATGTTAGGCTCTGTTTTAGCAACTGCTAAATCAACAGTGTTAGGAAGTTGAATTCCCAAAGTCTTACCATCGTGCATGATAACACTAACATCCATGTTTTCCTTTAGATAATTAGCTTCATCCTTAACTTGTTCATTTGGAATAGCTAATTGGTCATAAGTTGTCGTATCCATGAAAACATAACTTGAACCATCATTGTACAAGTATTGCATACCCTTGGTTTCAATCTCTGCAGTTTCTACCTTAGCAGTTGAACGGAAAGTGTTTTCTTGAACTGCACCTGTAGTCAAGCTCTTAAGCTTTGAACGAACAAAAGCACTACCCTTACCTGGCTTTACGTGTTGGAATTCAACAATGCGCCATAAGTCATTATTAAATTGAATGGTTAGGCCATTCTTAAATTCGTTAACTGAAATCATTGTCATATTAAGTACCTCATCTCCATAATATATCTTACCAATTTGCGCATAATTTTACTATTAATAATATTTAAATTTACAAAGAAATTAATTCGTCTTTAGGCAATGTAGATAAGGTTTCTGGTGTTTGATCGTGAACTAAGATGTCGTCCTCAATTCTAACGCCACCTTTATTTGGTAAATAAATTCCGGGTTCAACAGTATGAACCATGTTGTTAACTAGCTCTTGCTTACCAAATGGCAAGGCTGGCTGACACAATTCATGAATTTCTAGACCGATGCCGTGACCAATCCCATGACCAAAGTATTCACCATAACCTTGCTCTGTAATATAATCACGAGCAGCGCGATCAACATCGCGACCACAATTGCCAGCAACGGCTGCCGCAATTCCACGTCTTTGAGCTTCATGTACAATATCATAAATTTGATGCATTTCGCGGTCAACCTTGCCTACTGACACGGTCCGAGTAATATCGGCAGCATAGCCATGATAAAAGGCACCAAAGTCAACAACCACCATGTCGCCATTTTCAATTATCTTGTCACTAGCAACACCATGTGCCCAAGCTGAACGTACACCAGAAGCAATGATGGTATCAAAACTCGGACCATCACCGCCATTAACCTTAAACAAATAATCAAGTTTAGCACCAATGTTACGTTCAATTGCGCCAGGTTGAATTAACGGCAAAATCCCGTTAAAACTATCCATTGAAATATTGATTGCCTGCCGCAAAGCCACAAGTTCTAAGTCATCTTTAACATTGCGGACACGTTCAACTAATTCCTCACAAATAACAAATTCAATTTCTGGATTCAATTTTTGTAAGTTAGCAAATTCAACCGCCGAAACAAATTCGCCTTCAACCAAGACTCTTTTTAGATTAGCCTGCTTTAATTGCTTACTAATCTCAGCATCTTGACTGGCGTGCTTCATAATCACGGTTAATTCACCGGGAGCCTGCGACTTAATTTGACCAGCAAATCTCGAATCCGACAATAAAATCCGGTCCCCTTCAGCTGTTAAAATTAGCTGCGCTTCTTCTCCGGTGAAGTTAGTTAAGTAGCGGTAATTAGCCTGATTAAAAATTAATAAGCCGTCAGCATTCTGCTCCTTAACTAGCTTGGCAACTTTCACAATTCGTCTATTTAAAAGTGTTAATAATTGATTTTGTTCGTCCATTGCTTGCCTCTTTTACGAAAAAATACTTGCTTTTATTTTACCGCTAAAGATTCATATTTGACTATCTATTTAAATATTAAATTATATAAAATTAAAAACGCATAAAAAAGACGAGAAGCACGTGCTTTTCGTCTTTTTCTTAAGAACTAAATTACTTAGCTTCTTCTTCGACTGGGATAACAGAAACTTGCTTTCTGTACTTGTCCAACCGTTCAAACTTAACAACACCGTTTACTAATGCAAATAAAGTGTCGTCGCCACCCTTACCAACATTTTGACCTGGGTGAATGTGCGTACCACGTTGACGGTAAATAATAGTACCTGCGTGGATAGTTTGACCATCAGCAGCCTTAGCGCCTAAACGACGACCAGCTGAGTCACGACCGTTAGCAGTAGAACCTCCACCCTTGTGGTGGGCAAATAATTTAAGACCTAAAATATTCATATCATTTCACCTCTGAATTAAGCTTCAATTTTTTCAACTGTAACCTTAGTATAAGGTTGACGGTGACCATATTTTGAATGTGAGTGCTTCTTAGGCTTGTACTTGAAAGTAACAACTTTCTTTTCCTTACCTTGCTTTTCAACTTTAGCAGTTACTTTAGCACCCTTAACTAATGGACTGCCGATTTTAACATCTTTGCCATCAGAAACAAGAACAACTTCATCAAAGGTAACTTCTTTGCCTTCTTCTACATCAAGCTTTTCTACAAAAATAGCGTCGCCTTCAGCAACTTTGTATTGCTTACCACCGGTTTTAATAATTGCGTACATTACTGCACCTCCAAAAAATACTTAGACTCGCCAATCGGGGTGCTTTTTATAAAAGGCTTCTTACCCCGAAATGTGCGGTTGCAGATGTGGAGGTCTCCACAAATACAACTACTTTATGATACTCCCCTTAGGACAAGTTGGCAATAAAAAATTCTTGATTAGGAGTTCTTACTTTAAGAAATTACTATCTTATATTTGCCATTTACCGCCATGCACCTTAGCAACGTTTTCGGTAACAATAAATGCCTCGCCATCAATTTTGCGCACTTGAGCTACCAACTGACCATATTCATTTGGGTCAACGACAATTACTAATTGCTGCTTGTCCTCAGCACTATAACCGCCGACAACGTTATAGACGGTTAAGCCATCATAATCCTGCTGCAGCATTTGCTTAATTTGGGTTAGGCAATTATTGCTCATAATTCGCACCTGATATTTTTTATCCAGACCCGTTTCGGTGTAACGCATGGTAATTGTTGTAATAATTTGTGAAAATGCCGCTAATAAAACTGCCTCAATGCCGTCAACAAAGATATTTAAAATAATAATTGTCATATCAAGTGCCAGCAATGTTATCGTCGGGTCAAGATAAAAATACTTTTTAAATATCAGCGGTGGAATCGTGGTTCCGCCAGCCGAAGCATCAATTCTGTAAAGCATCGATACGCCGATTCCCATTAAAATACCGCCATAAATAACAGCCAGCATATTATTGGTTGTTAACTTAAAGCTCGGCGTTATTTCCATTAGAACTGGCAACAGTAGGCTACCTAAAGCTGCCTTTTTTAGCGTTTCTTTACCTAAGAAGATTGTTGCTAAAACCAGCAGCAGTGAGTTGACAATCAGAACCGTTACTGAGCGATTAATCCCCCAAACGGCATCAACCAATATTGCAATTCCTGTCGAACCGCCAGCCGCAATATTAATTGGCGCATAAAAGAAGTTAATTGCCAGCGTAATTATTTCTAAGCCACCCAAGAAAAATAGCCAGTATTGCCAAGTATGTGTTTGTTTCTTAATTGTCATCTCATCTTCCTTCCAAAATAAAATTGTTACTTCCTATTATAGTAAGAAGTAACAATTAGCTTCAAGAAATAAGAAACGATGATTATTATTCTGTTTCATATTTAATAGTTTGATTGCCCTCGTATGCCGGCAAGCCCTTTGCGGCGCGATACAATGCCCGCTCAAATGCTTGATAGCCTTTACTTGAGCTGACGGCAAATTTAACATTGTACTTGCTGGCAAATTCACGAATGTTCCAGGTGCTATCATGGGCCGCAAATGCAGTCACCAGAATCACAATGTCTAAATCCTTAATTTGATTCTCCATCACTTTTTTCTTACCCTGAAAAGCATCTATTGGAATTGGAATTCCATGATAGCGATTGACGATACTTTCCAGCATCGCCTCATTTTGATTATCACCAACAGCAATCCCCACACGCTGATAATGTAAGTCAAGCGCTAATTTGGTAATGGCAGTTTCGTCTTGAACCACCTTAACCTTTTTCTTTTTAGCGGCAGGCTTAGATTTTGGCTGGTCAACCTGATAAATCCAGCGCAATTGAATGGCATCGGCTGGATTCTTTTTTAAGCGGACATCCCCGTCATACCAAGCCAAATCCACAATTGAGCCGTCAACTAACTGGACATTATTTTCTTGATATTGACTTGAATCAACTGGCAATAGTACGGACTTGCCCCGAATGCGCAATTTTTGTCCCTTAATATTACGACTAACTGATAAATGCCCCGTCCTACCTTGGACAACGGCATATTTAAAGGTGGAAATTTTATCTATTTCTGTTGTTGGCAGCTTTTTAAAACCGACAACACGCAAAATGGTTGCTTCATAATTGGAGTTACTGTCTTCAGGCACTGCTTCAACAATATCACCGCTCTTTAAATTTAACGAGTGAATTTGCGATTCCTTCAAGGTATAAACACGCTGATTACTGTCATTAATCAAATCGCAGCCGCTAAGCAATCTAATTACCGTATACCGTTTGCCCTTGCGATAGTCACGCTTAGGCTTTTCTTTAGGTTGCATTGCTTGTTCAAAAATCTTCTGATTAATGACATCTTTCGTAGTGTTCGAAGCTTGGATTGCCTTTTCCAATTGACCTAAATTCTTACCATACTTACTGCCAATTTGAGATGTAAAAGTCAACTGGTGAATTGCCGACAGAGCCGTATTCTTAGCTGCTGGATCACCTGGTGTAGTAATTAAGTCAGCTAATCCAGTTAAAAGCAGCTCAACTTGTTTAGCATCAACTTGCACTTCACGCGCAGGTGCAGCCTTATTATCGCCATCTGCCATGCCCAGTATCATTTTAATTGCAGCCAAGCTATTACGCAGACTTTTGTCATCGCCAGCGGTATTATTTAAAATTCTTTTTAAATTATTACGATAATCAAACATCTTTTTTCTCAACTTTTCTAATCTAATTATTCTAGTATATACCAAATCAAAACGCCCTGGCAGCTGCTAAAACTTGATTATTCGTTCCATTTTAAATAAAAAAGCATTCCAATCAAACTTGATTAGAATACTTTTTCAAATTAATTACTTAATATTACTTTTCTTAACTTCTCTATTTTGACCAATTAGATAGAACTTTTTACCATGAAGCGAAATTTGCTTCCCGTAAATTGTTATCTTGTGGTTCTTCTTCATAACCTTCTTTTCAACTCGTTGTCCATACTGATTATAAGTATATGCCTTGTACTTCAATCTAACTTTTTTACCAATAATATTACCTGAAGCAATATAGTAGTCATTAGCAACGGCAAAGTATTGCCGGCCGCCAATTATCTTCGTACCAAAGGTATTAACAATTGAACCAGCCTTCAAGATTACACCATTAGCCCGTTGACCTTGGGCATTATACAGATAGGCATCATGCATCACCTTCTTGGCAGTAGCACCTGCAGGAAGGGTTACTGCAGATGAGTTAGCAACTGCTTGGTGGTCACCAGTTAAGTTAGCAGCTCTGACATATTGATCCTTGCCAATAATGTAATACGACTTACCATGAAGTGAAACACTGCTGCCGTAAGTACGAATCATTCGACCTGCTCTAAGCACACGCTTATTAGTCCGTATACCATACTTATCATAAACATAAGCATTATGCTTAACTTGTCTTTGAGTACTAATTACATTGCCAACTGCCAAGTAATATTTACCTTTTTGAACAATGTAATATTTGCGACCATTGATTGTAGTAGTTCCGTAAGTTGCAACTACTGAATCTGCTCTTAAAATCGCCTTGCTTACCTGTTTACCTTCAGCATTATAAAGATAAGCATTGTGTTTCAAGGTTACATTAGTTGCTTTGTCTTTAGCAGGTGTCGGTGCTGGAGCAGGACTTGCAAACGGATAAGCAGCAGCTACTTGGGCAACGTGCTTAGAACTAGTAATTTGTGCTAATTCATTCAAAGCATCATCTTTAGCCTTATCAACACCAGGCTCGTCAGCCGCGTGATCTATCGTACCTTGGTTGCCATTAGTAGCAGCGACTAAATTATCAACTTCATCTTGCAAGTGTTGTTTAGCTGCTTCACTGCAGTCTAAGTGGTTAATCTTGTCCTTGGCTTTATCAGCAGCCCCTTGAACAGTTAATTTGGCAATTTCTTTTTCACCAGCCAATTCATGTTCTTTGGCTGCTTCTTTATCACCAGTTTGCAAATCATGCTTAATTTGCTTAGCTGTATCATCACGAACCTGCTGAACCTTGTCTTGATCGGCACCGCTGGCAACAGCTGTATCATGAGCCTTGTCAATCTGGACTACTTGATCATTATCAACAATGTTATTGATTGTATCTTTATCAGAATGAAGTCCCTTGATCTTATCAATAGCATCGTTTCGAGCAGCACTAACCCCAGTCGAACGCTGAGCTTGGTCAATTGTCCCATTATCAGCTTCGTTGGCTTCATCAAGCAAGCCTTGGGCAGCAACTAATAAGGCGTTTTTCTTATCCTTAGCAGTTTGTGAATTATCATTGGGCCACATTTGATCAATCTTCTTAGCTGCCGTATCGTAGGCACTTTGAACAGCACCTTTACCAATCGAACGTTCACCAGCTAGTTCTGACTTGTTAAGATCATCATCTGTATCGCCCGCTAAGTTATTCAGTGCTGCTTGATAACTTCTATCTAAGGCTGAAGTATCAGCATTAGCACCTAGTTTTTCTTTAGCTGCCTTATATACTGCCGTTAACTTGTCTGCAGCCTGCTTCTTTGCGCCAGCAACCTTAGCTGCATGATAGGCTTCCTTAATCGCATCTTGCTTGCCAGTAACATTATCACGGTTGGTATCGCTACTTGAAATCGCATCAAGCCCTGCTGAATTACTGCCGAGTTCTTCTTTAACAGTATTCTTCTCAGCTTCAACAACATTAGCTAAACCTGAATTTTCAGCAGCTGTGTACTTGCCATCAGTTACCTGATTAATTGCATTCAATGCATCTTGTTCTGCCTTGTCAATGGCAGCTGCTTCCTTACTCCCCTTTTTGGCGCCTAAATCTTGACGAGCTTTATCAGCGGCGGCAGAAATATCATCACGCGCGGTCTGCTTGTCTTTTCGTTCCTTTTGAACGGCTGAATTGCCGTTAACAATTGGTGCCAGTGAATTTTCATTATTGCTATCACTGTCATCTTTGAACTTATTAATTGCATTGATGGCATTGTTTTTAGCAGTATCAACGTCAGCAGCTGTATTGGCTTGATTAATTGAACCAGTATCAGCATTATTTGCCTGATCAACTTCATGTTGGATGGCATCCTTTATCGCTTGCTTTTCAGTATCAGTATAAGGAGTGCCATCTTTGTGATTAGTTAGCTTGTCAACTGCAGCAGCGGCATCTTGACCAGCCTGGATAACATCTTGCTTAGCCTTGTCTTTGGCATCAACCACAAGATTCTTATCAGTATTTAGTGCAGTTTGGTCAGTATCAGAGTTACCAGAACTATTTGCGGCAATCGTATCCAAAGCGTTATTTAAAGCGCCACTAACAATGGTATTATCTTTAGACTTAGATGCCCCTAGTTCTGATAAATCGCTTGGATTGGCATTAGCAGCAGCAATTGTCCCTGGCTTTTCAGCAGTCCCGTTTGCACTAGCAGCGTTTTGATCAATCAAATTATTCAAAGCAGCCTGCTCATCAGCAGTGTAAGCTGAGCCATCTTTGTGTTTCAAATGCTTAATATTATTTTTAGCAGCATTAGCAGCATCTTTGATGGCACCCTTGGCAATTTCCTGCTCGACCTTTTTAGCAGCTTCTTTAATAGCTGCAGCACTATCACCAGTAATCGGTGCATGATGATTGAACGCATTATCAAGATTAGTAGTATCTGCGCCATTAGGCAAATTGTTTTTAGCAGCTTGATAGACAGTTTGTAAATCTTTTTCAGCTTGTTCTTTAACACGATCAAGACTAACTGCTTGATCTTTAGCTAAAATATCTTCAATGCTGTCCTGATTTGTATAATCATCCTTAAGCTGGTCAATTGCGTGATCACGTGCAGTTGACGCCGTATCTGGTGTAACAGTTGCCTGATCAATTGCATCTTTACCAGCTGCTTGATTCTTAGCTACTTGATGTTTTAAAGCCTGCTTTTCATCAGCAGTATAACTAGTTCCATCTTGGTGTTTTAAGTTGTCAATTTGGCTATTTGCGTAACTAGCGGCATCATCTACTGCACCCTGATCAACATTCTTAATAGCTGCAGTTTGATCTTGAAGCGCATCATATGACAAGCCTGGTAATTTAGCTAATTCATGTTCATGAGCTTGATCAAGAGCACCACCTGGTTGATAAGCGTTGCCTAGCTTTTGCTTAGCGGCATTATAGGCGTCATCAATTGCTTGTTTAGCTTTTTGGCGGGCATCAGCTAAGGCTCCAGCATTTGCCGTACCGGCGGCGTTAACAATTTTATCAATGTCATTTTGCTTGGCAGTATCAATCTTATCTTGATTACCTGGCTGGTCACTGGCAGTTGGAACAACCCCATTGATATCGGCAATAGTCTTATCCGCATTTTGCTTAACTTGGTCTTTATAAGTTTGCTTCTGCTTATCTGTCAAATTAGTCTTGTCAATTGCTCTATTGGCTGCAGCTTCTGCATCCTCAACATCCTTGATTGCTTTTAACTTATTCAAAGCTGTTAACCCATCATCATAGGCATCTGTTGCAGCGGCAATTGTAGTCTTATGACCCGTTTGGGATTTATCAAGTTGAGCAATACTGTTATTTACTGTATCAATTAAGTCCTGGTACTTATCTTTCTGCTTATCAGATAAGCCGTTTTCAAGACCATGCCACTTATCACTCAAGTCCTTGTGAGCATTGTCAGCTTCATTATCAAACCAAGGATAATGAGCTGTATCTGGGTTTTCACTCAAAACGCGATTAATCAAAGTTTGATAGTCATGATTAATTTGTTTAACTGCTTCATTATAGGCATTGGCCGATAATTCCTGACCATTTTCATCTTTAGTAGCGCTATTTAAGCGGCTAACCATTTCATCATACAGATCTTGCAGCTTCTTATGAGCTGCAGTCTTTTGCTGACTAGTTAATTGAGAACGATCAATAATTTCATCAGCGTCAGCTTTTTCACTTGCTAATTGTTTTTGTGCTGCATCCCTGTCTTGATCCTTTTTAGAATCACTAACCAGTTTGTCAATTTTTTGTTTGGCAGCTGCAGTAATTGCTTCTGGCGAGTTAGCAGTTGCCGGATCTGTTGAAGGAGCATTACTAATATCTTGTTTAGCATCATGAACAATTTTATCAATTGCAGCTTGATCTACTGCTGGATTCTTGTCCTTAACACTTGAGCCATAATCATCAAGATCGTTAATGGCATGTTGTTTGCGACTATTCAATTTTGCTTCATTTAAAAGCCGGTCAATTTCAACTTCACCATAATCAGCCACCTCATTATTAGTTGGTTTACCTTGTTCAGCATTTGTAATGTTATTAAGAGCATTATCACGGTCTGCCGCACTTGGATTCTGCGGTAAGTTGGTATCGGTAATCTTATCAGCAGCCTTCTTACGAGCAGCTTCAATCTTATCTTGATAGTCTTGCTTTTCAGCAGCAGTTAATCCTGGTAAATCATTAATTGCTCCAGCCTGATCCTTGGCATGTTGATTTAATTTAGCAATTTCTTTGCTCTTTTCATTAGCCAAATCATATTTCCAAAGTGCTTTGTCAATATTGTTTTCAGCATTATGTTCGACTGTATCAAGGTCATCAGTCTTGCCTGCACCAAAAATATCTTCTTTGCCTTGATGAAAGGCTGCTTCAACTTCCTGCAAGGCATCGGCTAGGTCGCTATCACTTAAGTTAGGATACTTATCATGAGTTAATCCATTTTCAACATCTTTAGCATGTTCAGTAAGCCGATTAACAGCATCATTCTTCGAATTCCACCGATTAGTAAGCTGAGCCATCTTCTTCTTACCACTGACCAATGCATCATTCATATTATTAATGGCATTAGTTGCATCGCCGCGGTGAGAATTAATTGCATTGTTTGTACTATTTAAAATGTTGGCTACTTCATCTTTAAGATGCTTAATTTGCTCGGGAGTCATCCCCGGATGATCTTTTACATATTGGGCAATCTTGTCATTAGCAGCATTAGCGGCAGCGGCAATCGCATCAAGGTCAGCCTTTTGGGCTTCGTCTTTATTAATATTGCTACCATCATTATCTAATGCCAATTCGCCATTACCTTCAGCGCTTTGTACAGCATCTTGATCAGTAGCGCTATCAATCTGATTATTAGCAGCCGTTAAATCATGATCAATAGCTGTAAGCAACTCATCAGCTTGGGTAGAACTTAATTTACCAGCATTTCGATCATTGTTAATCTGCTTATTAAGCTGATCAGCAATTGCTTTTAGCCGATTTTTGGCATCAGTTTTTGCTTCTTGCAAGGAAGCGTCTTTGGCGCTATTAATAATATTATTAAAATTATTCTTAGTACTATCAACAATCGCATCAATGGCAGTTTGATCCTTAGAATTATCAACTTGGTACTTCCCACCATTAAAATCTTCAGAAGCAGCATTGTTAATTTGATCAATAGCTGCTTGCTTTTGCTTATTTGTTAGATTGGCATCATGATTAATCTTGTCAACAGCTTCTTGACGGGCTTGTTCAATCTGCTTCTTAGCATCATTTTTATGATCCTGCAATTTAGCTGCTTGCAATGCTTCATTAATCTTATTGATGCCAGCATCCCGATCTGTATGAATTTTATCGACATTATCATCCCCATTAACATTATCAACGTAATCATCATGAGCATCTTGAGCTTGCTGTTCATACTTAGCTTTTTCAGTACTGCTTAAATTAGGTAATTTGTCAATTTCATTAATGGCGCCATCAGTTGTACTATCACCATTCAAAGCTTGATTTACATTTTTAATAGCTTCTTGTTTAGCATTATTGATTTCTTCTTGGTGATCTGAATCAGCAGTATTCTTAATCCCATCAACAAGCTTGTGATATTTAGCAACGCTAGCTGCAACTGCTTCTGGTGTCTGATCATCAGCAACTTCATCGCAGCCATTAGCTACCAACTTATCTACCTGATCGCGATACTTACCTTCTGCTGGCAATTGGTTTTTAATTTGCTCACCATAATCATGGAGTGCTTGCTTGCCCTTCTCTTTAGTTGAAGCTAAGAAGGCTGATTTTTTAGCTTCAATCACGGTAAGTCTGGTTTGATTAGTTGCTTGGTTAATCTCATCTGGGGTTTTAGCAGCAGTAACATCATTATGCCCTTGGGTTCTAGCCGCTTCAATGTCTTTATGAGCTTGGTCGAATGCTGGCTTAGCTACTGCCTGCTCTGCTTCATTCAAACTATTCCATTCATCATCAAGAGCACTATTCGCGGCATCACTGTTTTTATCAATCTTATTATTTGCTTGCTGCTTTAAGCCATCGAGATAATCTTTATTTGCGGCGGCTTCGGCAGCTGCAATTGCATCTAAACCTGTTTTCTTTTCATTGTTAGCAGCATCGAGATTATTTGCGCTATTAATTTTTTCTTTAGCAGCATTAGCAGCTTGATTAATAGCTTGATAAGCAGTCTGCTTCTGCTGGTCACTTAAGTCGGACTGATCAACGCGATCATTAGCAGCTTGGGCAGCATTAGCAATATCCTGTTTGTCATTAGTCTTAACTTGATCTAAACCCTGAGCTTGATTAAGGATATTATCCATAGCATCAACGCCGTCTTGAGTATCCTTATTAACCTGAGCTGTAGTTGCAGGAGTAGGATTTTTAACATGATTAAGAGCGGCATTATAAGCATCATTAACATCCTGCTTTAATGCGTCTAAGCTAGCTTGATCAAGATTTTCTAAACCATCTAATGCTTGATCAACACGAGATTTTTCAGCGTCAAGCTTTTGCTTAGCAGCATTCTGGGCATTTTGTAAATCGGCATTATTAGCAATAGTTGCAAGGTTATTTTGTCCAACTTGCGAAGCTGTATTGGCATCAGCTGGCGTCTTGGTACTATTAACAGCATCATGAGCAGCATCTAATGCATCATCAACATCCTGCTTAAGCTTATTCTTCTCATCAATACCAAGGTTAGGCAGACCATCAATATGATTCTTAATATCAGTCGCAAGATTATCTAAAGCATTATTTGCCTGATCATGGGCATTAGCTAAAGCTGTATCATCAATTCCATTGACAACATTATCCATCTTGTTAATTGCTGTATCTTGAGCCAATGAAATGTCATTAGAATCCTCAGCATTATTAATATCTGCAACACCATCATTGTAAAAGCCATCAATCTTATCTTTCATGGTCTTTTGCTGCTGCGGTGTTATCTTGCCGTCTTTAGCAGCTTGATCGATTGCATTTTTATCCTGATCGCGCTGCTTGCCTAAGGCATTAAGTGCAGCCGACTTATCCGCTTCAAGATCAGCCTTTCCTGCATCACTACCCATTGTAACTGCACCATTTTGCCCAGCATTAGTAATGTCTGTATTATTGGTGGCAGTATTGATTGCATTCTTAGCTGCTTCGTAATCTTGGTCAATTTGATTAAGAATACTATTTTTCTTTTCTTGACTAACTTGATCATCAGAATACTTATTAACGCGATCATGAGCCTGCTGTTTAGCAGCAGCCAAGTCTTGCAAAGCTTGTTGGCGCGCTGCTTCAAGTTCCTTACCATGGCCAGTATCAATTGAACTAGCATTATTTAGAATATTATCAAGATTCTTTTCAGCCGTATTTTTATTAGTATCAACATCAGTGTCTTTACCATTTAAAATACTGTCTGTACCTTGTTTAGCAGCATCATTAGCTTGTCCAATCAAATCTTGCCGTTCCTGCTCACCTAGATGAGGGTACTTCTGGTGATCATTAATGTCGTTAATTAGCTGATCGCGTTTTTGATTAACTTCATTTACTGCTTGCTGCTTTTGATCGTTATTAGTTGCAGTCAATAATAAATGATTAAGATCGGCTAAGCCATCTTGCAGTGCATTCTTAACGCCGTCTTTATCATTAGCTGCATTCACATGATCTTGCGAGCCATTATCCGTAGCATTATGAAGCAGATCTTTTGCTTGTTGTTTAGCAGCAGCTAGATCATCACCAGTTAAAGTTGGTAACTTATCAAGCGCGTCTTCAACCGCTTGTTCTTTATCAGCCAGTTGCTGAGCAGCATTTTTCTTAGCAGCAGCTAAAATATTGTTCTTAGCTGTTTCTTCAGCATTAGCAATGTCGTTATCAGTAGGAACGTTTGCATCAGAATTAATCTGATCAATAGCATTATCACCAGCTATTGTTGCCGCAGCAATATCAGCATCAGAACTAATACCTAAATCATGCTTAACATCTTCTGCATACCCGTCAAGATCTGACTTACCAGCTGCACCATTGATCTTATTAATTGCACTCTGTTTGCGATGATTAATCTCATCTGGATTATTATCAATATTAGGGTCATAAATTGATGATTTGTCGTTATTGTCAGCTTGCTCATTTAATGCAGCATTCTTAGCGGCATCAATTTCTTGATTGTACTTATCTTTTTGCTTCTGAGTAGCATGTGACTTGTTAACACGATCATGCGCAGCTGCAGCTGCATTTTCAATTTCTTCTTTAGCACTATTATATTTAATAACGTTGTCAACTGCCGTTTTACCCTTGTTAAGAGCATCAGTAATTGGCGTTTTTCCTGCTTCATTCTTAGGAGCCTTGAAAATATCTTTAGCAGCAGCAATTAAAGCGTGATCAACTTCAGATTTATTCTGTTGATTATTATTAGCAGCATCTGCAGCATATTTTTCTAATTCTTTTAATGCAACAAGCCGATGATTAACATCATCAAGCAAGGCTTGCGCTTTTTGGTGGGCAGCATCAGTTGCAGCACCATCTTTACCCTTATCAATTGTCCCAGCATCTGCTGGATCATCAGCAGTTACTTGGTCTTGACCTTTAGCAATTGCTGCTGCTTCAGCTAGTTCATTAGCTAAGTCGTTAAAACCATTGGCAATATCAGAATTATTACCTGCGTTATGATTATTTAATAAATTTTGAACATCAGCAAGTTCTTTATTTAAATCATCACGTTGCTGGTTGATGTTATTTTGCAGACCTTGCTTATAAGTTTTCACAGCATTGTCAATACCAGCAATTCCAATTTGGTCATCAGGAACATTAGCGCGGTTAGCATCAGTTGCTTCAACAGGATGAGCAGGATCAGTAATACTATCTTGCAAGTTGCTGTCATTAGTTTCAGTTTGAATAACAGCTTCTTGTTTGGCAGAAGCAGCATTAATTTCAGTTGCTAATTTTGGATATCTCTTAGTGACGCTGTCACGATAATTACGTAAAGCAGAAGTTGCTCTAGCTTTACGATAGGTCGTATCAATTCGCTTATAAGCAGCTAAAATTGCCGCGCTATTATTAAACTCAGTTCCGTCACCCTTATAAGCTAAGCCTTCAAAGCTACTGGCACTATCAATGGCATCTTGATAAGTTGACTTTTGTGAATCTGACAAATTTAACTTGGTAAAATCTGTATTTGCAGGAGAATGATAATTCTTAAGGGCATTTTGAACCGCCTGTTGGTAATCTGCCAAAATACCTTTTTTAGCAGTTGTTTCTGCCGCGTTAACTGCTTCTTGATCGGTCGCATTATCAATTGCCGCAATTGCGTTTTGAGTAGCAGTAGATAGTGTTGTGTCATCAGTTACTTGGGCATTATGCAAGTCGTTCTTAGCAGCTGCCAAATATTGTTGGACATCACCGTATGCTTGAGACTTAGCGGCAGTGAGATTAATCTTGTCTAGAGCTGCTTGCTTACGATGGTTAATCTCACTAATATCATTGTTAGGATTATAAATTGAAGCGGGATCAGCAGCCTCTGCTGGTGTTTTTAACGCATCCCCATATGCATTATTAATTGCATCTTTATAATCTTGATATTTTTGCTGGTGTGCTGGTGTTTGGTCTGGATCTGCTTTAGCCGCCGCATCAACCTTATTAAGGGCATCTTTAGTCGCTTGATTAATTGCTCCTTGAGCCGCACTTTGAGCATCTTGAATTGTAAGAATATCTAAGTCAAGCACGGCTGGTGCATCTTGGGGACCATAACTAATGAAATTAGCAGTTGGTGTTAACTTGATAACATCGCCTTTTTCCAAGCCAGCAGTAAACTTGGCTGGTAAAGTAAAACTAAAGCTACCATCTGGATTAACCTTAGCTGCAAAAGTCATCTTCTTAGGTAAATCAGGATCGCTGTCTCTTGATGGATAAGTTACATTGATCTTATCGGTTGAAAAGCCGTTATGCATATCCGCAAGATCAGTATTACCGTAAGGATCATCGCTAAGTTTTGAATCAGCCCAAATTCCCTTGCTCTTAGACTGAGCATTATTTAAAATTTCCGCGGTAATGTAAACATAAGTTCCACCCGGTAAAATTCCTTGGAATATACCGTCACTTGTCGGGCCATCCTTTGTTTCAGTATAATTAACGACTTGACCACTAACTGTTCTTGAACCATCATCAATTTCGGGTTTAGATACATGAGCATTGATAATATTCAAAAAGCCATCAGGATTAGCTGGACCAAAGGCAATGTTGTTATAACCAGGGTTAGCCGAATTCAGAAAGGCTGCTTCAATAATCTCCGCAAAAATTTCATCAAAAGTCTCATCTTTAAAACTGTCTAATTTGTCACCAAAGCCGGGAATCTTACTAAGCATTGCACCTAATTGCGGATCCTTCTTTAAAGCATTAATAATATCACCGGTTAATTTTTTCTTACCATTAAGTAATTCAAGCTGGTCAACCAAAATTTGGTTCATGCCATAATTATCATAATGATGAACTACTAACTTATGAAATGGTGGCAATGACAGGTTCATGCCACCAAG
Source organism: Lactobacillus sp. ESL0701 (assembly GCF_029433445.1). GTDB lineage: Bacteria > Bacillota > Bacilli > Lactobacillales > Lactobacillaceae > Lactobacillus. The sequence goes on along the minus strand of NZ_JAQTIC010000007.1, from coordinate 65,103 downwards.
ATTTAAGTTTTGGCGTACATTTTGAATAATAATCTTGTTACTGCCAACAATCGCTGTATCTGGATTGGTATTTAGGTGCGCGTCTAAAATCAGTGAAGATGGGTTGTTGACCGTGAGTCCTGCTGCAGAAGAATCAATTAACGTAATTTTACCAGTACCACCTGTTGCGGCACCTTTATTATCTGTACCACTAGGATCCGTGAGTCTAATGTTAAAAGCACCGTTTTCTAAATCGGCTTTACCCCCAATTGAAACCAAAGTTCCCGAGTAACTTTGCATATTGGTACCAGTGATATTCAATTCAGCGTGGGGATTAATTACTAAATTACCACGATCATTGATTAAATTGCCGTAAGAGCTAATGTCGCCATTCGTATTAATATTGACCGTACCATCAACGCTAATTGTCCCCCCAATAACACTAAGATCAATCGCGGTAGCACGATGACGATCAAGGTTACCATTAAAAGAAGTAAACGAGCCATTTTCGTCGGCACCGACATTAATTGTTAAAACAGCATCTTTGTTAACAATAATATTACCGTAGCCATTACGAAAAACAATTCCGCTGGCTTTAGTTGTACCTTCGGCATTTTCATCCCATTGACCCGGATTTTTACGCGGATTTAAAGTAACATGTGCCCCTTCTTTAATGATAACCTGGCTAATCATACTAATTGGATTACCATTAGCATCTAAGTAATAATTGTCAACGGCATTAGCATTGCCAACATTGTTATTCATTTGAATAACATTACCATCACTAGTTGATAGAACAGCATTCGCATTTGCTTCAAAAGTGATCTTTTCACCGTTTTCAATTAATTGAAAGGCCTGTTGACCATTGCCGCCTTCAGTTAACCAATTAGCCGTATCCGTACTGTCCAAGGGATTTTTATATGAAGCAACTACATCAGCGATAAAGTTGTTTTTAATATGGACATCTGTATATTGTCCAGAATATAGTACCTGACTGCCAGTATATTGGACATTGTCAAAAGTGACTCTTGATGGACTGTTAGTCTGATCAATTGTGTTCATAACACTCAGATAAGTCTGAGAATACAGACGCAAGTTTTGGTAAGTAATATCCATCTCACCTTGCTGGCTGTTGTCTTGATCTTCAGGATCATACATTCGAAAATCAATAATATAACCACCATCAGGAACCTTACTGCCACCAGACCTAATAATAATTTTACGTGCTGGCATAGTGATTCGATTTTCGAAAGTCATTCCGGGAATACCTGGTGCCTGAAGATTATTAATGACTTCAATGTCATGAATATTCTTATTAGTCAATGCAGCTTGAAAGTCTGTCCAGTTGGCAACATAAACAGTCGCATCAGTAGTATCCGCAAATGACTTGCCATCTTTGGGTTGTTGAGACTCGGTATTAAAGGTCAATTTATCTTGCTGATTAGTAACTTTATTCTTATTATCCGTTGCTGCAGTCGAATTACCTACACTGGCTGCTGTATTTGGCTTAACCGGATTGTCTGAAGTAATATTATCTGTTGTACTTGACTTAGAATTATCACTAGTAGCAGCTGTATCTCCATTTGCTGTGCTACTTTCATTAGCAATTGGTTGATTAACCGGTTTATTTGCCGTAGGTGTTTGATCTGCAGTACCATTAGCTGCAGCAATTGGCACATTACCAGCAGGCTTGGAATCATTAACTTTGTCTGATGCAGTATCATGATCATCATCGCGCAAGAATTTACTTAATTTATCATAAGTATCAAGTTTTGCTGCAGGCTTAGACTGAGCAGCAGGTGTTTGCGACCCAGTAATATTTTGTTCAGCATCTGAAGCCGCACTATTTGCCTGAGAATTTTGTCCAACTTCCTTAGCCTGAGTGCTAGGATCGACTGTATCAGCTTGAACATTTTGTCCACCCATAGTGAAGAAAGTGAAGCCCAGCAGCACTGAAGTTGCCCCAACACTTAATTTTCGAATCGAAAAACGGTCCTGCTTAGCTTGCATGTCCATTTTATTAATTCTTTCAGAGAAATTGTTTTTTCCTAACATTCTACCCCTCTTTATAAAAAAGCATATAAAATTTAATAGTTACATTAACAAAAAGTTATTTTATAACGAGGTTTGTAGGTTGTACACTTTATTTATCCGAAATTCAAAGAGGATATTATTGTTTAAAGAATGTAAAACAATTGTAATAACATCTTTTCCCTTACTTTTAAGCAATATAAGCAGTTAATACGTGATAATTTCACTTTAATATAACTAATTCCAATATAATATATAATTATATTTATAAAATAATAATTATATTTTTAAAAGAATAAAATATACAGTTTTAATTATTGTATAGCCTAGGCAATTACTAAAACTGCCAAACAAAATCAAATCAATATGATTTAAAAACTAGGTAGATTTTCGAACTAATTATTAGCATTAATTCACAGATTACTACTGAAGGCAAAAATAATTAAAAATTTTTGTTGCAATTAGGAATTTTTTACTCTATAATAGTTAATGTTCTGTTGAGGAACAAACAAACATACAATGGTCTGGTAGCTCAGCTGGATAGAGCAACGGTCTTCTAAACCGTGGGTCGTGGGTTCGAATCTCACCCGGATCATTAAATAGAAAAAGCAGTTAAGATTACGATGCAAGAATCTTAACTGCTTTTTTGTTTTTAAAATTATTAAGTACCTATTGACTAAAAAGCGTATACTACAATTACTACCCAGATTAGGAGGAAAATTTTATGGAAATTACCACTAGCCCAGCAAATCTACTATTGAATTTGCTACTATTAATCATAACTTTAGCTCTTGGCTTATACCTCTTATATCCTTTCTATGATTTTTTCAAAAAGCGGCGGCAACATCAGCCTCCTAAATACAAAACTTTAAGAATTTGGCTCAGTAGCTTATTTGGCATTCTGTTTCTGCTGTATTCAATTAACGAAGTCGATGTAGTCATTACCATATTTCAATACCTTCACAACTAAAAATTTGCCATGAAACAACTGACCTTGAACGAATTTAAGCAAAAATATTTTTATAAGACCGAACTTCAAGACTTATGCAGACAATATGGACTGCCAACTTCTGGAACCAAAGCTGAACTTAATTCCTATCTAGAAGCTTTTTTATCTGGCATACCTAAAGAGCAGATTAAGCCAGCCAGAAAAAAGCAGCAGGTGCGGCAATTAACAGTAAGTGAAATTACTTTGACAACGCCAATTGTTGACTCCGGCTTTTCCTTTAATGATGCCAGTCGGCAATTTTTTGCTCAATACTTTCATATTGAGCATTTTTCCTTCAAAAAGGAAATGGCGATTATTAAGCGTGCAGCCGAGGCACGCCAGGATACAGACATGACCGTTGCCGACCTAATTACCCAATATCAAGAATTAGCTTCAGTTAAGCAGCACCAACAGATTGTTAACCGCACTGCTGAAGAACAGACTTATCAATGGAATAGCTTTGTCCGTGACTTCTGCCAAGATCCAGTTAGTCAACAGTTCAATAATAAGCTAAAGGTTGCGGCTATCTTATGGCACCACGTTAAAAATTCAGCTAAACCTAAAAGATTTACGTCTGACTTAGTTAAAACTTATGCCGCAGAAATTAAGCACTTCAAGAAAAATAAATAGGAACCTCCTGATGTAGGAGGTTCCTATTTATTTACTATTTTTTAAAAATTGTTGGCTTACCCAATGCTGGTTCAGTCATCATTTCCAACCCATTCTCGGTAAACTTGAGCGGCAATAAAGTATCATAAATTTTAATTTCGACAAACATCTCGCCTTGCTCATTAGCGATAATTGGGAATGGCCATGGACCAATTGCTGCCATCAGTTTGCCATTCTGCTCACTAATTGTGACAATGCCATAACCAGGATTACGGTAATCGCCCAATAGCTCCTGCTTAGCCTCAACAGGCTGCGGCTTATCGCCTTCTGCTTCACTAAACTTACGCTGTTTAGTTGCCAATCTTTGCGCCATAAAGTCCGAAGAAGCTTTAATCCAGTCATGCTGCGAAAGCCCGGCAAAGGTATCAATCGTTTGATATGCCAAGGCAAAAATCGCATCAGTAGAATCCAAGTTCATTGTGGAAACAAAGGCCAAATCAAGCTCTGGAACAAAACCTAAGAATGAACAGTAGCCAACATATGAACCACTATGGAACAAATACTTATAGCCGTGGTAGTCTTCCATCATCATGCCCAAGCCATAATTAGAGAAGTGCGCGCCACCATAAGAACGATCAACTGGCATAATTGATTGTGGTTCATAGCGCTGCATGGTAACGCCTTTACCAGATTGTGCAGTCTTCAACTGGAATTTACCCCATTCGAGCAAATCGGAAATACTTGCAAGCATGCTGCTAGCGCCGCCAACCTTGCCCGGCGCAATAAACGGTACTTCACGCAAGTTGCCATGTTCTAATAAATATGGCTTGGCAATCCTATTGCGCTCACATTCATGGTGATTAATAAACGTATTCTCCAAGTGCAGAGGCTTTAATAAGTTCTCACGAATGTATGAACCATAGTCTTTGTTAATTACCTGCTCCATTACATAAGTTGCCACCGCAAAAATCAAGTTGCTGTACTGCATTTCAACACGTAATTCATGGTTAGGCTCTAAGTGACCAACCGCTTCAGCCTTTTGCGCTAATGTTAAGTCCTGCTTATTCCAATTAGTGAACCGCATCCAATCATGAGCTGGCAAACCACTCTGGTGACTCAAGGCATCCCGCCATGTCAAATGCTCGGCAACATACGGATCAACCATGTTAAATCCAGACCAATACTTCTTAAGTGGCTCATCCAAATCAATCTTGCCTTCATCAGCCAACTTGCAAATCGCTGTTGCCAAAAAAGTCTTCGAAATTGAAGCAAGAGGATACAACGTATCTTGCTCAGCATCGCCATAGACGTGACTGTAAGTTTCCCCTTTGTAATAAATTCCCAGACCCAAACTTGGCAAACGGAAATTCTGACGGATTTTTTCAGCATAATTATCGATTTCTTGGGTTTTCATTAACTAATTCCTCCTTATATTATGTTCAAATTATAGCATTTATTATCTACTTTAAATTAAAATTTTCATAAAAATTTTCTTTTTGATAACTATTGAAGCTTAGCTAGTAAACTCATGCTATCTTCAACGAGTTTAACTTTTTTGCAATTTTACTTGCCTTTTTATAAATACTTTAGTATGATACTGATTAAATATTTATGAGAGGTAGCCAATGATGACGACGAGTAAACAATTAAATCAACTACAAGTTAAATATTATTTTCGGTACTTTAGCAATTTGATCTGAGTGCCGTATTTGCCATTACATTAGGACACGCAGGTCTAGTATATCTGACAACTGCGCGTCCTTAAGTACTTTCTTCTAAAAGCTCACACAGTTGTCGTCCTGTGTGAGTTTTTTATTTAGGAGAATGATGTCAATGAAAACTGTTAAAGAAATTGTTTTAAATACTTTAAACGGCTTATCCACGGGAATTGTCGTTGCGTTAATTCCCGGAGCCTTAGTCAACCAGCTAGTCAAGGCACTGGTGCCGACTTGGTCGGGGCTGAGTTTTATTCTAACCTTAACTGCATTCGCGGCGGGACTTTTGCCCGCAATCAGCGCGGTGTGTGTAGGTATGACTGGGAAATTAACTCCCATTCAAACATCTTCTCTAGCTTTAGCTGCAACTGCTGGCGCCGGTAATTTCGTAATGAAGAATGGTAAAATCACCGTCAACGGCAGCGGAGACGTCATTAATACAGCCATTACTATCATGATTGGTTATGCCGTGGTTTTATTTTTAGGTAAAAAACTCAAGGCCTACACGATTTTATTAGTTCCGCTATTAGTATTGATAATTGCTGGTGGTCTTGGCAGCCTGACTAAAATTCCAGTTGGTCAATTAACTGCCTTGATCGGTATCGGCATTGAGCACTTAACTAACCTGCAGCCGATATTAATGGGGATTATCATGGGGATTATCTTTGCCTTACTAATTGTCTCGCCAATTTCTTCAGTTGGGATTGCCACAGCCATTAGTCTTGCTGGCATTGCTTCCGGTTCAGCTAATCTAGGCATTACAGCTGCCAGCTTTAGTCTAGCAATCTTTGGTTGGCAAGCCAATTCTATTGGTACTTCAATTGCTCATTTCCTAGGCTCACCTAAAATGCAAATGGCAAACCTAATGACTAAACCTAAGCTGCTGGTACCTGTACTAATTAATGCCGGAATAGCCGGTGGTCTGGGAGCAATTTTTAAAATTGGCGGCACACCAATGAGTGCCGGCTTCGGCTTTTCTGGTTTAATCGGACCACTGGCTGCAATGGCTTCTCGCCCAGCAAATGCAGCTAATATTATCTTGATAACCATCCTTTTCGTAGTCGTGCCTGTTAGTCTGGGATTATTAATGAATTACATTTTCAACCATCAATTACATTACTTCACTAGTAAAGACTTTGAATTAGATTTCAGTTAATGATAAAAACCCCGTTTCAATTTATGAAACGAGGTTTTTATTTTTATTCTTGCCACGGGTCGGTCACTAATTTTGGTCCCGTCATCGTTTTTAATAAAATCGTATCTGCTCGCTGCTGGGCAAATTCTTCTAGAGAGAAGCCGTTTTGTCCTTTTGTAACCTGAATATCGGTATGAATTTCTGGATAAACTGCCTGCAGTCGATCAATTAAGCCACTTGCTTCACGACGGGGCATTCGAGGAAGATTCGGCAGAATAATATCAACGTCTGAAGCCGCATTAACAACTGGAATTCCTGTAACCAGCTCAAATTGCAAACTGCCGCTGATACCCCAATTATAGCCATTAAGCAGCGGCATGATTTCCCGCAACTTTATAAATGCCGCAAGCTTTGCCCGTTCTTTTGCCAAATTGGGTAAGTACCTTAGTGCTTGCTGCGGACTAATTAGCTTCTGCCACTGCCCTGATGGTAAAAAGGTCGCAAAACGTTGACTTCTATTAAAGCCGCGAATGCCCACTGGAATTTGCGCGCCTTGATCACCACGCCGCACAATCACATAAGGTGCCTGAGCAAGCATTTTTTGTGCCCAAAGCGGTAATTCATGTGGCACTAGTGCGGCAAGATTAGATACCTTAATTAGAGTATGCGGTGGAATTAGTTCCATTCTTCAGCCAGCAATTTTCTAACTTGATTAGTAGCTTTGCGACCGCTAGCCGCGCCATTCACCGCAATCTCATTGGTATAACGAAAAGACAGATCAGTTGGAGCACCTTCCAAACTGGCAAAAGCATCATCTAAAGCTTGTTTAACTGCTCTTACAGCTTGTTCGTCATGGTCATAGCCCTTAACTTGGGGAAGCAAATTGTACAGGGCACCTAATTTTTGATAATTTTCAATATCATACGCCATGGCTGGCACATGTTTAGTCGCTGCTTCAACTTCGGCAATTGTCCGCTGGGTAATTCGTGCGCTGGAAGCCTTACTCATTGCCTGAACTGTTATTGCCAGATCATCTAATGCCACTAACCGGTTAGACTGCAAACCATGTGCCAAAAAGCCGCCAGAAACGGCATCCCCAACAATTAAAGCCACGATTTTGTGACCACTTTGCCGGGCTCTCGCGTAGGCACTGGCACTTGCTGCTAATGCCAAATGGATGCCGATCAATTCTTCTTTATAACCGTAAGCTTGACTAGGCACATCAACTAGTAAGACAATCGGGGTCTTTTCAGCTTTTTCTTTATCCTGTTCAACTAAATCATTAACCACACTAGCAACCGTGAATCCTTCTTCAAGACCCACTTCACCTCGGCGAACTCGTGGAAAACGATTTTGCTCATCCGGCACAATCGCAATGTACTCACGATTATCTTTCTGCGCGTGTAAGACAGTAGCCACCTGACTTGTAGCATTTTTTATGCCGGTTAACAACTCGAACCAATTGCGACCACGAGACTTAGTTTTAGCTTCAGTACCGGCAATTGCGGTTGCCAAGTGGTGCGGCTTAACTGCAACTTCTTGATATAGCTCATTATAAGTAGCAATAGTTAGTGGCTGCTGCAAGTCCAATTGATCGAGTAATGACAGATAAAAGTCACTGCGTTGATCGCGATGGGTATCCTTTTTCTTAGAAATTGCTTCATTAATTGCCAGCTTGATTGAAGTAATATCGTCTGCGGTAACCTCATCAATAATACCGGTCTTTTGCCGCTGCTTGGTACCTAAAGTATCCCAAATCAAATTCTTATCAGAAGCATCCCACTCACGCACGCCAGCTTCCTGTTCAATTACCTCAGGACCATTTAAGCCGATTCTTGCCTTGTCCGTACCGATTAAGTAGGACAATAACGCACTGGTAATTGACATCCCGCCAAAAGAGCCAACACGCCCAGGTATTAGACCAATTACCGGAACATATTTCTTCAAGGCAATTACCATATTTTGGATTTCAGAAATTGCCAGCAGCCCATAATTGGCTTCTTGCAGCCGGACACCGCCCGTATCCAAAATTAGAATGGGGTAGATTGTTTTACCTGCTTGATTATCAGCTAGCGCGTGCTCTAATGCCGCCACAATTTTCGCACCAGAAACTTCACCAATGCCCCCGCCCTGAAATGAACCTTCAATTGAGATAATCACCACTTGCTGATCATTCATGGTTCCCCTCATAATTACGACACCGTCATCTGATTCGGGCACGATATTTTGCGGCTCTAAATGTGGTGAAATCATGCCGGCAAACGGTCCAACTAGTTCACGTTCAGTACCTTGATCGAGTAATGCCTCTGCTCTTTGGCGGGCATGCAATTCCACAAAACTATTGTTCATCTTTTAACGCCTCCATTGCCTGCGTCAAGCGCAAATTTACAACACCCGGTGTTGCGCCGTAATCATTAATTTCAAAATTTGCTAGTAGCGGATAACGCGCAAAGAAGCGTTCCAAAACGTTTCGCCAGACTTTTTGGAAGCCATCACTGCCAGTAATAATTTTAAGATCTGCTTGCTTTTCTGCAGTAGGACGCATAATTATTTCCAAATCGCCAGATGCAACAACGCCAACATGAACGGGGTGCGTGATTGGTTCACTAGCTGTAAAAGTAAAATGTAACTTTTCCATGATTCTAATTCTCCTCTACTAAACTTAACTCCAACTGCGGAATTTAGCTGGCGGCGTGTATAATCCCTTAGACCACTGAACAAGATCTTCCATATTTTGTGCTGCTAGAAGTGAACGCGTTGCCTGATTTCTTTTCACGCCTAAGTCCTCTGGAAAGGCAACAATACCACGTTGACGTAAATCTTCAACTACTGCCGGTTTCGAGCGTAAGCCAACTGGAGTGACGCCCGCGATTGCTTCAATTGCAGCCTGACGTTCAGCCATACTGTCAGTTTTGTAAAGGTAGGCAATTCCTTCCTCGGTAACAATATGAGTTGTATCTTCAGAATAAATCATTATTGGCACGTTTTTCAGTTTGGCTTCCTTTTGAACCGCAACCGCATCTAGTTGATTAACAAACACGGGCTTCTTGTTGGCACCAAAGGTTTCTACCATTTGAACTACTAACTTTTGTCCCTTAGCTAACGGATCATCATCAGGACGCAAACTTTGCCAAGCTGGTGTAGAATGCCGCCGTCCTGTTGGGTTCGAGCCCATATTAGGCGCCCCACCAAAGCCAGATAACCGTCCATGAGTTACTGTCGATGAATTACCATATTGGTCAATTTGTAAGGTTGAACCCACAAACATATCAAGGGCATATTGTCCCGCCATTTGACCATAAGCCCGGTTTGAGCGCATGGTGCCATCAGCGCCAACAAAGAAAACATCAGGCCGAGCCGCGATGTATTTTTCCATGCCAACTTCGCCGCCAAACGAGTGAATCGACTCAATCCAACCTGATTCAATTGCTGGAATCAGTGTTGGTGTTGGATTGACCTCCCAGTTAGGTACAATCTTCCCTTTTAGTCCCAATTGCTCACCATAAGTCGGCAGTAATAATTCAATTGCTGCAGTATTAAAGCCAACGCCATGATTAACTGACTGCACGTTGTGCTTTTCATAAATACCACGAATGGCCATCATTGCCATCAAAATTTGCAGCTCAGTAATGTTTTGCGGATCACGCGTGAATAGCGGCTCTAATTGATACGGTTCATCAGCTGGAATAATTACGTCGACCCAATCTCCAGGAATATCAACTCGCGGAACTCGATCAACAATTTCATTTGCCTGAACAATCACAATCCCATCATGAAACGCAGCAGCTTCCACAATTACCGGTGTTTCTTCAGTATTGTAACCCGTATATAAGTTACCTGAATGATCCACTTGGTCGGCAGCAACTAAGACAACATTAGGTATCAAGTCAATGTACAATCTTGCATACAATTCCAAATATGTATGAATGTCACCAACTTGCAAACTGCCGTCAGCAACCATCTGTGACACACGCGTACTCTGCGGACCCGCATAGGAAAAGTCGATTTTGCTGGCAATGCCATCCTCAAATATGTCCAAGTGTTCAGGTCGCGAAATACTGCTCATAATCATGTGCAGATGATTAACTTTTTCAGGATCAACACTAGCCAAGGTTTTTGATAAAAAACTAGCCTGCTTTTGATTATCGCCTTCCAAAACAACCCTATCGCCGGAATTAATCAGGGTTTCCAAAACTGCCGTGGCATCTTCAGTTTTAGCAAACTTACCATTCAATAACCTGCTCGCATTAGTTAACTTTTGAAGTTTAGCCGCACGGTGTGTGGCCCAATTTTGTTTTACACTCATTTTTACTACCTCTTGTTCCATTTATTTAATAAGTAAACTGCATCCGCAATACTTGTCTGATTAAGGTTAATTTGATATAAATCACCAAATTTTTCCCGCAAAATCGTCTTAAATGGCGCTCCTGGGGCAAAGTTGATAATTACTTCTGGCTGATAGTCACTGGCAACATTAATCATTTCTTCAAAATAAACTGGATGAATTAAATTACTACTTAAATCTGCAGCAATGAACTTTTCCTGCCGCACACTGCGACCCGAATAATTAGCCAAATAGCGGCAGTGGGGTTTACTAATCGTAATTTGACTGATTTCCTGCTGCAATTGTCCTGCCACTTTCTTCATTAGCGGTGAATGCGATGGGACTGGCACCTGCAAGCGTTGGGCGAGCACTGCGCCATTTTGTTTGGCTAACCGCAACACTTGATCAATTCCTGTCAATTTTCCTGAGAGGCAAGTTTGGTTAGCAGCGTTTTGATTTGACAGAAAAACTGGCCCTTTGCGAGTATTTACTTTCTTGACTATTAGTGCCAGTTGCTCCCTAGTCAAACCAACTACTACACCCATGCCATATCCACTTGGATAAGCATCCTGCATTAAACCAGCACGGTGTTTGACAACATGAAACAAATCATCCTGCTTGATTGCACCAGCTGCATAAGCTGCCGCAAAAGCGCCCAAACTATGACCTGCCACTAAATCTGGCTTAATTCCAGCAGCCATTAGTTGGTTAATCTGGTAAACCTGCAATAAGGCAATACTGACTTGCAATTGAACAGAATCCTGGTAGCCCTCGATTGTGTCCAATAACTTTAAATCTAATAATTGCTCAACATGTTCTTTCAATTCTGGCGTAACGTTAGCCAGCATCCCAGCAAACTGATTACCTTGTCCTGAAAATAGCCATAATGCGCGCAAACAATCATCTTCTTTCAATTACGACATTAATTTTAAACTTTATTATCTCCCGAAAAAAGGCTTTATTACCTACTTAAATTTAAAACTATTAATATTTTGATATATTTAAGCTAGTATTTTTATTAAAACAATAAGTATACTGAACTATTTAAAATTATTAATAATCCATAAATATTAAAAATGTTTAGCAATTATTAATTTAATATGCTAAAATTTATAACAAATTTATTAAATAAAAATTAAATGTAAAGGAGTAAAACCATGCGCAAAACTAAAATATTAAGTTCTTTAGGAATTGTAACCGCAGCTGCACTCGCTTTGACTGCTTGTGGCAAGAGCAGTGATACTGCAAACGAAAGCAAGTCTGTAAGTAAATTGCCAGAATCGACACCAGTTAAGCCTGCCAAACAAGGTGGCACTTTGAAGCTAGCTTTGGAAACTGATACCCCATTTTCCGGTATTTTTTCCAATGAATTGTCAACCAGTGACATTGATTCTGCCGTTGCCAGTCCCGGCGCCGAGACTCTCTTTGATACCGATAATCATTACAAAATTACAGACAAGGGTCCCGCGACTTTAAAACTTAATCGCAAAGATAATACAGTAACTATTACTGTTAAAAAAGGCGTTAAGTGGTCAGACGGCAAACAAGTAACTGCTAAAGATCTAGAATATCCTTATGAAATCATTGCCAACAAGGATTCTAAATCTGAACGCTATAACAAGAACTTGGAGAACATTAAGGGCTTAAAGGAATATCATAATGGCAAAGCCCGCAGTATTTCCGGAATCGAAATGCCTGATGGCGATAACGGCCGAACAATTATCATTCATTTTTACGAATTAAAACCTGGCATGTACAACAGCGGCAACCGCTATTTTTGGGAATCTGCCGAGCCATACCATTACTTAAAGAATATCCCGTTTAACAAGTTGGTATCTTCTGATCAAATTAGGAAAAAGCCACTCTTTTTCGGTCCGTTCAAGGCTGCCAAAGTCACTCGTGGGCAATCAGTTACCTGGACACCTAATAAGTACTACTGGCGCGGAAAACCAAAGTTAAACAAAATTATTCTACAAGTTGTTGCTCCTAACTCCGCCACCCAAGCAATTAAAAGCCATAAATTCGATGTCGCTGATATTATTCCTACACAATGGATGCAGGTTAAAGATACCAAAAACGTCAACTTTGTTGCGCAAATTCCCCTGTCTTACCATTATATTGGCTTCAAAGTCGGTAAATGGAATGCCAAAGAGAATAAAAATGTCATGAACAAAAATTCTAAAATGAACAATAAAGCTTTACGTGAAGCTATTGGCTACGCAATGAATGTTGATCAAGTAGATAAACACTACACTCATGGCATCAAGTTCCGTGTACCAACCCTAATCCCAGCACAATATGGTGATTACTCAGACAAAACCAATCCTGGCTTTAATTATGATTTGAAAAAGGCCAATAATATTTTAGATAAGGCTGGCTTCAAAAAGAAGGGCAAGTGGCGTGTTCAGCCAAATGGTAAGCCGCTGACGATTACATTTGCGGCAATGAGTGGTGATACCAACCAAGAACCAATTGTTCAAAACTATTTGCAGCAATGGCACAAAATTGGCTTGAACGTTAAGTTGGCTGGTGGACGCCTAACTGAATTTAATTCATTCTATGATAAGATTCAAAATGATGACCCATCAATTGACATGTATATGGCTGGTTGGGGACTGCCAAGTGAACCATCACCGCAATCGTATTATAGTGAAACTTCGATTTTGAATTACATGCGTTATGTAACACCGGAAAACAATAAATTATTACGAGAAATCGACTCGCCTAAGGCATTTAACCACAAGTATCGCGTTCAGAAATTCCACGAGTGGCAAAAATACATGACTGATGAAGCATGGGCAATCCCAATCGATAACGCTTATACAATTACTGCTGTTAACTCTGATATTACGGGCTATTCAAAAGAACCGGCACAATCAAATAATAACCATCCATTATGGTATAAAGTTGGATTTGTTAAATAATTAAGATTTAAAGATACATGCAAAAAATCTGTACAAAAATTTAATTGTACAGATTTTTTATGTTATTCCTTATTTTTAACTCAGCACTTGCCATTTACTAAGGCATTTGACTTGTATTTTAATTAACGTTTATAAACGATTTTACCATCAGAAATTGTCATGTCTACTTTAGCAAAACGAATATCCATTGGATCAATCTTAAATAAATTACGATCTAAAACAATAATATCAGCTAACTTACCAGCTTCAATTGTTCCTAAATCCTCTTCAAAAGTTTCAGCGTAAGCGGACCACTTAGTATGAGCCTGTAAAGCTTCCGATAAAGTAACAACATGCTCATGGAAATAGCCACCACTAGGCTGACCATCATTAGGTTCGCAGCGTGTAACAGCTGCATAAATCGACCACATTGGATTAACTGAATAAACAGCTGGAAAGTCCGAACCAAAGCCTAAATGACTACCAGAATCAAGAATTTCACGGTATGGCCAAGTATGAGACAGCCTCTCTTGTCCAATACATGGTAAGTACCCACCGCTCATGTAGTCACCAGTACAATGTTGCGGCTGGACACAACACATAATATTTAACTTCTTCAGACGGTTGATATCATCTTGTCTTATCATATCAATATGCTCAATTGAATTATGCAATGTCAACTTACCTAGCCTATCTTTAGCATATTGGTAAGCATCAAGAGCCATCGTACTTGCCTGATCACCAATTGCATGAATTTTTACTGGTAAATCAGCTTTTTGTGCTTCTAAAACATACTTATTTAATTCATCTTGAGTTAATGATGCATCCCCTGAAACACTCGGATCATTATCATACGGCTTACTAAGCAATGCTGTATGAGCTTCAACAACCCCATCTAATACCTGCTTAACTCCAGCAACACGATGTTTTTCAGTATGGTATTTTGATTGTAATTCCTTAGCACCCTTAACATCAGTTAAAGATGGAAATGAAGTTATTCTAGTTGTTAATTCACCACTTTTTTCTAGCTCATCGAAAATCTCTGGAATGTTATCATTAGTTAAGCCTGACGGATAAACATCTGCTACTGAAGTTAAGCCCAATTCACGAAAATGTTTCAAACATTTTAATAATGATTGTTTCAAAGTCGGAACATTTAAGACCTCATCCATCATTGCCTTAGTTGCTGGTGGCTCATATAAAATACCGTTTAATTCACCATCTTCATCATGACCATAAATGCCTCCTTGGGGATTAGGTGTATCTTTTGTAATACCAATTTTTTCTAAAGCGACTTCATTGCACCAGACTGAATGCAGGTCAAACGAATTTAAACAAACTGGTCGATCCAAATTCAGTGCATCTAGTGACTTCTTTGATGGCGTATGTGGCTGATCCCAGACTTCTGAATACCACCCAGTACCATAAATCCATGGATTATCTGGATGAGAATCAGCAAAATCTTTAACCATTTGTACACATTCCTCTTCGCTCTTGCAATCCATCATTTGAATACAAAAGTCCGGATCATTTTGTACTGAACCTAACGAAATATGCATGTGAGAATCATTGAATCCAGGCATAATCAAATGATCACCACAATTAATTACTGTGGTATTCTCATCAATGTAACCCGTTAACCGTGCCAATGGAACTAACTTTAAAATTCGGTTTCCTTTAATCAAGACACATCCAGCTTGCGGCTTGCTATCATTACCAGTAAAAATTGCATTCCCTTTTAAGATATAATCTGCTTTTTCTGTCATCATTATCTCCCTCAATTACTTTTAGCCTTACTACCCAATTCAGGTAAAGCTAAAATACAAATGATTGATAGACCAAAAATCAATGATTCAATTCCTAAATTAATTGCATAATCATTACCCGCAATCTTCGAAACAATAATTGGAATAATATAAGAAATGAGCATAGATACAGTGCCGACAATTCCGCCGGCACTACCAGCATATTTCTCTCCAATCTCTGAGAATTGAATTGGCATTGCTTGCACAATTGGACCACTAATAGCAGTAAAGAAACCATTAATTACTAGCATTACCCATAAAAAGAAGCCAGCTGGTGTATACCAAGTAAAGTACATTACAATTGCACCAATTAACGTTGTCACTGTTAAAAATAGCTTATAACGACCAATTTTATTGCACATTGCCGGTCCAATTAATGAACCAAAGAAACTACCAACAGTAACAATTGCGGCCATAACGCCCGCTGTTGCGTTACTAATATGTTGACCTAACGTCAAAGCTTGTGGCAAAAACCCCGCATATGCAGTAGTTGAAGCAATACCTAAGCCCGCACAAATTGAAACAATCCAAGTATTCTTACTTTTAATAGCGACTTTTAAATATTTCATGGTTGGCTCTGCAGGCGGCAAAGATTCACCCTTAGGTGTATCACGCACAAAAACTATCCAGCATACCGTCAAGATTAATAAAATAACGGATGAAAACATATATGCTGAGTTAACAGTTGCAAACCAAGAACCAGTAATCTGTGACAGCGTGATGCCTAAACATGATGCAGCATAAAAAATTCCCATAGCTGAATCAGTATCCTGTTTAAACCAAGTACCTAAAACTTTAATTAAATTAGCATTAAGTAGCGCGATGAAAATACCACATAATAGAAGCATAATCATCATCATTGCAAAATTAGTAGCAACAAAGCGCCCAAAAGCACCAATTACCGATAAAATACAGCCAACAGTAATAACTCGTTTAGAACCGAACTTATCGCCTAATGATCCTGCTGGAATACTAAGTACAACAGCAACTAACATTGGTGCCATCAATAAACTTGAAAATTCTGCAGTTGTAATATGCAGTTGCGGCATAATGGCAGTTGCTAATGCTGAAATCTGAAATTGAATATAGTTAGCAATTAAGCAAAGCAAACTAACAATTGTCAGAATTACCCAGCGATAGCTGGGTAACTTTTGTTTTTCCATTTTATTTCTTCCCCCTTAATTATGAAGACTAATTACAGATTCAAATTAATAAAACATATAAACATTTTCAATCAACTTTGGTAATATTTTTGCTAATTTGGCAAATTAAGCATACCTAAACTTTAGTATTAGAATATTTAAAAAGCCTGCTAAACTAGCATTTAGCAGGCTTAATTTTATTTTTCTTTATATTCCATAAAAACATGCATCAATTGACTGCGCCGATCAATTGCTAACTTTTTAAAAATACTATAAATATGCGACTTAACTGTACCAACTGAAATATATAATTCATCAGCAATTTCTTGATTCTTTTTACCCTTTAATACTAATCGTAAAATTTCTGATTCACGCTTAGTCATTTTATAATAGTCACAAAACGCAACCACTTGATCTTCTTCATTAGCAACTTCTTTTTCATGGATCATTGCCTGATACTGATTCATCTTGTGTTGAACTAATACTTCTAAATGCATTTTATCTGCTCTTAATTCTTCATGTTTAGCAAACCAAATAACTAAAAAAGACATGACAAGTGAAAATAAATCCTCATTAAAACCAATAATTTTCATATAACTAAGCAATTTATTAAAGCTAAGATTATTCAAACTAGACAAACTAAAATAGATAATACCTTCTATACAAGACAAAAACATAAAGATTCCGGTAATTAACACTGCACGGCTATAATATTCTTGATTGGCTAACTGTTGATTTTTATGCAACTTACAAGCATATAATAGACATAGCATTAAAATTCCTGCATCCTGAATACTTCTTTGCCAAACAACTGTGTGAATATCACCATAAAAAAATAAGACATGACCAATATCTAACACTGCTACGACAATAATCGGTATATAGAAAAGCAACTTTTGCTTTTGCATCAGCATTTTAGCTACAATTTTGACATACAAATCACCGCCAATTAAAAAGAATAAAATTCTAGCAAAATAATAAGTACGTCCATAAACATTCAACCCGCTGTTAGCAGTTCGTAATAAATCAAACGAAAATGCAAATGTACTATCAATAATTAAAACCACATAAAGTAATTCGACATAATAAAAAATACTGTTATTAGTTGCTTTATAAGCATAACTAGAAACATTAATTACCCACAAATATAATATAATGAATGCAATATTATAAATATAAACAAATATCTCCTGCAAAATTAAAGCTCCTATCCCCAATCATGCCAACTTTGTAACTATCTATCTTGAGTTTAACACAATCGCTTACATTAATTTGGCAAACTTTAATAATATTGCTTAGTAAAAACTAAAAAGGCATTAATTCAATCCTTATTTTTAGTGAGGAACTTGAATTAATACCTTTTATTTAGTCGTTAATGATAATTATTCAATAACGTTTAATTTTTTGCCATTTAAGTAAGCTCGTAAATTATCAAAAACAATCTGTAATAAGCGATCACGTGTTTCATGAGGAGCCCATGCAATATGCGGTGTAATGTAACAATTCTTTGCTGTCAATAATGGACTGTCTGCAGCTATCGGCTCTGTTTGCGCAACATCAACACCGGCAGCAGCAACTTTGCCGTCATTTAAAGAAGCAGCTAAGTCCGCCTCATTAATGAGGCCACCGCGAGCCGTATTAATAATGACGACACCGGACTTCATTTGCTTAATTGAACCAGCACAAATCATATTGGTTGTTTCAGGAGTTTGTGGCACGTGCAGCGAGATAATATCTGCCTCTTTGTACAACTCATCAAGACTAACCTGCTTAACCCAATCACCAGGAACTTCTTTAGGACGATGATTGTAGAAAATGACATTCATGTTAAACGCATGCGCAATTTCGGCAACGCGCTTAGCAATTGCACCAAAACCGATTAAGCCAATGGTCTTGCCTTGCAATTCAAATAATGGCTTAGCCCAAAATGTAAAGTCAGGATTGCTCGTCCACTTGCCCTCATGAACTAACTTGTTATGTAAACCAACTTGATTATAAATTTCTAATAATAAGGCAAAAGTAAATTGCGCTACGGCATCTGAACCATAAGTTGGAACGTTTGTAACAGTAACGCCAGCTTTCTTAGCTGCATCAACATCAATCACATTGTAGCCTGTTGCCGTCACCCCTATATACTTTAAGTTCGGCGCTGCATTAATCACCTGTTCATCAAGGGGTGTTTTATTGGTTAAGACAATCTCAGCATCATCAATCCGGCGCAAAATTTCTGCGTTATCATCAACTGGTGTCCGATCATATAATCTGTATTCGCCAAATTCTTTTAGTGGTGTCCAATCTAAATCACCTGGGTTCAAGGCATAACTATCCAAATTTACAATTTTCACGCTGTTTCCTCGTTTCTATCATCAAAGAATTTTAATCAATCTTATTATAGCAATTAATTAGATTAATTATCGCTCTATTGCTTATTTTTAACGCATCACTTAGCTAACTAAAATATTGCGATAAACCCAGCTTTAAATTTGTTATTACAGCAGATTATTTTAAAACAATAAAACTATAATTATATTCATTTATATCTATTTTTTACGAGAAACAAAAAGTAATCACTTTAGCTTGGCAGAGCTGATGATTACTAGATAATTATTATTTGCCACCACTTTAGCTAGTGGCTTCTGTAAGGAGTTCTATTCCCATTAGAACTTCTTTTCTTTTGTCATTATAGCGCATGAATTTTGAGAATAAAACTTATACTCTTGAGTCGCATCATCAATTCTTCTTTTCGTTTAAGCAACGACTGAATACTTAAGTCATATCACAATTATTATTCTATCGCCTATTTTTAATGTATTACTCAGATAGTTAGAATATTGTCAATAATTATTTGGATAATTTAGTATTAGTTAGTTTCTATCACATGATACATTTACTTGGGAACGGGATACTTTTTCAAGTTTATATAAAAAAGTATCTGAAAAGAACGATTTATCATTTAAACAATCTTCGATTATTTCAGTAGCAAATATGTATTTCAAAAAAGAAATTAAACAATCAGATATAAATTATATGAAAACATATAATGTTTTTCGCTTAGGTGATATTGCTTTTGAAGGTAATAAAAGTAAAAATTATGCATTTGGAAGATTTGTCGAAAACGATATTGGAGATGGTATAGTATCACATGTTTTCAATGTATTCAGACCTATAAAAAAATATGATTTATATTATTGGAAGCACTTTATCAATAATGAGATTTTTATGCGTAATATCCTTAGAAAATCAACGATTAAAGCTACTATGATGAATAATTTAGTAACTTCTGATTTTTTAAAACAAAAAGTTATGTTTCCTATTTATGAAGAACAAAAACAGATAGGACAATTCCTTAAAAATATTGATTACCTAATAACTCTCCAAGAACGTAAGCTAGAACTGTATAAACAACTTAAGAAATATTTGCTTCAAAAGATGTTTGCCAATGAACAGGAAAAAGTCCCTCAAATTAGATTTAAAGGGTTTTATGAAGATTGGAAAGTAAACTCATTACACAAAATGGTAAATATTTTTGATGGCGTTCACCAAACTCCAAATTATACTGATTATGGTATAAAGTTTTTAAGCGTAGAAAACATTAAAACACTTAATTCAACTAAATATATTTCAAAAAAGGATTTCAAAAAAGATTTTAAAAATCCGCCTCAAAAGGGTGATATATTTATGACAAGAATTGGAAGTGTAGGTGTTGCAAATATTTATAAAAGACGAGAATCTGTGGCATATTATGTTAGTCTTGCTTTAATAAAACCTAAAAGTATCAATTCATTATTTCTATTTAGTTCTATTAATACCCCACAAGTTCAAAAAGAAATTTGGAAAAGGACTTTACAAGTGGCTTTTCCTAAAAAAATAAATAAGGAAGAAATAGGTAAAATAAAGCTAAAGTTTCCACTTTTGAAAGAACAATTTGATATAGGGGGATTTTTTGAAAAAATAGATTTACAAATTAAATCTATAGAAACAACAAATATATTTCATTCTATTAAACAATACTTTCTTCAAAATTTATTTTGTTAACATACATTAAAAAGCCATATTCTTCAACTAAAGAATATGGCTTTATTTTTTAAATAGTTCTGCATGACTGCATATTCTAATAAGTGCCAAAGTTGTTTTATTAATTTGATAGATTAATAATCGATCTAGCTTTATATGGTATTAAAGATAATTAGAATAATTCCCATCCCAAGCATTATTTTTATGATTTTAAGACAAGCTGTAATTTTGCTCAAATTCATGAATAATCAGCTTAAGTTGAGTTATTGGTAATACTTGCTTGTTATATCATTTGACATCTTTATTTAACTTAGCTGTAACTTTAATATTTTAACTTAGTTTAAATACCTAAATCATGCCACTATTCATCTAAATCATCGTATGTATTGGCCTTAGATACGTCTTCATTCGTAGTATCTAGAGTTTCTTCATTTAGTATTTTAGATTTTTTAACTACAAAAAGTAAGCCATTATTTCATGTAATTTGTTGATAAAAAATTTTCAAGGCAGTTGAACAATGCCGTTCTAAATCTTTTAAGATTCTTTCTGCTTCATCCACAAGTTTGCTATCCATTTGTACCTGCAAAGTTTTATTAATAATATCGCCTCAAATCAATTTTATTATTATTTGTATTTAGCAATAATTTGTGGCTACAAATGCATTACTTTTTGACCATTATCCAACATAGTTTAAGCTAATTAAGCCCTATGAGTAAAATTATTTGGAGGTATTATTTTTATGAACAAGCAGTTATTTTGGGAGTATTTTGAAGAATGGATAGAATTATATAAAAATGGTGCAGTTAGACCTGTTACCTTTGCAAAGTATCAGATTACTCTTAGAACGTTGAAGAAATTAGCACCTAATGTTACTTTAGATCAATTAGATCGTAAATTATATCAAAAAATTATTAATGAATATGCGAAAAATCATGAGCATCAAACGGTAATTGATTTTAATCGTCATCTTAAGTCTTCGCTAATTGATGCTCTTGACGATGAGTTAATTAAGCGTGATCCAACCCGAAAAGTCGTTATTAAAGGAACAATAATTCGTAATCACAAGAAGAAATATCTTAGTCAAAAAGAGCTCATTAAATTAATGCGAGAATTGGAAATAGGCCCAAGAATTTCTTGGGACTATTTTATTTTGCTTGTAGCTAAAACGGGTTTAAGGTTTAGTGAAGTATTGGGATTAACTGCTAAAGATTTTGATTTTGAAGCTAGAACTCTTAATGTTAATAAGACTTGGGATTATAAATCAAAAATTGGCAATTTTATCCCAACTAAAAATGATTCATCAATTCGCAAAATACCAATTGATCGCAAGTTAAATACACAATTTAAACATTTAACTAAAAAAATGAATGTAAGTAAGCCAATATTCGTTCAGAAGCAACAACGCATATTTAATTCCACAATTAATAATCGCTTGGAAATTTTATGTAAACGTGCTAATATTCCAATAATCAGTGTTCATGGTTTAAGACATACTCACGCTAGTGTGCTACTCTACGCTGGTGTTTCAATTGCTTCAGTTGCTAGGAGACTGGGCCATTCCAGTATTACAACAACTCAAGAAACATATCTTCATGTGATTCGCGAACTAGATAATCAAGATAACAATAAAATTATTAATTATATTTCAACGTTGAAATAGTTAATGGAGTCAAAACGTGAAAGTTCACAAAAGATTATATTAAGTACGAAAAAAGTCAGATCATTGTAATTTTGTCAATGAAACTTTAGATCTTAAAAATGCTGATGTACTAAAAAAGTGCGTGAATGATAAACAGATAAGACACGCTTTACTAACGTAGATGACATAGATTGCTATAATTTATAGCGTATCATTGGCATTGCCAATAATAGGTAAAATAGTTTATATATTTTTTGTTAAAGCTATTGAAAATAGACGATAATTTTCTTCAAATCAAATAAAAAGGACATACTTTTTCTGAATTAATTGAAAAATATGTCCTTTTTTGTATGTATTATATTGTGATTAACAGAATAAATTTTGGAGAAGATATTGTTTAAGTTGTTTATATAACTTTAGTTTGTGATTTTTGCCAGTAATGAGACTATCTAAATTCAAGAAAAGTGAGCTGATTTTTTGTTGTTCGTTTAATGATGGATGATTTAACATAACTTTTTTTAAATCAGAATTATGTAAATGAACTACAGACTTTCCTTGTGCATGTTTGGACAATTCTTTTTGCTGTGTACCATTAGAAATATTTAAGGCAAGGAATACAGAACTAATATCTTTTCCTGTATCAATAATATTTAAATCTCCAGCTAAAATAATTCCTGATGTTCCAATAGCTGAAGCCCTTGATATATCTTTTGCAGTTTCTCCAGAAGCTGGTACAATGACTTCACCACCTGTACTAACTACAGAATTGACTTTTTTATTTACAAAAGTATCAACTTTTTTAATTACCGTTTCGTACTGTGTATAAAGGCGACCATAAAGAATAATTGGTTCGCCACTATCTTTTAAATCATTTTTTGTATAACCAATGCCTTTTGAAAATTTAGCTAGTTTTTCAAGCTTATGTTGTTCCCAATCTTCATTAAATCCTTTAAATCTAATTTGAGGGACTTTTTCCTGTTCATTGGCAAACATCTTTTGAAGCAAATATTTCTTAAGTTGTTTATACAGTTCTAGCTTACGTTCTTGGAGAGTAATAAAAAGAATGATTTTTTTAAAAAAGTTGCCAATAATAAGCTGCTCATCAATATTAGGCTTATTTAAATCAATTTGATAAAAAGCTTCTAAATCAAGATTTCGTCTAACTACACTTGCTCCTTGGACTGATACATTTTTATATTTTTCCAACATTTTTTTTGTTTTAAGTTGTGGCTCAATGAAGCTTGAATCAATATTAGTAAAGTTAAATGTTTTATAACTAGGAGAAACCAATCCAACACCAATATTATTAACGTTTATATTTCCTAACCATAAATTTTGTGGGGAAAGTATTAAATCACCATTTTTAACAATCTTGTATCCAGTATTTGAATTGCCAGAAACACGACCATTTCGAAACTCCATACCACTATTAGTACTAGAAAGAATTTTATATTGATTTTCTATTTTTGATTTTTTATTGAATTCAGACAATATATTTTTTAGTTTATCCCGTTCCCAAGCGTTAGTGAATCCTTTGAATCTAATTCGCGGTACATTAGTATCTTTACTCATTCTTGAACAACTCCTTCAGCAATTCTATTTCTTGATTTGATTGTTCATCAGAACCTACTAAGTCATTCAAATCTTCTAATATAGAGCTATTTAGCTCCCTAATCTTTTTATCAGTTTCTTGAATTTCAGCCACGACTTTTTTAATGTCAACTGGTGGTTCTTCTTCAAATGTATCTACATAACGTGGAATATTAAGATTATATTCGTTTTCCTTAATTTCGTCTAAACTAGCGTCATGAGCATACTTATCAACATCTTCACGCTTAAGATAAGTGGAAACAATCTTATCAATATCCTTTTCACGCAATAGATTTTGATTTTTACCTTTTTCAAAATCCTTGCTGGCATCAATAAAGAAGATATCTTTGCACTCACGCTTTTTCTTTAATACCAAAATAACGGTTGGAATACTAGTTGAATAGAATAACCCTGCTGGCAATCCAATTACAGCATCAAGACGATTTTTATCAATTAAGGCCTGACGAATTTTTCCTTCTTTAGCACCTCTAAACAAAACACCGTGAGGTAAAACAATCGCCATTGTACCGCTATCTTTTAAGTGGTATAAACCATGCAAAACAAAGGAGTAATCTGCTTTACTCTTAGGTGGTAATGCGCCATATTCCCCAAAGCGCGGATCCTTTAATTTTCGGTCGTCATTATCCCACTTTTGCGAATATGGAGGATTCATCACGACTGCATCAAAAGTTTGTGGACCTTCACTACCATCAACATTTTTACGCTCAGGCCAATCTTCTTCCAAAGTATCAGCATTAGATAAAGTCATATTCTGATATGGTACATGGTGCATCATTAAGTTCATCCGTGCCAAGTTGTATGTTGTCGTATTTAATTCTTGTCCATAGAAGCGAACTGAAATCTTTTTGCCAAATTGTTTACTTAATTCACCTTGAACTGTTAATAACAATGACCCTGAGCCCATCGCAGCATCATAGACACTAAACGGCTCACCATTATTCTTGGCAGATGCAGTTGCTAATCTAGCTAAAACTTGTGAAACTTCGTGTGGTGTATAAAACTCCCCGGCTTTTTTACCAGAATTACCGGCAAACTTAGCAATCAGATATTCATAAACATCCCCTAGAATATCATGACCAGATTCATCGTTATATTCAAACTGATCAACCAAATTAACAATTTTCATTAATGACTTAGCACGTTGATTAGTATTATTTCCTAAACGACTGTTACCTAGGTTAATATCGGCAAAGACCCCACTAAAATCTTGTTCGGCATTAGTATTAATCTTAGTGTTATCGTTAAAGCGATTAAACATCTCTTGAAAATCTTCAGGCTTCAACGTATTATTATTGACTTTATCAGTAATCGACTGCCAAGTATATTCTGGTTCAATTGCATAACCTAAGTCTTCCGCAATTGCCGTCAGGAAGTCTTGCAGCTCATCGCCTACTGCTTGCTTGAGATAGTCTTTATTTAATTCTTCAAAATTATTTCCAGTCAATAAGTCACTTTTACGTAAATGATCTAATTGATTTTCAGACAAATACCGATAAAACATGAAACCCAGAATATAATTACGGTATTCATCAGCTGCCATATTTCCTCGCAATTCATTGGCCATAGCCCATAATTTGCTTGTAATTTCTTGAGCACGATTTTCACTCATTAGTTTCTCCCTTACTTATTTAACTGATCTGCAAATTTTTTAAATGATTGACGTAATTTAGTATGATATTTAATTTTACTAAGCTCTCTAACCATTGCATCTTCTGCGTCATTTTGATAATTCTGTTGGCCTTCCTGCACTATCTTAGATAGACCACCTTCAACATCTAAGTCATCTTGGCCAACAACGTGTTTTTCCAATAACTCATTGATTCTTTGTGAATCAGTAATATCAACTAAACCCCATTTTTTCTTAAAGTCTAAAATTTCTGTTCGATGGTTCTTCTCTGTATGATTTTTAATTAACTGTTTTACTTCTTCTGATAAAACCGGATACTTTTGAATATCCACTTTATGAGCCATCAGATCATTAGCTACAATTTGAACATCTTTAGCATATTTTTCATCATCTAACTGTGCACTCAAGTTTTCAATTTGTAGTTTGGTTTTGGCTGCTTCAGTCATTTGTTCATCATTAACTTGATTTGCCAATTGTGCAATTAACTCATCGAGGTAGTCATAGTCAACATCAATATCTTTGATGTGTTCCATTTCTAAGGTTAAATCACTAACGTCTAAATGTCGGCTTTTAGCTACACATTCCTTTATTTGACTAGTGAAGGCGCCCGTTAGTTTTGCCTCATCATCTTCAGACATTCCTAATTCTTGCAATAATTTTTCTGGATGCTCCTCATCATACTTTTCGTCCTGCTTAATTCTAGCCATTGAGTGACTGTAATTGTTCAGAGTGTTATACATTTGCTTTTGTTTAACTTCACTATGAGGAATATCATCAAAGTTATTAGTTAATGTAGCTAATTCATCTACTGTCTTCTTTAATGACTCAATTTCTTCATCGTATGACTTGGCTAAAATTGATGTTGCTGCAACTTCAGGTAATTCTTCTTGTACAAAAGCAGATTGCCTATCAGCATAGGTTGCTAAAGCTTGCTTCATTAGTTTTTCAGCATTCTTAGGCCAGCGATAATTAACAATGCGACCAAACGGCTTTTTCTGCATATCATGAACCCTATTTGTTCTTGAATAAGCTTGAATCAACGCTGATCCTTTCAGCGTTCGGTCAACATAAAGAGTATTTAATTCAGGAGCATCAAAACCCGTCAATAATTGATCAACTACGATTACTAAATCTAGGTAGTTTCGATCATCTGCACTGCGATTGAGCCTAGACATTAGGTCTTGTTCATAATCATCTACTTGATCATCTGTAAAGTTGGTATTGAACAGTGAATTATAATTATCCATTGCTCTTCTTAAACTAGTATTATTAACTAATTGAGTATCATCATTACTTGTACTTTGACTAAAAGTTACAGCAACCTTTAATGGTTTAGCCATAGTTGCCATCTGCTTATTAAATTCATCAAGATACATCATTGCCATTTCTGATGAAGAACCTTGTCCAACATGTGTAGTCAGTAATGCATTATATTGCCCCTTATTGGAACGCTTATCCCACTTTTCCAAAATATCCGCAACTACTTTTTCAACATGCCTAGAATTTCGGTCATAAACACTTGGCTCCACCATCTCGTCCATATCATCGGGTGTTAAATTAGTAATTCGTTCTTCAATTTGGGCTGAGGAGAATTTAGGGTATCTACATTTAAAGTATCTTGGTAAATATTGGTTCTTCATCACTTCTTCTGATAAAGTCGTTTCAAAATCAACTTTAAAGCCTAAAACATTTTTATCAGAAATTGCGTCCTTGATGGTGTAGATATGCAGCGGGTCGCCGAATATTTCTTGCGTAGTTGGACCTTTTTTAGCATCAAAATTTGGCGTTCCTGTATAACCAACAAATGCTGATTTTGGAAATGCTGCTTTAATCTTTTGCATCATGTCACCAGCAGTAGAACGATGTGCTTCATCCATGATAAAGACAATATTTTTATCAGAACCATAAACCTCCTTATGACTTGCAAGACTAGATAATTTTTGAATTGAAGTCACGATAATATTATTGCTCTTAGACCGTAATTGCCGGCCCAAATCATAATGATTTTTGGTTTTAGAAATTGACCCACCAGCAGCAGTATCTGCTGTTGGATCATAGGCTAAATACTGTTCAAAAGTTTGTTTAGTTAATGCTTTTCGATCAACCGCAAAAACAACTTTATCAACATTAGGTAATCTGGCAGCTAACCAAGCAGCTTTAAATGAACTAATGGTTTTACCAGAACCTGTTGTATGCCAAATATAGCCAACCTCTTTAGGGTCAAAGCCAAAAGAATGATGCCGTAATTTTTCTAAAATTCGTTTAGTTGCATATACCTGATAAGGACGCATTACTTTAACATTTTCATGATTTTTTGTACCGTCTAAAATCATAAAGTTAGTCGCCATTTCATGGGCCATCGGAATTGAGAGCATTTGTCTAGCAAACTCACGCCATTCATATACTGGATGGTTGTCTTTTTCTCTTTGCCAACGAAAAGCAAAGTCTGTATTAAACTTATCCAAAGTAGTATTAGCCATATAACGTGCATCATGCGGCGTTAATGCAACTAAAATCTGTACTGTTGAAAAAATATCACTGTACTGATTTTCCGAAATATATTGTTGCATCTGGTTAAGTGCTTCTTTGGCATCGTGAGCATCAGCTTTTTCTTCAATTTGAATAATCGGCAAACCATTAATTAATAGGGTTGTATCAAATCTTCGTTTTTTGCGGCCTACTATTACAGGTTCACGCCAAATTTGATTAGCAACTTGATAAACAGTATTACCTGCACCAATGTGACTTTGATCAAAAACAGTAAGGAAAACATGATTGCCATTATCCAAATCTACTTCAACCTGGGAAATTCCATTAATTCCGTATAAAAATTGCCCTGCTTCATAAGGTGTAGATAAATTCTTGATTTGTACCTTAACTTGGTTAAATTCATTATTTGTTAATGGTTGATCTAATTTATCCTGATTATTTTGCTCTAAAATTTGCTTAAAATTCGCCCATAATTGGTCAGTAGCTTTTATTTCTGACATATAAGTCCATTGCTTATCACCGCCAATTTTAGTTAAATAATCAATTAGTTCATCTTCAAATTTTAATTCGCTATGCTCAAATGTCATAAAATTCCCTTGTTTTAACTTTAAAAGTAGTATTTTTCTTAAGTATATATGTATTATACAATTAATTAATAAGATTTTAGTAAAAAGAATGACAAAACTTGAATCCTTCAATTTTAAAAATTCTCCTTTAATCTAATTAATTGTTATAATTGATAATAATTACTATAAAAAGAAGGTACAAAAATGATTAAATTTTATGGTTATAAACGTTGCTCAACCTCGCGCAGTGCTGAAAAGTGGCTCCACGAACATGATGTTGACGTCGACTTTCAAGACTTGGTAGAACAGCCACCTAAAAAAGAAGACCTAGTTAAGTGGATGACTGACCACCAAGACCGCGGTTTGCGCTACTTCTTCAACACCCACGGCATGGACTACCGCAAATTGCATTTAAAGGATCAATTACCAAGTATGACCATTGATGAAGCAGCTGAGATGATGTCCAAGAACGGCAAGTTAATCAAACGTCCATTAGTTGTTGATGGCGACAAATTAACTTGTGGCTTTAATGAAGATGTTTACAAAGATACTTGGCTATAAGGGCGAGCTTAATGCTCGTTTTTATTTTGTCTATTTTCTATGCCTGCAATAACCTTTATAATAGGAAATAAAAAAGGAGCACAGTATGAAATACAATCAATATGCCTATGTTGAAACTGATTTTCAAACGCAGGTACAAGAATTACTTACTATCAAATTTTTACCAGAAAATTACCAAGAGCTGACTTTTAGCGAGTTGCTCGCTGAATTAGTTGAGAACACACTTGCAGAAGTTAATCCTACCGCGGATTTTGCTAGACAAGCCAAGCTAGCCGAATTTGCCGTTTCTGATACCCAAACCCTAGCAGACTTTTTAGCGACTAATCCAAAAGCCATTACACCAGACCAATTTTACAATATTGCCCTACAGCTTTTGGGTTATCATGTTCACTATGACTATCAACTGTCTGACCCACTGGGCTTCATGACTAAGCAAGCCCTGCCAGCTGTTTCTAGCCTTAATAATCAGGATGAATTAATTCATGCCTTTTACCGCTTGTTAAATACCCGGACTAAAAATGGTCAGCTCTTAATTGACGTCATGGCTGGCAAAGGTTACTTTCACGAGAAACTTCTTGGTATCCCTGATAGTAAATTCATCTTATTTAACGGCAAAAGCTTACCCATATTTGATACCAGCAACGTAATTCGCGAGGTTGTCTATGTGGAAAGTGACCTTGATACTGATGGCGATGGTCAATCTGACTTATTGCAAACGACCATTTTTCGCCCAGTGGAAAGCGAAATGATGCAGGTACCAGCACTCTATACTGCTAGTCCATATTTTGGCGGTATTATTGATAATGTTAAACGTAATCACAATGTCGATGAGAACTTGAGTGATGCCACTGACTGGACTAATCCGCAATATGAACCTGCTGCACGCGTGAAAGCTAAGCAGCCTAGTTCTGAAAATCATGCGGCAACCGAAGAAGCTGTCGGCAAATCCTCTTACCCACTAAACGAATACATGCTCGCACGCGGCTTCGCCAGTGTCTTTGCTGGCGGCATTGGCACGCGCGGTTCTGATGGCTTACGAATTACTGGTTCTCCTGAAGAAACAGAAAGTGCCAAAGAAATTATCGAGTGGCTGCACGGCGATCGAGTTGCCTATACTGACCGCAACCGCACTTATCAAGTTAAGGCTTCATGGTGTAATGGTAATATCGGTATGACTGGTCGCTCTTACCTCGGAACTTTGCAAATCGCTGTTGCCACAACTGGCGTTAAGGGCCTGAAGACTGTGGTATCTGAAGCCGCAATCTCCTCTTGGTATGATTATTACCGCGAGCATGGTCTGGTCATTGCCCCCGAAGACTGCCAAGGTGAAGACATGGACTTGCTTGCCGAGACTTGTCAGTCTAACTTATGGGACGCAGGTTCCTATTTGAAGATCAAGCCTAAATATGATGCCATGCAAGAGCAGCTTTTAACTAAAGAAGACCGCAAAACCGGACAATATTCAGACTTTTGGGAAGCACGCAACTATCGCCATCATACAGATAATATTAAGTGCTCATGGATCAGCGTTCACGGGTTGAACGACTGGAATGTTAAACCTAAGAATGTCTACAAAATTTGGCAAAAAGTAAAACAGCTGCCGCTGCCAATTAAGCCGCACCTATTTCTGCATCAAGGACCACATTACAACATGAATAATTTGGTTTCAATTGACTTTACTGACCTTATGAACCTTTGGTTTGTTCATGAATTGCTCGAAGTTGACAATGGTGCTGACAGGCAGTGGTCAACTGTCATGATTCAAGACAACCTAGAAGCTGACATTTGGCATCAAGAAGCTGACTGGAGCGATGATCTAGGTCAAGAAGTGATCTATTACCCAACTGATGATGGTGAATTGCAAAAAGATGGCAATGGTAAAAAACAATTATCATTTGTTGATGTGGGCGGACAAAAATTTAAGCAAGCCCATATTTCTGAAAGTGAATGGCAAAACCAATTTATCTGTGGTCAAGAGCCGTGGGCTTCATCAAGCTTACGCTTCACAACAGATGAATTTATTCATCCCGTAACGATTGTCGGTCGTCCTGAAGTTACAGTTCATGTTTCTTCTAGTATGAACAAAGGTCAACTCTCAGTCGCTTTAGTTGAATTAGGTGACCGTCAGCGCCTAACTGCTACACCTAAATTCATTATGCCTAGTGGTCAAGAACTTGGCTATCATTTTGGTACCGATACTTTGCAAGAATTTATGCCGGACAAGCTGACTCATGCCAAATTAATTACTAAGGCACACATGAACCTGCAAAATTACGTCGACATGAAGAAGCCAACCGCGATTGAATCGGGGCAATTTTATGACCTAACCTTTAAATTGCAGCCGACATATTATCGCATCCCCGTTGGCGGGCGGCTTTGCCTGATCATCTATTCGACTGACCAAGGCATGACTAAGCGTCCACTTGAAGAAGTAACTTATACAGTTGATTTAGCAAAAACTGCAATTAAATTTAGTCAAAAATAATACAAAAATACAGATGTAAACCAATACATCTGTATTTTTGATTTTTAAACTATTTTACTTCAAACTAGTTGTTAAACATGTCCGATTTGTAAGTGCCGTTAATAATGCGCGTGCTGTATCTAAGCTCGTAATTAGCGGTACATTCTGTTGAATTGCCGTCTGTCTAATAATAAACCCATCAGAATTCTTCGTTAAGTCATGACCCATTGTATTAATTACCAGATCAATCTCACCGCTGCGCAATTCTGTTAATAAATTATTACCTTCCTGCTGATGAATTTTGCTAAGCAAGGTTACTTGTAAATTATGCTTTTGCAAAAATACCGCCGTTCCACTGGTTGCAAATATCCGATAGCCAATCTGGGCGAACTTTTGCACTAAAGACAAAATCGCCTCCTTATCACGATCCTCAATGGTTAACAATACATTGCCACTATCAGGAATCTGCATCCCCGCACCAGCAAAAGCCTTATAAAGAGCCTTAGGAAAACTCACATCACTTCCCATTACTTCACCAGTTGACTTCATTTCTGGTCCCAAATAACTATCAACATCAGCTAATTTACTGAATGAAAAAACAGGTGCTTTTACACTAACCAATTTTGGTTCTGGTGCCAAACCAGCGGCATAACCTTGACTGCGTAGACTTTGCCCCATAATCACTCGCGTTGCAACCTGGGCCATCTCAATACCAGTAATTTTACTTAAAAACGGCACTGTTCGACTAGCTCGGGGATTAACTTCAATGATGTAAATTTCATTATTACGCTCAATTAGCTGCAAGTTCATAATTCCGCGGCAATTTAACTTTAATGCTAACTCCTTCGTAAGTTTGGCAATTTTTTGCTTAATTTCACTCGAAAAAGTTTGCGCCGGATAAACAGCCATTGAATCTCCTGAATGCACGCCGGCGTGCTCGATATGTTCCATAATTCCGGGAATCAGCACCTGCTCGCCATCACAAATGGCATCAACGTCGCACTCTCGACCATCTAAATAATCATCTACTAAAATCGGGTGACTGCTAGCAATGTCAACATGGTCCTGTAAATAATCTTCTAATTCACCTTGACTGTATACAATTGCCATTGCTTTACCACCAAGGACATAACTTGGTCGCACCAAAACTGGATAACCCAGTTTTGTCGCTGCCCGAATAACGCCATCGTGGGTTGTCGCCGTGATTCCCTGCGGCTGCTTTAAATGCAATTCTTTAACTGCCTGATCGAATAATTCACGGTCTTCAGCGCGATTTAAATCTTCAACACTTGTTCCTAATATTTTAATGCCATGTTGCTCTAATCCCGCAGCCAGGTTAATCGATGTCTGCCCGCCAAACTGAATAATAACACCTTCTGGTCGTTCCAAATCACAAACATTAAGTACATCCTCCAGTGTCAAAGGCTCAAAATACAATTTATCGGAAATTGAAAAGTCAGTCGAAACTGTTTCTGGATTAGAATTAATAACAATTGCTTCATAGCCCATCTTTTGCAGCGCCTTAACACAATGTACGGTTGCATAATCGAACTCAACCCCTTGACCAATTCTAATTGGACCAGAGCCAATAACCAAGACTGATTTTTTACGGTCACGTTGACTTTCATTTTCTAAATCATAAGTTGAATAAAAGTATGGCGTTTGCGAAGCAAATTCTGCCGCACAGGTATCAACCATTTTATAAACAGGAACAATGCCATGCTGTTTACGCATCTGCCTTACTCGTTCAGGTGTTTGATGCCATAACTTACCAATTGTCTGGTCGCTAAAGCCATATTTCTTAGCTGTCTTAAGTACAGTAATATCATCTGGATGTGCTCCAATGGTCTTCTCCATATCAACGATGTGGCGCACGATATCCAAAAAATAAAAATTAATTTTAGTCAATTCATGAATATCCGTCATCGCATAGCCCCGGCGAAAGGCTTCGGCAAGATAAAAGAGGCGATCGTCTTGTGCTTTGACTAGCTTTTGCTCCAAATATTCATCACTTGCCCTATGAGCCTCAACTGAATAGCAGTCTTTTTGATCAATTTCCAGCGACCGGACAGCTTTTTGAAAGGCTTCCTCAGCTGTACGCCCAATCGCCATCACCTCACCTGTTGCCTTCATCTGGGTACTGAGCTCACGGTTAGCCTTAGGAAATTTATCGAACGGCCAGCGGGGAATTTTGCAAACAACATAATCAAGTGACGGCTCAAACTCCGCAAAAGTTGTCCCCGTTACCGGATTTTTGATTTCATCCAAAGTCAAACCAATCGCGATTTTCGCAGCCATCTTGGCAATCGGATAACCTGTTGCCTTTGAAGCTAGAGCAGATGATCGCGATACTCTTGGATTAACCTCAATCACGTCATAATTAAAGCTCTTTGGGTCAAGCGCTAGCTGCACATTACAGCCACCCTCAATCTTCAATGCCCGGATCAAGCGCAATGAACAATCGCGCAATAATTGATATTCCTTGTCTGACAGTGTCTGTGATGGTGAAAAGACAATCGAATCACCAGTATGAATACCAACAGGATCAAAATTTTCCATGCAGCAAACAATCATTGTATTATCGGCATGATCGCGCATGACCTCAAATTCAATTTCCTTATAGCCAGCAATTGACTTTTCTACTAAACATTCAGTAACTGGCGATAATTCCAGACCGTTCTTGGCAATACGTGCAAGTTCATCATGGTCGTTGCAAATTCCGCCGCCTGTACCACCCATAGTAAAGGCCGGACGAACAATTATTGGATAGCCAATTTCATCTCCAAATGCCAATGCCTCAGCGACTGTTTTAACACTTTTGGATGGTGGGACCGGCTCGCCCAGTTGCTGGCATAATTGCTTAAATTCTTCACGATCTTCTGCCTGCTCAATTGATGCCAGTTTTGTTCCTAAAAGTTCAATCCCTAATTCCTGTAAGATGCCGCTTTTGGCTAAAGACAAAGCCATGTTCAAGCCAACTTGACCGCCTAGTGTCGGCAGAATTGCATCGGGATATTCTTGACGAATAATTCGCGAAATTGCATCAACTGTCAACGGTTCAAGATAAACCTTGTCAGCAATTTCAGTATCCGTCATAATCGTTGCTGGATTAGAATTAACCAGCACGACTTCGTAGCCTTCTTCACGCAAAGCCAAACATGCCTGCGTTCCCGAATAGTCAAATTCTGCTGCTTGCCCAATAATTATCGGTCCGGAGCCAATAACCATAATTTTATGAATATCTGTTCTTTT
Organism: Lactobacillus sp. ESL0701; assembly: GCF_029433445.1. Classification (GTDB taxonomy): domain Bacteria; phylum Bacillota; class Bacilli; order Lactobacillales; family Lactobacillaceae; genus Lactobacillus. The sequence continues at coordinate 30,248 of NZ_JAQTIC010000007.1, read as the reverse complement.
AGGCATGTTAATTAGCTTCCTTTCGTTGATCAATCATCTGCATAAAATAATCAAAAATTCCTTGCTGATCGTGTGGTCCAGGAGTTGCATCCGGATGAAACTGCACCGAAAATGCCGGATAATTCTTATGGCGCAGACCTTCAATCGTACCGTCATTAACTTCAACGTGAGTTACCATTAAGTCAGTTGCCGCAATTGATTCTGCCTTAACCGCGTACCCATGATTTTGTGAACTAAAACCAATATTACCTGTCGCGATTTCGCGAACTGGATGATTAAGTCCTCGGTGACCAAATTTCATTTTGAATGTCTCAGCACCATTCGCCAAAGCAAAAACTTGATGCCCCATACAGATCCCCATTAACGGCAACTGCTGCTCAACTTCTCGTACCATCGCCGCAGCACGCGACATTTCCGCAGGATTACCGGGACCATTAGAAAGTAATACACCGTCTGGATGCAAACTTAGAATGCGCTCGGCTGTGATATTATACGGCACGACAATACAGTTACAATCACGTTGTGCCAGTTCACGCAAGATACTATTTTTGATGCCAAAGTCAACGACTACAATATTGCGTTTAAAGCCAGGTACCGGATACGAGCGGGTTGTTGAAACTCGGCTAACTGCGCCCCTAGTTAAATTTTCTTTTTGCAAAGTTTGAGCAATTTGGGCTGCATTACGAGCAGAATTAGCAATCTGACCGCGTATGGTGCCGTGCAGTCGCAATTTTTTAACTAAAGCACGCGTATCAATTCCTTGAATACCGGGAATATTTAATTTTTTAAGAAAGTCTGGCAAAGTTGTCTGCATGCGCCAATTATCAGGATAATGCGCCACCTGATGACAGATCACGCCCTTAATCCCCGGTTCAAGCGATTCATAATCTGCTAGTGTAATGCCATAATTACCAATCAAGGGGTTAGTAAACACTAAAATCTGATCAGCATAAGATTGATCCGTAATAGCTTCCTGATAACCCGTCATCCCTGTTGTGAAGACAACTTCTCCTTTTGCTTCACCTGCAGCACCAAAGCCTTCGCCCTGATAGATACTGCCGTCTTCCAAAATCAGATACTTCATTATTGCTCCTTTGCTTGATAAACTACACGCCCAGCAACCATTGTCATCATTGTTGAACCGTAGACAGTGTCACCGGTAAACGGGGTGTTACAACTTTTTGAAAAGTAGTCCTGCTGATGTAATTTTTTCTTAGTCTGTAAGTCAAAAATGGCAATATCGGCTGGTTCGCCAATTGCAATCCTACCTGCATGTTGTAAGTTGAAAACTTTAGCCGGCTTAATTGTTAACCAAGCTAGTAATTGCGTTAGGCTGCAATGCCCCTTCTTGACCAGCTGCGTATAAAGCTCACTAAAAGCAGTTTCACTGCCGGTAATGCCAAAAGCTGCTTCATTAAAGCTCCCAGCCTTATCTTGCTGGGTATGTGGGGCATGATCGGTGGCAATCATGTCAATCGTCCCATCAAGCAGTCCTCTAATTAACGCTTGCTGGTCCTGCTTTGACCTTAACGGCGGATTCATTTTAAAGTTACTATCGTTTTGCGCAATATCATTTTCTGTTAATAACAAATGATGTGGTGCTACTTCACAAGTGACAGGTACGCCACGCTTTTTAGCAATTCTAATTAAGTCAACGCTGATTTTAGTTGAAACATGACAAACATGATAATGCACACCAGTCTTAGCCGCTAGTAAAAGATCACGCGCGATTTGCGTAGTTTCCGCTAGTTCCGTAATTGGTCGCAAATTAAATTTTTTTGCTTTTGAACCACTATTAATTACCCCAAGATTAAAAAGAGCATCATCCTGAGCATGTTCGGCAATAATTAAATGATTGTCTTTTGCCTGCTGCATTGCCTTGTACATTGTCTGTGCACTCTGTACGCCTTTGCCGTCATTACTTAGAGCAATGGCGCCAGCTTTTTTTAAACCAGCATAGTCAGGCAGAGTATCGCCAACTTCATCAACTGTAATTGGCCCGTATTGTAAAACATGCACGACGCCATTCTGTTCATTATTAGTTATCATCTTTTGCAGTAATTCAGCAGTATTGGGAACCGGCACTACATTTGGCATTGCCGCGGTAGTTGTAAAACCGCCATGAGCTGCAGCCAGCGTCCCCGAATGAACATTTTCCTTTGCCGTTTGACCAGGATCACGATAATGAACATGCATGTCGATTAACCCTGGACTGACCAGCTTATCTTGCGCGTCAATGACTTGTTCAGCAGCCAAATCTTGACCAATAGCACTGATGCAGCCATTTTCAATTAAAATATCGCACTGGGTAAGTCGGTTATCCAAATAGACTTGACCATTTTTAATGACTGTAGCCATTATTCTAGTCCTCCCAACTGGCGACCGCGCATTACAGCCTCAATCATTGCCATCCGCATAAAGACCCCATTTTGCATCTGGCAAGTGAACATGCTCTTGGGTGCTTCGACCAGTTTACCAGCCAGTTCAACATCACGATTAATCGGACCTGGATGCATGATAATTGCATCCTTCTTTAGTGCATGATAGCGGCGTTCATTAACCCCAAATTGCTCGTGATATTGCACTGGATCAAACTTACTTTCATTCAGGTCACCTGCATGACGCTCATGCTGAACGCGCAGTAACATCAGCACATCAACTTGACCAATCAGATCGTCAAGCGGGGCAAACTGCCCATATTGGTCAAACTGCTTGTCATACCAATATTCCGGTCCAGAAAAGTAAACTTGCGCACCAAGCTGAGTTAATAATTCCATATTACTTTTAGCTACTCGAGAATTAGTAATGTCACCAACGATTGCTACTTTCAAATTCTCAAAATGACCAAAGTGCTCGTGAATTGTCATCATGTCAAGCAGACATTGCGATGGGTGCTGACCACTGCCATCACCGGCATTAATGACCCCAATATTTAAGTGCTGCCCGGGTTCTAGGGAAATTAACTCATTGTAATATTCATTTTGCGGATGGCGAATAACTTCAAGGTCGACCCCCAAGGCCGCCATAGTTAGCGAGGTATCATATAGGGTCTCACCCTTTTTAACTGAACTATGAGCCGGATCAAAGGGAATAACTGTCAAGCCCAATTTACGCTCCGCAATTTCAAAGCTGGTATGGGTTCGACTTGAATTTTCAAAAAACATGTTGGTCACATAAACTGGTCTAGATAATTTGAGTCTAGCCCCACCACGCTTAAAATACTCTGCACGGTCAATCAAGGCGCGTACTTCAGCTGCCTGTAAGCCGGCGACACTCACAAAATGCGGTAAACTAACAAGATTATAATTTTTCATGGTCAAAACCCTTTCTTTAAGATACAAAAAACCTGAAGCATTTAGATTGCTCCAGGTTAATCAAAAGGGATTTTGGACCTATTTTAAGATACTCCAAAAGAACTCAAACCCTTCTGACCCTCTCTGGAGTCAATTAAATGGTTGAATGATTAAATTAATTATATTATGTTATTCTTCCGGTAATGGTTTTAATTCTACACTGTCCTGCCCATCAACTTCTTCAACATTAACAGCAACTTGTTCTTGTGAAGATGTCGGGATATTTTTTCCAACAAAATCTGCTCGAATCGGCAATTCACGGTGACCGCGGTCAACTAGAACCGCAACAGCAATTGAACTTGGTCGACCAATGTCCATCAGGGCGTCCATTGCCGCCCGAATTGTTCGCCCTGTATAAATAACATCATCAACTAAGACAACATGTTGATCGGCAATCGCAACACCAACTCTATTGGAATTAACAACTGGATCCTGTTTAAGAGTTGCATCATGACGATCATCACGGTAGAGGGTAATGTCCAGCTGCCCTAGGGGAACATCGACACCTTCCAACTTTTGAATCCGATCATGAATCCGTTTAGCCAAATACACACCACGCGTCTTAATGCCAACAAGCACCAAATTCTCGGTGCCCTTATTACGTTCAATAATTTCATAAGTAATTCTTGTTAGTGCCCGCTTCATTGCGAGCGCATCCCAAATTTCTTTTGCCATCTTATTTCTCCTCTCATATCCCTAAAACAAAAGCACCTAGTCGATGAGACCAGGCGCTAACTCGCTTGCCTTGCTAGCCTCTCTGGACTAATTAAAGGAATATTAAGTTAAATATACGGACAATTATAATAATTGTCAAATTAAATTTTTAATTAAATTGAGCTTGTCCGACAAGATCATTGACATCGCTAACACCTAACTTATTTAACAATGCCGGCAATTTTTGAATAATATGCGGACAGGCTAAATCATCGTAAAAATGCGCACTGCCAATTGCCACAGCACTAGCTCCTGCCAACATAAATTCAACTACGTCTTCAGCACTTGCAATGCCGCCCATGCCAATAATTGGCAGCTTAGTTGCCTGATAGACCTGATGAACTTGATATAGAGCAAGCGGCTTAATACCACTGCCTGAAAGACCACCAACATTATTACCCAAAAATGGTTTACGCGTTTCAAGATTTATCCGCAAACCCATCACTGTATTAATTAGCGACAGACCATCGGCGCCGCCACCCTCTGCAGCACGAGCAATCTCAGTAATTGAGGTGACGTTGGGCGTTAACTTGACATAAATTGGCACCATAACTACTTGTTTAATGGCAGTTGTCAGCTGTTCGACCAATTCCGGATGAACGCCAAAGGTCATGCCACCGCGAGCCACATTAGGACAGGAAAAATTAAGTTCTAGTGCATCTACCAAACCAGATTCAGACAATTCTTTTGCTACCTGCACATAGTCAGATTTACTGCTGCCGCCAACACTAGCAATAATTGGTAAGTTGGGATATTTTTGACGCACAGCTGGGATTTTTTCACTGACAACCTTGCTAACTCCGGGATTAGTTAATCCTACCGAATTTAACACTCCAGATTCTAAAACCGCAATTTGCGGCTGCGGGTTACCAAGTCGCGCTTGCGGCGTTGTTGTTTTCAGTACCAACGCTCCTAACTCATTTAAGTCAAACTTGTTAGCAGCGGGAACATCGCCGAAGCCAAAGGTGCCACTTGCTGGCATCACCGGGTTTTTCAAGTATAGACCGGGTAATTTTACACTAAGATTAGTCATCTTTACCTCCAAAAATGTATGCTCACAGACATTACAATTATTTTCGCAGTTTATTTTACACGTTTTTAATTATTTGCCAAGATTTAATTTTTATTTCAACTCGACGTCCCATACAGCCTGCTGCATTGAACCATAAAATTTACGATAAAGCTTCTTGGTTTCTGCAGTTTGATAACATTTTACAACATGTTGATAGTCGGGATCGTTCTTCTTAGCTGCCGTAGTACAGATATTATTAATTGCACCTGCCGACTCCTTATTGATTGGCTCAACGTAAATCGTTTCTTTAGGGCCAAGACCTGCTGGTACGGCAAAATCATTATTAACAATTACGGCATCAACGGAATTAATAATCCGCGCGCACTGCTCATCACTGACTTCTTTAATCTTGATATGCCGCGGATTGCTTGTAATATCCGCGATCGTCTTCAACTTTTTACCCGCAGTCAGCCGGATTAACTTAGCATTTTTTAAAACATGAAGTGCCCGCGATTCGGTTGCGGCATCATTAGGGATCGCAATCGTGGCACCTTGCGGCAACTGACTTAACTTGTGATACTTTTTGGAATATAGCCGAATGGGCGCAATATAAGTTTTACCAATTGAAACAATATTGGCATGGTTAGCCTTGGACCAAGTATGCATAAAGGTTGTTGTTTGAATTGCATTTAGATCGATTTCGCCATCACGCAAGGCCTTATTCGGCTGATTGTAATCCGTAAAGACCTTGGTCTTGACGATAATGCCATAATCACGCTTGGCCTTTTGGGCAACATGCTGCCAAATTACATGTTCAGAATTACTTTCGCCGACAACGCCGATCGTCACTACCCGCTGCTTTGGTGTATTATTAGAAATTCCTGGACCGAAGCTAAACCAGCCGGCAACCAGCAAAACTAAAATAATAATTGACCAAGTAATAATATGTTTCTTTCGCTTCTTACTCATTTTTTATTCCTTTTCTTAATAAAAAATCCACCTAAATTTATGATAATTATACCAAAATAAACTATCAGCATTAACATTTATCAAAATTACTAGCAAGAATTAGTTGTCTTTTGGGTAAGATGATGCTAGACTTACTAACAATGAACTTTAAACGGTACAGAGAGACCGCAAGTTAAACATGACTAAATTACTCAAAAAGTCTATTTTGACGCGCTCTGTGCCAGAATAGACTTTTTTTGGAGGTTTGCAATGGAAAAAGCAGTTTTCGTCGCCCTAGATTATGCTAATGAGCAGGAAGTTGCACGACTTTTGCCAAAGCTTGGTGCAGCGCAAGAAACTTACTTAAAAATTGGTATGGAGCTTTTTTATCATTCTGGAAGTACCCTAGTTAAAAAATTAAGCAAACAGGGATACCATATTTTCTTAGACTTAAAATTGCATGATATTCCTAACACTGTCTATCATGCTGCCAAGCAACTAGCCGCGCTAAACGTCTTTTGCATTACTATCCACGCATTAGGCGGCAGTGAGATGATTAAAGCTGCTAAAGACGGCTTAATTGCTGGTACGCCAGCTGGTCAAAGTGTACCTAAACTCTTAGCAGTGACGGAATTAACATCAATTTCTGATGCAATTTTGCAAGATGAGCAAAATTGTCAACTGCCAATGACTGAACAGGTCGTTAGTCTTGCCCAAACAGCACAAAAAGCCGGTGCCGATGGCGTTATTTGCTCGCCGCTAGAAGTTGAAAATCTCCGGTCACAAATTGGTCCTGACTTTCTCTATATTACACCGGGAATTAGACCTGCTCAAACTAGCAATGGCGATCAAAAACGTGTCGCTACGCCAAAACAGGCAAAAGAATACGGTGCCAGCGCAATTGTTGTTGGTCGACCGATTACGCAAGCTGCTAATCCCCAAATAGCCTATCAAGCAATTAAGAAGGAGTTTAACTAACATGCATCAAGAACAAATCATTGCCAAATTAATCGCCGAAAAAATCATTACGGTATCACCTAACAAGCCATTCACTTACGCCAGCGGTATGCTCTCACCCATCTATACTGATTTACGGCTGACAGTTTCTTATCCCGACTTGCGCGATTGGATTGCCAGTGATTTAGCCGCCTTAATTAAGACTAAATTTCCTGATGTCACGATTATTGGCGGTGTTGCAACTGCTGGTATTCCCCACGCTGCATTGGTCGCAGCCAAGCTGGGATTGCCAATGATTTATGTCCGACCAAAGCCTAAAGATCACGGCAAAGGCCGGCAAATTGAAGGTCGCTTTACTGACCAAGACAAAATTGTTTTGATTGACGATTTAATTACCACCGGCGGTTCTGTCTTAAATGCAGTTAAGGCGACCCAAAACGAAGGCGGCAACGTCATTGGTGTTAGTTCGATTTTCACTTATTATTTGCCAGACGCCAAGCAAAATTTTGCGGCAGCCAATATTGCCTTCAATCCTCTGCTTTCTTATCCAGAACTGCTGGCAAAAGAAAAAGAATTGAATTACATCACGGAAGCTGAATATTATACACTTAAAACTTGGCATGAAGACCCTTGGCAATGGGGCAAAAAGTTTAACCAAGAATAATAGCTAAAAACTAAAAAATCACCTGTTGCACTTCATAGTAACAGGTGATTTTTTTATAATTTAAAATTTTGCATCATGGTGCTCACGATAAGTGTAATAAACATAAGCAATGACACCAAAGGCAACTGGTCCAATTGCCGTCCAGAACGACGTCATATAGTCTCCAGATAACATTGGTTCAACACACGTAAAGATAATTCCCATGGCAACAACCAGCCAGACAAGAATCGTTACTGCCCAGACCTTGCCCTTACCTTTGATAAAGACAAATGGGCGATCAATATCCTTTTTCATCTTAAAGAATGGAAATACCCCAATCAAGAACAGGTACGGCACGCTTGAAGAAACGTTCATCATATCCATTAAAATCGTGTAAAATTGTCCCGCAGCATTACCACCAAAGGATATAAACAAGATAATGACACTAATTAGTGCTGCCTGGACCCACATTGCCCGTTCAGGCATATTGTGCTTATTTAATTTCACTAATTTTTTAGGTAACAGCCGCGCATCACAACCTTCAATAAAGGATTTGATTGGTGAATAAACCATTAAGAAGGCTGCGGAAATTCCGGACAAAACATCAGCTAAGCCGGCAAGCCGGGAAAAAATCGTTCCTAATGCCAGTGTAGCAGATTGCGATAAGCCCATGCTGTGCCCCATCACAATTCCCAAATTGTTGACTAAGACATATTCCATATTGGCAATGTTAACATTCTTTGCACCCAGAATCGCAGTCCAATTAGTTGAAATACCACACATCAAAATATTAATTACATAAAGTCCAGTCATCAAAGCCATTGCTGCCATCATGGCCTTAGGGAAAGTCTTCTCAGGTTTGTCAACTGAATCAATGACCCCAGCCGAAGTTTCAAGACCACCATAAGCAAATAGTGCATAAACAATAAATGATAATACTGCTACCGGTGTCTGAAAGGCTGGATTAGGTGACTTGGTAAAGTTCATTGCCGTAACTGGTTCAGCGAAATGCCCATGACTAAAGGCAAATACGACCAGTGATGCCAACATGAAGCCTAGTGCAATAATAATTGCAAAAGCCCCGCCGACTTTATCAACAGCTGTAATCTTGTCAATTCCTTTAGCAGCAAAGAACGTGACAATCACCATGAAGGCAACTTCAAGAACACCTAATAGTTGAGTTGATGACAAAAAGCCCAAATGCCAGGTTTGCGTCATGTCTTTACCCGAAATTAAGGTCGATAGCGCAACAAGGAAAAATTGCGTGGAAGAAACCAGCCACACGACCCAAGCAGCCAACCAAATAAAGGTCCCTACAAATGCCACCTTTTCATTAGCTGATTCTTCAAGCCAAGAAAAAATACCACCCTTGACGCCCTTAAAAGATGCGCCATACTCCGCAAAGATTAATGCAGATGGCAAAAAGAACAGAATTGCCGCGATCACATACCAAATGATACTTGCATAACCCATTTGATAATACGCGGTCAGTGAATTACTGAATCCAAAGATGGACGAGAAGATCATTAAAATTAACGTGCCGAGGGTAATTTTGTTCGGCTGTTTTTTATCCATAAATAGTAGCTCCTTTTTAAAATAGACCTTACTATTATGAACCTTTTTCAGCATTTATTCAAAAGCTCTTATCTTTATGTAATTTAATTTTAATAAAGTGGATACAGAAAAAAGGCAGAGCAGATCAGCCCTATCTTTGTAAATTAATGGTTACTAATCGCGCTATTTAATCGTTTGCGATAACACAGATAAACAATAATCATTAATGGGATTAGTAACAACTGAACTAGATAGAAGTACCTAATCGGCAGCAGATCATTCACAAACCCCATAATGATCGGTCCAAAGGACATCCCAATGTCTAGTCCTAAATAAAAGGTGCTGCTAGCTAAGCCCTGCTCATTGATTGGCGCAAGTAAGAGCGCCGTCGACTGCAAAACCGAATAAATAACGCCATAGCCAATTGCCATCCCGCAAGCAGCAAGTCCCATTTCCCAGTTACTTTTCATGACGGCTAATAATACCAAATAAATAGCCGTAGCGATGGTACTAAGCCAGAACCACACACCAAAACGAACTGTATCAAATAAATTCTTAAGTCCTATTCTAATTATTAATAACACAACTGCATAAATTAGAAAGTATGACCCCACCGCAACATTCAAGTGACGCTCTTGCGCATAAGTTACAAGGTCTGCTTGAGTCGCAAAATACGGAAAGGCAAACAAGGTCGTGAGTAAGGCAATCGGCAAGTCTTTGACTTCAATAATCTTGAAGTGCTTAGGTGCATTACCCCCCACTGCCTTTTTCTGGGGCTTAGCATGGTTACCAACAAAATTAATTGTAATAATCATCAAAAAAGAAGATACCGCAGAAGCAATAATCGCTATGCGATAACCTGTTTTTTGATAAACATTAATTGCCAGTGCTGGTGCCACAGCCATTGCTAAAGCATTCATTAAACCGTAAAAGCCCATCGCTTCACCAACATGCTCACGTGGTACCAAGAATGCCAGCCAAGTTGTCATACAAACCGTGTCTAAGACATACCCAGCACCATTAATCAGCCTAAACAACAGCAGCCAACCACTTTTAGGAGCAAAGACATAGCCAGTTACACCAATAAAAATTAAAATGCCACCAATTAGTGATAAGCGATACTTAGAAAACTTATCCGTTAAGTTACCGGCAATTGGTCGCAAAAACATCGCGGCAATACTCATAATTCCCACGATAATCCCCGCAAATGCACTGCTGGCACCAAGACTCTTGGCGTAACCATTAATCAATGGATTAACAAACATCGTACTAAACATAAAGAAAAACGATGCCGCCATTACTAATATTACATCTTTAGTATAAATCGATTTATGCTGTGCCACTTTTTATCCTCACAAAATTCATTAACATGATAATTCTACCACTTAATAAAAGTTTAATTAATGGTTCTATTGTTTATTTTATAATTAACAAAAAAGAACTGCCCGAAAATAATCAAGCAGTTCTTTTGAATAAATCAATTTATTAATTAATAACCCATGTACTTATTTCTTTCCCAGTCAGAAACAGTTTGGGTATATTGTGACCATTCTAATTCCTTAGAAGAAATAAAACTGGACGATAGGTGTTTACCCAAAGCATCTTGGATTAACTTATCAGCCTTGAATGCTTTTAAGGCACTGTGCAAAGTTGCTGGCAATGGTTTGATTCCCAATTCTTCACGTTTTTCTTCACTCATTTCAAATAAGTTAGAAGTAATTGGATCCATTGGCATTTCCGCTCTCTTAATACCGTCAAGTCCAGCAGTTAAACATGCAGCAAGTAGCAAGTATGGGTTAGCAGTTGGGTCAGCAGAACGCATCTCCAAGCGAGTATTAATCTCTTCAGCTGATGGAATCCGGATCATTGGTGAACGGTTCTTTGAAGCCCAAGAAATATAAACTGGTGCTTCAAAGCCGGGAATCAACCGCTTGTATGAGTTAACAGTTGGGTTACCAATTGCTGTAATTGCCCGCGCATGGGTCAAAATTCCGTTTAGGAAGTAAAGTGCGGTATTTGATAGGTGGTATTCATTATTCTTGTCATAAAAAACATTCTTACCATCTTTGAACAAGGACATGTTAGTGTGCATCCCATTACCAGCTTGACCTTGAAGCGGCTTAGCCATAAATGTCGCAAACAAGTTATGCTTTCTGGCAACTTCGCGAACAACCATCTTAAAGGTTTGCACACGGTCAGCAGTTGTTAATGCATCATCGAATTTAAAGTCAATTTCTTGTTGACCGTCACCAACTTCATGGTGAGCAGCCTCAACTTCAAAGCCAATGCTCTCAAGTGTTTCAACAATTTCCCGACGACAACTTGCACTTTCATCATTTGAGGTCATGTCAAAGTATGAAGCGTGATCCGGCACTTGAGTAGTCCAATTATCATTTTCATCTAACTTCAACAAGTGGAATTCTGCTTCAAAACCAATATCGAAAGCAGAAAAACCCATTGTCTTCATTTGTTCAACAACTCGCTTCAAGTTGTTACGTGGGTCGCCATCAAACGGCTTACCGTCAGTTGTATGAACTGAACAAATCAGTCGACCAATCTTGCCACCTTGACTATCAGTCCATGGCAATACTGCCCAAGTTGAGAAATCTGGATACAAAACCATGTCGCTTTCTTCCAAACGAACAAAACCGTCGATTGAAGAACCGTCAAAACGAATGTCATTACTTAAAACTTTTTCAAGTTGGCTATTTGGCACCTCAACGGCCTTTGAAGTACCGTTGATGTCCGTAAATGCCAATCGTAAAAAGCGCACGTCATTATCAGCAACGCTCTGTCTAATATCATCTGCTGTAATTGTCTTTGCCATTTTTTTCACCTAATAAAAAATCATACAGTAATTGGTCTGGTCCTATCAAAACTTCCTTGTTCTGCATAAAACCTGTTTAATACAATAACAAACCCTAGTCCAAAAGTCAAAGTGGTCTAGTATGTTTTTCCAACCTTTACCGTTTTTTAATTAATTCAAGAATTACTTGCAAAAAATAATTCATTTACTGCATTCGTGATGGCAATCTTCACATGCGCATAAGTTAATCCACCTTGCATGTAAATTGCGTACGGCGGGCGAATTGGACCATCACCAGAAAATTCAATACTTGCACCTTCGACAAAGGAGCCGTCAGCCATGATAACCTTATCCTCATAACCTGTGTCATTACTTGGAATTGGATCGACAAAGGAATTAACCGGTGAGTTCTCTTGCAAAACTTTAGCAAACCGAACCATTTTGTCCTGATCATGGAAAATCACCGTTTGAATCAAGTCAGTCCGATCTTCATTCCACTTAGGTGTTACTTCTTCACCCATTCGTTCCAAAATTGCGGCCGAATAAATAGCACCCTTAATTGCATTACCGGTTGTATTCGGGGCAATGAACAAACCTTGGAAGTAATCGAGATTGTTATTTAAACTGGCACCTTCCTCACGACCAATGCCGCCAGCAGTCAAACGTGCCGCGGTATTTTCAATCAGTTCGTGCTTGCCGACAACGTAACCACCAATTTTGGCTAAGCCGCCGCCGGCATTTTTAATTAATGAGCCAGCCATTAAGTCAGCGCCATACTCAGTTGGTTCATGCTTTTCGGAAAATTCACCGTAGCAATTGTCAATCATAATGATACTCTTAGGGCTAACTTCACGAATCATTGCAATCATCGGCTTAATTTTGGCGACAGTAAAACTCTGGCGGGTATTATAACCTCGTGAACGTTGAATAACAACCATCTTCGGTTGATGCTCACCTAGCAATTTGCGCGCAGCATCATAATCAACTTCACCATCTTTCAACTCAACATGCGAGAATTTGACGCCGTATGCTTGCAAACTGCCGCGACCATCACCAGCAACGCCAATTACTTGCTGCAGCGTGTCATACGGCATCCCTGTTAAGTAAGTTAATTCATCTCCCGGCAGCAAATTCCCAGCCATTGCCGTGGCAATCGTATGCGTACCCGATACAAATTGTGAGCGGACAAGAGCATCCTCGGTATGAAAAATCTGCGCATAAATCCGGTCTAACTTATCACGTCCAGTATCATCTGAACCATAACCAGTGGTTCCCTGCAAATCAGCTTCTGCAACTGCTTTATCCTTAAAAGCCTGCAAAACTTTGTTCTGATTATACAAAATATTGTCGTCAATCTTAGCAAGCTGTGGTGCGATTTGTGCATCAACTTCCTTAACGATTTGTTGTAATTCTTCTGGCCAATTATTCATGGAGCCATTCCTCAACTTTCTCTTCTATTTTTGTAATACAATTTTGATCTTTTAACGGGTCAAACCAGTGACAAGGCAGTTGGTGCCTGAAATATGTCAATTGCCGTTTAGCATATCGCCTTGAACTGGTCTTTAGCTGATCTACACAATCTGCTAGGCTTTTTTCCTTTTTTAAATACGGGAAAAATTCTTTATAGCCAATTGCCTGCAAGATTTGGTATTCCCGGTCGCGATTTTGGTAAATAAATTCAGCTTCCTGCAGCATTCCTTGAGTCATCATTTGGTCAACTCGCAAATTAATCCGCCGGTAAATTTCCTGCCGTTCAGAATTTAAGCCAATAATTAAATAATCATAGCGCGGCTTAATTTCTGTTTGCTGCTGCGAAAATTTCTGCCCTGTTCGCTCAATTACGGTCAATGCCCGTAAACTGCGCCGAGAGTTAGCCACGGGGATTTTGCTGGCGGCAGCAGGATCACGCTTATTTAATTCTTGCCACAAAGCTTCTGGTCCCTGCTCATCTAAAAATTCTTGCCACTTAGCAGCAATTGCCGTTTCGTGTTCATCCTTTTCCCCCAGCTGCATTTGATTAAGCAGGGCATTAACATAAAAGCCAGTACCGCCGACTAATATTGGCAATTTACCAGCAGTCGCAATTGTCTTAATTGCCGATTGAGCCTGCTCAGTAAAATCCTTAACCGAATATGGTTCAAATACTGATTGGCTGTCAACCAAATAATGCTTAACCTGAGCTTGTTCTTCAGGTGTTGCCTTCGCCGTACCAATTGCTACTTCCTGATACACCTGCATTGAATCGCCAGAAACAATTTCACCATTCAGCTGCTGCGCTAATTTGATAGCCAAACTGGTCTTGCCAATCGCTGTCGGCCCTACAATTGCTAGTACTTTTTGCATCTCGAATATCCTTTTTCCTAATAAAAGCAAAAAACATGTTTGCGCGAGTGCCCGAAACATGTTCTTCTAATTAATATTTAGATGTTTTTGTGCGACCGTTCCACTCATCAAAACCATTTTTCAACCATTTAATTGAAGAAAATTTCTTCTTTTGCAAAAATCTGGCAGCCCGTAAAGTTACGGTTAATGAATCAGAGTATAAATAAACCGGCAAATCGGCTCTAAGTTCGCTATATTGGTATTTAAGTGTTGTATAAGGCAAGTTGCGTGCACCATCAATATGCTTTCTCTTAAATGGAGCCTTTTCACGTAAATCAACGATTTGCGCCTTTCTCATTCCCTTATTAAATTCCTCATTGGTTAAGTCGCCTCTGCCAAGACGCTTAGTCTGGAACTTATTCCATAGCCAAACTGCAACAAAAGCCAGAATGACAACTACTAAGACAACATCCAAAATAATTAAAAAAGTTGACATTGATTAAACTCTTTTCTAAATAAACTTATAAGAATAATTTTACTACTAAATTATCCTAGCTTCTATGCTTTTCTTTCTCTTTGCGTTCCTCGTGCTCATGCTCACGCCGCAAAATCATCTTCGCAATTAGGTAATCATGCTTGTCGATTAAGCGTGAGTGATTAATATTGTCAAGTTCAAGCGCCATCAGCTCAATGTCCCAGATGCGTTTGCCAACGTGCACGAGGACACCATATTTTTCAAGGAGCTGCTGAACATCATATAAGTTCTTCATTAGAAACCTACGCCAATTAATCCTATGCTGGTATGAACCGCATAAACGAAATAAATCACCAGGCAACAGACTGCAATAACACGGATTTTATTTGAATATTCACGAAATTGCTTATTACCTAAAATAATAGCTAACAATAAACCCGTAATTAAGCCGCCTAGATGTCCGGCAATATCAATTTTTGAACCATTGCCAATACCAAACAGTACATTAGAATTTGAAAACATATCAAATATAATATTGATTACTGCTAACCAAAATGCCTGCTTGCCTAAGTAGACAATTGCGGAATTATCACGATTTCGGACACTAACCGCTGCCATTGCTCCCATTAAACCGAACAGGGCTGTCGAGGCTCCAACACTAACTGAATAGTTGCTCCAAGCCAAACTAAGCAAACTGCCACCAACTCCTGATGCCAAATATATTGCTAAAAAACGCCAGTGTCCTAAAATTTGTTCTAAATAAATTCCCAAATAATAAACCATTACTGCATTAGTAATTAAATGCATAATACCAATATGTAAAAATTGTGCTGTAAATAACCGCCACCATTGTCCGTAAACAAGAACTAGGCTCTTTACCATACCGCCCATCATAACAAGAGTTGCGGAATTTTGTGAACCACCCAGAGCGGTTTCCATTAAAAAGACCACAAACAAAACAATTAAAATGGTCCATGTCATGTAACTATCTTTAAAACTTTGTTTTTGCATTATAGCCTCGCTAACTTACAAAACTGCATCGGGCGTAATAATCGTTTGCATTGGTACATCTGTTTGTTCAACGTCCCATGCAGTCTTATTAAAAATCATCTGTGAATTTACTAGAGCAACCGTCTTAGTCTGCTGATGTTTAACTAAAAAGCGATCATAGTAACCGCCGCCAAAGCCAAGCCGCTGGTGTGTATCTTTTGCAAAAGCAAGTCCCGGTACAATAATTAAGTCCAAGTCATTATTAACTTTCGCATCTGGATCATCAACTTCTACAACACCAAACTTAGAAGTCGTCAACTTAGTCATATAACTATAATACAGAAAATCTTGTGAATGTTCTGAATTGTTATAGGCCTTAGCTAAATAAACATCCTTGCCTTGATCCCATAATAAAGCAATTAACCGTGAAGTATCAACCTCATAAGCAAGCGAAGAAGTTACGCCAACTGTTTGACTATTTTTGAGTTCATCCCAAGACAATATTTTGTCTAACAGTTGCTGATCCTCGAGCTCTTTTTGTTCAGTTTTTGCAAAATCTTGTAATCGACTAATTTGTTTTTGCCGTAAATCTTTTTTATTCATCGATTTCTTTCACTACAAAAAATAGCAGGAACAAAATGCCCCTGCCATATTGGTTTATTACTTAGTTTCACGATGAAGAGTTGCGTGTCTTTCAACAGGGCAATACTTCTTCAAACTTAAACGTTCCGGATGCTTACGCTTGTTTTTCTTAGATAAGTAACTTCTGTCGCCACATTCGGTGCATTCCAAAATGATGTTATCTGCCATTTCTTTCACCACCTACAATTTATTATTCTGACTGAATTATGATAGCATTTTTTAGAAAGTTTTACCAGAGTTATCCTCAAATTTCTAATTTTTATGCAATTTAAAGTAATCTTGGACCATTGCCTTAGCCATTTGCAAGGTATATGAACCTTCCAAATCAGGATCTAACCCTGGGAAAACAACCGCCACTGCTAACTTAGGATTATTCGATGGCGCATAACCAACGAAGGTCGCATTAATCAACTCTGGCGGATTCTTCTGGTTTGGATGATCAGGATCATAGTAGAATGTTTGGGCCGTTCCAGATTTACCCGAAATTGACGGCTTAACATCCTTTAACTTATGAGCCGTTCCCCATGAATTAGTCCCATGAACAACGCGCCAGAATCCTTGATGGATAACATCTAGCTCATCGCTAGTCCACGGAATCCGTAATTGCACATTAGGCTTTTTGTTATAGTCAATGTAAACTTTCTTACCATTAGTAGCCGTGTGACCAACTGACTGCACAACGTATGGCTGCAAACGATATCCGCCATTAGCAATCGTGGACACATATTGCGCTAATTGAATTGGCGTATAGGCGTCATAGTTACCATAAGCCAGGTCAAGAACCGACCCAGACAGAATTTGTCCTTGGGCATTAAATGATTTACCCTGAATACCAGCGGATTCACCCGGCAAGTCAACGCCTGTCTTTTGTCCCAAGCCAAACATATTAAAATTACGCCGTAGTGTGTCAAAAGCAGTATCAGGCATACTGATAAATTGCTTAGGCACATATTTAGCATGAATCCAATTCATTGCTAAGTGCATCATATAAATGTTACTTGAAACTTCAAGAGCTGTTGGCGCGTCCAAAGCCCCAAAAGTCCCAACGGGATAAACAGACTTCTTAATTGGCGAGCCTGGCAAGTAGATTGGGGTATCAGGCAAAGTATTGTTAGTTGGGGTAATCACCTTATTAATTAGACCGCCGCCGACCATTGCCCCTTTAACAACTGACCCCATAACGTAAGTTTGGTTAATGACACCTAAGGCATTATCAACTGTCTTATTCTTGTTCGGGTCGCGGTTAATCCCAGCAACGGCCAATAAAGCACCGGTCTGCGGGTTCATTGCCACGGCATAAGCCCCATTAGAATAATGAGCTGCTCCTGAAGCAATAGCTGAAGCATAAGTCTGCTTGAGTGCATTCTGAACCTCTTTTTGATACTTCGCATCAAGAGTTAGAACCAAACTAGCCCCAGCCTGACCAGAATAAACCGACTTGGTCTGTTCAATATTGCCATCGGACTTAGTCCAGACCTTGCTAGTTGACTTTGTTCCCTTTAAAAGCGGCTCATATTCTTCTTCTAAGTACGATGTACCAACGCGGTCATTACGTGAATAACCATTGGTCAAGTAATATTGTAAATTATCGCTTGGCAAACCAGCTTTTTCAGTTGAAACCGAACCAATAATACTCTTGATAGACGAACCATTAGGATATGAACGCTGCCAATCAGTCCCGATACCGACTCCTGGCAAGCTAGACAAGTGTTCACCCACTTCAGCAATTTCCTTATCAGTTAAGCCCTGATTTTTAATATAAATCGTTGATAGGGTATATGCACCTGATATTTTGTTATAAATTAAAGCCGCTGTCTTTTCACGGGGCGTCAGCTTAATGTGCTCCTTGCGCACTTGATTATCGATTGCATTATTAATGAGTTCTTCATCCTCGGTATTGCGCACCGACTTAGGTACTTTAGCTGTTTCCTTAGTGCTATTAGCCTTATTGCCAAGATAATAATCAATTACCTGCTGCTCGGTTGGTTTTTCATCATTAAGCCTAATGTAATAACTTAAAGCATTAGCAATCGAATATACTTGGTCAGATGTAGTTGAAGCACTTTTGGTATAAGTAATGGCATTCTGCGCCTTATTACCCACCAAAACGCGACCTTTATTATCATACATAACGCCGCGCGGCACCTGACTTGATACCACGGCAGAATTAGACTTCTGCACTTCAGCCTTAAAGCGTGAGCCATAACCTAGCTGCAAATATGCTAGTTGACCAATCAGCGTCGCAAACAGAACGAAGATAATTCCTAAAATAATTTTCATTCTGAGCGGTGTCGACGATTGACTTTTTGCATTAGCAGCTCCGCGATGTTTTTTAGAATATTTCACTTAATTCAAACCTCTCTAAACTAGAGTTATTTTAACAAAAAGCAGACGCCAATTCTATCACTTGACCACAGCTTTGGCAAAATTTTAAAAGATTACGTCAAAAATTGTTTCTTAGCCATTTACAACAATTTAGTTACCGCTAACATAATTTCATAATTCACTTCTGTCTTATTAGCGTTTGTAATAAAATTAAGATTATCAACTAATCTAAAAAAGGAGAGATATTATGACACTTATCTATCAAATTGGCGTTGATGCTGGCGGAACCCATACCACAGCAATTGCATACGACATGCACGGACAAGAGCTTGAACGTGCTGAAGCTGGTGCTGGACAGGTTAATACTGACTACGACCATGCAATTATTAATATCAGCGGTGCAATTAACCAATTGCTTAATCAAATTGACGGCGACTGCCAGCGTATTTTGTGTGGCATCGCGGGATTATCCGTTATCGGTAATGCCCCGCAGGTTGCTGCGGCAATTTCTAGTAAAGTTGGCAACTTGCCAACGCGGGCAATTACCGACTCACTCCTTGCGCTATATAATGGCCTTGAAGGTGCTGACGGCGGTTTAGTAATTGCAGGGACTGGTTCGGTTTTCAACGGTCTGCAAAATGGTCATATCATTACTACTGGTGGTTATGGTTCCTTACTAGGTGATGAAGGGTCTGGTTACGCAATTGCTCTATCTGCCTTAAAAGCCGCCTTACTCAGTTGGGATAAACGCGAGGATAACGCCTTAATCGCAATGTTTAACCAGATTTTTGCAGTTGATAATCTTGTTGACGGCACCGCCAAGTTTTATCAAATGACTAATCCAGAAGTTGCTTCAATGGCAATCGAAGTCGCTAAACTTGCCGACCAAGGTGATATGGACGCGACAGCGATTATTAAGGAGCAGGCCGAATTACTTGCCCGTGATATTATTATTGGTATGGATCGTTATGACAACCCTAAGCCAATGAAGGTGGCATTGACTGGTTCGGTTCTCGCCAATAACTCAATGCTGCGGGGCTTTTTAGAAGCTAAAGTTCATGCTAAGTATCCGCAAGCAGAATTCTCAATCTCTAACGGTGAAAATGCCCGTGGGGTTGTCTTTGATAAGAGCAAGGACTACCGCCACTTTACAAGTTAACCAAGCGATAATAAAAAAGCAGTTCATTAGAACTGCTTTTTTAATTTGAATTATTCCTCTACCTTGTTGATGACAACTTCAAACTTGCCACCGGGGGTCGAAATAGTTACCGTTTCACCCTTCTTTTTACCTAAAATGGCTTGGGCAATTGGTGAATCGTTAGAAATCTTGCCACTTAATGGATCAGATTCGTCACTACCAACAATTGTGTAGGTTTCCGGATCATCCTCACCGACTTCAGTATAAGTAACTGTCTTACCAACAGCTACTTCGTCAGGATTGCTGGCGTCAGCATCAACAACGTGCGCATACTTCAGCATTTCTTCAACGACACTAATCCGATCTTCAAGGTGACTCTGCTCATCCTTAGCAGCATCATACTCGGAGTTTTCGGACAGGTCACCGTATGAGCGGGCAACCTTAATTCGTTCAATTACTTCTGGACGCTTAACAACTTTTAAATTTTTAAGTTCTGCTTCAAGTTTTTCTTTTCCTTCAGCAGTCATTGGATATGATTTTTCAGGCATAAAATATACTCCTTAAAGTTAAATTTTCTTTGCAATGGTCTATGATATTAATTTCCCAGCACAAAGTCAACCTCTAACGAATTTTAGCGCTAAGTTTATCTTCCAAATCTGCCATAATGGCATTCATTGCCTTAGTGACAACTTCATCAGTCAAAGTATCTTTTTCATTCAAGAAGGTCAGGTTGTAAGCCAAACTCTTCTTGTCATCATCAATATGTGTCCCTTGGTAAACGTCAATTACGCGTAAATTACGCAGGTACTTGCCGCCATTGGCTTTAATGACATCTTCAATTTCTTGGTTAGTAACGTCTTCTTTAACCAAAATTGACAAATCACGTTCAATTGCAGGGAATTTTGGTGCTGGAGTTGAAACAGTCTTTGGTGCAATAATCATTGGAATAATTTCATCGAGATTTAATTCATAACCATAAATTTCCGCACCATTAAGGGATTTTTCAGCCATCGTAACAGTATGGGCAATCATGCCAATTAAGCCAACATACTTGCCCTTGATGTAAATTCCAGCAGTTCTAGTTGGGTGCAACCCGGCAACCATTTCTGCCTTATATTCAACCTCATTTAGGTCAATTCCAATTGCTAATAATAAGTTAGTCAATTGTCCCTTAACATAGTAGAAATCGATCTTTTCATCTTCATGTTGCCAATTAGCAAAGTAGGTATTGCCAGAGTAAAGTGCAGCTAAATGTTCATGCTCGTTATAAGTACCACCTTCATGGTCATAAACGCGACCTTGTTCGTAAAGAGCTAATTGATTTTGCTTACGTGCCATATTGTAGCTGGCAGCATCAACTAATCCCGTTAACAGATTTTGTCTTAAAGTTGAACGACTCGAGTTAAGCGGCATTTGAACTGCAACAACTTCTTTAGGATCCTTGGTAAAAGCCAATGCCTTATCTGGTGAAGTTAATGAATAAGAGATTGCTTCCAGTAGACCTTGACCTTGAACAACCTTTTTAATTCTTCTTAAAACTGTTTCTTCCTTAGAATAGCCACCGTGAGTTTCTGCTAAAACAGGTTGAGTTGATTCAATATTATCATAGCCATATAACCGACCGACTTCTTCAACTAAATCAGCAGGAATAGCGATATCCCAGCGTCTTGCTGGTACATTAACCGTTAAGTCATCACCATCAAGTTCAGCCTTAAAATTCAACCGGTCAAAAATATGCAGCATTTCAGCACCAGAAATGGTCGTACCTAAGACTTTATTAATATATGAAGCCGTAGTTTTAATTGTAACTGGCTTACGAGGTTCATCAGTAGCCTTAATTACGCCTTCAGCAACTGTACCCTGAGCGTTATTTCTAAGCAGTAATGCTGCCATGTCAAGCGCGCGCATGGTAGCATCCCAATTAACACCCTTTTCGTAGCGACTTGAAGCTTCAGTTCTGTTCGCATGACGCAAGGCAGCTTTTCTAATTAAAGTTGGGTCAAAGATAGCAGATTCCAAGATAACGTCAGTGGTATCATCTTCAATCTCAGAATTAAGACCACCCATTACTCCAGCCATCATGACAACACGGTTGCCATCGGTAATTACAATGTCATTAGGATCAAGATCAACGTCTTTGTTGTTCAATAAAACTAATTTTTCACCCTTATTGGCTTGACGTACGACCAATTTACCACTCTTAAAGGCGCGTGCATCATAAGTGTGCATTGGTTGTCCTGTCAACAGCATAATATAGTTAGTTACATCAACGACGTTGTTAATTGGACGAATTCCGGCATTCCACAAGCGTTTTTGCATCCACAAAGGACTATCAGCAATTTTAACGCCAGTTACTTTACGCAGGTAAAATTTAGGAGCTAACTTGGGATCAACTTGGACATCAAAATCATTTGTCCAATCGGGACCATCAGCCTTCAAAGTTACATCTTCAACCTTAACAGGTTCATCAACAATAGCACCGACTTCGTATGCGGAACCTTCCATTGACAAGGTATCAGCACGGTTGGGCGTAATATCAAAATCAAAGATATAATCGTCCATTCCCAATGGTTCATAAGCATCTTGACCTGGTTTAATCTCTGCATCTTCGGGGAAAACATAAATGCCATCAGTGTATTTTTCAGGAACTAAATTGTCGGCAAAGCCGATTTCCTGTAAACCACAGATCATACCGTTAGATTCATAGCCGCGCAGCTTGCCCTTTTTAATCTTAACGTTATCAGCAATTCTTGCACCTGGCAGAGCAACAACAACGTTCTCACCAGCAGCAACATTTGGCGCGCCGCAAACGATTTGGTGAGGTTCATCCTCGCCAACATCAACGTGAGTTATGTTAAGGTGGGTTCCCTCAATTGGCGTGCAGTCAATAATATGACCGATTACTAATTTTTTCAAACCTTCTTGTGGGTGCTTAACTTCAGCAACTTCAACACCTGTCCGGGTGATTTTTTCGCCTAATTGTTTGGGATCTTGATTTAATTTTAGAAAATCTTGTAGCCAATTGTATGAAACTAGCATTATCTTTCCTCCTTACGGAATTGCTCTAAGAAACGGACATCGTTTGTATAAAAATCGCGAATATCATCAATACCATATTTCAAAATCGCGAACCGATCTAAGCCGACACCAAAGGCAAAACCACCATAGACATTTGCGTCAACGCCGGCATTTTCTAAAACATTAGGGTGAACCATTCCGGCACCTAAGACTTCAATCCAGCCAGTATATTTACAAATTGCACAACCCTTACCATTACAATTAAAGCAAGAAACATCCATTTCAACTGAGGGTTCCGTAAACGGGAAGTAACTTGGGCGCAGACGGGTTTCACGGTCTTCACCGAAGATGTGCTTAGTGAGCAATTCCAGAGTACCTTTTAAGTCACCCATCGTGACATTCTTATCGATAACTAACCCTTCCATTTGCATGAATTGGTGGGAGTGCGTCGCATCATCATCATCACGGCGGTAAACTTTACCAGGCCCGACCATCTTTAATGGTCCTTGAGAAAAGTCATGCTTTTCTAAAACCCGAGCCTGGTCACCGGAAGTCTGTGAACGCAGCAAGTCTTCAGGATCAACATAGAAAGTAGCCTGCATATCACGAGCTGGGTGGTCCTTAGGCAGGTTCATCATTTCAAAACAATAGTGGTCAGTTTCAATTTCTGGTCCCTGCACTACTTGGTAACCCATCCCAATAAAGTATTTTTCAAGATCATCCAAAATAATATTAATTGGGTGCTCAGAACCAATGTGGTTTTCCCGACCTGGCAAAGTCACATCAATCTTTTCTTTTTCAAGACGCTCTTCAACAAGTGCCTTAACAATCTCTGTCTTAGCATCATCCAATTTGTCATTGAACAAATCACGCAGCTTGTTCACCCGCTGACCAATTTCACGTCTATGTTCAGGAGCAACATCCTTCATCGAGTGTAAAATTTCAGTCAATTCACCCTTACGGCCAACCAATTTTACCCGAACATCATTTAACTTTTCTTCGTTTTCTGCCTTATCAATTTCAGCAAGGCCTTTATCACGAAGTTCTTTCAGTCGATCAAATAAGTCCATAATTTTTCCTTTCAAATAAAAAAAGCTCCATCCCTAACAGGGACGAAGCTACGCGGTACCACCCTAGTTTGGACTCCATCAAAAGTCCACACTCAAGTCTTCGATAACGGTGAATACCGGAATTGATTAGATTCTACTGGCAAGATGAAATTCGCAGTTCCATTTAGACCTTTCTTTCAGCTCAATAAAAAAGTCTCTCTGATTAAACAATTGCTGTTACTAGTCTTGCTCATTAGTAATTAATTACTAGAATAATTCTTTTGCCCACAAGTTGCAAGTGAAATTTTGCTTTTAAACCCAATTATCGGCCCATTCATGAATTTGGTCAAAAACCGGCTGCAATTCGGCACCTTTTTTAGTTAAGCCATAAGAAATAATTTTAGTTTTAGCATCAACTGAACGTTTAACAATTTTTTCTTTTTCTAATTCTTTTAAACGTTCAACTAAAACCCGATCAGAACAAGCAGAAACACAATTAGCTAAGTCTTTGAAACGCATATAATTGGTCTCGCACAAGGAACTAATAATCAAGCCATTCCACTTCTTGCCGATGATTTGGAAGGCGTTAACAAAGTGAGGGCAGGTTTCATAAGTTAAAGCCCGACACCCATTAGTTTGTTGATATTTTCCTTTTTGACTCATGGCAGTTCCTCCGTTATTGATATCTAATTCTGACAACTATTATAATTAATTTACTTACTAAAAACAAGTATTCAATTCTTCAACACTAAGCAAAATGATAAATCATAATTCCTGCCGCCACTGCCGCGTTTAATGATTCAGCTTGACCTTTAATTGGAATATACAACTTTTCATCGCTGGCTTGTGCTACTGGCAAACTAACGCCATGAGCCTCATTACCAATAACTAAGCCCAACTGTGCTACTGGGGCAAAGTCGGGCAGTTGTTTTGCTGCCCGATCCAGCATACTAGCATAAACTGGAATGCCGCTGCCCCTTAAAGAAGCAATTGTCGTCGGCAATTCTGCCACAATTAAATTAATATGGAATTGACTGCCCTGCATTGCTCGTTGCGTCTTAGGATTGTATAAGTCAACACTATTTGGCGACAAGACAACCCCATCAAAGCCTGCAGCATCAGCTGTTCTAATAATTGTACCGACATTACCCGGATCAGCTAATTGGTCAAGCAGAACCCACTTGCCATAATTGAAGGGGTAATCCTTAGGCTGGGCAATTTTCAAAACCATAAAAACATTTTGAGAATTTTTAGTACTCGATAAATGACGGACAATTGCGGAATTAATTAAAATAACCTTTCGACTAGAGATATCGACTTCGTTTTCTGCGGCAATAGTATCTAGTGCTTCCTGCGTCCCTAATAAGTAAACGTACTTGCGGTTTGCTTTAATTGCTTCTTCAACTAGATGAAAACCTTCAATTAAATATAATCCCGTTTCCTCACGGTATTTTTTCTGCTTTAATTTGGCTAAATCCTTAATTAACTTATTGTTTACCGAACTAATTTGTTCCATTGTTAAAACCTCTTCCTCTTACTTCTATTCTAATGTAAACTATTAAATTTAAAAATGGTAAAATCAAGTATGTAACTTATAGAAAGGATTAATTATGGGCTTTTTTAATCGAAATAACCACTCTCATCGACAAACTTCCGCTAATTCAACTACGGAAACCTGGGAAATCACTGTTTCTGGTATTGTCCAGGGCGTTGGTTTCCGCTGGAGCGTCCAAGTTTTGGCTGATAAAATGCAACTCACGGGTTCTGTTCATAACAACTCAGACCGAACTGTAACCATTATGTTACAAGCTGACCTCAATCAAATTAACCAATTTTGCCAAGAATTACCCCACAACATTTCGCAGTTTGCCAAAATAACTAAAATAAGAAAAGAAAAACGAATAAATGTAAGCAAAATGCATGGTTTTCATGTATTATATTAGATATTGACTAAAATAATAATGTGGTGAATTGAATGAAAAAATATCGTAAATATCTTGGTTTAGCTGCCTTAACCTTGGTGGTCATGTTAATTGTAACGGGTTGTGCCCAGCGCGGCACCGCACTCAATACGCCGCCGTCAAGCGGCATTTACGGCTGGATTTACAGCTTTATCGGTAGACCTCTGCAGAATATCATGTTGCGCTGCTACACCCTGATTGGCGGGGCAAATGGTGCTGGCTGGGCCATTATCTTAATGACGCTAGTGGTTCGGATGATTTTGTTGCCATTAATGCTAAACCAGCAAAAGAAATCAACGACTCAGCAGGAGAAAATGGCTCGGTTGCAGCCGCAAATGAAGTTAATCCAAGACGCAATGAAAAAGAAGGATTTAACTCAAGACCAGCAGATGACCTTGGCCAACTGGCAGCGGCAATTATATTCGCAAAATAACCTATCGTTAACCGGCGGCATGGGCTGTCTGCCACTCATTATCCAGTTCCCAATCATGATTGGGATTTACCAAGCTGTAATGTATTCCAAAACCTTAGCCAATTCAACTTTCTTTACGATTTCACTTAGTGAGAAATCAATGCTGATGGCAATTATTGGTACAGTATTTGCCCTGATCCAGGGTTACATTTCGTTAATTGGTATTCCTAAAGAACAGAAGAAGCAAATGCAGTCAATGATGCTGCTGAACCCAATCATGACCCTGTTTATTTCAATGTCTGTTTCCGGTTCAGTCGCATTATACTGGGCTGCAGGTAACTTCTTTACCATTATTCAACAGGTAATCGTAACCTTCATCATTATGCCGCGCGTTAAGAAGAATGTTGATGAAGAACTCAAACGTGAACCATTCAAAGAAATTGTTACACCAGCTAAAATTGCTGAATTGTTAGACCAAAATTCTGCTGCACCAGCAGTTAACAAACAGGTCAAAGAAATGCACGAAAATTTGCGTAACCGCAATAAAGGTAAGCAAAATCATAAGTAACAAAATATTTAATTTAAAAAGGAACGTTAGCTTTTATTCTAACGTTCCTTTTTTATTTAATATCTTACTTTTAATTCTCTACAGCCTTTAAATCATTACGTGAGCTGCTTTAATACTATTAAAAGTCAATTGTAGCTAGCCGCAATTAAAATCATTTACAGCTTAATATATACGCCTTAGGTCAAACCACCTAACTTACTAAGATTTTTATACAAAAAAGACTAACCCAGATTATAAAATCTGCATTAGTCTTTTTAAAATTGAGGCTTTTCAACCTCTGTTTAACTTACTATTTTTTGAAATTAGCAACTAAGATGTACTTACCGTACCGACAATGGTAATACTTGCGACCATTGATTACTTTGGTACCATAGATCTTCATCTTTTTGCCTTTTCTTATCTTCTCATTACCTACACGATGACCCTTATCATTATAAACATAGGCATTGTGCTTCAAGTGCAGTTCTTTACCCTTAAAGTTACCAGCAGCAATAAACTTACCTTGCAAAACATTGTAGAATTTTCGACCCTGGGCATGGATTGCATCGTATGCCTTAAGTTCTTTACCCTTCTTTAAGACTGTCTTGCCAACTCGCTTACCTTTTTGGTTATAAATATAGGCATTGTGACGAAGCTTACTTTCAAAACCAACGAAGTTTTGAGCAGAAACATAATGACCATCGCCAATATAGTAGAAATACCGACCATTAATCAGTTGTTGCTCGCCGTAAGTCTTAACCTGTGACTTTCTAGCCAAAATCAAGTTACCGACACGTTGACCTGATTTATCATAAATATATGCATTATGATGAAGTTCTCTGATTACAGCATTATCAGTTGCAGCTGAAGTTGCAGTAGATGACGACATTGCTGGAACATAATTTCCACCATTGCCTGCCCACTCACTATTAAGTGAATTACTCTGACTGACTGAAACACTTAAGCTTTGACTAGCACTATCTGATACCGACTTACTGCTACTTTGACTTAGTGAAGCACTAGCGCTAATCGATGTACTTGTTACTAGTGAATCGCTCTCGCTTTGACTAGTTGACATACTTACACTAGCTGAACTGCTGCTTGCAGCAATCGAATCACTAGTACTAATAGATGTGCTTGCAGATAGTGATGCACTTTCACTTTGACTAGTTGACATGCTTACACTAGCCGAGCTGCTGCTTGCAGATAGTGATGCACTCTTACTTCGACTAGTCGACAAACTTTCTTTAGTTAAGCTGTCACTTTGACTAATTGAAATACTAAAGCTTTCACTTGCACTACTTACAATTGAATCACTAGCACTAATTGATCTACTGTAACTTTCACTTCTACTGTCGATTAATGATTGACTGTCTCTTTGACTAATCGACGTACTCATACTTGCTTCATACGAACTATTATTAACAGAATTACTGTAACTCTCGCTAGCACTGTCTATCTTAGATTTACTTTGACTCTCGCTTGTTGATCTACTCATACTTGCAAGATAATCACTAGTACTAATTGAGACGCTGAAGCTTTCACTTGTACTGTCTGCTTGTGACTTACTTTGACTCTCGCTTGTTGATCTGCTCATACTTGCAAGATAATCACTAGTACTAATTGAGATACTGAAGCTTTCACTTACACTGTCTGCCTTAGATTTGCTTTGACTCTCGCTTGTTGATCTACTCATACTTGCAAGATAATCACTAGTATTAGTAGAACTACTGAAACTATCACTTTGGCTAGCTACTTGTGAGTTACTTACACTATTACTCAAACTTGCTGAAGCATTGCTATTGCTTAATGAAATACTAAAGCTTTCACTTGTACTAATAGCAACTGACTGACTATCTCTTACACTTGCTGAAGCACTCATGCTTGCCATATATGAGCTATTGTTGACAGAGTTACTATAACTTTCACTCATACTATCTGCTTTAGATTTGCTTTGACTTTCACTTGCTGAACGACTAGCACTTGCGAGGTAATCACTATTGCTTACTGAAGCACTAAAGCTTTCACTTAAACTTGCGGTTCGTGAATTACTAATACTATTACTCAAGTTACCTGAACCATTACTATTACTTAACGAAATACTGTAACTTTCACTGGCACTAATAGCGGCCGATTGGCTATCTCTCATACTTGCTGAAGCGCTAATACTTGCCATATTGACAGAGTTACTATAACTTTCACTCATACTGTCTGCCTTTGACTTACTCTGACTCTCACTTGTTGACCTACTTATACTTGCTACATAATCACTTACACTAATTGAATTACTGAAACTTTCACTCAAACTTGCAGCTTGTGAGCTATTTACGCTAGCACTCAAGCTTGCTGAAGCAAACGAACTTTGCATACTCTTTGAAGTGCTGTCACTTTCGCTAGTTACGGTTGAGTTACTGTTACTTAAGGATTTACTGTAACTTTCACTATCTTTTTGATTAGTTGAAGTACTTTGACTGGCAACACTGTTACTGTCGCTAATTGAAGTACTAAAACTTTCACTAGCACTATCAGCCTTAGATTTACTTTGACTTTCACTTGTTGAACGACTAATACTTGCTACGTAATCACTGGTACTAATTGACATACTATAACTATTACTAATACTTTCTGCTTTAGATTTACTTTGACTTTCACTTGTTGAGCGACTAATACTTGCAATGTAGTCACTGGCACTAACTGAGGCACTATAGCTTGCACTAGCACTTGCTGCTGTCGAATCACTATTGCTTAACGAGGTACTATAACTCTTGCTTTGACTGGACGCTAATGAATTACTATCACTAATTGAGGTGCTGTAACTTTCACTAGCACTATCAGCCTTAGATTTACTTTGACTAGCAACACTGTTACTGTCGCTGATTGAAGTACTAAAGCTCTGACTAGCGCTACTAATCTTCGAGTTACTGTCGCTTAATGAACGACTATTGCTCATACTTTCAGAGGCATTCGAGTTACCCGAAGCGTTAATTGCTGAGGTAAATGAATCCTGCAAACTCTTCGAAATACTGTTGCTTTGGCTAACAGCTGCTGAGTTGCTCTGACTCAATGAATTACTGTAACTTTCACTTTGACTATCAGCTATCGACTTACTGTCCTTTTGGCTCTTGGAAGTGCTTTGACTAGCTGTACTGTTACTATCGCTGATCGAAGTACTGAAGCTTTGACTGGCGCTGCTAATCTTCGAGTTACTGTCGCTCAATGAACGACTATTGCTCATACTTTCAGAAGCATTTGAGTTTCCTGAAGCATTAATTGCTGAGGCAAATGAATCCTGCAAACTCTTAGAAATACTGTTGCTTTGACTAACAGCTGCTGAGTTGCTCTGACTCAGTGAATTACTGTAACTTTCACTTTGACTATCAGC
>NZ_JAQTIC010000006.1 GCF_029433445.1 Lactobacillus sp. ESL0701 | reverse complement strand
ACACAGTAGTTAAGCTTCTTCACGCCGAGAGTAGTTGGTGGGAGACTGCCTGCGAGGGTAGGACGCTGCCGTGCTTTTTTAATATTCCGGCTTAGCTCAGTTGGTAGAGCGCTTGACTGTTAATCAAGATGTCGTCAGTTCGAGTCTGACAGCCGGAGCAAGGTAAAAGGAAGAGGACCATTGGTCCTCTTTTTTTGTGTATCTTATTTTATCTAATAATTGGTTGAATCTGTAATTCTTGAAACTTAGCAATTAAATTACTTAGGCTAGGACTTAGTGCTTTTCCATGTTTGACTGCGATGAAATATTTTATTTCAATTAATTGTGGATCTAACGGTAAAAGATTGATTGGTGTCTGTGCCATTCGCTTAATGATACTGGCAGCTGAAATTGTTAAGCCTAAGCCTTTAATGGCTAAATTGGTAGCTGTGATGATGCTATTACTTTCTAAAATAATGTTGGGCTTAATATGGAACTTTTGAAAAGCACCGTCTACTTGGTGTCTGATTGCGGAATTAGCAGAGCTGACGACAAATGGTTCTTTTAATAGCTCTTTGATTTCATATTCTTCTGGGTCTAAAATGAATTTCCCTCTTTTAAAGTAGGGTGAAGCGGGTGGAATAATAACAAAGTATTTTTCACTACCGTTAACGTAAAAGTCTAATCCATGATTGAGGGATTCAGGTGTTTGACCGATGTAGCAGTCAATCTGTTCGTGTAATAATTGAGCCTCGTTTTTTCGCGGGAATGATTCGAACAGTTGAACCTTAATATTAGTATTATCAGTTAAGAAATTGGGCAACAACTCTGGCAGCAAAAAGGTTCCGAGACTTTCTAAAATACCAATTCGAATAATTTCTTTATCTGGGTGGACATAGGGCGTTAACTTTTGAGTTAAGTTTTGCTTGTTATTGATGGCTGTTTCTAAGTATTTGTAATAAATTAGGCCAGCTTCAGTTAAGGTAAAGGGAATGTTATTACGATTGATAATGGTAGCTCCTAGCTGGTGCTCAATTCGCTTTATTAGTTGGGTTAAATAGGGCTGAGAAATATACAATTCATGTGCAGCCCGGGTAAAATTACTTTCCTTGAGTAAAGCGTCAAGATAGTGTAATAAAATTTCTGGATTCTTCATTAACTTTCTCCAATAACAAAATTGTTATGACTTACTTATCATAAAAGTATTTTACGATTTAGCTGAAGATTAGTAAACT
This sequence comes from Lactobacillus sp. ESL0701, assembly GCF_029433445.1. Classification (GTDB taxonomy): domain Bacteria; phylum Bacillota; class Bacilli; order Lactobacillales; family Lactobacillaceae; genus Lactobacillus. The sequence goes on along the minus strand of NZ_JAQTIC010000006.1, from coordinate 194,904 downwards.
TTAGTTATTAAATGTTGCGGAAAGGAAGCACAAATAATGAAACCAGGTACATATAACGTAAAAGCAAAGGGTCATGGCGCTAGTTTTATGCCAATGAAGGTGACACTTTCTGAAGATAAAATAACTGATATTACAATTGATTCCAGTGGTGAAACTAAGGGAGTTGCCGATAAAGTTTTTGAGCGGCTACCAAAGCAAATCATTGCTAACCAAACTTTAAATGTTGATGCTGTGAGTGGTGCAACGATCTCAAGTAACGGTGTGGTTACGGGAGTTGCTGAGGCAATAACCCAAGCCGGTGGCGATGCTAAGGAATGGGAAAACCGCGCTAAGCCAAGTGTTAATGAAGGTGAAGATAAAGAATACACAACTGACGTTGTAGTAATTGGTGCTGGTGGTGCTGGTCTTGCTGCTGCGGCAAGAACAATTCAAAATGGTAAAAAAGTTATTGTTTTAGAAAAATATCCGCAAATTGGCGGTAATACAACTCGTGCCGGTGGTCCATTAAACGCGGCAGAACCTGACTGGCAAAAGCAATTTAAGGCACTTCCAGGTGAAAAAGAAAGCTTGATTAAGCTGGCAGAAACACCAATTGACGAGATTGATCCCGAATATCAGGAAGACTTTAAGAAATTACAAAAGCAGATTAATGCTTATGTCGAATCCGATGGCGATTACTTATTTGATTCAGTACTATTACATGAAATTCAAACTTATTTAGGTGGTAAGCGAAAAGATTTAAATGGTAATGAAATTCACGGTAATTATGCTTTAGTAACTGAATTAGTCAATAACGTATTAGATTCTGTTAAGTGGCTGACAGATTTAGGGGTTAAATTCGATCGCAGCGATGTTACCATGCCAGTTGGTGCTTTATGGCGCAGAGGTCATAAGCCAGTTGAGCCGATGGGTTACGCCTTTATTCATGTTCTAGGCGATTGGACCAAAGAACATGGGGCAACGATTTTAACTGAAACTAGAGCTAAGCATTTAATTATTAATGATGGTCAAATTACGGGTGTAGTTGCGGAAGATAGCAATGGTAGTAAAGTAACCATTCACGCGCAAAAAGTAATTTTAACTTCTGGTGGATTTGGTGCGAACACGCCAATGGTTCAAAAGTATAACACTTATTGGAAGCATATTGATGACGATATTGCCACAACTAATTCGCCGGCAATTACCGGTGACGGGATTGCACTTGGTCAAGAAGCTGGTGCTAAGTTGGTCGGCATGGGCTTTATCCAATTAATGCCTGTTTCTGATCCGAAAACTGGTGAATTGTTTACTGGTTTGCAGACACCGCCAGAAAACTTTATTATGGTTAATCAAAAGGGTGAACGTTTTGTTAATGAATTCGCGGAACGTGACACTTTGGCTCAAGCAGCCATTGCCAATGGTGGCTTGTTCTATCTGATTGCTGATGAAAAGATTAAGGCCACAGCCTATAACACAACGCAGGAAGCAATTGATGCACAGGTTGAAGCTGGCACTTTGCTCAAGGCTGATACACTTGAAGAATTAGCCGAAAAGGCAGGAATGGATCCAGCTGTTTTAGTTGCAACAATTAAGAAATATAATTCTTATGTTGATGCGGGGAAAGATCCTGAATTTGGCAAAAGTGCATTTCACTTGAAGTGTGAGGTTGCGCCATTTTATGCAACACCGCGTAAACCGGCAATTCACCACACGATGGGTGGTGTTAAGATTAATCCTAAGGCGCAAATACTTGATGAACAAGATCAAGTGATTAGCGGTTTATATGCTGCTGGTGAAGTAGCCGGCGGCTTACATGCAGGTAACCGATTAGGTGGTAATTCTTTGGCTGATATCTTTACTTTCGGTCGGATTGCTGCTGACACTGCTTGTAGTGAATTAAAAGACACTGATACGGCAACTGGCGCATCTGCACGTTAATAAATAAAAAAATAGTTGCGTTCTAATCCAACAAAAATAGTTACAATTAGTAAATCGGCACAGCCGCCTAAGCTGTAATTATGTTCTAGACAGTCTTGTGCTAGCTCAGTTAACTTTTGCTGGCCAGCTGGTGTAGCGTAGCCGCCCAAGGCTAAATACTCAGCAGCTTCTTGGTGCAGCCAATCAATTACCTGGGTATTGCCAGCGCGTTTAATTAGGTTGCTGTCGACAGTAACAGTTGCAATCTTCATTAACGTATCTAATAAGCGGGTTTGAACCGTTCCGGTACTATTTTTTAGAAAAGGGAGGGCAATCTTTTTAACAATTGGGTACCCCTGTTCGGCTTCAGCGCGAGCGCCGCCGTAGCCGTATTTGGCATACTCTTTTTCGCCGGCAGTTTGCGGCAAGGATGTATGACCCAAATCGTGTTTGACTAAGCCGTGACACATTTTTTGAATAGTGGTAAACAGTTCTGTCTGTTTAGTTTGGCAGTAACTTTCAGCGCAAGTGAAAATCCCTAAAGCAAAAATTGCCCCCTTGTGAGTGTTAACACCTTGAGTTGCCGTAAACATTGCTTTTTCAGCGTCCAGACCCTTTTGCCGGAGTATGTAAAACATTTGCGTTAAGTCGGGCTCTTTAAAAGTTTGACCAAGTTCAACCGCATCAGTTAAGTATTGTGTCAGGCTGAGGCTGCTGTCAATGAAAGTATAGATGTTCATGTCAAAGTGGGGACCGGGACTAGCAGGATCAACTAATCCGGGTTTGGGTTCGGTTGCAACTTCATATAAAAGTGCGCGCAGTGCATTTTGCGTAATTGAATTTATCATAGATTAATATCTTGCTTATTAAATTGTGTTCTAAAACTCGTATATTTGTAGTAACATAGTATTTTATGCTAATTATAATTTTTTACAAATTATAAGGTAATTTGAGAATAACATAAATTAAAAAGTGTCTCAAGTTGCTAGAGATTATTAAAAATATCAAGAACTTAGCAAAATAAATATATTGGTTAAGAAATATTTGTGTCGTTTTAAAAGGAGAAAAAAATGGTTTTAACATGGTGGTCGGCGCTGCTGGGCTTGATCTTAGCAATTATTTTAATATTAAAAAAATTAAATCCTGTCTATTCGCTGATTTTGGGAGCAATCTTTGCTTGTCTGATAGGTGGCGCTAATTTAACCCAAACGATTAATATTCTAGTTGCCGGCGGTCAAAGTGTGATCGGAACAATTCTGCGGGTTTTAGCTGCGGGGATGTTGGCTGGTGTAATGATGGAATCTGGCGCAGCCAATATAATTGCCAAATCAATTGTGAATAAGCTTGGTGATAAGTTGGCGATTTTTGCACTTGCACTTGCAACAATGGTTATTACGGCTGTCGGGGTTTTTATTCCGGTGGCTGTTTTGATAGTTGCGCCAATTGCTTTAGAGGTAGGCAAGAGGATGAATATTTCTAAATTGGCGCTATTAGTTGCATTATCTGGCGGCGGCAAAGCCGGCAATATTATTTCACCTAATCCCAATACAATTGCGGCCGCAAAAGGGTTTAAAGTTGAGTTAAGTCAATTAATGATTGCCGATTTTATTCCGGCGGTTGTCGCACTCTTAGTTACAGTAATTGTCGCTAGCTTAATTAAGGGCAAAGGTACAGCTGTTAGTGATAAAGATTTAGAAAATTCAGCTGCTGATAGTAATGATGCAGTTTTACCTTCTCTAGCATCAGCATTAGTTACTCCAGTCTTGGCTATTTTGTTATTATTAATTAATCCAATCGGTTCAATTTGTAAGTTAACTTTTTTAACTAAAATAAATTTGGATGCAATGTATGTTTTGCCAATTGCCAGTATTATTGGTGCACTTGCCATGAAGAAGGGCAAGAAGTTGCGTGCTTATGCGCAAGCTGGGATTGGTCGAATGACCGATGTTGTGTTAATTTTAATTGGAGCGGGGGCAATTGGGGCTACGATAACTAATTCAACCTTACCGCAATTAATCATTACGTTAATTAAGTCTTCCGGTATTTCCGGTGTCTTCTTGGCGCCGATTTCGGGTATTTTGATGGCAGCTGCGTCTGCATCTACGTCTACTGGGGTTATTTTGGCAACGGGGTCATTTACAAAGGCAATTTTGGGCTTTGGTATCTCACCACTAGCTGGTGCTGCAATGGTTCATACCGGTGCGATTGTAATTGATCATTTGCCACAAGGTAATTATTTCCACGTAACAGCTAATGCCATGAATATGGATATTAAGGAACGTTCTAAGGCAATTGGTTATGAAACGATTGTTGGTTTAAGTGCGACGATTGTTGCGACGATAATGTACGGCTTTATGCACTTAATGTAGTATTCAGAAAGGAATCTGATTGTGAAGATTGTAATTGCACCAGACTCATTTAAAGGAAGCTTAACGGCTAAAGAAGCTGCTCATGCAATTAAGCAGGGGATGCAGCCGATTTTGCCGCAAGCTGAATATACACTAGTACCAATGGCTGACGGCGGCGAAGGAACAGTAAGTGCCCTGACAGCCGCAACTAACGGTAAGCTGATCCAAGAACAAGTTACGGGACCACTAGGACAAGAAGTAACAGCAACTTATGGCATCTTGGGAACTTCTAATACTGCTGTAATTGAAATGGCAGCTGCTAGCGGATTGCAGTACGTGACAGAAGAGACGCATAATCCAATGATTGCCACGACTTTTGGTACAGGACAATTGATTATTAGTGCCCTTAATCAAGGCGTTAGCCAAATTATTTTAGGTATTGGCGGCTCGGCAACTAATGATGGTGGCGCTGGAATGGCTCAAGCACTTGGCTACCAACTGCTTGATAGTCAAGATTGCGAGCTTAGTTTTGGCGGCGGTCAGCTTGATAAGCTAGTTAAAATTGATACCAGCAAGGTTGATCCCAGGCTCAAAGAAGTAAAAATTCTAATTGCTTCGGATGTGACTAACCCGTTGGTGGGACCAGATGGTGCCAGTCATATTTTTGGTCCGCAAAAAGGAGCAACCCCAGAGATGGTGGCTCAGTTAGATTGTAACCTTGCTCATTACGCTGATGTAATTCAGCAAGAATTAGGTGTAGATGTTAAGAATCTAGCCGGTGCCGGCGCCGCTGGGGGCTTAGGCGCGGGGTTAATTGCTTTTACGAATTCGATGATGGCTAAGGGAAGTGATATTGTTATTCACTTTAGTGGTTTGAAGGAAAAGCTAAAGCAAGCTGATATCGTAATTACTGGTGAAGGCGGAATTGACTATCAAACACAGTTTGGAAAAACTCCGTATGGCGTTGCTCTTGCTGTTAAAGAGGTCGCGCCGAATGCTGTGGTGCTAGCACTGGCTGGTAATATTGGCGAAGATGTCAGTGCCTTGTATAAAGATGATATAATTGACGCAATTTTCGCTACGCCGATTGGGGCTGAAGCATTGCCACAGGCAATTGCCAATGCTGAACATGACGTGGCGATTACCGCTGAAAATGTCGCGCGCTTAATTAAGGCGCTGTGTAAATAAAAGTAATAAAAAAGCAGATGCCTTTTAAGGACATCTGCTTTTTTATGGGGCAATAATTAGTTAGTCTTCGTATGTACCAACTTGATTTAACTTAGCCAAAACGCTCTTGCCGTGAGGTGATTGTGCAATCCCTTCGTCTAAAGCTTGACCAGCTGAAAAGCCATGGTGTTCACCGTTAGTCCAGTGTGAATTACCGGTTACATCGTAAACCTTACCGTCAATAGCAACGTAAGCTGGGTTGCCGTTTTTACCATCGTATTTTGCTAAAGTATCTTTTGTGAACTTCTCCATTGAAGTACACTCCTTCCATATCAATAATTATACCTTACTTTTTGTAACTGCTATTATAATAATCCACCAAAATAAATAAGTCTATTTATATGCTTGCATATTCTTTCATTTACTGCGCCAGCCAGCTATATCCCACGGGGTAAAAGTGTAATCCAGTTTACGTTGATAAGCGTTTTCGTAAGCGGCGACTTTTTGTTGATAATCCTGCTTTAACATGCGTTTGGAGTCAGTATTGGCGTTAATGCTTGTATCAGGATAAATTGGCGGCAACACATGGACAATGTACTTGGTTTGCTCAAAATGTGGGTGGTCTTTTTCTAATTTGGGTAGAGTTTGAATCTCAATAAAGGTTGAAATAATGGGCACATTTTGTTTAGCAGCGAAGTAGTAGGCACCACGTTGTAAATTCCGCGGTTTACGGTAATTCCACCACATTTCTTGTTCAGGATAAATTAATACCCAATCATCTTGTGCTAATGCATTATGCAGATGCTTAGGGAAGTCATCACTGATGTAACTGGTACTTTGAACCAATGGAATAGTTCCTACATAATTCATCAAGTAGCTTAGAATTCCAGGTAATTTTAAGTTGGTATCCTCAATAGCAATTGTTAAGTGATGGTGAGTTTTGTTAGCCAGTCGCTTAATGGGCAGTGAGTCAATCTGATTAAAGTGGTTGGTTGTAATAATCGCTCCACCAAGAGGTAAGTCACTTAAGTTATCAAGTCCCGTAAATGTGGTAGAACCCGTTAAAACACGTGCTATGGCTTTAAAAAAGGTATGACCAATTTTATTATTTAGTTTGCCTTTTAAGGTTTGTTGTTCTTGCCAAAACGCGTTGACTAAATCTTTTCGTTCTTGCAATGACAAAACAGGATCGCCAACTTCAACTTTAGCATTCAAGTCACCAGTTTCAGTTGCCTGTTTAATATTTGCAATTACACGTTCGCGATCGTCTCCGATAATCATAAAGTAACCGGTCCTTGTTTCTTAACTTGGGCCCAGTTTTGTGGGTCCTTAATAGTTTTATCTTCTTTAGAGAGCATAAAGTTCAGTTTATTGCGGTCTTGTTCACGCTCTTTGTCAGTGTAATTATCAAGACCAGCTTTAAGTTCGGCATAAAACTTGGTTTCTTTGGCATTGTCCCAGAAGTATTGCGCATATTGAACATCAGCAAAATGCCACGGCTTAAAGAATAAGTTATAGTGAATGATTCCTGGTTGCGCAATTGCTTCTGTGTTCTCATTAGGCATTGCATCCCACTTAGGATCAAGATAAAAGATCCGCCCTTCGCAAATTTCGTTAAGGTAATCTTGGTCGGTTGCAATACAGTCAAAATGATACTTAGTTAACAAGTCAGTAAAGTGCGCCACAAAGTGTTCATCGCGGAATGCCTGGCAGTTAAGAACTAAGACGCCGGAATTGATGTATTTCTTTGGGTCAAGTGCCAAAACTTCCTTAATATAGGTAATCATCTTGGGAACATATTGGATTGATGAATCCATACAAGCGCCGAATAAGTTGTTACCTAATTCTGTTTCATATAAATTGGCAATATCTTCGTTGATAATCGTATCCGCATCAATATAAATTGCTTTATCATATTGTGGAAATAGGTCGGGGATATACAGCCGGTAAAAGATTGACATGGTGAAGAAGTCGGCTTTGAGATAATTCTCTGGGCGATCTTCAATTGCTTCAACAACTTGTTCATCAATTGTATAAAACTTGATGTGAATGTTGTCGCTGCCAAAGGCTGCTAAATCTTTTTTGTGTTCATCAGTTAAATCTTGATTTAAAAAATAAACGGTGTAATCGTTAGCCGAGTTAGCATGTTTGACTAGTGAGTTAAGCGAAACCGCCGCGTATTTTGTGTAGTCATCGCTGATTGAATAAAAAACTGGAATTGTCATAAATTTCTCTCCAATAAAATTAATTTTGTTCTAGGTTGCCCTTTAATTCTAGGTAACGGTTCAAAATGTCATCGTATTCATGTAGTTTCAAGACCTGATGGACACGTTCAACATCCCAGGGCTTAACTGTTTGTGTATGAAACAGTGGTAAAAAGCGAAAACTAGTGGTGAAATGCTGGATGACTGTGTCAGGTTTTAATTTGTATTGCTCATTATAACGCCGCGGCGCAATTTTTTTGTGTTGGGCGAAATGATTAAGAGCAGATTGGTCAGGCATAAAAACATTTTTCGTCTGTAATAAGTGACGTATGCGGGCAAAGAGCCGTGTCTGCTTGACTTTAGGCATATTTAGCAGTAAAACTCCGGAATTAACATAGTCAAATAGGGCGTGTTCGTGCAAATTATGGAAGAAAAACCGCCCCCAATAATCTAACACCCCGATAAATTCGGTATCGGTCAGGTCTTGCTCATAGAAGTGCTTAAGGCTGCGGCGCACGATGACGTCGGCGTCGAGGTATAAAATTCTATCCGGTAATTGCGGAATTTCATCGGCAAATAGCCGCAGCATGGCGTAAGGCGTAAAGTGTGTCCCCATATTGGCCAGCGGTGGTTCTTTAGCAAATAGTCCCGTACAGTCAATTAATTTTAAAGTGTTCTGAGGATTTTGCTTAATTAAGAGCGAGCTGAGATAATCTGCGGCATGCTTGGAAAAAGGCTGAAACTTCTTTTTATAATTTTGCGTGTACATCGTTAAAATATAAATATGTAACTCTTTAGCGCCCGCATTTTTTAATAATGATAATGTGGCAATTAAAATTCCATCTTCGGCATGATGGTCACCACAAAAAAGTATATTCATTGAGGCAACTCCTTAATTTATTTTTTGATAGGTACAATATTCATAATTACTAAATTTTGCCCGTTCTTGCATTGCCGTTATAATTTGGGCGTGCAATTTTTGCTGGGCGTGTTTATTATCCAGATTAGGATCTGGATAAAAGGGTCCATCAAGATAAACGATAATCTGCGGTCGTTTGCCTGAATGCGGCTGCTGGTAAGTTGTCGTCATCGCATAGCTAGGTGTGTTTAGCTTGATAGGGAAATGCATGCTGGTCGCTGAAAAGGGCCGAATTTGTGTGTAGTAGGGCCAAACATGCGCTTCTGGATAGATAACGATCGTTTTTTGCTCGGCGATTAGTGTAGTAATTGCTTTGATTAATTTACTTGATTGTTTGAGGTTATGCCCCACAGGCAAGCCGAAATAAGGTAAAACAAGCTTACCTAAGATGGGGATGCCCCAGTTAGCTTGAGAAGCAACTGCATAGTAGTTGCTTGCTGGAATAACTGCTAAAGGCATCACAACATCGCCAACAGCTTGGGTATGATTAGCGTAAATGAATTGTCCCTGATTTTGGGTAGCAATCAGTTTTTCTTTACCGACTAGCTGAACTTTAAGTATTAATTTTAAATAAATAAAACTAATAAGATTTGCTAAGGGGCGGATAGCTCGGGACCATAATTTGCCGCTAGGAGTTGTCGGTAAGATGGCATAGTCATCAGATAACTGATAATCTTGTTCACTACTAGCAACGACATCATCAGTTAAGCTATGATAATAATATTTTCGTTTAACAGTAAAACCCTTCTTTCAAGAATGCTATTATGTAATTTTATCATGAATTTCATAATATGAAAAAGATTGTAAGGAAGTTAGCATTGGATTATTAATTATTTTAAGCAAGCAAAAGACAGTATCTGCACTAGGTACTGTCTTTTGTTTTTAGTAAATAATAATATCTCCATCGGTTGAAGCCATTCGTAAAGTGTCATTTGAGCCAATTGTATTCGATAACTTGTTGCCGACGCTGGATTTGTGGTAAATAATCGTGCCATGTTTTGAAGATAGGTGATAATTCATGTCATGAGCTAGTTGCTTTAACAATAAGTCGCCAGCAGTTGAACTAACAATATTATTGTTAGTTAATTGACTGCGCTTAATTTTAACGTCACCATTTTTGGAATTGAGTTTTAAAGTTAAATTGCACTGGGTAAAGTCAGCATTACCGTTTAAGGTTTGCATGATAAATTGCTTGCAAGCACTACGCTTGATGGTAATGTTGCCGTTGTATGAGCGTAATGACGTCATGGGAATTTTAACCTGGATCATTTTGACATTGCCATTTTTAGAATTAAGGATTAAATCTTGAGTGAGAATAACGTTGTTGAATAAAGTATTGCCAGTATCCTGCTGGAGGGTAATTGACTGTAATTTAATGTTTTGCAAGATGATGTTGCCGTTGGTGCTATGACCACTAATTGTTGTAAGTGGGCAATTGCTGGAGACAATAATTTCAATGTGACTAGTTGCCGTGCGCCAATTGATAACAATGCCTTTGCCTTTTTGTGGTGGTTGCTCGCTAATCAGTAGTGTTTGCTTGTCAGTTTTAACTTTAATTGGTCGACTATTATAATCCGTAATTAAAATTTTAGATTCGTTACCCGAATGAATATATATATCTGCATTACGCAAAGTTAATTTAATCTGGGTAAATTTGTCAGGAATAATTGTTCGTGTACGCGAGGGATTCTTTTCCACGTGAAACCCGCGTACATAATTGTCACTGGCGGATTTTGGTAGTGCCGAATGAGCAGCTGAAATTTCTTGATAATCATCACACACTTCACAGGCTAATTCGGCTGGTTTACCAAGCTCTTTTTCGATTTCTTCTTTTGCTTGAAAATCACCGGTTATTAAAAAGTCTCGGTAAAATGCCAAAGTGACTTGTTGCTGTTCAGGAGATAAATTCGTTAATTTACGTGTTAAATTTTTAATATAATCATCAATTATTTGCGTCATGATTATTCTTCCACATATCAAACCAATATTAAATTACAACTATTTCTGCATTTATTATAGTCTTTTAGTTTAGTAAATGATGGCTTGAGAGATTACAATTTAAATTTTACAGTATCTTTAATGAAGTTATGTTATTTAATTAAAGATGATGCGATTAGAAGTATTAATTATTGTAAGGTGATTGTGATTATTAGTGAAAAAAGCGATCCATCATTAATGGATCGCGAGTAATTGTTTTAACTAATGCTTTGATATTTATTGCCAACATCTAATTTCGGCAGTTTTATCATTTTACTAGTTTTTTTACCACGTTCGTGTTGAGTCAATCTCAAATCGTCATAATTATTGTTTTCATTAATATCTAAAGTGATATTGTCTTCAGGAATATCACTTATTGTCGAGAATATGGGTTTATTGTGTTCCCAAATTTTAATGATATTTCCAGGTTTAGTTAGAATATCTAATTCAACAGAATTTTTATTTCTTTTAGCATTGAGTACAGTTGGTTTATCAGTGGCATATTTTGCTGCTGAGATTGTTTTAATTAAATGCTTACCGCTATATATCGTAAAGTCCTTATATCCTTTAAATGATAAAATTATTTTGAATTTAGCGCCGTTTTTCTTCACTTTATAATTTTTAATAGTCTGCTTATTGTATTTGATATTTAAATTGGAAATATCATAAGTATTACCACTAATAGCTAATCGATGAGTTTTTCCAGAATAATTCATATGAAAATGAGTGATTCTTGGATTTAATTTAATAGGTAAATCAATGGATACAATATTATTATTACTAATTGAATCTCCTAGATTTGCTGTGGATTTAGAATATGCTTTTTTCATTCCTCGAATATCAGGCTTTTCAATAGAATAAATTCTATTAGCTGGATTCATTACAGATTTACTATTTTTTGAATTATGCTTTAATCCTAATGCATGCCCTAATTCATGTTCGGCTACATTAATTTTTTGTTGAGTTGTATAGTTATATTTTTTTAATGAAGTTTTGTTGAGTTCTACTTTGTTGCTGACAATTAAGTGGTTACTTGTATTATATTGCATATGGTCTATACCAGTAAGACCTATTAAGCTTTTATCTTGTTTTTGAGTGAGTGCTAATAAGTGTGTTTTTGATGAGTTAGCTTTTGTCCATTTAAAACCAGCTTTTGTCCAAGCGTTTGTTGCTTTTTTCCATATAGACTTGTAGTACTTAGATTGCTTGTTTATTACATAGGTTGAATGTTGTTCGGGAAATCTCCAACCATAAGGTGTCGTTGCTTTTGTTTTAGCTGATACATCACTTGGAACAGCTTCTAAAAACACAAGTAAGGTTAATGATAAAATAGTGTAAAATTTTATTTTTTTATTCTTCATGTTATCCTCCTAATATAGCATTATATAACTATATATTATTATAAATTTATTTAAATATATTGCAAATTAATTATTTTTATTTTTTGATAAAAATTATGTATGATGGTGATAACTGAATAAAAGAGTTATGATTATTTAGCAATCAGAACAAAGAAAAAGAGCTCGCTAATGCGGAGCTTCAAAATTATATACAAATAAAAATCAATTAATATCTAGCATTTTATTAGTGCATATAAATTAAATATTACGAAGAAATATAAATATTTTTACATAATGTATTAATAACAAAATAACTGGTAAAATTTGATAGATAGACCAATATGCTAAATTGACATAAGCAATAATTATAATTGTAGGACACTTTAATATTGTATAGTATAAATCAACCAAACCTATGCCAACTATAAGAGATAATATTTCTATAAATTTTAAAGTCTTTTGCTTTGCTTCTTTTGACGTACTTTTATTTTTGCTTTAAATATTGTTCATACAAAAAATTTTCTTTGTTTAAAATGTCTAATGTTAAAATATCGTCAATTAATATAGGCGATTTGTCCAGTTCATCAGTTATTCCAAAATCTGTATAATATTCTTGCTCATCTAATAATAATTCTTTTTGATTGATATTGATGAGCTTCCCAGTATGAACATAATTATCAGTAGTAGTGGTAAGTGTAATAATTGATTTTTGTTCACAACAATAATTTAATATGCTGTTTATATTACTTTTGGGAATATTTTTATAAATTTTTTCAAGATGTAAGTAATCAAAATTATTCTGATTATTCTGATAGTTAATAAAGAAATCAAAAGTTGATGTGTAGTTGTTATTCTGTATGATTTTTGCAATATTATCTTTTTTGTATAAAACATAGCTATCCAAACAACCATATTCATCTATTGATTTAAAAATATAGTATTGGTTTAAATCATCAATCAAATATCCTAATAGAAAGTCGTTGTCTTCTATATCTTGGTAGACACTTATTAAAATGCTTTTATTAAGATATTTATTACAGATTTCAGTATTGTTCATAATTTATAAAAATTCCTTGTTATTTACGGCGCTTATTGCGTGGCTTCCAACCATGTTTATTTTTCTTTTTTTCAGACTTATTTCTTCTGTGTGGTGAAAATATTTGGATACATTCATTATATAGCCATGATCCTGAATCTGGTAGCGTGGTTACATTTCAGATGCCTAATTATGATTTTATTGGGCGACATGGTAAAGTTGTTAGGCATGTGGAAGCATATTAGATAATTAATGCCATAATTCAATTGCTGCTAAAAACAAAACAAGTTCCTCAAATTAGTATCTGAGGAACTTGTTTTTGGTATAAAAAAAGCACCGCCTACTTGCAGTGCTATTTCTATCAGATGGGTGGCCAGGGGTTCGAACCCTGGACCCACGGATTAAGAGTCCGTTGCTCTGCCAGCTGAGCTAGCCACCCAAATATATTTCTGTTGACAATTAAATATATTAGCAATTATTTTTGATTTTGACAAGAGTTTTACGCAAAAAAATTTAAAAATGTATAAAGTTGACTTTAACTAATAAAAAACAGCGGTCAAATTAATGATCGCTGTTTTTAAGTTTAATGGGTGGCCAGGGGTTCGAACCCTGGACCCACGGATTAAGAGTCCGTTGCTCTGCCAGCTGAGCTAGCCACCCAAGTTGTGATTACACATAACCAACAGAACCTATTATGCTATTATTTTTTATGAATTGCAAGTTTTTTTATTAAATTTCGGTGACTTTTTTGGCTAATAGGGTAAAAACCAGTATAATAAAAGCAAAGGAGGACTTTCGATGCCAAAGAAGATTCTGGTTGTCGATGACGAAAAACCGATTTCCGATATAATCAAGTTTAACTTAACTAAGGAAGGATTCGATGTCGACACCGCTTATGATGGCGAAGAAGCCGTCAAGAAAGTTGATGAATACAATCCAGATTTAATGATTTTGGATCTGATGCTGCCAAAGAAGGATGGCTTGGAAGTTGCGCGTGAGGTTAGACAGACGCACGACATGCCAATTATCATGGTCACAGCCAAGGATACCGAAATCGACAAGGTTTTGGGCCTAGAAATGGGTGCCGATGATTATGTCACTAAGCCTTTTTCTAATCGGGAGCTAGTCGCTCGGGTTAAGGCTAATTTGCGCCGCCGTGATATTGTTAAAAAGGTTGAGAGTGCCAATCAAGACACGGCAACTAAAAATATCACGATTGGCAACTTAGTAATTATGCCAGATGCTTACATTGTTGAAAAAGATGGTAAAAAGATTGAATTAACCCACCGTGAATTTGAGTTGCTTTATTATTTAGCTCAACACATGGGTCAAGTAATGACAAGAGAGCATTTATTACAGACCGTCTGGGGTTATGATTATTTCGGCGACGTCCGCACTGTTGATGTGACGGTTCACCGGTTGCGCGAGAAGATCGAGGATAACCCAGTACAAGCCCAAATTTTATTGACGCGCCGCGGTGTCGGCTATTACGTCAAACAACAAAATGAAGAATAAACCAAAACAAGCCTGTCGGACTATTTTTTAGTGCGCGGCTTTTTTACTATCTAATTAATAAAAATAATGAAGAAAATCAAAAGCAAATTTAAACATCTATTTATTTCGATTAATACCACGCTCGCAATTGTCTTTATGGCGATGATTATTGCCATGATTGAAGTGATCGGGGCGTACTTTACCAGACAATTGGAACAAAGCAGCATTGAGAGCTTCCAGTCGTCCATCCAAGTCCCGCCGATTGTCACCAACCAATTGTCACTACAATTGCTACGTGATAATAAACGCTCAAGTACCAGTTTGAACCGGATTGTTAATGATTATAGCAATGGTACTAACACGATTAGTGAGATTATCGTGGTTGATAATAAGGATATTATTCGCGCGGTATCGAACTTGAACGATAAAAGTCGAATTGGTCAGCGGGTTAACAACCTGCTGGTTAAGCAGGTTACGTCAACGGGTCGCCAGGAAACCAAAGTAATCAATGATAATGACAATTATATGGTACAGGTCACGCCGCTGAATGCGGGTAATGGGTCGGCCAATACTGTCGGCGCTATTTATGTGCGGGCATCAATGCAAGGCGTTTTTAACAATTTGCGTAATATTTCCTTTATGTTTTTGGTGACGTCATTAATCGCGGCTTTAATGGGGGCAGTGTTGTCTTTAGTCGTGTCACACGCGATTACCAAGCCAATTGAAGAAATGCAGGGGCAGGCCTTAAATATTGCCGATGGCGATTATTCCAGTCAGGTAAAGATATATTCTAATGACGAATTGGGGCAGTTGGGTCAAGCATTTAATACCTTGTCGGTGCGCATTGAGCGTTCTCAAGAAGAGTCCGAAAGTGAGCAGCGGCGGCTGGACAGTGTTTTGTCGCACATGAGTGATGGGGTTTTGGCGACTGATCGGCACGGCAACGTCAGCGTTGTTAACCAGATGGCGCTCAACTTTTTAAATACAACCAAAGAAGCAATTATTAATAAGCCAATTGCCACGGTCTTAGGGCTAACAGAGACCTCACAGGATTTAATTTCTAATCAAAAAGGAATTGTCATTACCCTTAATCAGGGAACACGTGATGAAGTGATTTTGCATGCCAGTTTCTCCTTGATTAAGAGAGTGACGGGCTTTGTATCCGGGAGTGTTTGTGTTTTGCACGATATTACCGAGCAGCAGAAGAATGAGAACTCACAAAAGCAGTTCGTATCTAACGTGTCGCATGAATTGCGTACACCCCTGACGAGTCTGCATGCCTATATTGAAACCTTAAATGAGGGCGCGTGGAAGGATCCCGACGTGGCACCGCAATTTTTGCAGGTGACACAGGAAGAAACGGAACGCATGATTCGCATGATTAATGAGCTGCTTAGCCTGTCGCGCATGGATCGGGGCGTGTCGAAGGTTGACTTTGAGTGGGTTAACTTTAATGATTTTGTGGCCCATATTTTGGATAGGTTCGACATGATTGTTAAGACTGATACTAAAGAAGGCAAGAAGAAGTATACGATCAAGCGTAAGTTGGGGACGCAGGCATTGTGGGTCGAGATTGATACCGACAAGATGGCGCAGGTAATCGACAACATTATGAATAATGCGATTAAATATTCGCCAGATGGTGGGACAATTACGGTTAAGTTGAAGCGGGAACAGAATCGCTTGCTCTTGAGTATCACTGACCAAGGGCTCGGGATTCCACGCGAAGACCTCAGTAAAATTTTTGATCGCTTTTATCGAGTTGACAAGGCACGTTCTCGGGCTCAAGGCGGCACAGGCTTGGGCTTAGCAATTGCCAAAGAAATTGTGGTTGCCCATCATGGTCAAATTTGGGCCAGCAGTAGCGAAGGAAATGGTTCCACCTTCTATATTGCCTTACCGTATGAGCCAATGAGTGAGGAGGATGATTGGGATGAAATTTAAGTTTAAGTTTGGCGATTTCTTCTTAATGTTGGGGACATTACTCGTTTTTGGCTTGTCGATTGTATTGTGGATT
Organism: Lactobacillus sp. ESL0701; assembly: GCF_029433445.1. GTDB lineage: Bacteria > Bacillota > Bacilli > Lactobacillales > Lactobacillaceae > Lactobacillus. The sequence goes on along the minus strand of NZ_JAQTIC010000006.1, from coordinate 178,506 downwards.
TTTGTTATGACAAACGATCAGTATTTTAGTCATATTAATCAGACCAGCAACGTGACCCAGCAGGCGCGCAATCGCCTCAATAACTCAGTATATGACTTGTATATTCCCACTAGTTCTTACGGTTTTAAAAATGGGCAGCTATACCGGCTTTATGATGCGAAAAAGAACTTGCCGCTTGAGTTTACTAAGGAATTGAAGGGAATTAAGTTTAAGAATTTAAATGTTGCCAGCACCAGTCGTTCTGAATACGAGCATATGCTCAACAATCCTGATTATATCCAGCTGACTTTTCCGGACGAGGTGAGTATAAAACTTTTTACTAAACAAGGATCATCTGCAAGCGGGCAAAAGTTCCGGCGCGTGTTTATTTCTAATAGTAACAACCGAATTTACTTGGGCAATGACCAGACAATGACCGTGTACCAAATTGATTTGGCACGCGCTAATTTTGCTAAACTGCGTAATTATGCCAGTCACGCGCGCAGTAAGACGCCGATTAAGCTCGTGCGGCTGAAGAATGATTATGAGGTTTTTTACACCAAGGGCGAGAGTTGGCGAATATACAGCTATCTGACTAATAGTCAGACAGATTCATACTTTGTTTCGCGCTTGCTCGGGACGACTAACGTGACGGCTCGTTCAAGTAAAAAGGGCTGGGTTACTTATTCACTTAATTATTACACTAAATTGCGGATTCCCAAGAGTGGAGCTAAGAAGCATGATTTTCTGTATACTAAGTATGAGAAGAACAAAAATTTAGCGATGCATGAGCAGCTGCTGGATAGTGTTGATTATGTACATAAGGTGGGGCTAAGTGAACAGGATTTGCGCTTCTTTGATACGAATGGCATGGCAATTAGTTATACCAATTATATTGAAGGTCTGCCAGTTTTTACCGAACAGCACACGCCGCAGATTAAGACGACCTTTACACCAGAGTCAATGCAGGTAGCCTTTAATAATATTGACTTACAAATTCCGATTCCATTTGACGGGCAGACACGCAATTTGCCTGCTACTGATACGGTATTGCAAGAATTAGTTAATAAGGGTCTAAAAAAAGACCAAATTCAACGGATTATCGTTGGTTTTAGGATGGTTAAGGATAACAGTCATGACCATCTAGCTAATTTAATCCCGACTTATTATGTTAAGGCTTATAATCGCTGGCAGAGTTTGGATGAATGGCAAAAGCAAGACCTGTCGGTTTTAAATAAGACCAATAAGGAAGGAGCACAATAAGATGGACCGCAAACGAATTGAATGGCTATTTTTTATTGTTTTCTTATTGATTGACCTTTATTTGGGAGTTGAAATTTGGCGTTCACCGATTAATTTAAGTAATAATGACAATACCCAGTCGACTAGTATTCGTGCTGAGATGCGGGCTGATGGCATTGATTTGCCAGCGCATATTTCACATAAGCAGCAGTCAGGTTACTACCTTGCTGCCAAGAAGCGTAATTATTTATCTGGCAAAATTGCTAGTTTAACTGAAGTTAATACCCATTTTTCTAAAAGTGATAATGTTTTGACGGGAACGCCTAAGGTGCTGGTTTCTCTAAGTGGCAGTCATAATCAGATTTTAAAGCAGCTTGATAATTTTAAGAATAATTCGGAGAATGTTCCCTTTGGTGCCAACTTTAAGTATGAACCCAGAATGTCGAGCGCTAATGCTTACTGTTATGTTCAGAGTACGGATTACGGGCAAGTTTATGATAATAATGCGCAATTAACAATTAATGTCCGAAATAATGCCATCGTTAATTACACGATTTCTTATATGGGACCAATTAACGCAGTTCGTGAACCGCAGCTGATTATTAGCGCGTGGCACGCGATTAAGGCAATGTATACTGACCGTGAGATTGTTAATAATTCTCGCGTTATTCAGATTAAGTTGGGTTATTCCAAGTTGACAGAAGTTCGCGGCAGCACGATTTTATTACCAACATGGTTAATCTGGGTTGAAAATAAGACAACCAAAAATATTACAGTTAAACGAGTTAATGCTTTTACTGCTCAAATTTTGCAGGCAGGTAATTCTTATAGCGTGCAAAAGAATTAGAAAGGAAAAGTTAGGTGCGGGTTTCGATTTTAGCTAGTGGTTCAACGGGCAATACCAGTCTGATTGAAACAGGACAACATAAAATTCTGATGGATGCTGGCTTGTCAGGTATCAAAATTAAGCGGCTGCTTAGTCAGGTTGGTGTTGACATTGCAGATATTGACATGGCCTTCTTAAGTCATGACCACTCCGACCATAGTAAAGGGTTGGGAGTGTTGATGCGCCGCTATCCTCAGATTGCGGCTTTTAGTAATAGTGGCACATGGCAATATTTATGTGAAACAAATAAAATTGGTAAGCTGCCGGTTGAGCAGATGAATACGATTGAGCCGGGGCAAACAAAAACGTTTGGTGATTTAGATGTTACTGCATTTGCGACTAGTCATGACGCGGCCGAGCCGCAGTATTATGTTTTTACTAGTGGCGGTAAGCGAATGGCCTTTTTGACAGATACCGGATATGTGTCACGGAAAGTTGAAAGCGTGATTGCTGATGCGGATGCCTACTTAATGGAATTTAATTATGACAATATGATGTTGCGTAATGGTCCGTATTCTTGGGGACTGAAGCAGCGGATTTTGTCAGATGAGGGTCACTTGTCTAATGAAGAAGCTGGGCAAGCACTGCTGGATGTGGTGACGCCGCGAACGAAGCACATTTTTTTAGCGCACCGCAGCCAGCATAATAATACGGCCAAGCTAGCATATGATACTGCTAGACAAATTTTGGTTGCAGGGGATGCTAATCTGCCTAGTGATGTCCAAATTCAGTTGACTAACCCAGCACAGCCAACGAACTTAGTACAAATTTAATATTTTTGCCGATAATTTTTCAAAAATTATTAGTATATTAAGCGATATATGTAAAGGAGATAATGATATGGATAATCAAAATTCTAATCATGGTAAAAATAAGATTCTTGTTAAGACCGCTGTTGTTGGTGTTGTTGCAGGGCTTATCGGGGGTGGAGCTTCCTATTTTGCTATCGATCAGATTAATAATGCTAATTTGAACAATAATCAGGCACAAACAACAATTAGTTCCAATAGTGCCAAAACTTCTAAAAATAGTGCCAAAAATAGCGGAGCAATGACTCCGGCATATAACGATGTCAAGGGTGCTGTTGTGTCCGTAATTAATATGAAGCGACAGTCAAATAATAACAGTAATTCATTGTTTGATATTTTTGGCGATAATGATGACAGCAGCAGTAAAAAAGGTAAGCTGCAAACTTATAGTGAAGGCTCTGGTGTTATCTATATGAAGTCGGGAAACAAGGGCTATATTGTAACTAATAACCACGTGGTTTCCGGCAGCGACAAGGTACAAGTCATGTTATCAAACGGTAAGACGGTTAATGCACGGATTGTGGGAACAGATGCAACTACTGACTTAGCAGTTTTAGCAATTGATTCTAGTTATGTTACGCAAACGGCCGAATTTGGCGATTCTAAGACTTTACAGCCAGGCCAAGCAGTAATTGCGGTTGGGTCCCCACTTGGTAGTGAATACGCGTCAACAGTCACTGAAGGAATTATTTCAGCTCCTGCTAGAAGTATCACGACCTCGTCGGCTAACCAGCAAACAGTTATTCAGACAGATGCCGCGATTAATCCGGGTAACTCGGGAGGTGCCCTGGTCAATTCTGCTGGTCAAGTTATCGGGATTAACTCAATGAAGCTGGCGCAATCAAGTGACGGGACATCAGTTGAGGGCATGGGGTTTGCCATTCCATCGAATGAAGTTGTGACGATCGTTAACCAATTGGTAAAGAAAGGTAAAATTACCAGACCACAGCTTGGGGTTAAGGTTATTGCCTTGCAGGGGATTCCAGCTAGTTATAAGAAACATTTGAATATTAAATCTAGCTTGAATAGCGGCATATACATTGCTTCAGTGACTAAGAATGGTTCAGCAGCCATTGCCGGCATCAAGACTGGGGATGTCATCGTAAAAGTTGATGGTAAAAAAGTGACAGATGTTGCTTCGTTACACAGTATTTTGTATGATCATAAAGTCGGAGATACCGTCAATTTGACCGTTGACCGTAATGGCAAAACACTCGATTTACGGGCTAAGTTACAAGCTGATTAAGAGAAATAAGTTGAACAGGCAAAGGGCTATACTGAGCGGTTTAAGTCGTCAGTATAGCTTTTTTGTTAATATTAATTATGGGAAACATTTTTTTATTCGGTAATGGGGACTGTCAAGCAAAATTTTAACCGGTAATTCTTGTTGATAACTGTGGAAAACTTTGTGGATTGTGCATAAAAGATGTGAGAATGCTTTTAAATGGCTGTGGATAATCTGTGAATTGTGTTTAAATATTAGTGAAAATAAATTTGCACAAACAATTGTTCAAGCTGATATAACAGTATTTCTAAGCAATAAGTTTGTGAACTTACGCTGTGAAAAGTATGTGTGTGGGTAAAATTCATTAAAAGACAGAAAAAAATTTGCTAACCACAAATTAGCTGAAAATAAAAGAACTAGACCACAAAATATAGATTTTGCTTTTACACAAGTGTGGAAAAGCTAAGTGGAAAGATTGGGAGTTAGGGGATAAACTAGTAATTATGAATATTAAAATTATTTGTGTGGGAAAACTAAAAGAAAAATACTTTAAGGATGCAATTGCTGAATACCAAAAGCGGCTAAGTCGGTTTGCCAAGGTACAATTAGTTCAGGTAGCTGATGAAAAGGCACCGGAAAAGTTCAGTCAAGCTGAACAGGAACAAGTAAAGGAAATTGAAGGGCAACGGATTTTAAGTAAAATTAAGGATAAAGAATATGTCTATGTGACGGCAATTAAAGGCAAGGAGCGAACCAGCGAAGAATTTGCCGGTGAATTAGCGAATTTAGCTACCTATGGTCATTCTGACATTACTTTTGTAATTGGGGGTAGTTTGGGAACAAGCCCGGCTGTTAATCGCCGGGCAGATGACCTGCTTAGCTTTGGTAAGTTGACCATGCCGCATCAATTGATGCGAGTTGTTCTAATTGAGCAAATTTATCGCGGCTTTATGATTAATAGTGGTAGTCCGTATCACAAGTAGATAGGAGATTTGAAGATGAAGTTAGCTGTTTTTGATATTGGCGGGACTACGGTTAAGACAGGGATTTATGAAGATAAGCACATTATTAAGCAGGAAAGTTTTAAGACGCCTAAAACTTTTGCGGCTTTGAAAGAAAAAATGCATGAACTAATTGACCATGAGCATTTTACGGGGATTGCAATTAGTGCGCCAGGTGATGTTAATATTAAAACGGGCGTAATTGAGGGCAGAAGTATGGTGCCGTATTTGCATCAGCGACCAATTTTTGCGGAATTGACAGCAGAATTTGGTTTACCCGTAGCAATTGAAAATGATGCTAATTGTGCGGGTATTTGCGAAACTAAGATGGGTAATGGCCGTAAGTTCAATAATGTTGCGTTCATCGTTATCGGAAGTGGAGTTGGCGGTGCGATTTTTATTAATCATGAGTTGTACCGTGGTGCACATCTAGTCGGCGGAGAGTTTGGCTTTATGAGAGGCGGTACTGAGCGGATATTAAGCATGGATGCAACCTTGGTTAAGGCGGCACATGATTATTCTGAACAAACTAAAACAGAAGTTGAGGGGAAAGAATTGTTTACTTTGGCCGAGCAAGGTGATGAATTAGCCAAGACTTTACTTGAACGTTTTTATGATTTTTTAGCAAGTAGTATGTATGATTTACAAGTTTCCTTTGACTTTGATGCCTTTATTTTGGGTGGCGGTGTGTCTGCGCGCTCAGAAATTAGTAGCGAAGTTGCTAAGAGACTCAAGAATAAGTTAATGGATTTTGATATGGAACGAATTATGCCGGAAGTAATGACGTGTCAGTATCATAATTCTGCTAATCTTTATGGTGCAGCTTTGAATTTTTTGGCACAAAGTTAAGTTAATAAAAATGCAGCCGTAATTTCGGCTGCATTTTTTATTTTAATGTGAATAAGGCCAGATTAAGTAGAATAAGGATAATGGCGCTCCAGAGCCAGTCTGATGCTTTAACTGGTACAGCAACAATTGTCGACCGGCGTTCGTCTTCTTGATAGCCGTGTGATTCCATGCCTTGTGCCAGATTTTCGGCAGAATTAAGGGCCACTAAAATTGCTTTGAAATATAGTACCGGCGACCAAAAGCTAAGATAAACTCCGCGCATCATGCCAGCTGTCCGAATTTGTTTAACGGCTTGCTTCATGCGGGGAACAATATTAAGCGCGGCTAAAACACCGTAAGCAAATTTGCTTGGCAGGTGGAAATTTTGTTCAAAAGACCGTGCTAGTTCTTCCGCACTGGTGTCGATTGTGACACAGCTAATAGTTAAGATATAAACGTAGATCCGGCTGGATAAGCCAAGAGCGTTAAATAAGTCGGGGGTTGGCGTGAACCATTCAAGTGTCGCAAAAATCGTAAATGCGGCAATAAAGGGCACTATTAGTAGGAGCAGTAAGCTCTTTAACTTAATTTTTTTGACTAATAAATAGATAATTGCCAAGATAATAATCGCAAAATTAGTTGTTAGGCTAATTTTCAGCGATATTTCAAGCGAAATAATTAAGGCTAAAATAAATTTAAAACTAGGATTCATAAAGTTACCTCACTTAGTCACGTAATGCAGCTGCTTGTCGGCAAAGACCAGATGATAGTCGCACCAATCGGCTAGCCCATTAAGCTCATGGCTGATAATTAACAAAGTCTGACCGCGTTGTTCTTGGCTTTGTTTGAGCAGGTGCATAATTTTTTGACTAGATAGGTGATCTAAGCCGCTTAATGGCTCATCAATGAGTAATACATCTTGATCTGCAATTAACATTAGTAGAATTTGCAGCTTTTTTTGTTGGCCACCAGAAAGAGAATACACTACTTGGTCCAAGTGCTGGTCGAGGTCAAGGTCAGTTAAAACTTCCTTGATTTTTGGGTCAGTAAAAAAGGAATTAGTTCGCTGTTTTTTACTTAAATTAATTTCATCTTGAACGGTAACACTTAAGAATTGGTCGGTCGCATTTTGAAAAATCTGAGCAACGTGCAGTAAATATTTGCGCGTCTTTTGTTGGCGGATTTCACGGTTATGATAAGTTAAACTACCGTTATAAGGCAGCATCTTGGTTAGTGCGTTGAAGAGTGAAGTTTTGCCGACACCATTAGCGCCAGTAATTAGCGTGGTCTTGCCCGCAATAATGTTAAGCTCGTCTTGGTCTAATAAGAGCCTATTTTGCGTTAGCCGCGTTTTAGTTAGGGTAAAACAAGCAGCCTCATTTTGCGGCAATGCAAATGAATAATTATTTTTGCGAGTACTTGTTTGGAGTAAGTGCTTTTTGGCTGCGGGATCTAGCTGCTTAACGTTATGGTCTTTAAACTCAAAAAGACAGTCGCAGACAGTTTGATATCCGTCTAAAACATGGTCGCTCAAAATAATGGTCTTCCCCTGATCGCGCAAGTGCGCCAATTTGCTAATCAAAAATTGCCGCGCCTGTGGATCACAGCTGGCAAAGGGTTCGTCTAGCAAGAATAAGTCGATATCCATTGCTATCAGAACGGCCAGTGCCACTCGCTGCTGTTCACCACCTGACATTGTATTAATTTTTTGATCCAATAAATTTTCAATTTGAGCAAATTCGACGCCAGCAGATAGGTGCTTTTGGTAATTTTCACGTTTAACTTGTAAGTTCTCAAGCGCGAAAATAATTTCTTCACGTGGTGTTGCCATAGTGAACTGTTCGCCAGCATTTTGAAACATGATAGCCGATTTTAATCCAGCAAGGTTAAGTTCACCACTGAGTTTACCAGCATATTTAGGATATAGTCCGGCAAGTATTTTAAGTAAAGTCGATTTGCCGCAACCAGTAGGTCCAATCAAAAGTGAAAATTTCCCGGTGGGAATATCGAGATTAAGGTTGTTAATAATTTTAATATTTTGTTCGTATGAAAAGGTTAAATTTTTGCTTGTAATCATTATTTTTACCAATTAAAAAAGTCGCTAGGCAAGTGGCACTAACGACGTAAAAATCCATTCATTTTCCCTTCGCTGGCATTGTCCATAGCAGGTTCAACGGGTATTTTCTCAGCCTTGCGGCACCCCAAAGTTATCAAATTGATTGTACACGAAAGTGTTTTCGCTGTCTAGTCTTCTCAATTTTATGAAAATAAAATAGCAGTGAATATGTATTTTGCTATATAATAAAAGTATTAAAATAACAGTAAGAAGGTGAAGTTATGGCAGCAGTTAAATTAGCGCAATATTTAGCCAGTATTTTAAGTTCAACAAATAGTGATACAAATGAATTGCGGTTGAAAGCAGAGGGCAATTTTGACTTGTTTACGGTCTATCTTGAAAATCATAATACCGGTGTGCATCGTTATCAAACGACGAATGCAATGATTTTTTATGAAGCTGGCGGCAAGTCGAATATTAAAATTCATGGTCAAGACTTGGTACTAAACGTAGGAAATATCGTCTTTTTACCAGCTAAAAGTGACTATGAAGTGCAAAAGCAAACAAAAACTGATGTGCTGGTAAAGTTGGATTTAAATTCTAAGTATGATTTACAATATTTCCTGGGAAATATTGTAAATCATGAATCGCGTGAAGAGCAGGCAGTTAAGCAGATAGTTAGCAGTTTACGGACTAATCGGTTGTTATATTTAAAGTCAACCCCGATTTCTAAATCGGCTCAATTAATGAATCGAATAATTGATGAGTATTTAAATCAAAATTTGTTTGCTCAGAGTGTGGCTGCAGCAGAACTAAACTTGTTACTAATTTCAGCAGTTCGCAATCAAAACTTCGGATCAGTATCGGTGGAGAAGCAAGGTTTTGCGAATGTAACACTTGAAAGCTATATTGATACTAATTTTGCCGATATTACTTTAGATACGGCTGCCAAACATTTTGGCTTTAACCCAAATTATTTTTCTAGTTTAGTTAAGCAAAAAACCGGAAAAAGCTTTGTAGAGCATGTAGATGAACGGCGAATGCAGGAAGCGCGTAATTTACTTGCTCGTCCAGATATTTCGGTGAAGGAAATTATTGCCAGGGTAGGTTACAATGGCAAGTCTTTTTTCTATAAAAAGTTTAATGAATATTATCACCAAACACCGGTCCAAATGCGTGCAGAGCTGTTTCGCCAAGCTAATATTAATTTGAAATAACATCAAAAATGACATCTGTTAATTAACAGATGTCATTTTTAGATATTACATTTTTTCTAAACGTTTGATTCGGTCTTCTGTTGGCGGATGGCTATCAAATAGATGAGTAAAACCGTGCTTTTTACGCAATGGGTCTTCGATATACATGCCAGCACTACTAGGGTCGGCTTTCTTCATTGGTTTACTGCCGTCAATTTTTTCTAAAGCAGAAATTAATCCTTGCGGATTACGGGTAAGGTCGACTGATGAAGCATCAGCTAAGTATTCACGATTACGCGATAAGGCCATTTGCGCAAGACTGGCACATAATGGTCCCAGAATAAGTACAAAAACAATAGCAACGATTTTAAAAATAATGACAACGTTGTTATCATCATTTTTGTCACTGCCACGGTCATCATCAAACCACCAAATATAGCGGCTGGCAATTCCAGATAGATATGAAATTACTCCAACTAGAACAGCGGCAACCGTTGATAAGCGAATATCATAGTTGCGAATATGCGAAATTTCATGTCCCAAGACGCCTTCCAGTTCTTCGCGGTTCATCATGTCAAGTAAGCCTTGGGTTACAGCAACGGCGCTGTGGTCAGGATCACGACCGGTCGCAAAAGCGTTTGGACTAGGATCGTTAATGATAAATACGCGTGGCATGGGAACCCGGCCAACCATGGCCATATCTTGGACAATGTGCCATAATTCAGGGTTATCCTGTTCGTGAATCTCCTGAGCATGATTTAAATTCATTACTAGATTTGCGGGATCACGCATGACAAAAAATAGATAAAGAATGCTGATGATTAGCGCAATAATTACACCGCTCCACGGGTTATCACTGAAAATATAACCTAATCCAGCACCAACAAGGGCTAAGATCGCGGCAAATAAGACCATAATGATGCCAGTTTTGCGCTTATTACGAGCAATTTGTTGAAATAACATAGTAGTGACCTAGTATTTAAAATTTAACCTTAGGTGCTTCTTTTTCGGCATCACTGGCTTGTAAGTAGTCAACCTTTTTGAAGCCGTGAATACTGGCGATCATATTTGATGGGAAGGTCAGCAACTTTTGGTCGTAAAGGGCTGCTGATGAATTGTAAAGCTGACGTGAGTAGGCAATCTTGTTCTCGGTATTAGTCAATTCTTCTTGTAATTTCAAGAAATTTTGGTTGGCTTTTAGGTCAGGATAGTTTTCCTGTAAAGCAAAGATTGATTTTAAAGCATCAGAAATTTGGTTCGAAACCTTTAAAGTTTGGGTGCGGTCATCTTTAGGAATACTAGTTAACTGATTGCGCAGCTGCACAACATTTTCTAAGGTTTCCTGTTCATGTTTGGCATAGCCTTTGGTGGTTTCAACTAAGTTAGGAATCAGGTCATTACGCCGCTTTAATTGGACGTCAATTTGGCTCCATGATTCATCGGTGTAAACTTTGGCCTTTTGAAGACCATTGTAAATGGCGATATAGATAGCGATTAATAAGACAATGATAATTAGAATTATCCAAGTTAATGATGGCATAGGTTAAACCTCCTTATATATACTGCTTAATTATAACTGATTATATATTTTTTGGGTAGAAAAAAAGGATGTAACATTACATCCTAATTCAGATAAGTAAAATATGCTAAACAAGCAATAATAGCCAACCGATAATCATTAAGATGAATAAACCGATAAATTGCATGATGGTCCATTTCTTGAAGAATTCGTTTCTAGGGACGGTCGCATTCTGCATAAAGGTTTTGAGAACTAGCATGTTAGCCATTGAGCCGATAGGTGAGCCGAAACCGCCGATATTAGTTCCTAAGAAAAGCGCTTTGGCATATGGAGTAAATTTACCAACAAGGATCGTTGCGGGCACATTACTGATAATTTGGCTGGATAAAATTGATGTAAAGTAGGTTGAGCTTTCTGAATTAATCATTGTATGAATAATCATGACAATGATTGGAATCTGTTGAATATCGCTAATAAAGATAAAGAAACAGGTAAATGTTAGCAGCAAGGCAAAGTCAACTTTAAGCAAAATCCGCGGATTAATCAAAAGCGCAAGAATAATTGCCGCTAGCATCGGCCAGGCAACATTGACAACCTTGAAGACACCCAAAAAGAAAAAGGCGAAGACAATGGTTGTTATTATGGTTGGTCGAATACTGATATTAATTTGCTTTGCTTCTTGAACAGGAATTTGTTTACGCGGAATAAAGTGAAAAATAATAAATGTAATCACCAATGCGCTAAGCAAGTACGGCAATGACCATGAGAAAAAGGTCAGGGCATTAACGGAATATTTGCTAACCAGAAAAATATTGTGTGGGTTACCCCAAGGTGTGAATGCCGCACCGATATTTGCCCCCATTCCAATTAAGGTAACGGGCAAAATTTGCGGTAAATCATATCTTTTAGCAATGTTTAAATAAAGTGGAATTAGCGTAAGCGCTGTTATATCATTACCGAGAAACATCCCAGCGATAATTGCCAAAAGTGTGAACAAAATATTCAGTTTGCGCGTGTTGTCAGCAATACTAGTCAATTTGTATGCGAGCACGTCAAGCACGTGCAGGTACGCGTAGATTTGGATGATAATTAGCATCGCGGCGACTGAAAATATAGTGTGTAAGTTGATATCTCCAAGTCGCGGTCTAGCAAAAAAAAGACTTATAATTGTGACAATAGCAGTAATCTGCAAGATTCTGTCACTAAAGATTTTTTTCAAGACGGTCATAAAATGTCCCCTTTCGCAAGTTACAATCATCTATGGTTATTACTTCTATTTTGAGCTTTTTTTCCGTTGTGTGCAACGATAAATTTTTGACTATGAAAATGTAAATTTACTAAGCAGGAATTTTGCTTTCTTTTATGCACACAAGCTATACTTTAGTAAGTAGAAGAAATAAGGGGGATTTATGATGAGTAATTCTGAAACAATTAAAATGAATATAAAGCCTGAAGCTGCTGCTAGAATTAAAAGTCATGTTAAGCAAGACCAGATTGTATTATTGGCATTAAATGATGGCTCCAACCAATATTCTAAACTTGGCGGTACTTGTACTATTGGGGCTAATTTTCAATTTGTGATTTTGGATCAAAAAGACCCCGACTTTTCAATTGCAATTAACAACAATACTGACTTGAGTTTATTTACTAGTCCTGCAGAAATGCAGTATTTAGATAATAACTTAGTTGTCTCTGAAAAAAATGCCACAATGAGCTTGGCAGATGATAGTGGTGTGATTGATGGCGCGGTTTCAATTAACGAATATCAGCCATCAGCAGTAACTAAAAAGGACCTAGAGGAAGGTAAAACCTGTTAAATTGGTGCCATACCTTGATTCAAGACCCTTAACGTGGTAAACTAAGTAAGATTTTCGAAAATCTGAAAGGAAGTATAGTACTATGCGTAAAGGTGAAAATTACAACACTGGTTGTGAACCAAACCAAAGACCTAAGAACAAGAGAAACGGTAAGAAGCGTGTTGCTCACGTTGCTGCTGTTGTTGCTTTCTTGAACAAGGCCAAAGAAGACGAAAACAAGTAGTCTGATAATAATAAAATAAAAAGGTAGATTGCACTGCGCAACCTACCTTTTTTTCTTACGATAAATTGAGTAAAATTGAAATAATGGTAGTTTTTAATTTAAAGGAGCAGGGCAACGTGAAATTTCAATGCAGCAGCTGCGGTTTACGGATGAATTCGGTACATTTTAAACAGCATGGTTTAATAAATCCTAAATTAACGAGTATCTGTGATATTTGCCTGCAAAGAGGGCAAGATGCTAATGATTTTGCCAATTTGGCAGTGCAGATTTTTGCGCAAGGGCTGCTGTATACCTTTGTAGGTAAGCCGATAACTGATAATGAGCATGACTTTCTAGTAATTAAAAAGGAATATCGCAAGCGTTATGAGGCCTTTATTCAAGATTATGACGGCAATAGTTTAGCCCAGCAGCAATTGCCCCGTCATGATTTTAACGCGGCTGTTATTGCCAGTGAAATTGGTAAAAACGCCTTTGTTCCCCAACTTGATTTGACTTTTGCCGATAATCTGACGCAATTGGGGTTAAAAGTTGATTTTCAATTAAATGAAGTTAATTACATTGACCGTGAACGTATTCGAGCTAAGTACCATTATCGCTGCCAATATTGCGGTCGGCGTGGGCGTAGCGTTGACCATAAGGATCCAGTGTCACTATCGCGTAATAATGACTTAGATAATTTAATCTTATCGTGTCAGGAATGTAATCGAATCAAGTCTAATATGCCGTTTGCATTATTTGCCCAGCTAAACGACCAGATTTCTCAGATTAATCAGAAGTTGGTTAAGTATGAAGATGCATTAGCCACTTTGAAAGGTGAGTTTGAAGAGCGAAGACGTAAATTGGCGGCAACCATGCATCTTAAGGGTGTGGTTAATGATCCGGAATTGAATGCAATGCGTAAGCAGAATAAGAAGTTGCAGGATGCCATTGATAGCTTGGCGAGCGATTATCATGACTTGTGTAATTTACGTGAGCAGCACTTTATTACTGGCTGGAAATTAGTAGAAGAACAGAAAAAAACTGATATTATTTAGTAAATTTAGGTCGATTAGCTGGTGTAATTCTTTAGCTAATTAATTTGCCTAATTTTTATTCTATCAATTTTGCTATAATTAATGATGAGTATTTTTATATAATTAAATACAAAGAATATTGGCTGAAGGAGTAAAAATAATATGGAAATCAAAATTTTTAATAAGGGGCTTTCGCCACTAGTTGAATTGTCCTTAGCTAATGGTGAAACTGCTAAAATTCAACGTGGCAGTATGGCTTATATGCAAAATGTAAAATTACACGCAAAAATGAATTCTAACGATCACAAGGGCTTAGGTGGGTTAGTGCGCTCGGTTGCTCGCAGCAAGGTCACAGGGGAAAGCATGATTATTAATGAAGTTAAAGCAACTGGCGATAATGCATTAGTAGGAATAGCTCCTAACACGATCGGGGCAATAGAAGAATTGACTTTGGCTGAAGGGCACCAATATCGGCTAAACACGGGCGCTTTTTTGGCAGCGGATGAAAATACAGGCTATGAAGCTATCAGACAAAAGGGCCTATCGAAAGCTGTGTTTGGTAAAACTGGTGGCTTTTTCATTTTACATACCAAGGGAACGGGCAAATTATTGATTAATGGTACTGGTAATATCGTCAAAATGGAACTTACGGACGAAAATAACTTCCAAATTGATAATGACAATGTTTTGGCGTGGGAAGATTCTCTTGATTATAAAATTGAATCAGCCAGTGGGTCATTTGGCTTTATGTCTGGAGAAGGCTTAGTTGATAGCTTTTATGGGCATGGCGTTGTTTATTTACAAACTAGTAACCTTAAAGAATTAGCTCGTTCGGTAAGGCAATTTTTGCCAGCCGAATAAATTGTTGTAGTCAAAAAGAACCAACTTGTCGTGAGCTGGTTCTTTTTGATTAAAAAAACATTTATCTATTAAGCTGCTTCTGGCGCGGATGTAACATGATAATTGCGTTACTTTTGCGGCATATATTGTTAAGTTATTGTTTAGAAAGGAAGGTAAAGTGCAAATGGAATTAGCACGGGTTTTACGTGAAAGAAGGCAAGAATTGAATTTGACCCAGCAGCAGTTGGCAGATAAGTTGCATGTCACAAGGCAAACACTATCGCGCTGGGAAAATTCATTGAGCTATCCTAATTTGGATACTTTGGTAGAACTGAGTGACCTGTTGGCAGTTCCGCTTGACACTTTATTGAAAGGAGACAATAACGCAATGGTTAAGAAAATTAGTTCAGATGTAAATGATAAGCGGAGATACCGCCGCTATTTAATAATCATTGGCAGTATTTTTGCCGTGATTTTAATATGGCTCTGTGTTTTAGGCTATGGTCGAGCAAATCAAGTGGAATGGATTGATCGCTTTAATCCATTTTTGGAGACTAAGTATGGTTATGCTACTCTGCCGGATAAAGTTGAATTGAAAAAAGAACGCGGAATTGAGCAGCATGGTAAAACTAAGAAAAAAGTATGGCTTAAAATTCCACAAAAAGTGGATGAGTATGTTACTGACGATCCTTTCGATCATGGTTCGTGGCTAAAGTTCTCTACTGGCGAATACGACTTAAAGCACCGCTGGGCGTATGTGATGCATAAGGGCTCTTATGTGTATGCAATTCGCTTAGTTAAGAAGAGTGAAATACCCATGCAAATGCGTGGAACGATGCTGGATTATTATATGCCGTTTAAAGATGGAGCACCTGCATCTAGATTAAATAAAAATTTCCCGTGGTGGCCATTTAATTAATGAAAAAGAAAGATCAAAAATAAAAGCCTGTCGATTAACAGACAGGCTTTTAAATTAACTGTTTTGGAAGTTACGTAAGAACTTCGCTGTTTTTTCATTTTGTGGGTGGTTAAGCAATTGGTCAGGACTTCCTTGCTCGGCAATGACGCCGTCGCTGATAAAGAAGACTTGATCGGAAACGTCGCGGGCAAAGGCCATTTCGTGAGTAACGATAATCATCGTTAATCCGGTAGTGGCTAGGTCTTTCATAACGCTGAGAACTTCGCCGACCATTTCTGGGTCAAGGGCACTGGTTGGCTCATCGAATAATAAAATTTCTGGATCCATCGAAATCGCGCGGGCAATTGCGACCCGTTGTTGTTGACCACCGGACAATTGCTTAGGGCGGGCATTAATGTATTCTGCCATGCCGACCTTTTTCAAGTTGTCGACAGCAACCTTGCGGGCTTCTTCTTTAGAACGCTTTAGAACGAGTTCTTGACCAACCATACAGTTAGCTAGGACGTCTTTGTTCTCAAATAAGTCAAACTGTTGGAAGACCATGCCGACTTTAGCACGGTAGATATTGCGGTTATAGCCTGGGGCTAAGACGTTTTCGCCATGAAAGTCGATTTCCCCAGCTGTTGGTTCTTCCAGCATGTTGATGCAGCGCAAGGTGGTTGATTTACCACCACCAGAGGGACCAATAATTGTAGCAATTTCGCCTTTTTTAATATCAAAGGAAATATCCTTCAATACTTGGTGAGTGCCAAAAGATTTTTGAATATGCTTTAAACTTAAAATCGTATCGTTTGCTTGCGTCATGATTTGTTAACCTCCGTCTTTTCGGTTGAGCCGACCTGAACTTGGTTGGCCATTAAATTATAGTTTTTACTGCCTTCAAGGTGCTTTTCAATTAAATTAAAAATTCTGGTAATCGTGAAGGTGAGAATTAGGTAGATTACAGAAATTGTTAGGTAAGTTGGGAAGAACTTGAACGTTTGACTGGCAATCGTGGTCCCAACAAAGAATAGTTCGGAAACAGAAATAATACTTAAAACTGATGTGTCCTTGATGTTAACGATAAATTCGTTGGTAATGGATGGCAGACAGTTTCTAATGGCTTGCGGCAGAATAATGTGCCACATTCTTTGGTTATGGCTCATTCCTAGGGCACTGGCTGCTTCAAATTGCCCTTTTGGCGTTGACATAATTCCGCCGCGGATAATCTCGGCTAGGTAAGCACCAGTATTAATGGAAACAATTACCAAGGCGGCGATTGTTCGGTCAATGTTTAGGTGCCATAACTGGGCGATACCATAATAGATAACAGCAGCTTGTACCATCATTGGCGTGCCCCGGAAAATTTCAATATAAACTGATAGTAACCAATCAATAAACTTCAATGTCCATCTCTTGCCGCGAGTTGTTGGTGTTGGAATGGTCCGGATGACGCCAACGAATAGTCCAATGAAGAACCCGGCGATAGTACCCACTGAGGCAAGCAGCAGGGTCATGCCAATCCCGCTCATAATCATGCCGCCGTATTGTTGCCAAATCGAAACAAACCAATTTTGTTGTTTGCCCTTTTTACCTTTGGCATTATCAGTCTTTGGTTGCTCCTTAATAGCTGCGGTCATTAACTTTGTTCTTTTAGAATTAGGAATTGTGGCGAGAATTTGGTTAACTTGCTTAAGCAACTGTTTGTTAGGTTTGGCAATTCCGATGGAAGTTACTGATTCTTCCTTAGTCGCGTGGAAGCCAGTCATCTTATTAACAGGAATTGCCTTGATGTCGGGATCAACCATTTTAAATGAGGTGGCTTCAGTATCTTCGGCAACGTAACCATCAATCGTACCTGAAATTAGGCTTTGGCGCATGGCAGCGAAGTCACGCATTGCTGGCTGCTTCTTAGCACCTTTTAGTTGGCTGATTAATTGGTAGTGGAACGTTCCTTGTTGCCCCGTTAATTTTGCACCCTTAAAGTCGCTTAGACTTTTGGCATTGGCATATTTACTGCCCGCCTTGGTAATAACGACAAACGTGCTACGTCTGTAAGGTTGGGAAAAGTTAATTGCCTTCTCACGTTCAGCAGTGGGACTCATGCCGGCGATAATTAAATCAGCTTTACCACTGGTCAAAGCCGGTAAAAGACCGTCCCATTCAGTCTTGAAGACGACTACTTTGCGGTGCAATTTTTTACCGATGATTTTGGCGATTTTGACGTCATAACCGTTGGCAAAAGTATGAGAACCATCAATCGGAACGGCACCGTTAGCGTTATTAGTTTGGGTCCAGTTGTATGGCTGGTAGTTAGCCTCCATTGCGACTTTGAGGACACCATTATCTTTAGCGTAAGCTCGCGGAGACAATCCTAATGTGATTGCTAGCCCGAGCAAGGTTGCAATGAAAATAGATAACCATTTACTTTTTGACTTCATTTTAAAACCTCCAAATTGTTTTAAATAAAGCCAACACAATAAAAGCGTAAACCAAAAACCTCGCTGCGTTCGCAACGAGGTTATAATTAATCATATTTAGACAAATCATATAGCGCTCCCCGGGGACGAACCGAGACAGTCTGCAAGATATGCTCCTGCAGCCCAACAAAAAAGTGACGCAAATCAAATTCTTGTTTCGGCGGTAATCCTTCAGACTAGCCTTCATTGCGTTTGCGCGCTAGGACCAGGTTCGTAATTATCGCGACCTCTATTGCATTGGAAATTATTTAACTTAGTGAGAATGATAGGCTAAAAATTACGTCTTGTCAACTTAAGGTCTGCTAATGATTAATAATGAAATATAAGATGAAGCGAGATCGCAGTAACTAATTTGAACTGCTGCTTGATGTGAAAATGAATGATAAGCTCTAAAGTAAACTTGGGCTTATTTGGTTAAGTATTTTTTGGCAAATTGTTCATAAAATTCAGTTGCTGCGAGGTAATCGGGAATATCAACGTACTCGTCAACTTGGTGGCAGCTGTCATTTCCGGGTCCAATGCTAAACATGGTTGGTGCCGACGGACTATTGACGAATTTAGACGCATCTGTTGTTCCTGACTCGGTGAATAAGTTAACTGGGCGCTTTAGAATATTTTCAAGTAACTTTTGAGCTGCTTGGACATATTCATTGTTTTCGTCACCAGAGACAGCTTCACCCAAATAATCGTACTGCAATTCAAAATGGTGCTGCGGCATCTGGTTAACTTCATTGATGACATTTTCCAAAATCGTTTGAATGTCTTTAACTGTATAGAATGGGTTAATACGAATATTGCCGCGGGCAACAACCTTATCGGGCATACTGTTGACCTGATCGCCGCCGGAAATCATCGTAATGTTGTGTAAAACAGGACCTAATTTTTCGTGAACTTTTGGTAAATGACGCAACTTTTGATTGGCTAGTTGAATGAAGTCAGTCATATTGTCAATGGCATTGAGAACATTCAATTGAGCAGAGTGAGCGACTTTACCATAGGAAGTGACGGTGTAGTCAATGTCGCCGTTGTTGGAATAAGAAATATCAAGGTTAGAGTCTTCGCCAATGACGATAACGTCCAAATCGTCGATAAAACCTTCCTTAGTCAGTTCTTCAGCGCCCCATTGACCAGTTTCTTCACCAACTGACATTAACAGCCGCAATTCGCCTGTTAACGGCACATTATCTTCAAGTAAAGACAGCAACGTTGCAATCATTCCGGCTAAACCGCTTTTCATATCAGTGGTTCCACGGCCGTACATTTTGGTGTCATTGTCGTATAATTTGCCGGAAAATGGATCGTCACGCCAAGCTTCGCGGTTACCCAGGTTAACTACGTCCATGTGACCGGAAAAACCAAGCTTGAAATTGCCATCGGTTGGTCCAATTGAAATGACACAACTTTCGCGATCACCTTGGTAAGGTACGTGGGTGATGCGGACACGATCACCAAATGGGGCAAACAGCTTTACAACATAATCAACAACCTTTTTTTCGTGGTCGTCAATGGTTTCAATTTGGATTAAATCCTGCAATAACTTAATTTGTCTTTGTCTATTTAACATATTGTTCCCTTACTTTATAGATGATTATTTGTCTCTAGTAGCAACTTGAACTTGGTTAGCCATTAAGTTGTAGTCTTTACTGCCATCAAGGTGTTTTTCAATTAAATTGAAGATTCTGGTAATTGTGAATGTCAAAATCAGGTAAATTGCGGAAATTGTCAGGTAAGTTGGGAAGAACTTGAAAGTCTGACTGGCAATAGTTGAACCGACGAAGAACAATTCCGAAACGGAAATGATGCTCAATACTGACGTATCCTTAATGTTGACGATGAATTCGTTAGTGATTGACGGCAGACAGTTTCTGATGGCTTGCGGCAAAATAATGTGCCACATTCTCTGATTGTGGGTCATTCCCAAAGCACTAGCTGCTTCGAATTGCCCTTGCGGCGTTGAAATAATCCCGCCGCGGATAATTTCGGCTAAGTAAGCCCCAGTATTAATGGAAACAATAATTAGAGCGGCCGCGGTACGGTCAATATTAATGTGCCAGAACTGAGCAATACCATAGTAGATAACGGCAGCCTGAACCATCATTGGCGTGCCTCGGAAGATTTCAATATAAACGGATAACAGCCAGTCGACAAACTTTAATGCCCATTTTTTGCCGCGAGTTGTTGGCGTTGGAATGGTGCGAATGATACCGACAAACAGACCAATGAAGAACCCGGCAATGGTACCAACAGCTGCAAGCAGCAGGGTCATGCCAATTCCGTTCATAATCATGCCGCCATATTGCTTGAGCATGGAAACAAGCCAGCTTTGCTTTTTGCCGTTTTTGCCTTTCTTGGAATCAGTTTTTGGCTGTTCCTTGATGGCTTCAGTCATTAGCTTAGTTCTCTTGGATTTTGGAATCGTGGCTAGGACTTGGTTGACTTGCTTGAGCAATTTCGGGTTAGTCTTGGCAACGCCAATTGAGGAAACCATCTGTGCCTTAGTGACGTGGAAACCTTTCATTGGGTTAAGCGGCACGGCTCTAATGTCGGGGTCAACCATCTTGAAGGAGATTGCTTCGGTTGAATCGGCAATATAACCATCAATGGTTCCAGAAATTAAACTCTGCCGCATCGCTGAGAAATCCTTCATGTTAGGCTCTTTTTTAGCGCCAGGCAACTGGTTGATTAATTGATAGTGGAACGTTCCTTGTTGGGCAGTAAGGCGCGCACCCTTAAAGTCGGTTAGTTTTTTAGCATTAAGATACTTGCTGCCGGCCTTAGTGACAACGACAAAAACACCGCTCCAATAAGGATTAGTAAAGTTAATGGCCTTTTCCCGTTCTGGTGTAGGACTCATGCCGGCAATGATTAAGTCGGCCTTGCCGCTAGTTAAAGCGGGTAATAGCCCGTCCCATTCGGTTTTCATGACAACAATTTTTTTGTGCAATTTTTGCCCAATAATTTTAGCTATTTTGACATCATAGCCATTGGCATAGGTGTGAGAACCATCAATGGGTACAGCACCGTTAGCATTATTGGTCTGCGTCCAGTTATTAGGCGAATAATTGGCTTCCATTGCGACTTTGAGGACGCCATCATCTTTTTTAGCGGCGTTAGCTTGGTTATTGTTCAAGCTAAGACCACTAATTAAAGTGAAAACGACTGCGAATAACGCAACTAGCCATCTGGTTTTTGACTTCATTTTAAAACCTCCAAATTGTTTTAAATAAAGCCAATACAATAAAAAGCGTAAATAAAAACCTCACTGCTAAATGGCAATAAGGTTAAAAGTGATCATATTTAAACAAATCATATAGCGCTCCCCGGGGACTAACCGAGACAGTCTGCAAGATATGTTCTTGCAGCCCAACCGTGAATTTACGCTGGACAAATTCGCAGTTTCGGCGGTAATTCTTGAGCTAATTGTCATGGCATCACGCGTGCTCGGATTAGGTTTGTAATTATCGCGACCTCTATTGCATTGGAAATTATTAACTTGGTGAAAATATTAAATTAAATTTTACTTATTGTCAACTATATTATCAAAAATAATTTATTAATATTTAATTTTTAACGACGGGAGTTTTTTCGTATTCAGTCATGTCTTTACCAAAAATCATCTAGAACTTTTTGTGTATCTTTGACACCAGTTATTTTAAATTTATGATCTGATAGTTCTTCAACACCTAGGACTAAGATTCCACCATCAGCTTTTTTTATATTCTAAATGTTCATCTTCTTGAGGTAGCGAATTATTATAGTCTATTATTTTCATAAACAAAATCATTTTTTTAAAAACCAGCAGCAAATTAATTACGTAAAACGCTGGATTATAGGGATTCTGCCACAACTTTATAAATTATGGCAGTTTAAACCAGCAGAAAACTAGCAGAAAATTAATTACTTTGTTATACGTAATAATTTTATCATTAAACCTAGTACCAACCATGATTTTTATCATAATCGCGCTTTTTCATTCGCGAGACGTAAGGATTGCCACTAACGTAATAACGCAAAGGCTTCTGCGCCCATTCTTGGTTGGATTGATTAATCCCGATTCGCGGACCAGCAATAATTTTCGCTGCATGTTTTTTATGAGTATTATCAAGGTCAATGCTAAACGGCGAATCAGTTAAAAAGTGCAGGTTCCAATGTTTATCATGGATGCCGAAGGCCTGCATCATTTTGGCAGGACCATTGGTTAATAAAACGCCGTCTTTGCCATTGCGATTGGTAGTCATCTGGTCAATACCCCATCTGGGTTCAATTGCTCTGATTAAAATTCCTTGGGGCTCGTCCAATTCTTGGGTGGCAACATCAAAGAAAAAGTATTGCCGCTGGCTATAAATATAGATAGTACCGCCAGCACGATACAGACCTTCATTGGCTGGACTGCGGCGGTTGTTATAGGAATGAGCCGCACGATCGCGAATACCTAAATAGGCTTCGGCTTCAACGATGTAGCCGCCCATTAAGTGCTGACCGTCATTGTAAGTTAACGGGCGACCGATTAGGTCAGCCGTGATTTTGGCGGTAGAATTGTTAGTAAAATAAGTTGAATAATCCATGTTTCATTCCTAATAGTACACGATAAAAATTAAAGAGGTAATTACGATGACAGAAATTAAATTAGTCCGAATTTATGACCATGAGCAACCTGAAGGTTACCGGATTTTGGTTGATCGGCTATGGCCGCGCGGGATGAGTAAAGTTAAAGCTGATTTAGATGAATGGGCCAAGGAAATAGGTCCAAGTACTGAATTGCGCAAATGGTTTAATCATGATGATGCCAAGTTTGTGTCTTTTAAAGAAAAATATCTTACTGAATTAGAGCAAAATCCTGCAGTACCGCAATTTTTAGCATTAGTGAAGATGCAATTGTCTAAAACAGATGTTTTATTTTTATATGGTGCTAAAAATAAAGAGCACAACCAAGCGGTTGTACTCAAAGAATATGTGCTGCAATCCTTATAGCTTTTTGTGACCATGACGTTTAACCCGCCAAAAGTGAAAGGCAATTGTCAGTAGGAGGATGCCAAAGACAATCATTGCAAACACCGTGTTAGGCAGCTCGTAATTAAGCGGCGGCAGCGACAGCAGTAATTTAAGCGCGATAATTCCAATTAGAATGTAGGCCATTGGCTGCAGTTCTGGGATAATATCCATTAACTTGATAATGATTTCGGCTACGCCTCGCATGCACAAGATGCCAATCATGCCACCGACCAATACAATTACCGGATTACTGGAAACTGCCAAGGCGGCTAAAACAGAGTCAATTGAAAAGACAATGTCCATAGCTTCAATGGAAATAACCGTGCGCCAGAAAAGGGATAAAACATGTTTGCCTTTTTTGGCCTTGTGTTTACTAAGTTTAGCTTCTTCGGCTTTTTCCTTTGTGGCCGCCTTTTGCGGGTGACGCTGATCGTAGAAAAATTTAATTGCTAAGTAGAATAGGTAGAAACTACCAGCTAGCTTAATCTCCCAAAAATTAATCAGGTAAGTTCCGATACCAATGACAATAAAGCGAAAAATGTATGCGCCCCAAAGACCATAAAATAATGACTTTTCCTGTTGCTTTTTGTCGGGTAAAGCCTTAGTCTGTGCAGCTAGGACTACCGCATTATCTACAGACAATAGGCATTCCATTAAAATCAGGGTAAGAATAATCATCCAATCCTTACCACTGGTTAAAACATGCAGCCAGTTGCTGGCACTGAAAAACGGCGCGTACATTTTAATAATTGAATTGATAATCGACATCTAAAAACTCTTTTCTAAATTAATCAGGTGCTTTTTGTAGTTATTGCCCAAACGATATTGGTCATAAGGAATTTACTTCACTTGATTAAGTACTTTTTGCTGCCAAGGGGTAACTATTTGGCTGATACTTAACGGTAAATCAAATCCCTTTCGAGTTCCAGTTAAAAATTCAGCTAATTCGCAAAGGTAGGGAGCTAGCTTTGCCGGCTCATAGGATAACTTTTCACTTGGATAAAAGTGACTGATTGGTAAAGTGGGCAATCCTTTTTGTCTAACATAGGTTAGACCATTTTTGTTTGCTGCTAGCTCAAACGTCACATAGTCAACGGTCAAAGCGGCATAGTAAAGCATTAGAGTTGTTCAAAAACGTCTAGCGCGTCCGCAATAATTGAAGAAATGCCGGCTGCTGGAATTGCTGTCTTGTTAATTGCCCAAACTTTGGCGTTGTTTTGCCGGTAAGACAATAATTGGGCGAATGGATAAACGACAAAGCTAGTTCCAGAAATAATTACTAAATCAGAATTTTGCATGGCGTTAACGGACTTGGACAAATTGTCGCCGTTGATGGCTTCGCCATAGAGGACAATGCCGGGACGAATGATGCCGCCGCAGTTTTCGTGGCGGAAGCTTTTGGCATATTCGGCGTAAGCAACAGGCTGGTGGCACTTAGTGCAGTAGATATTATAAAGGCTGCCATGAAATTCGGTGACGTGCTGATTGCCGGCTTTTGTATCAAGATGGTCAACATTTTGGGTAATTAAATCGCCTTTTTCATTGCAAAGTTCAGCGATTTTTTGGTGGATGGCGTTAGGCTTGGCATCAGGGTAGTACATGTTATCCATGACAAACTTGTAGAAAAAGTCAGGCCGGCTGTTGAGCGTTTCTGCACTTAAAATAGTCTCGGGACTTTCGGAGACGCCATCGTAAATACCGTTTTTGGAACGATAGTCGGGGATGCCGGAATGGGTAGAGACGCCGGCACCAGTTAAAAATGTGATGTGTTGGGCTTGGTCAATGTCGTGTTTTAATTCGGTTATTTGTTTTGGGTCAATCATTAGTTTTGTACCTTTCTTAAAATCAATTCACTATCTGTAGTTTACTACAATGTGGTTCCAATGAACGACTTTAGTGCGGCGGACTAAAGCTTTTAGGAGGTCAAGCAGCTAAAAAGCCGTTAAGTTTCTACTTAACGGCTTTTGCTATGATTAGTAACAAAGGTGTTCTAGCTTTATTTAACAAACTGCACTCTACCCGAAGCCCACATGGCGTAGAAAAATAGGATTATACAAATTATTACTGAAATTATTAGTCCTAAAATTATAGCAATGAAGGAATTCATGTTCTTTCTTTGAAAAAAAGTAGCTACTATATCCATAACATCTAATAAATAAAATCCCAAAACTATCGTAGAAAAATCAAATAGTTTGAACCACGGGCAAATCAAAATTAGAAGTAACTCTACTACTGAAAGAATCTTTAACCATTTATATACCTTAGGGGATAACGTTTCATACTTAGTTTCTTTGTCTTTTATAATTTTCAACTCTTGTCATGTATATATTACATACATTTTTATATTTTAATAGTATATAAAAGAGGCGATATATATTCAAGTTTGTTTTCATTAGTAGAATTAAGCAAAAAATACACGATCCCGGTAAAAACTATTGGAATCGTGTATTAGCAGTTTTTATAATAAAGGAATATCATGCTTGGCGCATTCAGCGATCATTTCTTTAGGCCAGATGCTGGCTTGAACCTCGCCAATGTGTGCCTTACCCAGCAGCAACATGCATAGTCGTGATTGACCAATGCCGCCGCCGATTGAATAAGGCAGTTCACCCTTGAGCAGCATTTGGTGGAAGGGTAATTTTTCACGGTCAAGGCAGTCAGCCTTGGTTAATTGCTCGTGCAGACTTTCGGGGCTAACGCGAATTCCCATTGAAGAAACCTCTAGCTTTTGTTTGAGTGGTTCATACCAGAAGATCAAGTCGCCATTTAGTTGCCAGTCGTCGTAGTCTGGTGCGCGACCGTCGTGAGGTTTGCCGCTGCGAGACAACTTATCGCCAATCTTCATTAAGAATACGGCTTTTTCTTCCTTGGCAATCTTGTTTTCACGTTCCTCAGGGCTGATGTCTGGCCAGCGGTCTTCCAGCTCTTGCGTTGTTACGAAGTGGACTTCGTCAGGCAAATGATAAGTAGAAGCGGGATAACGTTCGGCACATTCAGCTTCAATTTGTTTAATTGCGGTGTAAATCTTTTGCACGGTTTGCTTCAAGGTTTCAATCGTTCGATCTTCCTTGCTGATGACCTTTTCCCAGTCCCATTGGTCAACATAGATGGAGTGGAAGTTATCCATTTCTTCGTCGCGGCGGATCGCGTTCATGTTAGTGTAGAGTCCTTCGTGCATGCCGAAGTCGTACTTCTTTAGCGCCATTCGCTTCCACTTGGCAAGTGAGTGGACAATTTCAATTGTATCGTCCTTAGGCATGTCTTTGGCGTCAAAGGCAACAGGTCGTTCAACGCCATTTAAGTTGTCGTTTAAACCCGTGTCTTTTTCGACAAACATTGGTGCAGACATCCTTTGCAAGTTAAGCTTTTGCGCTAGAATAGTTTGGAATCGTTCCCGAATGAAGACAATAGCTGCTTCAGTATCGCGAATTGTTAAAGTTGGCTGATATTTTTCTGGCAAAATTAAAGTCATGGTTGTTTACCTCCAAAATTAGGTCAAAGAAAAAAGCCCTTTGTCCAATTGTCAATTCAATAGGACGAAAGGCTTTTTCCGCGGTACCACCTAAATTGCTCAAATAGTGAGCCAACTCATGAAGCACTAACATGCTTCACCAGCGTGGTAACGTACTGGGGACGACGCAACCTACTCTAATAAAATTTCAGTGCGCTGCTAAAAGGGTTTTTCGATAATTCAGGGTCTGGTGCATTCTCACTAACTGCACCTCACTGACAAGGGATAAATTATTTACTCGTCTTTGTCATTGCATTTATTGTAATGATATTTAACACTAATTTTAATAAAATTGCAAGCAAAAATTAATTATATTCGATATAACTATCGAAATTGAGCCACTCTGTTATAATAAGGAATAATAGCGAGGAGAATTTTTATGGCAAATTCGACATTTTTATACTTTCTTTTTGATGCTGTGGTGTTTGCTTACACCTGTTACAGCTGGTTCTGGCAAGCAAGCATTGACTTGAAGGGACGATATCGGACTTCATCAATTGTCTGGACAGTAATAATCATTTGGGCCGGCTTTGCCTGGGAATTTTTAGAAAAAAGCGATCCGGGTCTAAGTATGTTCCTGGCCATCTTTTTACTAATGGGAATTATTGATGGTTTTTCCGGGTTAACACCCAAAAGGGCAGTGGTTTCAGGATACTTTAGGCGGACGGTTTCTTATCAAGATATTGCCCTAGTGACTTTAATTAAGGTGCCCAATCCTAAGAAAAAAATGGTGATTTGCATTCTGACTACTAATAAACACCAGCAATATTACCTACGATTCTCTGAAGGGGTTGCGCAAATTATTGCCGTCCTGAAAAACCGCATCGGTCATAATGTTCGAATTGAAGTTCAAGATATTTTATAAATAAAAAAGGCAGTTAAATAAATTTTTGATATGAACCCCGAAATTAAGACAACCAATTTCGGGGTTTTACTATGCTTAAATTAACTAAACAAGACAAATATTTATAATTTATGGAAAAACTATCTTGTTGGTTCAAAGTTACCAAGAAAAAAGTTTGTGAAATTCTTATGCTTTTAACTATTTCATAAATTATATCAATTTGATTATGACAACTAAAAATCAATTTAGTTTTAAAGGTTGATAGCAAAAATATATTTCTGTAGTTGTTGAGATGGTTATTAATTTGAACACATTTTAAAAATATCAATAAATTATTTTTAATTTTCAAAATAATTTGACATAAAATTGAACTATAATTACAATTATAAATATTTAAAGCAGGTTAAATATTTATATATACATGAAAAGTAAAAATAAGATAATTATATTTATAGTTTTAATTATAATGAATGAGGAGTCTTTATGAATAAATCTAAATTTATGAAAATGAGCGTTAGCTTAGCAGGTGTAGTATTAATGCTTGCTGAAAGTACGATGCCTGTAATTGCTAGAACTAATAAAATTTCTCCTGTTGTTCATAGTACAGTTTGTCCAGTAACAGGAGTAACCAATTTACATACGCATTATTCTGGAAAGACACATAAGATAACATTTAAAGGGGACGTGAGTGGTGTTACTAAAATAGCTTTTAAATATAATAATCGAGTTATTAAAAGTGTTAAGGTTCATAAAAACTTTAACACTACGTTAGCCTTTCATGGATATAAGACCTTTAAAATTTGTGATGCTTCTAATAACAATGTGCTTAGCAAAATTTCTGCAACTAAATATGCAACTAAGAAGCCTAATGTTTATTCACTGAGAGAGGAAAATAATAGATTACAGGTGCAGGTGTATGGCAAAAAAGGCGATATTATAAAAATTTGGAAGAATAGGAAACCTATATTGAGTAAGAAGGTTATTTCTTCAGGAATAACTACTGTGTCGGTAGCAAATAGTAAATTCTCCAATAAAGCTAAAATTAGCCTGACTGTGCATACTCTTGGTAAGAAGACCAGTAAGCCGTATACACTGTATAAATTGGATAAAAATCAGCAAAATATCTATAATTAATTATAGATTCTTATATTAAAATAGTGGTATTTATATTTTAGTTATGTAATACCTATTTATTCCCAAATTAACTACAGAATACTGTGAACTTTTCTGGTGGGCAGGGGGAGCTTTCCAGTCTTCTATAGCAAAAACATTGAAGAATATAACTGAAATAGATGCAACTTTATCAATTTTTACAACTTGAACAAAATAAAAAAGCTTTTACAGATAAGTGTAAAGGCTTATTTTTTTGTTCAATTATAGAATCGGGGATAACATTCTAGAAAAACTCTGCAAAGTGCGCAGCCAGCGACCTTGCTTGGCTATCATGTCTGGCGTGAGCAAAGTTGACTGCTTCATGTCTTCTTCAAAGGCATGAGCGACCTCACTGGTGAAGTTCTTGTCATAAAAAATCGCAATGTCCTCAAAATTCAGGTCGTAAGAACGATAATCTTGGTTCATGGAACCAACAGTTGCAAAGTCATCATCAACGACAATTGTCTTGGCATGGATAAAGCCATGATTGTAAATATAAATCTTGACGCCATAACGTGACAATTCATTGGCGTACCACTGGGTTGCCCGGTAAATGAACGGGTGGTCCGGCTTGCACGGAATCATAATGCGCAAGTCAACTCCCGACATGGCAATTGTCTGCAGAGTCGCAAACATGGCATCGTCAGGGATTAAGTAAGGTGTTTGCAGCCAAAGTCGCGTTTTGGCTTGCGACATTAACTTCATAATTCCGTTGCGCATGTTGGCGTTGTAATGATCGGGACCATCGGAAATGATTTGCGTTGCAACATCGCCGGGGTGGATTTCGTTTTCATCTAAGTCAGGGAAAAGCAGGTGGTTAAAGGTAATCAGCTGACTATCTTTTTGAATTGAAGCATTCCAGTCCATGACGAACCGTTCTTGAAGCAGCAGTGAAGCTGAACCAACGATGCGCACCTGGCTGTCGCGCCAGTAGCCGAATTTCTTTTTGCGGCTTAAATACTGGTCACCAATATTAAAACCACCAGTCCATGAAATCTTACCATCAACAACCACAATCTTGCGGTGCAGGTGGTAATTAATCCGGTACCGCGTAATCATGTTGCGTGATGTAACAAAGGGCAGAACCTGCCCGCCGACTTGGCATAGTTGGTTAAACCATGACTTAGTTGCCCCCATTGACCCCCAAGCATCGTAAAGAACGCGGACGGTCACGCCCTCGCAGGCTTTTCTAATCAGTAAATCGAGGATTTCGTTGCCAATATCATCGTTATAGAAAGTATAAAATTCCACGTTGATCGTTTCACGGGCATTTTTAATATCCTGAATCATGTCGGCAAACATTGGTTGACCATCAGTATAGAGCTTGACCTGATTGTTCTTACTTAATGGCGATTCGCCTTGCCGATCGAAGAAGTGAACGACCATCTTGGCCTTGTTAGAAGTATCTGATGAACTAATCTTCTTGGGCGCCTTAGTGATTGACTTTTGGACGTTGCGCAGACCGATGTGGTGCTGCTTATTAATGGCGAAGATGTTTTCTTGCGAAATTCCCCGACCAAAAAAGCCGTACATAATCATTCCAATTACTGGAAAGACAAGTAGGATAATTAGCCAGGCCCACGTTGTCGAAACAGACCGGCGTCTATGAAAGACAATGTAAAAGGCGAGAATAGTGTTGGTAATAACGATGATACGCGCAATGTCGCGAAGCAGACTCACGGAAATCCTCCAAAATAAAAAAGTTACTGTGTCAGACCGATAAATTTATCGACAATTTTGATAACGAACGGATTATCATGCATCCAGCTGTGCTCGGCGTATTTTTGTCCACGAATTTCAACTTCGTGGTATGAATGAGCGCCAGGTGCTAGAATGTAGCGAATACTTTTAGCAGAAATAACGGAAATGAACTTGTCGCTGTTGGTGTTGTCTAGGACATTGCCATAGATATTCAAGACCGAGATGTCGGGGTTGAACCGCTTGCGCCTAAGCAAAAGGTAAATGTAATGCGGATTGATTACCTTAGGGCGACCATTGGCGTTGAGCCCATTGACGTTAGGAATGTCGCCCATGTAGGTGACACCATCAAACGGTCCAGCAATCAGGGCACATTTGGTTAGCCGCGGGAAGTTCTTCTTGCGGTAAGTGCGCATTTCGGTCCGGACAATGCAAGGACAGGCCAATGAATGAGCAACAGCCATGTAATTTTTAAAGTGAAATTTTTGTGCCAGGAAGGGCAGCAGCATGCGCAGATAATAATCAATCGCGTAGATACCGATTAATCGCTGGCGGAAAACGACTTGAACGATTGGATGTAAATCACTAGTCCAGGTACCTTCGAGTTTAAAATTACCCAATAAATCGATGGTTACTTTAAGATATTTAGGATTATCCTTATCCTTTAAAGCTTGCTTAACCATCACGTTGGTTGTGTAATCGCCGCCGCGAAAGCCGTGAAAGTAGAGCACGGGTATTTGGTCAAAGTTACCAGTTTTTTCTTCAATTACAGCCTTGTCGTCAATGTGCTTTTTGTGCAAGTGCAAGAGCGACCTAGTGGGAGCAATGCTGGCCAAGATTGCCAAAAGGAGCATATTAAACCGACTGGGTTCTTCAGATAGATTATGTTTGCGATTTTTTTCTGCTTCTTCCTTATATTTTTTGGTATTGAAGAACATTGCGCCCACCTTTAAAATAATAATTAATTATATTCTAACATTGCCAACAACTTTTTAGTAAATGAGGTACATATGAAATTTTACGCCGTAAAAAAAGGCCGTGTTCCTGGAATTTATCGTACGTGGGATGCAGCTAAAAAGCAAGTCGATGGGTTCTCTAATGCAGTCTATAAATCTTTTAAAGAGGAAGCTGATGCAATAGAATACATGGACTGGCTGCAAAACAAGTCATCAAAGCAAAGTGAGGAAGCTGCGGTACTTAAGCCAGTACACCAAAATATTGCTTCAAGTAAGCCGCTGCCTCAGAGCGAAGATACATTAGAAAATGCGCTTGCTAAAATTCAAGCTTTCAGTAAGCAAGTTAAGTCCCAGCCGTCAGTCAAGCCAGCAATTAAAAAAGCACCCAAGAAAACTCGGGTGCATCAGGAACAGACTTATTTTGCGACAATTTATACAGATGGTGGGACACGCAATACCGGTAATTATAAGGGCGGTCATGTTAAGTCAACGGATAAGGCGGCTTGGGCTTACCTAATCGAATGGCAGGAAAATGACCAGCCTAAGTCGACTTACGGCACAAACGGTGAGTTTGGTGCTACCAACAATAAGATGGAATTAACCGCCTTAATTGAAGCCCTTAAGAAGCTGCTTGAACTAAAGTTTAATACCAAACCGCTCTTGTTTGTGCTTGATTCACAGTACGTCTTAAATCCGATTACTAAGGGCTGGCTCAAAAATTGGAAAAGGCAGGGCTGGCACAAGAGTTCTAAGGGCGAAATTGCTAACTTAGCTGGGTGGCAGGAATTAGATAGCCTGCTTAACCAGTTTACCAACGCCAATTTTGAGTGGACCAAAGGTCATGCTAATAATCGCGGTAATGAGTTTGTTGATCATACTTTGAATAAGTTTATGGATCAGATGTAATTACCTGATGGTAACAATCGTGCCGCCGAATAAATGACCAAAGAAGCTGGTAATATTGTCCCAAAGCTGCTCAAACCAGTTGCGGTTCTCTTGAGTGTTGAGCTTATTGAAAATATCCTTGGCGTTCTTTTCAATTCCTTTAGAGAGGGTAGCAGCCTGTTCTTTGAAGTTGTGGTTCTTTAAGGCGCCAGAATCACGGACTTCAATCAGCACATTAATGATTTGTTGCTTTTGGTTGTTATTAATAGTATTGCCAAGATGGTTGATGTTGATTTGATTATTGACAATATCGTGAATTTGACTGTCAGAAATGTTGTTGCCGATCTTGCCCATTTCTTGTTTAGCACCAGCAATCGCATTGTTTAATTGAGCATCGGTGTAACCATCTTTATCCTTGTTTTCCTTAGTGATTTTGCTTAAAGTGCCCATCTCATCTTGGGCGGCATTTACTTGGCTTTGGTTTAAATGGTTGCCGTTCTTGGCATAAGCGGCATAAACTCCAGCTAAAGCTCCAGAACCATCGATTGGCACGGCACTGGTCACATAAATGTTGGCGTCGGCAATTCCGGCAGTTAGAGCAGCGTTTTTGTATTGGTTAGCGGTAATTGTTGTAATGTTGTTATTACCTTTGTAATCTAAAATCTGCACATTGATGCCACTGCCGCTTGCTGTCTTCTGGATCATCGCGCTTGACCAAACTCCCGAGCTAGTAGTGAAGTTATCGCCTGATGGATTAAGGTACTTGACGAGGTCGGAGCCATCAATTGTGATTGTTTGGTAACTGGCACCATTAAGTGGTCCGGTTAAGGTCTTTAGGGTACCGTCACGCTGGGCATCCGTTAAGGATGTGCCTAGGCAGACAATTGGCAATTCATCAGCCTTTGCCGTTTGTCTTGGCACAGAAACTGTACAGATTGCAATTAGGGAAACGATTAATGTTGTTAGTATTGAAATTGTTTTTTTCATAAGAATCTTAACTCCTTTTGATGTCTTAATTATAATAGGTAGTTATAATAAAAGGTCAAGTTACGATTTCGTGTCGTTTATTTTACGTTTTTTTAATATCTTAGATGGTATAATAAACATAATATTGAGGAGGACCTATGCTCAAGCAACCCGAATTAACTATCATTATGCCAGTGTACAATGTTGCTAAATATCTAGCGCGGGCGTTAGATCACTTAGCGGGGCAGAATGACAAGAACTTTAAGCTGCTGATTGTCAATGATGGCTCAACAGATAATACACGTGAAATAGCCGAGAGTTACCAAGATCGCTTTCGCTATTTTAAAATTATTAATAAACCAAACGGCGGTTTGTCCGATGCCCGTAATGTCGGCTTAAAGAATGTCGATACCCCGTATGTGACTTTTCATGATGGTGATGATTGGGTGGATCCCGATTATACGGCATTTTTTGTGCAAGCTTTTCATGCGCATCCGGATGCGGCCATGGTTTCGTGTGGCTTTTGGCTGGATTATGAAAACAAGGCAGGTTCAATTCCAGTAACGAAAAAGGTCGTTCATGGGATGAAGCCGAAGTTTAGGACATATCAACTCGTTAGTAATCCTCTTGGCTCGTTATTTAACAATCGCATTTTAGCGACGTCAGTTAAGGGTTATACGTGGAATAAGGGCTATAAAATTGCAGTCATCCGCCAGCATCATTTGCAGTTTGTGGAAGACCTTGCTTTTATGGAAGACCAGATTTTCAATGTCCAGTATTTGTCACTGACTGAAGGATTCTATTGTGATAGTCGGCCGCTGTATCACTATTGGCAGCGTAAGGACAGTATGGTGCACAATTTTAACCTAAAAATGATCCCAGATGACTTCAAGGCTAATTATCTTGTAGCTAAAATTGTGGCGCGGAGCTTGTGGCGTGAGCATCAGCAAAAGCAGCAGAAACAGCACTTAATTGAAGCAAGTGAGAGGGATAGGCGATGATAGAAAAGGTTAACGGTAACGAACTTTACTATAATAAACTAGGTCAGGGTGCGCCGCTCTTATTATTGCATGGACACCACTTAGATGGCGGGATGTTCGATCAAGTAGTTGCCCCGTTATCGCTTTATTACACGGTCTATGTGCTAGATATGCGGGGTCATGGCTTAAGTCAGGGTGAAGTTGCCGAGCATTACCAAACAGAAGTTGAAGATTTGGCGGCTTTTATTAAGCAGGTTGATATTCGCGGCTGTTATTGCTTTGGCTTTGACGCTGGCGGACTTGTTGCTATGATGCTCGCCAGTCAAGACCAGCAGATTTTTAAAAAATTAATGGTTGCCGGCGTCTTCGTCAATGGTAACGGCATTCGGTCTTACCATTACCTAACTGAAGGCGTTTTGCGGTACTTGCATTTTGACCGTGACAGTCAGGTAGAATTAACTGAGAGCTTTATGTCCGTTGACAGTTTGAAGGCAATAAAAATTCCAACTTATTGCGTTGTCGGTGAAAAGGACTGGGTCAAGGTTGATCATGTCCGCTGGTATAGCCAGATAATTCCACAAGGTCAGTTAATAGTCATGCCGCGGCAAAAGCATGATAGCTATGCGGTAAATAGTTTTAAATTGTTAAACTTGATGGAAGACTTTTTCAAATAAAGCTGGGGGTAATTCCCAGCTTTTTTTGTTAGAATTTATCCCTTTCCTAGTCAGGAAGAGTATTTTTTGGTTATAATAGACGAAAAGATAGTATTTTTTGATAAAGAGGTAGCTATGAACAAGGAAGAAATCTTGGAATTAATGCATCCAATGAAGTTGATTGGTCTAGGTGGGAATCCAGCTTTAAATGAGAAAATTGCGGCAATTTTGAAAAAGCCGTTGATTGAAACCGCGGTTCAACATTTTAGCGATGGTGAAATTCAAGTAAATATCGGTGAAAGTGTCAGAGGCTGTGACGTTTTTGTTATCCAATCGATTCAAGATCCAGTTAACGAAAACTTTATGGAATTAGAAATCACGTTAGATGCTTTACACCGTGCATCAGCTCACCGAGTTAACGTAGTGGTGCCATACTTAGCATATTCACGCTCTGATACTAAGACGCGTTCAAGAGAACCAATTACTGCTAAATTAGTTGCTAACTTGTTGCAATTAACGGGCATGGATCACTTAATTGCACTTGATTTACATGCTTCACAAATTCAAGGTTTTTATAATGTGCCAGTTGACCACTTGCACGCGCTGCCGCTTTTGGGTCAATACTTTATGGATAATGGTATTGTTTCTAAAGATGATGACGATTTAGTAATTGTTTCACCTGATCATTCTGGTGCAAAATTGGCGCGGAACTTTGGGCAAATTTTTAATGCACCAATTGCAATTGTTGACCAGCGTCACGCTCGCTATGATGAAGACGTGCACGACATGATTGGTGATGTTAAGGATAAAAAGTGTATTGTTGTAGATGATTTGATTGATACTGGCTCACGAATTGCTTCTTCAACCAAGTCAGTTATGGCTGCAGGTGCTAAGAAAGTTTACGTTGCCGCAACTCATGCATTATTGTCACAAGATGCGACAGAAGTCTTGAATGAACTGCCAATTGAGCAAATTGTTGTTACTGATACAATTAAGCATAAACGCTATCCAGACAGAATGGTTCGGATTTCAGTTGACTTGCTTTTAGCACGAGGAATTAACTGTGTTTATAATGACCGCTCAATGCACTCAATTAATGAAAGCGATTTTAAATAAAGAGCGTCAGATAAGCTACCAATGTTAAACACTGCCATTGTTCTCTAGTAAAGAACAAATATAAATTTAATATTATGAAACTTTTAATTAATATTAGTACATATTTGTTTATTTATTCCACATCATTGTTATAATAAAACAAGATGTATAGGAAAACGGAGAGAAAAATTATGGCAAGACGAAAAAATTTAGAGAGACGAAGAATAATACTAAGTAATACATTTCATTTAATTAGAGAGAATGGAATGGATAATGTTTCTTTTCAAATGATTGCAGAGAAGTCGGGAATTTCTAAGTCCCTGCTGCAGTCATATTATTCGCATAAGTCTAAGTTGATTGATGACGTTGTTCGCAATCTACTCAACACTTTGGATAGGCAAGTTGAAAAGTTTAACCAAACTGATGATAGTGATATTTGTGCTCGGACGAAGGCATTTATCTATACGATTGCAAAATTAGGAGTTTATGATCGCGGGCTAGACCGCATCATTTCTGAAGTCTTCAAGAGTAATGAAACGCTTGATAATTGGAGCCGAATGCTAAACGGCTGGATTGAAAACAACCGCTTGTTTGCGGAAGATAATTATAATCTTGATGATGTGCAGACGGGAATTGCTTTTGTAGTTACCGGGGTTGGCCGACTTTATCACGACCGTGATATACGTGGTCTATCAGCAGAACAAATGGCTGACTATGCAACTAGCTCGTTAATGTTTAGCTTTTTGCATTGTTCATCTGAACAAATCAAAACTGCACTTGATGATGGACATAAAATTATCGCTTCAATCGATATTAAAAAGATCTATGACGCAATTGATACCATGTTTGCGGAAGGTAAAGAAATTGTGTGTTAGAAGGGAATAATATGGTAAATGGCGCGCGAACTGGTTTGCGCAGAGTAAATCAAGAACAGAACACCCAATATAAAAAGGTACTGTCCTTTATGATTTTCCTAATTGTGGCACTGATTATGGTTACTGGGACTTTTTTGAATCCTTTATTTATGAAGGGACAAATTAGAACCAGTAACAATGAAGCAGTTGTGGTTAGGCAAGTTAATCGTCATTTTGACACGTTGGCGGAAGTAATAGGCGCTAATCAGAGTGGCAACTCAAATTTATTAACCAGCAAGCAAACCCAGCCAATTGCTGATCACATTATTGATTACACATTTGGTCTTCATTGGTTCAAGTTTGATAATCTGAAACTAGCCAAGCAAATTTTGCATGATATTGACCTAAATATTGATCAAGGCTCGTCTAGTAATGCGCAATTGGTTCAGGAAAAATTAAAAAAGCAAAAAGATAATGCACCACACGAAGTGGTTGCAGCCTTTAGTCTGAATACGATTAGAGTTGGTGCTAATATTGCACTGATCTTGCTCATTATGAATATCGTCATCGTTGTAGTAACGATTATTAGTCTGAAGTCATTAATTGAAGAAATGATGACAATGATGACTACTAAGATGCTCATTCATGATGTTACAGCTGCTGGAATGTGGGCTGGTTTCTGGCTGATTTTAATTGCTGGCTTGCTGGCCTTAATTCCAGTTGTATTCAACGTTAGTGGCTTAGCCGTTTTGGGTTATGTGCTTGAGATTGGCAGCAGTATCTTTTTAGATTTTGTAATTGCTGGCGTCATTGTCTATATTCTGAGTACTATTTTGTGGGAAATTACCTCACCGAATAATTAATAAGAAGGTCCTGCTTTTAAGTAAGCAGGACCTTTTTGGGTAAAAAAATGCATAGATTAATTAGGAGAAATTATGGCAGTTGAATTTATTCCAGCTAAGCAGGCGGATTTACCAGCAATAGTTGCAATTTATAATCAAAATATCGCTAGTAAAAGTGTGACCGCGGATTTGCAGCCAGTTAGTGTCAGTCAGCGTCAGGAATGGTTTAATGGTCATAACGAGAAGCGACCATTATGGATAATTGAGGTTAATGACCAACTTGCTGGATGGCTGAGTTTAGAATCCTTTTATGGAAGAGCAGCTTATCACGCAACAGTTGAAATTAGTATCTATCTTGACCGTAAATTTCAACACCAAGGCTTAGGTACTAAGGCATTAGCATATGCGGCGGCGCAGACTAAGCGGTTAGGAATTAATACTATCTTGGCCTATATTTTTAGTGCTAACAAGGCAAGTCAGGCCTTATTTAAGGCAGCTGGTTATCAGGTTTACGGTCACTTGCCTAAGGTTGCCGACATGGATGGCCGACTGATTGATCTAGACATTTTAGGTAAAAAATTTGGTTAATATTGCAGTGACTTAATAAAAATAATTTAACGATAACAAGCAGATATTATTTTTGCTATAATCATTGTTGAACAATGTAATAAAAGTTTTAAAGGGCGGTGGCTGTTTAATTCCAAGGAGATGGTTGTCTATGGAAACATGGAACAAATTATTGAAAGGGTTAGCAGTTAATGAGCACGTTCGATGTGATTTCTTTGATATTGCAGTTAAGTTTAGTCTTGCTGGCGTTATTGACATATATCAACAGCAACCATCACGACAAATGATTGCAACAAAAAAGACCGTCCCAATCATAACTTTGGCGAGTTATGGGATAGTCTTTTAGTTATCCTATAATTAAGCCACCGCTCTTAAAGGCGGAGCTATTTGCTTAAAGAAGTTCTATTAGTGTAGAACTTCTTTTTTAATTATAACAATATTTAACAGGTTGGGCGGATTATTCTTGCTTAAATAATTTGAATTTATACTGGCAAATACCACTAACTTTAACCTCGTATTCGTGACCTGCAATTAGAGGCGTTGTACCTGGCAGATAAGTAATAATTGTTTCAAAATTGCCGTAGCCAACGTCCCGATAATTAGTTACATTGGTTGCTTGATAAGTTTGCGCAGTATCGTTATCCGTAATTGTAATTTGCGGTGTAGTCGTGATGGTTTGATTGGAAAAGTAGAGCGACCAGGCAATTTGCCGATCACTGACTAGTTCTATTGGGAAAAGCCCCTTGCTCGGATAAGTTACCAATTCCTGACTAGCTGGTCGAAAAGCATCGCAGGCATTGAGAACTTTTTGAACAGAATAGCGATAACCATTACTGCCATAAGCTGCTCCCGTACCAATTGAAGACAGGCGTGTTGATAATAGCCATGCCCGGTGCCCGGTGTCAAGACCAGCTAAGTTGTAGCGGTCGGTCAGCAGGTCAGTTATGACGTTCCCGGCAGATTGATTACCGGTATTAAAGTTTAGATTGGCTGTTTTAGAAGTAGTTTGCGCAATTTTCCAAGTGGTCCGTGTGATCTCCTTTGGACGTTTTTCGTAAGGCAAACCATGTTGGTTAATCAGTGGGTTAGCATTTAATGCTGCTAGGACTGCCGCGGTCTTTTGTGATTTTAAATCAGCATTTGAATTTTCAATTACTGGACTTAAGTCAAAAAGACTACGGTAATAATTAATGTAGTCCAGTTGGGTATTCAAATAGCTGGGTGCAAGTATGCCTTCCTTGAAGCGCCGATTCAATTTGGGCTTAGCTTCATAAAGATTGTTGAGATTAAATGGCGTTTTGTTTAGCGCGGCATATTGTTGCTGGAATTGCTCGACTTTATTGGCTTCAGTTGGTGTAAACTCAGCAGCCATAACAGTCGTGCTGCTGATTGGAAATACCAGTAATAGACTAGCAAGCGTAATTAGCAATTTGCGTGACATTCTAAGTCTCCTTCTTGTAAGTATGAGATTATTATAGTCGATCTTTCGTAATTTTTTGATTAAGAATAATAAAAAACGATCCTTTTAAGATCGTCTTTGAATGTTGCAAACAAATAGTATGTTGTGTATATTAGTGTGTTTTATACTGTATTCTATTTATGTAACTATTTTAAAAATTATCTAGATAATGTAAAAATAAATTAATAAATATATTATAGCTCCGATTATTGTATTTGCTAGAGCTACAATCGCTTTTAACTTGTTTTGAGAGAATTTCACTGTAGTATGATTAGCTAAATATTCATGTGAAAATGAAATCAGTATTACGAAAATAAAGAAGAAACTTCCCACTAGCTTAGTTCTATTAGAAGTCAAAAAAATTGAGTTTAGGCTGCTAACTAATGCGATTAATGCAAAGGTTATGGTTATTTGATAATTTGAAATCATTTTTTTCATAATGCACCTCTTGTTTATTAAGATTGCAAAAAGCTGCGATTGTTGAAAATCTCAGCTTTTTGTCTAAGAGTAATTTCTTATTAACATAACAGAGAACCTGCTTGGTATAACAGTCCTATTACTAGTGGAACGATAACAGCTGCTGGTCCAGAAATACCTAGCAAAGCTGCTGCTGCTGCATACATTCCAGAATGAACATACCCAATAAATTGTAAAGCTTTTGCACAGGTGCCCTTATGCTTCTTTCTTAACAAAGGATTATCGTCAATGTTTTTAAACTCGGATGGATGAGCTTTAATAAAGTTATTTATTTTGTTTACAACATTCTTTACTTCGTTAATACTCAAGCCGGTTTTTGCTTCTTTTAATGAAGTAGCTAAATAATCTGTGTCTATAATTTTTATTTGTGGTAATCCTTTAGCATCCTTAACAACGATAAGTGAACCTTGCATTGCTACTGCAACTTTATTAGCCTCAGCCTTTGAAGGTTGGTTACTTGTTTGTGTAACTTTAACAGGTTGTTGAGTTGTAGTTGCTGCTGATACTTGACTAACTGGTACTGCAAACATAGATACTGCCATTGCAGCTGATGATACTAATGTTACTAACTTTTTCATAATAATATACCTCCTAAATAACACTTTTATATTGGTTACACATAATTAATCAACTAAAAACATAAAAAGTCCTCTTAAAAAATTAATCATTTCATATCCTCCTTTCTTATTTCTTCTCAATTTCTACAGTTACTATATTAAGAAAGTAATTTCAAAAATTAAAAATGACGTATTTGCTAATTTGTTACAAATACGTCATTTCTTTATGTGTTTTCTTTCAAAAGGTTTTTGAGTTCGGTACTATATTTTTGCATACCATTTGTTGCAAAATTTGAAATTATTGCGTTACAGATACTTAGCTCTTCAGTTTTAGAATTAATACAATAATTAATTAAATGAATTAAAAAATTTAAAATATTTTTGTAAAAATAATTTTCGGGAAGAATATCAACTTCATTAGCTTTTTTAATAAAAAAGGCTACTTCATCAAATTGTTGTTGCTTAATACAAAGAAGCAAAATATTAATAATTACTGCTAAAATTTTATTTTGTACTTTAGGATCATCATCTATAAAATTATTAACAATTTTTTTAGAAATCATCAAATTAGTAGTCAAGTCAAACCATGCCATACAATTACAGTAAAGATTAATATTATCCTTTGAAAAGTTTTCAACTTCAAAAATTTTTTCCTTCAAAATTTTTTTAGTCTTTGAATCCAAACTGTTATAGTCATTATCTACTAAAGCTATTCCAATATCTACTAATAATAGCTCTTCTTTTTTATTAGATAATTCACTAGTTTCAATCAATTTTCGTACTTGATATAATTTATCTTTAGAATCTATATAATAAGCTTGCTTTATTTTATATTCTATTTCTCTAGTTGCTTTACTTTGTAATTGCATACTACGATCAAATCTATTAAAAAATTTAGTTAGTGAAATCTTGTTATATTGGAGCAACTTAATTAAGTCTTCTGAAGAGATTCTATTTGCACCTTTTTCTACGCGAGCATAAAAAGACGGACTAATTACATTACCTGCCCATTCTTTTTTGGTCTTTGATTGGCTGATACGGAATTCTTTTAACAGCGTTCCTATTTTCATTGTGTTTTCCTTTGCTCAAACTAGCATATATGTCATTTATCATCTTTTATTATGAAATTACTTTATGCTGTTATGCAAGAGGAAAATTAAAGGAGAAAAATATATATGAAGCATAAATTAATTAAACTTATTGCCGCAATTCAACTTACGTTATCATTGTTTGTCTTGCCAATGAATAATGTATCTGCAAGTATAACTAATGCTAATCCGACCTCACAAATTACTAATAATAACAATCTGCTGAAATATCAAGAGCAAATTTATATCAATGCGATTAAGCATTTTAAGAAAATTTCTGTTCAAAAATTAAACAAATTAGTTGGTAAAAAGAAAATTACTGTTTTCTGGGGTAAGAAAAGTTGCCCATTTTGTCGTGCTTTTGTACCTAAATTAGCTAAAATTAGTCATCAACAGCATATGAAAATTTATTATATTGATACAACAAAGACTGACAGCAATTCCGCTTTAAAAAAGGCGCGTAAAAAGTTCAAAGTAACAGGTGTTCCTACACTAATGAAAATAAAAAGTAATAGAAATTTTTTAATTATGGATCGTACGCATATGGACATTATCCATTTCTTAACTAAAAATTATTCTAATTAAGTTAAACTAACTTTTTAGTTTAGTTTTGCTTATGCTACAATAGCCGTATAAAGAAAAAGAACCAAGTTCCAGCTTGGTTCTTAAAAGATGTTCCCGCTTAAAAGGCGGTGGCAAGATTATTTTGACTAAAGAGTCGTCACAAACCTGCTAAAGTATCGGACGGCTTTTTTAGTACAATTATTTTCTGTTGTGTTTGTCGATATAATCGAGCAAAGCAAGAATAAACATACCGAATGTAAACATCAGCGTTAATGCATCCTAAATAGAAAAATCAAAAGCAAATTAGGAAAAAACTAGTTTGCTTTTTTAATCTTTAAAAATATTTCTAAAATTACTCTAATTTAAGTTTTTTCTACTAGCTAATGCCGTATAATTAACAGGTGATAACGATAATTAAGAGGTAAAAATAATGACTAAGAAAACACAAGTTGGGTTAATTTTTGGCGGTAATTCATCGGAATATGAAGTTTCAATTATGTCAGGCCATAATATTTACAAGGCGATTGACAAGGAACGATTTGAAGTACATCCAATTTGGATTACCAATGATGGTTATATTGCTAGTGAGGAAGATTCGTTTAAGGTTCTTGATGATCCTAAATATACGGTAGCTAATCCGCACAAGGTAGCCAATCTGTCTAACTTAAGTGAGTTAGCTAATTTACCGGAAATTGATGTTTTCTTCCCAATTGTCCACGGTAATTTAGGTGAAGACGGTAGTTTACAAGGTTTGTTCCGGATTTTGGATAAGCCATTTGTTGGCGACGATGTGTTAGCTGCCGCAGTTACAATGGATAAGGAATTTACCAAGATTTTGGCTCAACGTGCTGGTGTACCAGTAGCTGACTGGATTGCCATTAAGCGGTTTGAGTATGATGATGAAACTAATCCGAAGCGTGATTATGCCAAGGTTAGTGCCAAGCTTGGCGGCGACTTATTCGTTAAGCCATCTAATCAAGGTTCATCTGTTGGCGTGCACCATGTTACTAATGAAGCTGAGTTCAAAGATGCCTTAGCTGATGCCTTCAAGTATGACGACAAGGTTTTAATTGAAGAAACAATTCACGGTACAGAAGTTGAAACTGCCGTTTTGGGTAATGACCATCCAATCGTGTCAGGTGTTGGTCAAATTATCAATGCCGCAGGGACTTTTTAT
This sequence comes from Lactobacillus sp. ESL0701, assembly GCF_029433445.1. Classification (GTDB taxonomy): domain Bacteria; phylum Bacillota; class Bacilli; order Lactobacillales; family Lactobacillaceae; genus Lactobacillus. Next base: position 135,177 of record NZ_JAQTIC010000006.1, on the reverse strand, counting down.
AGTTATGATAACAAGTACGATGATGATTCCACTTCAAAATTACAAATTCCGGCTGACTTGCCTGAAGATATTGTTGCCAAAGTACGCGACAATGCTATCAAGGTTTATGAAGCAACTGAATGCAGCGGGATGGCTCGGGTTGACTCGACTTTGCGTGCCAGTGACAATAAGATAATTTTAACTGAAATCAATGCCTTGCCAGGTTTTACCAATATTAGTATGTATCCTAAGTTATTTGAAGAAGCTGGTATTCCTTACACTGAATTGATTACACGTTTAATTGATAAAGGAATTGAACGTTACAACCATAAGAAGACTTTACTTCACAAAATTGGTTAATCACTTAGTGCTAGGGAGAACACAAGATGACAAGTGATAAGCATAATTTTGAAGAACTATTGGCGCCAAGTGCTACGGCACGCCAATTGCATATTAGTGTGGCAACCTTGCGCAAGTATTCGCTGATTGTTGAGCGAATTACGGGCAAGTCTGATTATTATGCCAGAAACAAGCAGCGAGCTCGGCTTTACAGCAAGCAAGATGTGCAGGATCTGGATGATTTTCACAAATTAGCGCAAAATAATGGCTTGACGCTGCAGGAAGCAGCCAGACAAATCTACGCCGTTAGTGATAAGGATAATGAACTAAATTCCACATCAGTTAAGGATCAAGAAGTAATGACCACACCGCAGGCGGTTAAACTGTTAAATGCTCTGCAACAGACAATTAGTCAGCAGAATACGGCAATTAAGGATTTGCAAGCGCAACTTAGTCGCATTGAAGAACAGAATAAGGAGCTTTTGGCTAAGCAGGACCAATTACAACAGCCTAAAGATGAGCAGGATTTCAGTGCTTTACCTGATATTTCTGGAATCGTGTCAGAGGATGATGAGGAAGAATCCGCACCACTTCAGACAATGCAGGAAGAAAAGCCCTTAACTAAGGAAGAAAAACGGGCGCAAGTTGAACTTGATGAAGCAAAATCAAGTCAGCAGCTTCATGAGGAAATTTTGTCTAAAGCTAAGGAAAACGCGCAAAAACGTGCTGAAATTAATGGTCACCGGACATTGCAGGATATGCAGCTGGAACCGGAAAAGAAGCACTGGTGGCAACGATTTATTAATATGTAACAGAAAAACGACTTTTAGTTAAAAGTCGTTTTTTCATGTTAAAATTAGCTAAAATCTACGCCGTAAGGGTTAATTTTGCGTTACAGTAGACAAATAGATAGGATGATTAAGTTGAAAAAAGTTAAGTGGCGCTACTGGATAGCGTTAATTATAGCAATTATCGGGCTAATATTGACGACCTGCACCTATTTTGCAACTGCAATTTATAGTAAAGATGATGTGGCAGTTATTACAGACCATACGATCAAGGATACTTTAGTGCAGAAAAATCGTGATGTCTACAACAATCATGATGAAACCAGAAAGCAGATATTACATCTTAAGATTTTGTCAGGAAAATATCGCGGGCGTACCTTTATAGCTCCGAATATCTATTATCCTTCGCAAATGGTGACACAAAAATACCGTGCGGGGCAAAGGGTGTTTGTCAGTATCAGGAGCGGCGATCCAGCAATCAAGAACCCTAAGCGTGATTGGGTCTTGGTCTTGGCATTAACAGTAACAATTGTGTTAATGGTCTTGGTTGCAGGTAGGGAGTCATTGGGCTTAGTTGTTTCTATGGCATTAAGCTGGTTATTGTTTTACCTAGTAATTATCTGTGACGTGAAGTTAAATGGTTCCTACATTATTTTGCTCTTTGGTTTAGCCGATGTTGTGTTTTCATTTTTCAGCTTGTTAATTGTCCAGGGACTTAATCGCAAAATGCTGGCAACATGGCTGGCAACCTTACTTGGAGTATTTGTTTCCTTTGCGCTCTGCTACTTAATCATGCATGTTACGGGTGAGTCCGAAATCAAGTATGAAACTGGTGATTACGCGACTCAAGACCCGCGCGGGCTCTTTTTAGCCCAAACTCTACTTGGAATTTTGGGTGCAGTTATGGATGAGGCAACCGATATTATTTCTAGTTTGTATGAATTGGTTCAAACTAAGAAGGACTTGACCGCTAAGCAAATGATAGTGAGCGGGCGCACGATGGGTCAAGAAATCATGGGGCCACTGATTAATGTGCTGGTTTTGATTTTTATGTCCGAGGCACTGCCCATGACAATTATTTATTTGCGTGATAATAATAGTTTAAGTTCAGCTTTTGGCTTTACCTTGTCGCTGGGCGTGACGCAAAGTGTCATTTCGGCAATCGGCATTGTCTTAACGGTAGTGTTTGCGACCGGCTGCAGTCTGTTGTTTTTAGAAGATAAAAAATGGAAGGCGAGGGCTGACAAATGAGTACCTTAATGGCGTTAATTATTGTTTTGGCGGTTTTGATGACGCTAATTGGCGGGGAAACTGGTATTCGCAGTTTCTTTAGTGTGTTAATTAATACACTGCTTTTGATTTTGGTAGCGGTCTTTATTTCGTGGGGAATTAGTATTCCGGTCTTGATTTTGATATTTATTCCGTTAAAATTAGTAACAATTATCTTTTTAGGAACTCATGATTATCAAGTTGCTAAAAACTCATTTTATTCAGCGTTGATTGTTTGTCTAATTGATAGCTGCCTGATTTTGGGCTTTCAATGGCTGGCGCAAGCTGCAGGTTTAGGACCAGAAGCAGGAGAAGTCTTAGTTGGTCTGTCGCAAATGCCGGGTTTGAGTTACCCACTGATTGCCGTGGCCGTAGCAATCTTTTCAACATTAGGTGCAGTGGCGGAAGCCGCGGTGGCAATGAGTTCAGGACTATTAGAAATTAAAAAGCACAACCCTGACATTAGTCAACATGAGCTGCTTATTAGTGGTGGCAAGATTGGCAAGGATGTGTTAGGAACCGCGATGAACACCATTTTATTCGGGATGTTTGGCAGCTTTCTTTCATTATTCTTGTGGTATTTCCGTTTGCATTACACGCTGGGTGAAGTTTTAAATGAAAAGTTATTTGTCAATGAAGCGTTAATCATTATGTATTCGCTTATTGGCGTGTTATTAACTGTTCCGCTGTCGACGGCTTTTTTGGCACGAGGAATGGCAAAACGTGAGGTGAAAAATGAAGATAGAAGATAAGACGCTAACTAATTTTAATGGTCGTAAATTTAAGATTCATACCTATACTTTGGGCGATATTGGCGACTTGGTGACAGCCAAAAGACCGCTGGCCGTAGTAATTCCCGGCGGCAGCTTTGACCATTTGTCTAAACGTGAAGGCGAGCCAGTTGCCTTGGCCTTTAACAATCGCGGGTTCAACAGTGTCGTGATGGATTATAACTTGATCCAAGATGAAGGCGACATCTATCCTGACGCGGGACTCGATGTTTTGACTACGATTAAATATTATCGTGATCACGCTGCTGAATACCAGATTGATCCCGAAAGAATTGTCACAATTGGCTTTTCTGCTGGTGGTCACGTTGCCAGCATTGCCAATGACTTTGCGACTTCAAGTAAGTATCAAAAACAGTACAATTTTGCTTGTCAGGATGTTATCCCTAACAAAACCATCTTGGGTTATCCATTGATTGATGTTAATAAGATTGGCTTTGATGTGCCAGATGGCGAAGAAGGCATGATCCCAGAAGATAGGTATCTGCAGGACAGTGCATTAAGTGTTACACGTGAAACACCAGCAACCTTTATTTTTCATGCATGGGACGACCAGGTTGTATTAGTTGAGAACACCTTGGAATATGTGGCGGCACTGCGGGCAAAAGATGTACCGTGTGAAGTTCATATCTTTAATAAAGGTGGTCACGGCTTTTCACTGGCACGCGGCGACATGGTAACTAAGGGTCGCGAATGGCAGGAAAATCCTCACGCGGGACATTGGTTCGACCTCGCTCAAGAGTGGCTGACAAGTGAATGGTAATTAAGATGAGGCAATCTGCTAAACAGCAGGTTGCCTTTTTATTTAAATAATATTTTCTAGAATTATTTAAGCAAAGGACTTGCAATTTTTGCTAGAGGGTATATAATGCAAATATTTATATCGAAAGAAAGGACATGATTTTTTGAAGTTATTAAAGATGAAACTATTGACAGCAATTAATGGCTTACTGACAGTGAGCAGTTTAATCATGTTGTTCTTTGGGTTATGCAATCAAATTAATGAGTCAGGCAATTTTTTAGCAGGTGAGCAGACAATCGCAAATAATGCTAATTTAATCATCTTTATGGCGGTAATCGCCATGATGATTTTCGGATTTGCGTTTTTTGCCAGCTGGATCAAGAAGAGAAAAGTTGAGGCACATTTATTACGACACGCGAGACACAGCGCACACAGAGCGTAAATTGATTAATTAAAAAAGCTACATTTTGCAAGTCGCGAAGTGCAGCTTTTTGCTTGTTAAAAGTAGTTAAATATCAATACCTGATGATAAAAAATAGGTATTAAAAAAGCAGCCTAATAATTATTAGACTGCTTTTTATTATGGGAATTAATAAAAGTTAAATTTAATACCAGTTGTGAGCTAACCAAAATCTTTTGGCGTTAACCCATGAACCATAGCGACCGTAAACGTAATTGTCAGCGGTTCTGTCTTGGTTCTTCTTCGAATAATCGCCGTGCAGGTAGCCGATATTTAATTGGTATTTACCGTAACAAGAACCGTTTCTTGCGGAGTAGTTGCCGCCAGACTCTTGCATGGCAATCCAGTTTTTAGCTGCTTTTTCAGTTTTGGATAACTTGCGTGCAGCTTGAACGGTTTGAGTGTTATTGTTAGTAGTTGTTTGAACAACTGCGGTAATACTTAAGGCGAGTGATAGTGCCGCGATTAGTTTAAGGATAAAAGGCTTAATTTGTTTCATTTATTTATTCATTCCCCGTAATTTGTTAATTTTTACTATTGGTTATAGTACACTAGCAATATTTCATTGTTGTTACAGAAATAACACATGGCCCTTACAATCAAGTTTTAATGTTATTTCTGTACATTTTTGGTAAAATTTATAATAATGACTAATTCAGGAGGCAATTATGGCAGTAAAACATTTTTACGAAACTTTTCACCCAGAACATTATGATTTGTTCATAGATGTTAACCGTGAAAAAAAGACGATTACTGGTACTTCAACCATTACTGGTGAGGCACTTGAAGACACAATTTTAGTCAACCAAAAGTACATGAAAATTGCGGCAGTTAAAGAAGATGGCAGGGACGTACCGTTTACTGTTGATGATGATAAAGAAGCAATTAAGATTGACCTAGGTAAGACTGGAACAGTTACCGTTGCGATTACTTATAGCGCGCCATTAACCGATACTATGATGGGGATTTATCCGTCATATTACATGCTTGATGGTGTCAAAAAGCAGATTATTGGTACCCAGTTTGAAACAACTTCCGCAAGACAAGCTTTCCCGTGTGTTGACGAGCCAGAAGCTAAGGCAACCTTCAGCTTAGCAATTAAGTATGATGAGCATGAAGGCGAGACAACGATTGCCAATATGCCAGAAGTCAAGGTTGAAAATGGTGTGCACTACTTTGAAAAGTCGGTTAGAATGTCCAGCTATTTGGTTGCCTTTGCCTTTGGTGAATTGCAGTCCAAATTAACGGAAACTAAAGATGGTGTTAAAGTTGGTGTTTTCGCAACCAAGGCTCACAAGGCTAAGGAATTAGACTTTGCCTTGGATATTGCTAAACGGGCAATTGAATTTTATGAAGAATTTTATCAAACTAAGTACCCATTGCCGCATTCATGGCAATTGGCATTGCCAGACTTCTCTGCTGGTGCAATGGAAAACTGGGGCTTAGTTACTTACCGTGAAGCCGCAATTTTACTTGATCCAGACAACGCCACAGTCGAACAAAAGGGTTACGTTGCTAGTGTCATCACCCACGAGTTAGCTCACCAATGGTTCGGTGACCTTGTAACCATGAAGTGGTGGGATGACTTATGGTTGAACGAAAGTTTTGCCAACATGATGATGTATCTGTCAGTTGATGCAATGGAGCCTAGCTGGGATGTTTGGAACAACATGTACCAAACTGGGGAAGTTCCTGCAGCTTTGAACCGTGATGCAACCGATGGCGTGCAGTCAGTTCACGTTGAGGTAGAGCATCCCGCAGATATTGACTCACTCTTTGACAGCGCAATTGTCTATGCCAAGGGTTCAAGAATGCTGGTAATGGTGCGGCAATTGTTAGGCGACGATGCCTTACGTAAGGGACTCAAATATTACTTTGACCACCATCAATTTGGTAACGCCACAGGTGACGACTTGTGGAACGCCTTATCAACGGTAACTGATTTGGATATCGGTAAGATTATGCACACTTGGCTCGATCAACCTGGTTACCCAGTTGTCAGTGCCCGGGTTGAGAACGGTCATTTACTATTAAGTCAGAAGCAGTTCTTTGTTGGTGAAGGTAAGGATGCTAGCCGCACTTGGGCAATTCCGCTGAATGCTAACTTTGCGGCACCACAAATTATGACAGAACAAGAATTAGACTTAGGTGACTACCAGACTTTGCGCGCTGAAGCTGGTCATGCTTTACGTCTAAATGTTGGTAATAATTCCCACTTTATCGTTAATTATGATGAAACTTTAATGACCGACATCATGAATGAATTAGATACCCTCAAGCCAGTTGATGAATTGCAATTGTTGCAAGACTTAGGATTATTGGCAGAAGGCAACCAAATTTCTTACGCTGAAATTGTGCCATTATTGCCAAAATTTGCGGCTTCAAGATCAAATATTGTCATTAACTCCTTATTTAGTTCAGCACGGCAATTGCGTAAATTTGTTAAGCCAAATTCAGTTGAAGAAAAGAACTTAAAGGCTTTCTTTAACCAATTGTCAGCTAAGCAAATTGAACGTTTGGGCTGGGAAGTTAAGGCAGATGATAATAGTGCTGATTTGCAAATGCGGCCAATTGAATTATCTGCTGCCTTGTACGCTGATAACCAAACCGTAATTGACGAAGGACACAAGATTTTTGTTGCGCATCAAGATGATTTGGCAGCAATTGAAGCATCTGTAAGACCATACGTTTTGATTAACGAAGTTAAGAATTACAATGAGGCTGGTCTAGTTGACCGCTTAATTAAGGAATACCAAACAGTAGTTGACCCTTATTACAAGGAAGATTTGCTTGCCGCAGTTACTAGTACCAAGAATGATGCGGAAATCAAGCAAATTATAGCTGACTTTGAAGATGCCGATGTCATCAAGCCGCAAGATTTGCGGTCATGGTACTACAATATTTTGGCTAATCCTCAAGGCGAACAAGCTGCTTGGGACTGGCTGCGTGATGAGTGGTCATGGCTGGAGAAGACAGTCGGTGGTGACATGGAATTTACTACTTACATCACGGTTACTTCTAGAGTATTCCACACACCAGAACGGCTAGCGGAATTTAAGGCTTTCTTTGAACCGAAGGTTGACCAACCGGGCTTGGGTCGTGAAATTAACATGGATACCAAGGTAATTGCAACCAAGGCAGCGTTAGTTGAAAAAGAACAAGCTGCCGTTAATCGAGCAATCAATTGTATTTAATTAAAATTAAAAGAGCATTACTGTTTCCTAGTAATGCTCTTTTATTTTGCTGAATGTGAGTATAAGATTTAATTTTTATTAACATTAGCTGTATAATTGTAAGGTACTGTTTAATTAAAGGAGCTTAATTTTAATAATGAAGGAAAAGAATAACGATACGGCGTTCTTTGGTCAACCTAAAGGGCTGTCAACGCTGTTTTTCACTGAAATGTGGGAAAGATTTAGTTATTATGGCATGCGGGCAATTTTATTGTTCTACATGTACTACGCCGTAAGCAAGGGTGGTTTGGGCATGAACCAAACTACGGCTGCTTCGGTAATGTCGATTTATGGCTCGCTAGTTTACCTATCAAATATTGTCGGTGGCTGGTTGTCTGACCGAGTTTGGGGTCCGCGCAAAACCGTCTTTATTGGCGGGGTTTTAATTATGTTCGGTCACATTGTCTTATCGCTGCCGATGGGACTAATTGCCCTTTATGCTTCAATTGCCCTGATTGTTGCTGGTACGGGATTATTGAAGCCTAATGTTTCTGACATGGTTGGGGGTCTTTATTCCGAAAATGACCGGCGTCGTGATGCTGGCTTTAGTATGTTTGTTTTTGGAATTAATCTGGGGTCCGCGATTTCACCAATTTTGGTACCGTGGGCTGCTAATGGCTTTGGCATTCACATGTTTGGTAATGAAATGAACTTCCACGCCGGCTTTTCACTGGCTGCAATTGGGATGTTCTTTGGCTTAATGCAATATTATTTTGGCGGGAAAAAATATCTCTCAAATGATAGCTTACTGCCAACTGATCCAATTGACCATGATAGTTTAATTAAGATTTTGAAAAAGTCGGCAGTTGCTGTAATTGCCGTTATTGTATTGCTGGTCATTATGGCAGCTTGCGGTCAATTAAATATTGCCAATGTTATCTTATTGATTACGATTGTGGCAATCTTACTGCCGATTTACTTATTTGTAGTTATGCTGCGGAGTAAGAAGGTAACTAAGATTGAACATTCACGTGTTCTTGCATATATTCCACTCTTTATCGCTGCTGCTGTATTCTGGGGAATTGAAGAATCTGGTTCAGTTGTCTTAGCGCTATTTGCGCAAGAACGGACGGTTCTTCATATTGGCAGTTGGCATTTTGCTGCTGCTAACTTCCAAACGCTTAATCCATTATTTATCATGATTTTGACGCCATTCTTTGTTTGGCTTTGGAGTAAGTGGAAGAAGCAGCCAAGTGCTGCCGGTAAGTTTTCATGGGGCTTAATCTTTGCTGGGTTGTCTTATGTTGTCATGGCAGTTCCTGGTCTTCTTTATGGTACTGCTGGTCGCGTTAGTCCATTTTGGCTTGTCGGTTCATGGTTTATTGTTGAAATTGGGGAAATGTTAATTTCACCAATTGGTTTATCAGTTACAACCAAATTAGCACCAGCTGCTTATAGTTCGCAAATGATGAGTATGTGGTTCTTAGCTGATGCCGCAGGACAGGCAATTAACTCACAGATTGTTAAGTACTTCTCTACTGGCACCGAAATTCAATATTTCTTGATTATTGGTGGTGTAAGTATTCTGCTAGGCTTATTGATGTTCTTCTTAGTTAAGAAAATTGACGGTTTAATGGCTGGAGTTCACTAATTAATAACAAAAAATATCCGTTAGTTATTAGGACTAACGGATATTTTTTTGCTTATTTAGTTATAGACGATAACGGCTTCGTGCTTAACAACATTGTGCCAAACTTGTTTAATTTCACTTGGCTTAATATTAACGCAGCCGTGTGAACCGCCGCGTAAATATGCCTTCTTGCTCCAATCGGTGCGCCAACTGGCATCGTGCAAGCCGCAGCCGCTTAAGGTAAATGGCATCCAATATTGAACTTTAGAAGCATATTTAGAACCATCATCGTTGCGCCCGCGCAGAGTTGCTGGGGATTGTTTGTCTTGGATATACCAAACACCCTGCGGTGTTCGGTTGCCTTTGCCGCCGTCTTTAGTTCCTGTAACAACATCAGTTAAGTGAACTGCTAACTTGCCTTTGCGAACAATCCAGATCTCCTGCTTTTTAAGAGAAACGACAACGTAATTATCACCGATGCCGTGGTTATTCTTGCCGTAGCCCAGTCCATAAGTACTGTAACCCAGCCCATAAATATAATCTTGACCGTCAATTGTCTTGGTTTGATTAAGGTAGGCTTGTTCAACCGCTTCTTGGGCCTTTTTAATGTAAACTCCCCAACCGTAACTTTGGTTTTTGACCGTGATTTTGTTACTGTTTAGTTTAGTATTACTTGGTACGGCGAAGGTATAGCTCTTGTGCAGAGTCGAAACATCTTTATCAATTTGATTGAGTTTAGCAGTTAAGTTCTCGACATTATTGAAAGAATACTTACCCTTTTTAAAAGTGAGCTGGTTAACCATCTTCTTTGCTGGCAAATTGTAATTTTTGCCGGCAACTTGATAAGTAATCTTCGCCTTGCTGATTGTCTTGAGCTTTTTAGCGGCAGCCTTTAACTGTTTAAAGTCATAAGTGTAACCTTGCTTATTTGGCATTGATGTGTGCTGCTCTTTGAAGTAAGTATTGACCGTGTCCGCATCAATTGTAGTGGTGTCGGGATCGCGTTCGATAGTAACCTTACCATTTTCAAGTAAAGCCATATTATTGGCCCGAGTATTGATCTTGGTGGTAGCCTTATTGACAGTTAGATTGCCGACTTTTACACCATAGATAGTGACATTAGGATTGAAGTGGTCAACGGCAAACTCCCGTGCCCTTTTTTGGGAGGCAACATGGTTATTGTATAAGACCACTCCGAAAATAACGGCTAAAATCAAAATAATGCCAGCAATAATTAAGTAGAGGTTGTTGCGGTGATTGTATCTTTTTAAGTCTTTTCGAGATTGCATAAATTTACCTACTATAAAATAAAACACCTGTAAGATGATCGCTGCTTCAGTTTATCATCTATTACAAGCATAGTAAAACTTATCAACAAAGCGGGTTATCCGCGATAATAACTAGATATGTATTCAATTAATTATAGAATATTTTTTGTTACTTGGGAAAGATTAACTTATAATACGTAACATTAGGCTGGCAAAATTATTGTTAGGGAGAGTAAGAAAATGAAAAATGAACCGTTAGTTTTTGAGTTAGGAATTGCTAAAGATAAGCCGCATTCATACCGTAAAACATCACGTAAGCCGGTCTGCCCCTTTTGTGAAGTTGACCAATTAACCGCTATTTATGAAAAACGTGGCGAGATGATCTGGCTGCACAATAAATTCCCCACTTTGCGTGATACTGTTCAGACAGTTTTGATTGAATCTAGCGATCATACTGGTGATATCGCCAATTATCCTCCCGCTTATAACCGCGAACTCATGCGTTTTGCGTTAGCATGTTTTACAAAGATGAATGACAGCGGCAAGTATCGGTCTGTTCTGTGGTACAAAAATTATGGTCCACGTTCTGGCGGCTCACTCGAGCATCCGCATATGCAGCTAGTTGGCTTAAAGCAGCTGGATGGCTACAAGTATCTGCAGCAAAATAATTTTGCTGGGATTTCTTTATTTAATAATCAGGCAGTAGAAGTTAATATTGCCACGCATCCAGTTCAAGGTTATGATGAGATAAACATTAATTTACTCAAGGAAGCTGGGCTTGACTTATGGGCTGACTGGATTCAGAGCGGTGTCAAATACATGCTTAATATCATGTTTAATGGTCGCTGCACATCTTATAATCTATTCTTTTATCCCCGTGAAGATGGTGGTATTTGTGCTAAATTAATTGCCCGCTTTGAGGCGCCGGCATATTTTGTTGGTTACAAGTTGTCACAGGTTGATGATGAAAAGACTTTGCAAGCTGAAGCAAGGCAATTTCGCCGCTTTTTTGATAATGGTTCGCCGCTGGAATAAGGTCGTTGCCAGACATGGTTCAATAAATCTTTGGTAAGATTAATGGTTAAGATAAGCAGTATCTAAATTTTATCAGCAGGATATTGTAAATATTTATTAAGGAGAAACAGATGCACAGAAAAGAAACGCGTAACTTAGCGATTACCGCCGTATTTGTTGCAATTTTTTTATTACAGACTTTCGTTCCTAATATTGGTTATATTCGGATCTTGCCGACATTACCGGCAATTACAACTGTACCACTGACAGTGGCTGTTTATTCGTTATTAATGGGACCTAAGGCAGGAACACTTTTTGGACTTTTCTGGGGCTTATTACGGCTCTTTCAGGCATACACACAGCCAGGAGATATTGTTAGCTTGATGCTGTTTCAAAATGTCTTTATTTCGATTGTACCCAGCATTTTGGCTGGGTTATTCCCAGGCCTAATTGGTCGCTTGTTTGAACATAAGTCGGGTAAAGCGAAGGAATTAGGTTACATTTTGGCTGGGGCAGTTACATCCTTGACTAATACCGCGATGGTAATCTTATTAACAAGCGTTATCTTTATGGGAAATGGCAAATTGGCAGCAAGTATGGGGCATTTCGCGCCGGGAACGCCGTTAATTGTGATTTTGATTTTGGCATTAGGGATGAATGGTTTAATTGAAGCAATCTTCACGGCAGTTATCACGCCAATTATTGTTACCCCCATGAAAACAGTTATGAAAAAATTACGGTAATAGGGATTACTGTTAATAAACTCAAGAGTAGGTTGCCTACTCTTTTTTTATGGCTGAAATTATATTAAAATAAATACGTTAGAAAATTCAGTTAATTAGTGGGGGAAAATTAAATGAAAAAGTGTCCAAGTTGTGGTGCATTAATGAATGCTGACATGAATTTTTGCACTAATTGTGGTGCAGATATTCGGCAAGTTGCGCAGAAGCAAGTTAATCGTGCTGATATTCAAGCAGAAATTAATCGCGGTCAAGGCGAGTCTGATGAAACATCACGGCAAAATTCCGATGATCAATTACAAAAATATTGGCATTGGCTTGTTAAGTCGTGGCGGCATCCATTTAATGAGCAGGCAAGTGTTAATTGGTATGGTGCAATTACGTTATTAATTGAAGATGTAATCTTTGCCTTGGGGTTGTATATTGGCTTGAGCGGGATTTCGAGCCAGTATATCAATGGGCAACAATTGCCAGTCTTTACCGGAATTTCTTTTGGTACGGCACTTGAAGTCTTATTTTTTGTCATGCTCTTAGAAGCAGCGATTGCTGGGGCCAATTATCTAGCCTATCTATTTATTTATGGTCAAAGACGCAGCTTTATTTCGTTTTTTAATTACGCTATTCAAGCATCTAATCTTAATGCTATCTTGATCGTGGCTGCCTTTATTTTTATGATGTTAGGCATCGGCGGCAAGATTTTTGCCGTATTGTTATGCCTAATTTGCTTTGGTATTTTTTGCGATGCCTTCCAAGTAGTTCTATTGGGCGACGTAAACCCAGTGCGTGACAAGATGTATGGCTTCCTGATTTCCTTATTTGCTTATTTTATTGTGGAATTAATTTGGTTTGCAGTTGTTTATAATACCGTTATTTTGCAATTTATTTCGTATTTTAGCAGGTTATAAAGTAGGGGGAATTAATTATGGGAGAGAAAAAATTTTGTCCGCAATGCGGTAATCAGGTAGATGCAAGCGTTAAATTTTGTCCACATTGTGGTGCTGATCTGACAGACGTGGCGACTGCTCAGCCGCAAGCAAAAGTAAATTCGACTAGTCAAAAGCACTCGCAGCCTAAGTCGCGCCAGCAGGTTAATCAAGTAGCGACACCTAAAAAGCAGCCGCTCAAGAAGAAAACCAAGGTTATGTTGTGGTTAGTGGCAATTATTGTGGTTTTATTTGGCGCTTTCTATGCTTGGGGCAGTAATCATTACAGCCGCAATAACCAAATCGACCAGATTATTGTTAGTTTGAAGAACCCGCAAATGGGCTTGGCACAATATGTGACAACTGATGATCATACTATTAAGGTAACTAATGATGCCTTGAAGCCGCTGCAAAAGTACTATCAGGCCCACCAAACAACGGCTAACAACTTGAGTATGAACTTAAAGGCAGGCGGCAGTACAAGTCAGATCAGCTTAGTACAGTCAGGTCGCTATCTGCTGCTTTTCCCGAAGTATACGTTGCACATCAATACGTATACCCCGCAAGTGGAAACCAATCATCGTGATACCCGCGTGTTAGTCAACGGCAAGTCAGGTGGTCAAGTGAAGGGCAGTGCGGATAGCTATTATAAGAAATTACAGCCGCTGTTTCCGGGTAAGTATCATCTTGAAGTTGACTCTGTGGTGTCAGGGCGTGAGCTCAAGGCTGACTCGACGGTCAATGTTTGGTCGAACAAAACGATTAACATGAATATCAAGACAGCGACATTTTCAATTGCTAGTGTTCCCGGTGGGACAATTTATATCAATGACAAAAAAGTTGGTGTCCTGAGCGGCAGCGGCAGTAAGGTCTTCAAAAATTATCCAATTACCAATAATATGGAAGTCTATGTCACGACGACCTTTGGCAGTCAAACGATTAAGTCGCAGTTGATTACTGACTTGCCGGAGTCGATTGATAACGGCGATAGCGACAGCAATATTAGTGATGATGTTGACTTTGATGATGACGATCATGTGGTCTTGAAGCCGCAATGGAAGGGGCTAATTGATAAGAGTGACGCGGAGGATTTGTTAAAGGGGGACTTTAATGATCCCGAAAGTGAAGACTTTATTGGCGGCAGTGATAACAGCAGCTACCAAGAATTGCGTAAGATGCTCAAGGGCTTTGACCGCAATGACTCCACGATTTCCTATGATATGGATTGTGACATCGTTTCGATTAATCCAGCTCCGAATGATTCCAGCAGTGTTATTTACAAAATCACCTATACCTTTGAAAAGGATAACGGCGACGAGCATACCCAAGTGATGCTCTATAAGGGTGCTATTTTGCAAGAAGACAGCGATAAGCAAAAGATTAAGTCAATCGGTAGTGGGGCAGTGATCAGTGATAAAACTGATAAGTCCGGCGAAGATGACGATGATGATTAAATAATGACTAAAAGATAAATCTTTCTAAAGAAATTAGAGGATTTGTCTTTTTTTGTAATATTGTTTGACAATTTACCAAAATTAATATTATTGTATTAGTTAGATAGTACAGATAAGTTTTTGAAGAGGATGAATTATGACTGAAATTTTACGGGTAGATCAAGCTACTAAAACTTACGGTAAACGTGGTGAAAAGCAATATCAAGCACTAAAAGGAGTTAACTTTGGTGTTGATGCTGGTGAATTTGTGGCCATTATGGGCGCGTCAGGTTCTGGTAAGACAACACTGCTTAATATTTTGTCAACTTTGGATAAGCCGACAACTGGTCATGTGTTTATCAATCATGAAGATATCAGCACTTTAAATGCTAACCAGATGGCAGACTTTAGAAGCAAACAGATTGGTTTTATTTTTCAAGATTTTAATTTATTAGAGAACTTGACTAATCGGGAGAATATCGCGCTGCCACTAACCCTTCAAGGCGTACCGGCACGTAAGATTGATCCGCTGGTTGACAGGATTACTGAGAGATTAGGTATTAAAGAGATTCTCGCTAAGTATCCGGCAGAATTATCCGGCGGGCAAAAGCAGAGAGTTGCTTCAGCAAGGGCCCTAGTTCATGAACCGGCAATCTTACTTGCTGATGAACCTACGGGAGCGCTAGATTCAACCAGTGCGCGCGAATTGCTTGATACAATGGCAGACTTAAACCAAAAAGATGGTGTAACCACGTTAATGGTAACTCACGATCCGTTTTCTGCTAGTTTTGCTAATCGGATTTTATTTATTAAAGATGGTAAAATTGGCGAGCAACTCTTAAAGAAAGATCAATCAAGACAAGACTTTTATCACCTGTTAATCGAGCATCTGGGCACCGAAGAATAGGAAGTAACTTATGATTTGGAAATTATCGCTCACAGGAATTAAGAGCCGGCTGAAAGACTATCTTGTCCTGTTTTCAGGTCTAGTTGTTGCCAGCATGATCTTTTATATGTTTCTGACTTTGGCGATTAATCCGGCTTTTTTAAAAAGTAATAGTGGGATATTGCAAGATAATTTAATCACTTTTATTTTTGGCTTTGGCATTGCCTTATTAATGATTATTACCGTGGTGTATCTGGTTTATGCCAACTCATTTCTGCTTAGTATGCGTAAGCATGACTACGGCATGTTTCTCACTTTAGGAGCTAAAAGTTCACGCATTGGCTTACTAATCTTTTGCGAAACGCTTATCACGGGATTGATGGCTACTGTATTAGGCATAATCCTTGGCTTTGGTTTAACTGCGCTGGTTGGTCACTTGTTAATCAGCAGGTTAGGACTAGTAATTGCTCATTTTCAAGTAATTTTACCCAGTGCGATTTTGGGGACACTTGCCTTCTTTATTGTCGTTTTCTTTTTGGGCGCGTTACGCAATGTCTATAAATTAACTCGTACTAAAGTAATTGATTTACTGCATGAAGATCAGGAACCGGTAAAGTTTAAGCAGCGCCCAGTTTTGCATTCAATTGAGGCAGTCTTGGGCTTAGTCTTGTTAGCTGCCGGATACTGGATCATGCAACGGCGCGGGCTGGATCCATTTAATGTTATCCCGATTGCTTTAGTAACAATTGTTGCCGGCTCGTATTTTGTTTTTAATTCCTTATTTACAGCAATTATTGGCTACCTAATTAATCATCGTAAGTTTTCTTATTGCGGCATTCGCATGTTTACCTTGGGGCAGTTAAAGTTTCGCTTGCATGATTACACAAAAATTCTAACAGTGATTTCGCTGTTGTTTGCGTTAGCTCTAGGGGCAATTACTGTTGGGCTTAACTTTAATTCTGAAAAGGAAATGACGAAGTCGAGCATTTACTATGATGCAACAATAATTAGCAAGTCTCCGGCTGTTCAAAAAGAGCTGGCGAAGGTATCAATCAAGTCTAAGCAAACTTATCATTATAAGGAAACTAAGCATGGTTTGTATTTTAAGCGGGCAGAGTTTAAGAATCAGCCAATAAAAGCCATTAAGACTAAGGGACAAGGGGATAGTCTAACTTGGTCTGAAAAGACATTACCAACAAGTCAGCTTGACTGTGCAGGGACTGAGACTAACAATGAATTTGGCAATCTGCTGCCTAATGGGATAGAGAAAAAGATTTACTTGGTATCTGCTTCTGCTTTAGCCAAAGTTAAGGGTCAACAAAAGTTCATCTCGTTAATTAGGGTTAACGATTTTGACAAGGATTTTCCTGCCCTGCTTAAGCTTGAGCAGCTGCAGAATAAAGAAACACCAGCATTTCACACTGTTTACACCGGCAGTAAACCATATTCCTATCAAGGAATACTGGGAATAATTAGCGGGTTTGAATTTATGGGCTTTTTCTTGGGATTGGCGTTCTTAACGATGCTGGCGTCTACCTTGATGTTTAAGGTCTTGAGCAGTGCGGCTAATGATAAATTGCGGTATCAAATGCTCTTTAAGGTAGGCACTAGGCGGCAAGCCTTAAAGCGGTCTGTTGCTGAAGAAATCGGTATGCTGTTTTTAATGCCCGGTATTTTAGGAATTATCGATGTTTTGTTTGGCTTGCAGTTATTTAGAACAATTTTAGTACGACCATATGCTGGAATTTGGCTGCCGTTTACTATTTTTATCGTTTTGTATTTCTTCTATTATGTTTTGACGGTCCATCTTTACGAAAAAATCGTTCTGGCAAAAAATTAGGGAGAGGATAAAGAAATTATGATTTGGAAATTATCACTTACGGGGATTAAGAGTAGGTTAAAGGACTATCTGGTGCTGTTTTCTGGGCTAGTTGTTGCCAGTATGATCTTTTACATGTTCTTGACGATTGCAATTAATCCGTCTTTTATGAGCCATGATGTGAATGCACCGACTAATTATCTCAGCTTTATTTTTGGGGTTGGAATTGTCTTACTTGTGATTATTACACTGGTTTACTTGATGTATGCCAATTCCTTTTTGCTAAATATGCGTCAGCATGATTACGGGATGTTTATGATGCTGGGGGCAAGAAGTTCACGGATTGGTCTATTGATTTTTTGTGAAACCCTAATTACTGGAATTATGGCGGCAATTGTCGGGATTATTATTGGCTTCGGCTTAACCGGATTAGTCGCCAACCTCATTATTGGTAACTTAGGTCTGCATATTACCCATTTTCAAGTAATTTTACCAAGTGCAATTTTATGGACGTTAGTCTTTTTTGTAATAATTTTTATCATTGGGGCAATTCATAATGCTCGAAAGCTTACGCGCAGCAAGGTAATCGACCTACTTCACGAAGATCAAAAACCGGTAAAATTAGGTCAACATCCTACTTGGACCGCAACTCAGGCTATTTTAGGCGTTGTGCTGCTGGCAATTGGTTATTATGTACTCAATTTGTCGTCGGCAATGATTTTTATAATTGTTCCAGTTGCTTTAGTGACAATCGTTCTGGGGTCATACTTTGTTTTTAACGCGCTGTTAATAGCAGTTATTAATTTCTTGTTAAAGAAAAAGAACTTTTCCTACCGCGGTATTCGACTGTTTACGTTGGGGCAATTGAAGTTTCGCTTGCATGACTATACCAAGATTTTAACGGTGATTTCGTTGTTATTTGCCTTGGCATTAGGGGCAATTACAGTTGGCTTGAATTTTAACACGATCAAGGATCAAGCTAAGACTAGTAGTTATTATGATGGCACCATTGTCAGCAATTCACCGCAAGTTAACCAGCTCAAGGCTAAGTTGACGATCAAGGATGAGCAGACATTTTACTATAAGGAAACAGCTAAGTATTTATACTTTAACCAAGCAGAATTTGTCCATCATCCAGTGAAAACCATGCACTTTGAGCAACAGAATGGTCAGGCAACCTATCACTTAGAAACATTGCCGACTAATCAGCTCGATAAGCCAGGAACAAATGCCAATGAAGTTTTTGGCGGTATGGTACCGAATGGAACGCCAAAGGTGATTCAATTAGTTGATTCGCAAGAATGGCAAAAAATCGCTGGTAAAAAAGAGTTCGTGCAATTTATTAGGGTGAAGGATTTTGATAAAGATTACCCGACACTTTTGAAATTGGGTCAGTTGCAGGCTAAAGAAAAGTCCAGTTATGGCGATATTTTCCAGACCAGCAAGGCGTATGGCTACCAACTAATGCTGGGCATGGCGAGCGGGTTTGAATTTATGGGCTTTTTCCTAGGGATTGCCTTTCTAACGATGCTGGCGTCAACTTTAATGTTTAAAGTATTGAGTGGGGCAGCAAGTGACAAGGTTCGTTATAAGATGCTCTTTAAAATTGGCGTTCGCAAGCGTGTATTACGCCGCTCAATTAGTCGCGAGATTGGAACTTTATTTTTGGTGCCGGGAGTTTTGGGCGTGATTGATGTTTTGTTTGGTTTGAAACTATTTAAAGCGCTGCTGCCTAATCCGTACGCTAATATTTGGGTACCATTTTTGATTTTTATTATTTTGTATTTCTTGTATTACGTGTTAACGGTTAAACTTTATGAACGGATTGTATTAACAAAAGAATTATAAATAAAAGGCTGCAAGTGATTGCAGCCTTTTTAATTTGGTCTAATTTTAGTGACTTCACCGCTAGTAATTGTGCGTAATTGACCGCGGCAGTCAAGAAGCAGGTTTGCCTTTTGATCAAGTCTGACAGCAGTCCCCGTAACTATCTTTTGCCCCAATTTAACAGTGACTTTTTGTCCGAGCATTGGCAGATATTTTTGGTAGTCTGATAAGAATTGTCCTTGAGCAAAATTAGGCAGAAAGGACAAGATATTTTTAATTAGTTCAGCTACAAAAATGCAAAATTGTTCAGTGGATGGCAGATAAGCTAGCAAGTTTGTGCTAGATACTAACTTTTGTTCTAGGTTAGGTTGATACAAGTTGCAGCCGATGCCGATAACAACTACTTGGGGGGCAATTTGTTCGGTCAAAATGCCGGCGATTTTTTTCCCATGTAAAAGTAAATCATTAACCCACTTGATGTCGGGAGTGATCTTAAATTGCTGGCGAATTGTTTGGTGCAGGCACCACGCGATTCCAGTAGTTAACAGACCTTGGTTATTTGCCGTCAATTGCGGCACCTTGATAATCAGTGACAAATAAACGCCGCCAGTATTAGAAATAAAGTGGCGTTTTTGTTTGCCATAACCAGCAGTCTGTTTGTCGCTGCCGATTAAAACGGGGTTAACAAGGGGCTTGCCCTGATAGACTTTTTTAGCAATTGTACTAGTAGAACTAACTTGCTGATACCATTGAATTGTTACTGGTAAATCTGCTAATAAATGTTTAATTTTTGATTCTTTAGTTAAGTTAATTTGCTTGCTCATTTTATACATACATACTTTAATCTTTTAAAAAACTTTGATAATCAAAATAAGTTGTTAATTACTAAGAATAATTTTACCAAAGCTATGTTATTTTGGGATATAAATTTGACAAATTTGCTAGTTTGCAATATCATACTGCCATAAAATACTTTGATGTTTAAAGTAATTTGGAGGGGATGTTAATTAGCTCAAATAAGCAAGATTAAGCTAACAAAACATGTAATTTATTATTTGAATAAAAGGGGCAGTGGAAGTGGAAGCTAATTTAAAAGAAATAAATAATTTACTGACGACTGTTTATACCGACATCATGCATGTAGAAGAACGGGAGCTACATAAAAGTGAATTTAAAGATATTTCGATTAAAGAGGTTCACGCAATTGATGCCATGACGATGTATGATCACAAGACGAGCTCGCAGCTGGCTAAAGAGCTGATGATTACCGCGGGCACTGTTACCACGATGGTTAATAACTTAGTGCGTAAGGGCTACGTTGTCAGAATCCACGGTAATGATGACCGCCGAGTTGTGCGGCTCGGGTTGACCCACCGCGGGCGGTTGGTTTACCGGGCACATGATTCGTTTCATCGCTACATGGTAAAGAAGTTTCTTCATGGCTTTGATGACAGTCAGATTGCGATTATTGAACGCGCCTTGTTGAACTTGCGCGCCTTCCTAGAATTTCCACCCCAAATAGACGGCAAAAAGGAGAAGTAATAAATGGGTCTAAAAATAACACAGACCGCGCATTATGTTCCTCCTAAAGTGGTAACTAATGATGATCTTGCGGCCATGATGGACACTTCGGATGAATGGATTTCCTCAAGAACAGGAATTAAACAGCGTCATCTTGCACAGCAAGAACAAACATCGGATTTGGCTATTAAAGTAGCCAAACAATTGCTTAAGCAAGCCAATTGTTCAGCTGACCAAGTGGATTTTATTATTGTGGCAACAATGTCGCCAGATTATCTAACACCGTCGACAGCTGCAATTGTTCAGGGTGCCATTGGTGCTAATGGAGCCTTGGCATTCGACTTAAACGCTGCTTGTTCAGGCTTTGTTTATGCCTTAGCCGCGGCTGATAAATTACTAACAACTTATCGGCGCGGGATTGTCATTGGTGCCGAGGTCTTATCCAAATTGGTTGATTGGCAGGAACGGTCAACAGCCGTTTTGTTCGGCGATGGTGCCGGTGGGGTCTTAGTTGAGCAAAGTCCTGAGCAATCATTGATTGCCGAAGACCTTACCACTTATGGTCAAGAGGGCAGCACCTTAACTGCTGGTTATCAGCCGGTTAATTCTGCTTTTAATAAGGATGAGGCTGCTGCTCATAAACATTATTTTGAGATGGATGGGCGAGCTGTTTACCGGTTTGCGACCCATGAAGTACCTAATTCAATTGAACGTGCCCTGGCTAAGACTGACTGGCAGCTAGCTGATGTTGACTGGTTTGTTTTACACCAAGCTAACGGTCGGATCTTGACTTCAATTGCACATCATTTGGGTGCAAACGAGCAGAAGTTTTTGAGTAATGTTGCCAAGTACGGCAACACCTCGGCTGCCAGTATCCCGTTATTACTTGATGAAGCAGTTGCGGCTGGTAAGATTCAGCCGGGACAGAAATTAATCTTAAGCGGCTTTGGCGGCGGTTTAACTGCAGGTACTATTGCAATTATTTTTTAACGAATTAAAAGGAGTTTTTTAACATGACAGATGAAGAAATTTTTAACAAAGTAAAAGAAATTATCGTTGATGAAACTGGTGAAGATGAAGAAGCTGTTACCTTAGAAGCTAACATCAAGGATGACTTAGATGCTGACAGTTTGGACATTTTTGAAGTAATCAATGAACTTGAAGATGAGTTTGACATCAAGATTGAAAGTGAAGAAGGTATTGAAACTGTCCAAGACCTAGTTGACTTTGTTAAAAAGCAACTAGCTGCGAAAGAAGGTTAGTTCATGGAATTAACGCCATTTATGAAAAGCCTCGGTCTTAAATACCCGATCTTTCAGGGTGGAATGGCTTGGGTTGCCGATGGAAAATTAGCTGCCGCGGTTTCTAATGCTGGCGGCTTAGGAATTATTGGTGCTGGTAATGCCCCAGGCAGCGTAGTTGAAGAAGAAATTAAAGTCGCTAAAAGCCTGACTGATCGACCGTTTGGTGTCAATGTGATGTTACTATCACCATACGCTGAAGACGTGGTAAAAGTGATTTTGGCTCATCAAGATAGCATTGCTGTTGTTACAACTGGTGCCGGTAATCCTGGTAAGTATGTTGCCGACTTTAAGAAGGCTGGAATTAAAGTGATTCCAGTTGTTGGTTCTGTTGCTTTAGCGCGCATGATGGAACGTGTTGGTGCTGATGCGGTCGTTGCCGAAGGAATGGAGTCCGGCGGTCATATTGGTAAGTTAACCACAATGGCTTTAGTACCGCAGGTTGTCGATGCCGTGAATATTCCAGTTATTGCAGCCGGTGGGATTGGCGATGGTCGCGGCATGGCTGCTGCCTTCATGCTTGGTGCCCAAGGAGTACAGATGGGTACGCGGTTCTTAGTCGCTACTGAGTCTAAAGTTCACCCTAATTACAAGAAGGCCGTTTTAAAGGCAAAAGATGCCAGCACGATGGTTACCGGTGATTTTGCGGGTCATCCATCACGGGTCTTAAAGAACAAGATGTCTAAGAAGTACATTAAGCTTGAAAAAGCTGAGGCACTCAAGGATAATCCAGACTTTGCGCAATTAGAAGAATTGGGCAGTGGTAGTTTACGCCGAGCTGTAATTGACGGTGATACTGATACAGGTTCATTTATGGCTGGTGAAATCGCTGGAATGGTTGAAAAAGAAGAATCAGCAGCTGACATTTTGAATGATGTTTACACGCAAGCTGATAAGTTATTGAGTGGCAAGAATTAACGATGATTGGCTTATTATTTAGCGGTCAAGGTGCTCAAAAAACGGGCTTGACGCAAGATCTTTATGAAACAGTTCCAACATATCGCAAGGTCATTGACCAAGCCGCGACGATTTTGGACTTTGATTTACCTAGTTTATTGTTTGATGAAAGCCAAGCTTCTAAACTTGCGTCAACGCGTTATTGTCAGCCGGCAATTTTAGCCATCAGTTATGGTTTGTACCAACTGATTGAAGCTAATTTGCCGGAAGCCAAATTCGGTATTGGTTTAAGTTTAGGTGAATACAGTGCTTTGGCAGCCAGCGGTCATGTTGATTTCGCGACGGCTCTGCGGCTGATTAAACGTCGCGGCGAATTGATGCAGCAGGCTAGTGACAATACACCAAGCAAGATGGCAGCTGTGATGAAGGCTGATCTGGCTGATGTTCAAGCTGCCTGCAAAGAAGCAACGAGTTTAGGGGCGGTTGGTGTTGCCAACGTTAATACTCCCCAACAGATCGTTATTGGTGGTGCCACTACTGCGGTTGACCAAGTTATTAGTGAACTAACAGCTGCTGGCAAGCGGGTTGTCCCGCTAAAGGTTAGCGGTGCTTTTCATACACCAGTAATGGCACCAATTCAAGCTGATTTAAACGCTGAATTGCGTACAGTTGATTGGCAAGCGGGGACTTTTCCTGTTTACAGTACCACCACGCAGATGGTATTTTCACCAGAAAATCTGACTGCTAATTTAACGCAGCAGTTAGTCTCAACTACCTACTTTGCTAAGACATTGTCTGAACATAAGGCTGATCTGACTGCGGTTATTGAAGTCGGGCCTGGTAGAACGCTCATTTCGTTTGCGCGCAAACTTGACCGTAAATTGCCAACTTATCGCTTGGACAGCAGCGTAGAACTGCAAAAGACCATTGCGGCATTGGAGGCACATTAATGGATTTAAAAGATAAAGTAGTCCTAGTCACGGGGAGTTCACGTGGCATTGGCTTAGCGATTGCAAAGGCTTTTGCTCAACGTGGTGCCAAAATTGTTTTAAACGCCCGCAAGCCAATTGCACCAGAGGTACTAGCTGAATTTGAACAGTTTGCGACACCGATAATTGATATTAGCGCGGATGTTACAAATCCCGAGTCAGTTAAAGACATGATCGCGCAGATTATCGCACAATTTGGTCAATTAGATGTTGTGGTTAATAATGCTGGCATCAATAAAGATGGTCTGCTTAACCGCATGTCTGAAGCTGATTTTAATGCGGTTTTGCAGACTAACCTAGTAGGGACATTTAACGTAATTAGGCAGGCTTTGCGACCAATGTATAAGCGGCGTTCGGGCTGCTTTATTAATTTGGCTAGTGTTGTTGGCTTAACCGGTAATATCGGTCAGGCTAACTACGCTGCCAGCAAGGCCGGCATAATTGGCTTGACTAAGTCTGTTGCTAAAGAAGCTGCTTTACGCAACTTGCGCTGCAATGCGATTGCGCCGGGCATGATTGATACACAAATGACGGCAGCTTTAAGTGAAAAGCGGCAAGAAGAAATTGCCCAGCAGATTCCACTTAAGCGGTTTGGTCAAATTGAAGAAGTTGCCGAGACAGCAGTTTTTTTAGCACAAAACGATTACATTACGGGGCAAGTTATCACCGTTGATGGCGGCCTGACAATGCAGTAAGGAGAAGGGTTAATGACAAGAGTTGTAATTACGGGGATGGGCGCATTGACGCCCATTGGTAATGATGTAGCCAGCTTTGAAGCCAGCATTAATGCGCAAAAAGTTGGTTTTAAGCCAATTACATATTTTGATGCTTCCGCAACCGGTGTTACTTTAGCTGGTCAACTAGATAACTTTGATCCGCTGGTTCATTTGAAGAAAAAAGATACCAAAAGAATGGATCTTTTTACGCAATATGCGGTTTATGCGACTGACGAAGCAATGGAACAGTCTGGCATTAATGCCGAAAATACAGACAGCAACCGCTTTGGTGTTATTTGGGGCTCTGGAATTGGCGGCTTGACCACCATTGAGCAGCAGACCATCAAGATGCATGACAAGGGAATTGACCGCTTGTCGCCAATGTTTATTCCAGTTTCGATTGCTAACATGGCGGCCGGCAATCTCTCAATTCGCTATGGTGCCCAAGCAATCAGTACGACAATTGTAACTGCTTGTGCTTCTGGAACCAATGCGATTGGCGAGGCTTATCGGCAGATTAAGGAAGGTCGCTGCGACGCGATGATTACCGGTGGTTCAGAAGCCGCAATCAACGCTGATGGAATTGGCGGCTTCGCGGCTTTATCAACCTTGTCCAAAGAAACGGATCCAGCTAAGGCAAGTTTGCCGTTTGATGCAAACCGTTCTGGCTTTGTGATGGGTGAAGGTGCTGGTTCACTAGTTCTTGAATCCCTTGAACATGCACAACAGCGTGGTGCAACCATTTTGGGCGAAATTGTTGGTTATGGTACATCTTCTGATGCTTACCATATTACCTCGCCAGATCCAGCGGGAACGCAAGCAGCGCGGGCAATGCAATTGGCAATTGCGGAAGCTGGTATAACGCCTAATGAAGTTGGTTATGTTAATGCTCACGGTACAGCTACTCAAGGCAATGATTCGGCTGAGTCCAAGGCAATTAATCAAGTCTTTGGTTCCGCTAGTTCGGTGTTAGTTTCAAGTACCAAGAGTATGACTGGGCATCTTTTGGGTGCTGCTGGTGCAATTGAGACCATTGCTAGTGTAGCGGCAATGAATTCGGGTCAATTACCTGTCAACGTTGGACTTACTGAACAAGCACCAGAATGTCCAGTGAATTTGGTTACAGCAGAGAATCGCAACTGCCAAGTTGATTACACGATCAGTAATTCGTTTGGCTTTGGCGGCCACAATGCGGTTTTAGCATTAAAAAGGTGGGCTAATTAGATGACTTTTGAGGAAATTCAAAAATTAATAAAACAGGTTAATCAAAGTAACATCACCAAGTTAAACTTGGATTTTGACGGTGGGCACATTGATATTGATAAAAAGCAGGAAGTAGTTGCTTCGGCTTCTAGTGCTAGTCTAGCGCCAGTTGAAAAACAATCTGCTCCCGCTGTTCCCGCAAAGTTGCCCCAAGTTAAATCGCCGCTAGTTGGCATTGTCTATTTGCAAGCTAATCCAGATGAAGCACCATATAAACAAGTGGGCGACCATGTGGAAAAGGGCGACGTAGTCTGCGTGATCGAAGCAATGAAGATGATGACTGAGGTCAAGAGCGACGTTAGCGGCACAATTAGTGAAATTTTGGTTGCTAATGAAGACGTTGTTGAGTACGATCAGCCGTTATTTACGGTAACGCCAGAATAGAGAGTGATGAACATGGTAGAACAGGCAACCCCGCAAACACTTGATATTACACAAATTGAAGAGATTATACCGCACCGCTATCCGATGCTTTTAGTTGATCGGGTACTGGATTATCAAGCCGGCAAGTATGCAATTGCGCGTAAGAACTTAACAATGAACGAAGCCTTTTTCCAAGGACACTTCCCAGGTAATCCGGTAATGCCAGGGGTTTTAATTGTTGAAGCACTGGCCCAGACTGGTGCGATTGCTCTATTGACCCTTCCAGAATTTAAAGGTAAAACCGCTTATTTTGGCGGGATTAAGAAGGCTCGTTTTCGCAAGATGGTGACTCCTGGTGATAGTCTGCGTTTGGAAGTTGAATTAGATAAATTACGTGGCAATGCTGGAATTGGTAAAGCTAAGGCGACAGTTGACGGCGAAGTTGCTTGCACGTGTGAATTAACGTTTGCGATTCAGTAGGGTGTGAAAAATGTTTGAAAAAGTATTAATTGCTAATCGCGGTGAGATTGCAATTCGAGTTATTCGCGCTTTACGGGAGATGGGAATTAAGTCAGTTGCCGTTTATTCGACAGCGGATAAGGATGCCC
Source organism: Lactobacillus sp. ESL0701 (assembly GCF_029433445.1). Lineage (GTDB taxonomy): Bacteria > Bacillota > Bacilli > Lactobacillales > Lactobacillaceae > Lactobacillus. Next base: position 108,441 of record NZ_JAQTIC010000006.1, on the reverse strand, counting down.
AGCACGTTAAAGAAGCGGATGAGGCAGTTTGTATCGGTGCCCCGCAACCCGCTGACTCTTATTTGAAGATGGAAAACATTGTCAGTGCCGCGATTTTAACTGGCGCGACTGCCATTCATCCGGGTTACGGCTTTTTGTCAGAAAGTCCTGAATTTGCCCAATTATGCGAAAAGTGCCATTTGACTTTTATTGGTCCGAAGTCGGAAACGATTGCGTTAATGGGCAATAAGGCTAATGCCCGTGAAGCAATGCGCCAGCACCAAGTGCCCGTTATTCCCGGCAGTCAGGGCTTTGTTAAGGATAGTGCTGAAGCGTTAGCAGTAGCTAAAGAAGTTGGCTTTCCGGTAATGCTTAAGGCAGTAGCTGGGGGCGGCGGTAAAGGAATTAGGCAAGTGAATAAACCTGAGGATTTGCCTAATGCTTTTGCTCAAGCACAAGAAGAAGCGCGTTTATCCTTTGGCGACGGCAGAATGTACGTTGAGAAGATTATTTCGCCGGCTAAGCATATCGAAGTTCAAATTATTGGCGATCAGAATGGTCATGTCGTGGCACTGCCTGAGCGTGACTGTTCAATGCAGCGTAATCACCAAAAGGTAATTGAAGAAACGCCTTGTTCACAAATTAATGACCAAGAGCGTGCTTATTTGCAGGAAATTGCGATTAAGGCTGTTCAGGCAATCAAATATGAGAATGTCGGAACAATCGAGTTCCTAATGGATCCAGAACACCATTTTTATTTTATGGAAATGAACACGCGGATTCAGGTTGAACACTCAATTACTGAGGAAGTAGCCCACGTTGATTTAGTCAAAGAGCAGATTAAGATTGCAGCGGGCATGGATCTGACAATAACGCAAGATCAGGTTAAGGTCCACGGCGCTGCTATTGAAGCCCGAATTAATGCGGAAAATCCGGCGAAAAACTTCCAACCACAAGCCGGTACGATTAAGCAGATGTCTTTGCCGGGCGGTTTAGGTATTCGGATTGAAAGCGGCGTTAACAGTGGCGATACTGTGTCACCATTTTATGATTCAATGATTATTAAAATCATTGCTCATGCCACGGATCGTCCACTGGCTATTCGCCGGTTAATTGATGCCTTAAATGAGTTTCAGGTTACTGGTTTGACAACTAACCGGGTATTTTTAGTTGAATTGCTGCAAGACAAGGTCTTTAATGCTGGTAATTATTTAATTACTTATTTAGACCAAACTTTTTTGCCGCAATACATTAAAGAAGCGCAAAAGGAGGACAAATAATGGCTGCTAAGTTTGCCCGCCATCCTAAGCAGGCGTTGAAAGATTACGAGGAAAAAGTCCCGAAGGGTATTTTTCGCTATTGTCAAAAATGTGGCGCTAAATTTTACTTCGCCCGTGCAGGTAAGTACCATGTTTGTCCTAATTGCGGTTACGGCTTTCGTGTGACTGCGCGTCAGCGGTTAAAGATGCTAACGAAGCAATTTACGGAATGGGATACAGATTTAACAACGACAGATCCCTTAAAGTTCCCCGGTTATCAAGAAAAACTGACCAAGGCACGTGAACAGACTAAATTACAAGATGCCGTGTTAACTGGTCAAGCCGAAATTAGGGGTCAGCAAGCTGCCTTAGGGATTATGGACCCAGCCTTTATTATGGGCAGTCTTGGCACGGCTAACGGCGAACGAATAACACGCTTGTTTGAAAAGGCTACGGAGTTAAGTTTACCTGTAATTATGTTTACCGCTTCTGGTGGAGCCCGAATGCAGGAAGGTATTCAATCGCTAATGCAAATGGCCAAAATTTCGCAGGCGGTTAATGACCATCGCGCGGCTGGTCTTCCTTATATTGTTGTAATTATGGATCCGACAACTGGTGGGGTAACCGCCAGCTTTGCTTCGCAAGCCGATATTATTTTGGCTGAACCCAAGGCGATGGTAGCATTTGCTGGTCGCCGCGTTATTGAGCAGACAATTCATAAGAAGTTGCCACAAGGGTTTCAAAGTGCTGAAAATGCTTATCAAAATGGCTTTGTTGACGCAATTGTGCCAAGGTCGCAGCAGGTGGATAAGTTAGGGCAGTTATTGACGATTTTTGCTGGACAAAAGTGGAGAGGCGCTAATGGAGAGTAAAAAAATAGCAGCCATTATGGCTGGCGCGCGTGAAGATAGCAAGACTGATATGCGGGCACTGATTAATCAATTGTTCCCCGACTTTTTTGAAATGCATGGTGATCGCGCTGCCGGTGATGATGCGGCAATTGTTGGCGGTTTTGCTAGTTGCGGCGGGCGCAGCGTCTGTGTGATTGCAACTAATAAGGGTAAGGACATGCAGGAGCGTTTGGCGACTAACTTCGGTAGTCCCGAACCGCAAGGCTATCGCAAGGCACTGCGGATCATGAAGACAGCTGAAAGTCTCAACTGTCCGATTATTACACTGATTAATACACCAGGAGCTTATCCCGGTGCTGATGCCGAAGCAAGTGGTCAAGGGCAGATTTTAGCCGAAAATATTAGCGCAATGTTACAATTAAAGGTACCATTGTTAGCAATTATCATCGGCGAAGCCGGTTCTGGCGGTGCCTTAGCTCTAGCATGCAGCGATCAAGTTTGGATGCTGGAACATAGTATGTATACCGTGGTTTCGCCAGAAGGCTTTGCTTCAATTATGTGGAAGGATGGTCAGCGTGCGCAAGATGCCGCGCAACTAATGCATATTGAACCAGAATGGCTTAAGAAGCAGGGCGTAGTTGAGCGCGTTTTACCGGAAAATATCCTGGCTGACAATGCTTCTGCCTTGAAGCAACTGATTAATGAGCAATTAATTGACTTTGACCAAATTGGGTTAGAGCAGTTATTAGCCCAGCGTCATGCACGTTTTCGCAAATTTTAAGAGAATTAACGAACTTCGCTTAGTAGTTGAAGCTCGTTTTTTAATTTTCTTATTAGATTGGCTGTTGATTACCATCCAAGCTAATAAGTATGGTAAGATGAATAGCAAGTTATACATTTGTTTTTGATTAAATATATAATTTAGTTTTAATTTTGGGAGCGAAGTTTATGCACAAAAAATTGCAAAAAAGCTTTTTTGGGATGATAATCCTGGGAATGATGTTGATGTGCTTTAGCATTTTTGCGACAAAAGCAGATGCTAAAACCTATGAAATTGGGACGGACGTGACCTATCCGCCGTTCGAATTTGCCAATGATAATAATAAATATGTTGGTATTGATATTGACATTATTAATGCTGTGGCCAAAGAAGAAGGCTTCAAAGTTGAAACTAAGCAAGTTGGTTTCAATGGAGCAGTACAATCCGTGCAGTCTGGTCAACTAGACGGGATTATTGCTGGGATGACGATTACCAAGGAGCGGCAAGCCAAGTTTGACTTTAGTACACCGTACTTTAAGACTGGGGTTGTCATGGCCGTTGGTAAGAATAGTAACATCAAGAGCTTTGCTGATTTGAAGGGTAAGCGGGTGGCTATTAAGACTGGTACCGCAGCTGCACAATATGCAACTAGCTTGAAGAAAAAGTATGGCTTTAAGACAGCTACCTTTGATGATTCCGACAATATGTATCAGGATGTTTTAACTGGTAATTCTGTTGCCTGTTTTGAAGACCAACCAGTCATGCAATATGCCATTAACCAAGGCATGAAGCTGAAGATTGTCACTAAGGCAGCTAATACTGGCTGGTATGGTTTTGCGGTTAAAAAGGGTACCCATCCAGAATTAATCAAGAAGTTTAATGCTGGTTTTGCCAAAATTAAGGCTAATGGTACTTATAACAAGATTGTGGGTAAGTATCTTGGCAGTAAATTAAACCCAGACTTGAAGGGTAAGACTTTTACAATTGGTACAGATGTAACTTTCCCACCATTTGAATTTGCTAACGCCAATAATCAGTACATCGGCATTGATATTGATATTTTGAAGAATATTGCCCAAGAGCAAGGCTTCAAGGTTAATATCAAGCCGATGGGCTTTAATGGTTCACTGCAAGCACTGGAATCCGGTCAGATTGACGGAATGATTGCGGGAATGTCAATTACACCGGAGCGTGAAAAGAAGATTGACTTCTCTGATCCATACTTTATGTCGGGAGTTATTATGGCAACCTCGACTAAGGGTAAGATTACCAAGTTATCACAATTACGTGGTAAAAAGGTTGCGATTAAGACTGGGACAGCTGGCGCTCAATACGCTAATAGCATTAAGAAGAAGTATGGCTTCAAGACAACAACGTTTGATGATTCTAACAATATGTACCAAGATGTGTTGACGGGTAACTCAGCTGCTTGTTTTGAAGACCAACCGGTCATGCAATATGCTATTAAAAAGGGTACCAAGTTACGCATTGTGACTAAGCCTGCAGTTAAGGCACCATATGCTTTTGCGGTTAAGAAGGGGCAAAATAAGGCATTGCTGGCTGCATTTAATGCTGGTTTGAAAGACTTAAAGTCCAGTGGTACTTACGATGATATTACTGCTAAGTATCTAGGAACTACTGATAAAAAAGTTGCTGATAATGGTCAAGGTAATGAAGACCGCAGCTTTGTTGGTTTACTTAAGCAAAACAAGGATGCATTATTGTCCGGCTTCGCGGAAACAATGTGGTTAACAGTCGTTGCGATTATCTTTGCTACAATTTTTGGCGTTTTGGTTGGTCTATTGGGTGTTCTGCCGAATAAGTTCTGCAATAGTCTTTCCAGCACTTTGATTTACATTTTCCGGGGAATGCCGCTCTTAGTTTTGGCATTATTCATTTACACGGGAATCCCAAGTTTAACCGGACAAAAGATTCCCGCCTTTGTCGCTGGTGTTCTAACGTTAACCTTAAACGAAGGAGCCTATATTGCTGCCTTTGTTAAGGGGGGAATTAATGCCGTTGATTCTGGGCAAATGGAAGCTGCGCGCTCATTAGGATTGCCGTTTGGCAAGGCGATGCGCAAAGTTATCTTGCCGCAAGGAATCAAGATTATGGTGCCGTCATTTATCAACCAATTTATTATTACCTTGAAGGATACCTCAATCTTATCAATTATCGGTATCCTAGAATTGACGCAAACAGGTAAAATTATTATCGCGCGGAACCTTGAAGGCTTTAAGGTTTGGACAATTATCGCGGTAATTTACTTAATTGTTATTACATTGCTGACTTGGTTATCAAATTGGGTACAAAAGAGGACGAATGTATGAGTGCGAAAATAGAAGTAAAGAATTTAGTTAAAAATTATGGCAGTAATGAAGTTTTAAAAAATATTGATTTAACTGTTGATGATAACGAAGTTGTTGTTATTATCGGGCCGTCTGGTTCTGGTAAAAGTACTTTATTGCGGACACTTAATAAACTTGAGGAGCCAACTTCAGGAACTGTTGTTGTTGATGGCATTAATATTGCCGATCCTAAGACTGACATGAACAAGGTGCGCGAAAATATTGGCATGGTGTTCCAGCACTTTAACTTGTTTAACAATTTGTCAGTTGGTGATAATATTATGCTGGCTCCTGTGGAGTTAAAGAAATTGGACAAGGCTGCTGCTAATAAACAAGCTAAAAAATTGCTTGAAACTGTTGGTCTAGCTGATAAATTTGACGCCACTATTCAGTCATTATCAGGTGGTCAGCAGCAGCGGGTGGCAATTGCGCGAGCACTAGCAATGAATCCTGACGTGATGCTCTTTGACGAGCCGACCTCGGCACTTGATCCAGAAATGGTCGGAGACGTTTTGGCTGTTATGAAAAAATTAGCTAAAGAAGGAATGACAATGGTGGTTGTCACTCACGAAATGGGCTTTGCCAAGGAAGTTGCCGATCGCGTGGTCTTTGTCGCTGATGGTAAGATATTGGAGCAGGGGACACCTGAAGAGATGTTTGACCACCCACAGAATCCGCGTCTGCAGGACTTCTTGGATAAGGTCTTGAATGTCTAATAATTGAATAAACTAAAAAGCGAACCTTGAAAGAGGTTCGCTTTTTTTAGTTGCGAGTATTGTGTTTACCAATGACAACAAAAAAGCAGTCTATTGTGACTGCTCCAGGTACCTTGCGATTGATAAGGTCGCTTGTACACTTACATGGATGATTAGCCATGTACTACTATTCTTAAAGTTATTATAGCATGTTTTCTAAGATCTGATAAACTTAAAAGGTACGCTTTTGGCGCACCTACTTGAAAGACTGATTATCTTTCGTAATGAGGAGGTGAAGAAGATGTTTGGTCAGATCGTACTACTATTCTTACTGTACTCTGTGCTTTCAAAGGCTGAGCAGGTGTTGAGTGACATTCTTGTCATACTTGATAAACTACTCAAGTAGTATAGTGAAAGACGCAAGATATTCTTGCGCCTTTTTTGTTATCATTTTGCATTTTGCCAATAATAACAAAAAAGCAGTCTATTGTGACTGCTCCAGGTACATTGCAAGTAGCTAACTTACATGCACACTTTGTTTTTATACAAGACGTACGTGTATAAATTTTCATCTATAAAAATTATATCATAATTTTTATTGTTATGATTGTCTAACCTATTAAAATTGTATTTTTTTAAATGTTAATTTAGAGCGACTAGATATAAACAGGAACATTAATGTTCCTGTTTTGTTGAGAAAATTAGAGTTATTTTTTCAAAAGCTGTTGTATATAAGTTAGAAGTAAAGCCCAACAATGGTACCAGTTAGAATTGAGGCTAATGTTGCTCCTAGGAGCAATTTCATTGAGAATTTAGAAACTAACGTTCCGGATTTTTGACTGATAGATCTGATTGAACCGGTAATAATCCCAATAACACTAAAGTTAGCGAAGGATACTAGATAAGAAGAAATGATTGCATTGGCCTTTGGTGATAGAGTAGCCGCAATTTTATTTAGTTCACCTAGTGCCACAAATTCGTTAGTTAAAATCTTGGTTGCCATCAACCCGCCGACTTTGGTAATGTCTGCTGCAGGTACGCCCATCAGGTAGGCAATCGGGGCAAAGATATAACCCAAGAAGTTAGTAAAGCTAATATGGAAAATCAGGGCAAAAGTATTATTTAAAAAGGTAATTAGGGCAACAAAGCCGATTAACATGGCAGCAACGGTAACAGCCAGTTTAAAACCGTCTTGAATATAATTGCCGACAACTTGGAAGAATGGTTCTTTTTCAATGCCAGTTTCAATGTTGTTAATTGAAATATCTTCAGCTGAGACATCGTATGGATTAACAATACAAGACACGATTAAGGCAGATAAGATATTGAGAAAGACAGCAGTTACTACGAATTTGCCGGGCACGAGCTGCATGTATGAAGCTAGTACAGCCGCGGAAACAGCACTCATGGCTGAGGCACAGATAGTATAGAGCCGTTTTTCGTCAAGTTTAGGAATAATATCTTTAATCGTTAAGAAAACTTCGGGTTGACCTAAGATTGCCGTCGATACGGCAAAGTAACTTTCGAGTTCGCCCATACCAGCTAGTTTATTGAGGATAAATCCGGTCCATTTAATAATAAAGGGTAAAATCTTAAGGTAATTAAGGATACCAACTAGTGCGGAAATGAAGACAATGGGCATCAAAACGTTAAGAAAGAAAACGGAGGCTCCCTTTTGAATAACTAGACCGCCGAAGACGAAGTTGACCCCGCCAGCTGCTTGAACCATTAGCCAACTGAAGAAATTGGAAATGGCTGCCATTGTGCTGACCCCGCCAGAAGTTTTAAGACATAAAAACGAAATTATTAATTGCAAAATGAACATTACAGCCATTTTGCGGTATTTAATATGCTTACGATCATTGCTGACGAGCCAGCCAATGATAAATACGAAGGCTAGACCAGTTATTAAAAATAAAAATTGCATATTTAACCTACTCTTACTTTCAACTATAAATATCTATTCAAAATTAATTATTGCTTTATTAATAAGCGCTTACATTAATTTGCTAATTAGTTTACCATGATTTTTATTAATTGTAAATATTTTTATTGAAATTATGTTCAAGAAGTAAACATTCGCCTTAAGAATGTTTCTTAAACAAATGTTCAAGTAAAAGCATTTACATTTGTAAAAAACGAGTTATACTTTAGGCGAAAGGAGTTGTTAAATATGGATAAAACAACATTAGCAAAATATTTAGATCATACACTTTTAAAGCCAAATGCAACTAAGGAGGAGATCATCCAAATTTGTAATGAGGCTAAGCAATACAACACGGCTTCTGTCTGTGTTAATTCCTACTGGGCAAAGCTTGTCACTGAAGAATTAGCAGGTTCAGATGTTAATACTTGTTGCGTTGTTGGTTTTCCTTTGGGAGCAATGAGCAGTGAAGCAAAAGCGTTTGAAGCTACAAAAGCAATTGCAGATGGCGCCGAAGAAATTGATATGGTAATTAACGTTGGTGAATTGATTGCCGGTAATGATGATGCCGTACTTGCTGATATTAAGGCAGTAGTGGCCACTGTTCACCAGGAGAACAAGTTACTTAAGGTCATTATTGAAACTTCATTTCTTAACCACGATCAAAAAGTACGCGCTTGTGAGCTTAGTGAAGAAGCGGGTGCTGACTTTGTTAAGACTTCAACCGGTTTTAGTTCCGCAGGTGCAAAGGTAGAAGACGTTAAATTAATGCGTGAAGTTGTTGGCGACCGTTTAGGTGTTAAGGCATCCGGCGGAATTCATTCTTACGATGAAGCAATGGCAATGATTGAAGCAGGTGCTAGTCGTTTGGGTGTCAGTGCAACCTTGCAAATTTTGTCTTAATTATGACGAGGCTTAAAAAATGAAATATAAGCGTATTTTTGGGTTAGTAATGGACTCCATTGGTACTGGTGAAGCACCAGATGCCGCTGATTTTGATGATGTGGGTGCTGACACATTAGGTCATATTGGCGAATACTTTAAGGGCGACTTAAAGTTGCCTAATTTTGCCAAGTTGGGTTTGTCTAACTTGCGGGACACGCCAATTGCCGGTGTTCCTGTTCAAGATAAGCCCGTAGGTTACTTTGGTAAGATGCAAGAAGTATCTGTCGGTAAGGATAGTCTTGATGGTCACTGGGAAATGATGGAAATGCCAGTAATGCAGGAATTAAGCTTTTTCCCGAATGGCTTTCCGGATGAATTATTAGACAAGATTGCGGCATTTTCAGGTCGTAAAATTGTGGGTAATCGTCCAGAATCTGGGACAAAGATTATTGACGAATTGGGCGAGCACCAAATGGCAACAGGTGACTTGATTATCTACACTTCGGGTGATTCAGTCTTGCAAATTGCAGCCCATGAAGACGTGATTCCGGTTGAGGAACTTTACCGTATTTCTCGTTATGCCAGAAGTTTGGTCAATGGTCCTAAGTATCGCGTTGGTCGAATAATCGCGCGGCCATATGTTGGCAGTGGTAAAGGTCACTTTACTAGAACCGCCAACCGGCATGATTTTACCCTAGAACCAACTGGAAAATCAGTTTTGGATTATTTGCAAGATGCTGGTTACCATACAATTGCTGTTGGTAAGACAATGGATATCTTTTCAGGTCATGGCATTGATGAAAATTACCATAATGAAAGCAATATGGACGGCATGGATCATGTTGACCATGTAATGAAGGAAGACTTTACGGGCTTTTGCTTCATTAACTTAGTTGACTTTGATGCCATGTATGGTCATCGTAGAAACACAATTGGTGATGGCGAAGCTTTGATGGCACTTGATAAGCGACTAGGAACTGTAATGAACAACATGCATGACGATGATTTGTTAATTATCACGGCTGATCATGGTAATGATCCAACTTACAAGGGAACCGACCATACCAGAGAATATGTTCCGCTACTTGCTTATTCGCTAAGTATGAAGAATCCTGGCAGTCTGGGTACACGCGAAACATTTTCTGATTTTGGCGCGACTGTTTTAGCTAATTTTGGTGTTAAGGGCAATGATGTTGGTACAAGTTTTTTAAATGATTTGCAATAAAAATATTAGAGTAATTCTTTTGTAGCCAGTTTTAGTGATTAAGTAATGGAATCAATGTTTGATCAGCTGTTTCAAGAGTGACATTTTAATATATTGGTTAATTTTATACAGGATTATGGTAAAATTATTAAGCTGAATAAACTTGGATTTTTCGGCAATAGTTACGATAATAATGGAGAAATTTAAATGGCTGATAAATATGATAAAAAGAAATTGGCACAGAGTGCGGCCATTGCTAGACTTTATTATGAAGATGACTTGGATCAAACTGAAATAGCAAAGCAGGTTGGACTTTCACGACCAACGGTTTCACGGTTATTGAAATTAGCACGTGAAACAGGAGTAGTTAAGATTCAAATTTCTAATCCATTAATTAACGAAGATCATTTAAGTGACCGCTTATCAAAGAAATTTAATTGTAAAATTTCAGTTGTTCCCAGCAACTTCAATGGTGAATTAACAGCTCTTGATGGTGTTGGTGCTTATACGGCGCAATATCTAATGCGCCTGATTAAGCCGCATGATATTGTTGGTCTTGGCTGGGGAGAAACCATGCATATGGTGGCAACCAACTTAGAAAAGCGCGCCGTTTCTGACGTACAGGTTGTCCAGCTCAAGGGCGGCGTCAATATCAATAATGAGGAGACATACGCTGATGAGAGTGTAACCGAGTTTGCCAATGCTTTTGGTGCCACGGCGCATTTTTTACCGCTGCCGCCATTTTTTGATAATAAAGTTACTAAAGAAATTGTTGAAAAAGATCGTTTTATTAACAAGACATTGCAACTTGGTCGGGCTGCAAATATTGCGGTTTATAGTGTTGGGACGGTGCGCAAGGATGCACTGCTGTTTCAATTAGGCTACTTCAATAAAACGCAGAAAAAACAGCTGCAGGAAAAGGCAGTGGGTGATATTGTCTCACGCTTTATTGATCGTGATGGTAATATTGTTAGTCGCGGGCTTGATGAACGTACTGTCGGCATTGAACTGAGTGATTTAAAATCGAAAAAACATTCGATTTTAGTTGCTAGTGGCATTTTAAAAGCGCCGGTTGTCTACGCCGTTATTAAAGCAGGATACGCAAACGAACTTATTTTAGATCAGGCAATTGCACAAGAATTACTCACCTATTAATAATGAGGTGAGATGCCATGAGAATGGTAGATATAATTGATAAAAAGAGAAATAAGCAAGAATTAACCGACGCTGAAATTCAATTCTTTGTTGATGGTGTCGTTAGTGGTGAAATTCCAGACTATCAGACAAGCGCGTTGTTGATGGCGATTTTCTTTAATAATATGACTGACCACGAACGCTCAACGTTAACGTTAGATATGATGAATTCTGGTGATCATCTAGACCTATCTGGAATTCCGGGAATTAAAGTTGATAAGCACTCAACTGGTGGTGTTGGTGACAAGGTTAGTTTGCCGCTGGCAGCGATGGTTGCTGCTATTGGCATTCCGGTACCAATGATTTCTGGACGTGGTCTAGGTCATACTGGTGGTACGCTTGATAAGCTAGAAGCAATTCCTGGTTTCAAGGTAGAAATTGGCGAGCAGGATTTTATTGATCAAGTTAAGCAGGAAAAGTTGGCAATCATTGGTGCCACAGGTAATATCGCACCGGCAGATAAGAAGATTTATGCTTTGCGGGATGTCACTGATACTGTTGATTCAATTCCGTTAATTGCCAGTTCAATTATGAGTAAAAAAATCGCATCAGGAACTGATGCGCTGGTAATTGATGTTAAGACTGGTTCTGGTGCCTTTATGAAGACTTTGTCAGAGTCCGAAGAATTGGCTCATGCCTTAGTAGAAATTGGTAAGGGTGTCGGTATGAAGTGCATGGCACTGATTTCTGATATGAACCAGCCACTAGGCAACAAGGTCGGCAATACCTTAGAAATTGAAGAAACGCTTGATCTGCTTAAGGGTAATGGTCCACAAGACCTACTTAACCTAGTCCTAACTCTTGGCAGTTACATGGTTGTCTTAGGGCAAAAGGCAGAAACAGTTGAAGAAGCCCGTAAAATGCTTGAAGCGACAATTGCTGATGGGTCAGCTTTAGATCGGTTTAAGGCAATGATAATTGCTCAAGGCGGCGATAGCAGTGTGATTGATGATTACAGTGTTATGCCGCACGCGCAATTTAAGATTGAACTGCCTGCTAAGCAAGATGGTTACTTAGCACAACTATCAGCTGATGAAGTTGGGATTGCCAGCATGAAACTCGGCGGCGGTCGTGAAAAGGCTGACGACCAGCTTGACTATGGTGTTGGAATCGAATTGCACAAGAAGGTTGGCGACAAGGTCAAGAAGGGCGAATCCTTATTGACAATTCATGCCGATAGTTCAGATGTTGCTGAAGTTCAAGAGATGCTTTACAATTGCATCAAAATTGCGGATGAAGCCAAGCCTTACCAAATGATTTATGAAGTAATTGAATAATTAAAAATAGCGTAATTAGATTGCAGGTCAGTCTGATTCACGCTATTTTTATTGGCAAAAAGTCTAAAATAAAAATCAAAGTCTAAAAAAGTCTAAAAGGAGAATTTATGATTAATCCGTTTAATCCAACTTTTGGTGATGTACCGCCAATTTTTTTGGATAAAAACAAACAGGTAAATGATTTAGTAAAATTGATTAAGAAAAGTCAATTTTCGCGTTCTTTTTTTATCACAGGTGTCCGTGGTTCTGGCAAAACAGCATATTTAACCCAGTTAGCAAAACAATTTAAACAAGATGATAATTGTTATTATGTTGATTTGCTTAATCGTAGTGGTATTTTAACGAGCTTGGCACATAAGTTAGATCATCAGGTTCATTCTAAAGCAAATAGGCTATTTAACAGTCTCAATTCTTTGAGTTTGGGTGGTGTATCAATTAGCCGTGAAATTGAAGTTCCTGAAGTTGATGAGATTTTGGAAGACTTAATGTCCGAAATTAAGCAAGAAGGGAAATTTGTGGTTGTCACGATTGATGAGGTAAATAATTCTAAGGCAATTCAAGACTTTGCCCAAGTTTATAATTCACTTAAGCGAGCTGAATATCCAATTTACGTTGTAATGACCGGATTGCCTGACCTTATTTTGGATATTCAAAATGAAGATAAACTGACTTTTTTGCTGCGTTCAGAAAAAATAGTAATGATGTCGTTGAACGCTGCGGATATGGTGAATACTTATCAAAAAGTTTTTGCGTGCTCCTTAACTGTTGCAAGCAAAATGGCACAGATGACTAAGGGTTACTCTTATGGCTTTCAATTATTGGGTTGGCTGTATTTTGAAGAGTTAAATGGTCGTGAACCAACTATAGAAGTATTAAACGAAGTTAAAGTACAATATCAACTAAAGCTTTTTGAGAATGCTTACCAAAAGATCTTGAAGGGCTTGTCGGAAAATGATCGTCAATATTTGATAAATGTTAATGACCATTGTAAGTTCAGTGATGTTGTTGCCAAAATGAAGAAGACCAAGGGCTATGTCTCACAATATCGGCGTCGAGCATTAGAGCGGCAGTTAATTACTCCAAGTGGTCACGGTTATGTTGATTATACGTTGCCATTTTTTGGTGAATATTTAAAGCAAATCCAAAATCCAGATTCGGTATATTATTTGGGTTATTAATTATAATTATTCTTAGTAAAAAACGACAGCCCCTATAAGGAGCTGTCGTTTTTTCTAGAAAAATAATTGCTGGATTTTTTGGAATTGCTTTGCCTTGTTTAAGCTTAATAGAACAATAGTGGCAACTACTGATCCGATAACAGCAGCCCCGATAAAACGCGGGGTGTAGACAAACCAATACAGGTTATTGGAGCTGCCTGTGAACCAGACCATGACTGGATAAGAAAGCAGCGAGCCGATAATTCCGGTACCGATAATTTCGCCGAGACAGGCTGCCCAAATTTTTCTAGTTAATTTATAAAAAATCCCAGCTAATGCCGCGCCAAAGATGGCACCAGTCAGTGCCAGCGGCGGAATCCCCATGATTAACATTCTGATAATTCCGCATAAGGTTGCCATAATTGTCACGTAAACAGGTCCCAGCATGGTAGTGCCAATAATGTTGATGACACTGGACATGGGCGCCATTCCTTCCACGCGAAAGATCGGCGATAATACCACGTCTAGTGCAATCATAATTGCCAAAATAGTAAGTTTTTCTGTCTGTTTTCTCTTATTAGTCATTTCTAACTCCCTACTTCTAACAAGCGCCTACAAAAAAATCCCATTCGCGCATAGCGAACGGGATTTTGCTTAATTAGCCTATCCCTTGCGCTAGTATTATCTAGATCAGGTTCATGGGTTTAATCTCAGCTTAAATAAGCACCCCATAGACTCTTGTATATTAATGTTAATTTGATTATAGACTTTCAATGATGAAAAGGAAAGTACAAATTCTATTTTCTTATAGTTTCATTTGATTATATGATGTGATTTTTCTTTGCTTATCAGTCATCGTCATCATGGTAATTGACGCGTTACGCGGACCGCTGGTAACATCAAAATTGCCAAACCGCTCGGCAATACTACGAATAGTAAAGCCGTGAGTTACTAACAAAATATTTTCGGCACCATCAAGCTGACTGATTAAGTCAAACCCCTGGTCAAGGCGGTGCCAATATTCCTTGGCATTTTCCGCATCATGAAACGGATCAGCTTCCTTAATCCAGTCGGTTGCCGTATCAATTGATTCGTTCTTGAACAGATCATAGTGGGTCTTATAGCCGTGAGGTCCACCAATCATTTGCCAGGCCATGTCAGTATCCATTCCTTCAAAGTAACCGTAGAAGTGTTCGCGAAACAGCGGGGTGGCAAGATGTTGGATTTCATCACGGTTAACATTGTGCTTAATGATAATGTCGCAAGTATCGCTTGCCCGCTTTAAGTCGCTAGAGATGGCGATATCAAAGGGAATATTCTTTAGTGTTTCTCCTGCCTTGTCGGCACCAGCAATGCCGTCTTCGGTTAGGGGAGTATCACACCAGCCCTGCATCTTGTTGTAACGGTTAATATAAGTTTGTCCGTGGCGGACAATGTAAATTCGCTTCATTTTTAAACTCCTTACTCTAATTATTTTTCGTGATAAATTTGTTTAACTTTTGCGATATCCTGTGGCTCAATTGGGTAAACAGAGCCGGCAGGATACATAACGGACTTGCCATTATTGTGTTTGAGGCCGATGGCGTGTCCCAATTCATGCTCGACGGTGTTGACAATACGCTGATAAGAATAAGCATACATAAGATTCTGCAGATAATAAACATTTAATTGGATTTTTGCTTTATTAAGCAGCTTGGTCTTGTGATTGTAAGTGATACTTGCTTGACCGGCGGCTTTGGTATCGGGGTCAAACATCGGCTCAATTGTGATCTGGGCATTTTTCTTCTTGCTGGTTTCAGTAAAGGTAAAGCTATCAGTGTCATTCCAAGCACTGATAGCAGCTTGAGAGGCCTGAGTTAATTGCTGGTTATCCGCCAAATCAAGATAAACTTTGGCGGAATTTTTTGACCAGTGACAATTTTTGCCCGCATTTTTAGCAGTTTTACTTACCTGATGTGTTTTGGCTAGGACCACATGGCTGGGTGTCTTAGCGGGTCTAATTGCCGGGATAAACGTGCTGCCTAGAGAAATCCCAGCGACTAGTGCACAAGATAATTTACGTAAAAAATGTAAAATATTTTTCATAATAAAGACCATCTCCAATATAGAAAATTATAGAAGTAAATTGGTTGATTTTCACTACTTTTTAATAATCTTAGTAAAAGAGTTTTAAGAATTATATATTAAGTTCGTTTCATGTTAAAATAGTATGCAAGTTTTGAAGAACAGGTGACTTTATGACAAAAGCGATGGATGAAAAACAGTTTGAACAGAAGCATCTCGACGGTATCTTAAAGATGATTAAAGAGCGGCGAGGAGAATTAACTGCGGCAATTAAATCAGCTGAAGGTGAAGCGCGGAACCTTAATTCGCACTTCTTCGATGATGTCCGCTTAGATTATGACGGCTATTCCACCTCAATGGAAACGGCGCTCTCGATCCACCAGCAGCAACAATTGCTTGATGAACGTGAGAATGCTTGGCAGCATTCTGCCAAACAGTTAGGGACGGTTCAAAGACTGGAAAAGAAACCATATTTTGCCCGGGTGGATTTTAAAGAAGGCAGTGAAAAACCAGAAACGATTTATATTGGTTTGGGTTCATTTGCGGACAAGGATAACCACTTCTTAATTTATGATTGGCGGGCACCGATTTCTTCAATTTATTATGACGGCAAGCTAGGGCAAGTTTCGTATTTGTCCCCAGATGGTGAGATTACCGTTGACATGACGAAGAAGCGGCAATTCATGATTGAAGATGGTCAAATTGTAAACATGTTCGACACCAATGAATCAATCGGTGACCAAATGCTCTTAGAGGTGCTGGGTGAAAAATCCAGCACCCAGATGAAGTCAATTGTGACGACAATTCAGCGTGAGCAAAATAAAATCATTAGAAATACTAGTGCTGATTTGTTGTTTGTCCAAGGAGCCGCGGGGTCAGGGAAGACATCAGCGATTTTGCAGCGGATTGCGTACCTGCTTTATCGGTATCGGGGCAATTTGACCAGCAGCGACGTGATTATGTTTAGTCCCAACCAATTGTTTAATGACTATATTAAAAATGTGCTGCCGGAAATGGGCGAGCAAAATATGGTTCAAATGACTTATTGGCAGTTCGTGGCGCGGCGGTTGCCAGGGATGGACGTAGAAAACCTGTTTGACCAGTTTGAGGATCAGACTGCTGATACGGCAATTGGCAAGTTTAAGGATTCTACGGCTTTCTTTAAACTGGTAACGCGGTATGCTAAACATTTGAACAAGCAGGGGGTTGTCTTTAAGGATATCTTTTTCCGGAATAAGAAGCGGCCATTCTTTGCTAAAGAAAAAATTAACGAGCTTTACTATTCATATAACTCTAATTATAATTTAAATAATCGGATTGACGCAACGCGTGAAGAATTGATTAAGACGCTTAATCGTAAGATTAATGCAGAAACCAAGAAGTCTTGGGTGTCAGAAGCCATTGAAAGCTTGAGTAAAGAACAGTTAAATGCCCTTTATGATCGTCCAGACCAAGAGTTTGAATCTGAAGAAAAAGAAGAAAAATTCTTGGGTCGTAAGATTGTAGTTAAGGCCTTGGACAAGGTTTACCAGCAGATTCGCCGTAATAATTTTATTAATATGCGGGCACAATATTTGAGCTTTTTGCGGGCAGTTCCGAAAATGACTGACCTGAATAAGTGGCAGATTAGTGCTAGTGATTGGGCTAAGCACGTTGAGGATGTGAAGGCCAGCTTTAAAAAGCATTACATCCACATGAATGACGTTTCGGCTTACTTATATCTGTATGATTTAATTACCGGTCGCCACGTTAATTATGAGATGCGTTATACTTTTATTGATGAAATTCAGGACTATACGCCGTTTCAATTGTGCTATTTGAAGTATAACTTCCCGCGGGCCAAGTTTACGATGCTCGGCGATTTGAACCAGGCGATTTTTACAAAAGATGAAAGCCGCAGCCTATTAAAGCAGATTAGTGGGTTGTTTGACCCAGAGAAGACGACGGTAGTGCAATTAACCAAGTCCTACCGGTCAACCAAGCAATTGACCGACTTTACCAAGCAAGTTTTGCGGCAAGGTGAAAAGATTGAATCCTTTAATCGGCAGGGACCAAAGCCTGTCTTCTGGCAGAGTAAGAATGATAATGCGGCAATTGCGGTTTTAGAGCAGGTCTTGCAGGATAATACTGCTGGCAAAGTGACCACGGCAATTATTACTAAGGATCTGGCAAGTGCCAAGTTTGTCAGCCAAAAACTGCAAGATGACGGTGTTAAGGCAACGTTAATTGCGACTGCCAACCAGCGGCTGGTTGATGGTACCTTAGTTATCCCATCATATCTAGCTAAGGGGTTAGAGTTTGATGCGGTTGTCATGTGGGATGCTTCTAAAGCCAGCTACGATCAAGAAGATGAAATCCAACTGGTTTATACAATTACTTCACGTGCAATGTACAAGCTTGATTTGATTTATACGGGAGAAAAGAGTCCGTTACTCGCGGTTGACCCGCGGACGTATGAGGAAAAGTAGGAGGCAGTGCTAATGGCACAGGAAAAATTTACTTTTAAAAAAATTGACGAAATGTCAGGTCGCGAAATGTTTTGTATCGCCCGCTTGCGAATCAATACTTTTGTAACCGAACAAGAAATTACCGTGCCAGAATTAGACGATGAAGATTTAACAGCGATCCAAGTTTACTTGTTAAATGAGGATCAGACGATGGCATTAGCTGTTTGCCGGATTTTTCAAGAAGACGGCAAGTGGATGCTGGGTCGAGTTGCCGTTGCCAAAGCAGCTCGCGGTCAAAAGCTGGGCAGTAAAATGATGGCGCAGGTTCACGCATATTTAAAAGACCGCGGTGCTGATCGCTTATATTGTCACGCGCAATGGCAAGCTAAGCCATTTTATGATTATTTGGGCTATAAGGTTCAGGGCGAGCCGTTTGATGAGGCTGGCATTAAGCATACAATGATGTATTACGAATTATAATAATTAAAAAACTCACGTAATTACGTGAGTTTTTGTTTGCTTATTTTTCTTTAATTGCGCTAGCTACTAGATTAATTAAAACCTCGTTACCTAAGTCAGAAAAGTGTTGCCCGTCTGTTTGATAGTAGGACCCAATCTGCGGCAACTTGCTAAAGTTAGCAATTAAATCAATAAAGGGAATGTTATGTTCTAGTGCTGCTTTTTGCGCGATTTGGTTATAACGGTTCAAAGTTTCCTGCGTGTAATATTGCATAATCGTTTTGTTTTTGGGATTAGGATAAGAAGGTCCAACGAGCAAGCAGCGACTAGCGCCGATTGCGGTAATCATTTTTTGTAAATTTTGGGCATAAAGATTGCTGGGCACCCCCCAAGTAGCAGCTGAATCGTTAGTGCCAAATTCTAAGACAACTAGGTCGGCATCTTCATCAATCAGCGGCAGCCGCATTAAGCCGTCGGCAGTAGTAGCGCCGCTTTGGGAAAGATTGGTTACGTGGAAGTCGCTACCAAGAGCTTTTTGTAAACCATTAGTAATTAAGTTAGTGTCGCGACCATTACAGTACCCGTTAAATAACGAGTCGCCAAATAAAATTATATTTTTCATCTAAGTCTCTTTTCGTTTTTTATTAAAGCTTAAACATTTTAGTGTTAATATTTATTTACTTTATAATATAAGAAAACGAATTGAAGGACAATTAAATGAAGAATTATTTGCAGTTTAATCGGGATCAGTGGGCATCATTTTCCGCGGGCGATCAAGTTAAAATTAGTCAAGATGAATTGGCAAAGATTAAATCCCTAGGTGATGTAGTCAATTTAACAGATGTCCGTGAAATTTACGGTAGCTTGATTAAGTATTTGTATCTAGTTTACCAAGAAAAACGATCTTTGCAGAATCAGCAGCGTGAATTTTTACACGAAAAAGTGGCAGCTGCTCCTTTTATTATCGGTATTTCGGGGTCAGTCGCCGTAGGCAAGTCAACGACAGCACGATTATTGCAGGTATTATTAAGTCGGACTTATCCAGGACTAAAGGTTCACTTAATGACAACCGATGGTTTCATCTATTCCAATCAAGAATTAAAACGGCGGAATTTATTTGAGCGTAAAGGTTTCCCTGAAAGCTATAACATGAATTTACTGACCAGTTTTTTGCAGGACGTAATGTCTGGCAAAGACGATATTGTCTATCCGCTGTATTCGCAGGAATTGAGCGATATTGTTCCGGGACAATACGGTCACGTCAAGAAGCCAGATATTTTAATTGTTGAAGGAATTAATACGCTGCAATTGCCGACTAATGGTCAGATTGTGACCAGTGACTTTTTTGATTTTTCGATTTATATTGATGCCGCGGAAGAATTAATTGAAGAATGGTTCATGCAGCGCTTTGTTCGGGTATTAGAACTGAACAAAAATAACCCGAATAATTTTTATTATGAAATGGCTAATGGTCCAAGAGAAGCTGCCATGCAATTAGCTCAAGAAACTTGGCAAATGGTTAACTTAGTTAATTTACGTGAGTATATTGCGCCAACGAAGCAGCGAGCAAGTCTAGTTTTGCATAAAACTGATGGACATTTAATTGATCAAATCTACCTGAGACACTTTTAATTTGCTATACTAAGGGCATGAAGATTTATTTATTATTAATTAAAAAATTCGCTTTACCTCCAGCGTGAATGACTTTGAATTTAGGCATTGAATATTTTGAAAATTTAAAGGAGTATAAACATGGTACAAGCAATCAACTTAAAAAAGGGTATGGTTTTTAGTCAAGATGGTAAATTAATTCGGGTATTAAAGGCTAACCACCACAAACCTGGCAAGGGCAACACGGTAATGCAAATGGATTTGCGCAACGTTGAAAGTGGCGCAGTTGTTCACAAGACAATGCGCCCAACAGAAAAGGTTGACTTGGTCGACATTACGAAGAAAAAGGCTCAATATCTGTATAGTGAAGGTGACACTTATACCTTTATGGACACGGAAACTTACGAGCAATACGAAGTTTCTGGTGACCAATTAGGTGACGACAAGCTTTACTTAATTCCAAATATTGAAATTCAATTGGAATTTGCCAATGGTAGTAAATTGCTAGGGGTTGAACTGCCATCAACGGTTGTGATGAAGGTTGCTCAGACCGAACCAGGAATTAAGGGCGCAACTGTTACTGGTTCAGGTAAGCCAGCGACAATGGAAACTGGCTTGGTTGTTCAAGTGCCAGATTTTATTACTGAAGGTGAAGACTTGGTAATCAACACAGATGGTGGTGTTTACAAGTCAAGAGCTGAAGGTAATAAGTAACATAATGTAAGTTTTAAGCTGTAGTTTAATTGACTGCGGCTTTTTCTGTGCGTAAATTTTTGTAATTAACATTGGTTGCGGTAAAATATCTAGGTGTTGTTATTAAAAACGCTTGCAGTTGCGCATAGCTGTGAGAGTTTAATAATGGGTTGTTGCTCTTTGAGGCATACCATTAGCTAAGTATTTTTAGCATACTTTCTAATAGCTTGTTTCAGGGAGTTTTTTTATTGGAGGGAAATTGTGTTTAGATTTTTAAAGAAGAAAAAGCCTGAGTTCATAGTAACTGCACCAATAGCAGGAGTAGTTACTGACCTAAGTGCGGTTAATGATCCGGTTTTTTCACAAAAGTTAATGGGTGACGGCTTTGCAATTAAGTTGGCAGCTGATGCGGATACAGTTAGTGCTCCAGTTGCCGGTGAAATTGTGTCATTACCGGATTCAAAGCATGCAGTAGGGCTAGTAACGCCAGCAGGTGATGAAATTTTAATTCATATTGGGATTGATACAGTCAGTCTTAATGGTGCTGGATTTACGGCTTTGGTTGAGCAAGGAGACAGCGTTAAGCAGGGACAAGAATTGATTAAACTTGATCGTCAGAGTTTAGCTGCAAATAATGCCGACTTAACCACGATGGTGATTTTTACTAAATTAGCATCAGACAATCAAAATTGGACGATGACAAAGGATTTTGGCACGCAAACTACCAGTCAGGACATACTTATTAAGCAAAACCAGTAATTATTTATCTTACTTAACATCAAAGGAGAATTAAATGAGTAAAGATTACCGAGAAATGGCTAAGCAGATTGACCAAGCTGTTGGCGGCAGCGGAAATGTTGCCAGTGTTACGCATTGTATGACACGGTTGAGATTTAATTTGAAGGATATGAATGTTCCTAAGGATGACGAAGTTAAAAAGATCAGCGGTGTCCTTGGTGTTGCTCGTTCAGGCGGTCAATACCAGATAGTAATTGGTCAGACAGTTAATGAAGTTTACGATGCCGTTGTTGCAGAAGGCAATTTTACTTCAGCTGCCCCAGTTAATGAGAATTTGGATCAGGCAGCTACTAATAAACCAGAGAAGCGCACGTGGAAGTCTGTTGGTAATGCAATCTTAAATAAAATTGCCGGCAGTTTAACCCCGTTAATTCCAATGTTAATTGCGGCTTCAATGTTCAAAATGCTGGTTGCTGTCTTGGGACCAACAATGTTGAACGTAGTTTCAGTTCATAGTGATTTATATCAGCTATTTACTTTTGTTGGGGATGCCGGTTTTTACTTCTTCCCGATTGCAATTGGTTATACTGCCGCTAAGCAGTTTGATACGTCACCAATTTTGGGGATTTTCTTAGGCGCGATTATGCTGGATCCTGGTTTAGTTAAAATTGTAGCTGCTGGTAAACCATTCACGGTTTATGGTTTGCCAATGCATTTAACTAATTATGCCAGTACAGTATTACCAATCCTGTTATCTGTTTGGATTATGTCTTATATTGAACGCTTCTTTAACAAGCACATTACGGCGTCACTAAGAACCATCTTTGCCCCAACATTGACGATTGCAATTATGTTGCCGTTATCACTCTGCATCTTAGGACCTTTGGGTGGCTTTTTAGGTGAATATGTATCTAAAGGAATTATCTCCTTTGGTGAGTTGGGCGGTATTGCAGCCATTATTGGTGTCGGTTTAATTGGTGCCTTCTGGGAATTACTGGTAATGACTGGGATGCACTTGGTCTTAATTAGTGCGATGATTACAATTGTCGCGCAGACCGGACATGATAACTTTATTTTGCTTGGTTCAATTGCAGCCAGTATGGCAGTTGCCGGCATGAGTTTAGGTGCCAGCTTACGCTTAAAGGATAAAAAAGAAAAATCCTTGGCATTCAGCTACTTCATTGCTAACCTAATTGGTGGTGTTACTGAACCAGCACTATATGGTTTGGCAATTAAGTATCGCCGACCATTTATCGGTATGATGCTTGGCGGTTTTGCTGGTGGTATTTATGCGGCAATAACTCACGTGTCAGCTTATGTAGTTGTACCAGTTGCTAACTTTATGTGTTTAAGTGGTTATGTTGGTGGTTCAACTACTAACTTAATTAACGGGGTAATTAGTGGTGTGATTGCACTACTAGTTGCTGCAATTGCAACTTATCTTATTGGAGTTGAACCAAAGACTAAGAATTAAGAAAGGAACATATTGATGCATAATTTGATTATTCGTGCTGATGATTTAGGTTATTCTAAGGGCGTTAACTATGGTATTTATGAAGCCGTGAAAAATGGCATTATCAATAATGTTGGGGTCATGGTTAACATGGCTGATACTGTTCATGGCTTAGATTTATTAAAAGGCTTTGATTTTGATTTAGGGATGCACACGGTAATTTGCGCAGGTCGTCCAATTACTGATCCAAAACTAATTCCAAGTTTGGTGACGGCTGATGGTTCTTTTAAGCCATCAAAGGTATACCGTCAGGCCGAACATGATTTAGTTAATTTAGACGAAGTTGTTATGGAAATTGAAGCACAGTACCAGCGCTTTTTACAACTAACAAATAAGAAACCTGATTACTTTGAAGCACATGCAGTTTATAGTGCCAACTTACTCAAAGGATTGACAATTGTTGCTGAGAAGCATAATTTGCCGCTATTGCCATTTGATTTGGAGTTAGATCCAGTTGAGTTTAAGTCGCAAACGACAATTACGACCTTTATGGATAGTATGAAGCCAAATTATGATCCTTACCGTACTTTTGAACATGCCGTTGATTTTGCATTAAAAACTTCTGCTGATGACGTGCCAATGATGGTTTGTCATCCAGGATTTTTAGACCAAAGTATTATGCAGCAGTCAAGTTTGACAATTCCGCGCACGCAGGAAGTAGACTTCTTGTGTGATCCGCAATTGCCACAACAAATTGCGGAAAAACAGATTCACTTGGTTCGCTATACAGAATTAAATTAACAAAAAAAGCTTAGCCATTAATTTGGCTAAGCTTTTTTGTTAATTCATGTAATCAATGTCTTCTTTAGGGTTAACCTTGAATTCTTTGTAATCAGTTTCTTGTAATAATTCCGGAGTTAAGCGCACGCAGCGAATCCGTTGGTTATTGTAAGTTGAGTAGTAGTAGCTTCTAGATTCAGCACAGATGTAGGCACTGTAACAAGTGTAATCAAAGGTGTTGTTAGGTGTAACAACGATTCCGCGCGGAATGCTGACAGGTTCAAGCATATGGTGAGCAAGGCTGACAGCAGCAGTTTCATCAGCTGGCTGCTCGACGTTGTTTTTCATGAAAGCAGTTCTAACAAAGCGAGAAACAGGAGTGTAATCACCTGGCAAGCCGAAGGTACCAGAACCCTGACTGAATGGCTTTAAAGTTTTGCTTAAAAAGTTAACATCGTCATGCTGCTTAGGTGTTACTGATAAGTAATTCCGTAAGTTAGTTTCGTGCCAATGATAATCAGGACTGTTGGTCATGACACCAATTGAATCCTTGATGATATGAACGCCATCTTCTTCGGGCTCAACAATTAAGCTGGCACCAGTAGTATCTGAAAAGATAAAGTGCAGTGGTGAGACAGCTTTAAGCGTTGGGTTGGCATCATTAACAATGGTGATTTGCTCTTGGAAAAGCTCGGCAACATCATCTAAGTTGGCAGCTTGTGACAAAATTACAGAAATCACTTTGTCGGGTGAAACTGCCCAAGTACCAGCTTGGGCAGTTTCATGGTAGCTGGCATAACCAGGGAAGTACAGGGTCGCACCCATGAGGCCTTTGTCGTTAACACCATCAAAAGTTACAGGGGCATTGTCGTATTCTTGGATTTCCCCTAAGCCGATAAAGGCTCTCTTGCTGGTGATTTCTTGCTCAACGCTGTAAGCAACTTTAAAAGTTTTCTTGATGGGTGTGTAAACGACCTGCTCAGCCATTTCCATCATAAAGTCCATTGTTCGTGACAAAAAGTGCTTTTTGTCCTTAGTTTCTAGTGTAAAACTACTGCAACCAATCATTGGTTCTCCTCCGTAAATTAAAATATTATGTTTCTAAGATTATAAGAAATGATTATAGAAGTTTTGGTAAGATGATTCAAGAAGATGAAATAAATAATTATTATTAATTATTTTCTTTAATTGCATGATTAATCTTACTGATTTTTTAAATAATGTCATTGTAAAAATTCTTGACATTAACGTAAAATGAGATAAACTTAGAATAATTTATTGGAGAAAGGAAATAATTATGATTCAATCGTTCACATTAAACTTGAATAAGAGTTGGCAAAGCCAGCAGGATTGATCGTAATCGTCTTGAACGGATACGATCTGGCAAACAGTTTGTATCCGTGCTGACTACTTTTAACTTGACGAAGTTTGTTTGCATGGTAAAACGTGCAGCAGGCTTTGCGTCCTTAGGGCAAACCAGAGCAACATGCTGGTTTGCCTTTTTTTGTTGTCAAAAAGCCCTGATTTAACAAAAACTAAGGAGAAAAAATGAAACGAATGCTCGCATTTATTGGTGCTATTCTATTATTTTTGGGAGTTGACTTGGCGATAGCTCCTAGAACTGCTAGTCAAACAGCATCTAAATTAGAGGTCGTCCATGTCGGCATCCTGCAGATGATGACCCACCCCGCACTTGACCAGATTCATCGCGGGGTGGTCGCTGGCTTAAAAGAAGAAGGATTAACTACTGGCAAGAATCTCAAGATTGATTTTTTGAATGCTCAAGGTGACCAAAGTAACTTAAAAATAATGTCCCAGCAGCTGGCTAATAAAGATTCACTCTTAGTGGGCATTGCGACACCGGCGGCGCAGGCTCTCGCCAATAGTGCCCCGAAAACAACGCCAATTATTTTGGCGGGGATTTCGACGCCAGCAGCCAGCGGTTTAGTCAAAAGTGAGGCGCATCCCGGCGGCAATATCACAGGGACTTCCGGTCTTAATCCAGTATCTAAACAATTTGCATTGCTGCACGCGATTATGCCGCGGGCTAAGAAAATCGGTATTATCTATACTTCATCGGATCATGGCGGGCAGACTAATGCTCAAGCATTTGCGCAAGTTGTTAAACGGGCAGGTTTAATCCCTAAAATGTATACCATTGCCAACACCAATGATCTTCAGCAGGTAGCTAATCAGATGGTAAGTCAAGTTGACGCGATTTATGCCCCGCAAGATAATGGTGTGGCTTCGGCAATGAAGACACTGGTAAATGTTGCTAATAATGCCAATATTCCGGTCTTTCCGTGTGCGGAAACGATGATGCCGGACGGGGGTCTTACTTCTTACGTTATTAGTCAACAAGAGATGGGCAGAATTGCGGGTGTGATGGCAGCCAAAGTCTTGCGCGGTAAGAATCCGGCAACTTATCCGGTTGCCACAGTCAAAAGCGGCTACTACATGATAAATGAAAAGGAAATGCGTAAATTACATATTAAGATTCCAGCAGCGATTGTTCGAGCTGCTAGACAACATGGGAAGGTGATCAAATGAATTTAATAACTTCAAGCATTGGGCAAGGATTGTTATGGGCGTTATTAGGGCTTGCCTTATTTTTAACATTTCGCATTCTGAATTTTGCCGATATGACGGTTGAAGGGACGTTCCCACTAGGCGCGGCTATTACCGTGACGGCAATTACTAAGGGAGTATCGCCGCTCATAGCAACACTTCTGGGATTTTTAGGTGGCGCGGCAGGTGGGTTAATTACCGGTTTACTTTATACCAAAGGCAACATTCCAATTTTGCTGGCGGGCATCTTAGTAATGACGGGCTGTCTGTCAGTTAACTTGCGAATTATGGGCGGTTCTAACGTCTCACTGCTAGGGCAAAAGACCTTTTTCTCAGCTAAAATCTTCCAAACTCTTCCGCGGTACTTTGATAGTGTATTAATTGGCGGCGGGACAATTATTCTAATTACCATTTTGATTGCCCTATTTTTAGAAACTGATTTAGGGCAAGCCTTCATTGTAACGGGCGATAACCAGATGATGGCGCAGTCCTTAGGGGTTAATACTGATAATATGACAATTTTAGGCTTGACCTTGTCTAACGGTTTGGTCGGTCTGGCTGGGGCACTAATTGCGCAAAATAATGGTTATGCAGATGCCAATATGGGCATTGGGATTATCGTAATTGCGTTAGCTTCAATTATTATCGGTGAGGTCGTCTTTGGCTATTTAACGCTTAATCAGCGATTAATTGCCGTGATTTTAGGCAGTATTATTTATCGGTTTGTCTTACTGATTGTTTTGCAACTAGGCTTTTCAACTAATGACCTCAATCTGATTTCAGCTATTATTTTAGCTATTTGTTTAATGCTGCCGAAATTGCGGCACGCGTTAAAGTTGGACGGAATTTTACGTAAAGGAGTGAGCCAACATGGAAAGTAAACAGGCAGTTTTAACTTTGGATAAAGTGACAACCGTTGTTAACCAGCACACGCCAGCAGAAGCGAAAATTTTACGTGATTTGACATTAACAATTAATCAAGGCGACTTTATTACCATCGTGGGTGCCAATGGTGCCGGTAAATCAACGCTTTTTAATACCATTAGCGGGTTAATTACCCCCACAGCAGGAAGAATACTGCATCAGGGGCAGGAGATTACTCACCAATCAGTTGAAAAAAGGACCAGTTTTATTAGTCGCGTTTTTCAAGATCCTAAGATGGGAACGGCACCGCGAATGACGGTTGCGGAAAATATTTTACTTGCTAAAAAGCGCGGTGAGCGTCGCGGTCTACATTTGCGCAAGTTGGCTGCTCATAAAGAGCAATTGCGTGAAATCGCGACTCAGATGGGTAATTCGCTGGCGGATAAGTTAGACACGCCGACGGAACATTTGTCAGGTGGTCAAAGGCAGACGTTAAGCTTCTTGATGGCAACAATTAAACGCCCGGACATTCTCTTATTAGATGAACATACGGCGGCGTTAGATCCGAAAACTAGTCGTAAGTTGATGGCTCAGACCAGCCAGATTGTGACCACCCAAAAGTTAACCTGTCTAATGATTACTCATAGTATGGAAGACGCGCTTAAATATGGTAATCGGCTGCTAGTTTTGCGCTCGGGTCAAGTGGTAGCAGATCTTGACAATGAGCAAAAAACAAAGCTGAATTTGGATGAACTAATGGCAACCTTTAATGATACTGACGATTAATTATGAAAAGCCTGTGATTTTCACGTAATATATTTGTATAATAATATCGAGGTGAAATTATGGAATTAGGTTCAATATCAGAATGGGTGACAGCATTTGCTGAGATTGCAGCTGTTTGTGTAGCATTATTTTTGCCATATTATGAAAAACGTCAGGAACGCAATAAGCGGTCACGTAATTTGCGGCTGATCTTTAAGAGCTTTATTAAAGATGCGCTAGAAGAAGATAATGCTAAAAAGCTAGAATCATATTTTAAAATTAGCTATTTAATTAATGATAATGAAAATGATGCGCAGGTATTTTCTTTGGTACAACAAGCGATTAAGATCATTAATGATCATCAGATTACGCCTGAGCAAAAAAATAAAGATATTCAAGAAATTATTGATTGTCTTAATTAAATAAAACCACGTCTAGTATTTAGGCGCGGTTTTTAGTTTATAAATATTTGTGATAGCGGGGCTGAAAGTTAATTTGAAAAATACCAGTTTATTAGTAGTAAACTAGGGATTAACAACGGAGGTTTAATAATGAAGAAGATTGATGCACACTTTCATCTAGTGCGTTCACTTGCCGGCTTTAATGGTAAAGGCAGTTTGACAGCTTTAGGCAATGGTCGTGCGATTTGGGATAATAATCAAGCAGTACTGAAGTTATTTCCTGATGGCTGGGGGGACGATACTTTTACTGCTGAGTCAGCGCTAAAAGTCTTGGCAGCTAATGGAATTGATAAGGCTGTTTTACTGCAGGGCAGTTTGTATGGCTTTCAGAATTATTATTCTTATCAAGCAGTTAAAAAGTATCCTGACCGTTTCATTGGGGCCTTTTCTGTCGATCCTTTTAGTGAATTTTACATGCAGATTGTAAAACGGCACGTTGAAGAATTGGGCTTTAGAGCAATGAAATTTGAAATCAGTCAGGGTGGTGGTCTGACTGGTTATCACCTGACAACGCCGTTTCGCTTGGATACGGATCCGCGCGTTGGTCAAATTTTTCATTATCTTAGCGATTATCCCGGCTTTGTGGTAACTGTTGATTATGGTGATTATACCCAAGCTAGTTATCAGCCGGAGGCAATTGCCAATTTAGCTAGAATGTACCCAGAGCTGGATTTTGTGGTTTGTCATTTATCGTTTCCAAGTGCGGACCATTTAAATCGTTTGCAAGCTGCACTTAATCAGTGGCAGCCTTATCCGAATATCTACACTGATATTGCCGCAATTCAGGATATTGAAAATGAAACTACGGAGCCATTCTTGCGTTGTCAACAAGATGTTGCTCTTGCTAAGGAGGCTTTGGGTGCTAAGCGGATTATTTGGGGCAGTGATGCACCATGGTCAGCTACGTTTAATTCTTACCATAGTCTATCAACGTGGTTAGAACGCACGTCAATTTTTACAACCGAAGAACTAGCGGATGTGATGTACAATAATGCTGAACGGATTTATTTTAAAAAGACGGCAGTTGCTGCTGTTGAGGCAGCCAATGATCCAGCTTTGAAAGTTTAATTGTTAGAAGGAGAAAAATTAATGCCACAGTCAAAAGTATTAGTAACGGGAAAAGCTCCGGACCAAGTAATAAAAAAATTACAGGAAGTATTTGATGTTACGTATCCACAGAATAAACAGTTTTCGCGTGCGGAAGTATTACAAATGCTGCCAGAATATGATGGTGTGCTCTTAGCAGGATTAAAAGGTGACCGCGAATTAATTGATGCGGGCGCTAATTTGAAAATTATTGCGACCGTTGGTGTGGGCTTTGATCATATTGACATTGATTATGCACAAAAAAAGGGTATTGTGGTAGCTAATACGCCGCAAGCAGTACGGATGCCAACGGCTGAAATGGCAATTGCATTGATGCTTGCATCAGTGCGCCGCTTGCATGTGTATGACCAAGATTTGCGTGCGGGCAACTGGCCTGATCTTGGCGAGCCCCGGAATATGGGAATGAGTCTAGCTGGTAAAACTTTGGGTATTTATGGCATGGGGAGAATTGGCAGTACGGTTGGTCAATTTGCCCAACTATTAGGGATGAAGGTTATTTACAATAATCGACATCAGTTAAGTTCTGCTGAGGAACAGAAACTTAATGTTAACTATGCCGATTTTTCGACTTTAATTAAAAATTCTGATGTTATTACACTGCATGCACCTTTAACGCCGCAAACCGAGGGTGTTTTCAATAGTAGTGTTTTTAATGAAATGAAACCAACTGCTTATATTATTAATACAGCACGGGGAAAGCTAATTAATCAGGCTGATTTAATTACAGCTTTGGAGAATAAGACAATCGCTGGTGCTGGACTTGATGTGTTCGCGGAAGAACCTGAAGTGCCAGCAGCTTTAGGTGCATTAGATAACGTTGTATTGACGCCGCATGCTGGTACCGCGACACTAGAAGCACGCACGGCAATTGCTAACGAGGCTTCGGAAAATATCATTGCCTTATTGCGTGATGGACATGCTAAAAACATGGTTAATCAGGTTGCGCAGTATTTATAATTAAGTAAAGCCGCATTAGTTATAACTAATGCGGCTTTTTATTATTGATGAAAATAACGTATTAATTTTTAAAGTAAAAAGCCGTCAAAATTGGCGGCTTAATTAACCTGACAGTTAAGATTGTCAGGTTAATTTTTTTCTTTTAAAACGAATTTGATATCTTCTTGGCTTTCGATACCATAAATATGCTGTTTAGGGTTAGTAGCTAGGGGCCCTAAATCAAAAATTGTCTGGTCGTTTTCTTGTTTAATGTCATGAATACTACCTAAGAATAGGTGCAGGAGTGAGTGGACATTTTTTTGATATTCGGTCATCTTTTTAGCTGCTGCAGGTAAAGTATACCCTTCATTCAAAAAGAATTTAATCATTCTAATTTTTGCAATTTGATTAAAGGGCAGCTTAATTGCGCCATTTTCTGCTTTAGTAGTTTTAAGGTAGCCCATCTTGATCCAATAGCGTACCTGAGTATCAGAAACATCGCTTGCTCTGGCGGCATCACGAATACTAAGGTAAATTTTATCAGGTTTAATGATTTGGTTTAGCCATTCTGCATAAGTCTCTTGTTTCATTTGTTGCTCCTAATTTACTTAGTATTATTATAAAACTTTTTGGCATAATTTATTAGCTAGTTAGGAAGTATTTTAACATAAAAAGCATCAGTGTTAATTTTTTAACCTCAATATCAAATATTTGACATTAAGTATGAACTATTTTATATTAGAAAACATCTTGTTTAAAAATATGAAAGAGGGAAACTGTTTTGGCAAAAATTGCTGATAATAAAACAAGTTCATTTGGTAGAGCAATGTTGATTATTGTGCTTTTAGTCGGAACCTTCTGTACGGTTTTGAATCAAACACTACTTTCAACAGCATTACCTAAATTGATGTCGACGTTTAATATTTCAACTGCTACAGCGCAATGGCTGACGACTGGATTCTTGATGGTTAACGGGATCATGATTCCTTTATCAGCGTACTTAGCAACTACAATTAACACTAAGTGGTTGTATACAAGTGCCATGGTAATTTTCCTTGGCGGTACAATTTTAGCTTACAGTGCACAAAACTTTGGTACACTGCTGACAGCACGTTTAATTCAGGCTGTTGGGGTGGGTATTTCAATGCCGCTTTTACAGACAATTATGTTATCAATCTTTCCAGCTAATTCACGTGGGGCTGCTTTAGGTCTTGTAGGAATTGTTGTTGGGGTAGCACCAGCTATTGGACCAACCTTATCTGGCTGGATTATTGATAATTACAACTGGCGTGTTCTGTTTGGTATGTTAATTCCATTGATGGTTATCGTTATTGTATTGTCACTTTTCTTCATGAAGCCGGTACTTAAGACAACTAAACAAAAGCTTGATTGGTTGTCATTAACGCTTTCAACAGTAGGTTTTGGTAGTTTACTCTACGGCTTTTCTGCTGCGGGTAATGATGGCTGGGACGCAAAGAATGTTGATATTGCTCTAGTCGTTGGTGTCATTGTGACCGCGTTATTTGTTTGGCGGCAATTAGTAATTCCTAAGCCATTTTTGCAATTACGGGTATTTAAGACTAAGGAATTTACTTTAGCATCAGTAATGGCCTCAATTTCAACCATTGCGATGCTAGGGGTTGAATCTGTCTTACCATTATATTTGCAAATTGTTCACGGCATGAGTGCACTTAACTCAGGTTTGACTTTACTTGCCGGTGCCGTTGTTATGACTTTAATGAGTCCAATTACCGGTCGTTTATTTGATGAAATTGGTGGTAAACGGTTAGTTACATTGGGCATGACCTTACTTATTTTAGGGACGTTGCCATTTTTATGGTTGACTTTGGATACACCAGATATCTACATTGTCTTCTTATATGCAATCAGAATGTTTGGTATTTCAATGATTACGATGCCGGTAACCACTTCAGGAATGAATGCTTTACCTGATAATTTAATTGCTGATGGGACGGCTTCAAACAACACAGTTCGCCAGATTGCTTCATCAATTGGTTCAGCAATTATGATTACTTTGTTAACTAATGTTACTAATGCTAAGGCACCAGGTAAGTCATTATTAAAGGCAGCACCGTTTAGCTATAAGCAAAAGTACCTAACGGCAACTTTAGATGGTTACCATGCTGCATTCATGTTCTCATTAGTCTTTGCAGTTATCGGTTTATGCCTTTCATTCTTCTTAAAGGATAAACGGACACCTAGTCATGATATTAAATTAGAAGGCGGTGAATAATAAATGATTTTGGCAACATTAGTTATTGGGGCACTTGCAGCTTTTATCAGTTATATCTTTATTAAAACGCCGAAGTGGCGAATTACAGCAACAATCGTTTCAGCAGTAATTTTAATTAGTTCACTGGTCTTTTTGACTTTGAATAGTCATGAGCATTATGGTATGCATCAGGAAACGACAACCAAGACTGTACAAGTTTATCCAGCAAGTGCTAAGAATGGCTTGAACATGGTTCTGTATAAGCCAGTTGGGACCAATGGTAAAGAAACAGTTGTCGTTTATAAAAAGACCTTAGACCAAAAGAAGCCTAGTCATACACAAGCTAATGAATTAACGGCAGCTAATAACCACGTTAAGCGTGTATCAGGTAACACGGCAACGTTAAAGGTTAAGGAAACTCGTTGGCGCTTTGATTCAAGTGCAGCTAAATTATGGTTTGGTGTTTCTGGTTTAGAAAATAAATTAGTTAAACGTTCAAATACATTCTATTTACCTAAATCTTGGTTCTATTTATCAACTGATCAAGTTAAGGCAATGCAAAAGAAAATGGCTGCCATGAAGTCTAAAGCAGCTCAGCAAAAGCTGAAACAGCAGGCACAGCAATATGTCATGGCGCAAGTTAAGCAAGCTAT
This sequence comes from Lactobacillus sp. ESL0701, assembly GCF_029433445.1. Classification (GTDB taxonomy): domain Bacteria; phylum Bacillota; class Bacilli; order Lactobacillales; family Lactobacillaceae; genus Lactobacillus. Next base: position 75,076 of record NZ_JAQTIC010000006.1, on the reverse strand, counting down.
GATGAAGAATCCAGCTTTGGCAACTGATAAGGCTAAGCAAGCTAGTCTAGCTAAGCAGTATGCTCAAGAATTTCAACAGCAAATGTTTAAAAAGGTTATTAAATCTTTAAAATAATTAAGTAGATTAAAACAGCAAAAAGTATAAAGCATACTTTTTGCTGTTTTTGTTTGCTTAAATTTTATAGCTGCACTTGAATGACCTGAATGCCAGCTTTAATAAAGCCGGCAATAATCTTCTTGGGTGTAAAAGAGTCAGTGATTAGCAAATCAATGTCGGTTGCCTGACAAATGGTAAAGTTAGAAAACTGGCTGAATTTGCTATAATCTGCAACCACAATTAGTTTGCGCGCATGCTTGATAATTGCTCCGTTAACCTTGGCTTCTTCAATAAATGGTGTGGCAACCCCGCGATTTAAGCTAATTCCGGCACAGCCAATGATTGCCCAATCGGCATAAATTTTTAAGAAGGGCTCAACTGCTAAGTCACCACTCATAATCATTTTGCGGCTGACATTGCCGCCGCTCAAGATGATTTTGCTATTGCTGGCATGCATGTCTAAGTTTCCGGCATAACCATTATTAGTTAGAATATTAACGTCTTTTTTCAATAAATATGGTATTGCTTCAAAGGCAGTTGTACTTGAATTAATAAAAACCCAATTATGCTTTTCAATATGAGATGCAGCTTCCTTACCAATTCGTTGCTTGATGTAACTGACGGAATCTGTAAAGGGAATTTCTTCTGGTTTAACTAGTGAAATAATGCCTTTTTCCTGTTCAATTTGCCCTTGATTGGCTAAGTTACTACAATCTCGGCGAACAGTCATGATTGAGACACCGAGTTTTTTGCTGAGATCATCTAATGAAATACTTTTTTCATGATTGAGTAAATCAATGATTTTCTTTCTTCTGTTTTTAATTTCTTGATATGAATTCTTCATTTTGTTTTCCTATATTAACATTATTCTCCTAAAATTTATTATCAAAAAATATCATAAAAAGATATCAAACACAACATTTTGCTTTTTATAATGATAAAACACCATAAAATATTTAAATTATCATAAAATATGATTGAAAGCGATAACATTATACAATATAATCTGTTGTGAAAACAAACAAGATAAACTTTTAGGAGGAAAAAGATGACAAAACCGACAAATATAAACGAAGTTACACCTGCTGTATTTGCAGAGAATAATTTCCCTGAATGGGGAACATACTTAAATGAGCAAATTGCCGAAAAGAAAGTGCCAGAAAACTCATTTTCAATTTGGTGGCTTGGCTGTATGGGGATGTGGCTGAAGACTCATGAAGGAACGAATATTGCTATTGATATGTGGAATGGTACTGGTAAACATTCACATGGTGATGGCAAGATGCGTAAGGGTCACCAGATGATGCGGATGACTGGTGGTGAAGCTCTACAGCCTAACATGCGTAATAAGCCATACGTGATTGATCCCTTTGCAATTAGAGATTTGGATGCCTTGTGTGTTACCCATACGCATCACGATCACTTGGACATTTACACTGCAGCTTGTGTAAACAAGTTCTGTCCGAATGCTAAATTTATTGGCCCTCAAGGAGTTGCTGATGAATGGAAGTCATGGGGTGTTCCTGAAGAAAAAATTATCGTTGTCAAGCCAGGCGATGAAGTTAAAGTCGGCGCTGTAACGATTAAAGCACTAGAAGCTTTTGACAGAACTGAATTAGTAACTGAAGATGACCCTAATGTTAAATTGGCCGGTACTAAGCCAAAAGAAATGGCCAAGTTAGCCGTAAATTATCTGCTTGAAACTTCAGGAGGCAACCTGTATCACTCAGGGGACTCACACTATTCTAATACTTATGTTAAGCATGGTAACGAAAATAAGATTGATGTTACTCTGTGTGCTTACGGTGAAAACCCTCGTGGTATCACTGATAAACTAGATGATTCCCAAGTATTGCGGATGGGTGAAGCCTTGAATACTAAGGTAATTATCCCAATGCATTATGATATTTGGTCAAATATTTACAGTGATCCGAAAGATATTTTGGTCTTATGGAATAGAAAGAAGTACCGTCTGCAATACAAGTTTAAACCATATATTTGGCAAGTTGGTGGCGAATTTAACTATCCACAGGATAAAGATAATTTTGAATACATGTACGATCGCGGATTCCATGATGCATTCAAGAATGATCCAGATCTGCCATTCCCAGAATTGTTATAAGCCTATTTTTTAGTTGCTTATAAGGTAGGAGGGAGTTATGCTACGTTATTTTTTAGAAAATCATTTGATTAATATCAGTGCTAAACAGCCAAAAGATTGGGAAGATGCACTTAGAATTTCAGGTGAAATTATGAAATCGAATGATCTTGTTACTGATAAATATATTGATCAAGTTATTGCTGATGTTAAAGAATATGGTCCGTATATTGTAATTGTACCTGGAGTGGCAATGCCACATTCACAAGCAGACAGTTCAGGCGTTTTGGGAACAGGAATTGGTTTAACTATTTTTCCAAAAGCAATTTCTTTTGACCAAAATGATCCAGAAAAAGATGCGCAATTGTTCTTTATGTTAGCTGCTAAAGATAATAAGCAGCATATGGAAAATATTGCTAATTTGTCCAATATGCTGATGGAAGATGGTTTAATTGATGATTTGCGGCAGGTAAAGACGTTGGCAGATTATCAAAAGGTCATTGATAAGTATGAACTAGCTGAAGAAGAGAGTAGGTAAACAAATGCAAAATGTTTTAAATGTTTTACTGTCCATTTGGAGCTATTTTGCCACTAATGTTTTAGGACAACCTGCATTTATGATCGGTTTTATTGTTTTAATCGGTTATATTTTGGAACATAAAAAGTGGTATGAAGTCTTGTCTGGCTTTTTAAAAGCCACAGTGGGCTACTTTATCTTGTCAGCTGGATCTAGTGGACTAGTTAATACTTTTAGACCAATTTTAGTTGGCTTGAAGGATCGCTTTCATTTAAGTGCTATGATTATTGACCCTTATTTTGGTCAAAATGCTGTTAATTCGGGAATTATGCAACGCTTCGGTCGCTCCTTTGCGGACACGATGCTGCTACTATTATTTGCCTATATTATCAACATTTTGCTGGTTCGTTTTTCGAAGTACACCAAGTTAAGAGCGGTTTTTACAACTGGTAATGTGCAGGTTCAACAAGCTGCTACTGCTTTCTGGTTAATTCTGTTTTGTTTTCCAAATTTAAACAGAATATCAATTTTAGCAATTATGAGTTTAATCTTAGGTCTCTACTGGGCTGTAGGTTCTAACCTAACAGTTGGGATTACGCAAGAGTTAACTGATGGTGCCGGCTTTGCTGTTGCCCACCAACAAATGTTTGGTCTGTATTTCTTTGCCAAGATTTCGGAAATGCTTGAAAAGCATTCCATGAAAAAGGGTAAGGAAAATAAGAATAAGCGGCTTGAAGATATTAAATTACCGAGCTTTATGTCAATTTTTAATGACAATATGGTTTCAACTTCATTATTAATGCTAGTGTTCATCGGTGCAATTTTAATCGTCTTGGGACCAGATTACTTAACTAAGGCGCACTTTATGCAAAAGGGACAAAGTTTTGTCTTTTACATTTTACAAACGGCTCTGCAATTCTCAGTTTATCTGGCTATCTTACAGTTAGGTGTTAGAACGTTCGTTAACGAATTAACAGAATCCTTTACGGGTATTTCTGATAGATGGCTACCTGGTGCAGTTCCTGGTATTGATGTTGCCGCAATTTTAGGTTTTGGTTCGCAAAATGCGCAAACAATTGGTTTTATGTTTGGTGCTTTAGGACAATTCACGATGATTTTCTTATTGCTGATTTTCCATTCACCGACTTTAGTAATTGCCGGCTTTATCCCGCTATTCTTTGATAATGCAGCGATTGGTTTGTACGCTAACGATCGTGGCGGTTACAAGTATGCCATGATTATGCCGTATATTTCTGGTTTAATTCAAGTTGCGGGGTCAGCACTGATTGCTACTTGGGTTGGCATGGCTCGCTATGGTGGTTACCTTGGCATGTTCGACTGGGCTACTGTTTGGCCATTCTTTACTGTAATTATGAAGTACTTAGGTTACTTTGGTGTTGCCATTATCATTATTGCTTTATTAGCAATTCCACAATTACAGTATCGCGCAGATCCAGAAGGTTACTTCTTAATTACTGAAGATTACTCAGCTTGGAAAAAGTTAAATCATAAAGAAGAATAATATTTGTTTTAGGTTAAAGGAACGAGAATTATGAAAATTTTAACTGCATGTGCTAACGGTTCAGGAACTAGTTTGATGTTGATGAGAACTGTTAAAAAGACAATGGAAAAAATGGGTTATCAGATTACGCAGGCTGATCATACTTCAATTTCGGAAGCTAAGGGCATTGCCCGCAACTATGACGTTGTTTTTACATCTGTTCCGTTTGTCAAAATGTTTGATGAAGTCAAAAAGCGTGGCGGCGAAGTAATTGGAATCAAAAATGTGATTTCAGCTCAAGAAATTGAAGATAAAATTAATGATTCCGATATTCCAACCAAATTTAAGAAGAATTAAAGGAGATAACAATGGCAATACCAAAATTACAAGTTGCTTTAGATAGTGATAATACTGCGCAGGCAATTAGCGTTTTACGCAAGGTTGAAGATTTAATTGATGTTGTTGAAGCGGGAACGATTTTAGTCTATCGCGATGGCTTAAGTGCCGTGAGAAATTTACGGGCGATGGCTCCTGACAAAATCCTTTTGGCAGACGTTAAGTGTGCTGACGCTGGAACTAAGTGTGGTAAATCATGCAAGGATGCCGGTGCTGATTGGATGACCTGTATTAATGCGGCAACTGTTCCTACAATGAGTAATGCTCAAAAAGAAATCGAAGTTCAGGTAGAACTTTATGAAGGCTGGGATGATCAAGATAGGATGCAGGAATGGCTTGATAACGGCATTCACCAGGTTGTTTATCATCAAAGCCGTGATGCGAAGTTTGCTGGACAAAAATGGTCTGAAAAAGATGTTGAGAACGTTAAGAATCTAATCAAGATGGGCTTTAAAGTCTCCGTTACTGGTGGCGTTCATCCGGAAATCCTTAAGTTATTTAAAGGTGTTCCTGTTTATACCTTTATTGCCGGTCGAGCAATTAGAGAAGCTGATGACCCACGTGCTGTTGCCCAACAGTTCAAGGACGAAATTAATAATATTTGGGGTTAATTAATAATTAGGGAAACTGGTGAATTTCAATTCATGGTTTCCCTTTTATTTTAAATTTGGTAAGGAGCAAACAGTATGACAGTAAATTCGTTAGGCATTTATGAAAAAGCTTTGCCGCAGGATTTGTCTTGGGAAGAGACCTTTAACTTAGTTCATCAATTAGGCTTTAACTTTTTAGAATTTTCAATTGATGAGAGTGACAAGCGGCTGGCACGGCTTGATTGGACGCGAGATGAGCGCCAACAATTTCGTGATTTAATGTGGTCAACTAATACCAGAATTAATAATTTGATGTTGTCAGGACACCGGCGTTTTCCGCTAGGTTCATCTGATCCTGGGGTGCGGCAGAAGTCACTGGAGATGATGGCCAAGGCAGTCGACTTGTGTGTGGACTTGGGTATTCATAATATTCAGATGGCTGGTTACGATGTTTATTATGAAGAAAAGACAGACTTGTCACGTGAATATTACGTCGAGAATTTAATTAAATGTGTTCACATGGCAGCTAAGAAAAATATTATGTTGTCAATTGAGACGATGGATGATCCGTTTATTAATAATTTATCCAAAATCGATCATTATCATGAATTGGCAAAAAGTCCATGGCTGCAGGCTTATCCAGATTTGGGTAATTTAAGTGCCTGGCCGGAAAATGATGTCCCAGCTGAAATTGAAAATTATATTGACACGATCTGTGCAATCCACTTAAAAGACAGTAAAAAAGTAACGCCGAATTTCAAAGGGCAATTTAAAAATGTGCCTTTTGGGGAAGGCTGTGTCGATTTTGTTGGTTTACTGCGGGAATTAGTGCGTCTTGATTACAATGGCAGCTTTACCATTGAAATGTGGTCAGGTGATAACGGCGACGAAAATGCACTTGGGGAAGTTAAGGCGGCAAAGACCTTCTTTGATAAGATTTTTGCCCAAGTTGGTATTACGCAAGAAGCAGTTGAATAGGAGAGAATAAGATGCTTGAACAGTTAAAAGAAGAAGTCTACCAAGCAAATATGTCATTGCCCAAATTAAATTTAGTAACTTTTACATGGGGCAATGTATCTGGAATTGACCGTGATGCTGGATTATACGTGATTAAGCCGTCGGGAGTGCCCTATGAGGAACTTAAGCCGGATGATTTGGTAGTAGTTAACTTAAAGGGTGAGGTTGTGGAAGGCGATAAAAATCCGTCATCAGATACGCCGACACATACGTATTTATATAATCATTTTCCCAAAATTGGCGGCATTGTTCATACTCATTCACCTTGGGCAGTGTCATTTGCGGCAGCTAAAATGGATATTCCTGCACTGAATACCACACATGCGGATACATTTTATACTAATATTCCGGCAGCTGACGCCTTAACTAAGGAAGAAATTGAAGAAGATTACGAGGGCAACACTGGCAAAACAATTGTTAAAACTTTTAAGGAGCGGCATCTAGATTATGAGGCAACGCCAGCAGCTTTAGTCAGCCAGCATGGGCCATTTGCTTGGGGCGAAAATCCTGAAAAGGCAGTGTATAATGCGAAAGTTTTAGAAATTGTTGCCGAAGAAGACTTTCATACTTTAGAATTAACACATCAAAACTCAGAATTGCCGCAGTACTTGCTTGATAAGCATTATTATCGTAAACATGGACCAAATGCTTATTATGGACAAAAATAATAAAAAAAGTTAAAGTTAAATTATTTTAAAGTGTGTTATTAAAATTTAATATATTTATTTTTTAGGAAAGGTAATATATAAGATGGATTTCCAAGCTTTAGCTCAAAATATTTTGACTAATGTCGGGGGTAAAGAGAATATAGTTAGTCTGGAGCGCTGTTTTACGAGATTACGTTTCGTTTTAAAAGATAACAGTAAGGCAAACAGCGATCAAATTAGTCATTTAGAGGGCGTTATTCAAGTGTTAAACGCCAATGGCCAGTTTCAGGTTGTACTTGGCAACAATGTTGCTAAAACCTATGAGGCAATTGAACCAATGATTGGTGAAGTAACTGCGACTTCTGCAGCTGAAGATACTGAATCCAAAGAAAAGGTTGGTTTAGGAACTAAGATTATTAATACAATTGCCGCAATTTTTACGCCAACTGTCCCAGCAATTGCTGCTTCAGGGATGATTAAAGGGATTTTGGCGATCGCAGTTATTGTGGCGACTAATGTTTATCATACGGATATTACTAAGTTTGATACCTATATTATTTTAAGTGCGGCATCAGATGCACTGTTTTACTTTATGCCGATTATTTTAGCGAGGTCTTCTGCTAAAGTTTTCAAAACCAACGAATATATTGCAATGGTAATTGCGGCGACGCTTTGTTACCCATCAATTGTTAGTTTGATGACGGGCAAAGCAACGGTTACTTTGTTTGGCTTGCAGATTACTAAGGCAAGTTATACCTCATCGGTTATTCCAATTATTATTGCCGTCTTTATTTTGGCTTATGTGGAACGCTTTATTGACCACATCATGCCAGATGTCTTAAAGATTATTATGGTACCGACACTTTGTCTGTTAATTATGGTACCGGCAACCTTAATGCTGTTTGGACCAATTGGCATTTATCTTGGTAACTTTATCAACTGGCTTTACTACTACATTATGCACTTTAGCCCGATTTTATTGGGTGCCTTTATTGGAGGCATTTGGTGTGTATTGGTTGTCTTTGGTGCTCACCGGGCAATTATTCCGATTGGGATTAATGATGTTGCTAAAACCGGTCACCAAAATTTACTAGCCTTTGCAGGTGCGGCCAACTTTTCTCAAGCTGGTGCTGCGTTAGGTGTTTTCTTAAAAACTAAAAATAAAAATCTGAAAACTGTTTCTGCTTCGGCAACAGTAACGGCACTATTTGGGATTACTGAGCCGGCAATCTATGGTACTAACTTACGGTTGAAACGCCCGATGGTCTATGCGGTTATCAGTGGTGCATTAGGCGGCGCTTTAATGGGCTGGGGCGGTTCGTTTGGTAATGCCTTCGCCAATCAAGGTATCTTGACAATTCCCGTTTATGCCAGCAGCGGCGTGAAAGGCTTTGTTTGTTATCTATTAGGATGTGCCATTGCCTTCTTTGGTGCCTGCATTTTGACGGTTGTCTTGGGCTTTGAGGATTTACCAGAAAAATTACCAAGTCAAAATAGTGAAGAATTAGCGACGATTCCAGTCGCCGCAACTGAAGATGAAAAAATCACGGCGCCGTTAGCAGGAGAAGTAATTGCTTTATCCCAAGTTAAAGATGAGGTCTTTTCATCAGGAGCAATGGGCAAAGGAGTTGCGATTATCCCGACAAATGGCGAGGTCGTGGCGCCTGAAGATTGTGAAGTGCAAGTTTTATATCCAACAATGCATGCCATCGGCTTATTATTGGATAATGGGATTCAATTATTAATTCATATTGGTCGTGATACAGTTGAACTAAAAGGTAAGTACTTCACCAGTCATACTGAAGTTGGTGCACACTTAAGAAAGGGTGACCCAATTGTTAGTTTTGATTGTGCTAAGATTAAGCAGGCCGGCTATGATCTGACAACACCAGTAATTATTACTAATGCTAGTTCTGATGCAGAAATTACAATGACAGATGAAAATGAAGTGACGCCAGACAGTGTCCTAATGGAATTTAAGGGTAAGGTAACAAATGAAGAAGTTTAATGATAATTTTTGGTGGGGTGCTTCGTCGTCCGCCTTTCAAATTGAAGGTGCCTGGAATGAGGATAGCAAGGGCGAATCGATTGCGGATTATAATTCGTTTAAACATTCAGACCAACAAGCTGATACCAAGGTCGCCAGTGACTTTTATCATCATTACCAAGAAGATATTAAGTTAATGAAGCAGATGGGGATGAAGGCTTACCGCTTCTCGATTGCGTGGACTAGAATTATTCCCGATGGGGACGGAATCGTCAACCAGGCGGGAATTGACTTCTATAATCATGTGATTGATGAGTGTCTTGCTAATGATATTATTCCCTTTGTGACCTTGTACCACTTTGATTTACCGCTGGCTTTAGTTAAAAAATACAATGGCTGGGCTAGTCGCGATTGTGTTAGAGCTTTTCGCCGGTATGCACAGATTTGTTTTAAGGCTTTTGGCGATCGGGTCAAGAACTGGCAGGTAATTAATGAACAAAACTTGATGGTGCGGGTCAATGAGCGAATGAATATGGATAACGTACCGCAAGATGAGGTCGAGAAGGTTCGCGCCCAGATGGATTATCACATGTTCTTAGCTTGTGCGTATGCCATGAATGATTGCCACCAAATGGTTGCTGGCGGCAAGATTGGCCCCGCAATCTCATCGACAATGACTTATCCAGTCAGTGACCAGCCGCTTGATGTCTGGGCTGCTAAAATGAACGATAATTTTAAGACTAATTATGCTTTGGAAATGTATTGCTTTGGTAAATATCCGGGTTACTACCGGCATTTTTTGCAGGAGCAGGGTATTTATCCGCAAACTGCCAGTGGTGATGATGCAGTCTTAGCAAGTGCTCATCCTGATTTTATTGCGGTTAATTATTATCGGACATTAGCGGCAGAATATTTACCAGCTGACCAAGAACATCCAGTTGGGCAGCGCGTTAGTGATATTGATTTTGACCTTTATGGTTACTTCAAAATCAAAAAGAACCAGCATTTAAAGGCAACTGAATATGGTGCCCAAATTGATCCACTGGGCTTGCGCCTGGTTTTGAATGAATATTATGAAAAGTATCGCCTGCCAATGATTATTACTGAGAACGGCTTGGGCACGGCAGATAAACTCACTGAGGATGGCAAAGTTCACGACCAATACCGAATTGATTATCTAAAAGCCCATATTGAAGCGTGTTATGATGCAATTCAGGATGGTGTTGAGCTGTTTGGCTATTGTCCGTGGTCAGTAATGGATATCTTGAGTTCTCACCAGGGTTTCAAGAAGCGTTACGGGTTTATTTATGTTAATCGCACCGATTTTGACTTAAAGGACATGCGCAGAATACCTAAGGATAGCTATTATTGGTATCAAAAGGTAATTAAGAACAATGGCTTAGAATAATAAAAAAATACTACGTTTGAAATTAATAAACGTAGTATTTTTCGTTATTTAGAATTTGGTTTCAAGAATATCATCTTCAGGACGGTGTTCTTGAATCCGTAGAACCTGCCAAGGAAATTCTTCAACTGGCTCGGCTAAGTCAATTATCAGTGTGTTATCTTCATAAGTGAACTTAAGGTCAACACGCTTTTCAATCCATTCAACGCGGTTAGGTTCATGTGTTAGACCAGTAATGGTAATCTTTGTTGGCAATGGCTGCTTGACGAAAACATATTTTTGATAATGCATGTGACGATTTTGCAATACAAAACTATCGCCGTCAGCACTGATTGCGCAAGGCTCACTTTCATTGAAGGCATGACCAAACATGTGCATCCAGTCATTAATTGGCGTTAAAAGTTTTTTACTTTCGTCGGTTAATTCACCGTTGTCTGCAACGGTCAAATTAATTACCGTGGCTTTGCCGGCTTCACGCTGCTTCATCATTGCATCGATTACGTTATCTGGTAGATAACTTTGTCCAAGACCCTCGTTAACTAGGGCAATCGTGTACTTGGCGCAGGCAGCTTGAAAAGCTTCTTGGGCACCATCAGCTGCGACGGCGCGTGCACCAATATCACGTGCGGTTTTGACTAGTAAGTCAGCGTTGACCTTTTCGGGGTTAGTTAGTTTAAAATTTAAGACAATTGCAAAATCAGGATTCATCGAATCTCTCCTTAGATATAATAATATTAAGTTTAACTCTAAAAGAAGGAAAATACGAAAAATGAAAATTATTATTTCACCAGCCATGAAAATGAAAGTTGACCGTGAAGCTTTTCCAGTCCGGTCAACGCCGCAATTCTTACCGCAAGCTGAGCAATTAGCAGGATACTTAAAAAGCTGCAGTTTAGAGCAATTAAAGGCTATCTGGCAGTCAAGTGAACGAACAGCTAAAGAAGGGCAAAAGCAGATTGCACAACTTGATTTAAAGCAGAGTGATAATTTAACGCCGGCGGTTATTTCTTATTCCGGCATCCAATATCAATACATGGCAGCCGATTTGTTTACTACACCTGCACTTGATTATTTGCAGGACAAGGTGCGGATTTTATCGGGCTTATATGGCGTTTTGCGGCCATTTGACGGTGTGTGGCCGTATCGCTTAGAAATGAAGAATAAAGTAATTGGTTTTGAGCAGCCGAATTTGTATAAATTTTGGGGCTCGACGATTGCAGATAATTTATTTAATGATGAAACAGTGTTAATAAATTTGGCCTCTAAAGAATATTCCAGAAATATCAGGCCATATTTAACAGCTAAGCGGCGCATGATTAACATTGATTTTCAAGAGTTAAAGAATGGCCAATGGAAGACTGTTGGTGTGCATGCCAAAATGGCGCGTGGCGAAATGACGCGCTTTATTGCGGAAAATCAGCTGACTAAGCCTGAGCAATTACAGGACTTTAGTGATTTTGGCTTTCAATTTATCCCAGAAGAAAGTAATGCCGCTAATTATGTTTTTCGGACAGAATTTGATTTTAAGAGACGGTAAGTGGGTGTTAATTATTCCAGACTAATAGTAAAATATACCTAGTTGATAGGTGAGGTTTAAGTATGGAAATTGTTTTTGTTCGTCATGGTCAAACTGATTTAAATAAGACGGGGCGTATTCAGGGCTCGCGTTTTGATAAGGACTTAAACGCGGCGGGGCGTGCCTATGCCGAAAAAGCCGCGGCTCATTTTGATCCATCTGCGTTTGATGTCGTCTTTTCAAGTCCAATGAAGCGGGCACTTGAAACTGCACAGATTTTCACCAAGGGGCAAAAGAAAATCAAGATTGATAAACGCTTAGTCGAATTTAACTTTGGCGAATGGGATGGGCAATTATTAACAGAATTGGGTCAAAAATATCCTGATGCCGTTGATCCTTGGGGTAAGGCGAATGCGAATTACATCAAATATGCCCCGCATGGCGAGAGCAATGAGGAATTAAATAATCGCTGCGGGCAATTTTTAGATGATCTCACGCAAAATTATGCTGGTAAAAAAGTGTTGGTGGTTTGTCATGGCACGTTAATTCGGATGATGTTCGCGCATTATTTTACCAATGGTGATTTTACTTACTTTGATACAATGAAAAACTGTGCTTTAGCTAAAATCTCGTACCGTGACCATACACCACGCATTAACTATTATAATCAAATATTAGCGCTTTAATAAATTATAAAAGATCCTTATGGATCTTTTTTATTTGCATAATATTTGACTATGCAAGTTTGATACTGATATCATTTTATAAAAGTGACACTGTGTCACTTAACTAGAAAAGGGTGGTAACGGAATGGTCAAGGCAACTTTTATCAACTTGCCGCAAGTAAAAAAAGACCTCATTACACAGGCGCTGCTTAGCGAATTTAGTCATTATCCACTTCAAGAAGCACAGGTGGCACGAATTGTTAAGGAAGCACAAATTGCTCGTGGGGCCTTTTATAAATATTTTACAGATTTGCTTGATGCTTACAGTTATTTATATGGGCTGGCACTTCGCGAAATTCATGCCGATATCAAGGTTACGCCTCAGTTTGAGCCGCAGATTTTTTATCTGAATGTGGTCAATTTTGTTGAAAAAACACATGCCAGTAAGTATGCACTCTTAATCAAAATGCATGTTTTATATAACGAAAGCATGCTGGCAAAGCCGGCGCAAACTGCTAAGCAGGCAGAATTAAGTCCGCAGAATTGGAGCGCGATGGTCTTAAGCCACGCTGCTATTCGAGCTGTGCTCACAAATCCTAGTCAAAAAGACGACATTTTGCTTCGTTTTAAGGCGAGTTTAGAACTATTACAGAAGGGGTCAAATTAATGTTTTTAGCAATTAAAGAAATTAAACGAGAAAAATTGCGTTATGGCCTAATTGTTTTGATGATTTTTTTAATCAGTTACTTGATTTTTATCTTATCGTCACTATCAATTGGTCTGGCAAGTGAAAATACGCAGGCATTAGAATCATGGGACGCACAAGCAGTGGTCTTGAATAAAAATGCCAATGTTAGTATGAACCAGTCGGTATTAACCAAGTCTGACTTGAAAAATGCCACAATTGGCAAAAATGAGGCGCTGGTTGGGCAAACAGCGGTAGTTGTTAAGAATAAGAAACGGCCGCAGATTTCCGCTCAATTTATTGGTCTTAAAAAGAATCAGTTTATTTATCATGCCCAAGAAATAATTGCTGGTCGTAAGGCTAAAACCAAGCAGGAAGTGGTTGCTGACCAAACCTTTAAGATTAAGGGCTACAAGCTTGGCGATAAATTGGCATTAAATGGTTCTAAGAAAAAGTATATGATAGTCGGCTTTGCCAAGAATGCCAAGATTAATATTGCGCCAATTGTTTATGGCTCGCTTAATTCGTGGAAGACGCTGCGCCAAGGAATGCCTGACATGCAGGCTTCGGCAATCATTTCCCGTAATTCTAATTACAAGTATCATCATGCCGACAGCAAGACTTACCCAATTAAAACCTTTATTAATAAGCTTCCAGGTTATACTGCCCAGAATATGACCTTTGAGCTCATGATTGGCTTTCTTTTTGTGATTTCACTGATTATTATTGCCGTCTTCATGTATATCCTAACGATGCAAAAGATGCATAACTTTGCGGTGATGCGTGCGCAAGGAATTCCTAGCGGTACGCTGGTTAACGCAACAGTTAGTCAAGCAGTTATCTTAGTGGTTGTTGGGGTAGTAATTGGCCTAGCCGCAATGTTATTGACTGCAAAAGCCTTACCAGCCGCTGTGCCAATGAGCTTCACGCCGGCAATTATGTTGAGTGGTGCTGGCGGAATGCTTTTGACAGGAATTATCGGCAGCTTAATTCCAATTAGATCAATTTTGAAGGTAGATCCAGCAAAGGCAATAGGTGAATAAGATGGCAGTCATTGAATTAAAAAATGTCCAAAAAATTTATGGTAAAGGTGCCGCGGAAGTTAAGGCACTTAAGAATATTAATTTTACGGCTAATAAAGGTGAAGTTGTCCTAATTATGGGTCCATCTGGTGCTGGTAAAAGTACTTTTTTAACCATTGCGGGTTCACTGCAAAAGCCAACATCTGGTGAAGTCTTAATTAACGGGCAAAATATTGCTCATTTAACGACTAAGCAAAGTAACCATCTGCGGCTTAATCAGATTGGTTTTGTCTTGCAAGCTTATAACCTAGTACCATTTTTAACGGTCAAGGAGCAATTTGAATTAGTTGATCGAGTTAAAAAGCAGGGCAATATCGATCAGGCTACTTTGACAAAATTGCTAAAGCAGTTAGGAATTACAGCTTTAGTTAATAAGTATCCTGGTGAATTATCCGGTGGTCAGCAGCAACGAGTCGCAATTGCCCGCGCCTTATATGCTAATCCGGAAATTTTGCTGGCGGATGAACCAACAGCATCTTTGGACAGCAAGAATGTTGACGAGGTTGGTCAATTATTTAAAAATTTGGCCAAAAATTATGACAAGGCAGTCTTACTAGTAACTCATGATCCTCGTTTAGAGCAATATGCCGACCATATTTACGAGATGATGGATGGTGAAATGACACAAACAAAATGATCGTTATTTAATCTTTGATAAAAATGCACAATGCTTTAATCAATAAAAGAATTGTGTGTTTTTTTGTTGATTATAGAAAAATAGAGATAGTTAATGCGCTTTTTTTGAAAATTACCACATTTTACTTTATTACTTTTGTTGTTATTATTTATTAAAGTTAATTATTTGTTTATATTCTATAAAAGTTGTTCTTGACAAAGAGCTTTAAAGTTTATTATCCTAGTTAATATATGACTTATTTGTTATTTTTAGCATGATAAAAGAACACAGCGATTTTAAGCGAGATTTTTAGGTTAATATTGAAAGCGCTGATGGTACTGATAGATAAAGGATACATACTCATCATAAAATAACTAAGAGCCATGAATTGATGTGTACTTAATTGTTATATAATTGTGCGAAAATCACGTGATTATTATTGATTATAATTAAGTGATGAGCCGTTAATTTAGAGTGAGGCAAAAAATGAACGAAGTACCAAAAGATAAATCAATTGAGTTAACAACAGATTATCAAAATCAAAGTATCAATATTCAGTTTTCGGATGAATTAACAGATGATCGTGAACGTGGGTATATTTTATCGGCAGCTTTCTTTTCCTTTTGTGCTTCTCAAGGGTTGAGCAAATCGGAAGTAAGTGAGATGGTTTCGTCTTATTATGATCAATTTTTAGAAAATAATAAGTGATAAGTATTCAATTTAATTAGCAGTACTAAATTGACCAACCAGTCTTAAGCATTCGAATGGATAGTTTTGAAAGTTTTAAGGGAAAAACGATGGCGAGAAAAAAAGAAATAGGAAGAGACAAGATTTTAAATATTGCCTACAAAATGATAATTAGAGATGGCGTTGAAAGCTTGACGGCACGTAATATCGCAAAAGAAGGGCATTTTTCAACACAGCCCTTATATCTTGAGTTTAGTAGTATGGATGAACTTAAGGAAGAAGTACTAGATAAAATTGCGGAAAACTTACAAGATAATGTTTTGCAAAAAGAATATACGGGTCAACCCTTGATTGATATGGATTTGTCCTATATTGACTATGCTCAAAAACATCAAAATCTTTTTCGGGCGACGTTTGTGGACGGCAAATTAGGTAGTAAGCGAATTTCCAACATGTTGATTGATTTGGGCGTCAAAAAATTCAATGACCAATACCAAGACACTGATTATAGTGAAGAAAAAATCGTGAATATTGTTGTCGCTAATTGGATTACCACAATAGGTATTGCTTCACTACTTGTTAATGAAATTGCTACTTTTTCGCGTACCCAAGTTATTAATGTTTTAACAGCCCAAATTAATGATGCGATTTTAAATGATTGGCTGAGTAAAAGTAAGAAGATTCCGCTATTTGACGTGAAAGATTATAAGAAGCAAAGAAAAAGTATCAATGCTTAATCTTATTAATGATTAGCGCAAAGCATCTATATTATATTTGTTTGGCTTGATAAATAAAAGAGCAGGTTAATGTTCAAAAAATCTCATATAGGCTATAATAAATTATAGAAATTAGTTTTTTTGAAAGGTGGGTTTTTATGAAAATCCTAGCATTATCTGGCTCAAATGCCAATAATTCGTTTAATGAAGCATTGCTTAAGTTTATTTCTAAGCATTTTGCTGATAGATATGATTTTAAACTGGCAACTGTAAAGGGCTTGCCAATGTTTAAAGAAGGTCAAGATGAACCTGAATCAGTTACTGCTCTTGGTAAAGAAATTGAAGCAGCTGATTTAGTATTAATCGGTTCTCCTGAACAACAACACTCAGTTACTAGTGCTTTGAGTAGTGCACTTGAATGGTTATCAAGTACTTCTCATCCATTTACTAAGAAACCAGTTGTAATTGTTTCAACTTCACCAATGCCACAAGGTGCTGCACGTTCACAAAGCCGGTTAAAGAACTTATTGACTGCTCCTGGTTTTAAAGCAGTTGTCTTTAATGATGACGAGTTTATGATGGGTAACGGACCAAAACAATTTGATGCTAATGGTGATCTTGTTGATGAAGACACTGTTAAATTCTTAGGTCAATTCTTTGACGAAGTTGACGAATGGTACGCACAAGTTACTAAGTAGGAGGACCAAGAATGAAATTATTAGCAATTGTTGGTACAAATGCAGACTTTTCATATAACCGCTTTTTAGCAAACTTCATTGCTAAGCGTTACAGTGATAAGGCTGAAATTGAAGTAAAAGAAATTGATAAATTGACACCATTCTGCAGAACGCAAATGGCTGATGATACGATCAAGGCTTGGATTGAAGACATCAAGTCAGCTGATGGTATTATCATTACTACTCCAGAATACGATCACACTATTCCAGCTCCATTAAAGAGTGCTTTGGAATGGCTTGGTTCACATGCTGGTCCTAATGTAATGAAGATGAAGCCAGTTGCCGTTGCTGGTGCTTCATACGGTATGCAAGGTTCTAGTCGTGCTCAAGAAGATATTCGTGAAATCTTACTTTCACCAGATATGAGTGCTAATGTTTTGCCAGGTAATGAAGTTTTAATCGGCGGTGCCGCAGATAAATTTGATAAAGAAACTGGCGAATTAACTGATGAAGCTACCATTAAATCATTAGATGGCATGATGGATAACTTTTTCAATTTTGTTAAGCAAGCAACCAAATAAAGTTTTGCTAGAATGCTTGGCATAGAGTAAAATAATCGGATAGGAGAACTATCCGGTTATTTTTTTTGCTAGAAAGTGTATTTACATGTCTGATCCTGTAGTTTTACCAGTAGCATCTGTCCGTAATCCCCGTGATTTAGGCGGTTACCGTGGTTTTGAAAATCGCAAAATAAAAATGCGTCGTTTGCTTAGGACGGGTAATATTAGTAAAGTTACGGCACAAGACCAACAGTTTTTGCTGGATTATGGTCTAAAAAAAGTCATTGACTTACGCTCGCCGGCAGAATGTAAAATTAATCCTGATCAAGAAGTCGAAGGCGTTGAATATTATCAACTGCCGCTAGGAATTGAAGATAATACTTCTGGTGGCGGCAGCCAAATAGAAGAAAACAAGGCGAAATATCGTCAGGATCAGTATGCTGGGTTGAAGATGATGTGTAGGCGTTATCGCAAACATATTTTAAATAAGACCAGTCAGGATAGTTTTCACCAAATTTTGGAATTAGTTGCTAATCAAGATCAAGGGGCAATTTTGTATCATTGCTCGGAGGGTAAGGACAGGACAGGTCTAGTAACGCTATTAATTTTGCATATTTTAGGGGTTAATCCTGAAACGATTCGCCAGGATTATTTATATTCCAATTATATGTTAAATGATTATCGCGCTGTTCGTGATCGCCAGTTTAAGCAGAATGGTGAAAATGACAAGTTTCGGGCTAATATGCGTGTTTTGGGCTCAGTTAGTGATGCGTTTTTGGACACCAGTCTGATTACAATTGATGAAAAATATGGCAGTTTAGACACTTATCTTGAACAAGCAGTGGGGATTACGCCGCAAGTTCAAGATGATATTAGAAACAAGTATTTGGAAAAGTAGGAATAACAATGATTGATGACTTAGCATTAGAACAAGCAGTTGGTCGCCATCGTGCTTTGGGTACAGCCATTACGCTGCAAATTTTTGGTACACATGACCAAGACATAATTAATAAATCCTTTGATTTAATCGATCATTATGAAGACTTATTAACAGTTAATCGTGATCACTCTGAAGTAATGAGTGTTAATCAGGCTGCGGGAAAATTCCCAGTCCAGGTGTCAAGCGCAACTTACGGCTTAATTAAGTTAGCAGTCAAAGAAAGCCAAGCCAATTTTGGCTTTAATGCGTTGATTGGACCACTGGTTAAGTTGTGGGCAATTGGCTTTAAAGGCGCTCATGTGCCAACTGATGCGGAAATTAAAGAAAAAATGAAATTAATTGATCCGTTTAATGTGGTTCTTGATGATGCCAACCAAGCTGTCTTTTTAACTAAGGAAGGCATGGAACTTGATCTTGGTGGAATAGCCAAAGGCTGGATTGCGGATCGCATTCGCGATTTTTGGCATGCTTATGGTGTTAATGCTGGTATTATTAACCTTGGCGGGAACATTCTACTGGTCGGTGATTCACCTAAACGTGCTAGTGGTCAATGGTCAGTAGGTGTTCAAGATCCTAAAGAAAAGCGGGGCAACAATATTACGTCAGTTATGGTACCTAAATGTTCAGCAGTTACTAGTGGTACGTATGAACGGTATTTAGTTGTTGATGGTCACAAGTACCACCACCTAATTGACCCGCGGACTGGCTACCCAGTAGAAACTGATTTGGCTGGGGTGACCACCTTTACTAAAGACTCGGTTGAAGCTGAAATTGAGTGTAAGCGGCTGTTTTTTGCTGGGCATCCAATAGCGGGCTGGCATGATGATCCAGACCGTGTGGGTGCAATTTTTGTTTATAATGATGAGCATGTTGAATATGACAATTTTGATAAACATAAATAAAAAATTAGTCAATTAGCGTTAATTTTTAATTTATGTTACTTAAAATAGATTAAATAAAAGGACAAAGCGTAAAAACGTCTTGTCCTTTTGTGTTAATTCTAAATCTTGATAACAAAAATTATGCTGTTGTTCTACTGATACTGAAAATACTGTTGAATACGCCATTTGATAATCCTGGAGTGTTATAAATAATAAACCGTAAGAATGATGAATCAAGCGTTTGCTGGATGAACCATGGGTTTTGCAGGGTGTTAAGCATTGATAAAATAATATAAACAAAAAAGTAACTGGCAACAAAGGAAACGATGGCACCTAATACACCGTCTAAAATACTGCCGAAATTAGTCGCGTGTGGATTTTTGCTTGGTACCCAACCCTTAAAAATTTTAATTACCATTTTGCCGACAAATAACAAAATAAAGAAGGCAATGAAGCGGAATAAAATCAAATTCGTGCCCGGTGTTAAAGTGGTTTGGATATTTTTCCCGGTAATTTGACCATAGAGCCAGTTACCCAGTGGGTTTTGAAATAAAATTGCAACGATAAAAACGATCGCGGCAAAAATTAAATTAATAACTAATTTAGTAAAGCCTGTTTGGTAGCCCTTGTAGGTTTTGAGAGCTAAATAGGCTAAAACAATTAAAGTAACAATCATGGTTATCTCCTTTGTCGAATATTATAGCTTATTTTTGCGCATTTAGACTTTGACGATTGCCTAAAAATACTTCATAATTAAAGAGATGTAATGGCTTTACAATAAGCTGTTTTTGGCGTTAAATTTATAGAGTGTGAAACAAGGTTTCACGGGTGAAAAATGAATCCTGAACAATTTGTCCAAGAATTATCAAAACATAATTTTAAGTTAAGTGAAAAGCAAATCAAACAATTTAAACTTTATTTTACCAACTTGGTGACGGCGAATGAGCACGTTAATCTGACGCGGATTACTGCCCAAGAAGATGTCTATTTAAAGCATTTTTTTGATAGTATCACGCCGCTATTTGTCTTTAGCTCAGTGTTTAAACCAAATGCCACTTTGTGCGATGTTGGTGCTGGTGCTGGTTTTCCATCAATTCCGTTAAAGATTTTAATGCCGCAATTGCAGGTAACAATTGTTGATTCGCTAGGTAAAAGACTAACCTTTCTGCAAGATTTAGTTACCAAGTTGGACTTACAGGGCGTAACCTTAGTCCATGGCCGAGCCGAAGATGTCGGGCAAAATAAGTTGTACCGTGAGCAGTTTGACCTAGTAACAGCGCGCGCGGTTGCTAACATGGCAGTTTTAAGCGAATATTGCTTGCCGCTGGTTAAAACAAACGGTTACTTTGTTGCTTTAAAGGGTCCCAAGGCTGAAAGCGAACTAAAGGACAGTCAAAAGGCAGTTAAAGTATTGGGCGGTAAGGTGATTGAAGTTAAAGAATTAACGCTGCCCGAAAGTGACGAAGAGCGGACACTGATTCTTGTTCAAAAATTGCAGTCAACACCTAAGAAATATCCGCGGCAGGCGGGTACCCCGCACCGAAAACCAATCCATTAATAGAGGAGGACGCGATATGTCAATCTTTTCTTCTTTACGACATCATGATGATATTCCTAAAGATAAGCAAATTAAAGATATTGAATTAACTAAAATCAAAGCCAATGCCTACCAACCACGGCGTGAATTTTCGGATGAGTCAATTCGTGAATTAGCATCAACTCTTGATAAGGATGGACTTTTACAGCCGATTATTGTCCGCGAGCAGGGTGATAATTATGAGATTATTGCTGGCGAACGGCGGTATCGTGCGGCTAAGCACTTGGCTTGGGAGACCATTCCAGCGATTGTGAACAACATGGATGATAGTCAGGCTGCTTCTTTTGCTTTGATTGAAAATTTACAGCGTGAGGATTTGAACCCGATTGATGAAGCCCAAGCTTACGATAATTTGATGAAGTTAAACAACTTGACGCAAACAACTTTGGCTAAAAATATCGGTAAGTCACAATCATATGTAGCTAACAAATTACGTTTATTAAAATTAACGCCTAAGGTGCAGAGCTACCTAGCTAATGGGCAAATATCGCCGCGTCATGGGCGCTGTCTTGTAGGTCTTAGTGAAAAGGACCAAGGTCGCGTTTTAGATGAAGTTTTAGCTAATAATTTAAACGTTAGTGATACCGAAAAAATCGTTAAAGATGTCGACGGCTACTTTGTTAATAAGAAAAAGCAGGTTAAGGATCAAGAACGGGCCGAGCAAACCAAAAGAGCTGCCAGTCGCATCCCTAAAGACATGCAGGTACAGATTAATACGATTAAGCAGGCGGTTAAATTGGCTAAGGAATCTGGCATTAAGGTCAAAGTTAAGGAAAACAATGATCCTAACGACTATATGATTACGATTGAGTTGAAAAGAAATTAGGAAGGCGGAGCAAAATGGTAAAAGTGATTTCGATTGCTAACCAAAAGGGTGGCGTTGGTAAGACAACAACGACAATTAATTTGTCGGCTGCTCTTGCTGAGCGTGGCTATCATGTTTTGATTATCGATATTGACCCGCAGGGAAACTTAACTTCTGGACTAGGGATTGAAAAGTCAGAAATTAATGATGATATTTATAGTGTACTGATTAATGACGTGCCGTTGAAAGATACCATCTTTCATACGTCAAATAGAAATCTAGATCTGGTGCCGGCAACAATTAATTTGTCTGGTGCCGAAACTGAACTAATCAGTATGATGGCAAGAGAGACGCGCTTAAAATCAGCGATTGATGTTGTCAGCAACGATTATGATTTTATCTTTATTGATTGTCCGCCGTCCTTGGGTCAGTTATCAATTAATGCCTTTACGGCATCGGATTCGATTTTGATTCCGGTTCAAAGTGAGTATTATGCAATGGAAGGACTAAGCCAACTGCTAAACACAATTCGTTTAGTCCAAAAGCACTTTAATAAGGATCTGGGTGTTGAAGGTGTTCTACTTACAATGCTGGATGCCCGGACTAATTTAGGTGCCGAGGTAGTCAAGGAAGTGCAATCATACTTTGCTAAAAAGGTATATAAGACAATTATTCCGCGAATTACCAAGTTAGCAGAAGCGCCAAGTTATGGTCAATCGATTGCAGAATATGCCCCTAATTCACGTGGCGCAAAGGTTTATGATGATTTGGCAAAAGAGGTGCTGAAGAATAATGGCAAGAGACTCAAGAAATAACGAACCAAAGAAAAAAGGCGGTCTTGGCCGCGGGATTGAAGCCTTATTTGAGGATGAACCACAGGTTGAAGAAACTGAAGAAGAAATTCTCGACCTTGACCTAAGTCAAATTCGCCCTAATCCGTACCAACCGCGTAAGAATTTTGATGACAAAGCCTTAAAGGAACTTTCAGATTCAATTAAAGAAAATGGTGTTTTTCAACCAATTATTGTGCGTAAGTCGGTTAATGGCTATGAGATTATTGCGGGTGAACGTCGTTTTCGGGCATCAAAATTAGCCAGGAAAACGACTGTGCCAGCAATTGTCCGTGACTTTGACGAAGGACAAATGATGGAAGTTGCCGTTTTGGAAAATTTGCAGCGTGAGGACTTGTCCCCACTTGAGGAAGCGCAAGCGTACGAAATGCTGCAAAAGAACCTGGGCTTAACGCAAGAAGAAGTTTCTAAACGGATGGGCAAGTCGCGGCCGTATATTGCTAATTACTTGCGGTTATTGACCTTGCCAACCAAGACGAAGCACTTACTGCAACATGGGCAATTATCAATGGGTCAGGCAAGAACACTGCTTGGGCTAAAGAACAAGGATAAGATTGATGAAGTTGCCAAGCAGGTTGTTAAGGAAGGCATGCCAGTGCGCAAAGTTGAAGCATTGGTAGCACAATTGAACGCGAAAAAGCCGGTCAAGAAGACCACCCATAAATCCGCCTTTATTCGGGCCAGCGAACACCAATTGGCTGATAAATTAGGCTCAAGTGTCAATATTTCAGAGAGCAAGAAGGGCAAGGGGCACTTGTCAATCGGCTTTAGCTCGGTTGACGAACTGAACCGGATTCTTGATATTTTGGGAGTTGATCTTGATGAATAAGGAGATCGCTTATAATTTAGCTGATACTGTCCAGATGAAAAAGCCCCATGCCTGCAAGGTGAATGATTGGGAAGTTTTACGGCTCGGTGCAGATATTAGACTCAAGTGCATGGGCTGCGGGCATGTGGTATTGATGCCCCGCGGCAAGTTTACACATAATTTGAAAAAAGTTTTAACTAAAGCAAATGATCCGGTCAATAGTAAAAAAGAATTTTATGTTCCTAAAGCTGAAATTATCAGACCAGGTTTTAAACAAGAATAAGTAATAATTTTAAATAGAAAAAGAGGAAAAAGATGTCATTAACTGCTGGGATTGTCGGCTTGCCGAATGTTGGGAAGTCCACGTTATTTAATGCAATTACTAAAGCTGGAGCTGAAATGGCCAACTACCCGTTTGCCACGATTGAACCTAACGTTGGGATGGTTGAAGTACCAGACAAGCGGCTTAGCCGGATTCAGGAACTTGTGCCAGCTAAAAAGATTGTGCACACTACTTTTGAATTTACTGATATTGCGGGACTAGTTAAGGGTGCTTCTAAAGGTGAAGGTCTTGGAAACAAGTTCCTTGAGAACATCCGCCAAACTGATGCTATTATCCACGTTGTTCGTGCTTTTGAAGATGATAACATCACTTCTGTTACTGGTAAAGTTGATCCTGAAGAAGATATTAATACTATTAACTTGGAACTCGCAATTGCCGACCTTGATGCCGTTAACCGCCGGATTAATAAGGTAAAGAAGATTGCCCAACAAAATGACAAGGAAGCCAAGGCTGAATATGCTGTTTTGCAAAAGATTAAACCAGTCTTAGAAGATGGTAAAGCAGTTCGGTCAATTGATTTTACTGAAGATGAACAAAAATTAGTTAAAGGCTTCTTCCTCTTGACTGACAAGCCAGTGATTTATGTGGCAAACATCGCTGAAGACTCAATGGCTGATCCTGAAAGTGATGAATTTTACCAAATAGTTAAAAAGCATGCCGAAAGTGAAAATGCAGAATGCCTGGGGATTTCAGCTGCGACTGAAGAAGAAATTGCTGGTCTTGAAGATGATGAAAAGGCTGAATTCTTGGAAGCAGAAGGGGTAACTGAATCCGGACTTGACCGTTTGATTAGAGCAGCTTATCATCTATTGGGATTACGGACATTCTTTACGGCTGGTGGTCCAGAAACTCGTGCTTGGACTTTCCATGAAGGGATGAAGGCACCACAAGTTGCTGGTGTTATTCACTCAGACTTTGAACGTGGCTTTATTCGGGCTGAAGTTGTTTCTTATAGTGATTTAGATCAATTTGAAACCATGCAAAAGGTTAAGGAAGCTGGTAAATTACGCCTTGAAGGTAAAGATTATGAAGTTCAAGACGGCGACATTATTGAATTTAGATTTAACGTTTAGGACAAAATAATGGCAGAAGAAGAAAAAAAAGCAGAACAAGCAAAAATCGATACTAATAAGCAGGAAAAGTTGAAGGACAAGGTCGAAAGTAAGAACAAGGATGACCAAGTTAAGCAACTAAAGCCGGCAGACTTGCGCAAGCAACTGAGCAATAAGAATGCTGATTATGTTTTTCGTTTGCAAAAAGAATTGGAAACTCAAGGCAAGCTTAGTGAAACTGAAGCTGCAGGTAAGATTGATGAGTTGTTGCCGCAATTAGTAGTCGCACAACATCATGGTCACCCTGCCAGCACTTACTACAATATGGCTCCTAAATTAAAGGCGGCTGATATGTTAAAGCCGAAAAAACGGACAGCGGCAGATATTCCATTTTGGCAATATGCCGTTGATAGTGCTCTATTATATATTGCGATTTTCGTTGGTTTGTTTGGCATAATTGCCCTGTTTCAGACTAACCAAAAAACAAGTGCACAAAATTCGCAGATGGGTATTTTAACGCTTTTAGTTGTTGGTGCTATGATGGGCATCTTCATGACTAAGTATAATGAATGGGTGATCCCAGCTCAGACCAAGAACAAGAAAATTCCGTGGACTAAGTTAATTTTGGGTATGGTTGCGATGTTAGTCATTCTCTTTGTTCTTATTTGGGTTTTGTCAATGCCAGTTTTACGTGTAATTAACCCAGTCTTGTCTGGTGCTGGCAATATTATTGTGGCGGTAATTGCTTACGGGTTACGTTGGCTCTTTAGGCGGCATTATCAGATTATTGGTTCAGTCTTTACGCCAACCGCAAAAAGCAAATAATGTGATTTTTGTTTATAAAAGTAGTATACTAAACTATCAAATGCTAAAAAGGATAAACAGGTAATTTGCGTCTGTTTATCCTTTTTTGAAGCTTTTTGCAGGTATGAAAATATAATTGTTTAACATAAAAGAAAGAGGTATTTAATGATTAACACACTGCGTAAATCAATTCGACAGTATAAGAAACAGTCTTTACTGTCGCCTTTATTTGTCACGGGTGAAGTTATCATTGAAATGTTAATCCCGTATCTAGTTGGTATCTTAATCGACAACGGAATTATGAAGGGGAACATGGCCTACATTACCAAATGGGGTGCAATTCTTCTGGTTTTGACGATTGTTTCACTGGTTTTAGGAGCTAGTGCCAGTTACGTGTCAGCTCACGCCTCTGCCGGCTTCGCCGCTAATTTGCGTAAAGATATGTTTTACCATGTTCAAGATTATTCATTTGAAAACATTGATAAGTTTTCGAGTGCCAGTTTAGTAACACGGATGACAACAGATGTTAACAACGTTCAGATGTCCTACCAAATACTCATCAGAATTGCGGTTAGGGCACCGATGATGTTGATTGTGTCAGTTATCATGTCAGTTATTATTAGTCCGAAACTGTCATTAATCTTTGTCGTGCTGGCACCGATTTTCATTCTATTATTGGCCATTATCATTAAGAGTGCATATCCATACTTCCCACGGATTTTTAAGGGTTATGACCGAATGAACCAAGTAGTTCGGGAAAACATTCGTGGTATTCGCGAAGTAAAGACTTATGTTCAAGAAAAACCACAAACTGTTGAATTTAAAAAATCATCGGGTTTTATTTACAAGTTATTCTCAACAGCACAAAAGATTATGTCGCTAAACTCACTGGTCGTGATGGCTGTTTTGAATATTTCCAATCTAGCAATTTGCTGGTTTGGTGCTAAGGAAATTGTTGGCGGCGGTTTGCAAACCGGTCAGTTAATTTCTATGTTTTCATACTCCAATTCTGTTTTAAACAGTTTAAACATCTTGGCAATGATTTTTACTCAATTAGTTATTTCTGGAGCTAGTGGTCGCAGAATTGCTGATGTTATTAATGAAAAGCCATCGATTGAAAATCCACATAAGCCATTAACGCACTTTAATAATGGTGAAGTGATTTTCGATAACGTTAACTTTAAGTACAATAACGATGATAAGGAATTGGCTTTAAGTGACATTAATTTGCATATTAAGCCGGGTGAAACCATCGGCATGATTGGTAAGACAGGTTCGTCAAAATCGACGCTGGTATCGATGATTCCGCGGCTTTATGATACTGATTCTGGTGCTGTACGTGTTTCAGGTCACAATGTTAAGTCGTATGATTTGAAGACCTTGCGTGATAATGTTGCCATGGTTTTGCAGAATAACGTTTTGTTCTCTGGTACAATCAAGGACAACTTGAAGTGGGGTAACGAGAATGCAACTGATGAAGAAGTGATTGCAGCTGCTAAGGTAGCCCATGCTGATGACTTCATTCAAGAAATGCCTGACAAGTACGATACAATGGTTGAACAAGGCGGCACCAACGTATCAGGTGGTCAAAAGCAAAGAATTACGATTGCTCGTGCATTGCTAAAGAAGCCAAAGATTTTAATTTTGGATGATTCTACTTCAGCCGTTGATACCCAGACTGAACGTGAAATTCGAGAGGCATTAGCCAAGAATATGCCGGAAACAACTAAAATTATCATTTCACAACGAATTGTTTCAATTAAGGATGCAGACCGTATTGTTGTAATGGATGAAGGCAAAATCCAAGATATTGGGACCCACGATGAATTGATGAAGAACAACGAGCTTTACAGTTCAATTGCTAAGTTCCAAGAAGAGCAAAAGAAGTAGGTGAGCAATTTGGATAACGCAATAGAAAATAAAAATGCCAATAAAAGAGGTAAGCGTTCCACTACTCTGTGGCGGTTACTTAAATTAGTCGCAACTACTAGTCCATGGATGCTCATTACATCAATGATTGCGATTGTCTTGGCGGCTGGTGCTAACGTTTTAGGATCGCTGTTTATTGAACGGCTGATTAATGATTACATCACACCATTATTAAAGCAGTCACAACCTAACTTTATGCCGCTGCTTCATGCGATTGAAGTTATGTTTGGTGTTTATGCAATTGGTTTTATTTCTAACTACCTGTTTGCTGTTTTAATGGCTGTTTTGGCACAAAAGACGCAATACAGAGTTAGAAATGAAATGTTTGCTCACATGGAGCAATTACCAATTTCATACTTCGATCAAAATGACTATGGCGACATCATGAGTCGTTATACTAACGATATCGATACTTTGATGCAGATGATTTCGCAATCAATTCCGCAATTTATAAACTCAACTTTGAACTTGGTCTTTGTTTTGGCCGCAATGTTTAGTTTGAGTTGGCAGTTAACTATCTTTACGTTGATTATCTTTGCCTTATCAATCGGGATCGTTAAGTTCTTAACTACACGCTCATCACACTTCTTCCAACTTCAGCAAAAGGAATTGGGACAAGTTAACGGTTATAACGAAGAAATGCTGAATGGCTTAAAGGTTATTAAGGTCTTTAGTCATGAACCAGAAGTTGAAGCTGATTTTGATAAATACAATGAAAATTTGCGGGATGCCTCTGGTAAAGCTAATACTTATTCCACAATTTTATTCCCGATTATGGGGAATGTTGGTAACTTATTGTATGTTATTATCGCAGTTCTAGGTGGAGCAGTTGCTATTAACAAGATTGCGCCATTATCACTTGGTGTGATCGGTGCCTTCCTGCAATTATCCAAGCAATTCGCCATGCCGATTGCGCAGATTTCACAGCAATTGAACTCAATCGTGATGGCCTTGGCTGGTGCTGAACGAATCTTCCAATTAGAAGATCAACCAGTTGAAGTTGATAACGGTGATGTTACAATTTCTAAAGATGAAGACGTTAAGGGCACTTGGTACTGGAATGTACCGCAAAAGGATGGCTCAGTTAAGAAAATTAGAGTAAAGGGTCATATTGTTTTTGACAATGTTAACTTTAGTTATTCACCAGATAAGCAAATTTTGTATAACATTTCAATTGATGCAAAACCGGGAATGAAAGTAGCCTTAGTTGGTGAAACTGGTGCTGGTAAGACGACGATTTCGAACATGATTAATCGCTTCTACGAAATCGCGTCAGGAACAATTACTTATGACGGAATTCCGATTACTAAGATTAAGAAGGACGACTTGCGGCAGTCATTATCAATCGTTTTGCAGGATACGCACATGTTTTCGGGTACCATCATGGATAACATCCGCTTTGGTAATCCAGAAGCTAGTGATGATGATGTTTACCAAGCAGCACGCTTATCACATGCCAACGAATTTATTCATCATTTAGATGATGGTTATAAGACAGTAATTGATGGTAACGGCGGTGACTTGTCTCAAGGACAGATGCAGCTGCTCAGTATTGCTCGGGCAATGATTGCGGACGAACCTGTGATGATTTTGGATGAAGCAACGTCAAGTATTGATACGCAAACCGAAAAATTGGTACAAGCTGGGATGGATAACCTCCTTGCTGGTCGGACGAGTTTCGTTATTGCCCACAGATTATCCACAATCGTTAACTCAGACTTAATTCTCGTGCTTGACCACGGTCATATTATTGAAGCCGGCAATCACGACAAGCTCATTAAGGAAAAGGGCTATTACTACGAGTTATACACTGGTAAGAAAGAAATTGAATAATTTTTTCAAAGAGTTGAGAGTTTCTCAGCTCTTTTTTAATAAAAAGATAAAATTCTGCCTGATTAGTAGGTTTTAGCCTTAAAAATGATTAAAATATTAGGCATAGGCTTTATTGCACGATTATTTATAGAAATTAAATACAGGGGAGGATATGCCCTATGAAAATTTTGGTTGTTGATGATGATAAAGAAATCGTTGAGTTGTTGAGTATTTATCTTAAAAATGAGGGTTACACGCCAGTTGCGGCATATAGCGGCAAGGAAGCAATCACGCGTCTGACGACCACGCCAGATATTGCGTTAATGATTTTGGACGTGATGATGCCAAATATGAGTGGAATTGATGTCATTAAAGAAGTGCGCAAAGATTCTGATATTCCAATTATTATTGTTTCAGCTAAGACTGGTGATATGGACAAGATTCAAGGACTAATCACTGGCGCTGACGATTATGTGTCTAAGCCATTTAATCCGCTGGAAGTAATGGCGCGGGTACGCTCGCTCTTACGCCGCAGTCAAAAGCAGGTTAAGGATGAAAAGCCAGATGTTCTGGAAGTTGGACCACTGGTGATTAACCGTGATTCACATGAAGTTAAGACAATTGATGGCAAGGACATTCAGTTGACTGCGTTAGAGTTTGGCATTTTGTACTTACTAGCCAGTCATCCTAACCGGGTATTTTCTGCTGACGAAATTTTTGAGCGTGTTTGGCAGCAAGAATCGATTGTTTCAGCTAAAACAGTCATGGTTCACGTATCACACTTACGTGATAAAATTCAAAAAGCTACAGGCGGCGAGGATGTTATCCAGACCGTTTGGGGGGTTGGCTATAAGGTTGAGGCTTAATTAAATGAAAAAAGAACGCGTCAAGTTAACGGCTGCAGAAAAGAGCGAACTGTTTGCTGAAGGCGTCATTACGGTTGTATTGCTACTGCTACTTAACTTATCAATCATTATTTTGGTTAATTTGACCATCTTGCGCGACAAGAACCTGATTAATGGCATTTACTTCTTAAAGGAAACCATTACTCTTTATGGCGGGCGGCATTTGTGGTCATGGCAGCACACCTTTTTGCTGCTGATGGGTGCTGGGGATTTGTTGGTACTTTATTGGCGCTTAATTCGCCGCTACCACCAGATGCAACTACGTCACGTAATTTCGGAATTACATTATATTGCTCAAGGGCACTTTGACCACTGCATTTCTTTTAAAGTTAAAACAGACCTGCAAAAGGTGATTGATTCAATCAATTCCTTAGTTGACAGTACGGTGACCGCGATTAATGAAGAAAAGGCAATTGAGCAGTCTAAAGATGAACTAATTAGTAATGTTTCGCATGATATTAGAACACCTTTGACATCGATTATTGGTTATTTGGGTCTACTAAAAACGGGGGTATCGGATCCAAAAGACCAGCAAAAATATTTGGATATTGCCTATACTAAAGCAGAACAGATGAAGTCGCTGGCACATGACTTACTTGAATATACAACGCTTAAGTCAACGACAACTAAATTGAATTTATCGCCGTTGCACATTTTTTCAATGTTGGAACAGGTGGAGGCGGGGTTTGAATTTGAAGCGCAGAACAAGAACATCGAGTTTCAAATTGAAGTTCGTCCCCAAGACCTGACAATTCAAGCTGATCCAGAAAAGTTAGTCCGAGTCTATAACAACTTGATTGCTAATGCACTCAAATATGGTACTGGCGCAAGTCAGATTAAGTTAATTGCTAATTTAGTAAATGATAATGAAGTCGAGCTTCGTGTGGAAAATAACGGCGCGAAGATTCCGCAGGCATCGCTGAAGAAAATTTTCGAGCGTTTCTATCGTGTGGAAACTTCCCGTAATACTCAGACTGGCGGGACAGGTTTGGGCTTATCAATTACTAAGAGCATTGTTGATTTGCATCACGGTAAAATTCGCTGTGAATCCGACGATAATTGGACTAGCTTTATCATTCAATTGCCACTGGACTTAAAGAATGATAAAACAATCGGCTAGCTATGATATAATTTTGACTGAGATAAAAAAACAGAGGGGCACAGAATGAGTATTTCCTTAAATACCTGTATTTTAATTTTGAAAGAACATCACTTGTTGAAATCAAGTGCTGTTCAAGATACGGTCGCAACCAAAATGGAGTATGTTTCGTATGATTCACGCGATATTAAGACCAACACCTTGTTTTTCTGCAAGGGTGCGGGTTTTCGACCGACTTACCTATCAATGGCTAAGGACAATGGAGCTAATTGTTACGTTGCTGAGCAGCCTTATCCAGAAGGCAAGGGGATGCACGCGTTAATTGTGCGTGATGTTTCTAAAGCAATGGCATTATTGTCAGCTGCCTTTTTCCGCTTTCCGCAAGATGACCTATTTGTTGTGGCCATCACGGGAACAAAGGGTAAGACGACAACAGCTTACTTTATTAAGGGGATGCTAGACCAAGTTAATGGCGGCAAGACCGCGCTGATTTCATCGGTTAATGATGTTGTTGGGACTAAACCTGAAGATACCTTCAAGTCAAGTTTGACAACGCCGGAGTCGCTCGACTTATTCCGTGACATGCGCCGAGCTGTTGATAATGGCATGACGCATTTGGTGATGGAAGTTTCTAGTCAAGCTTATAAAAAGAACCGGGTCTTTGGTTTAACTTATGATTTAGGCTTTTTCTTAAATATTTCGCCAGATCATATTGGACCAAATGAGCACCCGAACTTTGCGGATTACTTGCACTGCAAACTGCAATTAATGGTTAATGCGCGTAAGTGTATTATTAACGCGCAAAGTGATCATTTTGACGAAATCTATGCCGCGGCAACAACGACAACGGATCCTGATAGTATTTATTTATTTGCAGATGAAAAATTTACTAATCCTAATTTAAAGGCACCTATCGACTTTCGCTTTGCTTCAAAAGAAAGTGATATGGCGGAAACGCGCTTCCAAGTTTTGTGTGCTACCGATAAGGCTAAAGAGTTAAAGATTGCTGGAGATTATCAATTAAAGATGCTGGGTGACTTTAACGAGTCAAACGGTACAGCCGCAATTATTGGTGCCGGTCTAGCAGGCTTAGATCATGATACTGCCGCTAAGGGAATTAGTGATGTTACTGTTCCGGGCAGAATGCAAACGGAAGTGACTAAGGATCACGGGATTGTAGTTGTTGACTATGCCCATAATAAGGCATCAATGATGGCGTTAATGGGCTTTATGCAACGCGAGTTTAATAATCCGAAAATTATTGTCGTTGTCGGGGCTCCCGGTGATAAGGGTGTTTCACGTAGACCCGGTTTTAGTCAGAGTTTGAATGCATATGCTGATAAGGCGTTTTTGACTTCAGATGATCCGGGTTTTGAAGATCCTAAGGAGATTGCTGAGGAAATTAATGCGGGCATTGATCATGATAAGGTTGATGTAACAATTGAACTTGATCGCAACAAGGCCATTCATGATGCTATCAGTATGGCTCATTCTGGTGATGTGGTATTAATTTGTGGTAAGGGTGCGGATGGTTTCCAAAAGGTTCGTGGCATTGACACCCCATACCCATCTGATATTGTTGTTGCCCAACAGATTATTGATAACTTGGAAGGTCAAAAAGAGCACTTTAATAAGTAAAAAGAGCAGAAACATGAAGCATTTTTTTAGTATTATTGGCGGTATGGGAACGATTGCGACTGAAAGTTTTGTCCGCTTATTAAATCATCGGGTAAAAATTGCGAAAGATCAGGATTATTTGAATTATATTCTGGTTAATGACGCGCAAATTCCTGACCGAACAGCGTATATCAAGGATCATACCCAACCTAATTGCTTGGTTGATTTGCGCGCTGATGTTTTGGGACAAGCAAAATTAGGACCGGATTTTTTCGTTATGCCATGTAATACCGCGCATTATTTTTATGATGACCTTGCTAAGTTGACGGACATTCCGTTTTTGCACATGATGCGCATTGCCGTGCATCAGTTTATCGAGCAGTATCCGGATGAACCCAAAATAGGAGTAATTGCCACTGAAGGTTCGATTTATGACCACTTGTACGCTGATGAAATTCAGGCAGTTGGGCGTGAAGTTGAGCTTGGCGGTCCAGAAATTCAGCCGCTGGTCACTGAACTGATATATTCTAATATCAAGGAAAAGGGTGTAGTCAATCGTGAGCTATACCATCATATTTTGCAATTAATGCACGATAAGTACGGCTGTAATGTGATTTTACTTGGCTGCACGGAATTGTCGCTAGCTCAGGAAAAAGCGCCAGATCATCCGTACAATGTGATTGATCCACAATCGATTATTGCTGATGTGGCGATTGAATTGTCATTGAAGATCCGGGCGGGCATGGATCCCAAAGAAGCTACTAAAAAATATTTATATTAGAGTTTAAAAGAAGAGTCTAAAATGACAGACTCTTCTTTTTTTGAAAAAATAATGTAAGCGATTATATAAAATGATTGACAATTTCACGATTATCGTTTAGTGTATTATTAAAGTAATACAATTTATAAAATAATTACTGGAGGGTAGCACGATGCTTTATCTTATATATATATTAATTGGCTTATTAATCATTTTGGTTGTTAATTTAGCGGTAACTGCCTGCTTAACACTCAAGGATATTTATCAGCATCGTGACCAGGAGCAGTTGACATTTACTAAGGCATTTAAAAAGTATTTTATTAAAAATAATAATTTACCAGTAAGTTTAAATGATTGGAAAATGTTATTAAGCTAAAAGACTAGAGCCAAAGGACTTAGTTAGTCTTTAATTAATAAAGTGTATTTTTCTATAACTTTTACTATTGACATTTGGTAAGCTATCGCTTATTCTTAAAGTAATTGAATACGGTTTCTTCGGGGCAGGGTGTAATTCCTGACCGACGGTGACAACCTAAGGGTTGAAGTCCGTGACCCGCGTACATCGCGGTGGAGCTAGTGTGAGTCTAGCACCGACAGTTAAAGTCTGGATGGGAGAAGAACAAATTAAGCTAATATTTGACTCGCGTCGTTTTTGACTGCAGAAATCATATTTGGTTAATAATAAATGGACCTCGTTGAAATAATCAACGGGGTCTTTTTTTGATATTTAGGAAGTGAAAGTAGTGCAGGATACAAATTATATGCAAATGGCGGTTAGTGAAGCATTAAAAGCGCAAGGAATGACGTGGACTAATCCGCTTGTTGGCGCGGTTTTGGTTAAAGATGGTCAAGTCTTAGCAACTGGCTATCACCACCAATATGGTAAAGAGCATGCGGAGATTAATACTTTGTCACATTTAACTGATCCGAAATTGGCAAAAGGCGCGACCTTGTACGTAACACTGGAGCCGTGCAGTCATTACGGCAAGCAGCCACCGTGTTGTCAAAAAGTCGTAGCTACCGGTATTAAGCGCGTGGTTGTTGGTCAAATCGATCCGCATCAAGTTGTTGGCGGCAAGGGAATGCGATATTTAGAAGAGCATGGTCTTGAAACTGCAGTAATTGGTGGCGTGGAACAGCTTTATGAACGCTATAACTTTTTCTATCAAAAAAAGCGTCCGTTTGTGACCCTCAAGTATGCAATGTCACTTGATGGCAAGATTAATGAAGCTGGGCAAAAGCGCACACTTTTGACAGGTGACAAGGCTCAAATTGATGTCCAGAAGATACGCTGCAACCAGCAGGCAATTTTAATTGGCGCCAACACCTTACGCGTTGATGATCCACAGTTAACGGTTAGAATTAAAAATTTGCCAATTCCGCCAATCAGGATTGTCGTCACGCGGGATGCCAATCAACTTGATTTTACTAAGCAATTATTCCAATTGACGGGGCAGATTTGGCTACTTAGTGAGCAGCCGTTAACTAAAAAATTAGGCGAAAATGTTGAATGCCTGACAGCCAAAAAATGGACACCAGAAAAAATTGTGGACTTGCTAGCGCAGCGAGAAATTCAGTCACTGCTAGTTGAAGGTGGCAGCCAAATTCAGGCCGAATTTATTGCGGCTGATTTAGCAGATGAAATTATTGTTTATGTTGCGCCGCAAGTTTTGGGTGGTGCCGGCTTGCCAGCAGCAGTGGGATTAGCTTTAACTAAAAAACTGCAGTATCAACTTCTAAATGTTCACCAACTAGGTCAAGATGTGCGCATTTGCGCAAGGAGAAAATAAATGTTTACAGGAATAATTCAGGGTACAGGCAAAATTACGCGTTTAGATATTACAGAAAAGCACGCGAAGTTAGGAATTACTTCAACGAAAATGGCGCAAAAAAATCTGCCGCTCGGTGCAAGTATTGCAGTCAACGGTATTTGCTTGACGGTGACTGAATGGAAGCATGATGAATTTACTGTTGATGTCATGCCGGAAACGATGAAACGGACAAATTTAGGTAAATTAACTAAAGGTAGTTTGGTTAATTTGGAACCGTCTGTTAGTGCAACTGGCACGCTTGATGGTCATATTGTTGCAGGTCATGTCGATACAACTGCAGAATTAATTAAGCGCACGGAAACAGAAAATTCCATCGAGTTGCGCTTTCAAGTGCCGCACAAGTATGATCCATATATTGTTGAGAAGGGTTCAATCGCAATTGATGGCATTAGTTTGACAGTTACAATGGCAGAAAATGATGTCTTTGGTGTTAGCCTAATTCCATTTACGATTGCGAATACTACGTTAGCTAATTGCCAAGTTGGCGATCAAGTTAACATCGAAGTTGATATGATTGGTCGTTATGCAGTTAAGCAAATTCAGGCTTGGAAAAAAGAATTTTAGGAGGATAAAAATGAAGGACGAATTAAATGAAAAAATGGCAAAAATTCTTGACCATCTAAGAAATGGCGGCTTGGTTATTGTGGCAGATTCACCGCAGCGTGAATCCGAAGGCGATATGATTGGTTTAGCGGAAAAGGTAACCCCCCAAATGGTTAACACAATGATTACCAAGGCGCGCGGCTTGTTATGTGTACCAATGAGTAAAGAATATGCTGACCGTTTGCAGTTATGTCCCCTTGAAACAGGTTCAAATGATACTTTTGGCACTGCCTTTACAATGAGTGTTGACTCTACTGAGACAACGACTGGTATTTCTGCTTTTGACCGGGCTAAGACGATTAAAAAGCTGGCAGATCCCGATAGTCAATGGGACGACTTTTATCATCCCGGCCATGTTTTTCCATTAGTTGCTAAAGAAGGCGGCGTTTTAGAGCGGACGGGTCATACTGAAGCAGCATTGGACTTGGCGCGTCTAGCTGGCGTTGCCCCAGTTGGCTTTATCTGTGAATGCATTAAAAAAGACGGTACAATGGCACGGCGTAAGGACTTGAAGGCACTAGCAGAAGGCTTAGGCATTCCTTATTTAACAATTGAAGAATTAATTGAATACCGTAAGCGGCAAGAGAATAAGGATTTGACAATTACATCTGTTACTAAAGTAGATTTCCCAACTAAATATGGTCATTTCCAACTTGAAGGTTTTAGAGATAATAAGCATCCGGAAAAGCAGCCGACATTATTGATTAGTAAGGGCGAAGTTAAAGCAGGCGAGCCACTTTTACTTCGGCTGCACAGTGAATGCCTAACTGGGGATGTTTTTGGTTCTAAGCGCTGCGATTGTGGCGCCCAATTAGCAGAGGCTTTGACTAGAATTGAAGAAAATGGCTCAGGGGCAGTTTTATACTTGCGTCAAGAAGGACGTGGAATTGGTCTTGAAAACAAACTGCGTGCATATAAATTGCAAGATGAAGGCATGAACACAGTAGAAGCGAACCAGCAATTAGGCTTGCCGGTTGATGCAAGGCGTTATAATGTTGCCGGTGAAATTTTACGCCAAAAAGGTATTACAGAAGTTAAATTAATGACTAACAATCCGGATAAGGTTGAGCAGCTGGAAAACTTTGGCGTTAAGGTCGTTGAACGCATTCCGATGGAAGTTGGTCTTACTGAAGAAAACAGACAATATTTGAGTACGAAAAAGCACGAAATGAATCATATTTTAAACGAGGTAGATTAAAATGAAAGAAATTACAGGAAAATTGGTGGCTGGACAAGATAAAAGAATCGGGATTGTCGTTGCTAAATTCAATGGCGTTGTAACTGATCGGCTGCTTAGCGGAGCTATTGAACAGTTGGAGATGTCAGGTGTAGCTAGTGACAATATTGTAGTTGTCCATGTCCCAGGCGCGTATGAAATTGCGCGGACGGTTAACTGTTTAGCTAAAAGTGGTAAGGTTGATGGCATTATCGCTTTAGGTGCGGTTATTCGCGGTGAAACTGACCACTATACTTACGTTTGTGAAGGTACTGCATCACAATTAGCAGCGGCAACGGCTAATGGTCCAGTGCCGGTAATGTTTGGCGTTTTGATGACCGATACTGTTGCCCAAGCAACTGATCGTGCTGGTGGTAAATCTGGTAATAAGGGTGCTGAATGTGCAACAGACATCTTAGAAGTGTTGAATTTAGAAGAGCAGATTGACAATTTATAATACGCCACTTACATAAATACATGTTAAAAAGCCATGACTGAGAAGAAGTCATGGCTTTTTGGATGATATTAGATGATTTTATCGACAAAATTATTTTTTAGAATTTCTATAGTATATTTAATTTCGTTTGTAAGTTTTGGCGGTGATTTAATTGTTGAAATCGAAAAATTGACGTTGATTTCATTTCTAGGTAGCCGCACGTAATTAATATTAAGTGGCTTTTGTTCGTTGACTGCTTCAATGCTGGTTGTCATGTTTCCAAGTCCTAATGCAGCTAGTTTAAGTGCTGTCGTAGAATCGCGAACATGAATACTTGGATAAAATTCTAGTCCAATATTACTGAAGTAATTGTTAATGATTGCCTGATAACCACGTTCACCGTCAGTTACAATGAATTTTTCATGATTTATTTTATTTAAGTCTTGAGCTGTCAGCTTAATTTCGTGTTTGCCAGGCTCGTATAAACGTGAATGTCTGTCTAAAACTAAAACCTGTGCGGAGGTATATAAATTTTTATTTTTAACATTAGGTAAGAGAATCGGATTTCCGACAAAAAGATCTAGTTGTCCGTCTAGAAAAGCTTTTTCGGCATCTGCAGTACTTAATTCAAATGTTTTGGTTTGTAAGTTAGGAAATTTTGCAAATAACTGCGGCAATACTGCTAAGTTGAATTTCTCGCCTAGTGGCGGTGTAATTCCCATTTGTAGGGTAGGAAAATAATCTTTCTCATACTGTTTCATTTTTGCTTTTAATTGCTGCTGCAGCTGTAAATTTTTGCGTAAATATTTAATTAGCAAGTGTGCTGCCGGTGTTAACTTAATTGGCTTAGTATCACGCTTAACCAAAATAACATTGTATTGCTGTTCGTATTTTTTGATGACACGGCTAAGGTAGGGCTGGCTCAAGTATAATTTTTGCGCTGCCTGCGATATTGATTTGCTGTTTTCTAATGTTTCCAAAAAAGTTAATAGCTGATTGTTCATGCTGTTATCCTATACCTGTTTTGTAATACTGATTTGAATAATTAAGTATTTCACATATTATCAATTATAGTATTTAATGGAAGCGTGAACAATAATTTGCTAATCGGAGGTTTTCTTATGATTAATGATCAAAAGTTTCAATGGGATGCAGTTTATGATGTTGCTGTTTTAGGATTCGGTGGTGCTGGTGCCACTGCAGCAAGATTTGCGGCAGATAATGGCGCAAAAGTTTTATTAGTGGACAGTGCTCCAGAAGGTCATGAAGGTGGTAATACTAGATATTCAGGTCAGATGGTTGGTGCTGGGACTGATTTTGAAGGCTTGAAAAATTATCATGAACATCTTGCGGCGCCATTAAGACCAGACAAGAAGGTTTTTAATGCCTTAATTGAAGGTATGGCCAATATGGGCGACTATTTTAGAAAATATTTAGGTGTTGAACCTGTTAGTATGAAAAAGCTGCTGGCTAACACACCATCGACTGCTTATGTTACAGAATATCCAGAATTACCTGATGCTGATTCTTATGATGCGTATTTAGTACATCAAGGTGTTGATGATGCAGCATTATGGAAAATTTTACGGCAAAAAGTTTTAGATCGCTCTGATCAAATCGATGTTTGGTATGCTTCTCCAGCTAAACATTTGATCCAAGATAGTGTTACTAAAACAGTTATTGGTGTGCAAATTGAGCGTGACCATGTTTTACGCAATATTAAAGTCAATAATGGTGTTGTTTTAGCTGTTGGTGGTTTTGAAAATAATAAAGATATGATTCAAGGCTTTTTGCAATCTTCTTATTTATCACCAATTGGTACTCTGTACAATAAGGGTGATGGCATTAAGATGCTTGAAGAAGTGAATGCTCAATTATGGAATATGCGTTCATTCGAATCACTTGGTCAGTTTCATGGTTTGTCATTAAGACAAAAAGAAGGTGTCCGTTCAACGTATGCCTTGAATGTTTTTTGGCAGGAGAGTTCCACTGGCAGTGTAATTGTTGTTGGCGATGATGGTACGCGGTACTTTAACGAAGCGGAAATGAATCGACATGGTCATATTTATAATCACGGTGATTGGGTTGTGCCGTTGAATCAGAATTATCCCTACATGATTTTTGACCAACAAAAATATGATGAACTTAAGAATGAACCTGATGATGGCTTGAAAGTTCCAGGCTTCTTAGAAAAAGCCATTAAAGCAGATTCTATTATTGAATTAGCCCAAAAGATTGGTAAGAATCCAGATGTACTTACTAATACGATTGCAGAATTTAACTTTATGGCTGAGCAAGGAAAAGATTACGCCTTTCACCGTGAACCGCAAACTTTGCGTAAATTTAGTGAAAATGGTCCATATTATGCGATTGCTTTAAGACAAAATATGTTAAATACACAAGGTGGAGGACGTCGCAATGATCATGCTCAGGTACTTGATCCTGATAATCAACCAATTCCACATTTGTATGAAGCAGGTGAATTGGGTGCGCCATTTGTTAATAAATATACAACGGGTGGAAATGTAGCTGATTGCTTAATTTCTGGAAAAATCGCTGGTGAGAATGCAGCAGCTGTTAAGCAAGAATTGCCGATTTCTGGTGGTATTAACCTAAACGAAGCAAGTATTAATCCTAACTTTGATGCTACTAGTGATGAAGATAGTAAGAAGTATTCAACAAGTGAGAACCAATATTTAGGTTATAGTAATCAAGGAATGGGCGATGGCGTAGTTGTTCGGACCACTCTTAGCGAAGCTGGTAAGATTACCAATATTGAAGTGCTCAAACAAACAGAAAGTGACGATTATGGACTAAAGGCGGTTCAAGAACTTCCTAAGAAAATGATTGCAGCTAATACTTATGATGTTGATGCTGTATCTGGTGCTTCACAAACAAGTAAAGCTATTAAAGAAGCGGTTAAAGATTCTTTGGATAAAGCTAAGTAAACTTTATAAGAATAATTTAAAAGGTCAATTTCTATTTAGAAATTGACCTTTTTATTGCTGTTTTTGATTACTTATTAAATTTTATGGCAAATCATTACCTGCTGCTAAATAAATATCGTACCACTCTTGAGCAGATAAACTGATGTCTGCTCCTTTAACACTATCAATGATGTGTTCAGGGTTCATTGTGCCGATAACTACTTGAATTTTGGCGGGATAGCGCAAAATCCATGCCGCTGCAATGGCATTTTTGGAAACACCTTTTTGGTCGGCTAACTTTTGTAAAGCGGCATTTACTTCAGGAAATTTAGGATTACCGATAAAGTTACCCTCGATTTGCCCATATTGAAATGGCGACCATGCTTGAATGGTCATATTGTGCAGACGCGAATAATCAAGGACACCGCGATCATGGTCAATACTGCGCGCATCGGTCATATTAGTATGAATGCCAAAGTCGATAGGTCCCGTGTGCATGACGCTAAATTGCAGCTGGTTAATCAATAACTTTTGGCTAATGCCTTGCTGCAATAGTGCAACTTGCATCGGGTTGAAGTTAGAAACACCGAAGTGGTGTACTTTTCCTGCAGTTTGTAATTCGTCAAAGGCAGCACCAATTTCAGCTGGGTCCATTAGAGCATCAGGTCGATGCAAAAGTAGACTGTCAAGATAATCAAGCCCCATTCTGGTTAAAATGCCATCAACTGCCTTAATGATATGCTTTTTTGAAAAATCATAACGGGTAGTTTTGTAATCTAACTCCGGATTTTCATAAATGCCAGTTTTAGATTGAATATAAAAATCATCGCGAGTTAATGACGATTGCTTAACTGCCTTGCCGAAAACTTCCTCGGACTTGCCGTGACCGTAAACGTCGGCTGAATCAATATAATTAATGCCAACTTCATGGGCAGTTTCTAAGGCGGTTGTAGCCTCATTGGTCGTCAGTGTATTCATGCGCATAATACCTAATGCAATCTCTGAGCCAGTAAAATTTGTCTGACCAATTTTAATTTGTTTCATAAGAGTACCTCCTTACGATTAGTATAAGTCTTTTTGGCAATAATGAAGTTGTAATGATGTAATCTATTCAACTTTTTCGGGGTAATGGTAAAATGATGTTAGCTATTAACCTTTAGTTATGAGAAAGAGAACAGAATTTATGAATACTAAGGAAGACTATATTAAGAAGCTGGATTTAGAGCCACACGCTGAAGGTGGCTGGTTTAAGGATATTTCTCATAGTCCAGACAAGTACTTCGCACAAGAGAGTAATGGCGAACGTTATCGCTACACCTCAATTATCTTTTTGCTTGATGCCAGTAGTCCATCACATTTACACAAGTTGAACCACGATGAAATTTGGTTTTATCATGATGGCCAGCCAATTACCATCCATTGTATTAGTGAAAGTGGCCAATATTGGACTGTCAAATTGGGTAAGGACATTAAGAATGGCGAGGTTTTGCAATACAGCGTACCGCAGA
This sequence comes from Lactobacillus sp. ESL0701, assembly GCF_029433445.1. Taxonomy (GTDB): domain Bacteria; phylum Bacillota; class Bacilli; order Lactobacillales; family Lactobacillaceae; genus Lactobacillus. The sequence goes on along the minus strand of NZ_JAQTIC010000006.1, from coordinate 32,892 downwards.
ATACAATTTTTGGTGCTGAAGTAGAAGGTGGCAAGGGCTTTTGCCTTGTGAGTTGTGTAGTGGCGCCAGGATTTGATTATCATGACTTTATTTTATATAGTCGGCAAGAATTGCTAACGATGTATCCTGACTTAGCAACGGTTATTACGCAAATGACAGTTGATGAAAAATGATAAACGAAAGAGTACTTCTGAAGACAAAAATACTCTTTTAATTTGTGTAAAAATGACAATATAAAAACTTATGAACAGCAAATTCACAGCGCCTGTGCAAAAAAGTCATCAATTAGGAAGTAATCGCTAAATTAGCGTCGTATTGGTAATTAAAAATAAAGTTATCAACAGAAAATGTGGAAAAGAGTTCAAAAGCAGTGTATTACTATCTGCACTCTGTTCATATTTAATAAATCCGCTAATTATTTTAATATTTTTTTAAAAATAAATTTATTTTTTGCTAGAATCCGCTTATAATGGAGTTTATATTAACAATCTTATCAACAAAAGGGAGAAAACATTATGAATAAAATTGGCATTATTGGCGATGGTCACGTTGGCTGTACAGTTGCTCACCAGCTGATTGTTTCTGGATTGGTAGACGATCTGGTATTAATTGACGAGAACGAAGGCAAGGTTAAGGCAGATGCGCTTGACTTTGAGGATGCAATGGCGAACCTGCATCATCATGCCAATATTACGGTTAACGATTATGCGGCTCTTGGCGATGCAGATATTATCATTAGTGCAATGGGCAATATTAAGTTGTCCGCAAAGGATCGCTTCGGCGAGTTGCGCTATAATAAGCCGCGCATGGCTGCAGTTACTGCTGGCATTAAGAAGAGCGGCTTTAATGGAATTATTATTTGTATTTCTAACCCTGTTGACGTCATTACTGGTTTGTATCAGGAATTAACAGGTTTGCCGAAAAACCATGTCTTTGGCACAGGGACACTGCTCGATACTTCGCGAATGAAGCGTGCTGTTGGTAAAAAGACAGGAGTTGATCCACGTTCAGTTATTGGCTTTACACTTGGTGAACACGGCGATTCACAGTTTACTGCTTGGTCAACCGTTAAGGTCTTGGAAAAGCCATTCATTGAAACTGCTAAGAAGAATTCTTGGAGTTTGTCTGAGATGAACGAAGAAATTAAGCAAGGCGGCTACACGGTTTATGCTGGTAAGCAATACACCAACTTCGGTATTGCGGCTGCGGCTGTTCGCTTAGTTGAAGCCATCTTAAGTGACTCGCGTACAGAAATGCCAGTATCCAATTATCAGGAAGAATATGGGACATACATGTCATATCCTGCAGTAATTGGCAGGGATGGTATCGTGCAAAAGGTTGAATTGGATTTAACTGATGCCGAGAAGAAGCAATTAAAAGAAACTGCCGAAACCATTAAGGAAAAGGCAAAGAAAGAAATTTAGTTGGATATTAGTTAAGGCTAGCAATCTTTATAGGTTGCTAGTTTTTTAGTTTAAAAAACTTAGAGTGCTTTAAAAAATTATGAGTTATCATATAATATATGAAAGCGGTTTATATAAATCGAATAGGTATTATTTAAAGGAGTACTTGATGACTAAAATTAAAAATGATTATATTGTTGGCTTGGATATTGGAACTAATTCCTGTGGCTGGGTTGCAACTGATAAGAAAAATAATATTTTGCATTTACAAGGTAAAACTGCAATAGGCTCACATCTGTTTGATGAAGGAAAAACAGCAGCTGATAGACGTGGCTTTCGTACAACTAGACGACGTCTTAATCGTAGAAAGTGGCGGCTAAAATTATTAGAAGAAATATTTGATTGGCCGTTAGCTAAAGTGGATCCCTACTTTTTGGCTAGAATGCGAAACTCATGGGTTTCACCACTAGATAAAGATAAGAAAAAGTATCGTGCAATTATTTTTCCAACTCCCGAAGAAGATCAACAATTTTATTGTAAGTACCCAACAATTTATCACTTACGTCATGCGTTAATGATTAAAGATGAAAAATTTGATATTCGCTTAGTTTATTTAGCAATTCATCATATTGTTAAATATCGCGGCAATTTTTTACAAGATACTTCTGTAAAAAGCTTTGATGCCTCTAAGATTGCCGTAGGACCTGTGATCGAAGCCTTAAATAACTGCTATAAAGAATTGACACTTGAAGATCAAGAAACAATTCAGTTTAAAAATGAAAATTCTCAAGAAATTGAAGAAATAATTAGATCAAAAACAAGTTATAAGGCTGATAAAGTTAAGAAGATCAGTCAATTGTTACCTAATTCGGAAGATAAACTTACTAAAAGTGTAGCTAAGCAGATTGCCAATGCGATTATGGGTTATAAAGTACAATTTGAAACAATTTTACTTAAAGAAATTGATAAAAATGATAAGAAGGCATGGGAGTTTAAGTTAGGTGATAGTGATGCTGATGAAAAATTAGCTACATTGTTACCTGACCTTGATGAAAATGAACAAACAATTGTAGCAGAAATTCATAAAGTATTTAATGCCATAACATTAAGTATGATCGTTGATGAAGGTAAGACACTTTCAGAATCAATGATTGATAAATATGAGCAGCATCGAAACGACTATCAATTACTTAAACAAGTAATTGATAGTCAAACGGATAAAGAAAAAGCTAAAAAATTACGGCTAGCTTATGACTTATATGTTAACAATCGGCATGGCAAGTTGCTAGAAGCTAAAAAAACATTAACAGCAAAGGGTGTTTTAAGCAAAGAGGACTTTTATAAAATAGTTGAAGCTAATCTAGATGAATCTTTATCGGCACAAACAATTGAGCAAGAAATCAAACGTGAAGATTTTATGCCTAAGCAAAGAACTAGCGCAAACGGAGTAATACCATATCAATTGCATCAGTTAGAGTTAGATAAAATTATTGCTAAGCAAAGCAAGTATTATCCATTTTTAGCTGAAAAGAATCCTGTGAAGGAACATCAAAATCAAGCTAAATATAAGTTAGATGAATTAGTTCGTTTCCGAGTACCTTATTATGTTGGGCCAATGATTACTGCTGATGACCAAAAGAACACTTCAGGGAAAGATTTTGCTTGGATGGTACGTAGAGAAGCTGGAAGAATTACACCCTGGAATTTTAATCAAAAAGTTAATCGGATGGAATCAGCTAATAAATTTATTAAGCGAATGACAACTAAAGATACTTATTTATTAGGCGAGGATGTTTTACCCGCTAATAGTCTTTTGTTTCAGAAGTATACGGTATTAGACGAGCTAAATAAGATTAAGATTAATGATAAAAAAATTAGTGTTGAGTTGAAACAGGAACTCTATAATAATTTATTCAAGAAGTACAATACAATTACTACTAACAAGCTAACAGATTATATTAAACAAAATCATCAGTTAGCTATAGTTGAAATTAAAGGATTAGCTGATCCGGCTAAGTTTAATTCAAGTTTAGGAGCTTACAATTATTTACGAAATAAAAAAGTTTTTGCTAAGCAGTTGGATGATCCTAACTATCAAAAAGACTTTGAAAAAATTATTGAATGGTCGACAGTTTTTGAGGATAAAAAGATTTATCAGGAAAAACTGAAAGAATTAGATTGGTTGACAGATGAGCAATTTAAAGCTATATCAACTTGGCGACTACAAGGTTGGGGTGCTTTGTCACGAAAATTATTAATTGGTCTCCATGATACTAATGGTCAAAATATAATGGAACAGCTGTGGGACAGTAAGAATAATTTTATGCAAATAGTTACACAGCCAGATTTTAAAAATTTGATTGAAAAAGAAAATCAACATGTTGCAAAAGAAAATGATGTTGAAGATATTTTAGCAGATGCGTATACATCTCCAGCTAATAAGAAGGCAATTCGCCAGGTAATTAAGGTTGTTGATGATATAACTAAAGCAGCGGGTGGTAAAGCACCAGCACAATTTGCAATTGAATTTACTAGGGATGCAGATAAGGATCCTAAATTATCTCAGCTACGTGGTAATAAATTACTTAAAGTCTATCAAGATACAGCAAAAGAATTGGTAGATCAAAATTTAACTGAGAGTTTAAAGAATGCAAAGGATAGTCGTAAATTAGTTAAAGACAAATACTTCTTATACTTTATGCAAGCCGGTCGCGATGCCTATACTGGTGAAAAAATTAATATTGATGAAATTACTTCTGGGTATCAAATTGATCATATTTTGCCACAAGCTTTTATTAAAGATGATTCACTTGATAATCGAGTACTAACTAAGTCGAAATTAAATAATGAAAAGTCTGATGATGTTCCCTATAAGCACTTTGGCATGAAAATAGTTACTGATCTTGGAATAACCGTTAGTGAAATGTGGAAAAAATGGCAAAAAGTAGGATTAATTAATAAATATAAATTCAGAAATTTGTTACTGAATCCTGAACATCTTAATAAATATGAAAAATCAGGGTTTATCAAACGACAATTAGTTGAAACAAGTCAGATTATTAAGTTGGTTTCAGTCATATTACAAAATAAATATCCAAATTCAGAAATTATTGTTGTTAAGGCTAGTTATAATCATGCTTTACGGGAACGTCTTAATTTATATAAGAGTCGTGAAGTTAACGATTACCATCATGCAATTGATGCTTATTTATCAACTGTTTGTGGCAACTTTTTATATCAAGTCTATCCTAAACTACAGCCATTTTTTGTTTATGGTAAGTATAAAAAGTTTAGTTCAAATCCAGATTTGGAGAAAGATATTATAAGAAGTACTAGAACTTTTGACTTTATTTGGCCACTGTTAAAGAAAGATAAGTCAGATGAGCCAGCTCCAGAAGAGATTTATGAGTTCAAGACAGATAAGGTGGTATTTCATAAGCATGCAGATATTTTTGATAAGTTGCGTAAAGCATATAACTATAAATATATGCTAGTATCGCGAGATACGACAGTTAGAAGCGGGGAATTATATGATCAAACTATTTATCCTGTGCCCAATAGGGATATTAAAGAAAGAAGCAAATTAATATCTAAAGCTAAAGGATTAAATCCTGATATTTATGGTGGATATAGTGGTAACAAAGATGCGTATATGGCAATTGTTAGAATTGATAAGGCTAAAGATACAATTTATAAAGTTGTAGGTGTTCCAATGCGAGCCTTGGTTGATCTAAAAAAAGCTGAAAAGGAAGGTAAATATAATCAAGTACTATATGAAATTCTGAAATCATCAATCTTATTGGATAAAAAAGGAAAAGATAAAAAAGGAATAAAGGGTTTTACAATTGTTAGAGGACAAGTACCATACAAGCAACTTGTACAAGACGGTGATAAGAAATTTATGCTGGGCTCCTCGGCTTACATGTATAATGCTAAGCAGTTAACTTTGTCACGAGAAGCAATGCGAATTGTGACCAATAATTTTGCGGTAGATGAAGATAGAGATAAATTATTGTTGTTTGCTTATGATGAAATCTTAGAGAAAGTCGATAATTTTTTGCCATTGTATGATATTAATAAATTTAGAGAAAAGCTTCATAATGGTAGAGATAAATTTGTAGCTTTAAAGATAGAAGATAAACAATCTACCCTTAAAGAATTACTAAATGGACTACACGACAATCCAGTTAGGGGTAATCTGAAAAATATTGGTGTTAAAACGCCTTTTGGTTTTATGCAAAATAGCACAGGAATAACATTATCAGCAAATGCCAAATTGATTTTTCAATCGCCAACCGGATTGTTTGAAAAGAGAATTAAGATTAAGGATTTATAAAAGCAAAATAACGAGCCGAAGAAATCCGGTTCGTTATTATTTTAAGCAATAAAAAAGTCCCAGCCATAGGGTAAGGGACAGGTGTTGAAACTCCGCATCTAAAGATGCATTGTTTGATTTTAAATCTGATTGTTAGATCAATGAGGATTAGAAATCCTATCGGGAGCTACCCGATAAATTAAGTGTAACATATTTTAATAAATAAACAAGGAGAAAAGATATGGGTTGGCGTTCAGTTATTATAACGCAACATGCTAAACTTACGTATTCGATGAATATGATGATTGTGCAAACGCGTGATGGTATTAATCAGGTTCCAATTGAAGATATTAATTTATTGCTTGTATCAACAACACAAGCTGTGATTACAAGTGCGTTAATTAGTAAATTAGCACAGAATCAAACAAAAATAATTTTTGTTGATGAAAAGGATAATCCTGTGACAGAAACTATGGATTATTATCCAGGATCACGCAATTTAGCTAAATTGAATCAGCAATTTAAGTGGGAGAGTCAACGTAAACAAGTTTTATGGACCAAAGTTATTAATCAAAAAATAACAAATCAAATTGCAGTATTAGATAATTTTGGCTTAGATTCGACAAATGTAAAGTCTGAGCTAGATAAGTTAGAAATCGATGACGTGACTAATCGTGAGGCAATTGCGGCACGCAGATATTTTATGATTTTGTTTGGGCAGAAGTTTATTCGACGTGATACAAGTGCAGTTAATGCAGCACTAGATTATGGCTATGCAATTTTGTTATCAAGTTTTAATCGTGAAATTGCAGTTAATGGCTATTTGTCGTATTTAGGTATACATCATTGTTCTGAAGTAAATCAGTTTAATTTAGCTTCTGATCTAATGGAGCCTTTTCGACCATTTGTTGATTATTGGGTGAAAGCTCATGAAAAAATTAAAGAATTAACGCCAGATATTAAATATGGTTTAGTTGAATTATTAAGTCTAGAAATTAAATTTAAGGGCAAAAAAACTTTATTAACAAATGCAATTTCCGATTATACACGTGAATGTTTGCATTATCTTAGTGAAGAAAATAAAGATATTCCTGAAATGGAGATGAATATGACAAATGAGGTACCGAATAATGCGCTTAATGATAATGTTTGACTTACCAACAGAGACAGCACAAGAACGTAAGGAATATCGCCAGTTTCGTAAAAAGCTAATTAATGAAGGCTTTTTAATGATTCAATATTCAGTTTATGCTAGAGTTTGCGTTACGAGACAGACGGCAAAATTTTTGGAAAATAGGGTTAAGAAGTTTTTGCCGCAAGGTGGAGTGGTACAATCATTGATGGTAACAGAGAAACAATATAATGAAATGCATTTTTTAGTTGGTAATCCAATTGATGATGTGCGTAATACATCTGATCGGACGGTGATTTTATGATTTTGTCTTATTTGACTCATAAAAAATGGACTTTTAAAGATAACGGTTTAACCATTTTAGCAACACAAAGTCCAATAGTATTTCAAGACTTAATTCAAAGCTTTCAGGGTAACAAAAAAATGCTAATTTGTACTGACGATAGCTATCAATCATTGGAATTGGAAAAAGTATTTGACTTTGTTGGAGATGTTTTGCTTAGTGGTGATGTTACTAAAAAGTACATGCTTCACATTGAAAAAAGCTATATTACGAATCTTGACGAAGATAATCGTAATAAAATTTTTGTGGCTTTTAATAATTTGGAAACAGTTTTGCAGGATTCACTACTATTAGAAGATTTGCCATTAGATATCAATTTTGATGAAGACTTGAAGAAGCTAATAAAAATGACAGAATTACATCTAGACTCAAAGATTAAGTTGGAACCATATGCTATAATTGAAACAGTTCTAAAGATACATCAAATTTGTAATATAAAAACAATTCCTGTGATATGTAATGTAGCTCATTACCTAGATGAACAGAAAATGCAAGAATTATATGAACTTGTTAAACAAGTAAATATACCTTTGATTTTAATAGAATTTACATCTCCTGATTTACTGATTGTTCCTAAAAATGTGCAATTTTATTATATTGATAAGGATCTAATCGATTGGTACTAGCTATAATATTAAAACTATATTATAAAATATCGGTTTTAGATGATTGTTAGATCAATGATGATTAGAACGACAGTTATAAAAGCTGGTGTAGTAAGTGAGTTTTAGATGATTGTTAGATCAATGATGATTAGAACCTGTCGCTGATTATTTAGCGCATTTATCAAGTTTTAGATGATTGTTAGATCAATGATGATTAGAACTGTGGCTACTGCATAATAAGTTTGCTTATTGTTTTAGATGATTGTTAGATCAATGATGATTAGAACTTAACTTGCTGATTAATTCATCAAGAATGAGTTTTAGATGATTGTTAGATCAATGATGATTAGAACCGCTTTCGCCACTCATCTTTACTAATCTTTGTTTTAGATGATTGTTAGATCAATGATGATTAGAACCAAAGAGTCTGACAATATGGAAACTGCGTTGTTTTAGATGATTGTTAGATCAATGATGATTAGAACTATCAATTTGTTTAGAATCATCAATTGTCTGTTTTAGATGATTGTTAGATCAATGATGATTAGAACTATCCGTCAGCAAACGACGCCAGCGTAATTGTTTTAGATGATTGTTAGATCAATGATGATTAGAACTCAGCGCCGATTAATGAATAACGAAGCTGCGTTTTAGATGATTGTTAGATCAATGATGATTAGAACCTTGAATGAATTTAACGCTTTTACCGATTCGTTTTAGATGATTGTTAGATCAATGATGATTAGAACGGTGAAATTATACACGTTCTTTATATGATTGTTTTAGATGATTGTTAGATCAATGATGATTAGAACGCACTTATTGCACCAAGTGGTGTTTCATAAGTTTTAGATGATTGTTAGATCAATGATGATTAGAACATTGTGGTCACCAGTTTCGATATAAAAAATGTTTTAGATGATTGTTAGATCAATGATGATTAGAACCGTGCAATATCTGCGGTACCCGATCTTGTTGTTTTAGATGATTGTTAGATCAATGATGATTAGAACTACATTAAGAGTAGCTACTGTTGGCTTCCCGTTTTAGATGATTGTTAGATCAATGATGATTAGAACTTTTTAACGTGCTTGAACTTATTAATACAAGTTTTAGATGATTGTTAGATCAATGATGATTAGAACTGACGTAAAGTCTTTAGAAAAATGTAGATTGTTTTAGATGATTGTTAGATCAATGATGATTAGAACAAGTCTTTATGTTGAAAACCCCATCATCAAGTTTTAGATGATTGTTAGATCAATGATGATTAGAACTTAGTTAGAGGTATAGCAGGTAAAGATAATGTTTTAGATGATTGTTAGATCAATGATGATTAGAACACAGGTAGCACGGTTTTAGAAACTAAAGATGTTTTAGATGATTGTTAGATCAATGATGATTAGAACAAAAGAGAATGACAACGAGCCAGCACGATTGTTTTAGATGATTGTTAGATCAATGATGATTAGAACTAGTTTTAATTTCAATATTGACCACTTAGAGTTTTAGATGATTGTTAGATCAATGATGATTAGAACAAGCGAGGATTAATTATGGTTCAATTACCAGTTTTAGATGATTGTTAGATCAATGATGATTAGAACTAATTCGATGCAATTCTTTCGCGAGCTTGAGTTTTAGATGATTGTTAGATCAATGATGATTAGAACTCGTCACGCTTTAAAAAATAAATTGCACTGAGTTTTAGATGATTGTTAGATCAATGATGATTAGAACTTAATTAAGTAATTAGGAAAAGTATACTTAGTTTTAGATGATTGTTAGATCAATGATGATTAGAACGGGGTGGTAACCTGTTAGAAGCTAAAGATGGTTTTAGATGATTGTTAGATCAATGATGATTAGAACTGGTACCTTAATTTCCTTAGACAATATTTTGTTTTAGATGATTGTTAGATCAATGATGATTAGAACGAAAAGATTAATAACAATAAATTTATTGATGTTTTAGATGATTGTTAGATCAATGATGATTAGAACTAACTGCATATTTTGGTAAGTCTAGCATGAGTTTTAGATGATTGTTAGATCAATGATGATTAGAACCTACCATGTGATATACTTATAGTGAAGTCAGTTTTAGATGATTGTTAGATCAATGATGATTAGAACTGCAACAGGTTGGGTATCAATCAAAAGTAAGTTTTAGATGATTGTTAGATCAATGATGATTAGAACTTGCACTGCAAGAAGATGTAGCAGTTGGCGGTTTTAGATGATTGTTAGATCAATGATGATTAGAACCGTTTTAGTAAAGGAGAAAAATAATGGCATGTTTTAGATGATTGTTAGATCAATGATGATTAGAACAATTACATACTAATCTAACCACAGAACTTGGTTTTAGATGATTGTTAGATCAATGATGATTAGAACTAGCTTCTGCACGATAATTACCTGCTTCCGGTTTTAGATGATTGTTAGATCAATGATGATTAGAACTTTTACTAGCAGTCATGTACTTATCATACAGTTTTAGATGATTGTTAGATCAATGATGATTAGAACTGTATATAGTAGCTTGTAACTCTTTTTTCAGTTTTAGATGATTGTTAGATCAATGATGATTAGAACCTTGATTCGATGGCATACACCAATGACCGAGTTTTAGATGATTGTTAGATCAATGATGATTAGAACTGCGGACGAAAAACGAGGGAATTTGGTTAAGTTTTAGATGATTGTTAGATCAATGATGATTAGAACACTATTTTTATCAGCAAATACGTCGGCATTGTTTTAGATGATTGTTAGATCAATGATGATTAGAACGTTGGTTGCAATACATCAGACATGTAAGTAGTTTTAGATGATTGTTAGATCAATGATGATTAGAACTACCCGTTTAGTCGGCCAGTAGCACTATACGTTTTAGATGATTGTTAGATCAATGATGATTAGAACTAATACTTTAATGAGTGCAATCAATGAGTCGTTTTAGATGATTGTTAGATCAATGATGATTAGAACTCACATGGTAGATAGAATGCAAGCACAAAAGTTTTAGATGATTGTTAGATCAATGATGATTAGAACTCCTAACCGGCGAGATGACCTTGCCTGCTAGTTTTAGATGATTGTTAGATCAATGATGATTAGAACCTTTTGGTATTGCTTTACCAGATATGATAAGTTTTAGATGATTGTTAGATCAATGATGATTAGAACTGTGTAACGTGACCACGTATATGTTTCACGGTTTTAGATGATTGTTAGATCAATGATGATTAGAACAACTTTACCAACTTTAATACCATAACCCTCGTTTTAGATGATTGTTAGATCAATGATGATTAGAACATGGGGATACGGTATTTTTGCTTATTTGTTGTTTTAGATGATTGTTAGATCAATGATGATTAGAACAAAACGAGTGTCTTTTGTTTTCTTTTTCTTGTTTTAGATGATTGTTAGATCAATGATGATTAGAACCTTTTCTAAAACTAAACAAGCGCCGATGCCGTTTTAGATGATTGTTAGATCAATGATGATTAGAACATTCTTAATGTCTGCATTGTCAGTAAATGCGTTTTAGATGATTGTTAGATCAATGATGATTAGAACGTTTTCGATGTCCACAGCATGATGATCCTTGTTTTAGATGATTGTTAGATCAATGATGATTAGAACTCAACTTACAACAGATTTCATTTTAGATAAGTTTTAGATGATTGTTAGATCAATGATGATTAGAACAGGTACATGCAATATGCCAATGACACCAAGGTTTTAGATGATTGTTAGATCAATGATGATTAGAACCTGGATTGACCAAATAATCCCCCTTTTTATGTTTTAGATGATTGTTAGATCAATGATGATTAGAACTGGGATTATAAGTAATAACCAAGACGATATGTTTTAGATGATTGTTAGATCAATGATGATTAGAACGATTGTCAAAATTAGCAAAAATATTTATGCGTTTTAGATGATTGTTAGATCAATGATGATTAGAACCGTAATTTTATCAGTTCCACTTGTTGCGCTGTTTTAGATGATTGTTAGATCAATGATGATTAGAACATAATATTACTAACCCAAGCCTCAGTAGTAGTTTTAGATGATTGTTAGATCAATGATGATTAGAACACACGGTTGAAGAATTACAAGCAGTAATTAGTTTTAGATGATTGTTAGATCAATGATGATTAGAACTGTAAATGTACTCGCCATCATAACCGTCTTGTTTTAGATGATTGTTAGATCAATGATGATTAGAACCTGTTGACGGGTCAGAAGACCCAGATGAGTGTTTTAGATGATTGTTAGATCAATGATGATTAGAACACAACAACAGTAGGGACTAATAACGGTATAGTTTTAGATGATTGTTAGATCAATGATGATTAGAACGATCAAGGAGTTCATGGCGCAAGCAGGTTAGTTTTAGATGATTGTTAGATCAATGATGATTAGAACTTTTCGAATTAATCATATTCAAAGAAGCGAGTTTTAGATGATTGTTAGATCAATGATGATTAGAACGTGTTAATCCAACAGAGCATTTTCCTAAATGTTTTAGATGATTGTTAGATCAATGATGATTAGAACGCTTGAGTGTAAAAAGTTTTCTGCAAAGTTGTTTTAGATGATTGTTAGATCAATGATGATTAGAACTGGTACAACTGGGAAGAGTTCAATACTAGTGTTTTAGATGATTGTTAGATCAATGATGATTAGAACTGCTGCTTACCGTGCTTGTCCCCACGGTTTGTTTTAGATGATTGTTAGATCAATGATGATTAAAACCCAATGTAATTCATGCCGATACCTAAAGACGTTTTAGATGATTGTTAGATCAATGATGATTAGAACAAGAGCTGCGTTTAGATGGACAATTAACCAGTTTTAGATGATTGTTAGATCAATGAGAGCACTAATTTTTCCCTAACTTGTATTTATCGGTTTACTAAGCTAGATTTTTAGTCAAGCAAAGGAATAAAATTTTTAATTAATATTCGGTTAATTAACCGGTTTTGAAATAATGGTGATCCAAAAAGGTGGTAGTAAGAATTACCGCCTTTTTGTTTTGTTCAGTTTAATAACTAAATAGAAACAATAAATCATATTTTAAGCAAATAATTAACTATTTAAGAAGCAAAAGCGAATATTAGCTTTAAAAATCAACTTACTTTTAATAAATTACGAATTTTTATTAGAAAAAGATAGTTGTGCTGTAACACAATTTATCTTAAAATTAGGGAGGAAAATAAACAGGTAATACAAGATGTAGTGGTGCGAACTTATGGATGATAACAAATTCGTTGAAGTGAAAAATCTCAGAAAGGTCTACGACAATGGGCATGAAGCCATTAAAGACGTTAGCTTTTCTGTTAAGAGAGGAGATTTAGTTTGTCTTTTAGGGCCGTCAGGCTGTGGTAAAACAACTATTTTGAATATATTGGCAGGACTACTTAATCCATCTGCTGGTGATATTTTGTTTGACGGCAAGTCGGTAGTAAAGACCGCGCCAAAAGATCGGCACATTGGCTATGTTTTTCAGAACTATGCCTTATATCCGCATATGACGGTTTTGCAGAACGTGATGTTCCCGTTAGTGGTTGGTAAACATAAGAAGTCCAAGAAGGAAGCCGAGCAGATTGCGCGCAAGTACATGGAATTGACGCAGATCACTGACTTAGCTGAGCAAAAGCCGGGTAATTTATCTGGTGGACAGCAGCAGCGGGTGGCAATTGCCCGGGCATTGGTGCAGGAGCCGCAGATTTTGTTAATGGATGAGCCCTTATCCAACCTTGATGCCCGTTTGCGGCTAAAGATTCGTGAAGAAATTCGTTCATTGGTTAAGTCGGTAGGAATTACGACCTTATTTGTTACCCACGATCAAGAAGAAGCCTTGTCAATTGGCGATAAGATTATTCTCTTTAATGATGGGCTTATCCAGCAGGATGATTTGGGGCAGAATTTTTATTTAGAACCGAATAATTATTTTGTAGCTAATTTTGTTGGTAATCCTGTGATTGATAATTTTAAGGTTACTAAAATTGCCGATGAGTTGCGGGCGAGCGATTTTACAATTAAACTGGTAGATTTAGATCAATCGCGGTTTAAGCGCGAAATGCCTGATGGGGAATATACGTTATCGGTGCGTCCGGAAAATATTGTCCCTCAAGAAGATGGAATTATAACAACGCAGGTCGATGATGTTGAATTGATTGGTCGTGAGCGGATTTTGAAATTTACTCATGATAATGTTCAAGCGCGGTCATTGGTGAATTTGGAATCGCCATTAAGACGAGGTGACCAGATTAAACTGGGGCTGCGGCTCGACCGAATTTTTCTCTTTACTCCTGAAGGAGAGCGCGTGTACTAATGAAGACAAATCAAAAAAAGGCGTGGCTGTTCTTAGCGCCGACAATTATTTTTGTAACCTTATTCAGTATTTATCCGATTTTGCGGGCCTTCGGCATGAGCTTGCAAAAAGGCTCACTGATTGACCTATCTTGGGCTGGATTTAGCAATTATCAGTATCTTTTTCATGATCCTGAATTTTGGTTGGCTATTAAGAATACTATTTTGTACGCTGTCATTTCAGTACCAGTGGGCTTGGCAATTTCGATCATGCTGGCGTGGATTATTTTTAGCAAGGTTAAGCACAAGGCGTTCTTTGAAACAACCTTCTTTATGCCGTATGTGACCTCAACGATTGCGATTGGGATTGTGTTTCGTTATATCTTTAACGGCGACTACGGGATGCTGAACTTTGTTCTGCGCAGTTTGCACTTACCCGCACCTAATTGGATTGATGACCCAGCAATGTCACTGACGACGATTATTATCTTTGGTATTTGGACATCACTAGCCTTTAATATTGTTATTTTGATGGGGGCATTGCGCAATATTGACCCGAACTTCTACACAATTGCAGAGATGTACGGTGCCAGCAGCAAGGATAAGTTCTGGCGGATTACAATGCCAGAGTTAGTGCCGACAATTGCCTTCTTGTTAACAATGAACGTGATTGGTGCCTTTAAAATTTATACTTCGGTCTATGCCTTATTCAACGGGCAAGCTGGGGTTGGTAATTCCGCGACAACCGCAGTGTTCTATATTTATAACAAATTCCAAATCGTTGGGACACCCGGTGTAGCAATGGTGGCAACAGTTATTTTGTTTTTAATTATTCTGCTAGCGACTTTTTTGCAACGCAAAATGATGAAGAAGATTGGAGAAAATTAAATGAAAAAACTACGTTTAGGTGTTTTATTCAGCTATCTTATTTTATTCATCTTCGCGGTCATTACAGTCTTTCCGTTTGTTTATATGCTTTTAGGCGGATTAATGAGCTTTCAAGAGACAACCTCAATTCCGCCGACTCTTATTCCGCACCATTTTGAATGGAGCAATTACGCTAAGGTCTTCGCGCAAGCTCCTTTTGCCCGCTACTTTTTTAATACGGTATTAACTGCCAGTATTACGACAATTGTTAGTTTGTTCAACTCGCTATTAGGTGCCTTTGCGATGGTCAATCTGCACTTTAAGGGTAAGGGAATCGTGCAGATGGTCCTGCTTTCTTTATTAATGGTGCCGGGAGAAGCAATTATTTTTACCAATTACAACACAATTGCCCATTTAGGACTGCTTAATACTTATATTGGGTTGGTGCTGCCATTTTTGACGTCGATTTTTTACATGTATTATTTGCAGAGCTATTTTGGTTCGATTTCGCAGACAATTTATAAAGCGGCAATGATTGATGGCGCCAGTGATTGGGAGTACATTTGGAAGATTTTGGTGCCCATGTCCAAGGGCGGGTTGTTTACTGTTGGCTTACTTAGTTTTATTTCGGGTTGGAACTCATTCTTGTGGCCGTTATTAGTAACTAATGAAGACACGATGCGGCTGCTAAATAATGGGTTAGCTACGTTTGCTTCGGATGCTGGGAGTGAAACGCAGCTGCAACTAGCGGCAGCAACGTTGACAGTTTTGCCCATTTTGATTTTGTACTTTATTTTTAGGAAACAAATTATCCAAGGAGTTGTGCGCAATGACCTTAAAGGATAGAACAACAATTACTTTTTATAATGGCTTGACGACAATTGGTGGACCAATGATTGAGGTTGCTTATCATAAGTCGCACGTGCTGTTTGACCTAGGTGAAGTTTATCGACCAGAGTTAAACTTGCCGGATGAAAATTTTGCAACGTTAATTAAAAACAGGCTAATTGGGGATGTTCCCAACTTTTACGATCCCCAATTGACGGGTAAGGCGATTAATCATGAAAAATTTGAACATGTCGCTGCTTATCTGTCGCACCTTCATCTTGACCACAGCAAGGCAATGAACTTTTTGGCACCAGAGATACCACTTTATGCGGGACCGATTACTGCTAAAATGCTGCCGGCGCTCAATGAACGGGGAGATTTTCTATTGCCGGCTGCAGGACATGCGGCTAATTATACCAGACCAATTATTGCGGCTGAATTTCGTCAGCCAATTAAGGTTGGTGATATCACCCTTGAAGTATGGCCAAGCGATCACGATGCCTATGGAGCAACTGGCTTAATTGTGACAACGCCAGATAAGAGAATTGCCTATACGGGTGATATTCGACTGCATGGATATCATCCCGACTGGGTATACCAATTTTTAGCAGCTGCTAAGGGTAGCGACGTGTTAATTATTGAAGGTACTGGTGTTTCGTGGCCAGAAGAACATCATGACCAAAGTAGCGAGGAGTTTACTGGTCCGAAAAATGAGCAGGAATTGACGGAGCAGATAGTGAAGTTGCAAGAAGATAATCCTAGCCGCCAGTTGACCTTTAATACTTATCCGACAAATGTCGAACGCTTGTTAAGAATTATCAGCGACTCGCCGCGGCAAGTTGTCTTGCATGCGGCGCGGGCACATTTGCTCAAAGAAAGTTTAAACAAGGATTATCCGTATTATTACTTGCCGCAAGATGAAAAGCTTGCTGATCTAAAGCCTGAACTAGCAGTTCCTTATCAAGAATTGCTGGCAGACAAGAGCAAGTATTTGTGGCAAGCAGTAGCCGACTTTGACAAGTTGCAGGAGGGCGGCATTTATCTTCATTCTAATGCCGAGCCGTTAGGCGAATTTGATCCGGCATATCAACCGTTTGTCCAGCAGTTTAATGCAAAGAAGATTGAGTTTAAGGCGTTGCGCTGCTCGGGTCACGCTGATGTTAAAGAACTCAGAGAAATTATTGGCGAGGTTCAGCCAGCAATACTAATCCCGGTACACACATTGCACCCGGAGCTGGAGGAGAACCCATTTGGTAAACGGATTTTACCTAAGCGTAAGCAAACAATTACGCTTTAGTGAATCAAAAATTGTTGTTTAGTTTTTATTTTTAGGAGGTTTACCTAATGAAATTTAGTAAGAAGCTTGCTGCGGCTTTGGCCACGGGATTAATTTTGCTGGGGACGGCTGCATGTTCTAATGGCGGGTCTTCATCGTCAGGTACGAGTACTGATAAAATCCCAGCTAAAATTACCAAGAAGACGACTGTTGTCTTTTGGAATGGGATGACTGGCGTGCAACAGGAAACGCTGAAAAAGTTGACTCAGAAATTTGAGCAAAAGAATCCTAATATTACGGTTAAGTTGGAAAATCAAGGGGCATACAATGATTTGCAGGCAAAAATCAATTCGACTTTGCAGTCGCCGAATAATTTGCCAACGATTACTCAGGCTTATCCCGATTGGCTCTATACCGCATCCAAGAATAAGTTGCTGGTTGACCTAAAGCCTTACATTAATAATCAGAATGTTGGCTGGGGCAGCACAGCTGCTTCCAAGATTAAGCCGGCATTACTCACGGGCGCGCAAATTGGCGGTGTGCAATACGGAATTCCGTTTAATAAGTCAATTGAAACTCTGACTTATAATGCCGATATGTTTAAGAAGTATGGTATTGAAAAAGCGCCAGCGACAATGGCTGAACTGAAGCAGGACGCACAAATTATTTATACTAAGAGTCACCACCAGGTTGTTGGTGCTGGCTTTGATTCCTTATCTAACTACTATGCTTTAGGGATGAAGAATGAGGGAGTTGATTTTTCAAGCAAGATTGACTTCAATGGCACTACGTCCAAGAAGGTTATCAATTATTATGCCGATGGTATTAAGGCTGGTTACTTTGAAATTGCTGGTTCAGAACATTACTTATCAGGTCCTTTTGCCAATCAAAAAGTAGCGATGTATATCGGGACTTCTGCTGGGGAAGGCTTTGTTAAAAAGGGCGTCGGCAATCGTTTTACTTATGATGTGGCACCGCGTCCAGGTAAATACACAATGCAGCAAGGAACAGACATTTACATGTTCAAACATGCGACTGCTGAACAAAAAGCAGCTGCCTTTATGTATATTAAGTTCCTAGTTTCCAAGAGTAGTCAACTTGAATGGGCTAATGCGACTGGTTATATTCCGGTTAACCAAGAAGTTGTTGATTCTAAGGAATATAAGGCTAACAAGAAGATTAAGCTGCCGGCTAAACTGGAAGATGCAATGAAGAACTTGTACAGTGTGCCGGTTGTTAAGAATGCCGGTGCTGCTTATAGTGAGCTCAATCCGATTATGCAAAATATTCTGTCTGCAGCGCAAAAGAAGCAGGCAGTTGATAATGCAATCAAGTCTGGTAAGTCAAAATTTGATGCTGCATGGCAACAATAAAAACTGAATAACAAATTATGCTAATTAAAAATGTCTGTCCTATGTGGGGCAGGCATTTTTTGCATTGGATATCTACTTATCGCTCACAAAATTAGAACAAACTAGTAATCTTTTTGATTTTGATAAATAAAAGACGAACTTTGTCCATGATTAAATATGATATTTTTACAAAAGCCGAATTTTTGGTGAAAATTTAGTTGTAATTTTACAGAGCTTGCTATACAATTAACAAGAATTATTAATTGGTATTTTATTGCAGATTAAAAGCAATTATTTTTGGAGGAAAATCTAAAATGAAATTCGGGAAAAAGCTTGCAACTCTTGCAGTGGCAGGCTTGGCTTTAATAGGAACTGCTGCTTGTTCAAAGAGCAATTCATCAACTTCAACTAACACTAAAATTCCTAAAGTAACTAAGAAAACTACGGTTGTTTTTTGGCACGGAATGCAAGGTGCACAGGAAAACACTTTGAAGATCTTAACCAAGGAATTTGAGAAGAAGAATCCTAACATTACAGTTAAGTTGGAAGAGCAGGGTGCTTATAACGACTTACAGGCTAAGATTAATTCAACCTTGCAATCACCAAAGGACTTGCCGACAATTACTCAGGCTTATCCTGATTGGCTCGAAAGTGCCGCTAAGAACAAGATGTTGGTTAACCTGACACCATACGTTAATAACAAGGACGTTGGTTGGGGCAGTCAAACGGCAAGCAGCATTAAGTCCGACTTGCTTGATGGTGCTAAGATTAATGGCACCCAATACGGGATTCCGTTTAACAAGTCAATCGAAATTTTGATTTATAATCCAGCAATGCTGAAGCAATATGGCATTAAGAAAGTGCCAACTACAATGGCAGAATTAAAGCAGGCTGCGCAAACAATTTACCAAAAGAGTAATCATAAGGTAGTTGGTGCTGGCTTTGATGCTTTGGACAACTACTACGTATTAGGGATGAAGAATGCTGGGCAAAACTTCTCCAGCAAGATTGATTTTGCTGGAAATGAATCTAAGAAGGTCATCAATTACTTTGCCGATGGTGAAAAAGCCGGTTACTTTAGAATGCCAGGTTCAGACAAGTACCTCTACATTCCATTTACTAACAAGAAGTTAGCCATGATGGTCACTTCTTCATCAACTGAAACTTGGGTTAAGCAGGCAGCCAAGAAAGGTTTTACTTATGATGTTGCTGCGCGTCCAAGTAAATACACGATGCAGCAAGGAACCGACATCTACATGTTTAATCACGCAACGGCTATGCAAAAGTCAGCAGCGTTCATGTATATGAAGTTCTTAGCTTCCGAATCAAGTCAAGCTAAGTGGGCTAAAGCAACTGGCTATATTCCAGTTAATGAGAATGTTGCTAAGACTAAGAGCTATAAGGCTAACAAGGCTTTGAAACTGCCAGCTAAGTTAGAGAATGTTTTGCAGACTAATACGATGTATAGTGTCCCAGTAATTAAAGATTCTGGTGCAACTTATAGTCAATTGCCAGCAATTATGCAAGCAATCTTGTCAGCCGCGCAAAAGAAGCAGAATGTTAATAATGCCATTAACACAGGCAAGACAAAATTTGACGCTGCGTGGAAGCAATAATTAAGTAAATATTTTTATAAAAAAACAGACTGTTGGGTCTGTTTTTTATTTATTGTTTTTTGCTTGAATGGTAAGATAAATAAGGCATAAGGATTGATCTTTTTCGTGGTCAATTAGATTAAAGAGCTAGGGGTGAACGCTGTGATTAGAGAACAATCTTTTCCTGTAGATACCGAATATAAATGGTATGACATCAGCAATTTGAGTGAGGAAGACAGCAACAGGCTGCAAGATGATTTTAATTTCACTCCTGATATGATTTCTTATATTTCTGACCGTCACGAGCGTCCACACTATGACTATGATACGCATACGCAAATTCACCTGCTGGTTTATGATGTGCCTATTTGGCCGACCAAGTCGATTAAGCACTTTACGTCGCACCCAATTACTTTTTTAGTTTCTGGTGAAAATATTTTTACGTTCCATACGGAATCAACCAGCTATGTCTTTGATGAATTTAATGATCAGCCAATGCGGCGCAAATTGGCACAAGCCCAAGATGTGACGGAACTGTTAATGAAGTTTTTGCTGTTTTCATCACAGTACTTTCAGCGGGCAATCACACAATTAGATGTTGAACGCAATAGTTTGGATCAAAAATTGTCTGACGACATTGATAATCATGATTTAGTGGAATTATCAAATATTGAAAAAAGTTTGGTTTATCTGTCTAGCTCAATTCAAACTGATTTAATGATGCTTCATAGTTTAAAATTATCAAAGTTAGACTTTACTAAATATGCGCGCGAACGGTTAGATGATGTCCTAATTGAATCTAATCAGGCTGCAGAAATGGTGAAGATTTCACAGCAGGTAACGGCAACTTTATCCGCAACTTCCAATAATATGATGAACAATAACCTGAATGATACGATGAAATTCCTGACGGTGTGGTCATTAGTTTTAACAATTCCAACAATTTTAACTGGTTTTTACGGAATGAATGTTAGCTTGCCAGTGGGACATAAACCGTCTGACTGGATTGCGATTACGGTTTTTGCCATTGTCTTGATGGTGTGGTTAATCGTGTTAATGAAGCGACATCATTTCTTTTAATTGAGGCTAATTTATGAAAAATAAAATTGTGGTTGGCTCATTAATTGCGGCACTTTTGTCGTTTATGCTTTATTCAGCCAATTTAAAGCGAGTTGAAAATACCAGTGTGCATATTGTCAGTCTGCAAAATAAAGTAGTTAAAAAAGGTGCTGCAGCTAAAAAAGGTCATGAACAAAGCGTTGCCGAAGTTGAATATACCGCAGATGTTAAAATTGAATCCGGCAGCGACCAGGATTGGGCTGAGCAAATTGAACAGGTGATGGGCAAAGACAAGAGTTATCAAGTCTGTGTGCAGGACTTAAATTCGCACAAGTTTGCCCGAGTTAATAATACTGTTAAGGCACATGGCGTGACTGCCAGCAGCCGGCTATATTTATTAGCCGCGATTTACTACCAGGAGCAGCATGGCAAGTTAACTTCACGCACGGCAATAAAAATCAAAAAGGCTGATCGCGTTAAGGGTGAGCAAATGTTAAAACCCGGCTATGCTTATGGCATTGCTTACTTAAAGCAGGCAATGATGCATGGCAATAAGACTGCTGCTAATGCCTTGTTGCGCAAAGTTGGTCCAAGTAAAGTTAATGAAATTATTGACCAAATGGGCGCGACTAAGACTAAGGTTGGCAAAAAGTTTACTGCTGATCCAGTAAGCATGACGACGGCAACTGACTTAGCTAATGTAATGAGTAATTTATACCAGAATAAAACTCTCAGTCGGCAATATGCGAATTTAGCTTTAGGCGCGCTCAATCTAACACGGTCTAAGTCGCAGCTGGTTCACGGACTTCATGGTCAAATATACACGGTTTCTGATAGTAAGTCGGCAGTGGCAATTGTCCAAAATGGCGCTCATGCATATTGTATGAGTGTTTGGTGCAGTGATGATGCGGCTTTTGCTAGTTTGGGACAGACTATTAATCGCTTTTTTAAATAATAATGAAGACAAGCCTTACATTAGTAAGGCTTTTTTGTTTAAATAAAAATAATTTACAGCTTGTAGATTGTAATCTTCACTTTGTAGTGTTATATTATTCCTCGTGCTAGTAGAGGAGGCGTGGAATGGTTCAAAAAAGGAGCCTTGACTTAAGTAAAGTGATTGCGAAGGCAACCGAAATGATTGCGCAGAAAGGTCTTTCGAAAATGACCCTGCCCAATTTGGCTAAGGAGCTAGGTGTGCGGTCGCAATCGCTTTACCACTATGTTTCGGGACGCAAGCAGTTGTTGTCGCTTGTCGGTGCCAGTCGAATTAAATTACTGGGTAAACGGTTGGTAGAAAATTTAATTGGCTTGTCAGGTGTTGAGGCGCTGCTTAAATTTGCGGATATTGTACGAGATTTTATTTTGCATGATCCCGCACTGCTTAGTATTTTGTATCATTTAAACGAATACCAGCAGGATGATGCGATCAGTCAAGAAATCATGAATATTATTGCCTTGGCTGAAAGATTAAACTTGCGTCATGATAGTAAGGTATCACTTCACGCTTTAATTGGTGCAGTTCTTGGTTATGTCTTTTTGGATGTGTCATCATCGTTTACCGATGAAACTGATGATGAGGCTGATCAAGGTTACCATAAATTATTGCTGCAGCTGGTTCAGCCAAAGCAGGCTTTAGAAGATTAGAAAGGAAAAGTAGAGTGCAAAAACTACTAAAAAATCATGTCTTTTCATTAATCGCATGGGTTTTAATTTTAATTATTTCTGTGATTGCTTTACCTGATATTACTGGGTTAACACGTGAGCACTCAAATGTTTCTCTCCCGCAAAATGTTCAAAGCGAGGTGGCTCAATCAATTCAAAATGATTGGGGTCCCAAGCAAAAGAATACTTACCAAATTGCGGTTGTGTTTAATAAGGATAAGGGCAAGATAACAGATGATGATAAGGTGGCTATCAACCAAACGATTGATAACCTTAAAAGTCATCAAGATAAGTACGGCATCAAGCAAGTCTTAGGGCCTGAAGATAATATTGCCACCAAGAAGAAGTTGGAAGCAAAAGACGGCACGACTTGGATTATGCAGGTTAATGTTGCTAAAAAGCACGCGCCAATTAATGATGTGGAGTCGCAATTAACTAACGCGGTCAAAACTGCAGGCGTGAAGACTTATGTCACGGGCGCGGATGTTTTGCAAAATGCCTTCACTAATTCAATTCAAGAGGGGATTAAGAAGACTGAATTAATTACGGTCATCTTTATCTTTATTGTTCTAGTAATCGTCTTTAAGTCACCGATTGTGCCGCTGATTTCATTATTAACGGTTGGGGTATCGTTTATCACGGCCTTTTCAATTGTGACTAACTTGGTGGCGCATAATAATTTCCCATTTTCAAACTTTACGCAAGTCTTCATGATTATTGTGTTGTTTGGAATTGGCACCGACTATAATATCCTGCTGTACGACAAGTTTAAAGAAGACCTCGGCATGGGGATGGATCGCTACAAGGCGATGAAGAATGCCTTAAAGGTTGCCGGCAAGACAATTTTGTATTCTGGGTCTTCGATTTTAATCGGTTTTACAGCCCTAAGTTTAGCTAAGTTTTCGATTTATCAATCAGCTGTTGGTGTTGCTGTTGGTGTTGCCGTCTTGCTAGTTGTTTTGTTAACGCTGAACCCGTTCTTTATGGCTGTTCTAGGCGAAAAAATGTTCTGGCCAGTTAAGAAATTTACCGGCGAACACGAGGACAAATTATGGCACGGGATTTCTAAGGGAACGTTGGCTCACCCAATTGTTTACTTAATAATCTTGGCAGTTGTAGTAACACCATTTGCACTGTTTTACTCGGGACATTTAAATTACGATGATACTGATGAAATTGCGGATAGTGTCCCAGCTAAGGCAGGACTGCAGGTTGTAGAAAAGCACTTCTCTAAGGGAATGGCTGAGCCGACCACGCTCTATATTAAGAGCAATCACCGTCTTGACAATGAGGCAGATCTGAAGCTGATTGATCAATTAACAAGACAATTACAGGCTTCTAAGGATGTATCTTTTGTAACCTCAGTTACCCAGCCTTATGGTGAAAGTATCCAGCAGCTATATGTTAATAATCAATTGAACACGGTTAATAATGGTGTTGATCAAGCGCGCAGCGGCTTAAACAAGTTAAGTAAAGCCAGCAAAAAAGTGACGTTAGGTGCTAATCAATTAGCTAATGGTACTGATCAATTGCAAAACGGTGCTAGCACCCTGCAAGGTGGTTCCAGCAAGCTGCAGAGTGGTAGTCAACAATTAGCATCAGGTTTAAACCAGTTGAATTCACAATTAGCATCCAGTTCACAGTCCATGGCTAGTCAGCAGCAGAGTATCAAGGCTAATCTTGAACAGAGCTACCAAGAGAATTTGACCCGTAATGTGGCTAAAATTCCTGGCTTGTCACAAAGACAACGGTCGGCAGTTATGCAAGCTGCGGGTGCGGCTCTATCTAAATCATGGTCTACTGCTTCGGCAAGTATGCCAGATACTAATAGCCAAATGGGACAATTACAATCAGGTGTTGGTAGTTTAGCGTCTGCTTCTAACCAATTAAGTTCAGGAGCTGCTAGTCTTAATAGTGGCATTGGTCAATTAAATTCAAGTACAGGTCAACTGAGTTCAGGAGCTGGTAAATTAGCAACTAGCACGCCAAAGATTACTTCGGGTGTTGATACTGTTAATAGTGGTCTAGGTCAAGGTGCATCATACTTAACCGGTTTAGCTAGTTCTTCTGCAGCTGATACTTTCTATATTCCAACTGAATTTATCAAATCGGATATGTTCCAAGATTCAATTAAGGTCTACTTGAGTCCGAATAAGAAGTCCGCGATGTTAATGCTGGTCTTTAATTCAAATCCAAGTAGCGCCAAGGCAACTAACGAAGTCAAAGAACTCAGCCAAATGGCCAAGAAATCACTGCAAGGAACCCGCTTAGAAAAGGCAACAGTTGCCATGGGCGGTGAAAGTTCCAAGATTGCTGACATTAAGCAGGTTGCTAACGGGGACTTTATTAGAACCGCGGCTATTATGCTTGTTGGTATCGGCATTGCTTTGATCTTTGTTACTAGATCATTATTGCAGCCACTATATATCCTGGGAACACTGCTGCTTGCTTACTTCTGCTCATTATCAATTAGCGAGTGGCTGGTCAAGGCATTGCTGGGCAATAGTATGCTGACATGGAATACACCATTCTTTAGCTTCATTATGTTGATTGCTTTAGGTGTTGATTACAGCATCTTCTTAATGACACGTTATCGAGAAATTGAGGGCGTCAAGCCAAGTGAGCGGATTTTGAAAGCCTGCGGAATTATTGGGACTGTTGTTATCTCGGCGGCAATCATTCTTGGCGGTACGTTTGCGGCTTTAATCCCGTCTGGTATTCCAACCTTGATTGAAGTGGCATTAGCCGTAATTATTGGCTTGATTATTCTGGTCTTTATTATGCCAATTACCTTATCAGCAGCAGTTAAGCTGACTTATGAAGGTGTGCATTGGGGTCGCAAGAATAAGCGCATCAAAAAATAATTAATCAAAATAAGATTGAATAACTCAACTTTGAGCTGTTCAATCTTTTTTTATTGGCTAAAACTAATAATTTTGGTTGTAAACTAATAATTTTGTTTTATTATTAACTTAAAAGTAACTATTAAAAATAAGGAGTGTAGTTTATGACTACTTGTCCAAACTGCGGCAAAGCAATCACTGATGACGATCAGCTGTGCCCGAATTGTCACTTTAATTTGCAAAAATATCGGCAGACGTTCTTTACAGATAGGCGTGAGGAGGTAAAGTATGAAGACGAAAAGATGGGTAAGAAAATTGCCAGTCGCGAAGTTTACCGTCAGGAATTTTATCCTGATAAGCAAAATTCAACGATTAAAAAAATGTTGGAATGGATTCGAGTTAACAGTATGATTGTGTTTTTAGTGGGAGTTATACTGCTGATTATCATGAGCTTTTCGCGCGGACTAGGCTGGACGAGCTTTTTATTGCTGCTATTCTGGCTATACTTTGTTTGTTCACGGCAAAATGAGATCGAACGCTATACTGTTGACCGCCGATTAACGGAAAAAGTTAATCAGCTTGGTTCAAATATGTTTAATAAGGTTGAGGATCACAGTCAAAAGGTACGGTCCCGGTCCAAAACAAGGTCAGACAGTACAGAAGAAGTTGAAGAAGAAACAGTCACTGTCAAAAAGCATTTTAATTATATTCAGCTGTCAGTGGTAATGACGTCTTTAATTAGTTTAATAGTTTTGTTTACTGGGTCTGGGGCCTCGGTTTCAGACATTACTTACACCGGTAAGATGTCGATAACTCGTGTTGCCTTGAATTTAGCAGGTCAATTATTTGCCTCAAGCTCGACACTCTTGCAAGGTGTGCTCTTGTGTGTAATTTGGCTCTTGTTAATAATCTTTCCGATAATGATTATGTATCAGGCATTGCAAAATACGAAAAAAGGTAAATGGTTGACCTTTATCCTTTCATTATTAGAAACTGCGTTCTTAATTTATCTAGTCTTTAGATTATCAAGCAGTACAAGAGCTAATACCGGAATTCTGCATAGTCTCACCAGTCAATTAGTGCTGTATGCCGTGTCAATTGGGACTTCAACATACTTTTTAATTTTGGCAAGCTTAATGACAACAGGGCTTGCAGGCTTTGACTTATTTAGAAAACATTCTTAAAAAGGGCAGAAAAAATGCTGGGCATGAAGCCCAGCATTTTTGGTTTTAATTAAATTTACTTATGAGGAACATCGATTACGAGGTGTTCGTTAACAAAGGCCATCATGCCTAGGTCACTTAATTCGCGACCGTAACCGGAATTCTTAACGCCGCCGAATGGTAATTCACCGGAAGTAATCCAAGTACCGTTAATTACGGTCATGCCACTTTCAATTTGGGCAGCCAATTCTTGCGCGTGGGCAATATCAGAACTGATGATTGATGAGCCAAGACCGTAACTTGAATCGTTAGCTAAGGCAATAGCTTCGTCTTCATCTTCAACTTGGTAAACCATCGCAACTGGACCAAACATTTCTTCATCAAATGCTGGGTTCTTCTTGTCAATGTCAGTTAGGATTACTGGTCTAAAGAAGGCACCATCAGATTCGATTTCTGGATATTGGTAGAAGACTTTAGCACCAGCGTCAACTGCTGCTTCAACTTGCTTAACTAACTTATCTCTTGAACCAGCTGAATTCATTGGCGGCAAGGTAGTTGCGTCATCCATTGGATCGCCAGGCTTCAAGTTAGAAAAGACGTTCTTTAATTCGTGTAAAACTTCTTCGTAGCGGGATTTAACAACAATAATTCGCTTGGATGAGGTACATACTTGACCGCCGTTATAAGTTCTAGCTCTGCATAAAGTTTCTTTTAAAACAGCTGGATCAGCGTCATCTAAAATGATGAATGGATCGTTACCACCAAGTTCCATGGTTGACTTCTTCAAGTTTTTACCGGCATTAGCGGCAACTGAAGCACCACCGCGTTCAGAACCAGTCAAAGCAACACCAGAAATTCGTGGGTCAGCAATAATACTGTCTAATTGGTCATAAGTTGGGTAAAGGTTGATGAAGCTGCCTTCAGGAGCGCCACCTTCTTTAACAATCTTGGCAGCTAAAGCAGCAGAACCAGGAACATTGTGGGCATGCTTTAATAGCATAGGGTTACCAACGATAAAGTTAGGAGCAAAGACCCGGATAATTTGGTAAAGTGGGAAGTTCCACGGCTCACAGGCCATAATAACACCAGTGGCTTGCTTTAGGTAATAAGCATGACCAAGCTTAGATTCAACTGGTTGCGGCTTCAGCATGTCTGGACCTTTTTCAGCGTAGTATTCACAGATTGAAATACAAAGTTCGACTTCTTCTTTTGACTCGTGGAGCATCTTACCCATTTCAAGGGTCATCATTTCAGCCATTTCATCTTCATGCTTACGCAAGCTGTCTGCAACTTGGTGCAAAACCGTGGCGCGACTTTCAGGACTTTCGTATTGCCACTTCTTGTATAACGAGTGAGCAAGATTAATTGCTTCGTCAATTTGGGTAGCTGTCGGGTTGTCATATTCGGCAAACTTTTCATTAGTGTATGGGTTGACTGATTGATATTTAGCCATATTATTACCTCTTTTTAAAATCATTCTTAAAACAAAATAAATGTTTCAAGATATATTATAAAGCGTTATCAATTTTATTTGAATTGATCGAACTGGCCTTTACAAATAATTAATGTGCTTACAAAAAAACCGCGAAAAATCAAGATTTTCCCGGTCCCTTAATAGTTTGTTAGTTACATCATTTGTGTTAAGTAAGCAAGTGAAGCATCAATGTATTCATTGGCATAGGCCATTGCGTGCTTTTGACCCGGAAGAACAGTAAGTTCTGAGCCGCGGTCTTCTTTAGCTAAAGTTTGAATAAAATCTAAGACGTATTTCAAAGGGGATAATTCATCAGCGGAATTAATTAACCATAAGTGACCTAAGTTACTGTAATCGTAAGATTTGGCATCAAGCTTCTCAAAAGTAGCTGCATCATTTGATCCAGCATAAGCTAAACCAAAGTACTTATAGAAGGCATCATTAATTTCCTTAGGGTCGGTTAAGCCAAGTTCGCCGCGAGCATCAATTGCGGGTTTAGTATTTTCGTGTTCTTTCATCCAAGTGGAGTAATTGACTGGTGCTGACCAAGTGACTGTGGGGAAGCCATACTTTCCAGCAATGTACAAGGCCATCACGCCGCCGGAGCTAGCGCCGATTTGGGTGATGCCCTTGGTATCTGTTCCAGTATAGTCAGAATTAAGCAGCCATTCGACGAACTTGACGGTATCGTCGTGTGCTGCTGGAAAAGTATTGGTTGGTGCTAAGCGGTAATTGGGCACAAAGACAGTGAAGCCCTTCTGCGTCATTTTAAGGCATAGGTCCTTAACGTCACCCTTGTCTCCGCGAATCCAGCCGCCGCCGTGCCAAAAGATTAGGACTTTAGTGGTTTTTGAGGCTTCATCTGGTAAGTAAATATCAGCTGCCAAGTTGTGTTCTTCATCATAAATAATGTCATTCTTAATTTTAGCCATATATTAAACCTCCAATATAACTATTTTTAGTGTCTCTTCTATATTAAGATAAATTTGTGCTTTTGGGTAAAAGAATTTGGTGATTAATCTTGTGATATTGAAGTTTCTGTTCCCCACCAGTTAGGAATTAGCTTGGCCAATGTAATTGTTTGCCGCGCTGAATAATCTACCATAAATTCGGTCTCCTTGTTACGTGGGTCTAATTGCATTAGAAATTCCCGGCAGGCACCGCAGGGCATACCAGAATTGCCGCCATAAGGCGGTCGGTCGCGAAAAGCGATGATCCGCTTAATATGAGTTTGACCAGTTGCCACATACATGTTTAAAGCGGCGACACGTTCGGCGCATAAGTTTAAGACGCCTGAACAGCTTTCAATGCACACGCCGACAAATATTTGCCCATCTTCTGCTTCTAGTGCGCAAACAACACTGCGAGCGTAAACAAAGGGTGAAACGTCGCTAGGACGGTATTCTTTGGCTGCAGTTTTATATAATTTGTTCCAGATATCCATTTTGACCTCCTTTTAGTATTGATAATTTTAAATTATTTTAATTATTATCCCGAATTAACCTAAAAAGCAATCATCGGTCGTGAAATTTTGGTAAAATTAACCTTAACATGGAGGGTTATTATGCACTTGTCACCAAAGGCTAGTCGCCGGTTAATAAATATTTTGACCGTCGTTAGCGGGATTATTATTATCTTACTGTGTATCTATTGGTATCGTCTGGGAATCTTTACTAGTCAGGCGAAGATGCGCGCATATTTGGCCAATAAAAAAGTTATTGGGCCAATTATATTTGTGTTAATTCAGACAACACAGGTGGTGTTTCCAATTATTCCTGGTGGTGTTTCACTGCTCGGTGGGGTGGTATTCTTTGGACCAGTTGCCGGTTTTATCTATAATTATATCGGCGTTTGCATTGGTTCAATCATTGATTTCTTTTTGGCGCGTTATTATGGACGGCCGTTCATTTTGCATATTGTTTCCGAAAAGACGCTGAATAAATATATGAAGTGGACGAAGAATCAGCGTAAGTTTAATTGGTTTTTTGCAATTTGTATTGTGGCGCCGATGGCACCAGACGATGTGTTATGTATGCTGGCGGGCTTAACTGATATGAAATTCTGGACCTACTTTTGGATAATCATTTTGGGTAAACCGTGGACCATTGCGGCGTACAGTTTCGCCTTAATGTTTGGGATGGACTGGTTGCTCAAACTTGTTGGCAGTAAATAATGGTAAGCCAAATATATTTACGCCCCTTTAATTTGACTGATGCGCCGACGATTTTAAGATGGGGTCAAGACGATTACTACTATAGATATGCAGGCTTTAGCCGCTACCAAAACTTGGCGCAGGCTGAAAAGGCAGCAAGCCAATATGCGGCGCGTGATAATAGTTTTGCAATTTGTCTAAAAGAAACGCAGCAGTTAATTGGGCTGGTTGAACTATATGAGCGTGGGACGAATGAGCGCGATTTGTTGCAGACCAAAGAAGTTGGTTTTCTATTAGATAAATCATTTTCTGGTCGCGGTTATATGACTGAGGCCTTGCAGCTTATCTTTGCCTATGCTTTTAATCAGCTTGACCAAACCGAAATTTGGGCAGGAACGTTTGTTAACAACCTAAAATCGCAAAAATTGTTGCAGCACTTGGGCTTTAGGTATGTCTATTCTGTCGATTTAAGTAAAATAAGCCAACTTTTTTCCTATCAAGAAAAATACTATTTGCTTGTGAGGGAAGAATGGCTTAAAATGAATTCAAACACGGAATCTTAAGACTGTTTCAGAGAATTCGCGGTTGGTGCGAGCGAATAAATGTCGTTTCCAGATTCTTTAATGTGGGTAATTAATAGTTGCACGGGTTGCGGCACCGTTATCGCCAAATAATGAAGTGCAGTTATTTTCGATAATAACTGAAACTGGGTGGTACCGCGAAGCCATGTATGAGCCAATTCGTCCCAAAATGTAGGGATGAGTTGGCTCTTTTTTATGGAGGTAAACAATGCTAGATATTAAGGTGATTCGTGAGAATCTCGATTGGGCAAAGGACAAGCTGGCTACGCGTGGAATTAAGCCAGAGCAACTAGACGAGTTGATTAAGATTGACCAAGAACGTCGTGAAAGCCTAAATCAAAGTGAACAATTGAAGGCTAAGCGTAACGATGTTTCTAAAAAAATCGCTGAAGCTAAGCGTAATAAGGAAGATGCCGCAAGTGCGATTGCAGAAATGCGTGAAGTCGGCAGCGAAATTAAGAATTTAGATAATAAGGTTAATGAGTTAACCGCTAAGCAAAACTATATTTTATTGCGCTTGCCAAACTTCCCTGATGATTCTGATCCAGTTGGTCCTGATGAAAGTTACAACCAAGAGGTCCGCAAGTGGAGTGAACCAACAAAATTAGACTTTGAACCTAAAGCTCACTGGGATTTGGGAACAGACTTGGATATTTTAGACTGGGATCGCGGTGCTAAGGTTTCTGGTGCGCGTTTTGTCTACTATAAAGGTGCCGGTGCGCTTTTGGAACGGGCCGTGTTTAACTTTTTCTTAGATGAAAACACTAAGGCTGGTTACACGGAAATTATTCCACCATATTTGGTAAATGATGAATCAATGCAAGGAACTGGTCAATTCCCGAAATTCCACGAGGATGTTTATACAATTGTGGACAATGATGATCCAGATAAGGCACTTGATTTAACTTTAATCCCAACTGCCGAAGTGCCACTAGTTAATTATTTCCGTGATGAAATTATCCACGAGGACAGATTGCCAATTAACGTCACCGCACTTTCTCCAGCTTTCAGAAGTGAGGCTGGTTCTGCTGGTCGTGATACGCGCGGCTTAATTAGAATGCACGAATTTAGAAAAGTTGAAATGGTCAAGGTATGTAAGCCAGAAGAATCATGGCATGAATTGGACAAGTTGACAGCAAATGCTGAACACCTATTGCAAAAATTAAACTTGCCGTATCACGTTGTAGCATTGTCAACTGGGGATGCTAGTTTTACCAGTGCTAAGACTTACGATTTGGAAGTCTGGATGCCGGCACAAGATAAGTACCGTGAAATTTCTTCTTGTTCTAACTGTACTGATTTCCAAGCGCGGCGGGCACAAATTCGTTACCGCGGGGAAGATGGCAAATTGCATTTAGCACATACGTTGAATGGTTCTGGTCTAGCTGTTGGTCGAACAGTTGCCGCTATTTTGGAAAATTACCAAAATGAAGATGGCACAGTGACAGTTCCTGAAGCATTAGTGCCATATATGAACGGAATGACAAAAATCACTAAAGAACAAAGCTTAATTTAAGCGTTAAAGAGGTCTATTTGGACCTCTTTTTTAGTTATTTTGAAAAAAGTGAAATTAATTTTATGCCGTTTTTCGACTGAAAATAGCTGGATTCCGAATATTTTTGATGATTAACTTTAATAAAATCAGATAAATTTGTAAAATACCTATTAGCTTAAACTAATTAGATGGTAGTTTTAAGCAAATGCCGAACAAAATGCTAGACTTGACGAAATAACTTAAAGAGGGTAAAGTATTACTTGCGCTTGAGAGAGCTGGTTAGCTTAATCAAGCGCAAAAATAAAAACTAAGCAAAAGAGCTTGACAAGAGCAAGAAGGTTTAGTAAGATAATAAACGCTGCTGAGGGAGTTGAAAACTTCTTCAGGAGCGGGTCAGAAAAAAGTTCTTGA
>NZ_JAQTIC010000005.1 GCF_029433445.1 Lactobacillus sp. ESL0701 | reverse complement strand
TTCCCAGTTAGAGTTAGACGGTTTTTGTTTGCTCAAAATTACTTGAGTAAACTTCTTAGCAGTTCAACTACTAATGGCAGTAGATTGATTATCACTGCCGCCAGCAGCTGATACTGCTTCATTTTGGCTAACCTAAATGCCAATCCAACTAAACTAATAGCGAAAATCAACATCAGTGCCAAAATGATCTGCACCTACCTGTCCTCCCTTCTTATAATAGATCGGAGTATGAATCCACTCATGCTCATCGGCATCAGTCCTTTCACTCACAGGTAGTAAACCGTCTTTTAACTTTTCTACATCGCAATAATTATAACAAAATAAACCACTGTTAGTGTCACATATTTAGAATTTTTACTTAATCGCTATTACCAAGGTAAACTGTACAGCCTATATAACACATTTGAACCACAAATCAATAAAACAAAAAGCGCGCATCCGCAAATTGCGAATACGCGTTTTTTATTAGCATTGTCCAGTTGGACCGTAACTATTTAAGGGTTACAGTAGCTCCAACTTCTTCAAGCTTAGACTTAATGTCGTTAGCTTCATCTTCAGAAACGCCTTCCTTAACGTTCTTAGGTGCGCCATCAACCATGTCCTTTGAGTCCTTAAGGCCAAGACCAGTAATGTCACGAACAACCTTAATAACTTTAACCTTTTCTTGACCTGCTTCAGTCAATTCAACATCGTAGCTTGACTTAGCAGCAGCTTCGGCACCAGCACCTGCAGCAGCAACTGGAGCAGCAGCAGTAACATCAAATTCATCTTCAATAGCCTTTACAAGGTCATTTAATTCAAGAATTGAAGCACCTTTTAAGTCTTCAATAATCTTTTCAGTATCTAAAGCCATATTTAAGTATCCTCCGAAAAATTAGTATTAGATATATTTATAATCTTTATTATTCTGCAGCTTCGTCTTTTGAATCAGCAACAGCTTTAACAACACATGCGAAGTCGCGAACTGGAGCTTGCAATACAGATACAAGCATTGACAGTAAGCCTTCACGACCAGGAATAGCAGCAAGTTCCTTGATTTCTTCTTTAGAAGTCAATTTACCTTCAAGCATACCACCCTTGATGTTCAAAACTTCAAAGTCATCTTCGTATTTAGAAACGATCCGTGCAGGTTCGGTAATATCATCAGCATTGTCAGTGTAAACAACAGCAGTAGGACCAACAAAAGCATCGTCAAGTCCTTCAATACCAGCCTTAGCAGCAGCACGTCTTAAATAAGTGTTCTTGATAACCTTCATCTTAACGTCGTTTTCACGAAGTTCCTTACGCATAGCAGTAACTTCTTCAACAGTTAAACCAAGGTAATCAATTATTAAGATAGCTTTAGCAGCTTTAAGTTCTTCAGCAAAAGCATCAACAAGCTTTTCCTTTGCAGCAATAGCAGCTTTACTCAATCTAATTCACCTCCATAAAATCATTAATAAATCCTAAAAAGGCCAAAAACTCCATGCCACAAAGACATGGAGTTTTGAAAATCTTCATTATCTTCTGGCCTCGGCGGGAAATTAAGGCGTGATGCCACCCGAGTCTTAGGTAGAATTTACTTTAACAAGTATAGCAGGCCTAATTAATTTACGCAAGTATTTATTCTGCTTTTGGGTCAGCTAATTCAAATAACTCGCCAGTAATCTTATAAATAACCCAACTAGCCAAGTTAACAATGTGATCACTAATTCGTTTGAGCAACCGAATAATTACAAAATAACTAGCAGAAGCAACTGCCGCATTAGGTTCTTTTTCAATCCCATCAATAATATCTTTGCGTGCCTTTTGGTAATTGACAGTAACGGCTTCACGCAGAACTACCATTGAACGTGCTGTCTTTTCATCTTCTTGAACATAAGCTGTTAAGACTTCAATTAACATTTTGCGGACTTCATGCGTCATTTGTGAAATGATTTCTTCAACCTCTGGAATTCGCGGATTACCCTTCACTCTGACAGTTTCGACTGCCAAGCTGATCGCATTTTCACCAATTCTCTCTAAGTCAGTAGCAGCTTTTAAAATACTGATTACCACCCGAAAGTCGGTAGCTACCGGTTGCTGGAGAGCCATTAGATCCAATGCTTTTTTTTCAATTCTAATTGTTTCTTTGGGTACAACATCAGCTTCTTCAATCATCTTTTGGGCTGTTGTTTTATCGTGAGCAACAAATGAACGCGTCCCTTGATCAATTTGATCATTAACTAGAACACCCATTTCCATAAATTGCGTATTCAGCTTTTTTAATTCGTCTAAAAATATCTCGTGCATATATTCCTCGCTTTTAACCAAACCGACCATTTAGGTAATTACTTGTAATTTCTTTTTTAGGTGCTACAAACATTTCTTCGGTTGAACCTGATTCAATCAAATCACCATTCATCAAAAACGCAACTTGATCCGAAACCCGGCTCGCTTGTTGCAGATTATGCGTTACCATAATAAATGTATACTTAGTCTTAAGACCCATGAGCGTTTCTTCAATTTCCGAACTAGAAATTGGATCTAAAGCAGACGTTGGCTCATCAAGTAGGACTACAGCTGGTCTTACTGCCAGCGCCCGAGCAATACAAATTCGCTGCTGCTGCCCACCTGAAAAATCCTGTGCATTACGATTCAAGCTATCCTTAGTTTCCTCCCAAATTGCTGCTTGTTTCAGACTTTCTTCAACCCGCTGCTCAATTAATTCCTTATCCTTAACACCCGCGACCTTCAAGCCATAAGCTACATTATCAAAAACAGAAAAAGGGAACGGCGTCGGCTGTTGAAATACCATCCCGACATTTTTACGTAGTTCAACTAAATCTAGGTGCGGTCGATAGATATCCTGCCCATCCAGCAGAATATCACCCGTAATTTTGATATTGTCAATATCGTCATTCATCCGGTTAAGACAGCGCAATAACGTTGACTTCCCACATCCTGAAGGTCCAATTAATGCCGTCAATTTTTGTTCTGGAAATGCTAGATTAATGCCATGCAAAGCCTCATAATCACCATAATTTAATCTGACATTTTTGACTTCCATGATATTCTTCATCATTATGCTCCTTTAGCCAAAACTGCCCTGAATATACTTTTCAGTAATTTTACCTTGCGGATTAGTGAAAACATTGGTAGTTGTGTCATATTCAAGTGCATGACCTAAATGAAAAAACGCGGTATAATCGCTAATCCGCGAAGCCTGCTGCATATTGTGCGTTACCATAATCATCGTGTACTTACTGCGCAATTGCTTGAGCGTATCCTCAAGTTTTGCTGTTGATACAGGATCAAGCGCACTAGCTGGTTCATCCAAAAGTAATACTTCCGGCTTTAAGGCAATTGCACGAGCAATACATAAGCGTTGCTGCTGACCACCTGATAACGCCAAGGCACTCTGGTCTAGCTTATCCTTCACCTCATCCCACAAAGCAGCGGCACGCAAACTTTCCTCAACAAGTTGATTTAGTTTTGCCTTGTCTTGTTCACCATTCGCCTTTAACGCATAAGTGATATTTTCCTTAATTGACTTCGGGAAGGGATTAGGTTTTTGGAAGACCATGCCAATCGCCTTGCGCAATTCGTAAACGTTGATTTTTTTCTGATTAATATCAAGTTCATGAAACATGATATTGCCATCAACTCTAGCAACACGGTCATTTAACCTGTTTAACGAACGCAAAAAAGTAGATTTGCCTGAACCTGAAGCACCAATCAAAGCTGTAATGGTGTTCTTTTTAAAGCCCAGACTAACATCAAACAGTTTTTGCACTGTACCACCATAAAAGACACTTAAATTATGCGTATAAAGGGCACATTCCTCATTATTAAAAGTCTTAATATATTTTTTTTGCGTTTGCCAATTTTCCATATAAATTCCTTATTTTACTTTTGCAGCAGTTAAATGCTTGTAAAGCCAATTACCCAAAAAGCGGGCGCCAAAATTAAAGATAATTACCACAATTACGAGCAAAGCCGATGTTGCTGCTGAAACAAGATTTACATCAGGAATAATGCCCTCAGTATTTACTTTCCAAATATGTACCGCCAAAGTTTCCGCTGGGCGCATCACATTCAAAAAGCTAGTTGGACTGAACATATTCCAATTAGAATAATCAACTGTTGAGCCACTTTGCCCAGCAGTATAGATAAGTGCGGCAGCTTCTCCAAAAACTCGTCCAGCACTTAAAATAACTCCGGTAATAATTCCCGGTAATGCTGCAGGTAAAACAATCCCGCGAATAGTTTTCCAATTTGACAATCCTAGTGCCCAACCTGCTTCACGCTGCGTTTGCGGAACGCCGTTAATTGCCTGTTCAATATTGCTCGTTAATATTGGCAAATTGAAAAAGGTTAGTGCCAAAGCACCAGCAATAATTGAAAAGCCTAAACCAAACTGAACTACAAACAAGAGATAGCCAAACAGCCCGACAACAATTGATGGTAGTGAACTCAAGATTTCAATTGTTGTTCTAATCAGGCGCGTTACCCAAGTATCTTGTGCATATTCAGCCAAATAAATAGCCGCTCCTAATGCAATTGGCAGTGAAATTACCAGCGTTAAAACTAATAAATAAAGTGAATTAAATAATTGGTCACGAATACCGCCGCCAGCTTCAAATGAAGAGGAAGCCGATGTTAAAAAGTGCCATGACAAATGCGGTACACCAGCAATTAAAATATTGCCTAAAATACCAACTAATATCAAAATGACGATTGCAACTAACAAGTAAATTACACCTGTTGCAATTCGATCAACTTTTTTTGAATTCATCAGCTACCTCTTCTTTCCAATTAGACGAACCAAGAAGTTAAACACCAGTGACATAATTAATAACAATAAAGCTAGTGACCATAAAGCATTATTAGGCAGCGTGCCCATAACTGTATTACCCATTTGACTAGTTAATTGACTGGTTAATGTTGCCGCTGGGCTTACTAAGTTATATGGCATTAAAACCGCATTCCCAATCACCATTTGGACAGCCAACGCCTCACCAAAGGCGCGCGCCATCCCAAAAATAATTGCTGTCAAAATGCGCGGACGAGCCGCACGCAATACAACATGATAAATTGTCTGCCAGCGCGTTGCCCCTAATGCTGCAGAAGACTGCCTTAAGTCCTTAGGAACTGCCTTAAAGGCATCAACCGTTAGCGAAGTAATCGTTGGCAAAACCATAACGAACAAAATTAAAGTCGCTGCTAGAATACCAAATCCTGTTCCCCCAAAGATAGTTCTAATTACCGGTACAATTACAGTCAAACCTAAGAAGCCATAAACAACTGAAGGTATACCGACTAATAATTCCATGACAGATTGTAACAAACGTGTTTGCTTACCAGATTCATACTCTGTCATAAATAAAGCAATGGAAATGGCAAATGGTGTTGCTAATAAAGCAGCCAGCAAAGTTACCGCAAAAGAAGTTACTATCATCGCTGCGGCACCAACATGATTTTTGCCAGCACTAGGATTCCAACTACTGGTAAACAAAAAATGAAAAATGTTTACTTTATCATTAACAAAAGTTGCTAACCCATGAAATCCAACAAACCCAATGATTGCCGCAATTAAAATCGCAATAAGTACAATTGCTAACGAGGTCAATCCTTTGCCCCAACGCTCTTGGCGTGTTTCTTTAGATTGACTAGTTAGGCGGGCAATATCAACACTTTCTGGACCAATCTTTTTAAATTTTACATGTGGTACTTTCTGCTGGGCAATCGCCTGATCGACAACTTTTTGTAAGTCCTGTTCGTGTTTACTCATGCGTGCCACCTACTTTTGTAATTCGATTATGACTATTGCGAATAACTTTCATTTCATTAATGCTTAAGTAACCGATTTTAGGTACCAACTCACGCTGCACTTTTTTACCCAAGACATAAGTAATAAACGCGGCCGTTTCTTTATCTGGCCTACCTTTAGTGTACATATGTTCATATGACCATAATGGCCACCTATTAGTCGGAATATTCCGATTCGTTGGCTGCACATGATCCACACTTAATTTTTGAATGTTAGGATCATTTGCATAAGGAAATGAAATGTAAGAAATTGTTCCTGGTGTTGAGCTGACAATCTTTTTAACAGTACCATTAGAATCCTGCTCTTGTGAGTTAACAGCGTCTTGCCCTTTTAAAATCAAGCTTTCAAAAGTTGTTCTAGTACCGCTGCCACGAGAACGGTTAATCACAATAATATGCAAATTTTTACCGCCAACTTGGCGCCAATTAGTGATTTTACCAGTAAAAATTGCCATTAGTTGCCTAGGCGACAAATTGGACACACCAACATCCTTGTTAGCAATTGGTACAATTCCAACAACAGCAACTTGATAGTCGTGCAGTTTACTTGCGTCAATTCCCTTTTGCGTATCAGCAAAAACATCGGAAGTTCCTACCTGAACGGCACCGGCTTGCACTTGGCTAAGACCAGTACCTGAACCACCACCTTGAACAATAATATTACTATTAAGATGAGCTAAGTGATAATCATTACCTGCTTGTTCAATCAATGGCTGTAAGGCACTTGATCCAACAATCGTTATTTTGGTATGGTCTTTACTACAACCAACCAAAAAAAGTGGCAATGCTAAAAAAAGAATTAGCGATTTACCCAAGTTCAATTTATGCATATGCTTCCTCAATATATAAACTAGATTTTGTTACAGTTTAACAAAGAATTCAGAGCAGACCAAATTATAACCTCTTTAATATATACAAAAAAAGCAACTTACAGGAATGTAAGTTGCTTTTAATTGATTAATCTATTTTAAATTAGTCCAAGTTTAATGGATCAAGCTTGATCCCTGGGCCAAAGGTTGCTGCAACAGCAACACTCTTAATGTATTGACCCTTGGCTGCTGCTGGACGTGCACGCAAGATAACGTCACGTAAAGCATCAAAGTTTTCTACCAATTGTTCGTCAGTAAATGAAACCTTACCAATAGCTGTATGAATAGCAGCTTGACGGTCAACACGGTATTCAACTTGACCAGCTTTAACGTTCTTAACGGCCTTTTCAATGTCCATTGTAACAGTACCAGTCTTAGGGTTAGGCATTAAACCTTTAGGTCCAAGTACACGACCCAAACGTCCAACCTTAGCCATCATCATTGGTGTAGCAACAACAACGTCGAAGTCCAAGTAACCATTTTGAACTTTTTCTACTAAGTCATCTGAACCAACTTCGTCAGCACCAGCAGCCTTAGCTTGTTCAGCTTGTGGACCTTCAGCAAAAACAACAACCTTTTGGGTCTTACCAGTACCGTTAGGCAATACAAGTGAACCACGAATTTGTTGATCAGCTTGCTTAGGGTCAACACTCAAGTTGTATGAAACTTCAACTGAAGCATCAAAACCTGCGTATGAAGTTTCTTTAACTAACTTCATTGCTTCAGCAACTGAATATAATTTCTTTGAATCTACTTTTTTAGCAGCTTCTAAATATTTTTTACCATGCTTTGGCATGTGATTTCCTCCTTAATATGTGGTCAAACAAGCCCGAGCAGGCTCTCCCACCTAAAATGTTATAAATAACAGGATTAGTCTTCGACTTCGATACCCATGCTTCTAGCAGTACCTTCGATCATCCGCATAGCAGCTTCGACATCAGCAGCGTTAAGGTCTTGCATCTTAGTTTCAGCAATTTCCTTAACTTGGTCCTTAGTTACCTTACCAACTTTCTTGGTATTAGGTTCACCAGAAGCCTTGTCAATCTTAGCAGCTTGCTTCAATAATACTGGAGCTGGTGGAGTCTTAGTAATGAATTCGAATGAACGATCTTCATATACTGTGATGACTACAGGAATAATCATGCCTTTTTGATCAGCAGTTCTAGCATTGAAGTCCTTAGTAAAACCAACAATGTTGATACCTGCTTGACCTAAAGCTGGACCAACTGGAGGTGCGGGTGTTGCAGCACCAGCTGGGATTTGTAATTTGACAACGTTAATAACTTTCTTTGCCACGGTCAAAACCTCCTTGATTCCGTGTGTGGTTAAAATGGAGAGGTTACCTACTTCTCCTCCCACAATAATAAAAGTACTTTAGTATCTTATCATCGTTTACCGATAATTGCAATACTAACCTACTTTAATCAATCTTTTTAACTTGGTCGTAATCTAATTCAGTGGTAGTTGCTCGACCAAACATATCAACGGAAACAAATAATTTGTACTTGTCTGGTTGAATTTCCGTGATTTTACCTTCAACACCATTAAAGGCACCATCAATAATCGTAACTGTTTCGCCAACTTCAAAGTCAATTTGTGGTCGTTTAGCTGGTTCACCTTGCTGACGCAATAAGCGGTTAACTTCTTCATCAAGTAATGGTGACGGCTTAGAACCACCACCGTGAGAGCCAACAAAGCCCGTAACGTTTGGGGTATTCCGTACAACAAACCAGCTTTCATCAGTCATGACCATTTCAACTAAAACGTATCCAGGGAAAATCTTTTCTTCGACTTCCTTTTTCTTATCATGAACCGTTTCAATTTTTTCTTGTTCAGGTACCATTACCCGAAAAATGTAGTCTTGCATCCCCATACTTTGCGCACGTGATAACAAATCAGACTTAACCTTGTCTTCATAACCTGAATAAGTATGCAATACGTACCATTGCTTTCTTGTTGTTTCAACCATTTAACTTATGATCTCCTTTTAATTTTTGGCAAACAAAAAAACCTCCACCGAGGTTCCTTTAACTGAAATCCATTATAACACGGATCCAAAATTATTTCTATTTACATCACTATCTGTGTCAAACTACTAAATGCTAAGTCAAGCAGACCCAAATATGCCGCAAACAGGATTGAAGTTACGATTACAATTACTGTATCGTGACGATTTTGTTTAGCAGTTGGCCAAGTAACTAACTTCATTTCTTGAACAACGCTCTTAAAAAACTTAATCATAAACTCCTACCTCGTTTCCTTGTGCACAGTCATTTTACCGCAATGCTTACAAAACTTTTTCAGTTCAAGCCGTTGAGTGCGATTTTTACTTGCCGTGATTGAGTAGTTACGCGAGCCGCAGACGCTGCAGGCCAAAGATGCTTTTTTCACTGCCATAATCTCACTTCCAAACTCTTTTATTCTAACAAAAAAATACTGCATGAGCAATTAATATTAGCCAAGAAATTTATTCATTATAAGTAAAAGTGCGATTGCACAAATAGCCGCTACTTAAAATTAATTTCCAAACAAAGAGCAGCTACTCATTCGAGCAGCTGCTTTTTAGTGGTCAAACTTAATGCGTAACCACCGGGCGTAGAACATTGTAATAGTCGGATTTACTTCTTAAGATTTTCGTTTACGAAGGATTCGATTTTCTCGTCAGTATCTTTCAAGAATGGAAGCATATCTGCTTCTGTCTTCATGGTATCTCTACCATTCTTTTCCATAAAATAATCCCAAAGGGCATCTCTAACTGGAATTTCAGAATCACTCCAATCAAAAACTTCCTTCATCTGACGATCTAACAATGCAGTTTTTTCAATTTCTGCCATCTTAATTACCTCCTAAAAATTTATTCTACAAAGAATATTATACCGCATTTTTACATAACCATATAATATTATTCCTGCTTATAACAGTGTCTTACGCATTTTCTGCATTAAACGTGAACGTGCGCGCACTAAAGTTACC
This sequence comes from Lactobacillus sp. ESL0701, assembly GCF_029433445.1. Taxonomy (GTDB): domain Bacteria; phylum Bacillota; class Bacilli; order Lactobacillales; family Lactobacillaceae; genus Lactobacillus. The sequence goes on along the minus strand of NZ_JAQTIC010000005.1, from coordinate 136,080 downwards.
TGCTCAATTTGTAACTTCTGCAATACTTCTTCTTGATGCCAAACACCTAAAACAATTAATAAGGCCTTAATCTCTAAGTCTGATAATTGCGCGCATAATTCCGAGAATTTTTCACTAATTGGAATTTCCGCAAGTTGCATTGTCTCCTGCTGCAATGGCTCAATACCTTTTGCAGTAGCCGCTTCAAGTGAAGTTGCTCGCGCAGATGCGCGCCGCCGATAAGCCATATCGTAGCGCAATAACGACTTAGCATGATTATGAAGCCTAATCTTAAAATAACTGCCAAATTTGCCTTTACTCTGCTTAAAGCTCATAGCTGCCTGGTAGCATACAATTAGTGCGTCTTGATCCCAATCTTGACTATCATAGCAGCGCACAAAATATTTTTGCTTAACACTATTAATCAAAGGTCGATAAAAATAACACAATTTGATCAAGGCATCATCACTACCTGCTTGAACTTGCCCAATTAATTCTTGTTCGTATGCTTCTGTCAATTGCATCGTATTCCTCCTTATAGCAATTTTTAAAAAACTAATTAAGGGAAGAATACTGATTTTTTTAGTTGCAAAATATCGAACTTATGTTCAAATTTAGCAGTTAAAATTATTTGCTAAAAGCTACAAAAACAAAAAATGGTTTCTGTTGAAAGCGCGTTAATTTAGAAAAATTATTACTTCTAGCATAAAAAACAGCCCGTAATTATAGGCTGTTTTTATCTTTATTTAAGTGGATTGCGGCTGTTTAACATCTGATAAAGCAAAACACCTGTTGCCACACTCGCATTAAGTGACTGAACATGTCCCACCATTGGCAAAGTGAGCATCTGATCCATTTGCTCTTTCAAAAGTCGAGCAATGCCCTTACCCTCATTACCAATAACTAGAACTGTCTTACCTCTGGCATTCCATTGTCGGTAATCCGTGCCCTTCATATCCGTGCCAAACAACCAATAGCCGCGCTTTTTCAGCAATTGACTGGTTTGAACAAGATTATTGACGCGGGCAACTGGCACATAGTCAATTGCCCCAGTAGAAGTCTTGGCAACAACAGACGTTAAGCCAGTTGCGTGACGCTTAGGAATAATAATCGCATCAACACCAGTTGCATCAGCTGACCGCAAAATCGAGCCCAAATTATGCGGATCTTCAATTGAATCGAGCATTAACAAAAATGGTTCTTTGCCTTGCTCATCAAATTGATCAAGCAATGTTTCAAGGTCAGCATATTCAAAACTGGCAACAGTCAATACTAGCCCTTGGTGATTACTCCCCTGCACTAACCGATCCAGCTTGTTTTTAGGGACAGTTTGAATAACAATGCCCTTCTTTTTCGCTAAATCATAGACCTCATTAGCGAAACTATCCTGCACACCTTGTTGTAAAAATACTTTGTTAATCCGGTCCGCATCCTGCGTTTTTAAAAAATCAACGCCTGCATGCCGACCGAAAACAAAATCTTTATCAATTGAAGTCATAGTTATCAATGCCGCCTTCCTCAACCGTCTGAATACACCACGTTGTCAATTCACGCACACGATCCTTTTTGCCTAATAAATCTAAATAGCCCCAAACAGCCTCAAAGCCCGTTGATAACTGATAAGTTGCTAAGCTCGTATTTTTGGCCTTTGTATGAGTCTTAGCATTGCGACCACGCCGAAAAGTTGCCAATTCATCCTCAGTAAGCATCTGCTCATCCTGCATTTTAGTAATCAATGCAGCTTGTGCCTTCGCTGAAACATAATGTGTTGCTTCACGCTGCAAGACTTGCGGTTTCACAATGCCGCCCTTTATTAAATGGCGTCTAATAAATAATTCGTACACAGCATCCCCCAGATATGCCAATGTTTGCCCACTAAGCGTATCTGGGTTAACTTTTTCTTCTGTTAACTTTTTAATTTTAGTCACGTGTCCACCTTGTTCCCTGCGGGGTATCTTGAATTGTTATCCCCAGTTCTTTTAACTGATCTCGTAATTGGTCACTCTTAGCCCAATCCTTGTTTTTACGGGCTTCGTCACGAGCTTTGACTAATGCCGCGATTTCATCATCATCACTTGCTTGTGTCTGCTGAATTAATTTTGCCGTGTCAATCCCAAAAATTCCGAGCCATTGACCTAATAATTCCTTAGCGTGCGCTAATGCATCCTTATCTACTTGTTCAGCGTTAGTATTGGCGTTAACTATTGGCAATAGGTCATAAATCGCCGCTAATGCATTTTGTACATTAAAATCATCATCCATTGCAGCTACAAAGTTAGTTTGTGTTTCTTCTAAAGCCTGCCGCAACTGTGTCGATTCAGCTTTAGAAGTAGCATCTTCTAAGCGATAAGCAATGTTTGTCAATGTATTTTTAAACCTTTGCAAAATAATTGCTGCTTGCTCCAGATTTTCCTGTGAATAATTAATTTGCTTGCGATACTGCACGCTGGCCATGAAGAAACGCAACACTTGCGGGTTAACTGTCTTAAGTAAGTCATGCACTGTTACAAAGTTATGCAAAGATTTTGACATCTTTTCTTCTGTTTGACCCACGGTCACAAAGCCGTTGTGCATCCAATAATTGACAAACTTTTGTCCAGTAGCCGCTTCACTCTGCGCAATTTCATTTTCATGGTGCGGGAATTCCAAGTCTTGACCACCACCATGAATATCAATCGTCTTGCCCAAATACTTGGTCGACATCACCGAACACTCAATATGCCAGCCTGGACGTCCTAAACCCCATGGCGATTGCCACGCAATTTCATCATGCTGCTTTTGCTTTTTCCACAAGGCAAAGTCAATTGGGTCTTCCTTACGCTGCTGTTCCTCATCATTGACATGTTCAGAAGCACCTTCTTCAAGTTCGGCAATATTTTGACTGCTTAACTCACCATAATGCTTGAACTTCTTAGCCCGGTAATAAACATCACCAGCAGCTTCATAAGCATAACCATTTTTGATTAATTGTTCAATAAATTCGATAATTTCAGGAATTTCGTGAGTTGCTCGTGGGTGCTTAGTTGCCGGTTCTACGTTTAAAGCTGCCGTATCTTCAAGATAAAACTTAATATAACGCTCAGCTAATTTCGGCACCGTAATGCCTTCAGTTCGCGCCTCGTTAATCATTTTATCGTCAACATCCGTAAAGTTAGAGACGTAATTCACCTTGTAGCCGCGATATTCAAAGTAACGCCGAATTGTATCAAAGGCAATCACGCTGCGGGCATTACCAATGTGGATGTAATTATAAACCGTCGGTCCACAGACATACATTGAGATTTGTCCTTCAACCAGCGGATTAAATTCTTCTTTTCTTTTTGTCAAAGTATTATAAATTTTCATGGCTCAGCCTCTTTTCTGTAAATAGCTATTCTCATTTTAGCAGAATCAAGCTAACTTGCTAACCTTCAAGTACAAACAGTTACAATTACCTGCCATATTTCGATGAATTCAAAAAGCCCCAAAGATTACTAAATTTTTGCGGCCGACTTTTAATTATGGATTATAATATTAATATCAAGTATTCATAATACATAATATATGAGGGTGATAGATATGAAAATTACAATTGGAAATTTTTATCATAAGCATCAGATAGTTTCATATACAATTTTGTATGCCATAACTAATTTTATTTTTGACACCATTAGCTTGGCTTTAGGACACTCACCTAAGATGTTTTTAGTTGACGCGATATCTGCAATAGTGATGATTGTCGGCGGCTTCTGGGTAGAAAAGTACATCGATCCTAATAAAAACGAGTGGAACGAATTATTCGCGATGGCTGGTTGGGCTCTACTTTATCTTGTAGTTTGCGGTGCTGTGCGACTTATCAGTATGTATCTTTTGCACATTTGAAGTTAGATTATGAAAACAACAATCAAGAATTTTTATCATAAATATCAACTGGATATAAGTGTCCTAATAATTGGACTTTATAGTTTAGATACATATTGGCAATATTTCTTTTCTAGTTCAATTAAAGCAGCCATTAGTAGTGCTGTTCTTACAGCAAGCACAATGCTAATTGTATATTGCGCGCGCTTTTTTACTTTTGACATCAACAACGCAACCTGGAAGTAATTATTTTCGGCTGCAGGTATCTTTTTCCTATTGTTAATCGTCGAATTTGGTGGTTAGGCTTTTCTCAAGCTTAACTTTTAACAAATAAGAATGCTGCTTCTAGTTGAAGCAGCATTTTATATTACTTATTAAAACCAAGTTGCCGAAAATCGCGCAACATCTTCATTAATATTTGGCTTACTCAACTGGGTGAGCAATTGAACTCCTGCTTTAGACAATTGCCTTTTAAGTGCAAGTTCAGTCAAGCTAGACTTCACATCAGCTTTAACTAAATAAGGGTTCTCTCGCTGATGCAGCTTAACAATCGCTTGCTCAATAATGGATTGTTCATTGACATTAGACAATTGCTGGTGTTGCAAAAACTTTAATAAATCAAATTCATTTTTCGTTTTTTTAAACATCGTTGGTACTCCTACTCTCATTTAACAATATAACATTATTTTTTTGCTCCAGTTGTATTATTTTATTCTATAATATTCTTATCAATACTAAAATTATATAGTATAAATATCAAAAATGAGGCAAGTACCTAATGTTTGAAAACAAATTAACTAAAAAACAAATAATGCGGTTAATTGCAATTTTACAAGTAATCATTGCCGCAATTTATTATTGTATTGAGCGCCCAAATGCTAATTTAATTACTACTATTATTTACTTAGCAATTGGTCTTTTATTCTTTGGCATATCTTTTTCCAAGCATCTAACAGCTGGAAAAACTATCAAAAAAGCCGATATGACTAAAAATCAGAAATTTGAACAAAAATGTGAACTTTTTACACTGGGAGTGTCATTACTATGTATAATCATCGACTATTCAGACTTTAGTCTTGATTTGTTCATAATAGATTGTTCTCTAATGGAATTACTGATGTCACCAATACCCGATAGAACAACAGCAAAATAACATAAAAACATATTATCTTCATCAGATAATACGTTTTTTTATTACCTTATTTTAAGCAAACAACTCGGTCTTGTTGCATCATCAAACACTTCAGCAATAGTCTAATGTTTACGATGGCGATATATCCAAATTCCTACTAAAAATCCAGCTCCTAATCCTGCTGACGCAACGCCACTTCTAACTTGACCTATATAAAAGAAACTCACACTAAGTAAAGCTGATACTATTACAAACATGGTTCCACCTTTTCTACTAGTTAAAAATTTTTGCCAGCCATATTCCAGACCTAAGGATTGTGACTCATCAAAATTATTAATATCTATCATGGCAGAACAAAGCATTAAGTAACCCACCCAAGATAAAATTTCTATAATAGAATTCATACTCTTAATAATCATTGTCCCTATACTTATGCCCAACACAATAACAGCAATTATCAATTTCTTTTTAACTTGCTTCAGATTACTAACGACCTCTCGCTTCTGCAGCGTTTCCCGCATTCCCGTATCTTCCTTCAATAATTCATCAAGTGAAAGCTGATAATAATCGCTTAACTTAATCAAGCTATTGATATCAGGGTAGGATTTTTCATTTTCCCAATTTGAAAGTGTCTGTCTGGTAATTGCAAATTCTTGCGCTACTTGCTCTTGGGTTAAATTTTTGTCCAGCCGTGCCTGTTTTAAATGTTCACCAAATTTCATTGCTTGCTCCTCCATTACATAATTAATTTTGCTTAACTATTAAATGAAATTCAAGCAAAGTTTCTTTGCATGCTGGTCTAGCAAGGTTTTGACAACAAAAATATTAGCGAACAGAATTTAAAAATACAAATTGGCAACTTATATTGCTTAAGGAATAAATTCCCACTCAAATTTCGCCATTTGACTTGTCAAAAACCATTTTTCTAACTTCTTCATATAACTAAACACGTATAAATAAAACACACGACCTCGATAAAATATCGAAATCGTGTGTTAATAACAATCCAAAATATCTATTCCAATTCTTGCCATTCTTTTCGAGAAATTAAATACATCAATAGCGGCAAAATTACAAAACCAAAGGCAACTGCTAAAATTGCATACCAATTAATCCCCACAACTTGACCATTCACAATCGTACCGAATTGGACCCGCCAGTTATATTCAATTAACATAAAAATCACGATGATAACGGACAAGACCGACGCAACAACATCAGTCAAAAAGTTCTTATTGGCTGGCAAAACTTTTTCTTTAGTCCGACCACGATAGAACTGAATAACCGAAATCGGTACTACCGCGAATTCCAAAAATCTGACGATTGATCCCAAAGTAACCAAATTGGTCAAATCATATTGAAAGGCCATTGGAATCAAGGTTGTGATTGCCGCTGAAATAAAAAACGTCCTAATTGGGAAGTTGCGCTTGGTTCTCTTAGTCAACTTCGTTGATAATTGATGCTCGCGTGCCATTGCTTCTAAAAAGCGCGGTGCACTAAAGCTATAAGCAAAATTAATGCCCAGCATTGAGATTACTGCCCCAGCCAGAATGATATTGTTTAACAGTGGATTAGCAAAAATTGTTGCTAACGCCACAACCTGATCTGTTTTCATTAACGCGCTTGGATTAAGCAGCATTGCCACTGCCAAAACACCAATATAAATAAAAGCAATCAAAATCACAGCTAGTGGAATAGCCCGTGGCAAGTTTTTCTCAGGTTCTTCCATATCCTCAGCACCAGAAGCTACCGCTTCAAAGCCTGAGAAGGCATACAGTGCTGAAACAACTGCCATCATAAACGTGCTGATTGTCACTGTCGGAACAATCGCCTTGCCACCCTCGCGAATTCGGTCAACAGCACTCAGATCATAGTGGCTGCCGGCAGTCATTAAAATAATCGCTCCGGCTACAATTAAAACAACTAACGATAAAGTCTTACAAATTGTTGATAAATTCATAACATATTTTGTTATTCGTTGACCAAACAGATTAACAATTAAGTCCAGCAGCATTAATAGCAACAATCCAATAGTAATTGTCGTAAAACGATTGGGATTACCACCCAAAATTGCAATAACTGCCTTAACAATCCCGACTGAACTCGTACACCAGACGGCATCATTAGCAAAATAGCAGGTAACACCAATATAAAAGCCAAATTTATTACCAAATGCGGCTTTAGCGTAAGCATAGGAGGAGCCGGATTTATTAACATATTTTGATGCCGATGCAAATGGCAGTGCCAATACAGCTGCAAAAATTGCAGCTAATAGGTAAACGAGCAGTGACTTGCTGCCCACCTGTCTAACTACTGTGCCGGGTGTCAAAAAGATTCCCGACCCGATAATCAAGTTAATTGTTAAAAATACGATCGCCATAAACCCTAGTTTATCGCTCGCTTGCTTACGCTTGTTCATTTCTTTACCCCATTTCTTCAGTGTATTATTAACATTATATTAAATTATTAAAATTAAAGCTAGTAAAATATAAAATTTTATTATATAAATTTATTTTTGCTCATAAATATAGTTTTATATATACTTAAACAGCAAAAAAACTGACCTACTTCAACAGTAAGTCAGTTTTTTAATTATTAATAATTACAGACCGTTTTCGCTCATTTGCTTCAAAGTCAAATCAAGGTGCTCAAGCACTCTATCCTTGCCCAATAGTTCCATGGCTTCGCCAACTCCAGGACCAACCATTGATCTAGTTGTCGCAATCCGAATTGGCATAAACAAGCGTCTACCTTTAATTCCAGTTTCACGACGTGTTGCCTGCACTGCATTCATAATTTGTGGTGCTGTAAAGCGCGGAATTAAATTAAGTTGCTTCTTAAATTCTTCAATTACTGGACGAGCTTCATCCTTGCGAATTTCATCAATTTCTTCGTCACTTAAATCTTTAGGTGCAGCAAAGAAAATTTTAGCCAAATCAACAATCTGCTTTGTGTAAGACATTTGGACTGAGTAAATGTTAACTAGTTGCCGAACCCATTCCATCTTTTCTGGTGTTGGGTCTTGTTCAACTAGACCTGCTTCTTGCAAGTTGTTCAATGCAAGATCTAGCAAGGTATCACGGTCAGCCTGCTTGATGTACTGGTTGTTAATCCATTCCAACTTCTTTTGGTCAAAGGTAGCAGGGGATTTTGATAACCGCTCTGGATCAAATTGTTTAATCAACTCACGTTGGTTAAAGATTTCATTTTCACCACCGGGTGACCAGCCAAGCAAAGTAATGAAGTTGAACATCGCATCTGGCAAGTAGCCAAGGTCACGATATTGTTCAATAAATTGCAATACTGATTCATCACGTTTAGATAATTTCTTACCCGTATCAGCACTGATAATCAAGGTCATATGACCAAACTTCGGTGGTTCCCAACCAAGAGCTTGGTAAACGGCCAATTGCTTAGGCGTGTTTGAAATATGGTCATCCCCACGCAGAACGTGTGTAATTTCCATCAAGTGGTCATCAATAACAACCGCAAAGTTGTAAGTTGGCATCCCATCGCGCTTTTGAATAACAAAGTCGCCGCCGATTGTATCGGATTCAAAGCTTAAGTGACCCTTAACGATGTCATCCCAAGCATAAGTAACCATTTCTGGAATATGAATCCGAACAACTGGCGTTAAGCCCTTAGCTTCGGCATCGGCTTGTGCCTGCTTAATTTCATCAGCAGTCATTCCCTCATATTCGTAAGTATAATGAGGGGCAATACCCATTGCTCGTTGTTCTTCACGTTGTTCTTCCAGCTCTTCCTCAGTCTTGTATGAGTAATAAGCCTTGCCTTCATCAATCAACTGCTTGATGTACTTGTTGTAAATATCTTTACGTTCTGATTGACGATAAGGGCCATAGTCGCCGCCCTTATCAGGACCTTCGTCCCAGTCAATGCCCAGCCAGTGCAAGTTCTCCATTTGGGAACGTGCACCACCTTCGACATTACGCTTCAAGTCAGTGTCTTCAATTCGTAAAACTAGCGTTCCCTTAGTATGCCGTGCAAATAAATAATTAAACAGCGCGGTCCGTGCATTACCAATGTGTAAGTGTCCCGTTGGACTTGGGGCATATCTTACACGAATTTTTTGTTTTGCCAAAATTCATGCCTCTTTCAAAATAGTAAATTCAAACAATTTTAGTTTACCCGTAATAGCAAAAAAGTTCAATCTTTCCTAGCCTAAAACCAGTTTTAATGCCTGAGCAATACTAGAAACAGGAATCACTTCAATCCCTAGATTCTTTAAACTCGCCTGCATATTGTGCCGAGGAATGAAAATTCGTTTGAAACCAACCTTAGCAGCTTCTTTAATTCGAACCTCAATTTTATTAACTCGGCGCACTTCACCAGTCAAACCAACTTCACCAACAAAGCAATCAGTTGGCAAAATTTCTTGGTTCTTATAACTGGACGCAATTGCCATCACGACGGCTAGGTCAACAGCAGGTTCATTCAAGCGAATCCCGCCAGTTGCCGTTAAATAAACATCTTGATTTTGCAGCATTAAGTTGCCCCGCTTCTCCAGAACTGCCAACAAAAGGGCCGCACGATTATAATCAAGCCCTGACGTTGTTCTCTTAGCATAGCCAAAGGCCGTTGGCGTCACTAATGCTTGGATTTCAGCTAATAAGGGCCTTGTACCTTCAAGCGAAACGACAACTGCTGAGCCCGTTGACTTGGGCAGGCGTTCATCTAGAAAGATTGCCGACGGATTGGTAACTTCCTGCAGTCCCTCATTGACCATCTCAAACATGCCGATTTCGTTAGCCGCACCAAAACGATTTTTCACAGAATGCAAAATGCGGTAAGCATGATGCTCATCACCTTCAAAATAAAGCACAGTATCAACCATATGCTCCAAAATTTTGGGTCCGGCAATTGCCCCTTCCTTAGTCACATGACCAATCACAAAGACTGTGATGGCATCCATTTTGGCAATTTTCATTAATTCACTCGTTACCTCGCGTACCTGCGAAGCTGAACCCGTCATTGAATCCAGACTGGGCTCATTCATTGTCTGAATGGAATCAATAACCACAAAGTCTGGCTGAACATCTGCTATTTGCTGACGAATGTCTTCCATATCGGTTTCTGGAAAAAGCAACATACTGCTGGCACCTAAGCCCAAACGATTAGCACGCAGCTTAATCTGATTAGCCGATTCTTCCCCCGACACATACAACACCTTGTGATCTTTAGCTAGGTCACTCATAATCTGCAACATTAATGTCGACTTACCAATTCCCGGATCGCCACCAATTAAAACTAGTGAGCCGGGAACAATGCCGCCGCCAAGCACGCGATTCAATTCTTCAGATTTGGTTTGAATCCGTTCTTCTTTTTCGGCTTTAACACTATCAAGTCGGACCGGTTCATTAACTCCCGTTTTTTTAATTAATCTACTTGGACTAGCCTTAGTCGACCGCGCTGCCACTTGCTCGGTTTCCTTTTCAAACTGGTTCCATGCCCCACAATTGGGACAACGTCCTAAGTAACTGGCCGAGATATAACCACACGAACGGCATTTATACTTAGTCTTAATCTTTGCCATTTAGATTCCTTCCTCATTAGTTGAACCAAAGCCATTGGTCCGCTGCCGGCTAACAGGCAGATCGTTGTCAGTCTTTAGGTATTGCATAAAAATCCCCTGCCCAATCCGATCACCTTTATGAATTTGCAATGGACGCACACCGTAATTAATTACCTGCACAAAAATTTCGCCTTCATTATTGGGGTTATTGTAATAATCCGAGTCAATCACCCCAATACCATTTGGCAGACTCAAATTACGCTTAAAAGTATTGGATGACCGGTTAGCCAGCACCAGGACCTCATCATCAGGCATGTATGCCTTAATTCCTGTTGGAATCAGTAATGGCTGCAAAATCTGCTCTGCCAGTTGGTAATCAGGTTCATACAAGTGATGACCATTTCTAATTAAGCGAAAAATCCGGACAAAATTTAAGCGCCAAATACTTGGAATAATCATATCCTTAGCAGCTTCTATATCATAGCCCGCACTAGCAATCGTTTGCCGCCGCGGCAAATTAATATTTTTATTTTCATAACTCGATACAATCTCAAAGCCCCGTGTTTTATTCATTATTTACTCCCTTTAAACTCTGCAAAACTATTTTACAATAGATTGCGGACTTTAATTAAAATCTTCTATAATAAATACGTAAAAAGCCAAATTTATTTTGTAAAGGACACACCCATGTATAGCATTAATGATCCCCACCAATTTTTCAAAATTTATGATGATGACGACATACTTATTTGCCACTGGACAATGGATAAAGTTGAGCGCCAAGATGGCACCGTCTGGGTAATGAACCATTTCTTCATTAATCCTGCTGCTGACAGTAAGCAAATTTTAGCAGAGCAAATGTCTATTGCCTTGGAAATTGCTCAAGAATCGCAACTACCGATTTGGCCGCTTGATCCGTTAATAATTGCTTACTTTAGCAAGCATCCCGAATTTAATAAAGTTTGGTACCACAAGCCAGCTGCAAATTAGCAACAATCCAATTAAACGAAAAAATCTCGCAAGTACAATTCTTACGAGATTTTTTTAATTAGATGATTTTACTTAATTAAGGGAATTTTTGATTAAATTCTTTTGAAACTTAACTAACAGACAGCAACAACTAATTACAATTGCTAAGATGCCACTAACGGAAAAGACATTGAAGCCGAGGTTTTTGACCATTGCCGTTAATGGATTGATAACAAATGGACTAATGACACCGCCAATTGAGTAAATGGCAACATAAATTCCTAAGGCCATTGAGACAGTGCTATCGTCAACCGCAATTGAAATTAAGTAAGGAAATTGCCCCATTGCAATACTCATAGCTGCCCCAACCAAGAAGCTGCCGATAAACACGACAACTAATGAATGGACAAAACCAATCAGCAGATAGGAGATACCATAAAGTAAAAATGACAGTGCAATTGACGAATATCTAAATTTCTTACCAAGAATGCCCACAATTAACCCGCAGAGCATCCCGCCAATCAATGAAATTGTCGAAGTCAATGCAGCCTGTGATGTGGCTCCTAATCCTTGCTCAACAACAAAAAGGGAAATGTTGTTGTTCAAGACATTATTTAATAACATTGTTAAAAATGCCCATAATGCGCAATAGAAAACGTATTTGTTTAACTTGATTTTGCCTGCTTCTTTAGCCTGGTGATTATCATCAGACACATCTTTAGGATGCATTGGCAATAGCATGATGACAACCAGCAGGATTAACAGTGAAAAGAGATAAATCCAATAATTGTTAACCCAACTACTTGCGGCAGCTAATTGTCCGCCGCCCATAATAAAGACAACCCCACCAATGTTAATGAACGTGGTGGACAAGCCCATCGTTGATTCCCGTTCTTTTTTAGGTAAAATTTGTGAAATCAAAACCTGTGTTAGATTAGTACAAGCTCCTTGGCCCAAACCAACTAAACAGGAGCAGATTATCAAGAAAATGAAACTTTCATGGAAAAATAATGGAAGTAAGCCACCAATTACAACAAATAAAATTGAACCAACAGTTAAACTTTTTAAATTAATCTTGCCAGCCGTCAACTTACCAATTATCAGTCCAGCCACCATCATAAACAGGTTAGGCAGCGAGGTCAGCATTTGTACGCTAGTATTATTCAATGCAAAGTGCTGCGCAATTGCCGCATACGATGGTGTAATGGCTAAGGCAGCCATGCCAATCATACTAACTGCTAAAACACCGATTCGTGTTTTTAGAACATATTGTTTAGAAACGTTCACTTGTTAGCACTTCTCTTTGCAAATATTCAAAACAGCGTTGCGACCAGAAAAGGCGGCATAGCCAGCAGTACTTCCCGGCAAAGTTACGGCGTAAGTATCACCAACTAACATGCCAGCAGAGTCATTTCCGACAGCATACAGACCGTCAAGAGGATAACCATAGCTATTTAAGACTGCATTCTGGTCATCAACCCTGATGCCGCCAAGGGCACATGCCATACCAACACCAAGTTCAACAGCATAATATGGTCCTTCTTTAAGCGGCGTTAAATAAGCTGCAGCTTTACCAAAATCACTGTCCTCACCCTGTTCTACTACCTTGTTGTAGCGTTCAATAGTGGCGTCCAAATTAGGTAAGTTAAGCTTTTGCGCAAGTTCGGCAATCGAATCAGCCTTAGTTAAGTATTTCTCATTATTTTTCAAATCGCAGGTAATTTCATCAGTTAAATTAGCTAATTTTTCTGGTGAAACCGGTGAATTACCTAACTCCTTATATAAACCGACATTAGTTAGGTGATCCACAGCTGCTTGATCAAGAATTGAAAAAGTCCGCGCTTGCGTTAAAATACTGCTGCCAGCGTGACACATATTGTCATTAACATCTTCATTGACAAAACGATCTCCACGCTCATTAACCCACAAGATTGCTTCTTGTGTAGCAGCAGCCGCTAACTGCGAAGCCATATGGACAAATGGTGGTCTTGTTTTATCAAGAATTGCGCCACCACCGTATTGAATTGCGCCCATTTGATAATGTTCGGCACCTGCTTGCCAAGCTAGCTGCAGCCCATCACCAGTTGACTTGCCATCACTAACAGATAACAAACGATCATTAAGCGGCGTCCGCTTTTTAACTAATTCTGGATTATCAATATAGCCACCTGTTGCAAGAATAATATCATTAACTGATAATTCTCTGACTTGACCAGTAGCTTCATTTTTAATGATTAATCCAGAAACGTGACCATTATGTTGTAAAACTTTTTGCGCACCAATGCTGGTGACAATTTCAATACCATATTCATTAACTTTGGTTAGCAAAGTCGCAATTGCGGCTTTGCCACCGCCATTAAAGGTATGAATTGTTGGCCAGCTCTTTCCTTGCGGACCAACTTTGACAAATTCGACACCTAATTTATGCAGCCAATCAATGATTGCGCCGCTTTGGTTAATAAATTTCTTTAAATGTGGGGCACTAGCTTCATAGTGTGAATAATTTAACTCATCTTGCAACAGTTCAGTAGGGTCTATTGTAATTCCTTCCTGCTTTTGCAAATAACTATCTACACCCATCGCACCTTCAACATAATTACCATCACCGCCCAACGTGCGGCCTTTTTCGATTATTAAGGTATCAAGATGTTGTTCGCCAGCACTAACTGCCGCAGCTAAGCCTGATAGGCCACCACCGACAATTACTAAGTCATAATGGGCTTTTTTAGGAAACATTGTCTGCCTCCTACTTCAAACCAACTGAAACACCACCATCACTGAGAATGGTCTGGCCAGTCATAAAGGTTGCTTCGCTAGCAACAAAGACATAAACTTTGGCAACTTCAGCTGCTGTTTCGTAACGTTTCATTGGGACTGTCGGCAAAATCTTCTCAAGAAAGCCCCCATCGTTTAATGGGGTCTTAGTTAAACCTGGGGCAACGCAATTGACACGGATATTATTTTCAGCGTAATCAACAGCTGCTGCTTGCGTCATCCCCATAATACCGTTCTTGGCAGCATTATAGGCACCCATTCCACCTGGATTATAAATACTGCCTAAGGCTCCGGCGTTAACAATTGAACCATAACCTTGCTTCAAGAAAACTTTGATTTCTTCACGCATACATAGGAATGTCCCGCGCAAATCAAGGTTAATAGTCTTATCAAAATCATCGTCAGTTAATTCAGCAAATGGCTTAAGCACGCCACCACCAGCATTGTTAACTGCGTAATCTAATTTGCCATAAGTATCAATAATTTTATTTAAACCATCTACGATGCTGTCAGTTTTCATGACATTCAAAACTAAACCGATAATCTTGCCGTCATACTTTTTATCCAAATCTTTTGCGGCGTCGATAACGTTAGGATTATAGTCTGTCAATACAACATTGGCACCTTGAATGGCAAATTCTTCACTAATCGCGTAACCAATTCCTTGAGCAGCACCCGTAACCATTGCAACTTTATCTTTTAACATTTTTGTATCCTCCTAATTTAAACTTTTAATTGCTTCTTTAGCGGCAATCCAGCCTGAAACAAAGGCAAAACCATTCGCAATTCCTTCATAGCTTGGATAACCATCTGAATACAGTCCATTAACATTGTTACCAACAATATATAAATCTTTAATTGGTGAACCATCTTCTCTAACTGGTTCACAATTACGATTGACATTGACACCGTCCAAAGTTCCTAGAATTGCACAATGTTCAATAATTGCATAAAACGGACCATCATGAACTCCAAACAGCAATTCATCAGCTGGTTTTAAGAAAGTATCATCTTGATTATCTTCAATAGCTTGATTATAAGAAGCTAGACTTCTCTTCAAAGCTTCAACTGGAACATTCAGCTTTTGTGCTAATTCTTTAAGTGTATTTGCTTTAACAACTTCACCGGTTTTAATAGCATTATCAAAGTCTTGTTGAATATTTGGCAGTGGACCAACCGCAGTTCGTGGTTCTTCGCCAACCTCGCAGAATTGTCTTTCAAACGTATCCTCTAACTCAACTTCATGATCCTTAAAGTAATTAAGTGTCGCTTGGTCTAAGACAACATAGTATTTGCCATGAACGTTATGTGCAGCATTGCCCCACATGGCAAAGTCGTAAACAACGTCTTCATTAACAAAGCGATTAGCTGTTTGATCTAACCACAACAACGGCAAATTGGTTAAAGTTTCGACGCTGCTATCGCGCTTCATTGGATTAATCTGCATACTTGGCGCGCAGCCATGAGCAAATAAAACTGGACTATGACGCAAATCAGCACCTAATTTTTGTGATAGACGAATTCCAACCCCCGTTGACTTGTGTTCTCCTAAATTCAATAAGTCAGCAGTATCTGAATAACGTTCTTGCAGCATTTCATCATTGCCACAATAGCCACCATCAGCAAAAATAACTTTGCTAGCTTCAATTCGAATTTGCTTACCAGCTTTGTCTTTAGCAATCACAGCCTTTAGACCATGATCGTAGTCAAGAGAAGTAACTTCAGTTTCCATTAACACTTGATTTCCAGCAGCTTCAAACTTTGCTGGTAATTTGTCCCAATTGGCGATTTTTTCCGCAAAATTATTAAACTTATGATAAACAAGCGGATCATTTAAGTGGGCCTTTTGCTCACTCTGTTCAACAGTTACCGGTAAGCCCATTTCGGTTAACCGGTCAATATTTTTTCCAGATTCTTTCAAAAATCTAGCTAAGAGTTCACCATTAACAAAAAAATGATTGTAATCTGTTAAACCTTGAAAGGCATCACGATAATCATACTTAACGCCTAACTTATTTTGCTGACTAGAATTAATCGCAAAGACGCCATGCGCGCCAAACTTACCAGCACCACCAACTTTATTTCCCTTTTCAATCAGAACAAACGGAATCTTTCGTTGATAAAGTTCAAAACTTGCAGAAATTCCAGATGACCCAGAACCTACAACCACTACTCTCGTAGAAATAGTTTCCATTCAAATTCCACCTTTCTTGTGACCTTTATTACAATATAAATTGTAAATCACATCACAAGAAACCGCTAACACATTTAAGTTACTGCTGATAACTTAAAGTTATTGCCTTGGTTATCAGTTGGGCTAATTCCTTTTGTTTACTGGCACTGATTGCAACAACAATTTCGAATTTATTCTTCAAATATTCAGGTGATATTCTGTAAATATTTTCACAATATTTGACAGAATGAAAAGTACTAGGCAGCATTGTCAATCCACCTTTATAATTGACATTCAAATACGCAGCAGAAAAATCATTGACGGCTGCTACCTCCTTATAACTCCAGCCTTCTTGAGCATAAGCTTCTAACATTGCAGTTTGGATATTTAAAATTCCAGTTGACTTCCAATCTTGCATATAAATGGTGGAGTTTTTAGCTAAATTCTTTAGGTTTTGGTCATACTTTTTTACACTTTTAGAATTGAATACCAAGTCAAAATCAACTGTTTCTAGTGGAAGGGTAATCACCTTGCTATTACCCGCAAATTCAAGCTGAAAGCCAATTAAAATATCATAATTGTTTTTAAGCAGTCGGCTGATACTTGTGTTAAATGCTTCCTCATCAAAACTAACTACATACTTATCAGGCAGGTAATTAGCGAGCCGTGCGGCGTGACTTTCTAGTCCTTGTAAAAAATGAATCCGCAGTAATTTCTCAGGATGTTCATCTGGATTATGCCAAATTTCACTATATGAATTAATAATTTCAACAGCCCGTTCATAGAAAAGTTTGCCTGTTGGTGTTAAAGAAAATTCCCCTGCCGTTCGGTTAAGCAGCTTATGTCCTAGTTCGTTTTCTAATTTTTTAATCGCTGAACTCACAGCCGTTTCAGAAACATAATTTCTTTTAGCAGCAGAGATAAAACCATGTGTTTGAACAACATCTACAAAATACTTAACCGGCATCAAATTATAATTCATTGCTCTTCCCTTTTATTTAACCAATATATTACCTTTTTCACATAAGATACCATAAATCAGCTATCCCTAGACAAGTTCTTAATAAAAAATATTGCCAAATTAACTAGACTATCTATATAATTTTTTAGCATTCACATATATTAATTACTATCCAGTCAATAGACGTTAGTGCTGTTATAGGCTAAAATATGAGTTAGCTAAATTAATAAGGAGGAGCTAATTTTATGACAAAAGAAATCACAAACGATGCTATCAAAAACTATACCCAAGACCTTGCTCAGCACGCTGGTATCAATATTGCCAGTCATGCTGCACAAGAAAACGGAATTTTTAAGGCTAGTCAAAATACCCAAACCAAAATTGACCTTGATCCAACTTTTTCAATTGAAATTGATACGGGTAAGCCAGCTGACCAAAAGCAATCAGGTCGCTGCTGGATGTTCTCAGCTTTGAACACCATGCGCCACCCACTTCAAAAAGAATACAAGGTTAAGGACTTTGAATTATCCCAAAACTTTACTAATTTTTGGGACAAGTTTGAAAAATCCAACTGGTTCTTTGAAAATGTTATTGCCACAGCTGAACAACCACTTGGCGATCGCAAAGTAGCATTTTTATTTGCTACCCCTCAACAAGACGGTGGTCAATGGGACATGCTTTGTGGTCTTATCCAAAAATACGGTATCGTACCTAAGACCGTTTATCCAGAAACCGCCAATGCAACGAATTCAAGCGCATTAAACGACACCTTGAATACCTTATTGCGTAAAGACGGATTGGAATTACGCGACTTGGTTAATGCTGGCAAGTCTGAAGAAGCAATTCAGGCACGTAAAAATGAAATGTTAAACGATGTGTTCCGAATTTTAACTGTTTCACTCGGCGTGCCACCTACCAAGTTCGACTTTGAATATAAAGATGATGATGGTAATTATCATCGCGATGCTGCTATTACACCAAAGAAATTCTTTGACAAATATGTCGGCATGAACCTCGAAGACCATGTTTCCACTATTAACGCACCAACAAGCGACAAGCCTTATCACAAGGTCTTTTCTGTTGAATATCTTGGCAATGTTGTCGGTGGTCGCCAAGTTCGGCACCTGAACTTGAAGATTGCAGAAATGAAAGAATTAATCATCAAGCAATTAAAGGCCGGCGAAGTTGTCTGGTTCGGTTCCAATGTTGGTAAGGATTCTGATCGGCAACTTGGCTTATTAGACACCAATATTTACAAGCGCGACGAATTGTTTGATATTGATTTTTCAATGTCCAAGGCCGACATGCTTGATTCAGGTGAAAGCATGATGGATCACGCCATGGTTATCACCGGTGTTGATCTTGTAAATGACAAGCCAACCAAGTGGAAGATTGAAAATTCATGGGGTGTTAAGCCTGGTTTTAAGGGTTACTTTGTTATGAGTGATTCTTGGTTTGATTCCTTTGTTTACCAAGCTGTTATCAACAAGAAGTTCTTGCCTGATGACCTTAAAAATGCCTTTGATGAAGGCAGTAAGAACCCGATCCAATTATTACCTTGGGACCCAATGGGTGCTTTAGCCTTTAAATAATTAATTGCAAGCAAAAAGCGCGTTACTTTATAAGTAGCGCGTTTTTATTTTTCAGTAATTGAAATGCTGTCGTTAGTAACCATCACTACCCCATGATTACTAATTGTCTTTAATGGCAACTTGGTAGAATACTCGGCAAAAATTTGTTGTGACTTGCGCTTAAATGGAAAACTCAAATAATGCGGCAACACATAAAAGTCAACTAACTTTAGTGCCTGATAATTTGGTAAATCTGGCGCCTTCCTGGTACTGTCCATTAAACTAAGATAGCCAATATCTGGGGCTGCAATAGCCGCGCCAGCTGATTCACCAATATATAATTTGCCCGCGTTAACTTCATTAACAAGCAGCTGGTTCGCACCCGTTCTTCTTAATTCCTGCAACAAGTAGAAGGTATTCCCACCAGAAAGATAAATCACATCTGCAGCCTGCAAACTAGTTTTTATTGCCGCAGTAGAAGCCGCCGCTACATCCAAAACATTAACTTGCATCCCTAAATGATTTACCAACAATTTAGTTTCTGAACGCACCATCTTCTGATGCCCCCTTTCAACATTGCTGGCTGTTGGAATGTATGCGACTCTCTTACCGTGTAGATCGCCGGCAAATTTAGGTAATAAGTCACAAACCTTGTTTAACATTGATGCTAAGAAGAGTTTTGCCATGATTAAGTGCCCTCACAAGTTTATTGGTAATCACTAAAATCGATTACCTGGTCATATTGTTTTAATTCGTCTTTTTCATAATGATGGATAACCTCAACAAAAGTCAAGTCCGAATCAAGTAAATACTGGTGGATTTTATTGGAAGTTGCCCGATCCAGTGAAGCATTAATTTCATCTAACAATAAAATCGGTCGCTCAGCTAAAATCGCCCGTGCTAGTTCAATTCTTGCGAGCTGCCCACCCGACAATTGATCGGCATTGTCACCCAATTGGTAGTCAAAACCTTTTTCTTGAACAATTTCGTCTAATTCAAGCATTGAACAGACTGCGGTTACTTTGTCTAAAGGAATCTTAGCGCCCAAAGTCAGATTAAACCATAAGTTATCTGCAAAAATCACCGGCGCTTGGCTGGCATAGGCAAACAAATCTGTCAGCTGCGCAACTTGATATTCATGACCGTCAACCGTAATCTTGTCAGCCTGACCAAACTTGCCAGTCAACATAAATTGGAACAAAGTTGACTTGCCACTGCCTGATGGTCCAATAATTGCTATCTTTTGCCCCTTTTTAATTACCAAATTAATTCCCTGAGCCAATTTTTGCTCCCTGACTAAATTGATTTTTGAAAAAGTAACTTCTTGATTAAAATCAGTGACTTCAGGTTCATGTTCTTCATTAAGCGCTAAATATTGTTTAATCTTAGCTACGATATTCTTCGTCGTTGAAAAGTGATTGCGTTCTTGCATAATCGTCAGAATCGGATTCACAAATGAGTTCGACAATTGGACAACGGCAAATAATGCTCCCAAAGTTGTCTGACCCTTAATTATTAAATAAATTCCCACCAAAATTGGTAGTAAGAATGTCCCAATTTCGGCAACGAAATTAACTAATGCCTGTGAATTATCATTTAACAAGTTCATCTGGGCCAGTGATTTTTCCAGTTTATTAACCACCTGCTTATTTTTAGCTACCCCATTTTGTTGCTGCCGATACAACCGCAGAGAATCAGCACCGGCCAAGAAGTTCTTAGTTTGATTAACATATTCTTCATTGGCACTTGTCCAATGATCAGACGCTTTTTGCAGTGGCTTTTGAAAGAAACTAACTACAACCATCGGAATAACTGAACCAACAAAGAATAAAATGGTCAACAGCCAATTAATGTAAACGGCGTAACTCAAGGATAGTATCAACATACAGGCACTCATCGCGATATTAATTTCAGCGCCAAAACGGTTAGTCTCAAGCAGCTTAAAGTCACTTGTTAAAAAGCCAAGCCCTGCCGAATTTTCTGCTCGTTCTTCATGAAGCATCCCATTAAAGACCTTGGTTCTTAATGTACTGTTGGTTTGTCTAATTGCGTCATTTTTCAAATAGTTATATCCCAGCTTCGCCAGAAAGACAATTACAAAAAGAACAATAATTGTTACTAAAAAGTGCGGCAGCTTTTGTGGCTCGCCCTTTGTACCAATGTTAACCAAGCTTCCTGTCATATATGCCATCACGATATTTTCTGCGCTGGCAACCAGCCCCAAGATACACATTAAGATTAGCTTAGGCTTTGAATAGTATTTTGCAATCATGAGTTCTCCTTCAAATAATTAATTTCAATATATTCTTTAAGTTAATTAAAGTCTTTTACCCAGTTAAAGCAATAGCTACTGCCCAAGTGGTCGCTCATGATGACCAAGTGGTTATTTTTATGTATTAAAAAACGTTGAACTTATTCAACGTTTACTTGTTAATCTTTAATTTAAGACACTCTTAATAAAGCGCATAAAGGCTGCTTGTCCAACCTGAGTTTGCTTAAAGACACCAGCATCAGCAAGCACCCTAGTGAAGACTTTGCCTAATTCTGACTGTAAAATGGCATCCACATTAGCTGCTGTAATCTCATTTTGAGCCATCATCTGCTTCGCCCACGGCAAATGGATTGCCGCAATTTTATTCTCATCACCTAGCAAAAATTTACGCACCTCTTGCAGTTCTGACTTAAGCCGTGGCGGTAAAATTGCTAACCCCATCACTTCAATAAGACCAATATTTTCCTTCTTAATGTGCTGGACATCTTGATGGGGATGAAAAACGCCGTCAGGATATTCACTTGAAGTTTGGTTATCACGTAATACTAAGTTGAGCTCCAACTGATCACCATGCGTGCAGGCAATTGGCGTAATTGTATGATGTGGTACATTATCCGTAAAGGCGCGCACACCAACCTGCTCGTCACTATATTGTCGCCATGCCTGCAAAATTTTATTGGCTAAGGCAACCAATTGCTTTTTGTTTTGGCTGCGTAAGCGAATCACAGACATGGGCCACTTTACAATCCCAGCCTCTACATCGGCAAAACCCTTAAAATTAAGCTTGGTCATCATTTTCGCCTTCATCATCGCAAAATTATGACGCCCGCCTTGGTAATGCTCATGTGTAAGTATCGACCCACCAACAATTGGCAGATCAGCATTACTACCAGCAAAATATCCCGGGAATTGTTCAATAATATTCAGCAGCCGGATAAATGTTTTTTCCGAGATTTTCATCCCCTCGTGCTTAGAAGAAAGAAAGATGCAATGCTCATTAAAATATGCATAGGGTGAATATTGAAAGCCCCACTCCTCATCGCCAATCTTAAAGCGGATAATTCGGTGGTTGCTGCGGGCTGGATAATTATGGCGCCCTAGATAGCCTTCATTTTCCATACACAATTGGCACAAAGGATAACCCGTTGCTTTTGCCTTCTTCGCCGCCGCAATCGCCCGCGGATCTTTTTCCGGTTTAGATAAATTAATCGTAATTTCTAAATCACCATAATCACTAGGCGTAACAAAATAAATATTCTTGGCAATTGCCCGCGTTTTGATATAGTCACTAGTCTTACTTAACTGATAAAAATCCGCAATTGCCTGTTCTGGCTTTTCCTCATATGTCTGCCAAAATTGCCGATTAACAATACTAGGACGCGGCACTAATAAATTCATCAATTGCGCACCCAAAATATCTTGTTCATTAAAAGTAGGACCACAATGGCCATTTTTAACAGCAGCTGCAACCAATTCATCTTTTAAATCAATTAAAACTGTGCTTGTTGTGACTGCAGAACGTGTCTCATCTCCTACTAGTGCCAATACCTGATTAGTTAAATAGATTCGATCCAGCTCCGTACAATCGCTTGCGGCAATTACTTGCGTAACAAATTGTTCAACCAAACTTGTTTGTGTCATTTTTACATCCTTATCACTAAATTATTTTAAAACCTTAGCACCATCGGATGTTTCCGCAAGATAAAATGACGGCTCATAACCTACTACTCGCTCATATATCGTACCAACATTTTGCTCAAAAGCTGCTACATCTTTCTTGTTAACAAGCGCAATTGCACAGCCGCCAAAACCGGCTCCTGTCATTCTTGCACCTAATACCCCTGGCTGCTGCCAAGCCGCATGAACTAGCGTATCTAGTTCCTTACCTGTAACTTCATAATCATCTTGCAAAGATACATGTGAAGCATTAATTAGCCGACCAAACTGTTCCAGATCACCTTTTTGCAGAGCCTGTTCAGCACGCAATGTCCGCTCGTTTTCCCAGACAGCATGACGCGCTCTTTTAAGAAGCGTTTCTGAAGATAATAACGAGCTATACTGGTCCAAAGTTTCACTATCCAATTCGCCCAAAGAGTTAATCTTCAATTCTTTTTGTAAATCGCGTAATGCTTGCTCGCATTCACTTCGACGCTCATTATATTTGGAATCTGCTAGTTCACGACGCTTATTAGTATTCATAATAACAATTACATTATCTTGTAGATTAAGCGGCACCATATTGTATACCAGAGTATTAGTATCAAGTAAAATTGCCTGATTTTTCTTACTCATTGCCACCGCAAACTGATCCATAATTCCGGAATTTACACCAACAAAGTCATTTTCAGTAGCTACCCCCATCTTAACAAGATCAAGCGCACTAAAATTAAGGTTAAACTGATCGTTCAGTATCACACCGATCAACATTTCCAGAGCAGCTGATGAAGATAGTCCCGCACCGTCAGGAATATTACCATCAATATAAATATTTAAACCATGCGAAATTTGGGCATTTTCAGTCAGTAAAAAGTGCAGCATCCCCTTGGCATAATTAGTCCATGAATCTGATTTAACAAAGTGTAAATCATCAAGGTCAACTTCAATTATTCCTAATTCTTCAAAACTACTAGAGTAAAAATGAAACTTTTGATCATTACGGGAACTAACAGCACCATAAATTCCCAAAGTAATTGCACATGGGAACACATGACCGCCATTATAGTCGGTGTGCTCACCAATTAAATTAATTCTACCTGGTGAAAAATAACAACTGCTAGGAACTTCATGATATATTTTAGTAAACTTCGCTTTTAATTCTTCTTTGTTCATTTTGTTTCTATCCACCTTCATAAAAAAGCGCTATCAAAAATATTTCTACCTAATTGTACTATTTTTTATGATTCCGGCAAATTCAATTTAACAAAATTTAACAGCGGCTAACTATCTAGTCTTTATTCAATCGTAATATCACCAGTTGAGGAATCAACTTTAAGTACTGCCTTGCTGTGAGCAACTTTCTTATTAAGGTGATCGTCTACATCATCACCAAAGTAGTCAATATCACCAGTATCAACTGACAGATGATACGTCATCTTTTTACTAGCCTCATCCAAAGAAAAGTCACCAGTATCTAATGAAAATGAATTATTCCCTGATAACTGCGAGCTAGAAATATGGACATCGCCTGTATCGACATCGCTAGTAACATTGGCAACCTGACTAGTAGTAATCTCAATATCGCCAGTATCAGTCGACAAGTCATTACTTACTGACTTGACATTTTTAAGGTCAATATCGCCGGTATCAGAATCGATGGCCAACTTGTGCAATTGTAAATTGTCTAACTTAAACTTACTCGTTTCTGTCTCGGCATTAATCTTAGTTAATGAATTCTTGTGTGGAACCGTAATTTCTACCTGGCATTTAGCGGTTAGATTTTTACCATTAATCATTATCTTGCTTATGCCAAAGAAATGGTTGTGCGACCGTTCACGCTGGCTAACCAATAATTCATCATCCTTCACCTTCGCATTAATCCTATTTTTCTGATTATCAATAATCTTAACTTGATATTTAGTACCTTGATGAACACTAATATCAGATGTATCAACATCCACTTTAATTTTAGTAAATTTATGAGGATAAATTGTTCTAGTTTTTGTCGGCTGATTATTTGCGGCACTTGAAGTACTTGCTTGGTGACCAACATAAATACCGGCACCTAGCAAGACCACGATTAAACAAATTACTAACGTAATTATCACTTTTTTATTTTTCTTCATTTTCAACTTTCTCTTTCTAATAGACTACTAGTATTATAATACACTATAATCATTGTATTTTTAATATTTTTTAGTCAACCAGTTAATTATTTTTTTACAGAAAAAGACGTCACACCTTAAGTGTAACGTCTAGCAGTTTTACCAAATATGCAATAAGCGGTCGGCTTGCAATTTATTTAAATTAAATTGGTGAACATGTTGCGGCCTACTTTGCGGGACTTCTTGAATAAAGTCAGCTAAATTAACTAATCCAGTTGAATAAGTCCAGACACCTTTAACCTTTTTGATTGGATCCAATAATTCATTTCTGACTGGATACGCTGATATTAAAAAGTGCTTGTGATGAAATTTGAACACAAAATATGGCAGTCGAAATTTCTTAATGACTTCATCTTTTGTCTTACCAATTGTAATCACATTACGATAGGTGCCGTACTTTTCTGTAAAACGGTCGTTAAAAGAAAAGTAAAAATTAGAAATATGCACGTGCGGAAAATCTGCCTCCGCAACTTTATCCGGAATGGCAATTACATGGGCAAAATGATCTAAATTACTTTCCTTTTGTGACAAGGCTTTGCCCATCTGATTAGGATTAATTACATGTGCCCATTCTGGCACCTGCCAATTATCTTTATAGGTCAAATACATTTCCCGAACTACTTCAGGTCTGACCCAATCATATTGCCGACGTACTTCATTACGATTAAGTAAGTTACGTAAGCTTTTGTGGTACATTAAATCCACGACGAATAATTCATACCGGTAACGCTCAACCCATGATTTATAATGTTCTATGCTATCAGAAACAATATGGGTACTATCAACAATTACCGTTTCGCCGCGTTTCATCTTTTCTTCTACGAGGTAATCAACTAACCGCTCTGTCTGCTTATTTGCATATCGCGGAATTACTTGATGTAAGCAATCGGTATCTTCTTCATAAAAATAGGTCAAATTCGCCAATAATAATCTAATTTGATCGCGACTAATCGCATATGGTTGTAAGTGATGGCGAGCAATGAATGAAGATTTACCGGAGCCGGGTGCGCCTCGTAATAAAAATATTTTACGCATGCCTTTTACTCCAAACTAAGAATGTAAAAAATTATATAGTATCGTAATAAATTTTAACATACATCTGCCCAATTCCTTAGCATGAACTAAAAGCAATCTTAAAATTTAGTGTAAAATTTTTTTATCAACAATTTGTAAACAGGTATCTAGCGTGTAACTAATCGGTTCGGCATTAGCCACTTCTAAATGGACAATATCCTGATCGTTAATCCCTTCCATTTTTTTAATTAATGCTCGCAGGCTAGAGCCATGGGCAACAATTAACTGGTCTTCACCCTTGCGCAATCTGCTGGCAACCTCATTATAATAGTATGGTAATAATCGCTGCTGCGTCTGATACAAACTCTCAGCAAGCGGCAACCGCTGCAAATCATAATTAGCATAACGCCGTTCCGTAATTTGCTTACCGGCAGGTGGAATTGCATAAAAACCACGCCGCCATTCTAAAATCTGCTGTCTGCCATAAATTTGGCGAGAAAGATCTTTATTAGTGCCACGCAATTTACCATAATGCCGTTCATTCAGCCGCCAAGTTTTAGTAATTGGTAAATACAAAAAATGACAAACATCCGCCACAATATCGGCAGTAACAATTGCCCGCGATAAAATCGAAGTGTGGATATGCGTTGGTGCAAAATCAGGAATTTGCCTAATTAATTCACCAGCATATCGTGCTTGTGCCCTACCCTTAGCAGTTAATGGCACATCATTCCATCCAGTATAAACATTAGCCGAATTTGCCGTACTTTCACCATGTCTTACTAAAACTAGCTTAACCATTTTACTTAGCCCAATGTAAAATTAACATCACAATTCCGCCAATTGTAAAGATAATTCCTAAAATCATGAAGCCAATTGTTCCCCGCCGGCGATTTTGCTGGCGACGATTATACGCATATGCTAGATCGTAAAGTCCAACAATTAAAACAATAATGGCTGTAAACAAACTAACTTTCATTTCTATTTCCCCTAATTTTCATAATCATGACCTGGAACAATCATATCATCATTTTTACCGCGTTCGCACTCCACTTGAAAATTAATATGATTAATCCCCAACTGCCGCAGTTTTTCACTAATTCGCTGCGTTAATTTTTCAAATTCCTCAGCAGTCAATTTGGCGTCCACATTTACGTGGGCATCAAGCATGATATAGTCATCGCTATAACGCCATAAATGCACATGATGAATATTTTTAATCTCTGGAAAAGATAACACAATTTTATTCATTTGTTCAAGGTCAATATCAGGATTAGATTCCATTAAAATATTAGCAGCCTTTTTGGTAATTTGATATGCTTCGCGCAGAACAAACACTGATACCAGCAACGTCATTACGGGGTCAAGCCACGTAATTTGCCAAAAGTAAATAAACACCGCACCAATCACAACTGCAACGCTGGACAAAGCATCACTCAACATATGAATGAAAGTAGAGCGCACATTTAAACTTCCTTGAGCGTCACGGTGCATCGCTAGCATAGAAATAAAGTTAGCCAATAACCCAATCACCGCTACGACCAACATGATGCCACCCTTAATCTTGCTAGGCTGCCAAAAGCGCTCAATTGCTTCAATAAACAAAGCCAGGCTAATCAAAATTAAAATAATACCGTTAGTAAAGGCCGCCAAAGTTTCAGCACGCTCGTAGCCAAACGTTTTATGTTGGTTGCGACTGCGACTACTAATTAAGTGCGCAACAAATGAAATGATAATCGCGCCGACATCACTCAAATTATGTACGGCATCTGATAGCAAAGCTAGTGACCCAGACGCGAAGCCACCAACAAATTCTGCAATGGTAATGACAATATTCAACAGCGTTACATAAGCATAACGCTTAGTTGTATGATCTTTCATTTTCTGCATTCCTTTCCTTGCATTTAGTGTAACAAAAAAGTCTTACTGCTCCCAGTAAGACTAGATATTTTCTGCATTAATATTATAATCAACAATTTCAAATTTACCATTATCATGGAGAACGCCGCGGCTGACACTACCATTATCGGGAAAGGTAATATCGTGTAAGCCATCACTTTGATTCCAATACTTAATTCCCAAAGTTTTAATAAAATCACCATGTGATACCAGTAAAACACGCTTCTCATTTTTAGTTAAATCGTTTAACACGTTAACTGCCCGCACCATTCGAGCATCAAGTTCTTCTTTATTTTCAGCCAAATGTCGCGGATCAGCCTTTTTAGTTGCCTCACGAAATTCATAAATTCCTACCTGATTGATAATTTTACTAACATTATCCTCGGAGCCAATGCCAGCTGCTAATGCTACTTGTTTCCAAGTATTACGAACATCATCACCTTCAAACGAACCAAAAAAGACTTCCCGAAATTCGGGTAGCTTTTTAATTTTACCAATTTCTGACACTTGATTGGCATCCTTCATTAAGTGTACTGTATCAATTGCCCGCTTCAAATCGGAAGAATACATATTGTCAAAATGAACTTGACTTAAAGCATGTGCTGTCCGCTTCAAATCATTAATTCCCTTAACTGTCAGCGGTGAATCACACCAGCCTTGCACCTTATCAAGCTGGTTAAACATTGTTTCACCGTGACGTACTAAATAAACTTCTGTAGTCAATTTGCATTCTCCTTTCATAATAGATTTGTATTAAACTATAACATATATGCTTTATAAAAGAAATATCCCGCCTGAATAAAGGCTAAGGCTGCAATGAATAAGCGAATAACTTTTGCTGGAACTTTCCGTAAAATTCCCATTCCTAAATAACCACCAATAAACATCCCAACAGCAAGTGGAATTGCCTGCTGCCAATAAATGTGTGAGGTAAAGATAAACACGATTAGCGCCACTAAATTAGCCAACCCGCAAACAACGTTTTTGATAGCATTAACGACAATAAACTTTTCATCAGTGATATAGGTTAACAATACTAATACGATAACGCCGCCCGCAGCACCAAAGTATCCAGTATAAACGCCCATCACGAGTAATGCCGCAATATAGAAAATTTCTTGCCAAAGCGGTCTTTTATGTGGCTCCAAATTATGATGCTTACCAGATGCCAATACCATAATTCCTGAACCCGCAATAAAAAATGGCACCAACTTTTCAAAAACACTGGATGGAAATGATAATAATAAAAAGCAACCGACAAGCGACCCGATAACGGTTAAGAAACCATAAAAGCCGACCTGCTTCCAATGCCCCTTAAGCTCCTTAGTTGATGAAATAGTGGAACCGACACTAGTCCAGATCAAGGCGGCATCATTAGTGACATTAGCATAAACGGGTGGGATGCCAACAGCTAGTAAAACCGGATAAGATGCCAGCGATGCCATTGATGCTACTGACGATAATAGTCCCCCTGCAATTCCTCCCAATAAAAGAAAGATTAATGTAAAAATTGACGGCATAATTTAACTCCTTTTTGGCAATAATATCTATTATAATGCAAGTAGAAAACAAATAAAGAAGGTAAACTAATAGTGACAAAGTTTGAAACATTGATAATTATTCCAGAAGGTAGTCTATTAAATCAAAAAGCAGCTGAAAGAAATGCTTTGCGGCAGACTTTACGTGAGCTTGGGCGTGATTTTGGTCCTGCTGAGCGTATTAAATATACTAGTTTGCAGGAACAGGTAAAATTCCTAAGCCAAGATGAGCGGCTGCAACTACTCAGCCAAACTTTCTTCAATGATAATTCACAAGCAGCGCGCCAGATTTTTGAACAAAAGATGGCTGGACAACACCAATTAACGCAGGATGCTATTCCCTTTTTAGATGAAACGGCAGCCCAACTTAACTTAGTGATGCTGGCAAAAGAACCGCGAAAAATATTAGAACCACGCCTTGCAGAAAGTGAACTGCTAAATTACTTTTCAGCTATCTACTTTCCAGAAAATTTAACTGCCAAATTACCCAATAAAAATGTGTTTGTACCAATTTTTCAAGAACATGACAAATTCAATCCGGCTACTAGTCTTGTAATTGGTACCAATCTAACTGAAGAAATCCAAGGTGCTGTAAATGCCAACCTGCAATCATTGTGGCTGGCACCGAAAAAGAGCAAAATTCCGATTACGCCTCATCCCACACTGCACCTCAACAAGTTAAGTGATTTATTATTTTACCTTGAACTCAGCTAGTTTATAATAAGAGTAACAGATTGCGAGGTATAAAATATGACTAAAGTTGCGGTAGTCTTCGCTGATGGGTGCGAAGAAGTTGAGGGTTTGAGCATCATCGATGTTCTGCGTCGTTTAGGTGTGCAAGCCGATATGGTTGGCTTAACTAGTAAAGATGTCATCGGCGATCACAACATTAAATTAACTTGTGATAAAATTGTTGACGACAGCTTACTGGATTATGATCTAGTAGCCTTTCCCGGCGGTAAAACCGGCGCTGAAAATTTGCGGGACAATGAACGACTTCGCTCATTAATGGTGCAACGTCATCAAAATCAGCAGTGGGACGCAGCCATGTGCGCGGCACCAATTGCCTTGGCACGCTATGGCGTTTTGAATGATGCCAATTACACTTGTTATCCTGGGTTTGATGCCCAAACAAAACATGATGCACCAAGCGGTAACTTCCAAGAAAAGATTACGGTGACCGATCCGGATCATAAAGTAATTACCAGCCGCGGACCAGCAACAGCTTGGGCTTTTGCCTACGCAATTGCAGAAGCACTGGGAATTGATACCACAGATTTAAAACAAGGGATGCTTTATGAGTATCTCGGCAGCAATATTCAAGACAGTTTATAAACAATATAAAAGCCGCTACTAAATTCAGTAGTGGCTTTTATTGTCTAAGTTAACGCCAATCTAATTAGATTATAACGCGCTCCTGGCACTAATTTTCTTCCTTAACATTAATTGCCCTAATAAAAGTAAATTTACCGTCTTCATAAGTGAACTTTAGGATACAACAATTATGAAAGTTGGTTACTTGCCGTTTAATTTCATCATACGGCAGCCATTTTTGTAAGAACATGTAACATGCGCCGCCATGGCTAACTGCCAAGACGAGGTGGTGATCCGGCTGCTCCATAATTGCCGTTAACGTCTGATTCATTCGCTCCTGAACTTCTAAATCAGACTCACCGCCAAACTGCAGAAAAAAGTCACCGTATGAATGCCGACTACTATCATCATGGGGATTGAGCTGCTCACTTTGCCCTTCAAAAACGCCAAAGTTCCACTCTTTTAACCCCTTTATTCTGGTGTAAGGCTGGTCAGTGATATTTTCAAGTGTGTCACAAGCACGCTCCTGCGTTGACGAATAGACGTGATCAAACGTAATTTGTTGGTCCTTAAAATAACGACCAACTTCCTGGGCATCCTTAATTCCCTGCTTAGTTAATGGCGAATCAGACCAGCCTTGAATTCTATGTAACTGGTTAAACAATGTCTGACTGTGCCGCATTAAATATAATTCTTTCATTTTGTATCCTCGTTTAATAATACTGTGCCTTCCGGCGGATTTTCATCAATTGCGCCCACAATTTTGTGGGGCAAGTACGGCTGTTCAATGTAAGCAATATCTTCATTAGTTAGTTTAACAGAAAGCGCATTTACCGCATCATCAAAATGAGCGGCCTTTGTCGCACCAATAATTGGCGAAGCAACTCCCTTGGACCATAGCCATGCTAATGCAATTTGAGACATCTTGACCCGATACTTTTGCGCCAATTCGTTAACCCTCTGAGAAATTTTTTCATCATATTTTTTAGTATGGTCATATTTACCCCGTGCCACGCGGTCAGTTTGACTGCGCAAAGTAGAAGCTGTCCAATTGGGACGCGCAAGTCGACCAGCAGCTAGTGGACTATATGGCATCAGGGATACACCCATCTGCTGGCACAGTGGCAATAACTCACGCTCATCTTCACGATAAAGCAAGTTATAATGATTTTCCATTGCTGAAAACTGGATCCAGCCATGATCTCGTGCAGCTAATTGCAAATTATAAAATTGATAAGCATACATTGCTGAAGCACCAAGAGCCCTAACTTTACCTGCCTTAACCAAATCATTTAAGGCAGACATCGTTTCTTCAATTGGCGTGTGATAATCAAAACGGTGAATAATGTATAAATCCAAATAATCGGTTCCTAGTCGCTCTAAAGTACCGTCAATTTCACGTTCAATTGCCTTGCGGGACAAGCGCCCAGGATTAAAATAAACTTTCGAGGCAATTACTACTTTATCTCTTGTAGTACATTTTTTTAATGCTTTTCCTAAGTATTCCTCGCCCGTACCTGCAGAATAGCTGTTAGCCGTATCAAAAAAATTAATTCCTAAGTCTAATGCGTGGGCAACAACTTTTTCAGTACCACTTTGATCTAAAGTCCAGTCATGCATTGTTCCTGCTTGACCAAAACTCATGCCACCAACACATAATTTGGAAATTTTAATAGGTGTATTACCCAAATCAACATATTCCATAGCTGCTCTCCTTAATTTCTTGTTGTTATTATAATAATTAAGGACAGGCTATGTCTAATACTTATTTTGTATGTCATGCTATAACAATTAGGCATGGATAGTGCTTCACCATAAAAACTGTCCAATAGCTTGATCAACTCGAGAATTTTCATGGAGCTGACTATGCTGACCGCCAGCTCCCTTAACTTCAATTTCTTGATAATTAACTTTGCCGCGGAGCAAGTAACGCAAAGAACGTGCTGAAATAACACTGACATCCCCATCGGAATTTGTGCTGTCTTCCTTGTTGCCAAAAATATTTAAGACGGACACATTCTTCGGATAATTTTGCCGGTGCTTTAACAAATAACGATATGAAGCATTAAGATACCTTGGGCGACCACTGGACAATAAGTAATTACGATTAGCCTTGTCATCCATTCCCAAAATACCATCAAAATGGCCACCAAGATTGACCTGCTTATTTAGCCTAGGTAATTTATCACTATTGCCGTATTTCATTTGGTAAAACATGGTCGTTAAGTTCCCCATTGAGTGGGCAACTGTATTGTAGCGTTTAATTCGGTATTTTTTCTGTAACAAGATAATTAAATGATGGAACCATTCACGAGTCACATCATAATCACCATTTTTATTATCCACAAATACTAACTGGATTAAAGGGTGCATCGTCCCTTCAGGCCATGTTCCCTCTAAACTAATTTGCCCATCTCGCTTAACTTTTGCAGTCAGCACCTTGCGGGCATGATTATGCTTTTCGGCATAGGCAATCATACTATCCGTGGATTTTCCACTAGCTCCCCACCCATGAAGATAAATTGTCGGTGTACTGCCTGAGCGATCCATAACTTGATTAGTATTAGCTGGAGTATTTTGACTAAAATGAAACCAGCTAATAGTACCGCCAACAATCAAAATAATTATTACCGTGCCCAGCCAAAACAAATTTTTCTTTTTCATAATTTCATGTCCTAAAAGTCTTATACTTATCCTAAAATGATTATAATACCAAATACTGATTGACCTTAATAAAAGGAGCATCATGGAACTTAGAGTCTTACGCTATTTTTTAGCAGTTGTTAACGAGCAAAACATTTCCCGAGCAGCAGCCAAGCTGCACATTTCGCAGCCCACAATTTCACGGCAAATTCACGAACTTGAACAAGAATTGGGCGTCAGTCTATTTGAACGCGGTACGAGAACGATCAAATTGACAACTGATGGCGAATATCTTGCCAATCAGGCTAGACAAATTTTGACTTTAGCCAATAAAACGAGCACCAATATTGGTAAGAAATCCGAAATTAGCGGCAGCGTCTTTATCGGCTGTTCAGAAGCACCAATGCTTAGTACAATTGCGGATGCAATTAATCAATTAAAACAAATTGCGCCTAATGTTATTGTTAATTTGCACAGTTGTGATGCAAGCGAGGTCCAGCGCAAAATGCAAAATGGTCTGTTTGATTTCGGTTTTGTCCTGGATCCTTTTAATAAGATTAATTATAACTTTCTAACTCTGCCGGGAACTACAAGATGGGGATTATTGACTAGGAAGGATTCCGATTTAGCTAGTAAAAATAAAATTAAAGTTGCCGATTTAATTGGTAAACCAGTAATTCTGCCGCAGCGACATAATAGTCAAACATTATTGACCAACTGGCTGGGGCAAAGCAGTCTTAAATTTCAAACTGTTGCCAGCTATAACTTGCTTAACAATGCCGCAATTCTCGCACAACACAATGTTGGTGATGTGCTTTGCCTTGACCGAATCATCAATCTCGCACAAACCAGCCTAACTTTTATTCCCCTCGAGCCTGAATTAACCATTCACGCAAGTTTAATCTGGTCAAAAACCGCTGTCCTCTCGCATGCCGCCCAAACATTCTTAGACCAATTAAAAAAGGTGTTAAATCAATAATAGCAACCACTAGTTGACGAAATTTAACCGCTAGTTTATAGAAGGCAACTTTGCAATACGATATACTTTAATCATTATTAAAATAACAGGAGGAAAGTCATGAGCGTTTTAAGTGAGCGACTTAGAAAACAAAGAATTGCTAATCACTGGTCACAGGAAAAACTAGCGACAAAGATGGATGTTTCCAAATGGGAAACTGGTGATGCGGTACCTGATTTGGATAAATTAAAGCAGCTGAGTCAATTATATGCTGTTTCAATTGACTATTTGGTAGGTAATGAAAATCAAAGTAATCATAAAATTAAAGTCAAACCAGTAAATCTTAGAGATCTACGAAAAATTTATTTTATGATAGCAACTGTAATCTATTGTGGTGCTTCAATAATTAATCCTAGATTATGGCACATTCTTTGGGTAATTTATCTTGTTAGCGAGCTAGCTTATGAAATTCATAAATTTTGTTTAATTAAATATACTAATTAAAAATAACCTATTGATTATTCAATCAATAGGTTATTTTTTAGGCATGATAGCCACCGAATTTGTATTTGTTTTGATACGGTACATGAGCCCACTCGGGGACTTCATTCCACGGTATTCTCGTTGCAATTTCATTTGGTACAAAAACAGAGTCTGGTGTATTGGCCAAATCGTGCGTTGGCGAATAATCATAAGCCGCAATAATTTCCGTTGCATTTTGGCAAGGATGATAGCAATCAAATGTACACTCTAAATTCCCCTGCCCATGAATATAATTCCGGACTACTTTAGCATAATTTTGCATTTGCTTAACTGGAGCAGAGCCAGTTAAGACCTCCATCTCTTGATTAGTCCCCACTTCAGGCTCATTAAAGGTGCCCTTCATCTGTTGAATATCACTAATTGCCCGACCAATTTGTGTCGAAGCAATTTCTAAGCGGAAATGATACCACGGCTCAAGCAATTGACATTTTCCTTTAGCCTTAAGCAGCATTAATCCTTGCCGTACAGCACGCCAAGCTGCCTTACGAAAATCACCGCCCTGTGTGTGCTTATAACTGTAATGACCACTAACAAAGCGAATTTTCATATCGGTAATTGGCGCACCGATTAAGACACCCAGATGTTCCTTAGTTTGCAAATCAAACATTACTTGCTTCTGCCAGTTAGGTGCTAAAACTTCATTAGGGCAATCATTTACAATAACTAAGCCGCTTCCAGCTGGCAATGGTTCAAGCACCACATGAGTTTCCGCATAATGCCGCAAGGGTTCAAAATGACCAGCACCCTCAACTGAATCCGTAACCGTTTCTTTATACAAAATCTTACCAGTGCCAAATTCAAGCTGAAGATTAAATCTTTCCTGCAATAATTGCTGCAAAACTTCCAGCTGAACTTCACCCATAATCCGGACACTAATACTTTGACTTGACTCATCCCAAACTACATGAAGTTGTGGATCCTCGTCCTCTAACTCTTTTAAGGCTAGCAAACAAGTATGTGGATCATAATCTTTGGGATCGGCAGAGTAAGTTAAAACAGGTTGAACTTGTGAATCTTGACTATCATGTTCAAGCCCTAAACCTTGTCCTTGATACGTCCCAACTAAATTCGGAATCGTACAAATCTGTCCCGCTGTTACTTCCTGCTTAGTGGTGAATTTTTCTCCCTGATAAATTCGTAACTGG
The DNA here is from genome assembly GCF_029433445.1 of Lactobacillus sp. ESL0701. Lineage (GTDB taxonomy): Bacteria > Bacillota > Bacilli > Lactobacillales > Lactobacillaceae > Lactobacillus. The sequence continues at coordinate 100,000 of NZ_JAQTIC010000005.1, read as the reverse complement.
TTAATTTTTTGATCAGTTAATAAAATTTGCTTGGGCTGCAAGCTGCCACTCATAACACGCAGCCAAGTCAACCGCTCACCTTTTGCATTATGTGAAATTTTAAATACTCGTGCGCCAAATTCAGATATTGAAGACTGGTATTCCTCACTCCAAAAAGCAATCTCAGAAAGTAATTCCTTTATTCCCTGCAGCTTTAGCGCTGACCCAAAATAACAAGGAAAAATTTGCCTTTTCTTAATCATTTGGCGAATAGTCGCATTATCAATTGTCCCTGAAGACAGGTAGTCCGTTAAAACATCGTCATCTTGAACAACAATTTGTTCTTGGCTCGAAGCAGACAATTGTTGATTTTTTAATTCAAAATTGACACAACCAGCGGATAATTCTGTTTGCAGTTGTGTAATTATCGTTGATAACTCAGCTTGACTAGCATCCATTTTATTAATAAAAATAAAAGTCGGAACCTGATATTGCTGGAGTAGTTGCCACAATTTTCTTGTTTGACTTTGTACACCTGCAGTAGCGGAAATTACCAAAATAGCATAGTCCAAGACACTTAATACGCCCTCTGTTTGTGCCAAAAAGTCAACGTGACCTGGTGTATCAAGCAAAGTTAATTTTAAATCTTGATATTCTAAATTTGCCTGATGAGAAAAAATAGTGATTCCGCGTCTTTTTTCTAGCTGATCCGAATCCAAAAAGGCATTGCCATTATCAACACGGCCTAATTGCCTAATTGTTCCTGTTCGATAAAGTAGTGCTTCAGATAAAGTCGTTTTTCCCGCATCAACATTTGCCAATATGCCTGCAACTATCTGTTTCATAGTACCTTCTTTTCATCTCGTGTGTTATTTACTTTTTCTTATCTTAATAAAATATAATTTAATATTAGCCCAATTTATTTAAGGATTACAGTAAATTATCAAATTAAACAAAAAAAGATATCCCAATTGAGATATCTTTTTTGATAAACGTAAATCCAAAATTAACGTTTTGAGAATTGTGAAGCTTTGCGGGCCTTCTTCAAACCTGGCTTCTTTCTTTCAACCATTCTAGGGTCACGAGTTAAGAATCCAGCCTTCTTCAAAGGACCACGGAAATCTGGGTCAACTTCAAGAAGAGCACGGGCAATACCAAGACGGATTGCACCAGCTTGACCTGAGAAGCCACCACCATTAACGTTAACTTTAACGTCATATTGACCATCAGTTTCAGTCAAAGTCAATGGTTGCTTCAAGTCCTTAACTAAGTTAGGGAATGGAATGTATTGATCAACATCTTTGTTGTTAACAGTAATCTTACCAGTGCCTGGTACTAAACGTACACGCGCAACTGCGTCCTTACGACGACCAGTACCTGCATATGCAACTTGTTGTGCCATTTATTTAACCTCCTAGATTAATTTATTAATGTCTAATTCTTCAGGTTTTTGTGCTTCATGCTTGTGATCAGCATCAGCATAAACATGCATCTTCATGAATTCTTGGTGACCAAGAGTATTCTTTGGAAGCATTCCCTTAACTGACAATTCAACTAATCTAACTGGGTTATTGGCAAGCAAATCACCAGCTGGAACAGCCTTGATTCCGCCACGCCAACCAGAGTGGTGGTAATAAATCTTGTCAGTAGCCTTTTTACCAGTTAACTTAACTTTAGAAGCGTTAATAATAATAACGTTGTCACCAGTGTCAACATTTGGTGTGTATTGAGGTTTGTTCTTACCTCTTAAAATAGTGGCTACTGCAGTGGACAGACGACCCAAAGATACATCTGTTGCGTCAATAACATACCACTTACGTTCAATTTCATTAGGTTTTGCTAATTGTGTAGTACGCAATGTAAATTCCTCCGTTTATACGTTGTTTGAAAACAATAAGTTGCCGGGGCCTATCATGGACAAACATACTGTTCTAGAATACGTCCTTTTTAATAAATTGTCAATATTAATCAACGTCTTGCCGGTATTTTTTTGGCAAATCATCATAAAAGACATGATAAAGAAATAATCCGCTTGCTTGTGCAGTTTCTCTCACTTGCTCGCGATCCTTGGCTTTTATTACCCGGGGAATATCATCTAGCGGACGTTTGCCATTACCAATTTCTAACAAGGTAGCAACTAAAATCCGCACCATATTGTACAAAAAGCCCGAACAAATAAAATCAAAAACAATTTCATTAGTTTCCTTATCTTGAGCGATATTAACATAATACATTGTTCTTACTTTATTTTTGATTTGACCGCCGCTGGCAGCAAAGCTAGTAAAGTCATGAGTGCCAATCAGATCACGCGCAGCCAGCTGCATTTTTGCAACATCAACAGGATAAGGATAGTGACCAGTATAAAATCGCTTAAATGGATCAACGAAGCGGTCAAGACTAGCCCGATAACGATACCATTTCCCTTTGGCACTGTAACGAACATGAAAGTTCTCATCAACAATTTCACATTCCTTAAAGACAATATCTAGCGGCATAATTGAATTAAGTGCACAAATCATTCTTTCCGGTGGAATAGTATTTCCCGGGTAATCAAAGTGAATTACTTGACCAATGGCATGTACACCCGCGTCAGTCCTACCTGACCCTTCAACGACTATTTTTTTACCCTTAGTCATTTTAGTTAATGCAGCTTCAATTGTTCCTTGGACAGTTCGTTGATGCGGTTGTGATTGAAAGCCATGAAAGAGATGGCCATCATACGCAAGTATCATTTTATATCTTGTAATCATTAATGGGTCCTAAAAATTAATAACAGCGCAATTAAAATTGCAAAATAACCTAAGTCGAGCAAATCAAATTTTGACCAACGCAATATTCGATAACGAGTTCGACCATTATCATCGCGGTATCCTCGTGATTCCATTGCTGTTGACAAATCAACTGCGGTTTCCAATGAGTTAATAAATAATGGGATTAGTAGCGGCGTAATTGCTTTTGCCCGTGTAATTAGACCACCATTATTAAAATCAGCACCACGCGAACGTTGAGCATTCATAATTTTAACAGTTTCATCGAATAAGGTTGGCACAAAGCGCAGTGCAATTGACATCACTAACGCAATTTTATCAACTGGAACTTTAATTAATTTAAGCGGTGTTAGCAGCCACTCCATTGCATCAGCAATTTCAAGCGGCATTGTTGTTACCGTCATCACCGTTGAAATTAAAATAATCACTGTAAACCTGATAAAAATGTAAATCGCATTTTCAATACCATAACTGGTTACTGCAAAAATAGTCCACTGCCAATAAACTTTACCGCCAACCGTAAAAAACAATTGCAAAAGTGATGTAAAAAAGATTAACCAAACTAATGGCTTAACACCATCCCAAAATACCTTAGGACGTAATCTAGTTGCAGCTACTGCAATAAAACTAAATATGGTCACAATCGCATAAGTCAGTGGATTATTAGCCAGAAAAATAATCAAAATAAAAAAGATGGTTGCAAGTAATTTCCCACGCGGATCCATTTTATAAACAAGTGAATTTCCCGGTACATATCGACCAATTAAAATTTTACTCACAAACTCACCCCTTTATATTTTCTTTAATTCCTCGAACTAAGTCTTTTGCCGTTAACGGCTGCTTAGCAAATTTAAATCCCGCTAATTTGGATGCAAACAAAGATGCTTGTGGTTCATCCAAATAATGTTGCTTTAGCCATGAACGATCATCAAAAATCACCTGTGGCTTATCATGCTTAATCATCTGACCATGTTCCATTACCAAAACATCATCAGCATAATTAGCTACATCATCCATATTATGAGTTACCAAAATAACTGTATGTCCTGCCTTTTGGTAATCAACAAACAAATTCATCATTTGCTTACGTGCTTGCGGATCAAGTCCTGCTGCAGGTTCATCAAGACACAGAATTTCTGGCTCATAAGCTAAGACACCGGCAATGGCAACTCGTCTCATTTGACCACCAGAAAGGTCAAACGGCGACTTATCTGCAATATCATCTGGCAAACCCACTTTTTTAAGCCAAACTTGCGCAACCTGTTTTGCCTCTTTTTCACTATAACCAAAATTTTTAGGGCCATAAGCAATATCATCTAAAACAGTGCTTTCAAAAAGCTGAGCTTCAGGAAATTGAAAAACTAGACTAACATGTCGGCGCAACTGCTTTAAATTTTTATTTGAAGTTTCCGGTGTAATTGTTGTTCCTGCAATCTCAATTTGACCACTAGATGGTTTTAACAAAGCATTAAAATGTTGCATCAAGGTCGATTTACCACTGCCAGTATGACCAATAATTGCAGTAAAAGTACCATTTTGAAGTTCAAAATTTACATTATCCAGACCTTTTTTCTCAAGTGGTGAATCTGGCGCATAAATATAGCTTACTTGCTTAAATTTAATTGACATAAAAAATTAATCAACTCTTTTTCTGAATTTACAGTATCCGGAATATTAATGCCTTGTTCTAGCAGCTCATCCTTAATTTGCTCAAAGAAAGGTACATCAAGACCTAACTTTTTAAGAAGCTCTGTTTGACTAAAAATTTCACTACTAGTTCCTTGTTCGATCAGCTTGCCATCATTCATGACAATTACCTGATCAGCTAAACTGGCCTCATCAATGTCATGTGTAATCGAAATAACAGTTAAATCATATTCCTGCTTCATCCGGTGAACAATTTGTAAAATTTTATTGCGTCCTTCAGGATCAAGCATAGAAGTTGCCTCATCCAAAATAATAATTTGGGGCTTAATAGCAATAATACCAGCAATTGCCACACGCTGTTTTTGACCACCTGAGAGGCTAGCAGGCTCAGAATCAGTGTAATCAGTCATACCCACTGCATTAATTGCTTCAGGAACGATTTTTAGCATTTTCTCACGCGGAACACCACGATTTTCAAGACCAAAGGCAACATCGTCCGCAACGGTAGCACCAACAAATTGATTATCAGGATTTTGAAAAACTATCCCAACTTTGTTTCGAATGTCCCATACACTATCGTCAGTAAGTTTTTCACCATCAACTTCGATACTAGCCTCATCAGGATTGTCTGGAACAAGCAGCCCATTTATTAAACGAATAATTGTTGATTTGCCACTACCATTATGACCAATAATTGAGGTCCACGTCCCTCTTTTAATCTCAAAACTAATATGATCAATAGCGGGCTTTTTTGTATCTTGATATGTAAAAGCTACATTTTTAATTTTTATAATACTATCTGCTGCCATTTCTTCACCATCCTATAAGCCTGATTTGATTATACCAAAAAAAGGGCAAAAAAAATCATCCATGAAGAGGGATAATTTACATTATCTAAGCTAGACTAAACTTTCGTCATCATCTTGGCGCTTATTCTCACTTCCATGGATAATTCTTAATAGCTATTAAGTTTTGATTATCTCAAATTAAACTAATTCAAGAATAACCATTGGAGCGCCGTCACCCTTACGAGCTTTGGCTAACTTCATAATTCTGGTGTAACCACCATTACGGTCTTTGTAACGAGGTGCAATATCGCTGAAAAGTTTTTGCAATGCTGATTTAACAACAACTGCGTCTTTTTCTTCATGGATATCAGCAACTTCATCACGTACAAAAGCAGCAGCCTTTCTTCTAGCAGCTAAATCGCCACGCTTACCTAAAGTAATCATCTTTTCGGCAGTCTTACGAATTTCTTTTGCACGAGTTTCAGTAGTAACAATGCGTTCTTTCATGAACAATTGAGTTGTCATTTCACGCAACATTGCTTTTCTATGTGCACTATCCCAACCTAATTTACGGTATGCCATCAGTTTACCTCCTTTATTATTAATCTTCTTGACGAAGTGAAAGTCCCAAGTCAGCTAATTTGTTTTTAACTTCTTCCAATGACTTACGTCCTAAGTTACGTACACGCATCATATCTGCTTCAGTCTTATCTGTTAACTCTTGCAGAGTATTAATACCAGCACGCTTTAGGCAGTTATATGAACGTACAGAAAGATCAAGCTCTTCGATTGTCATCTCAAGTTTCTTTTCTGCAGTATCATCTTCCTTTTCGACCATAACATCATCGAATTTAGTATTTGCATCAGCAGTTTCAAACACTTTAAAGTGCGCTACTAGAATCTTAGCAGCAAAACTAAGGGCGTCATTAGGCTTGATTGAACCATCAGTCCAAATCTCTAAAGTGAGCTTGTCAAAATCATCTCTTTTACCAACACGAGTTGATTCAACCTGGTAATTAACTTTTTCAATTGGTGAAAAAAGAGAATCGACCGGAATAACACCAATTGGCATGTCTTCACTCTTGTTGTCACTTGCTGCAACATAACCACGACCGTTCTTGACAGCAATTTGCATGTGCAAGTGGCCACCTTCAGCGATGGTACAGATATATTGATCAGGATTCAGAATTTGAACATCAGCGTCAACTTTTAGGTCATCAGCAGTTACAGTAGCTGGACCTTCAACGTCCAATTCAATTAACTTTTGTTCATCAGAAAATGATTTTAACTCAAGTTTCTTCAAGTTAAGAATCATTTTTGCTACATCTTCTCTAACACCAGGAACTGTTGAGAATTCATGTAAGACACCATCAATTTGAACATAAACAAGTCCTGTACCTGGAATAGATGTTAGTAAAACTCTACGTAATGAGTTACCTAGAGTAGTACCAAAGCCTCGTTCAAGTGGTTCAATAACAAATTTACCGTAAGACTTCTCTTGGTCAACAACGGTAATATTTGGTTTTTCAAATTCAATCATTACTAGGCCCCTTTCAAAACGCAACGTCCTTCATTAAGAACAAAATTATACACGACGACGTTTTGGTGGTCTAGAACCATTGTGGGGAACTGGAGTAACATCACGAATTGCAGTAATTTCAAGACCAGTAGCTTGTAATGATCTAATTGCTGATTCACGACCAGAACCAGGACCTTTGACAGAAACTTCTACATGTTTCATACCTTGATCCATTGCACTCTTAGCTGCTGCTTCAGCTGCCATTTGAGCTGCAAACGGAGTAGACTTACGGCTACCCTTAAAGCCCAATGCACCGGCTGAAGACCAAGCAACTGCATTACCTTGAACGTCAGTAATCATGACTAAAGTATTATTAAACGTAGAATGAATATGAGCTACGCCTTTTTCAACGTGCTTCTTCACACGACGCTTACGTGCTGTTTTAGGCATCAATAAACCTCCTTATAAATTATTTATTCTTCTTACTACCCTTACGAGTACGGGCATTATTCTTGGTATTTTGACCACGAACTGGAAGTCCACGGCGGTGACGCATACCACGGTAAGAACCGATATCAATTAACCGTTTGATATTCATGCTAACTTGACGACGCAAGTCACCTTCAACACGGTATTTATCAACTTCTGCGCGAAGCTTTTCTTGATCGTCTGGAGTCAAATCTTTTGAACGTATGTCTTCAGAAACGCCAGCATCCGCACAAATTTTTTGAGCTGTAGGCTCACCAATACCATAAATATATGTTAAAGCAACAACTATTCTTTTATCTCTTGGTAAGTCAACACCAGCAATACGTGCCATAAATTGCACCTCCTATTTTATTTTTAACCTTGACGTTGCTTGTGCTTAGGATTTGCAGAACAAATAACCATCACACGGCCATGTCTTTTAATAATCTTACAATGTTCACACATTGGTTTAACAGATGGTCTAACCTTCATGTTTACCCCCGTTATTACTTTATAAACCGATACGTAATTCTACCTTTTGTTAAATCGTAAGGAGAAAGTTCCACAGTAACACGGTCGCCAGGCAAAATACGAATGTAGTGCATTCTAATTTTGCCGGAAACATGTGCTAAAATCACAGCTCCATTTTCCAATTCAACTTTAAACATAGCATTAGGCAAAGTATCTACAACTTTACCTTTTACTTCAATGACATCATCTTTTGCCAAAGTCGTTCCTCCGCAATTAAACAGTCATACTTTGAAATTATAGCACGGAATAGTAAATAAACAAATTATTGTTATTTACCTAATACCGCATCAACACTTTCAAAAACTTTTTCTGGAGTTTGTTCACCATCAATAACAGTCAACAAACCTTTCTTTTGGTAAAAGTCTTTCAAAGGTGTATTCATCTTTTCGTTAACTTCTAAACGATTCTTAACTACTTCAGGCTTGTCATCTTCACGTTGATAAAATTCATGACTACCACAACGATCACAAACACCTTCTTCTTTAGGCATTTTAGTAATCTTATTGTAAGTTGCGCCACAATTTTTACACATAAAGCGAGCTGACAAGCGATCAATTAAGGTCTGTTCTTTAACTTCAAGCGAAATCACATTAGTTAAAGGTTTATTAAGACGCTTAGTAATACCTTCTAATAGTTCTGCTTGAACAGTTGTCCTTGGAAAACCATCTAAAATATAGCCTTCTTTAATATCAGGTTGAGCTAAACGCTCTTCAACTAATTTAGCAGTAACTTCATCGGGTACCAAATCGCCCTTGTCGATATAACTTTTGGCTTCAAGACCAACTTTGGTTTCATTAGCCATTGCTTCCCTAAACATATCCCCAGTTGAAATATGAGTTAGGTGATATTTATCAACAATTTGCTCAGACACTGTACCTTTGCCAGCTCCCGGCAAACCTAAAAGAATTAAGTTAATCATTTATCTATTTCCTATCTGATGAATCCCACATATTCACGTTTCATTAACAAACCGTTAACTTGACGAGATAATTCTAGGACAACCCCAATAACAATTAAAAGACTTGTTCCGCCTAATCCAATTGAACTAGGTAAATTCCAAAAATTAGTAGCAAGCTGTGGCAGTAAAGCAACTAACCCTAAGAAAACTGATCCAACCGTTGATAATCTCATTAACAACTTCGAAACGTAATCTTGTGTATCTTTGCCTGGCCACACACTAGGAATATAAGCGCCTTGCTTTTGCAAATTCTTCGAAAGCTTCTCAGGATTAACCTGAACAAAAGCATAGAAGAAAGTAAACAAAATAATCAAAAGCGTATAAATTATAACTCCTGGTGTAGTCTGCATACTAAAGATGCTAGTCATTACCTTGTACCATTGCTGATCGCCTTGGGACTTTTGAAAGACCATTAAAATTGTTGCTGGTGTAATAATAAACGAACTAGCGAAAATTACCGGAATAACACCGGAAACGTTAACTTTTAATGGCAAAAAGCTTTCTGAGCCACTTACAGTTGCTCTCTTTGTATATTGAATTGGAATCCGACGATCCGCCTGTTCAACCCACGTAACTAATTGTGTTACGACGAGAATTGCAATGATAATCGCGATGAAGAACAAAATCCCTTGAATACGATCACTCGCACTATTATTAATAATATCTTCCTTGAAAATCTGATATAGACCTCGTGGAAGACGAGCAATAATACCAGCAAAGATAATCACAGAAACACCATTACCCAATCCTTTATCGGTGATTTCATCACCAAGCCAAGTAAGTAACATTGTCCCGGCTGTCATAATAACAGCAATTTCGACATAAGTCTGCCACGATTGTGACTTAACAAGCCCCATTTGTGTCAATGCGTTAAAGCCAAGTGTAATACCGATACTTTGAACAAAAGCAACAGCTAATGACAACCATCGAGTAACTTGATTGGTTTTACGCCGACCTACTTCACCTTGTTTTCCCCACTCTACTAATACAGGAACGATATCCATCTGCAGCAACTGAATAACAATTTGCGCAGTAATATAGGGAGAAACACCCAGTGAAAAAATCGAATAATTATCTAACCCACCACCAGAAACAGTATCCAGCATGGGAACTAAACCAGTTTGTGCTACTTGAGTAATCGCTTTTGCATTTACACCCGGAACTGTAATATTAGCTCCTATGCGATACAACAGGAGAATAAAGAGTGTAAAATAAATTTTATTTCTAATTTCTTTATCCTTAAAAGCGTTCTTCAAGGTCGAAAACATTAGATCACCTCAACAGATCCGCCAGCAGCCTCAACTGCTTTCTTGGCAGCGGCAGAAACTTTGTTAACCTTTACGTTTAATTTAACTTTTAATTCGCCTTTAGCAAGTAATTTAACGCCTGATAATTCTTTCTTTACCAAACCGTTTTCTTTCAAACTAGCGACAGTTACTTCACTGTTATCTTCAAACTTGTTCAAGTCGTCTAAATTAACAATTGCATATTCCTTACGGTTAATATTCTTAAAACCACGCTTAGGCATAGTTCTGAACAATGGCATTTGACCACCTTCAAAACCTAAACGAGTATGGCCGCCTTGACGGGATAATTGACCCTTTTGTCCACGACCAGAAGTCTTACCGAAACCACTTGAAGTACCGCGTCCAACACGTTTTCTAGTTGAGCGTGAACCAGCAGAGGCATGTAATTCATTAAGCTTCATTAATTGGCACCTCCTCAATAATTATTTATTAACTTCTTCAACAGAAATTAAGTGGGCAATTTTCATTAATGCACCACGAGTAGCAGCGTTGTCTGGTAGAACAACTGTACTGCTGATTCTACCTAAGCCAAGAGCCTTAACAACTTTCTTTTGGTTAGGTAGACGGTGCGCAACACTTCTAATTAAAGTAACTTTTAATTCAGTCATTTATAGTCTCCCTAATCTAAATCAGCGTGGCGAAGCTTTTCAACTTCTTCACTTGTTCTAAGCTTCTTCAAGCCATCAATTGCTGCGCGAACAACGTTGATTGGTGTGTTTGAGCCAAGTGACTTAGAAGTAACATCAGCAATACCAGCCATATCCATAACGATACGAACGGCACCACCGGCTGCAATACCAGAACCAGCTGGAGCAGGCTTGAATAAAATACTACCTGAACCATAGTGACCAATTACTTCGTGAGGAATGGTAGTACCAACCTTAGGAACATTGATCATGTTCTTCTTACCAGCTTCAACGGCCTTACGGATTGCTTCTGGAACTTCTTGAGCTTTACCAGTACCAAAGCCTACACGACCTTTTTTGTCGCCAACAACTACTAGGGCAGCAAATCTCATGCGTTGACCACCCTTGACAACCTTGGTGACACGATTAATTGCTACTAACTGATCTTCAATGTCGTCCTTATTTCTACGATTATTACGAGAATCGTTGCGGTTTGCCATGTATTATTCTCCTTCCCTAGAAATCTAATCCGTTTTCACGAGCGGCATCTGCCAAAGCTGAAATACGGCCGTGGTATAAGTAACCACTTCTATCAAACACAATGTTTGAAATGTTCTTAGCTTTAGCTGCTTCGGCAATAGCTTTACCAACAGCTTGAGCTTGTTCTACCTTAGTTGAACCTTTAACAGATTCATCCAAAGTTGAGGCACTTGCTAGCGTGACACCCTCTACATCATCAATTAATTGAGCGTAGATGTTCTTGTTTGAACGGAAAACACTTAAGCGTGGGCGCTCAGCAGTACCAGAGATCTTGCTACGAATACGTTTATGACGCTTTAAGCGCAATTTGTTTTTGTCTGGTTTTGAAATCACAATTTCACCTCAAAATTTATTTATTATTTACCTGTCTTACCTTCCTTACGACGTACATATTCGTCAACATAACGAATACCTTTACCCTTGTAAGGTTCTGGTGGACGTACATCGCGAATTTCAGCAGCAAATTGTCCAACATTTTGCTTAGAAATTCCTTCTACTTCAATATCAGTATTTGAAGTAGCATTTACGGAAACACCTTCAGGTGCAGTCATTTCAACTGGGTGTGAGTAGCCAACATTCAAAGTTAACTTGTTGCCTTGTGTAGTAGCACGGTAACCAACACCGATTAACTTTAAGGTCTTCTTGTAGCCGTTAACTACACCTTCAACCATTGATGCTAAATTAGCTCTTTCAGTACCATGAAGTGCTTTATCATTTTCACTTGAACGTGAGAAATTGATCTTGCCATCTTCTTGCTTAAAAGTAATTTTAGGATCGAAGTATCTAGTTAATTCACCCTTTGGGCCCTTAACAGTAATATTGTCACCTTCCTTGGTAACAGTGACACTGTCTGGGACTTCAATTGTTTTTAAACCTATACGGCTCATTGATTGTTCTCCTTTCTGTCAGAATTACCAAACGTAGGCAATAACTTCGCCGCCAACGCCTTTTTGTCTAGCTTCTTTATTGGTAATTACACCAGCAGAAGTAGAAACGATGGCAATACCTAAACCATTAAGAACTTTAGGTAAGTTTTCAGCACTAACGTAATTTCTAAGACCTGGCTTAGAAATCCGTTTTAAGCCTGAAATGACACGTTCTCCGTTTGGACCGTATTTCAAGAAAACCTTGATAACACCTTGCTTATTGTCATCAGTAACTTCGTAATCACGGATGAAACCTTCGCGTTTCAAAATTTCTGAAATAGATTTTTTAATATTTGATGCAGGAATTTCAACTGAACTATGCTTTGCCATGTTGGCATTTCTAATTCTAGTCAAGTAATCTGCGATCGGATCTGTCATGACCATTTATGCTATCCTCCTAACCGTATTACCAACTAGCCTTTTTAAGACCTGGGATTTGACCTTTGTGAGCTAAATCCTTCAGGCAAATACGGCATAAGCCAAATTTACGGTAAACTGAGTGTGGACGACCACATCTCTCACAACGTGTATATTCACGTGAAGAAAACTTAGCAGGACGATGATTTCTAATTTTTTGTGATGTTTTAGCCATTAATGTCCTCCATTATTTTGCAAACGGCATACCAAATTGACCTAAAAGCTCACGAGCCTCTTCGTCAGTATTGGCAGTAGTAACGATAACAACATCTAAACCTCTAGTACGGTTAACTTTATCAAAGTCGATTTCTGGGAAAATCAATTGTTCCTTGATACCTAAAGTGTAGTTACCACGACCATCGAATGAACGACTTGAAACACCGCGGAAGTCACGAACACGTGGAAGTGAAACGTTGATTAACTTGTACAAGAAATCGTACATTCTAGTGCCTCTAAGTGTAACCTTAGCACCAATTGACATACCTTCACGTAAACGGAAGTTAGCAATTGACTTCTTTGCCTTAGTAACTAAAGGCTTTTGACCAGAAATTAAAGTTAATTCTTCAACTGCTTCGTCTAAGTTCTTAGCGTTGGAAACTGCGTCACCAACACCCATGTTCAAAACAATCTTTTCAATCTTTGGTACTTGCATAACAGAATCGTATTCAAACTTTTCTTGTAATGCAGGAACAATCTTTTCTTTATATTCTTGAGCTAAATAACTTGCCATTTGTGTCCTCCCTTCTACTTCTTAGTTTCTTTTTTGCTTTCACCCTTAGCAATAACTTTAACGTTTGATGCATGAATTGAACCTTCTGATTCAACTACACCACCGTTTGCATTGCTTTGTGAAGGCTTTTCGTGCTTCTTAATCGTATTAACGCCCTTAACAACCACACGGTTCTTCTTAACGTTAACAGAAAGAACTACACCTTCTTTGCCTTTATCTTTTCCGGCAATAACTTTTACTTTGTCACCAGTTTTAACAAACATCAGTGCACCTCACTTAATTATAAGACTTCAGGAGCAAGAGAGACGATCTTCATAAAGTCGTGCTCACGTAACTCACGTGCAACAGGCCCAAAGATACGAGTACCGCGTGGGCTCTTATCTGCATTAATAACTACGCCAGCATTTTCATCAAACTTAATGTATGATCCATCTTCACGGCGTGCGCCTGATTTTGTTCTGACAATGACAGCTTTAACAACGTCACCTTTTTTGACAACGCCACCTGGTGTTGCTTGTTTAACAGTTGCTACCACGATATCACCAATGTTACCGGTCTTACGTTTTGATCCACCTAAGACTCTAATAACTAAAAGTTCTCTGGCACCAGAGTTATCAGCAACTCTCAAACGGGATTCATTTTGAATCACTGTATAGTCCTCCCCTCACTAAATCCGCAAAATTAAACAGATTTCTTAACAATTTCTACTAAACGAAAGCGCTTTGTACGAGATAATGGACGAGTTTCCATGATACGAACAGTATCGCCAACTTTAGCTTCATTATTTTCGTCTTGTGCATAGTATTTCTTAGAATATCTAATACGCTTCTTGTAAACAGGGTGGTTCTTGTAAGTATCAACTACAACAGTGATAGTCTTGTCATTCTTATCAGAAACTACACGACCTTGATATACGTGACGATGATTTCTTTCGATTGATTCGCTCAAGTTAATAACTCCCTTCCACTAATCTTTCTTCAATGCTTCTTCACTAAGAATTGTCTTAATTCTAGCGATATTCTTGCGGACTTTACTCAGGCGAGCGGTATTTTCTAATTGACCCGTTGCTTGTTGGAAACGCAAGTTGAAAAGTTCTTCTTTATATTGCTTTTCCTTTTCTAACATTTGATCAGTGGTTAGTGTTCTGATATCCTTAGCCTTCATTAGAATTGCCACCTACTTCCGAACTTTTAGTCACAAACTTACATTTGATTGGTAACTTAGTTGAAGCAAGACGTAAAGCTTCACGAGCAGTTGCTTCGTCAACGCCACCAATTTCAAACATAATCTTTTCTCTTTTTACTACAGCTACCCAACCGGCTGGTGCACCTTTACCAGAACCCATACGTACACCTACACCTTTAGCAGTGTATGATTTTTGTGGGAAAATTCTGATCCAAACTTTACCGCCACGTTTCATGTAACGAGTCATCGCAACACGAGCAGCTTCGATTTGTTGATTAGTAATCCAGTGAGATTCGAGGGCTTGTAGACCATATTCACCAAAGGCAATAGTTCTACCACCTTTAGCAGCACCACGCATCTTACCACGGAATTCACGACGGTGTTTTACTCGTTTTGGTACTAAAGGCATTATTTGTTTCCTCCCTTCACTGCTTTTGCGGGCTTCTTGTTCTTAGTTGGCAAGACTTCACCGCGGTTGATCCAAACTTGAACACCAATTTCACCATAAGTGGTGTAGGCATTTACCCAAGCGTAATCAATATCAGCTCTTAAAGTTTGTAATGGTACACGACCTTCTGTATGCCATTCTCTTCTTGCCATGTCGGCACCGTTTAAACGACCAGAGGTTTGTACTCTGATACCTTTAGCACCAGCACGCATAGTTCTTTGAGTAGCTTGACGAATTGCACGTCTAAAAGCAATACGAGCTTCAAGTTGGCTAGCAATACTATCAGCAACTAATTTAGCATCAAGATCTGGTTTCTTAATTTCAACAATGTTGACATGTACTTGTTTCTTAGTTAAAGCATTTAAGTCTCTTCTTAAAGCTTCAACTTCAGAACCACCTTTACCAATTACCATACCTGGTTTTGAAGTATTGATGGAAACGTTGATTCTGTTAGCTGCACGTTCAATTTCAACAGTAGAAACAGAGGCATCCTTCAACTTCTTAGAAATGAATTTTCTGATGCGCAGGTCTTCATTTAAGGTTTCTTTGTATCCTCTGTCAGCATACCATTTAGATTCCCAGTCGCGAATAACGCCAAGACGGAAACCATTTGGGTTAATCTTTTGACCCATTAATATACCTCCCTTAATCGTTCTTTTCTGAAACTACTACAACTACATGACTTGTTCTCTTGTTAATTGGAGAAGCCATACCCTTAGCACGTGGCCGGAATCTCTTCAAAGTTGCACCTTCGTTTACATATGCTTCTGATACGTAAAGATTTGCACTTTCAAGATCATAGTTGTGTTCTGCGTTAGCGATTGCTGAACGTAAAACTTTTTCAACGATTGGGGAAGCAGCTCTAGGCGTAAATTCTAAGATTGCTAATGCTTCAGCAACGTCTTTGCCGCGAATTAAGTCAACGACTAAACGAGCTTTTCTTGCAGCAATACGAACAGTTCTTGCTTCAGCTCTAGCTGAACTAATTTGTTCTGCCATTTAAGTGTTTCTCCCTTCTTTATTTTGTAGCCTTATCGTCAGATGTCTTGTGTCCACGGAAAGTTCTCGTTGGAACGAATTCACCTAACTTGTGACCAACCATGTCTTCAGTAACATAAACTGGAACATGTTTTCTACCATCGTAAACAGCTATAGTCAAACCAACAAAGGAAGGGAAAATAGTTGAACGACGTGACCAAGTTTTAATAACTTGTTTCTTTTCTGCGTTTTCTTGAGCTTCAACCTTCTTCAACAATGATGCGTCTGCAAAAGGTCCTTTTTTAATACTACGGCTCATTAATTAACCCTCCTTCTATTATTTGCTACCCTTACGGTGACGAATGATTAACTTCTCGCTAGCTCTCTTACTATTTCTAGTCTTAACGCCGCGACTCTTCTTACCCCAAGGAGTCATAGGTTGTGGACGACCAACTGGAGCCTTACCTTCACCACCACCATGTGGGTGATCGTTAGGGTTCATTACGGAACCACGTGATTGTGGACGTCTGCCTAACCAACGGCTACGACCAGCTTTACCTAATTGGATCAATGAATGTTGTTCATTACCAACAACACCGATAGTAGCACGACAAACTGACAAAATCTTACGAACTTCGCCACTTTGCAATCTGATTAATGCATAGTTACCGTCAAAACCTAAAACTTGAGCACTTGTACCAGCACTTCTTACAAGTTGTCCACCCTTACCAGGTTTCATTTCAATGTTGTGAATTGAAGTACCAGTAGGAATGTTCTTTAATGGCAATGCGTTACCTGGCTTGATGTCTGCATCTGCACCAGATTCAACGATGTCACCAACTTTTAAGCCCTTAGGTGCAAGAATGTAAGTCTTGATACCGTCAGTGTAGTGAAGAAGTGCGATGTTAGCAGTTCTGTTTGGATCGTATTCGATAGATTTAACAACTGCTTTTGCATTATCTTTATTACGCTTAAAATCGATAACACGGTACTTTTGCTTGTGACCACCACCACGGTGTCTACTAGTAATATGACCATATGAGTTACGGCCTGCTGTATGTGATTGTGATTCAAGCAAGGTACGTTCTGGCTTGCTCGTCGTAATCTCAGCAAAGTCGGAAGAAGTCATATTACGGCGACCATTTGTGGTTGGCTTATAAACTTTAATAGCCAATTGACTGACCTCCTATTACTTATTCTCTTCTTTGTTTTCGTCTTTGAAAATCTTGATGTCGTTTGAATCGTCAGTTAAAGTAACAATTGCTTTACGGGTGCGAGCTGTTTTACCAGCATAGCGACCAACGCGCTTGTCCTTACCACGAACATTCATGATGTTAACTTTCTTAACCTTAACATCGAAGATTTCTTCAACAGCGTTACGAACTTGAGTCTTGGTTGCAGTTAAAAGCACGTTGAAAGTGTACTTCTTATCATCCATTAAGTTCGTTGACTTTTCAGTAATGACAGGTCTTAAAATGATATCGTGTGCACTCATTTCTTTGAAGCCCCCTCAACATTCTTTTCAATCTTCTCTACAGCATCCTTAGTTAAGATCAACTTGCCATAGTTAACAACGTCTTCAACATTTACGCCGTTAACAGGAACAACCTTAACGTTAGTCAAGTTTCTTGCTGAAAGTTGTACGTTCTTGTCGTCTGAAACAACTAAAACTTTACCTTCAACGTTCAAGCTACTTAACATTGACTTAAATTCTTTAGTCTTAGGAGCTGACATTGTCAACTGGTCTAAAACGATTAAATCTTGATCAATCAATTTTTGGGAAAGAACTGACTTAATAGCCAAACGACGTTGCTTTCTTGGCATTGAATATGCGTATGAACGTGGAGTTGGTCCAAAGACAACACCACCGCCGCGCCATTGTGGAGATCTGATGGAACCTTGACGAGCACGTCCTGTACCCTTTTGCTTCCATGGTTTCTTACCACCGCCGCGAACAGCAGATCTATTCTTAACTTTTGAGGTACCTTGACGTTTGCCAGCTCTTTGTCTGATGATTGCGTCAAATACGACACTTTCGTTTGGTTCAATACCAAAAACTGCATCATTTAAAGTAACTTCACCAGCATCTTTACCTTTTTGATCGATAACCTTTAAATTAGCCATTCTAGTCCTCCTTCCTATTTATTAATCTTAACAGCAGATTTAACAGTAATTAATGAGTTCTTAGCACCTGGAACGTTACCCTTGATAAGCAATACGTTCTTGTCAGCTACAACTTTTTCAATTACTAAGTTTTCAATGGTAACTTTCTTCATACCCATGTGACCTGGCAAACGCTTGCCCTTTGGTACACGGTTAATGATGGAACCCATTGAACCAGGAACTCTGTGGTATCTTGAACCGTGAGTTTCAGGTCCACGTGATTGGCCCCAACGCTTAATGTTACCTTGGTATCCATGACCTCTTGTAATTCCAGTAACGTCTACAACGTCGCCTTCCTTAAATGTGTCCACAGTAACTTCTGAGCCGACTTCGTAGTCCTTAAGCTCAACTCCGCGGATTTCACGAATGAAGCGCTTAGGCGAAGTCTTTGCTTTTGCAGCATGACCTTTTTCTGGTTTGTTGCTCAAAACTTCACGCTTATCTTGGTAACCTAATTGAACTGCTTCGTAACCGTCTGATTCAACAGTCTTAACTTGCATAACAACGTTAGGAGTTGCTTCAACAACAGTTACGGGAACAAGGATACCATCTTTAGTGAAGACTTGAGTCATACCGACTTTTCTTCCTAAGATTCCTTTGGTCATGATTACACCTCTTTCTTTTTAAAAATTATAATTTGATTTCGATGTCAACGCCGCTTGGAAGATCAAGCTTCATTAAAGAATCAACAGTCTTAGGTGTTGGGTTCAAAATGTCGATTAAACGCTTGTGCGTACGCATTTCAAATTGTTCACGTGAGTCCTTGTTCTTGTGTGGTGAACGTAGAACTGTGAATAAAACCCTTTCTGTTGGTAGTGGAACTGGACCTGAAATTTCAGCACCAGTTCTCTTAGCAGTAGCTACAATCTTAGCAGCTGATTCATCGAGAATACCATGTTCGTATGACTTAAGTCTAATACGAATAGATTGACTTGCCATTGAATTACCTCCTTAACGTCTTCTTTTAAAAGATGACTAGCTTCCGCAAAAATTACCGGCCACACTTCTGTGGCAATGCAGCCTGGTGTGCCGCAACCTTTTGCATCAACGCTTTACAACAAATACATGCATTAAGACATAATATGTCCTAAACGCACAAACACTAGTATACCTGCTCCTTGTTGAAATATCAAGGATTTAGGGCACTTTTATTTTATTTTTTTGCTTTTTCTACCTATAATATTCATCTTTTTAACAATTATTTTCTTTAAAAAATCACAAAAAAAGAGTCATTGGCATTACCAACGACTCTTTAAAAGTCTTAACTTTTATTTTTAAAAACTAACAAGAATTAGTCAGCGTCGCCGCCGCGCTTCTTGATAATTTCTGCTTGAATTGACTTAGGTGTAGCTGCATAGTGGTCAAATACCATTGTAAATGTACCACGACCTTGAGTTGATGAACGCAAAGTAGTTGCGTAACCAAACATTTCAGCAAGTGGAACCATTGAGTTCAACACTTTAGCACCTGAACGGTCTTGCATGTTGTCCATTGTACCACGACGAGCAGTGATGGAACCCATTACGTCACCTAAGTATTCTTCTGGTGTAATTACTTGAACCTTCATAATTGGTTCAAGGATTACAGCACCAGCCTTAGGAGCAGCATTTCTCAATGCAAGTGAAGCAGCAACCTTGAAGGCAGCTTCAGATGAGTCGACTTCGTGGTAACTACCATCGTAAAGCTTAGCCTTAACGTCGATCAATGGGTAACCAGCAAGGATACCGTTCTTCATTGATTCTTGAAGTCCAGCATCTACTGAAGGGATAAATTCACGAGGAACAACACCACCGACAATGGCATCTTCGAATTCGTAGCCTTTACCTCTTTCGTTTGGTGTAAATTCAACCCAAACGTCACCGTATTGACCCTTACCACCGGATTGACGAACGAATTTACCTTGAGCCTTAGCAGGTTGAGTGAAGGTTTCACGGTAAGCAACTTGTGGTTCACCGATCTTAGCTTCAACGTGGAATTCACGCTTCATCCGTTCAACCATGATTTGTAAGTGCAATTCGCCCATTCCGGAAATCAAGGTTTGACCAGTTTCAGCATTAGTTTCAGCTCTGAAAGTTGGGTCTTCTTCAGTCAACTTTTGTAAAGCAACATCAAGCTTGTCACGATCAGCCTTTGATTCAGGTTCAATTGAAACTTGGATAACTGGATCTGGAACTTCCAAACTTTCCAAAATTAATGGGTGGTCTGGATCAGTCAAAGAGTCACCAGTAGTGGTGTTCTTCAAACCAATGGCACCAGCGATATCACCTGAGAATACTTCTGGAATTTCAGTTCTTGAGTTAGCGTGCATTTGCAATAAACGACCAACACGTTCACGACTGTTCTTTGAAGCATTCAAAACGTATGAACCTGATTCAAGTGAACCAGTGTAAACACGAATGTAAGTCAAACGACCAACAAATGGATCAGTAGCGATCTTGAAGGCTAAAGCTGAGAATGGCTTGTCGTCCCCTGCTACTAATTCTTTTTCTTCACCAGTCTTAGGATCATGAGCGATGTATGGCTTAACATCAACTGGTGATGGTAAGTAGTCAACAACACCGTCAAGCATCATTTGAACACCCTTGTTCTTGAAAGCTGAACCAGCAAATACTGGGAACAATTCCAAGTTCAAAGTTGCTTTACGAATAGCAGCCTTTAATTCATCAATAGAAATTTCATCACCATTAAGGTATTTTTCCATGATGTCATCGTCAACATCAGCAACTTGTTCGATTAAAGCACTACGACGCTTTTCAGCTTCTGCCTTGTATTCTTCAGGAACTGGAATAGTTTCCCACTTAGAACCAAGCTTGTCTTCATCATAAACATCGGCAACCATGTTGATTAAGTCAATAACACCTTCAAAAGTTTCGGCAGAACCAATTGGCATTTGAACAGGTAAAGCATTGGCATTTAAGCGTTCATGCAAAGAAGTAACAGACTTATCAAAATCTGCACCAATCTTGTCCATCTTGTTAACAAAAACAATTCGAGGAACACCGTAAGTCTCAGCCTGACGCCATACATTTTCAGTTTGTGGTTCAACACCAGCTTGGGCATCAAGAACAGTTACCGCACCGTCAAGAACACGAAGTGAACGTTCAACTTCGATAGTGAAGTCAACGTGTCCTGGGGTATCAATGATGTTAATTCTGTAGTCTTGCCATTGCGCAGTCGTAGCGGCTGAAGTAATGGTAATACCACGTTCCTTTTCTTCTTCCATCCAGTCCATTTGGCTGTCACCCTCATGGGTTTCACCAATTTTGTGGATTTTACCAGTGTAGTAAAGGATACGTTCAGTAGTGGTAGTCTTACCCGCATCAATGTGGGCCATGATACCAATGTTACGTGTCTTTTCTAATGGAAATTCACGCTTATTAGCCATAAATTCTTATCTCCTTAAAAAATATACCAATTAAATTAGAAGCGGTAGTGTGCAAATGCACGGTTAGCTTCAGCCATGCGGTGAACATCTTCACGCTTCTTAACTGCAGAACCGGTGTTGTTTGAAGCGTCAATGATTTCGTTAGCTAAACGTTCATCCATAGTATGTTCATTACGTAAACGAGCGTATGAAACAAGCCATCTTAAACCTAAAGTAGTTCTTCTTTCTGGACGAACTTCAACTGGAATTTGGTAGTTTGAACCACCGATACGGCGAGCTCTAACTTCCAAAACTGGCATAATGTTGTTCATAGCTTCTTCAAAAACGTCAAGTGGTTCCTTGCCGGTCTTGTCTTTAACGATGTTGAAAGCATCATAAAGGATAGAAGATGCCTTAGCTCTCTTACCATCAAGCATCAAGTGGTTGATTAACTTAGTAACAAGCTTTGAGTTATAAACTGGATCTGCTAAAACGTCTCTTTTAGTTACATGTCCTTTTCTAGGCATTATTTAACTCCTCCTTAATCTTTCTTAGCACCGTACTTAGAACGGCTTTGTTTTCTGCCATCAACACCAGCAGTATCAAGGGCACCACGGATAATATGGTAACGTACACCAGGAAGGTCCTTTACACGACCACCACGGATTAAAACAACCGAGTGCTCTTGCAAGTTGTGGCCTTCACCTGGGATGTAGGCAGTAACTTCGATTAAGTTAGAAAGACGAACACGAGCATACTTACGCAAAGCTGAGTTTGGCTTCTTTGGTGTCATAGTACCAACACGAGTTGCAACACCACGCATTTGTGGAGCTGGGTTGAATACTAATTCTTTCTTCATACTGTTGTAGCCGTAGCTTAAAGCTGGTGACTTTGATTTAGTCGTCTTTGAGTGACGGCCTTTTCTTACCAATTGGTTAATAGTTGGCATTAACTTTTTCCTCCTAAAAAAACTGTTTATTCTGTTCACACATCCAGGAGTTTCTTTTTTAGATCCTGAACTATCATCAAAACATACAAGGACTATTGTACTCGCTTTTGGAGATAAATCAATCTTTATTTATTTAAAAAGTAGGATTTATCTTTTTCTGCGTACCTACTAATGAGGTAACAAAATGAACTGGATTTACACATTAACTAATTTTTTAATCGGGACTTGTCTTGCTTCTCACGCCGCTGTTGTTTATGAGCATTGGGATACTTTCGACTTTTTCGTAACCCGCTCGCGCTGCAGCACCTGTCAAACTGAACTTAGCTTACTTGATGAATTGCCCATAATTTCTTATCTTTGGCTGCGTGGCAAATGTCGCTACTGCAATAGTCAAATTCCGGTTAAATTACCGATTATTGAAATTTGTGGCGGCCTTGCCTTTATGCAAATTGACTTTAGCCAGCCTAGTAATTATGCAACTGCTATTCTAATTTTTAGTATCTTACTAGTAGCAATCAGTGATTACGAACAGCAAGAATTTCACTTAGCAATGCTTTTTCCAGCGTTATGCCTAGCTCTATTTAAAAGCAGTAACCTACTTCATTTTCAGCTTTTAGATTACGTTGAATTATTACCGATTTTGCTGCTATTAATTTTCTATGTTTGGCAGAAAAAGCTGGGCAGTGGCGATTTACTTATTTATCTTGTTTTAGCTTTATACTTCAATCCGCACACGGCAAATTTTATTTTCCTAATAGGTGCAACTCTATTAATCGTCCATTTTTGTCTAAAAAGGCAAAAAGGACAAAAGCAAACTACCATTGCCTTTGTCCCCTATCTTTTTCTGGGATTAACCATTCAACTCTTCTTTAAATAAAAATAGCGTTCCTACTCACGTAGAAACGCTATTTATTTTAAACTATTTTTGTGGTTCCTTAGTCTTGTCAGCTTCCTTCATCTTTTTCTCAATATCAGCAATTGAGTAAACAGATTGTGGTCGCTTAACGTCAGCTTCAGGTTCCATGTTACGGTAAACTGGAAGACCAGTACCAGCTGGAATAATCTTACCGATGATAACATTTTCTTTCAAACCAAGCAGTGGATCATTCTTGCCTCTGATTGATGCATCAGTCAGAACACGAGTTGTTTCCTGGAATGAAGCAGCAGACAAGAAACTGTTGGTTTCAAGGGCAGCCTTGGTAATTCCCAAGATAACACTTTGGGCAGTAGCTGGAATACCACCAGAAATAATGACTGACTTGTTTTGTTCCTTGAAGTCGCCAATATCCATTACGGCACCTGGCAATAAGTCAGTTTCACCTGGATCAAGAATTCGAACCTTTTGCAGCATTTGCCGAGTTAAGACTTCGACGTGCTTGTCAGAAATGTCTACCCCCTGCATTCTATAGGCTTTTTGAACTTCAACTAAGATGTATTCTTCAGTCGTCAAAGTGTCAGTTACTTGAATTAATTCCTTAGGATCAACAGAACCTAAAGTCAACTTGTCACCACGGTTAACGAAGTCACCTTCAGCAACTGCAACAGAAGCAGTATAAGGAACACTGTAACTTCTAGTATCAATCTTACCCTTAACAGTAATCTCACGAGTATGTTCAGCTGGGTTTTCTTGGATTGAATCAATTGTTCCATCAACTTCAGAAATGATTGCCCGACCTTTAGGGTTACGAGCTTCAAACAATTCTTGCACACGAGGAAGACCCTGAGTAATATCTTCAGCACCGGCAACCCCACCGTTGTGGAAAGTACGAAGAGTCAACTGAGTACCAGGTTCACCGATTGATTGTGCGGCAACAGTACCAACTGCTTCACCGACTTCAACTTCTTCACCAGTAGCTAGGTTCATACCGTAACATTTGCGACACACACCGTGAGGCGTATCACAGATTAAGATTGAACGAATCTTGACGTCAGTAACACCAGCATCACAAATCTTATGAGCTAAGTCTTCATCCATCATTTCGTTTGGACCAGCAAGTACTTCACCGGTCTCTGGATTCTTAACAGTTTCAGCAGTGAAACGACCAAGCAAACGATCGTATAATGGCTCGATTAATTCGTCACCTTCCATGATTGCATGAACATGGATCCCGCGGTCAGTACCACAATCATCTTCACGGATGATAACATCCTGAGCAACATCAACTAACCGCCGCGTCAAGTAACCAGACTGAGCAGTCTTCAAGGCCGTATCAGTCATTCCCTTACGAGCACCGTGAGTGGACATGAACAATTCCAAAACTGACAAACCTTCTTTAAAGTTTGAAGTAACTGGAATTTCGAACAACCCACCGTTAGGAGTGGCCATCAAGCCACGCATTCCGGCTAACTGAGTAAAGTTAGAAATGTTACCACGGGCACCGGAATCGGCCATGATTGTAATTGGGTTACGTGGATCATAGATCTGCGCAATTTCGTTTTGAACTTGATCCTTACATTCGTTCCAAATGCTGATAACGCGATCGTGTCGTTCTTGCTCAGTAATCAAGCCGCGTCTAAATTGCTTAGAAACAACATCAACTTGCTTGTGGGCCTTAGCTACCTTTTCGTCTTTATCATTAATTTCTGGAACATCGGTCATCCCAATTGTAATACCAGAAGTAGTTGAACTAATATAGCCTAACTTCTTCAAATCATCAAGGTATTCTGATGTTCTTTGCACCTTGTAATACTTGTAGATAGTCGCAATTGAATCAGATAAGAATGACTTCTTAAATGGTGTTGCAACTAAGTCGTCGCCAACATTATCAATCTTTTCATGAATATCTTCACCAGGCTCTAAGAAGTACTTAGTAGCTAGTGGATTATTCGAGTTTTCTTCAGTTGGTTCATTAATGTAGAAGTAATCTTCTGGTGCAATTTGATTGAAAATTACCCGACCATAGGTAGTAACAAAAATACCATGCTCGTAACCCTTAGGCCATGCCTTCTTTGGCATTGAATCAGCTGACATACCAATAATTGTGTGGTAGTGAATATCACCATTATTGTATGCGATTGTAGCTTCTTCAGGTGAATTGAAGATCATGCCTTCACCTTCACGACCACGTTCAGCTTGAGTTAACCAGTAGTTACCCAAAACGACATCCTGAGATGGAGTAACGATTGGCTTACCATCCTTAGGAGCCAAAATATGGTGTGCAGCAAGCATCAATAGGCGTGATTCAGCAACAGCTTCATCTGATAACGGAACGTGAATCGCCATCTGGTCCCCATCAAAGTCGGCGTTGTAAGCTTCACAAGCTAACGGGTGTAACCGAATTGACTTACCAGGAACTAGAACTGGTTCAAAAGCTTGAATACTCAAACGGTGCAAAGTAGGTGCACGGTTTAACAGAACCGTTCTTTCCTTGATTACATCTTCAAGTACATCCCAGACATCATCATCTTCACGATCAATCTTACGCTTAGCACTCTTGATATTAGAAGCAATCTTACGTTTAACCAATTCATGCATTACAAATGGCTTGAATAATTCCAATGCCATTGGGCGTGGAACACCACATTGATATAATTTCAATTTTGGCGAAACGTCGATAACTGAACGACCGGAGTAGTCAACACGCTTACCAAGCAAGTTTTGACGGAAACGTCCTTGCTTACCCTTAAGCATATGTGATAGTGACTTCAATGGCCGGTTACCTGGTCCAACAACTGGACGACCACGACGACCATTATCAATTAAAGCATCAACAGCCTCTTGCAGCATCCGCTTTTCGTTCTGAACAATAATATTCGGTGCGTTTAAGTCAAGTAGTCTCTTCAAACGGTTATTCCGGTTAATTACCCGGCGGTAAAGGTCATTCAAGTCAGAAGTGGCAAAACGACCACCTTCTAGTTGAACCATTGGCCGCAAGTCTGGTGGGATAACGGGAACGGCATCAATAACCATCCATTCAGGCTTATTGCCTGAATCCTTGAAGGCATCCAAAATATCTAACCGTCTAATTGCCCGTGTCCGTTTTTGACCAGTTGCAGTTTCCAATTCTTTCTTTAAATCGGCAACTTCTTTAGCCAAATCAACTTTCCGTAATAAATCACGGATTGCTTCGGCACCCATCTTGGCAGTAAAGCGATTACCGTACTTAGCTTTTTGCTCACGGTATTCAGCTTCGGTCATTAATTGTTTAAATTCGAGGTCAGTGTCGCCAGGATCGATTACGATGTAAGCTGCAAAATAAATTACTTCTTCCAGTAATCTTGGTGACATATCAAGAATTAATCCCATCCGAGATGGAATACCCTTGAAGTACCAAATATGAGTAACTGGAGCAGCCAACTCAATGTGACCCATCCGCTCTCTTCTGACTTTGGCAGAGGTAACTTCAACCCCACAGCGATCACAAACGATTCCGCGATAGCGAACGCCCTTGTATTTACCACATGCACAGGCCCAATCTTTAGTTGGTCCAAAAATTCTTTCATCAAACAGACCGTCTTTTTCTGGCTTTAAAGTACGGTAGTTAATTGTTTCTGGCTTTTTAACTTCACCGTATGACCAGCTGCGGATCTTGTTAGGTGATGCAAGACCAATTTGCATGCTTTCAAACTTATTTACATCGATCAAAAGTTTAACCCCCTACTTATTTAGAAATCTTGTTATCATCGTCAGATTCATCAATGACAGTTTCGGTCTTCTTTGGTTCCGCAACTGATTCACCTTGATCATCAGATTTGGCAGTTTCTTCGGCTAACTTCTTCTTTTGTTGTTCTTCAGCCATCTTCGACAAAGTATCGATATTCAAACGTTCATTTGAATCATCATCCATGTCGCGTAATTCAATTTCATTATGATCCATGTCAAGCACGCGAATATCCAATCCTAATGACTGTAATTCTTTAACAAGAACACGGAATGATTCTGGAACACCTGGCTTAGGAATTCTTTCACCCTTAACAATTGCTTCGTATGCCTTTACCCGACCAACAACATCATCTGACTTATAAGTCAAAATTTCTTGCAGAGTATATGCAGCACCGTAAGCTTCAAGAGCCCAAACTTCCATTTCACCAAAACGCTGTCCACCAAATTGTGCTTTACCACCAAGAGGTTGCTGAGTAACAAGTGAGTAAGGCCCAATCGAACGAGCGTGAATCTTATCGTCAACCATGTGAGTCAACTTCAGATAGTGCATAATCCCAACAGAAACCCGGTTATGGAATGGCTCACCTGTACGACCATCGTAAAGAACAGTCTTACCGTCTTTATCAATACCGGCTTGGTGAACTGTATCCCAAACGTCATCTTCACTAGCACCATCAAATACTGGTGTCGCAACATGGATACCCAAGCTATTCGCAGCCCAGCCCAAGTGTAATTCCAAAAGCTGTCCAATGTTCATACGTGAAGGAACACCCATTGGGTTCAAACAAATATCAACTGGCGTACCATCTGGCAAGTATGGCATATCTTCTTCGGGAACAACTGCGGCAACCGTACCCTTGTTACCGTGACGACCAGACATCTTATCTCCGACTTGAATTTTACGTTTTTGAGCAATGTAAACTCGAACTAAGGTATTAACACCTGGTGATAATTCATCGCCCTTTTCACGCGTGTAAACCTTAACGTCGCGAACAATTCCGCCGCCGCCATGTGGTACACGCAAAGAAGTATCACGAACTTCACGTGCCTTTTCACCAAAGATAGCGTGTAGTAATCTTTCTTCAGCTGACAATTCTGTCACACCCTTAGGTGTAACTTTACCAACCAAAATATCGCCATCGTGGACTTCAGCACCAATGCGAATAATTCCTTCTGCATCGAGGTCTTTTAATGCATCCTCACCAACATTTGGCAATTCACGCGTAATTTCTTCTGGTCCCAATTTAGTATCACGGGCTTCAGATTCGTAATCCTCAATACTGATTGAAGTATAAACATCATCCTTAACAAGCCGTTCAGACAGCATAATTGAGTCTTCATAGTTGTACATGTTCCAAGTCATGAAGGCAATAACTGGGTTTTGACCCAAGGCTAATTCACCATGGCTCATTGTTGGACCGTTGGCAATTACTTCGCCTTCGACCACTTCATCACCTAACTTAACGTTTGGCGTTTGGTTGTATGACTTCGAGTTGTTTGACCGACGGTACTTCTCAAGAACATATTCATCTAAGGTACTATCAGCACGTCTAATCCGAATAGTGTTAGCATCAACGTATTCAACTTTACCTGCAGCCTTAGCGATTAAAGCAGCACCAGAATCGTGGGCAGCACGATATTCCATTCCAGTTCCAACAAGAGAACCGTGTGGATTAATTAATGGCGCAGCCTGACGTTGCTGGTTAGCACCCATCAAAGCCCGGTTAGAGTCATCGTTTTCCAAGAATGGAATACATGCAGAAGCAACAGACACAACTTGCTTAGGAATAACGTCCATGTAGTCAATCTTGTCTGGACTAACTTCGACGTTATCTTCCTTTGAACGAGCCAAGATCAATTCATCTTTAAATGAACCATCTGGATTAAGTGGTGAGTTTGCACCGGCAATAATATAGTTATCTTCAACATCAGCTGTTAAATAGTCAATCTTGTCAGTAACCTTGTGGGTCTTCCAAGAAACGCGACGGTATGGAGTTTCAATAAAGCCATACTTGTTAATTACAGCGTATGTTGCCAAAGAGTTAATCAAACCAATGTTTGGACCTTCTGGCGTTTCAATCGGACATAAACGACCATATTGTGTATAGTGCACGTCACGAACTTCGTATCCGGCACGATCACGAGTCAAACCACCAGGCCCTAAGGCAGACATCCGGCGCTTATGAGTTAATTCACCCAGCGGGTTATGTTGATCCATGAACTGTGACAGTTGTGATGAACCAAAGAATTCCTTAATGCTGGCAACGATTGGACGAATGTTGATTAATTGTTGTGGAGTAACAGTTGATGGGTCTTGAATTGACATTCTTTCCCGAACAACACGTTCCATTCTTGCTAAACCAATTCTAAATTGATTTTGCAATAATTCACCAACTCGACGAATACGACGATTACCCAAGTGGTCAATATCGTCAACATTGCCGATTTCATCTTGCAATAATAAGAAGTAATTAATTGAAGCCAAAACATCAGCAGGCGTCAAGTACTTAACGCTCTTGTCAATGTGACCATTGGACATCATCTTAACAACGCGTTCTGGATTTACTTTTGAGTAAACCTTGATTTCTTGAACACTGATTGGATCTGGCAAAACGCCTTCCTTAGATGGTTCATAAGTAACCATCTTAAAGTCATCGCGGTCAAGGTACTTCTCTAAAGTATCCATTACTTCATGAGTAACAACGGTACCCTTCTTAGCGATAATTTCACCAGTGTCGGGATCAGCCAAAGTTTCAGCCAAAGTTTGACCATATAAACGGTTCTTCAGTGATAACTTCTTGTTGACCTTGTAACGACCAACTGGTGCCAAGTCGTAACGACGTGGATCAAAGAACCGGGCATAAAGCAAGGAACGTGAAGAATCAGTCGTCTTCGGCTCACCTGGACGCAATCTTTCGTAAACATCCTTCAATGCTTCTGCAACTCTTGAGTCTGCAGGGTTCTTATGTACATCTTTATCCAAAGTAAATTGTAGAGTATCACTTTGACCAAACATGTCTAAAATGTCGCTGTCAGAGCCAACACCTAACGCTCTGATCAATACAGTCAAAGGTAATTTACGAGTCCGGTCAATGCGAACATATGAAACATTCTTGGCATCAGTTTCATATTCAAGCCATGCACCACGGTTAGGAATAACAGTCGTACCAAAAATTTGGCGACCGTTCTTATCATAGTCACCTGAGTAATAAACACTTGGTGATCTAACTAACTGTGAAACAATAACTCTTTCGGCACCATTGATAATGAATGAACCAGATTCAGTCATTAACGGCAAATCACCAAAGAAAACATCTTGAGTCTTAATTTCACCGGTTTTTTGGTTAGTTAACTTCAAAGTAACGTGCATTGGTGCGGAATAAGTCGCATCATGATCGCGGGCTTCATCAACGGTATATTTCGGCTTTTGCAGTTTATAGCCCATGTATTCCAAAGAAAGCTTACCTGAAAAGTCACTAATTGGCATAATGTCGTCAAAGACTTCTTTAATACCTTCATCCAAAAACCACTTATATGATTCGGTTTGAACATCGGTTAAGTTAGGTAGTTTCAGTACTTCTTTAATCCGTGAAAAACTACGTCTTGTTCGGTGTTTACCATAGTTCACTACGTGTCCATTTAACAAGGAGAAAACATCCTTTCTGTCAGAGAAAGCAAATATTACATTTCATTTACAAATTCAAAAGGCCGGAATTTTAAGCATAAAAAAGACAAAAACAACATTGTCGTTTTTGTCTTTTATTATTCTGCTGGACAATATATCAGCAAAATTCTGAACTTCAGCCTTTTTAATCAAGCTTCAATATAACAAAATTTATTAATATTGTCAACTGATTTAACTAGCTCCAACCAATTTTGAATCAGCTGCTTTAACAATTTCAAACTTTAATTTATCATGACTACTGCCAATCTTGAGTAAATCTCCTGCCTGCAGTTCATCTTTAATCAACATCGAGGCAATCTCGTCTTCAATATCAGCTTGAATGGCACGTCTTAGTGGTCGTGCACCCATTTCAGGATTATAGCCGTCCTTAGCAATCTTGTCCATTGCTGCACGTGATAATTTAAGCTTGATACCTTTTTTAGCCAGGCGATCAATTAACTTGCGCGTTAACAGCGTAACAATTTGCCGTAATTGCGGTGCATTTAGTTCATCAAAGATAATTGTTTCATCAATCCGGTTCAAAAATTCCGGTCGGAAGAACTGCTTAAGGGCTTGCTTGACCCGCTCACGCCGCATCTTAATTTGACTAGAACCATCAGCATTAAAGCCAACTGCCTGCGTCTCAAACAGTGACCGTGAACCCAAATTAGAAGTCATGATGATGATCGTATTTCTGAAGTCAACTTTGCGACCCTTTGAATCCGTTAAAAAGCCATCATCAAGAACTTGCAATAGCAAATTGAACACATCGGGATGTGCCTTCTCCACCTCATCAAGCAAGACAACTGAATATGGGTGACGTCTAACCTTTTCGGATAATTGCCCACCTTCATCATAGCCAACATAACCAGGAGCCGAACCAATCAGCTTGCTGCTGGCAACTTGGTCCATATATTCAGACATATCAATTCTGATTAAATTATTTTCTGAGCCAAACATCGCAGCTGCAATTGCCTTGGCTAGTTCCGTCTTCCCAACACCAGTTGGACCTAAGAATAAAAATGAACCTATCGGACGTTTTTCGTCTTTAATGCCACTGCGGCTGCGGCGGACAGCCCGACTAACTGCCGACACGGCCTTATCTTGCCCAATAATCCGCTTATGCAGGTCACTTTCAAGATTTGCCAGCTGCTTTGATTCATCCCGGTTCATCTGCGTAACTGGGACTCCTGTCCAATTAGACACAACTTTAGCAATATCTTCCGGCTTAACAACAGCTTTACTATCAACTCGTTCTTCTAAACGATCAGCTAGTTTGTCACGCTTTAATTGCAGACTATTTTGCCGCTCTTGCAGTTTAGCCGCTTCAACAAAGTTTTGGTTGACGGCTGCCTGATTTTTTTGGTCAATTACTTGTTTAATTTGATCGTTAACCTGCATCAATTGGTTATCAGGCGCCTTGTTCGTCTTAATCTTGACAGCAGCACCAGCCTCGTCAATCAAGTCAATAGCCTTGTCTGGTAAATAACGGTTAGAAATATAGCGACTAGACAAGTCGACCGCGTCTTCTAACGCTGCTTTAGTAAATTTGACATGGTGGAATTTTTCATATTTAGCCTGCAACCCTGTCAAAATTGCCAAAGATTCTGCTCGTGACGGTTCATTAAGCCGAACTTGCTGGAAGCGGCGGGCCAAAGCCTGATCCTTCTCTACATACTTTTGGTATTCATCAAAGGTTGTTGCCCCAATCATTTGAATATCACCACGAGCAAGCGATGGCTTCAAAATATTAGCGGCGTCAATTGAGCCTTCGGCACCACCAGCACCGATTAACGTATGCATCTCATCAACAAAAAGAATAATTTTACCGTCTTTGGTAATCTCTTTAATAATCTTTTTCATCCGATCTTCAAATTCGCCGCGGTACTTGGTACCAGCCACTAGACCACCTAAATCAAGCGAAATCACCCGCTTATTCAGTAAATCATGTGGTGCTTTCTTAGTCACGATTGCCGTTGCGATTGCTTCAGCTACCGCCGTTTTACCGACACCTGGTTCACCAATTAAAACCGGATTATTCTTAGTCCGCCGCGATAAAATTTCAATTACTCGAGCAATCTCTTGATCGCGCCCAATTACGGGATCAATCTGACCATTTTTTGCCCGCTCATTTAAGTTAACCGACACTTGATCTAAGGTCGGTGTCGTACTCTTAGGTTTATCTGTATTTAAATCGGTTGGCGGCGCACCAATCCAATCACTGTCAGTTTCTGGATTATCTTCTTGACCAAGGCTGCGTTGAGCATCATCTTGTAGACTCTGAATATTAATATTTAAATTACGCAAAATTGTAGCAGCCAAAACCTGCTCGCTAGAAATTAACCCCAGCAAAATATGACTGGTCTTAACCTCAGTCGAACCACCACGTTCTGCTAATGTCCCCGCATATGCCAGAGCCATGCTTAAGCGCGGTGACATCTCCATATAACTAGTTTTAGCGGCAGAACCGTAACCGGTGTAACGCTCAATTTCTTCACGAATGGCAGTAGGTGTAGCACCCCAAGCCCGCAAGTCCTTACCGGCTTCGCCATCTGATTCAATCACCATCGCTAAAAGTACATGTTCAGTACCAATTAAGCGATGATGAAAATTCTGTGCTTGTTCACGTGCAATTTCTAATACTTGATTTGCACTTTTACTGTAAGAGTTCTTCATCATAGCACCACCTTAAAATGACATGGATATTGCCAATCCCTTTATAGCCAATTGTAAGACCATTTACTGTAAATGGTTACCTTCATATCAAAAACATTGCAATCATTATAGCAAATACATTATGCTTACGCTAATATTCCTTACTACTAATCATTTGCAGACAACAAAAAAACTGTCTGTTACCAGACAGTCAATCATCGGGAAAACAGGATTCGAACCTGCGACCTCTACGTCCCGAACGTAGCGCTCTACCAAGCTGAGCTATTTCCCGTTTCAATAAAAAGACTCACCTAAGCGGTGAGTCTTTTTATTATAGAGCGGAAGACGGGATTCGAACCCGCGACCCCCACCATGGCAAGGTGATGTTCTACCACTGAACTACTTCCGCAAGACATTTATTATTATAGCAAATGAATTTGATTTTGCAAACCTTTTTTGCAAGAAAAAAAGGAAATTCTTCAAAAAGAATTTCCTAATTGCTTAAAAAGCCTAGTCTAACAGCTTATTCTGCTGAATTATTTTTTGCTTTTTTCTTTAAATCTGCTTGAACTTCGCGATCAATGTCTTCGACTTTTTCCGGACGCATGGTTGGGAAGAGCAAAACATCCCTGATTGCTGGTGCATCTGTTAACAGCATTACCAACCGGTCGATTCCGATTCCGAGTCCACCTGTTGGCGGCATACCGTATTCCATTGCCCGCAAATAATCTTCATCAATCATATCTGCTTCATCATTACCGGCTTCACGTTCAGCCATTTGGGCTTCAAACCGTTCACGTTGGTCATCTGGATCATTTAATTCTGAGAAGGCATTGCCGTATTCCTCACCCATAATGTAAATTTCAAACCGATCAGTGAATCGTGGATCATCTGCATTTTTCTTGGCTAATGGTGAAATTTCAACAGGATGACCATAGACAAAAGTTGGGTCAACAATGGTTTCTTCACAATACTTTTCAAAGAAAGCATTGATAATGTGACCAACCTTCCAGAAGCTTTCGACCTTGATGTCGTGATCTTCAGCAATCTTAGTTGCTTCTTCAACACTCATCTTTTGCCAGAAGTCAACGCCAGTCTTTTCCTTGATTAAATCAACCATATGAACACGACGGTATGGCTTACCTAGGTCAATTTCTGTGCCTTGGTAAGTAACCTTACCATCTGGTGAAACAACTTCAGCAGCAGCCCGAATAATGCCTTCTGCTTCATCCATTACATCGTGGAAGTCCCAGTATGCGGCATACGTCTCAAGTTCTGTAAATTCAGGGTTATGGTGAGTATCTAAGCCTTCATTTCTGAAGACCCGACCAATTTCATAAACGCGTTCCATATCACCAACGATTAACCGTTTAAGTGGTAATTCCAACGCAATTCGCATGTAAAGATCAATGTCTAACGCATTGTGGTGGGTAATAAATGGACGTGCTTCAGCACCACCAGGGATATTATGCAAAACTGGCGTTTCAACTTCTAAGAAGTCCTTCTTATTCAAGAAGTCACGAATTGCCTGAATAATCTTAGTCCGGTTGACAAAGCGCTTGTAGCTGTCTTGATTAGTAATCAGGTCAAGATAACGTTGCCGGTAAATTTGTTCAACGTCCTTTAGGCCATGATACTTGTCAGGAAGTGGGCGCAGTGCCTTAGACAGGAAGGTAACGTGAGTTGCACGAATGGTCAATTCGCCGGTATCGGTCTTCATTACTTCGCCGTCAATACCTAAAAAGTCACCAATGTCAGACTTTTTGAAAATCTTGTAGTTGTCTTCACCAACAATATCCTTACGAACGTAAATTTGTACCTTACCAGTCCGATCATAAAGATCAGCAAAACCAACTTTACCCTTACCACGTTTAGCAAGCATTCTGCCGGCTACCTTGGTCTTAGGCATGTCGTTATTTAACTCGTCTTTATCATCATCACGATACTTTTCATTTAAGGTCTTTGCTAAATCTTGACGATGAAATTTACGCATACCAAAGGGCTCAATCCCATTCTCACGTAATTCTTCCATCTTTTGGCGGCGAACAATTAATTGATCGTTCATTTCATTTTTTGCCAATTACTTTTCCTCCATTACTATATAGTTGCGACACGTCGAGCCGTCTTTTGCGCCTGACGCTTCTCATAATCCTCAACAAAGTTATCCAGTAAGTCATAAACTTCTTGCGCTGTCCATACTTCATTTATTTTAGCACGAGTGCGCGCAGAACGGGGAACACCCTTCAAATAGTAGGCTGCCTGCTGACGAAATTCTGGTACCGCAATTTTTTCACCCTTTAGGTCAACTAAACCTTGCAATTGATGCTTAGCAGTTGCAACCTTCTCGCGAACTGTCTGCGGCGTTAACCGTTCACCCGTTTCAAGATAATGGGTCATATCTTTTAAAATCCAGGGATTCCCTAAAGCAGCCCGACCAACCATAACAGCAGTTGAACCAATTTCTTTTAACGCTTTTGCGGCTAATTCTGGTGTTTCAATATCGCCATTAGCAACAAAAGGTATATCAAGGACCTGGGCAACATCATGCAATGTTTCCCAATCAGCATGTCCTTGGTACATCTGCTTACGTGTTCTACCATGCATCGCGATCATGCTTGCACCGGCTTCTTGGGCAGCTAAAGCATTTTCAACCGCAAAAATATGCTTACGATCCCAGCCAATTCGCATTTTTACACTAACTGGCTTAGACACATTTTGCACAACTGCATGCACCATTTGATAAATCTTGTTTGAATCAAGCAGCCACTTAGAACCCGCATCCGTTTTTGTGATTTTCGGTACTGGGCAGCCCATATTAATATCAATAATATCAGCATCAGTATGCTGATCGATGTACTGTGCCGCCTCAAGCAGAGTTTCTTCAGTTCCCCCAAAAATCTGAATACTCATTGGGTGTTCTTGCGGATCAACCTTCATCATTGACATTGTTTTTTTATTACGATAAATGATCCCATGATCCGAAATCATTTCACAGACAACCATTCCCGCGCCGAATTCTTTACAAATCATCCGAAATGCCGAATTAGAAACTCCGGCCATCGGTGCAACAACAACGCGATTAGGAATAGTAATATCCCGAATCTTCCAACTATTATCCACCAAATCATCCTTTCAAATACTTTAACATCATAACAAAAAAGACTAAATCAGCAAAATTTCACGGTGTTAACCACTTAAAAGAACGATTGTGGTTAATTACTTCTTCAAGAAAAACTTCCCGGGAGCAACCCGATTATAATAACGCAAATATGCTTTTTTACTGCGATCATCAACAGAAAAGTTAATTACACCAGCATTTTGGATTTCGCCAATTAGGGCAATATTAGGAATTTCCAAAATATTCTGAACCATCGAACGTGAAGCCGTGCCGTGAAAGACAAGCAATACTGCTTCATTTTCATGCTGCTGAATAAGGTCATGCCAAAAGTCCATAAGCCGTGCGCCTAATTCCTGATAGCTTTCACCAGTCGAGTAATCGCTATAATTTTCCTTAAAATAACCTAGTTCATCAAAGACCTGCGGATACTTATCACGAATTTCCTGTGTATCTTTACCGTCCCAATTACCATAATTCATTTCCGTCAGCCGTTTATCGGTAATAATCTCACGCTTATCCTGCGCCAAAATTTTTGCAGTCTGCTGCGCCCGTTTCAAGGGACTAGCATAGACATAATCAATTTGATTAATATCAAAACTATCCCGCAAGGTTTCAACTTGCTTAATACCTGTCTGGTTCAGCGGCAAATCAACTGAAGAACCATTGATTGCCCCCATCTTGTTCGTATCAGTTTCACCATGACGCACAATATAGACGTTTAACATGTTGTCACACTCCTTTTCATCTTTGTTCAACCCTTACATTATAATCAAAATCGGTATTAACCGCACCTTGATTTTGGATTATACTTAAAAATAAAAGAAAGGATAGCATCTATGAATTTTATCAAAATAATTACAATTAGCTGCCGCTTTTTATTAGAGTGCGCAACAGTTATTGGCATCTTCAGCGGCATATTTATTAAGCATAATCTTCTGAGCAAAATTATTTTTGCTGTCATCGCAATCCTTATTTTCCTAGTCTGGTCGCGCTACGGGGCACCTCATTCACCTCAAGCCCTGACAGGAGTGGCTAAACTAATACTGGAAATTATTGTTTATACCATTGGCGGTAGCTGCTGGATCATAATTTTTGGCAAGACTACTGGTAGTATCTATTCTGCAATTGCCGTAATTGATTTAATCTTGATGTATCTACTAAAAATTGAACAACTCTAATTTCACAGAAGACACTGAATTAATATTCTTTGTCTTCTTTTTTCTTTCCTAAAATAGCATTTAATTCAGCTTCTGTATAGTGATACTTACTGCCACAGAAGTTGCACGTCAATTCAGCACCATGATCTTCATCAATCATGGACTGCAATTGATCAACTTTTAAAGTTTCTAAAATTTCAGCATATTTATCCTTTGAGCAATCACATTTCCAGGCTACTGGTTCTTTTGCCAAAATTTTGCAGTCAGTTCCTAAAATCTTGCGCGCCAAGTCTTCCGGTGTCATCCCGGCTAAAAATGATGTCGATAGTGCCGGCAGATCATCAATATGCTTAATTGTCTTAGTAATCAGGCTCTCACTGGCACCTGGCAAAGCTTGCAGCATGAAGCCGCCAGCTTCGCCAATTGTATTATTCGGGTTAACAAACACTGACAAGCCAACCGCTGACGGAATTTGTTCTGACTTAGTCAGATAGTAAGCAACATCCTCAGCAATTTCACCAGATACAATTGGCACTTGTCCTGTGTAAGGCTCCTTTAAGCCTAAGTCTTTGGTCACTTCTAACCAGCCTTGACCAACTGCCTTTTTAACATCAATATGACCATCTTCGCGCGGCGGCAAGGCAATGTGGGGATTTTTAACATAACCCTTCACTGTCAAGTCAGCTTGCGCTGTTACTACTGTGGGGCCAACCGGACCATTGCCTAATAAGCGCACCGTCAATTCTTCCTTGTCGGTTAATTCAGCCCCCGCTAATAAGACGCCGGCAACTAAACTCCGCCCTAAAACTGCGGAAGACGCTGACCAAGTATCGTGTCTAGTCTGGGCTTCTTGAACCAAATCCTTAGCTGTTACCGTTAATAACCGTAAATTTTTAGTTTTATCAATTGCCTTAATTAAATAATCACTCATCTTAGTTCTCCTAAAAAAATAGAGCCTGTAACTAGGCCCTATTAATTATTAATCTTATTGATCATCTGAAAAATGGTCACTGCCCTTAGGTGTAGAATCTGAATCAGCTTTAGGAGCCTTCTCTGGATTTTCCGGATTGCGTTCTTCTACTTCTTCATTCTTCTCTAAAGGAGTTTCTGCCTCTTTTTCATCATGAACATGTTTATCTTCATTAGCTGTAACAATTGCTTTATGATTTTCCTTCTTTTCAGCAGCTGCTTTAGCTTCTTCGTAAGTCAAAGCCTTAGATTCACTCGGGTATTCTGGCATTTTTTCTGGCATCTTACCCGTTGTATACAGTGACATGATCTGCTTTTCATCTAAAGTTTCATACTTCAATAATGCTTCCGCAATTATACGGTGCTTGTCGCGGTTTTCCTTGACAATTTCCACAGCTTTAGCATGAGCCTCATCAAGCAGTTCTTTAACTGCTTCGTCAATTTTGGCTGAAGTTGCTTCACTATACGGCTTAAAGCCATAAGGATTAGTTTCGCCTTCTTTTTCAAGCTCAACCATTCCTAAAGAGTCGGTCATCCCGTAATTAACAACCATGCTGTGAGCAATTTGTGTTGCCTGCTCAAAGTCGTTAGAAGCACCAGTTGATTGATCACCAACTACAACTTCTTCACCGGCACGACCACCCATTAACCCCACAATCTGTTCCATCAATTGCTTTTTGGTTAATAAGAACTGATCATCTTTTGGCAACATTAAGTTATAACCACCAGTGCGACCGTGTGGAACAATCGTAACTTTACGAACAGTCCGTGAGTCACTTAAAACTAACCCACAGATTGAGTGACCCGCTTCATGGAAAGCAACACGTTCTCTTTCTTTTTTAGAAATCATGCTATTCCTCTTAGCTGGTCCGGCAATGACGCGATCCTCAGCTTCATCAAGATCAGTTGCCGTAATTTCAGTACCATTGCGCCGAGCAGCAAGCAATGCGGCTTCATTTAAGAGGTTAGCTAAGTCAGCGCCGACAAAGCCCGGAGTTTGACGAGCAATTTCCTTTAAGTCAACATCGGAAGCTAATGGCATGTTCTTAGCATGAACCCGTAAAATAGCTTCACGACCACGAACATCTGGTGAGCCAACTAAGACTTTTCGGTCAAATCTTCCTGGACGCAGCAGTGCTGGATCCAAAACATCAGACCGGTTGGTTGCAGCAATAACGATAACACCTTCGTTACCTTCAAAACCGTCCATTTCAACTAATAATTGGTTCAAAGTCTGTTCACGTTCGTCATTACCGCCGCCGCTGGCATTACTGCCACGCTTACGACCAATGGCATCAATTTCATCAATAAAGATAATACTTGGTGCATTCTTCTTAGCATTCGTAAATAAGTCCCGAACCCGACTGGCACCGACACCAACAAACATTTCGACAAAGTCGGAACCAGAAATTGAGAAGAATGGTACATTTGCTTCACCAGCAACTGCACGCGCAAGCAAGGTCTTACCGGTACCCGGAGGACCCTCAAGCAAAACACCGGACGGAATTTTCGCGCCCAGCTTAGTAAATTTAGATGGATTCTTCAAAAATTCAACGACTTCAACTAATTCTTGCTTTTCTTCTTCTTCACCAGCAACGTCGGAGAAGCGAACCTTATTCTTTTTCGGATCTTCAGGCTTAACATGGGAGCGACCAAAGTTCATAATACCGCCACTGCCTGAGCCGCCGCGACCGCCGCCTGTCTGACTAATCATCATCCACAGCATGACAATAAAGAGAATTGTCGGCACTAACATGACAATTGTTGAAATCCAGTTGCCTGACTGCGATTCTCCTTGGGTTGTCATCTTCGTATTGCTCTTTTGAGCTAAGTCTTGGACGTTGGCAACACTAGAATCATTCTGCAGCATTGTGGTTGAAAATCGCGTTACTTGTGAACCCGAATTACCACTAAAGAAGTCAAAACTATTTTTTGATTGTCCCTTATTTCCTTGTGCTGTTTTATAACTACCTGAAACGGTATAAACCCCGTTAGCAGGTTGAACATTAAAGTTTTTAACTTTGCCTTGACGTAAGTCTTTGACAAATTCAGAGTAGCTAATATTTTCACTGCTGCCAGAATTATCAGAGCCGCCAAGCGCCCAGTTGATACCTCCCAATAACAGAA
Source organism: Lactobacillus sp. ESL0701 (assembly GCF_029433445.1). Lineage (GTDB taxonomy): Bacteria > Bacillota > Bacilli > Lactobacillales > Lactobacillaceae > Lactobacillus. Next base: position 59,416 of record NZ_JAQTIC010000005.1, on the reverse strand, counting down.
GGAAGACAACTATATAGAACAAGCCGTTCGATAACAGCCGATTCCGGTTATTCTTCATAAAAAACCTCCGCAAAGTTTCTAGAAATATACGAATAAAAGTTTAACACAAATTTCACTAATGCTCTAATATTTTAAAGGATCTTATCATTTAATGTTATAAACATAATATTGGTCTGTAATAAAGTCAACTTCTTGATTGCTATAAGCATTTTCGACAAAAAGCACCTGATCATTGGCAACTAAAGCCAAACAATATGGGCGTAATACCGCAGGAATGCCATTTTGAGCAAACTTTTTCTTGCTTTTAACATGTTGTCCATTCTTCAACAGTAATTTTGCACCTTTAGGCAAAGAATAAGCTACTAATTGACTCGCTGACTTAACCCTAAACTGACCTAATAACTGACCTGATGAGCAACTATTCTTACTTATTAATAAGTGCCGCGAGCCCCAGTTAAATTCTTCATCTAGTTTAACTACTCTTGCCTGCGGCAATGTTGGCAGCTTAACCGGCATGATATACCAATACCCTTGGTATTTTAGTAACTCAAATCCAGCCAAATTTTCATTAACCCGAACATGCCACGTCTGCCAGATGAAGTTCTGCCAATAAGCAAGCTGCTCTTGCTCAGAAAATTGGATAAGGGCAGATTCCTGCTGCCGATAAGCAAAGCTCAAAAAAGGTTTAGGCGGTGTTACTGCTGCAAAGGCTCTTGCAGCTAGATCCGTTAAGATGCTCATCTGCTTGCTATAACGCAAAGCATTAAGTCCAATTGCCCGATTTTCTTGTTTTAAAAGCGGCACCACATGATGGCGCAAACGATTACGCAACACATCATCTGCAGCATTAGTTGTATCTTCAACAAACGGCACTTGCTCATCGTGATCATACTCAAACAGCTGCTCTTTACTGTAAGTTAACAGCGGCCGCAATAGCAGAACTCCCTGCCACTGGCTAACCGGCTGCAGACTATTCATCTCACTAGGATTACCCGAGCGAATAAATTTTAGCAGGATGTTTTCCAGTAAGTCATCACCGTGATGCGCTGTTAATAAGTAATCGCCGTGCTCCTGCCGCATTACTTTTGCTAAGAAAGAGTAGCGAAAAGCCCGTGCAGCAGCCTCAATTCCCGTATGCGGGTGTAATTCAACTGGCCAGACAGTATTAATTATCTTAATCTGCTTACCAGAGCAATACTGCTCAATTACCGCAGCTTCCGCACTAGAATCGGGCCGCAATTGGTGATCCAAGTGAGCCGCAACTATTTTTAAATGATATTTTTTCTGCAAGTAACTAAGCATTGCCAGCAATGCCATCGAATCTGGTCCACCGCTTGTCGCCACCACCAACGTTTTATTAGCTAATGGCAAATTATTTTGCTTAAAAAAGTCCGCAATCTTAGTTGCCATAATTCGTTAATTCTTGGTGCAGCTTCTTAATTTCTGCTTCGCTATCCGTTACCGTTTTAGTCAATACTTGCAAAAAATCTGCCTTTTCAACAGCAGAAAATTGGTTAGTCTGATCGACTAAGGTTGGATCATTGACCCGCATCTTCGATAAACTGATTTTTCCCTTAAAGTTATGGACAATTACGGTGCGAACGCTCTGACCAATCTGGTAATTATGCCGCTCACGATCCCAATTATTGCCAAAATCACTGTGGTGGATTAAGCCGGAATGGCTTTTAGGTAATGATATAAAAATACCTAAATCCGTTATATTGTTAACAACACCAGTTATCCGCTGTCCTACTTGATATTTCATTAATTATTATCTTTTTCTTCTGGAATATTGTAGATTGTTTCATTAGGTTTGGAATATAAAAACTTGAACCGCACTAATTTGGCTACGTAATCCGGATCTTTGAGGTCATCACGTTTAGCAGACAGAGCCCGCTTTTCCTTATTAATTGTACTAAGTGATTTTTTAGAAGTCTGCACCTCACTATTAATGCGGTTAGTCTGCGCGTGTGTAATGCCAATCTGCACACCCAAAAAGACAAAGATAATCGCAAATACCGCGACTATCCGGTTGCGCCGCACCCGGTGTACTTCTTGTTCTCTTTTTTCCTGTTTACGTTTCAAACGTGCCATTCGCTCTTCTGGACTAAGCGAATTATAAATGCGTGGTCCTTTCATTTTTGATCCCCTATTATTAAAACAATACTATTTTAATTATAACAAGGCCACCTATAAAAGTCATTAATATCGAAACCGATTAATCAACTAGTTCATAAAGCTCACTTGCTTCAGCCTTTTTGGTAGTTTCACGAATTGCACATACCTTGGCCTTAACTTGTCTTGAACCATAACCAACTTCAATAACGTCGCCGACTTTGACATCATAGCTGGACTTAACTACTCGGTCGTTAACCTTAATTCGTCCCTGATCTGCCATTTCCTTAGCAATTGGTCTTCTCTTAACCAATCGCGAAACTTTTAAAAATTTATCAATTCGCATCTTTATCCCTCTATCTTTGAATAATATCACTTGCCGCAGTCATAAATGTCATCAATTCATTTGTCAGCATGCGGCTATTCTCATTAGCTGGCAGTTCTAACAGAACCACCAGCCGCTTTTGCGGCGATAAGCTTATTCTAGCCTTTAACTTAACGTGTTCCAAGGCCTTAAAAATATTTGATCCCTCTAGTTCTCGACTGGCATCAGGTGCAAATTCCACTTTAACGCGATTAGCTGTTTTAACAATATTTAAAACCTGAGCTAAATCGGTCTCAATCTTTAAATTAGCCATCGCCAGCAAGTTTTCAACTGGCTGCGGATAATCGCCAAAGCGGTCAATCAATTCATCCTGAATTTGGTCAAGCTCATCGGCATCAGCCGTTTTAATCTTCTTGTAAAATTCGATTTTTTCTTCTTGATCGCCAATATACGTGTCAGGAATGTAAGCCTCTAAGCCTAAATCAATTTCCGCATTAGTCTTGTTAATGCGCTTTTTGCCCTTACGTTCACGAACCGCATCAGCCAGCATTTGTGAGTACAAATCATAGCCAACACTGTCAATGAAACCGTGCTGCTGAGCACCAAGCATGTTGCCGGCACCTCTAATTGACAAGTCACGCATCGCAATCTTAAAGCCGGAGCCCAACTCAGTAAAATCACGAATTGCATCCAGTCGTTTTTCCCCAATTTCAGTTAGAACCTTATTAGGTTGATACAAAAAGTAGGCATACGCTAACCGCGCGCTACGACCGATCCGACCCCGCAACTGATAAAGCTGACTTAGACCATAATGATCCGCGTCTTCCACAATCATTGTGTTCACATTGGGCATATCAATCCCCGTTTCAATAATGGTTGTGGTCACCAAGATATCAAATTCCCGATTCAAAAAGCGGTACAGAATATCTTCCATCTGGTTCTGGCTCATGCGCCCGTGCACACTAGCAATGCGCGCCTGCGGAATTAAATTTTGCAACTGGTTAACAACATCGTCAATGTCACCAATGCGATTATGCAGGTAAAAGACCTGCCCGCCGCGCTGCATTTCACGTAAGCACGCATCCTTAATCACGCTTGGAATCTGTTCCATGACATAAGTTTGAATCGGATACCGATTAGACGGCGGCGTTTCCATGACTGACAGGTCGCGAACACCGACCATTGACATATGCAGCGTTCGCGGAATTGGCGTTGCCGTCAAAGTCAAGACATCAATATTAGCTTTGAGTTCCTTTAATTTTTCCTTGTGCTTAACGCCAAACCGCTGTTCCTCATCGACAATCAAGAGTCCTAGATTTTTAAATTTAACATCCTTGGACAAGATCCGGTGTGTGCCGACCACTAAGTCAACTTTACCATCTTTTAATCCCGCAACGATTTCCTTAGCTTTTGCTGGAGTTTGAAAACGTGACAGCATCGCAAAGTTAACCGGAAAATCTTTAAAGCGATCCTGGATTGTTTCGTAATGCTGCTGCGCTAAAATTGTTGTCGGTACCAAAAAGGCGACTTGCTTATTGTCTTGAATGGCTTTAAAAGCCGCTCTTAAAGCTACTTCCGTCTTACCAAAGCCAACATCCCCCACCAGCAGACGGTCCATTGGCTTATCCTGCTCCATGTCATGCTTAATTTCCTTAATTGACCGCAATTGATCTGGCGTTTCCACATAAGGAAAAGCATCTTCAAACTGCCGCTGCAAATCATCGTCCGGTGAAAAGGCAAAGCCCTTTTCGGACTCACGTTTAGCATACAATTCAATGAGGTCATCGGCAATATCCTCAACCTTTGACTGTACCTTGCGTTTTGTCTTCGCCCATTCACTGCCACCTAGCTTGTTAACGTGGGGAGTTTTACCTTCCGAAGCAACATACTTTTGCACCAAGCTTAATTGATCGGCAGGCACAAACAATTGGTCGCCGTGCTGGTAGGTAATGGTAATGTAATCCCGCTTAATGCCCTGATTTTCTAGTGTTTTAATTCCTTCAAAACGGCCAATCCCATGATTAACATGAACAACATAATCGCCTGGCTTCAGTTCAGTATAATTACGCAAGCGCTGGGCATTTTCCAGGGTTTTAATTCGCCGTTTATGGTGCGTTGTTTTATTAAATAATTCGTGTTCGGTTAGATAAACCAAACTAATTTCAGGCAGTGTAAAGCCACTGGTAAATCCGCCAACAATAATCTGCGTTTGGTGTTCACTAATCGCACTAGCATCAACTACCGGCACATCAAGACCAAATTCTGCCATCGTTTGACTGATTTGATGTGCCCGTTTATCATTATCTGCCTGCAAAATCACTGTTTGCCGTGTCTTCTGGTAAGATTCAATTTCGGTCTTAATCAGCGGCATCTGACTAAAGAATTGCTGCGGCTCACGTGTCTGCCAGTCAAACAATTGCCCCAAGCGAATACGCCCCATACTCCGTTGAAAGAGTGAAAAATAAATATGAGCGTGCCGATCCTTGGTCCAATTTTGATTAAAATTGGCACGCAACTCCTGTCCCGGCAGCATTGCTCCGGTCTTTAATTCATCATCAATAAAGCCAGCATTCTGCTGATCCACGGTTTTAACTGCCTGATCGATCAACGGCCAATCATCTAATAACACCACGCCACTTGGCGCAAGGTATGCTAATAGATTACTCGGCTCCTTAATTAAAAAATCAACTAAAAAGGCGTAATTTTGTGGTAATGTGCCGTCTTTGAGCTCATCAAGCGTTTGCGTAAAGTGATCCTTAACTGCTTCTACTGGCGCTGGCGCATCAGCCATTGCTTTAGCAATTGCAGTCCTTGCCCGTGCAAAATCATCAGCTGTAAAGACCCGATCCTGTGCGGCGGCAACGGTGACTTGGTCTATGGTCTTTTGACTGCGCTGACTAGCCAAGTCAAATTCTTTAATCGTATCAATTTCATCACCGAAAAATTCCATTCGCAGCGGATTTTCCCGATCTAATGGATAAATATCTAAAATATCGCCGCGTAAAGCAAATTCACCCGGACGTGCGACCAAGTTTTCCCGGCGATAACCCGTTTGCACCAGCCAACTGGTTAACGCAGCCAAATCAAATTCTTTACCTGGGGCAAACTCGCGCCGAGCCTGTTTAAATGCGGCTGGATCTGACAATTGATATTGCAAGCCTTGTGGGGTAGTTACCACAATTCCCGGCTGCTCACTTAATAATAGGTTAAGCGCCTGAATTCGGCCGCTCAATTCATCAGGCGAACTTACTGCCGTCTGCGTGGCAATTGTCGCGTCAACCGGAAAGCTTTGCACCATGCCACTAGGCATGATGGCACTTAATTCACTGGTTAATTTTTGTGCCTTGCTTTCGTTTTCTTCAATTAAGAGCAGTGGCTGGTTTAATTCCTGAACAATTTGCTTTAACAGCAGACTAAAAGCACCGGCAGTGGCGCCAGTGATCAAAGAATTATTAACTTGCGTAGTTTTTTTAATAAAATCTGATAAACCTTGATCTTGTTCAAGTAAATTTGTTAAACGCATTTTAGTTATATTTATTCATTAAATATTGGCTGCTTTGACCAGCAATAAAATCAGCGATAATCTGACTGCTCCTGGCAAAGGCAGCTGACATTAACTCCTGCTGCTCCTTATTAAATGGCGACAATACCCAAGAAATTACACTTGCTTCTGTCACTTCTGCAGGGTGGCGAATACCAATCTTCAAGCGGTTAAAGTCACTTGTTCCTAAGTCGCGAATAATGCTTCTAATGCCATTGTGACCGCCCGACTTACCATTGGCTCGGACCCGAATTTTGCCTAAAGCCATGTCCATGTCATCATGAATAATTAAAATATCTTGTGGTGCCACCTTAAAAAAGTGCGCTACTTGCGCAACAGATCGTCCTGAATCATTCATGTATGTTTGCGGCTCAAGCAAGATAACATCTGTGCCGTTAATTTTCTGTTTTGTAAATTTGCCTTCAAACTTATCACGTTCAAGTGTAAGATTATTTTCTGTCAAATAATGATCTAGTGCCATAAAGCCCGTATTGTGCTTAGTACCATCGTATTTTTTGCCTGGATTTCCCAGACCTGCAATAATTTTCATTAAAATTCCCCTTATATTTAATCGTATTAATGATAGCACATTCGTGCCATTTATTTAGCTTAACAGCTACAATCTAGCAACTAGTTCCTCTTTTAATTTATCAGTTTAACAATTTATTTTAATATTTATTTAATCGTAAAACCATCTATGTTATAATTACAAGGATTATTTATACAAATGGAGGCAATCTCATGCTTATCAAATCTCTAGTTATTAAAAAAGATTACCTAGTAACGGTTAACGAGCACGCCACACTCGAAGAAGCACTTAAAACCCTCGAAGATTCTGGGTTTCGGTGTGTGCCGATTCTTGATGACACTGGTACTATTTTCCGTGGTAATATTTACAAAATGCACATCTACCGGCACAAATCCCAAGGTAAGGATATGAGTCTACCGGTCACTGAATTACTCAAAAATGCCACTAAAACAATTAAAGTAAACTCACCATTTTTTAAAGTTTTCTTCACGATTAAGGACTTACCTTATATTTCCGTTTTAGATGAAAGCGGCAAATTTTACGGCATTCTAACCCACTCGCGCTTACTCGACATGTTGTCTAATGCTTGGAACATTAAAACTGGTTCTTATGTCTTTACCGTACTGACCGATAACGACCGCGGCAATTTGGCTAAGATGACCAAAGTTATTACTAAATATTCAAACATTGCCGGTGTTATGAGCTTAGACGCAACTGCCGCAGAAACCGACGGAACTTTTGTCCGCCGGATTCTATTTACACTGCCAGCTGGCATCAGTGAAAGCACCTTGAAGACCATTGTCAGCAAGCTAGAACATAAAGGTTATGTTGTTTCTGAAATTGAAGACCTGCAAGCGGGAATGACCATCATGAGTGATGAGAATCCCGGAGTTTACATTGACAACCCGGAAAAGTAATAATTAAAATTCACTAATCAAATAAAACCGCTGCTAGAGATAATCTAGCAGTGGTTTTTAATTTAATAGGTTAATTATTCGTGATCGTAAATTCGTGGCAGGCGGTCATCAAGTAAACAGGCCACCTCATAGTGAATTGAGTCAACGTAATCCGCAGCTGCCTTGATATTATTAGGTGTAGTGGGATCATTAGAAATTAACACTACCTTGGTGCCAGCAGGCATCTCATGCGGCAATAGTACCATTAATTGATCCATACAGACGCGGCCAACAATGGGACAATATTCATCTCCCACTTTGACTTTAAAGCCCTGGAACTTCCGAATGAAGCCATCGGCATAACCAACGGGAACCGTACCAATAATTTGGTCTTGATCGGCAATATAAGTTGAACCATAACCGACACCTTGACCTTGGTGGATTGTATGTACCTGCACCAGTTCACTTTCAAATGATAGAGCTGGGTGCAGCTTAATCTTAGTAGATAAGTCTTCGCTATTTGGATTAGAAGACGGATTCAATCCATAAAGACCAATCCCAAAGCGTACCAAGTCGCTAGGGATTTTTTTATCAAAAACGCTGGCGGCAGTGTTATCAACGTGAATCCATTTTGGCTTTACCTTAAGCAGACCCTTTAGGTGGTTAAACCGCACAACCTGCTGCTTAAAGTAAGTATCATCACTGCTATCGGCAGAGGCAAAGTGTGTAAACAAGCCCTCAACGATAAAGTTTTGATTAGTAAGCAAAAAATCATTAGCAGCCACAAATTCATCATCACTGCTAAAGCCGATACGCCCCATCCCCGAATCAACTGCCAAGTGAATTTTTAGCTGCAAGTCACTAGCTGCTAAATTTTGTGCGGCTGCTTTTAGCCAGGCTAAATCTGGCACAGTCAAAGAGACCCCATTAGCTGCTGCCAGCATCGCATATTCAACTGGCGTCACGCCCAAAACCAAAATTGGCTGAACAATCCCTGCCCGCCGCAATTCCAGTGCTTCATCCAAAATTGCGACGCAAAAGCCCGCTGCACCAGCTTTTGCAGCAACTTGCGCGACTTTAACTGCTCCGTGACCATAGGCATTAGCCTTAACTACCGCAAACAATTTCTGTCCCGGTTCTAAATGATTTAATTCTTGCTTGATATTTTGTCTGATTGCATCTAAGTCAACACGGACTGCTGCCGGACGATGTATTCCTGGAACCATTTTATTTCTCCAACACAATTAATGTAATAATTTCATGATTGTCGTGAGTAATACTAGGGAAAATGTTGCCATCGAATTTGGTTGAAGTCGTTACTGGATGACCCAAATCATCCCAGAGGGTCTCTACGTCCTGTAAGCCGAGTGACTTACCAAGTCCAGTCCCCATTGCCTTAGAGAAGGCTTCTTTAATCGAAAAACGACCGCCAAGATATTCCACCTTGCGTTTACCCTGCATTTTCTGATATTGGGCAAACTCCTTAGGAGTTAGTGCCCTTTTAGCAAAATTATCGCCCTTGGCAACGATCTTAGCAACTCGTTCAACTTCAACTGCATCAATTCCTACGCCAACAATCATTTTCTTTACCTCACATTTCAAAATTATAATACAAAAAGTGAGCTGCTCACCAGAACAACTCACTTTTAAATAAATCATTAATCTTTTTTATTCTTAATCACAAAATTGTGATCGCCGCCATTGCGGCGTGAATGACCACCGCGGTAATTGCCATGACCATGATCGCGATCGCCGCCACGATGGTTACGGTCACCACCACGATAACCGCCACGACCACCGTGACCATTTCTTGAACCATGACCATAATGACCACGTCCGCGGCCGCCGCCACGACGACCGCCACCCTTATATGGTAACGGCTTTTCAGAACTAATCTTAACTTCAACCTTTGAAGAATCCTTAGATAAGTTCTTCAAGAAAGCAGAAACAAGGTCAACTGCTGAATAATTTTCCAAGAGTTCATCAGCATCTTGGGTATACTTAGTCAAGTCTTCCTTCATCAGGTCTTCAATCTTAGTCTTGGCAACCTTCAATTGACCACGCAAAGCCTGATCGTCTGATGGTGGACGAAGTGGTTCCATCTTCTTCTTGGTCAATTGTTCGATGGTCCGCATGTAGCCAATTTCGTTTGGGGTCACGAAGGTAACAGACATCCCATTTTGACCCGCACGACCGGTACGACCAATACGGTGAACGTATGAATCTGGATCTTGTGGAATATCATAATTGTAAACGTGGGTCACACCAGAAATATCAAGCCCGCGGGCAGCAACGTCAGTCGCAACCAAAATATCAAGCTTGCCGCTGCGGAAACGTTTCAAGACGCTCATTCTGCGTGCTTGTGACAAGTCACCATGAATACCAGCAGCATTATAACCGCGAGCTTGCAAGCCGCGAGTAACTTCGTCAACACGACGCTTGGTCCGCACAAAAATAACCGCTAAGTCTGGACTTTCAACGTCAATCAACCGACACATAATGTCGAATTTTTCTGAGTCCTTTGAACGGACAAAATATTGGTCAATTAAGTCAGCAGTTAATTCCTTAGCCTTAATACGAACAATCTCTGGGTTGTTCATGAATTTTTCGCTGATACGCAAAATTGGCTTCGGCATGGTCGCACTAAACAGCAAAGTTTGCTTACGATTTTTCACGTAGCTTAAGATACTTTCAATATCTTGAATAAAGCCCATGTCAAGCATTTCATCGGCTTCATCAAGCACAATGGTATTAACATTTTCTAAGTCGATTGTCTTACGCTTTAAGTGGTCAAGTAGACGACCTGGAGTACCAACTAAAATTGCTGGCACTTGCTTTTTAAGTGAGCGGATTTGTCGACCGATGTCAGCCCCACCGTAAACTACTTGCACACGTGCCTTTTCATCACGGCCTAAACGGAAAAGTTCTTCTTGCGTTTGAATAGCAAGTTCACGTGTTGGTTCAATAATTAAAGCTTGAATTGTCTTTTCGTGACGATCTAAGTTTTGTAAAATTGGCAAAGCAAAGGCAGCTGTCTTACCAGTACCGGTTTGTGCCTGACCAATTACATCTTTGCCCGCTAAGGCAAGTGGAATTGTTTGTTCCTGGATTGGAGTTGCTTCCTCGAAGCCTGAACGCTTAATCGCTTTTAGAAGCTCATCATTTAATCCTAATTCCGAAAATTTCACTAAATTCTCCTTATCTAAGCCGCTCTAATACTTTCTCAAGGTGCATCCCATGCGAACCTTTTAAGACTACAATGTCGTGCGGCTTAATATCATTCTTCAGTGCTGCAATCATTTGCGGCATCTGATCTTCTCTATAATAATGTAAATTCTCTGGCGCGTATTTGCTCTTTAAAGCAGCAGCTAAGTTATTCATCTCAGCGCCAAATAAATATACTTCGTTAATCACTTGGGGATCAAGGCTATCGGCTAAGTCGGCATGTAAAATAGCAGAACGCTTGCCAAGTTCCAACATATCACCCAAAACGGCAATGCGGCGGCTGCCTTCTGGAACCTGAATTTGACCAAAACTAGTTAAAACAGCCCGAACAGCGGTTGGATTGGAGTTATAGATATCACTCATGATATCTTCACCAACATCGCCTTTTTCCCATTCCATTCTGTTAGCAGTCGGCGTGAAGTTAGCTAATGCGGCAGCAATTTCTTCATCGCTTTCGCCAAAATGCCGACCAACACAAAGAGCTGACATGGCATTAGAAACATTGTGTTTACCAATCATTGGGATTGAAAACTGCTTTTGCGAACCGTTAATTGTAAAGGTAGCATGGTGCTTATAACTTCTAAAGCCTGTCGCATAAACTGTATCATCTTTTGCAAAACCAAAGGTAACTTTTGCTTGCTTAATTTTGGCACTGCGTTCACGTAAAAGCGGTTCATCCCCGTTGTAGATGAGTTCACCATCTTCACGCAAAAAGTCAGTAATTTCCATTTTGGCATCGGCAATGCCTTCACGCGAACCTAAAAATTCAATATGAGCTTCACCAATCATGGTAATAACCGTTACGTCAGGATGCGTCAATTCACTTAAATGATGTAATTGTCCAGCATGATCCATACCCATTTCCAAAACCAAAATTTCTGTATTTGGTTTCATTTCCAAAATAGTCATTGGTACGCCAATTTCATTATTAAAGTTAGCATCTGTCTTGTGCACGTTGAAGCGTTTGGCAAGCACCGCAGCAGTCATATCTTTAGTTGTTGTCTTACCATTAGAACCGGTAATACCAACAACAGTTGGATTAACCTTGTTTAAGTAGTACTGTGCTAATTTTTGCATACTTAACAGCGGATCATCAACTTCTAACACGGCAATAGCTGTCGGTTTATCAGCATGACCCTTTTGCCATAAAGTTGCGCAAGCTCCATTAGCAATTGCACTATCAATAAAGTCGTGACCATCGCGTTCGCCCATTAGTGGGACAAACAAGCCGCCATCTGTAATTTTTCTTGAGTCAAAGGCAACCGAAGTAATAACTGTTTGTTCATTACCTTCACAAGTTGAATTGATTGCTTTGGCAATTTCTGCCAGTTGCATTTTCATCTATTTTTGCTCCTAAAAAATAAAGTCCGTACAGCAATTATTACACTTAATTTCGATTTGGTATAACAATTTAGCTTCACATAAAAAAACAGCCCCAATGGGACTGCTTCCACCAGATCAAAGGTACTACTTCTTGTTCATACCATACTTCTTGTTGAACTTTTCGATCCGACCATCTGCTTGAGCAAACTTTTGCTTGCCTGTGTAGAATGGGTGAGAATCTGAAGTGATTTCAACGCGAATTAATGGGTAAGTTTTACCTTCGTATTCTACTGTTTCCGTTGGCTTCAAAGTTGAACCTGCAACGAACTTAGCACCTGTAGCTGAGTCCATGAAGACAACTTCTTGGTAATCTGGATGAATGCCTTGTTTCATGTTTATTACTCCTTTTGCCATGACCTTATTTCAAGCCATAGATTAATCGATTAACGTTAATTACTCTAACATTTTTGTTAGTAAAATTCAAGCCTTAATCTTTTTTGCATTCAGGTTAATTTAAAACAATGTCACTTGGCTTAACTTCACTGCCAAAGTATGGCTTTAATTCCTGATTATAATCATTAACAAAGAACTTTTGTCCATTTAATTTGGTAATTTCTTTGTTAGTCCAAGTTAACAAAGACTTGTTGCCCTTCTTAACGGCTGGAGAAATGAATTGGTTCGGCCCAATATTCTTAATACCGACAGTGTAGCTTGGGTTCTTCTTAACCCAGGCATAAAGGTAAGAATTATCATCAGCTAAGGCTGCTGCTCGCTTATTCTTAATGGCATTAAATTGCTGGGTCTTAGAATCAAACTTCAATAAGTTAATGCCGCTCTTCTTAGTAAAGTAATTTTCGGCGGTAGTTCCCTTAGTGACAATTAAACTCTTGCCATTCAACTCACTAGCCCTAGTGATTGGCGCATTCTTAGGTGAAATCACCCCAACAGAAACCTTCATGTAAGGTTTAGCATAGTCAACAACCTGCTTACGTTCCGGCGTAACCGTGAAGTTAGCCAAAACTAAATCAGCCTTATTGGAATTTAAAGTGTCGACCCGGTTATTGGCATTAACTTGGATAAATCTAATCTTTACCCCCATGTCCTTAGCCATTTGCCGTGCCAAACGTACATCATAACCTACCCGTTTACCACTGGAATTAACCCAGCCATATGGCGGCAAATCGCCAAAGACAGCTACACGCAACACGCCGCGCTTCTTGATGGCAGTTACACTGCTATCATTATTACTTGCCGAATGATTACTTGATGATTTAATCCCAAAGAAAGCTGCAATTGCAATAATTGCAACAACCACCACACCAATAATTGTATTTCTTGTCTTATTCTTCTTCATTGTTTCTCCTTAAAAATCCATACTTGTTAAAAATTCTTGCGCCCGGTCAGTCCGTGGTTTAGTAAAGAACTGCTCTCCTGGCGTGTTTTCAATAATCTTACCGTCTTCTAAAAACAAGACCTGATCCGCAATTTGCGCGGCAAAGTTCATTTCGTGCGTCACGATAATCATCGTCATGTGGTCCTTTTTCGCCAAAGTCGTCATGATTTGTAAAATACCACGCACCATTTCCGGATCAAGTGAAGCTGTCACCTCATCAAAGAGCATCACTTCTGGATGCATTGCCAAAGCCCGGACAATTGCAATCCGCTGCTTCTGCCCACCAGACAATTCTCGCGGATAGGCGTCAACGTACTTAACTAACCCAACGCGATCTAGCAGCTTCAATGCTTCGTCCTTAACTTCTGCTGCTGGACGCTTTTGCACCTTGGTTGGCGCCAATAAAATATTTTCCATTACTGTTAAATTAGGGAATAAATCATAGCTCTGAAAGACCATGCCGATTTTTTGGCGTAACTCTTGCCAATTCTGATCAGTCGGAGTGATCTTTTGTCCCTTAAAATAAATCGCACCTTCATTGAATTGTTCAAGTCCATTAAGACACCTGAGCAAGGTACTCTTGCCTGATCCCGATGGTCCAAGCAAGGTTAACACTTCGCCTTCTTCTAGTTTAAAGTTGATGTCATGCAATACCTGACGGTCGCCATAAAACTTATTTAAATGTTCAACTCGTAAAATTTCTTTTGCCATTTATTTCACCTACTTTTTCGCAGCTAAGCGCTTAGCCCAAACTGATAACGGATAATCAATTACAAAATATAAAATAAAAATCAAGCCATAAATCCAAAAGACAGCATTTGGATATTGCTGGTTATTGGCTTCAATAATCTGCTGACCAACGGCAATCACATCAATAATACTAATTGTCATCAATAGTGAAGTCGTCTTAATTACCCGCGTTGCCAAATTAATCGTTGCCGGCAATTCCAGTTTGACTGCCTGTGGCAACAAGACATAGCGGAATAATTGCAGACGACTTAACCCTAATGCCAAACCCGATTCTTTCTGCGATAATGGCACCGACTCAATTGCTCCACGCACAATATCACTAAATTCCGCGGCGACCCATAAGGCAAATGCCAAAACGGCCATCCAGCTCGCCGACCAGTTGATATGCAGCTGCCTTGGCAGGATGTAATAGACTAAATACAGCAAGACAATTGTTGGCATAATTCGGAAGAATTCAAGGTAGAGTCGTAAAACAAAGCGGACAATTTTATTAGGCAAGGTTCTTAAAACACCAAAAATAGTTCCTAAGATTAAACCCAGTACTAAGCTAACGGCCGCAATCCAGACCGAAGTCCACAACCCTTGCATAATCCGAGCAAAATTGTCCCCAGCTAAGAAAACATTAATTGCCGAATGTGCCATAACGAACTCTCCTTTCCAAATAATTGAGTATCAAGATAACTGGAATCAAAATAACTGCATAAGCCATAACTAGCACTAACAAGTATTCATTAGAACGATAATACATCCCGATTAAATCTAGTGCTGTATTAGTTAATTCTGGAATTGCAATTACCGAGAAGATCGAAGTTTCCTTAATTAAAAAGATAATGTTCGCGGTCAAAGCTGGCATACTGAGTGCAAAGCCTTGCGGGAAAACAACATAGCGGGCTAACTGCAACTTACTCATTCCTAGTGCCTTACCATTATCAATTTGATTAGCATTGACTCCTGTAAAGCCACCGGTAAAGCCTTCTGCCATATAAGCTCCACCCAAGAAAATTAAACCGATAATGCCACAAGTTTCTGCTGACATTTTCAAGCCTAAAACAGGAAACGCATAATATAAGAAAAATAATTGAATTAACAGTGGCGTGTTACGTGCCACTTCGACATAAGCTGTGAAAATTTGACACAGCACCGGTACCTTAAAATATTGCATTAAACTGCTAATTATACCGACAATAATTGAGCCCACAATCCCGACTAGTGACAGCCAAAGAGTTAACTCAAAAGCTTTACCAAAAACCGGTAAACTCTGAGAGATAATCTGCCAGCTCATTTCTTCCCCCTCACTTCTTAACAAAAAAGGACCTGTCAATTACGCAAATTAACAGGTCCTCATTAAAAAACTGCGAATACATTTAAATTCGCAGCTTTCCAACTATTAACGATTATTAAAGCGAAATTAACTGCAAAAACAGACTGTGACCATTGATTTTAGTTGAACATCCAGTGAGACAGTTTTGTAATTTTTGCATGATGTTAATTCCTTTCTTACTTATTATCTGTAAGCATCTTATATGCTAGACTTTTACTTACTTTTTGTCAATTGTTTAGTCTTACTTAATCTTATATCCTTACGCTATAACAAAAAAGCCACAGCTCTCTAAGAGTTATGGCTTTAATTTTAACAAATATGAATTTATTCTTATTTATTTAGTTAAACAAGTTCTGTTACGGCGGCAGCAACCAGAATAATAATTAAACCGGTAACCGTCACCAGCATTTCCTTTTTAGTTTTTTTCTGACCTAAGAACCAGATACCAGTTAAGGTCGCCAAAATAACCGAAGTCTGTGATAAAACAAAACCCGTCGCCAAACCGTTCATATTAGGTTGGGCTGAAATCAAATAGGTTAAAGCCGCAAAAGCAAAGAAGAACCCCGCAAAAATCTGCTTGTAAGAAACCAGTTCTGTAAAAGGATTTTCTTGTTTATCTTTAATTGCAACATAGATGCCATATACAACCCCGGTTAATAACATTCCAATCGCTTGCGGCAAAAAGGCATGTTGCCCATCAACATGTGCAGCTTGTGGTGCAGCAGAATATGCCCAATAACCAATCTCACCAAATAGCAGCCAAATCGTTGCCTTTTTAAGCAGGCTAGATTTTTGCGCGGTTTTCTTTTCTGACCAAACCGTCATGTAGGCGCCAAGAATGATCGCTACTAAGGCAATTGCTCCCACTATCTTGGCGGGGATGCCCGGCCAGTCGCCCAGGGCAATTACACCCCATAATGAAGCACCTAACAATTGGAAGGCCGTCGTAATCGGCATCGCCCGTGAAGAGCCGACTAAGCCAAAGGACATAAAGGTCACAATCTGCGCGCTTGCCCAGCCAATTCCAGAAATAATTGACAATAAGAGCGCTGTTCCAGTCGGTAACGCGTACCCACCAGCAATTGCATAGACCAAGCCGAAGATAAAGGTTCCAAGAGTAGTACCTAGAATTTGGTTAGCAGGTTTGCCGCCGATTTTAGATGCAATTGTCGGGAACAATCCCCAGCCAAGGAGTGGACCAAGACCAACTAATAATGCAGTAGTATTCAATTTTTTCTCCTAGCGTTAAAAGACAACGTTACTTTCAAGTAAAATATTAGCAAATGGCGTCATTTCACCAGTTCTGACAAAAGCCTTGCAATCCTTCAAGCTTTCTTTTAATTCCTCATGCGTAATAAATTCAAGCGGCGTATCAGGCAGACGCTTCTTGATTTGTGCTAGCATTTCAGGATTTTCTGTTTTAATTTCACTAGCCAGAAAAATCCGTTGGATGCCCAATTCTTCAAGAACATTGTTGAGCACGTCCATGAAACTGGGAATCCCATTAGTGACAGCCAAGTCAATCTTTTCAGTATCTTTGGGAACTGGCGTGCCGGCATCACCAATTGCCAACTTATCAAAATGCCCCATGGTAGCAATCACACGCGATAAATCTGAGTTAATTACTTTTGTCTTTTTCATTTCAATCCACTTTCTATTATGTAAGAGTTACTTAACTTGATCGATTTCCTTCTTGTACGGAATTGATGGCTGGGCACCATAACGCTGCACCGTTAATGATGATGCCTTGTTAGCAAACCTAATTGCCTCATCCAGATTAGAAAAGTCTGGCTTTAACAAACTCGACATCGCACCGATGAAGGTATCACCGGCAGCAGTCGTATCAACAGCTTTAACCTTAAAGGCAGGAACCAACTCACTTTGACCATTAAAGTCATAAAAGGCACCCTTGGAACCAATCGTAATAATTACTGCAGCTACACCAAGATCATGTAATTTGGCAGCAGCCTGTTTGGCGCTAGTTTCATCAACAACGTGCACCCCAGTAATTGTTTCCGCTTCAGTTTCATTTGGTGCAATCATGTCAGTCAATTGGAGTAGTCCCCTTGGGATTTCAGTCATTGCTGGTGCTGGATTTAAAATGGTTTTAATTCCGCGAGCGCGAGCAATTTCAAAACCCTTAATCGTTGCCGCAATTGGCGTTTCAAATTGAGCAATCACAAAATCACTGTCTGTAATCAATGCACTCTTTTGCGCAATCTCGTCAGCACCAAAAGCATAATTGGCACCAGCATAAATCGTAATTGAATTTTGCCCTTCATCGTCAACTGAAATAAAGGCTTGACCCGTTGATTCATTCTCAATTGTCGCAATTCCTGAAACATCAATTCCTTCTTCTTTAAGCAAGTCCAGCATTTCTGTTCCCGGTGCATCATCACCAACAGCCCCAATAAACCGCGTCATGCAGCCAGACCGCGCTGCCGCAACTGCTTGATTGGCACCCTTACCGCCAGCAGCAGAATAGTGTTCTTTTGCATGGATTGTTTCCCCCGGCTTAACCATCCGCGCAACTCGCAAGTTGGTATCAAGGTTAATACTGCCGATAACTGTAACCTTATTCATCTTTCTCTCCTCTATAAACTGCCAAAGTCTCTTTGGCTAATTAGCCTCCTTCAAAATAATAGCATACTTGTAATTGCTTTCAAACGTGCTAAATAAATTTGTAACCATGTTCATGAACCACAATCTTAGTTTTTTGCGTTAGTTTAACCTATAATGTTGAAGTTATTTTAATTTAGTAAGGATTTGATTATGAAAAGACAACTCACATTATTCGCCGCATTAGCCACCGTCATGGGCACCATGATTGGCGGCGGTGCCTTTTTCAAAATTGCTAGTGTTTCGGCAGTAACCCACAATGCTTGGCTGAGTATTCTTGTTTGGCCACTAGCTGGTTTTATTACCCTGATGGCTGGTCTAAGTGTTGCTGAACTCGCCGCTATTTTCCCAGAAGACGGTGGACCGGTCAAATACTTACAAGAAATTTACGGACCGAAAATTGCCTTTCTCTTTGGCTGGTCACTAATTATCATTTATTATCCCGCTAATATCGCAGCCCTCGCAATTGTCTTCGCAACTCAATTAAAGCAAATTCCTAGTTTTAGCAATTTCTCTACTACTGGTGTGGCACTCGTCCTTATGGCAGTTGTCCTACTGGTTAATTGGCTTGGCTCTAAATTAAGTAGTGAAGTTCAAAAGCTAGCGTTAATTATCAAGTTACTGCCAATTGCCGCAATCATTATCTTTGCCATTTTTAGTAGCAGCCATAACCAATTAACTGGTGCATCACTGCCTCACTTTAACGCCGCTAGCAGCACCGCCTTTGGTCAAGCTCTGCTGGCCGTCCTTTTTGCTTATGACGGCTGGCTCAGTATTGGAAATTTAGCTGGTGAAATTAAAAATCCAGCCAAGACTTTGTCCCGGGCGATTACTTGGGGGGTATTTGGTGTCACTATCATTTATACCCTACTTAATTGGAGCTACCTTAGAATTACTCCGTGGTCTAAAATTGTGGGTAATCAGGGAGCTGCACTACTTACTGCTCAAAGATTATTTGGTAATTTAGGCGGGTTAATTATCAGTATTGGCATCTTAGTATCCGTCTTTGGTTCAATTAACGGTCACCTCATGGTCGGTTCCAGAATGCCTTACATCTTAGGTAAGCAAAATAAATTACCGGCCGCGGGCTTTTTTGCTAAGTTAAACCGTAAAACCATCGTTCCGACTAATAGCATGCTTTTTGAATGTGCAATTGCGGCCATCATGATTTTTTCTGGCACCTTTGACAGCTTAACTGACATGCTAGTTTATGTTTCGTGGATTTTTTCAATTCTATTATTTGTTGGTGTCTTTATCCTGCGTCAAAAACAGCCAGAATTAATGAGACCATACAAGGTTCCCCTATTTCCCTGGCCGCCAATCCTTGCCATCATTGGCGCCTTGTTTATTGTGATTAACACTACCTTAACTCAGCCTGTTTTGGCAGTTATTGGTATTTTGTTAACTTTAACTGGCTGGCCAGTGTATCTGTGGGTAGAGAAAAAACAAAATTAAATAAAAAGGCTAAAAACATCAAGTTTTTAGCCTTTTTTACTATTTAATAATGATACTCTCATCGCTAGATTCAGCTTTAATTGTTCCTACTGGCTTAGCTACTTTCTTAGTAAAACTAGTGTAATTAGCAAAATTACGCTGAATTCTCTTACCACGGAAAGTAATCCATCCTTCTCTTGGCGCAACCAGGTCATAGTTAACATTTGTTGGACTGTGTTTTATCATTAATGAACTCTGTTTAAGATTATTTTTACCAATAAATTTATCACGAGACATATGCAAACCTCCATCTTTGATAGAAAATTTTGTTGTGTCAAGCTGACTATTATTTATAGTAACATCGCCTTCCTTAGCATAAATTTTACCATGATGAAATTCTGATGAATAAGCTTCAAAGCCACCAATTGCATGAATTATCATTTGCTTTTTTGCAACTAACTTATTTATTTCCAACAAACCGGAACCCGAACTAATATTACTCTTATCAAAAGTACAATTATCAATATCCATATCAGACATATTAGTACTAATTTGCGCTTGTTTTACCTGCAAATTATGCAGCTGTAAGTCATCTTGTTCATTGTAATCAGCAATACCGACTACTAATTTTTGCAAATTTAAATCCGCTACTTTTAAACTTCCTTGCGTATTATTATCCTCAATCTTAGTTAAGGCTGTCTTAGACGGTACCGTAATTTCAACTTCCGGATGTTGTTTATAAAACTTCCAATCAATAGTAATTGGATAGGTTTGATGACGTTGACCTATTACTATTTTGTCTTTTACTTTGCTAACTATAAGCGAATGTTCTTTAGTATCAATCACCTTAATTTGATACTTATTGCCGCGATGAATCCGATAATCGACTTCACCAGTATTCAATTCAACCTGACTAAATTTCTTGTAAGGTAAAGTCCGTTCATGTGAAAAGGTTTTGGCATCAAGCACCTGAAAGTTGGTTAAGTCTGTCCCCACGACTGGCTGCAAACCACCATTAATATAACCGGCAATCGTTAAAATCAACCCAATTATTAACGCTGCAGCTCCTATTTTATAAAATCGTTTCATCATTTAACCTCCTTATCAGTTTTAGTTTGATAGTAACGTTTTTTAAAGATTTTTTTGCCCAAAAAGCGTGCAAATTGTGCGCATTTAGCAGCTAAAAAACGGACAGTTTGGATAATCGCTGGGACGATAAACAGGCAAATACTAAGAATTATTAGACCGGCACCTAAATAAAAGCAGCCTGCAGCCCAAGAACTCACAAATAGTAAGTTCAAACCAATAACAATTCCGACCACACCGCCGACCAAAAGACCTAAAGCCAAACCGATGAAACCAAGCAGAATCCCAATGAAGGCACAGAATAATCCAAGAAAAATTGCCGTTAATGTAATTCCGATAATTATTCCCGTTGGAATCGCACAAATACCAACAAAAATGCGCCAAATTGTGTGCAAGCTCTGCGAAGAAGATGCCGTATCTTCAGTCGCAGCAGTTGTCCCAGTCTCAGGTTGATCGTTAATTACGTAATCAGCCACAATTTTACGTGCCAATTGTTGTGGTGTGCCTAATTCTTTTTCAATTGCAGCCCGATTTTGAAAATCACCATCTAACAAGAATTCACGGTAAAATTCCAACACATCCTTGCGATCTCCAAGAGGCAAGGATGACAAATTTTCTTCTACTTCCAAAATGTAGTCATTAATTATTTGTTCCATTTTTCTCTCCCAATATTTGATTAACCTTCGTGCTAAAGTTTAGCCATTCTTCTTGCACAGCTGCTAATAAGGTCAAACCTGTTTCCGTCAACTGATAATAGCGACGATTCCGACCCTGATATGGCTGATCGTAAGTTGTTAGATAGCCGTTCTTCTTTAATCGTCTTAACACAGGATAGATTGTTGATTCAGAGATATCGAAAGTACCTTGGACCTTCTGTGTCAACGCATACCCATACAGATCTTCATCTTTTAAAAACGCAAGAACTGCACCATCAAGTAGTCGTGTTGGTATTTGAATTGCCATATTGTTTCTCCTCTCTATATTATATTTCATATAATATTATCGTAAATTAAAAAAGTCAACAATTATTTAAATAAGTTTACTTTTTTCTCAACAAAATTATTAATATTACAACAAATAAGCCACTAATGAACTTAATCTCATTAGTGGCTTTAGCTATTTAAAAATTATTCCCATTCAATCGTTGAAGGCGGCTTACTCGTGACATCGTAGACCACGCGATTAATGTTCGGTACCTCATCAACAATGCGGGTAGAAATCTTTTGTAAGACATCCCATGGCAGATGGGCAAAATCCGCCGTCATGCCATCAATTGAAGTTACAGCCCGAATGCCAATTGTATAGTCATAAGTTCGACCATCACCCATTACACCAACGGACTTAATGCCTGGTAGAACAGTAAAGTATTGCCAGACCTTTTCTTGCAGTCCAGCTTTTTTAATTTCGTCCCGCAAAATAGCATCACTCTCGCGTACCAATGCCAGCTTGTCTTCTGTCACTTCACCCAAAACGCGAATGCCGAGTCCTGGACCAGGAAATGGTTGCCGCCAAACTAGGTCATGCGGAATACCTAATTTTTCACCTAATTCACGCACCTCGTCCTTAAATAACTTGCGCAATGGCTCGATCAATTTAAAGTGCATATCTTCTGGCAAGCCGCCGACATTATGGTGTGACTTGATTGTTTGCGCGGTATTAGTTCCACTCTCAATCACATCAGTGTACAAAGTTCCCTGAGCCAAAAAGTCAGCGTCAGGAATTTTTTGGGCTTCCTCATTGAAGACCTCAATGAACTCCTTACCGATGATTTTGCGCTTTTGTTCAGGATCAGTAACACCTTTAAGCTTATTTAAGAAGCGATCTTTAGCGTTAACGCGAACGATATTCACCCCTAAGTCGCGGCTAAGAGCTGCCATTACCTCGTCGCCCTCGTTTTTGCGCAACATGCCATGATTTACAAAAATTGCGGTCATTTGGTCGCCGATTGCCTTGTGGAGTAGCGTCGCGGTCACACTAGAATCAACACCGCCAGACAGTCCCAGAATCACTTTTTTATCGCCAACTTCGGCACGAATATCGGCAATTTTCAGTTCAATAAAGTCGGTCATTGACCAATCAGCCTTAGCTCCGCAAACCTTGAAAGCAAAGTTTTTCAAGATATCAAGACCATACTGCGTATTGCGCACCTCGGCATGGAACTGAATACCGTAAAATTTAGCCGAATTATTAGCAATTGCGGAAATTGGACAATTCTTACTTGAAGCAACCGTTGCAAAGCCATCGGGCGCCTGTGTAACCAAATCACCGTGGCTCATCCAGACATACTCATCTTCTGGCAAGTCACTAAACAAAACAGCACTTGGATCCTCAACCTTGATGTCGGCGCGGCCATATTCCGAATTATTTGCCGGCTCAACCTTGCCGCCCAAGTAGTACGACATCAGCTGCATCCCGTAACAAATTCCCAAAATAGGAATCCCCAACTTAAAAATTTCAGGATCAACTTTTAGCGCATCTTCAGCGTAAATACTGTTTGGTCCACCAGAAAAGATAATCCCCTTAGGATTAATCCTTTTAATTTCTGCCATACTAATATCGTGCGGCAATAATTCTGAATAAATACCAAAATCGCGCAGCCGGCGCGTTATTAATTGATTATATTGACTGCCAAAATCTAAAACAATAATTTCATCAAAGTCACTGATATTCTTCTTCACGGCCATCCCCAAATCCTTTGTAAAGCTATACTGTAAATTAGTTAAACCATACTAGGAATTATGATTGCGGTCAACCATTTTCTTTCCAAAATATTTTTAAAAACGAATTATATCCTATATATGCAAAAAATAATTCGTTTTTAAAATAAAGTTTATTCTTGCATGCCCTGCCTAACTCTGTTAGAATTCATTCAATACATAAATATTAATCTATATATTGTCGTAATCAGGTCGACAGTTTCTACTCAGAACCAAAATTCTGAACTATGGATTAAGCAGCAACTTTTAGCGGTCACACTGACCCCTTTTAGGGACCTCTTTTACCATAGTCTTGGTAGAAAAGGTCCCTATTTTTTTCAAGGAGGAAAACGTGAAGTTACTAGAAGATCGCATTAGACGTGATGGTGAGGTTTTACCTGGAAATGTCCTGAAAATCAACTCGTTCTTGAATCATCAAGTTGATCCAGAATTGATGATTGCCTGCGGACAGGAATTTGCCCGCCGCTTTCAAGATAGTGGCATTACCAAGGTCTTAACTTGTGAGGCTTCCGGCATTGCACCCGGCATTATGGCGGCGTTTGAATTGCGTGTGCCCATGATTTTTGCCCGCAAGAAAAAGCCGTCAACACTTAACGATGCGGTCTACTGGGCTGACGTTTTTTCTTATACCAAAAAAGTCACTAACAAAATCTGTGTTGAACAAAAATTCCTGCATGAAGATGACACGCTACTAATTATCGACGACTTTTTAGCTCATGGCGAAGCCGTTAAGGGCATGATTAATATTGCCGAGCAGGCTCACGCTAAAATTGCCGGCGTTGGTGTTGTCGTTGCCAAAACTTTCCAAGGCGGCAGCGATTGGATTAATGACCACAATTACCGTTTAGAAACTCTGGCAAATATCACTAGCCTAGCTGATGGCGAAATCCACTTTGCAGGTGAAGAATAATGCCCAAACAGGAAGTTAGTCACCAAAAAGCAGCAATCCTTGGACTCCAGCATCTCTTAGCCATGTATTCTGGCGCCGTAGCCGTGCCATTATTAATCGGCAGTGCGTTAAACTTTAATGCCGGACAGATGACTTATCTTGTTTCCATCGACATTTTTATGTGTGGTCTTGCCACGCTCCTGCAATTGATAAGCAACAAGTTTTTTGGGATTGGCTTTCCCGTTATTCTAGGTTGTGCCGTTCAAGCTGTTGCTCCTTTGCAAATGATTGGCAAGAAATTCTCAATCAATGATATGTATGGCGCAATTATTGCCGCTGGGATTTTTGTGATTCTAATTGCTGGTATCTTTGCCAAAATCAAGAAGTTCTTCCCGCCAGTCGTCACGGGCACGCTAATTACAACGATTGGTCTGACCTTAATTCCTGTTGCCATTCAAAACATGGGCGGAGGCAATAGCAGCGCCAAAGATTTTGGCAGTGGTCAAAATTTACTTTTAGCATTTGTAACCTTGGTGGTTATTTTAGCCTTAGAAATTTGGGCAAAAGGATTTTTACATTCAATTTCCGTATTAGTCGGGTTAATTGTCGGTACGCTGCTTGCGGCCTGCATGGGACTAGTTTCCTTTGAACCCGTTCTGCAAGCTTCATGGTTCCACTTGCCACAATTGTTTTACTTTGGTGTGCCACACTTTGAATGGTCATCAAGCCTGACGATGATGATTATTGCGCTGGTTTCCATGGTTGAATCCACTGGCGTCTTCTTTGCGACCGGCGATTTAATCCACCATAACGTCACTGAAGAAGACCTCAAAAAGGGTTATCGTGCTGAAGGATTAGCGCAAATCTTCGGCGGTTTATTTAACGCCTTTCCATACACTACTTTTTCGCAAAATGTTGGTCTGTTGCAACTATCGGGAATTAAGACCAAACGGCCAATTTATTGGGCGGCAGGGTTATTGATGGCAATGGGACTGCTGCCTAAGATTGGCGCGCTTGTTACCATTATCCCTACTCCCGTTTTAGGTGGTGCAATGCTTGTGATGTTCAGTATGATTGCCGTTCAGGGTATGAAAACCTTAACTAAGGTTGATTTGAATAACAATAACAACATTTTAATTATTGCCATCTCAATCGGCTTAGGTCTCGGGGTTACCATTTACCCGCAGATTTTCCAGAATTTGCCGGCAACGATCCAATTATTCCTATCTAACGGAATTGTGATTACCAGCCTATCGGCGACTATTCTCAACTTGCTGCTTAAAGGAAAAGCTGTTAAACAATAATCTTCTATTATGTAAGTACGTTTTCTTGCCCTTGAAAATACTTACCTGCACCTAAAAAGGAGCTGCTTCAAATTGAAGTGGCTCCTTTTATTTACTATACGCTATTTATTTTTAATTACATTATTTGTTATAATTAATTGTCACTGCCAGCCCTCCTGTCTTACCAGAAGGGAGGTGAGAAAATGAATTCATTTTTCATGGCTTTTGTGGTTGCTTTTATTCAAAAATTGGCCACATGGTCCTTTGAAGAAATAATAAAGTTAATATCACACTTTATTCGCAACCATGGTGGTGACAAGAAGTGATATATCTGCTCTTTAGTAGCAAAAAAAGCATTACTAAGTTCCATTTAGTAATGCTTTTTATTTTGCTTTGAGAAAACAAATTCATTTTTCTGGTATGCTTATATTTTAGCACAGATTACTTAAGTTGTTAACTTTATCGTTATTTACAAGATTTCCCAGATTTTAACTACCTGCAGCTTTTATTTACTATACACTATTTATTTTATACTGCATTATTTACTATAATTAATTGTCACTGCCAGCCCTCCTGTCTCACCAGGAAGGGAGGTGAGAAAATGAACTGGTTTATTAAAGCGTTTGTGATTGCACTTATTCAAAAATTGGCCGTATGGTCTTTTGAACAAATACTAAAGTTAATATCACACTTTATTCGCAATCATGGCAGTGACCATAAGTGATAGTGTTATTCTTTCTGAATAACAAAAAGCATTACTAACTTCTACTTAGTAATGCTTTTATTTTTGAGAAAATGTACTGGCTTATTTTCGCGTATCTATATTCTAGCACAGATTTGCTTAAGTTGTTAACATTATCTTTATTTACAAAATTTCCCAGGCTTCAGCTTACTTGCACCTTTTATTTACTATACGCTATTTATTTTATATTACATTATTTGCTATAATTAATTGTCACTGTCAACCCTCCTGTTTCACCAGGAAGGGAGGTGAGAAGATGGCTTGGATTATTAAGGTTTTCATGATTGCTCTTGTTCAAAAATTGGCCGTATGGTCTTTTGAACAACTACTAAAGTTAATATCACACTTTATTCGCAATCATGGCAGTGACCATAAGTGATAGTGTTATTCCTTCTGAATAACAAAAAGCATTACTAAGTACAAGTTAGTAATGCTTTTATTTTTGAGAAAATGACTTGGATTTCTCTAGGTTTTCCTTATTTTAACACAAATTTGCTTAAGATGTTAATAAACATATCAAATTTTTATTAGCATCTGTTGTCTAATTAATACCTTCTTTGCTTATCAAAATACCACTAATTATTAATTTGAACTTATTTAGATTGCCAGACAGCCCTTACTTTTAATACAATAGTAGGTAAAGCAAACAGAAAGGACTTATTTATGAAACAAACAGAATGTACCACAATTTTAGTTGGTAAAAATGCTTCACTTGATGGCTCAACCATGATCGCACGTAGCGAAGATGGCGGCAGAACCATTATCCCTGAAGGATTTGAAGTTATTACACCAGACAAGCAACCTAAGCACTACGAAAGTGTCATCAGCCACCAAAAGATTGATGATGAAGACCTGTTGGCTAACCCATTACGTTATACCAGCGCTCCTGACGTCTCTGGTGAAAGCGGCATTTGGGCAGCTGCCGGAATTAATTCCGATAACGTTGCCATGACTGCTACCGAAACAATTACCACCAATTCCCGGATTCAAGGAATCGACCCATTGACTGCAGAAGGCGGCCTTGGCGAAGAAGACTTTGTCACTTTGACTTTACCATACCTGCATTCAGCACTTGACGGTGTTAAGCGTGTCAGTTACTTACTCGAAAAATACGGTACTTACGAAATGAACGGCATGGCTTTTGCCGACAAGGATGAGATCTGGTACCTCGAAACTATTGGCGGTCACCATTGGATCGCACGCCGGATTCCCGACGATGCCTACGTAATTGCCCCTAACCGCTTAAACATTGACGAATTCCACTTTGGTCAAGAAGGCTTCATGGCCTCAAACGACTTAGAGGACTTAATCGCTGGATACCACTTGAACCCTGACCGTGAAGGCTATAACATGCGGCACATCTTTGGCAGCTCAACTATTAAGGATGCCCATTACAACAACCCACGCGCATGGTTTGTTCACAACTACTTTGATCCTGAATTTGGCGGTAAGCCAGGCGACCAAGACCAACCATTTATCTGTCATGCTAACCGTAAGATTAGTATCGAAGATATTGAATGGGTTGAAAGCTCCCACTACCAAGACACGCCTTACGACCCTTATGGTACTGGAACAGATGCTGAAAAGAAAACTTTCCGGTCAATCGCACTTAACCGTAACTTTGAAACTCATATTTTGCAAGTCAGAAATGACGTTCCTGCAGAAATTGCCGGCGTGCAATGGCTTGCCTTTGGGCCAAACAGCTTCAACTGCATGGTACCATTCTACACTAACATTTCAACCACTCCTGCTAGCTACCAAACTGGTGCTAAGTTCGACTTAAACAAGATTTTCTGGTTGAACAAGTTAACCGCTCAACTCGGCGATACTAACTTTAAAGTTTACGGCGAATTAGAAACTGACTTTGAACAAAAATCGCAGTCTGAATGTCACATGATTCAACATGAAACTGACAAGAAGGCCAAAGATTTGTCTGGTCAGGAATTAACTGACTTATTAGATCAAGCTAACCAAAAGATGGCTGACCAAGTGTACAATAATACGATTGAACTCCTTGGCAACATGGTTGACGAAGGTCACAGCTTAATGACCTTGAAGTATGATCTACTTGACTAATTATTTAACAATTTAACTAAGCAGCAGAGTAATTACTCTGCTGCTTTTTTGAACAAAAAAGCTTGAAGCAAATTGCTTCAAGCTCTTTTGATTAACTTATTTTTCTGGTACATCTTGAATGGTGACATCAGCACCAAGCAAGCGAAGTTTTTCTTGAACACGGTCATAACCACGTAAGATATTGCCCGCATTATTAATAACAGTTGTTCCATCAGCCATTAAACCAGCAATCATCAGACAAGCGCCGGCACGAATTTCGCCAGCAGCCACTGTTGCTCCATGCAAATGCTCGGTTGGATGAACTAAAATAATATCATCCTCGGCTTTAATATCAGCACCCATCTTACGCAATTGCTCAATGTGACCAATTCGCTTTGGATAAATGCGATCGATAATAACACCTTCACCGTTTTTAGCTGTTAATAAGAGCGGGGTTACCGGCTGCTGCAAGTCTGTTGCAAATCCTGGATAAGCTGCCGTCTTAATCTGCGTCATTCTGAGTTCACCAGCTGGATAAACAAATAGGGAATCTTCATCTGCATCGATGACTACACCCATTTCTTCAACCTTAGCCAGGTATGAATCAAGGTGTTCCTCAATAATATTATGAATGCGAATACCATTACCTAGACAGCCAGCCAGTGATATATAGGTACCAGCTTCAATTCGATCCGGAATAATTGTATGCGGCGTTTGCGCGCGCAATTGCTCGACCCCTTCAATTCGAATTGTGTCTGTCCCAGCACCGCGAATAATAGCCCCCATATTATTGAGAAAAGTTGCTAAATCAATAATTTCAGGTTCTTTAGCGGCATTATCAATTACCGTTTGACCATGCGCAGTCACACTAGCCATAATAATATTCATCGTTGCCCCTACTGATGGCATCTTCAGGTGAATTGTTGCACCATGCAGTCCACTTTCAGGAGACTTAATTGTTATTTGATCATTTTCATTTTTTACACATGCGCCTAAGGCTTCAAAGCCCTTAATATGCTGGTCGATGGGACGCGGCCCAATGTCATCCCCACCCGGGAAGCCCACAACAGCCTTACCAAAACGACCAAGTAACGCGCCCATAAAATAATATGAGGCGCGCAAGCTCTTGATCTTACCGCTTGGTAATGGGCTCATCTTAATGTTTACTGGGTTAATGTGCAATGTTGTTTCGTGAAAATCACTCACAACATCCATTTCACTCAATAAATCCATTAAGTTGTCGACGTCAGCAATCCTTGGAACACCTTCCAAAGTTACCGGTGTACGCGACAAAATCGATGCTGGAATCAGTGCCACCGTTGAATTTTTGGCGCCACCAATCCAGACATCACCCTGTAGGGGCTTTCCACCATGAATTATCATTTGCTTCATTGGCGAAAAAATCCTTTTCTATTTTGATTAATCATAATAATGTTAAAGGAATTTTACAGAAAAAACAAGAGAAGACCTCTGTCTTCTCTGTTCAAAAATCAGATTTTTGTATTATTCAAACCGATTAAAATTTTTCTGCTGGCAAACCACTGGCAGCACCAATGAATGCTTGGTAAAGTCCTTCTGGTCTTTGTGGTCTACTCAAAAATTCTGGGTGGTATTGAGCAGCGACAAAGAATTTGTTCTTAGTAACTTCAACAACTTCAACCAAATGATTATCTGGTGAAACCCCAGCAATCGTCATACCGGCCTTTTCAAAGGCTTCACGATACTCATTGTTAAATTCGTAACGGTGACGGTGACGTTCTTGAATGACATCTTGGTTGTCGTAAGCAGCAGCAGTCTTAGTGCCCTTCTTCAAGGCAGCTGGATACAGACCTAAACGCAATGTCCCACCAATGTTTTCTTCATCACGCTTGTCAGCCATAATATCAATTACGTTATGCTTACCATTAGGTGTTACTTCACCAGTATTAGCATCTTTAATTCCTAAAACATTGCGGGCAAACTCAATTGTAGTTAATTGCATTCCCAGACAAACACCAAGGAATGGGATGTCATTTTCACGAGCGTACTTAATTGCCGTAATCATTCCTTCATAACCGCGGCTGCCAAAACCACCAGGAACAATTAAGCCGTCTGAATCCTTCATGAAGTCAGCAATGTTATCTTCAGTTACATCTTCAGCTTGAACCTTGTCAACTTCAATCTTAGTGTTGTAAAGGTAACCAGCATGTTGTAAAGCATCAGTCACTGAAATATAAGCATCTTCAAGTTCAACGTACTTACCAACCAATGTAATCTTAGTTGTGTACTTCAAATTCTTAGCACGTTCGTCGAGCTTCTTCCATTCTTCCATATCAGCTTCTTGTTTAGGGCTGTCGAGATGTAAGAAGTCACATACCTTTTGGTCCATGCCTTGCTTTTGGAAATCAAGCGGCAAGTCAAATAATGAAGGTGCATTAATTGATTCGATAATCCGGTCAACTGGAACATCGGTAAAGTTAGAAATCTTATCCTTGTGTTCTTGGTCAATTGGCATTTCAGCACGTAAAACTAGCATATTAGGCTGAATTCCAATACTACGCAATTCAGCTACTGAATGTTGAGTTGGCTTAGTCTTCATTTCCTTAGCAGCATGCAAGTATGGCACTAATGTACAGTGAATATACATGACATTGTCTTCGCCAACTTCACGACGCATTTGGCGAATTGCTTCCATGAATGGTGTTGACTCAATATCGCCAACTGTTCCACCGATTTCGGAAATAACAACGTCTGAATCAGTGGTAATTCCGGCACGCATGATCTTTTCCTTAATCATATCGGTAATATGTGGAATTACTTGGACTGTTGCACCATGGTAGTCACCACGACGTTCTTTTTCCAAAACTTCCTTGTAGATCTTACCAGTTGTAACATTGGAATACTTGCTAGTGCGCACATCTACAATTCGTTCGTAGTGACCTAAGTCAAGGTCGGCTTCTGTACCATCATCGGTAACAAAAACCTCACCGTGTTGGTATGGGTTCATTGTTCCCGGGTCAATATTGATGTAGGGATCGAATTTTTGCATGGTTACTTTCAAACCACGGTTCTTAAGCAGACGTCCGAGACTTGAAGCGGTTATTCCCTTACCAAGGGATGAAACAACGCCACCAGTAACGAAGATATATTTTGTCATTAGCCAAACTCCTTCTTAAATAATATCCAGAAAAATAATTAATAAATAAAAAAGCTCCCAACAAAGGGAGCATAAACGCACATAAGGTGCCCAAATAAAATACTATCTATTTTGACCAAAGAAGTCAAGAAAATTATTCTTCTTCCTCGTCTTCATCTTCGTCATCATCAAGTTCTGATAATTGACCTTCGATACCATCTGGCAATTCTTCTTCATCGTCATCAGTGGTAGCACCAAAGTCATCATCGTCATCACCAAAGTCGTCAGTATCATCAGCGGCAGTGGCATCTAAGTCTTCGTCTTCTGGATCATCGTTATCGTAGTCAATAATATCATCACTACCAGTTGCGCTAGCCAAGAAGGCATTAACCTTTTTATGGTGTGAACGAGTATCTTCCTCATCCTCATCTTCTGGGTGGTTAACCTCTTCATCAACAGATTCGTATGGGAACCATGATCTTAATGCCCAAACATTTTCACCCATTGAGATGAATTCACCATTAGTGTTCATATCCGTATAAAATTGCGGCAAGCGTTCACGAATTTCTTCGTCACTTTCACCTAAGAACTTCTGTACGGCATTTACTATATCGGCAAAAGCCATTCTCTTATTATTATCTTCTAAAATTGCGCGAGCAACTTCAATCATTGATAGTTCGTTACGATTTTTGTCTTTAAAGTCGTTTAATCCCACAATTGCATTCCTCTCTTTTACCAATCTTTATTATTTTACTAGGCGTTTAAGTAAAAATCAACGTGACAGTATAATTACCTACTAAGTATAGACCACTAAAGAGGTCATATTCAATTCGAAGTTCTCGGGAACCGTCTTTTTTAGAGAAAAATTTAATTTGGTTGGTGGTACTGGTTAAATCCATCTGGTAACCCGCGGCAACATACCGGCAGGCTTGCTGCTCGCCCAAACGAAAGTGCAGCTGCGAATAATTTTGCTCGTCAGGCTGGCGGCGAATAATCACGTCGCCAGTCTTAATCAAGATTTTAACCGGAATCTTGTCATCTTCAAGATAAGAAACCCGGGTTACTGCACCATCTTGTCTTAGTTCACCCACTGCTTTTTTGGTAAATGATTCTGTCTCTTGCTCCTGCCTAATTGTACTTGTAAACGTCACCGCTACTTTAGCCATCCTGCTAAAACCCCATCTATTCTTAAAACATCGCCTAATTTTTGCTATAATTTAGTTAGTTAAAACTATTCTAAATGATATTTACCCAAAAATTAATAGTCAAGCTTGAGGAATTTTGTAATGGCAGAATTTAATAGTAAAAAATTAGCCAAAGAAGTGGTACTGCGTGACCCCGTCCACGGTTATATCCACATTGAAGATCAGGTTGTTCTTGACCTGTTAAAAACCAAAGAATTTCAGCGCATGCGGCGGATTAAGCAGCTGGGGCCAACCGCTTTCGTCTTCCCCGGAGCAACTCATACTCGTTTTGAACATAATTTAGGCGTTTATGAATTAACCAGACGAATTTGTGACATTTTTGCTAAAAAGTACCCCACTCAACGTCCAGGAGACGGGCTCTGGGACGATAACAATCGCTTACTAGTAGAATGTGCTGGGATGCTGCACGACATCGGTCATGGACCTTATTCGCATACTTTTGAGCACTTATTTAATACTAACCACGAAAAGATAGGTCAAAAGATTATTACCGATTCTAATACCGAAATCAATCAGGTATTAAAGCAGGTTGCGCCTAACTTTCCAGAACTAGTTGCCAGTGTCATTGCCAAGACTTACCCTAACCCACAAGTAGTAAAAATGATCTCCAGTCAAGCAGATGCCGACCGCATGGATTATCTCGAACGGGATGCTTACTTTACCGGTGTCACATACGGCGAATTTGATTTATCACGAATTTTACAAGAAATTAGACCTTACCAAGATGGCATTTGCTTTACTATGGGCGGGATGCATGCCGTTGAAGATTACATCGCCTCACGCTATCAGATGTACCAGCAAGTTTACTTCCACCGGGTCGGTCGCTCAATGGAAGTTTTATTGCAGCATCTGCTCGAGCGTGCTAAGACGATTTATCAACAAGGTAATTTACAAGTAACACCTAGTTTAGCCCGTTTTTTAGCCGGCAGTTGGACACTCGATGATTATTTAAAATTAGATGACGGCGTAATGGAAACCAACTTCTCGATGTGGACCAAGTCTGGTGACCCGATTTTAGCTGATCTTGCTAACCGCTACCTTTACCGCAAACCGTTAGCAAGTGTTCGCATTAATCACGAAACCAAAAATCTACTGCCCAAATTAAAAGACTTAATTAAGCAAGCTGGATTTGACCCCACTTATTACACAGCTACCAATTCCGCGTTTGATGAACCCTATGATGCTTATAAGCCATCCGGCAAAAACGCCAACAGTCAAATTGAAATTATGCAGGATGACGGTCAACTTATTGAATTATCACAATTAAGTCCGCTAGTTCGCGCATTAAACGGCACTATTCAGGGTGACGAGCGTTTCTTCTTCCCAAAAACAATGCTATCAATTAGTGATGAACCACAAATCTTTGATCCTTTATATGAACAATTTCAGCGTTACATTAGGAATGGCGAATTGCGCTATTTAAGACGCCCAAAAAGAACTACCGAATAGAAAGATGAAAGCTGAGCCTTAATGGCTCAGTTTTTTATTTGGTCACATCCACCCATTTACATGGCTGCGTGTATTGTTCTAGTTCCGTCAACGTCAACTTAATTGCCGAATTAGGTAACCCAGCTGCCGGATATATTATGTCATGTTTTTTCAAACTCTCATCAAGATAAACTTTGACTCCCGGCTTAAGCGCAAACGGACAAACACCACCAGCTGGATGACCGATTGCCTCCTCTAATTCAGCAAACTTAATCATCTTCGCCTTTTGCCCAAAGACAGCCTTATATTTGGCATTAGCAATTCGCGCACCACCCTCAGTTACGACCACGATTGGTCCGGTTTTAAGCGTAAAAGCCATTGTCTTAGCAATCTGATTAGGGTCAACATTTAAAACAGCAGCTGCTTCAGCAACAGTTGCCGTCGACTCTTCAAAAACATGAATGCGGTTTTCCAGTTGATACTTCTTAAAGTAATTTACAACATTCTCATAGGACATCAGCACTGCCTCCTTGAACTATATTCAATTATTATGAATTACTATTTAAGATAAGTAAAATAAGTTTTTAAGGCAGCTAAGATAAATTTTAGACAAGCAAAAACAGCCTGACGCTAACTGCAAACAGGCTGTTTTAATTTTATTTATTTTCTTGGTATCTTGTATTAAACAAGGGACTCAGTGGTTCATGACGTTGAATACACTTAATAGCATCCCCCATCAATGGTCCAACTGAAACTAATAATGTCTTATCTAACTTCTTTTCAACTGGTTGATTGATTGAATCAGTCAAGACTAAGTTCTTAATTGGTGAGTCATTCAACCGTTTAATAGCTGGACCTGATAAAACGGCATGAGTAGCACTGGCGTAAACCTCAGTTGCACCAGCATCAATTAATGCTTGCGCTGCTAAGGTAATAGTTCCAGCAGTATCAATCATATCATCAATGATGATTGCACGCTTACCTTTAACGTTACCAATAATGTTCATTACTTCAGCAACATTGGCACGTGGACGCCGTTTATCAACAATTGCAATTGGCGTACCCAAAAATTCGGCTAACTTTCGTGCTCGTGTAACACCACCGTGGTCAGGTGAAACAACAACTGCATCCTTCTCCAAGTGATTGCTTAAGAAGTAATCAGCTAAGAGTGGTGCACCCATCAAGTTATCAACTGGGATATCAAAGAAGCCTTGAATTTGTGGTGCATGTAGGTCGAGCGACAATACTCTTGTTGCTCCTGCTACTTGCAGCATATCAGCAACTAACTTGGCTGTAATTGGTTCCCGTGGACGAGTTTT
Source organism: Lactobacillus sp. ESL0701 (assembly GCF_029433445.1). Taxonomy (GTDB): domain Bacteria; phylum Bacillota; class Bacilli; order Lactobacillales; family Lactobacillaceae; genus Lactobacillus. The sequence continues at coordinate 24,106 of NZ_JAQTIC010000005.1, read as the reverse complement.
ACGGTCTTGACGTGCGTAACCGTAATAAGGCATAACGATATTAATCGTCTGTGCACTAGCCCGGCGAACGGCATCAATCATAATCAACAGCTCCATCAAATTATCATTGACTGGCGCACTCGTTGATTGAATCAAATAAACATCTTTGCCACGAACAGATTCATCAATATTAATTTGAATCTCACCGTCACTAAAACGTTGAACACTTGACTTACTGAGTGGTACACCAACGCGCTCAGCAATTTTTTCAGCAAGTGGAACATTCGAATTAAGGGCAAACAACATCATATTGTCTTTATAAGACATAATTTCCTCCGTAAAAACATGCTAACAACTTATTATTTTACCAAAAGTTGTCTGAAAAAGTGACTATCCATACTTTATTATTCAACTTTAATCCACAACATTCAAGTCTCTAAAATTAGAATAGCGCTTAATTTGGCAAATTCTTATCATTTTGTAGATATTAGTTAATCACGGCATTCGATAAAAAAAGTTTTACCTTAATTGAAAGATAAAACTTTTTTATTATTTGTTTTGTAAAACTTGACCAACATTGCCATGATGCGCGGCTAATAATTCAGCAGCCTCAACCTTATCAGTTCCTGTCTTAATCATGACAATCGCTAAAGAGACATTATTATCTGTTTTCTTTAAAGTCGCCAACGCTTCAGCAGCTGAAGCACCAGTAGTAACATTAATAATCCGGCACGCACGATCGACCAGCTTAGAATTAGTCGGCTGCACGTCAATCATGACATTTTGGTAAACTTTTCCCTGCCGAATCATTACACCAGTTGACAGCATGTTCAAAATCATCTTTTGCGCTGTCCCAGACTTCATTCGCGTTGATCCAGTGATAACCTCGGGACCAACAACTGTCTCAATGACAATGTCAGCATGGTGACCAATCACGGAATCAGGAACACAAGCAATCGCAACTCCAAGAGCACCAACTTCTTTAGCATAATCTAAACAGCCAACCACGTACGGTGTTCTACCGCTAGCCGCTAAGCCAATAACTGTATCAGTTGCAGTTAAATTCAGCTGCTGCAAATCTTGCTTGCCCAGTTCAGCTGAATCTTCAGCTCCCTCAACAGCGTGATACATTGCTTCTTGACCACCAGCAATTAAGCCAACAGCTCTCTCAGGCTTAATACCATAAGTCGGCACTAATTCAGCAGCATCTAAAACGCCAAGCCGGCCGCTAGTCCCTGCACCAACGTAGACTAAGCGACCACCACGCTGATAACGTTTAGCTGCCTCATCAATTGCCTTAGCAATCGGTTCAACTTGAGTACCTACTGCTTTAGCAACCTTTTGGTCTTCACCATTGATTGTCTTAACCATTTCAATAGTTGACATTGTATCAATATGCATTGTTGCAGGATTACGTGTCTCGGTTACCAGATTCTTGATTTCCATAATTACCTACTTAGTTTTTACCGTAATAACATTTTGATCTGCGTTAACTTTGCCAGGTACAATAGCAGACATTTGTTTAACATGATCCATATTAGTCACAATCGTCATCACAACGGGATCTTTATCAGCTTCCTTGACTGCTGCAATATCCATTTGCGCTAAAACAGTCCCACGTTTAACAGTTTGTCCCTCTTTGACTTTAATTTCAAAAGGAGCTCCCTTTAAGTCCACAGTATCTATTCCAAAATGTAACAGGATTTCCAAATTGCCATTAGTTGTGGTCATTGTAATCGCATGTTTAGTAGCCATTACCGTAACAATTGTGCCATCAACTGGTGCCACAATCTTGCCGTCTTCTGGAATAACCGCATAGCCATCTCCGACCATTTTTTGTGAAAAAACATCGTCGTTAACAGCAGTTAATTCTTCAAGTTCACCACTTACTGGACTAACAAAGTTAACCGTCACACTCTGAGGTTGACTTGCAGCTGGCATTTCCTTAACTGGTTCAACCAGTGAACCATCCTCATTTTTAGCAACCATCGCGATCTTAGGAACACCGAAGAAGTAAGTAGCAATAAAACCACCAAGATAAGCAGCAAGAAGACCAATCACGTACTTCAACCACATGTTGTGGGCAATTAACGGAATTAAGGCAACACCTGAAGTCCCAATCGCAATTGCGCCGACATTACCAAAGGCACCTAAGACAGCACCGCCAATACCACCACCGATGCAGGCAGTAATAAATGGTCGACCAAGAGGAAGTGAAACACCGTAAATTAACGGCTCACCAACGCCCAAGATTCCAACTGGCAACGCACCCTTGATTAATTTAGTTAACTGCTTGTTCTTGCGGCATTTAACCCACAAAGCAATGGCAGCACCAACTTGACCGCCGCCAGCCATTGCCAAAATTGGCAGCAGTGGCGTGTAGCCCATCTTTTGAATCATTTGCAAGTGAATTGGCGTTAAGATTTGGTGCAAGCCCAGCATAACCATTGGCAAGAAGACCAATCCTAAAATGAACCCAGCAATTGGTCCGCCAACTCTTAATACCCAGTTGATCCCACCAACTAATGAGTTAGAGATCCAACCAGCAATTGGCATCGTAATAAAAATGGTAAACAGACCCATAATCAACAATGTCAAAAACGGAGTGAAGATAATATCAACCGAATCGGCAATGTGGCGGTGGAAGTATTTTTCAACATAAGATAATAGCCACACCGACAGCAAGACGCCGATAATCCCACCTTGTCCTGCAGCAAGTGGCTGTTTATCAAAGATATTGGGAATTGTTACTGGCGGAATAATACCCGGAAGCATTACAATCCCACCGATAATTCCACCAAGACCTGGTGTTGCGCCAAATTCTTTGGCAGCATTAATTCCAACAAAGATATTTAAATAAGTGAATAAACCGCTAGACAAAACACCTAACACGGTAATTGCCAATGTCCAGCTTACCGGCAACATCTTGGCCGTCAGCATATTCTTCATAATTCCGGATAAACCAGAAATCAACCCCGCACCGATAAATGCTGGAATTAACGGAATAAAGATAGCCGAAATATGTTGCAGTGCGGCACGCCACCAGGTTTTCTTCAGACTCGCCTTATGGGCTGCATGAACCTCATTAGCCTTAGCCATGACATCGTTTTTGTCCTGCTCATAAGAACTAACTTTACTAGAAGTTGCGCCTTGAGGAAAGGGATCATTCTCTTTCACTCCAGCTGCGTCAACCATACTTTGTGCGACCTTAGTGTTAACTCCCGGTCCCAGAACAATCTCCAGCGTTTCACTTTCGACAACGCCGAGCACGCCATCTATCTTCTTTAGCCCCGCAAGATCAACCTTATTCATATCTCTAATCGCAATTCGAATTCGCGTCATACAATGATATAAAGTTGCGACATTTTCAATACCACCGATGTGGGCATAAATTTCTTTACCCATTTCGGTATATTTATCTGAACTCATTTTTTGCCTCCCTATTAAATCAAAATCAGTATAAACTTATTTAGACCAATTTACAATTTTATTTTTAAATTGGTATATATCAGTAAGTCATTGGATTATACCAATTTCAGAGATTACTTGATTTTGAAAATTTTGCGGTAATTCTCCACCCCTTGACTAGAAGAAGTTACCGCTTTTAAGCTGCGGTCAAAATCGCGACTAAAATACAGGTAAAACAGCACGTCAATTATATAAAATTGACCAGTAATTGAATTAGTTGCACCGACTCGCACATCCGGTTCGATTGGTTTACATGTCGTCAATGCTAACTTGGTTTTTTTGACCAAACTATTCTGCCCAAACATCGTTAACGAAATCGTAAAAATGTGATTTTGGTAAGCATAATCAGCCAAATAAATACATTCTGGTGTTTCACCAGAATTAGAAATTAGCCACAAAGTATCTGCCTTGGTTGCATTAGCTAACTGTGCCAGCAAGACATTAATATCATCCTCGTAAACCACGTTATAACCAATACGGGACCATTTTTGATAAATATTTCGCGCGGCTAACGCGGATGCACCAACTCCAAAGACATAAATTGTTTCTGTCTTGAGTAAACGAGCAACCACGCCTTGGCAAATACCTTCTTGCAATAATTCCTTAGTGTGCTTCAAATTTTCAATTTCATTTTTCAGCAACTTATTACAAATCTCGGTAAATGAGTCATTAGCTGAAATATCCAATTTTTCATCAGTGTCCTGATCCTTTTGACCGGCCAAATCAACCGAAATCATTACTTTCATTGCCGGATAAGATTCTATCTGCAAACTTTTTACTAGTCGTGAAACAGTTGCCGCACTAGTTTGCGAAGCTCGCGCTAACTCATTGATGCTTAATTTGACGGCTTTTTTAGGATTTTGCAAAATATAATCAGCTATTTTTGTTTCCGAAGTTGTTAAATATCTGCGTATCGCTTCCACCCGATTTTTAAAATTCATTTTTCCACCCGACATTCTACAAATTTATTTTAACAAGTTATTTATAATTAAAGCGATTAAATCAAGTCATAATATTGCAATATATAAATATAAATATCATATAGTTATGAATTCGTTTTCATTATAAAACACAAAAAAATATATTTCAACTTCAAATAATATCATTTGATAATTATTTTCATAGTATTCAAGGTTAAGAATACTATACCAAGGTAGCTATTTCTCCAAGCTATTAGCTTATTCTATTAGGACTCCATTTTCAGTACTTAATAAAATTTAAAATATATATTTTTCTTTACCACAGTAATCAATATTAAGTTAACGATTACAAATACCTGCAAATTAGGAAATATAGCTTAAAAGTTATAAATTAAAATTATATTTTCTTGTATACAATAAAAAGATCATCAAATACAATCATCTATTAGTGTTATTTTATAATTTTCGCTTATACAAAATATGCTTGCCACTTTAAGCTTATTAATAAAAATACATTAAACTATTTTTAGTTTCTAATGTTATTTTGAAAAAATATGTACGCTTTAAGCCAAGAGAGTGCTACAATTTATGTTAAGAGAGAAGTATTATGCGCAAGTAAAGACTTAATCTCTAGGTAAACTTTTTTATACAGTTTTTCTAAGTGGAACTTTTAAAAACCCAACATATAATGGCATACGTATAATTTATACATTAATAATAACTTTGAGCACTTTTTATACTAGCTCATCCTTCCACTCTATTCTTTGAATAAATTTTTCCATGCTGTTTAAGAAAGTTTGCTGCTAAAAAAGTGCATTACCCCCAATTCAGGTAATGCACCTTTTTATGCTTGATTAACTTTTTCGAAAATGATCGCCTGATTGGCATCAACTTGTGCTAAAAGCGGCAAATCAGCCACTATTACATGGCCTAAGACGTTTACCCGCTCGTCTGCCGGTAGATTGATCTTAGTTACCTGTAATTCGCCTTGGTAACGCAAATAACGGCGATTATCGCAAGTAATCGTCCCCTTTGGTCGCGCCGCAATCTTAGACTGCGGCTCCACGTTAAATAGCTGCCTTGTTCTGCCTTCAACTAAGCGGATAACATCCCGCGCAACATCGGGACGATTATGCCATTTTTGAGCTATTAATTTCTCAGGAGCTTCAGTTACATGCAGAGTAATGGCATCATGCTTTAAATAATTGGTAAAACTAGTAATTGTACTTGGCTTAAGACTAGGATCACCAATAAAGACGTGATCGCAACCTAATTTTTGTAATTCTAACATAGCAGCCAGTGGATTTTCATCACGCTGCTCTTCTAAAGTAGGAAGCCCCGCCCCAATTGGACCTCGTTTAAAATGGTCCCCTGCAACAAAAGCCATCGTCTTTAGACCATTTTGGTGCAGCCAAATGTTTCTTTTACTTAGCCATGCACGGTCAAGACCGGTTTCAGGACGTGGATAATAATTGTGCCAAGCTTCAAGATGATCAAAATCAGCACCATGCTCACGCAAAGAAGCAATATCTTGATTGCTAAGTGTACTGGCATTTAGGGCAAGTGGCATTTCTTTTGACAATTTAGCAACAATGCTAAAATCAACGCCATCATCAATTCTTAAACCTGTTAAGTTCAATGCCTTGACCTGTGTAACATCTTCAATCATCACGCCTAATCTTGCCAAGCCAATCTTAGACACATCTGCAATCACGTCAAGATCAAGATTGCGGCACCACTTAGTCAGCACATTTAAACGCTGAAGCACAACTTGCGCGTCATCTTCTGGAATATGCAATGACGTAAAAACAACTGCGAAACCAGCATTCCGCATTGCAATTAAGTAATTATAATCTTGAGCAGTCAAATCCTCGCCCAAGTAGATTGAAAAACCTATCATTTTTTCCTCTTTTTCAATACCAATGCTATTTAATCTTACCATATTTTTATGACAACAAAAAAGCACCATCAAAATTATGATGGTGCTTAATTTATTTTAGTTAATTATTTAGCAGTTGTTGCATAATCTGCAATATTTAATGTTTGTTGGAAACCATTTGCACCGCTAATTGTCAAAGTAGTATTGTTATTACTAAATTGTACGGCACTTGTGGCAACATCGTTAACACTTGCAACCAATTGAACAATTTGATTACCTTCAGCAACTGTTAAATTGTTCAAATCAGTGACTACTACTTTTTTACCATTAAGCGCACTCTTGGCAGCTGTCAATTTAGCTAAGGCATCCTTAACTTGACCAATAGTTGCAGTTTGTGAACTATTAACTTGGCTGGCATCTGAAGAAGCAGTATCATAAGCATCACGCAAAGATTTAGCAGATAACTTATAAGTGTCACTACTCTTAACGGTTGAATCTTGGTTCAAAGCAGTTTGCAAGTCGCCTTTATCAGTAGCAGTAGCTACTGTAATTGCTTCTTGAGCAGCTTGTGGGGTATTTACTGGTGTCAATTTAGCACCACTAATCCCGCTGACGTCATCGTCTTTGATGTAGCCATTCTTGTCACTTTGCAAAGCATAGAACAATTCTGCCTTATTATCGGCAGTAACCCAAATATAACGTAATTCAGTTACCCGCGCCGTGTGACCTTTAGGAAAAGTATTATTTTTTTGTGCAACCCCTTGGGCGTTATAAACATTGCTGTCACGTCCCAAAGTAATTATAGTTGCATTGTCATCAGCAGCAGGTTGGCTGTTTTCTGGCTTTAATTGGCTGCCAGTAACTACACTAACATTGCTCTTCTTAATCCATTGATCCTTACCTGGGTAATTGCTGTCATTAATTCGGTAATAAAGTTTACTGCCAATATATTTTAATTGATCAACAGTAACTTGTTGGCCTTTTTTGACCAATTTTTTGTTCGTATTGCCTTGACCATCATAAATATACGCATTGCGACCCAACGTAATCACCGTTGCCCCAGTTTGATTAGTATTATCAGCTGGTTTAGAAGGCTTTTGTTCAGGCTTGGTATTAACTGGCTTTAATTTAGCAGAAGTTGATGCTACGTTGCTCGACTTGATGAATTGATTGCTTTGACCGCTAATTCGGTAATAAAGCTTAGAACCAATGTAAATTAATTGGTCAACAGTAACCTTAGCACCTTTTTTAATCTTTTTCTTGTCAGTCTTGCCGTTAGCATCATAAATGTAGGCGTTACTCTTAAGTGTTGCTGTAACTGTTGACGTAGCAGGAGTAGAAGTTGTCACTTTTTGCCCATCAACATAACCAACATTACCCGCCTTTACAAAAGCACCGTTGCCTAGTCCGTAATATAATGTACCGTTAATTGTCTTTTTGCCAGTATAATTAACAGTTATACCCTTAGCAATCGTGGTGTACTTAGCACTACCCATGTACTTCTTCAAACGCTTGCCATTCTTATCATAAACATAAGCATTATGACTAAATTGAATTGTCCCCTTCTTAGAGGTGGTCTTATTAGTCGTAGCCTTCTTAGCTGCTTGTACAGTAGTTGTCTGCAGTCCACTAACAACTGGTCCAGCACCAATTAATACTGCAGCCGAAACTACCATTAACTTATGATTAAATTTCATATATTTTACCTCACACTGTATCTTCGAAAATATTCAGCCTCTATTGTAACCTAAAAACTTACTAAGTAAATTATTGTTATTCATTCTTAAGACAAATTAATTTAATTACACAAAATGCCCTACAAACGCAAAGTTAATTAACGCTTATAGGACACCAAAAACTATTATTGCCAATCCTCATCATTAGATAAAGGTAACTTATGCCAATAATCCGGTTTATTAACTTGCCGTCCGCGAGCAATCGCCATATCGTACTTAGCAACGTCTTTAGTAATCGTTGAGTCAGCAGCTACAAAGGCATGATCAGCCACATTAACCGGAGCAATTAAGGTTGTCCCAGAACCAATAAAGGCACGATCGCCAACATTAGTATGATCTTTTTGAACACCATCATAATTAGCAAAGATAGTACCGCAGCCTACATTAACATCCCTACCTAAGGTAGCATCACCAACATAGGTTAAGTGACCTACCTTGGAATTTTGCCCAATTTCCGCATTTTTAATCTCGACAAAATTACCAATGTGCGCACCCTCACGAATTATTGCCTTCGGCCGCAGGTGCGAATTAGGACCGATATCAGTGTGGTCGTCCATCTGTGCCTCTTCAAGTGTAGATGAAGTTACCGTCACATCGTTGCCAATCTTAGTATCCACAATTCTGGAACCAGAAGTAATCAAGCAATCACTGCCAATTGTTGTTTTACCTTTAATAACAACATTGGCCTCAATTACCGTATCATTACCAATTGTAACATCAGTATCAATATAGGCAGTTTCTGGGTCAACAAAAGTCACGCCATTACGCATGTGTTCCTTATTAATCCGTTTTTGCATAATTTTGCTGGCTTGTGCTAAGGCAATTCTATCATTCACACCCAGACTTTCACTAAAGTCAGGCATCTTATAAGCACCAACGCGTTCGCCGCTGTTACGCAAAATTTCCAAAACATCGGTTAAGTAATATTCACCTTGAGCATTATGGTTTGTAACCTGTCTTAGAGCCGCAAAAAGCTTTTGGTTATCAAAGCAGAACACGCCCGTGTTAATTTCTTTAACCTTGAGTTCTTCATGACTACCATCTTTTTGTTCGACAATTCGCAAAACATTGTCTTGATCATCACGAATAATCCGACCATAACCATAAGGATTAGGTGCTTGCGCCGTTAAAACAGTCGCCGCATTACCCTTTTTTTGGTGATAGTCAAACAGACTCTGAAAAGTTTGACTGGTAAACAGCGGGGTGTCACCAGTAATCACCAGTGTGGCACCATCTTGACCTGCTAATTGCTCTTGCGCTGTTAAGACCGCATCACCAGTACCTAATTGCTGCTTTTGCAGGGCAAATTCTGACTTGCCAGCCAATACTTTTTCAACTTCTTCAGCACCGTTACCAACAACGGTCACAATTTTATCGGGATTGATTGCTTGAGCAGACTCAACAACATGCTCAACCATTGTCTTGCCGCAAACTTGGTGCAAAACTTTGTACAACTTGGATTTCATGCGGGTACCCTTGCCAGCAGCAAGAACAACTACAAACTTCTTCATTAAATTAACCTCGTTCTATTCTTAAATTACAACTAGATTACAGTATATCATTTAATACTAAAAGCGGTTAAAATCGGTATGTACCACAAAATTACCCGGTTCAGCCAAAATAACTCGTTTGGCAGCGTCAACCTTTTTAATTTTCACTAAAGAAAGGTGACCTTCAATTAACTTAACATCATCAAAGTCGGCCTCACACAAGACACAAATTCCAGCAATATTACTGTTAAATTCCTTAACTAATTGCTGCATCCCCGTCAGTGTCCCACCGGCCATCATAAAGTCATCCACAAGCAAAACATTAGAATTTTCATTTAATACCCGAGTTGGTAATTCCATCTTGGACACGCGATCAAGTGACGAAGAAATATAGTTGACAGATACAGTCGCACCTTCTGTGACCTTTGAACGCTTGCGGGCAATAATGAACGGAACATTCAAGTAGCGTGCAACTGCTTGCGCCAAGGCAATTCCCTTGGTTTCAATAGTCATGACAACGTCAATGTTTGAATAAGCATAACGAGTAGCGATTAATTTACCAATTCGTTCCAATTCTTGTGGATCACCCAAAATATCAGACAGGTAAACAAAACCTCCTGCCAAAATTCGGTTTGGATCTTCAATCCGCGCAGCTAAGTCTGTTAGGTAATTTTGCGCATGCTTCTTCCCCCAAAAAGGAACATACCTTACCCCACCGGCAGCCCCAGCAACTGTCTCCAAAATCCCATCTTGATTAGCAGCTAAAGTGTGCTTCAAAATGGCTAAATCTTCAGAAATTGACGACTTTGCGGCACCATATTGCTTGGCAAAAAACGGCAACGGAATTAATTCGTGTGGTCGTTCCATTAACCGCTTAGTCATATCAACTAATCTCTCTGAACGTTTCATAATTTCTCCTTCCTAATGTTTGCTTTTTTGCTTTTAATTACTATACTCTAAGCCATAAAAAAAGGCACCAACATTTTACAAAATGTCAATGCCAAAAAAATTTACTTTTATAAATTATGCTTCGGCCGCACTAGCCCCATCATCAAATTTTAATGTAATATTTTTGGTTAACAAATCAGTATAACTATAAGAAACATGCTTAAAATTATTTTGATCTTGGTCTAAATCAACAACAAAGACTGCAGGAAATGTTTCTCTTAAAATTCCCCGTCTCTTAGTTATCTTCTTCCGACCGGCTCTTGCGACTACTGTTAAAGGATCACCTAAATGTGAATCTAACTCATGTTTAATGGTAATAATTGATGTTGGCACTAAATAACAACTCCTTTGTTCGGTATTTTACTACATTATGACAAATATTTCAATTACTTTTCGTAATTACCGAACAAAATTATGTAATTATTGCTACTTAATGGCTGCCGCTATTTGCGCAAATTGCGCAATTGAAAGTTGCTCAGGGCGAATACGCGCGTCAACTCCTAAAGATGCAATTAGTTGTGCTCTTTCAGCGGCATCAGGAATCAAGTTTTTTAAGTTATTATTCAATGTTTTACGACGTTGGGCAAAACACATTTTGACTACCCAATTAAAGTGCTTCGCATCGCCAACATCAGGCTTTTGCGTCAACGGTGTCAAGACGACCACACTTGAATCAACTTTGGGCCGCGGAATAAAGGAAGTACTTTTTACGGTTAAAGCTTCAGTTACATTCATCTCAATTTGCACGGCAATTGAAAGCGGACCGTATGCTTTAGAGCCAGGCTGAGCACCCAAACGATCTGCCACCTCTTTTTGCATCATTAAAGTAAGACTAGCAAAATTCAATTCAGATTCATTCAAGAAGAAAATAATTGGCGTCGTGATGTAATATGGTAAATTCGCAACTACCTTAATTGGCTTAGTTAAGTCAAAGAAGTCTTTTAAGTCTTCTTTAAAATCAGCCTGCAAAATATCCTTCATCATTAACTCAAAACGTTCCTTAATTGGCACGCCGTTAATTTGTTTGGGTAATTCATTGTTCAAGATTTCTGGCAAATCATCATCAACCTCATAGGCAAAGACCTTTGCCCCAGCAATGAGCAATTGTTCAGTTAACGAGCCAATCCCCGGACCAATCTCAATTACCTGGTCACCAGGTTGAATTTGCGCTGCCTGCACAATTCCTTGGATTGCAGCCAGATCAACTAAGAAGTTCTGTCCCAGATTTTTCTTCGCCTTAACAAAATAACGGTTAATTATTGCCTGCGTCCTTATCGGCGAGCCAATAGGAATCTCATTATTCATCTTTTGCCTCCTCAACTGCCGCAGTTAATTCTGCCAGTGTTACCCCAAAGGTATGCAGCCGCTTATAAAATTGCTTGGCATTGCCGTAGCCCACACGCAATTTAATTCCCACTTGCTCACGCAATTTGCGTGAACCTTGTCCACTTGCTAACCCTAACTGCTGGTATGCTTCTTTAGTTAAATCACTCTGATCTAATTTAACCTCGTGAAGATCACTTAAAGCCCGCGTTAAAGCTCCTTTTGATGCATGTTCAACGCCTAGTGAATTGCCCCGTTTTTGCGGGACGCCTTCTTTACGAGTAATAAAAGCTTGTTTAGCATTAGGAACTGCTTCAGTTACTAACCGGCGAATGCGTTCGCCATTTAAATCAGGATCGGTCAACACGATGACGTCTCGCTTTTTAATTAGTTCCTGCAATTCAGTTAAAACCGCTTGGGGCACATCTGAACCGTTAGTTTCAATTGTTTCAATCCCTGGGAAAAATTGCTTCAGTCGAATTGTGTCGTCCTTTCCCTCAACGACCACAACTGCATTAAATTGTTTTTTAGTTAAGACCATAAACTCTCACAGTATTTGCATAAGTTGCCGCAGCAACTTCTTCTATTGGAATATCTTTCAGTTCGGCAATTGCCTGAGCCACATAATAAACGTTGCCTGGCTCGTTTTGTCTACCGCGATAAGGTTTCGGCGTCAAAAAAGGCGCATCCGTCTCAATCAACAAGCGGTCAAGCGGCGTTTGTCTGGCAGACTCATGGACTTCGGTTGCCTTAGTAAAGGAAACTACACCGGAGTAAGAAAAACAAACATTTAGCTCCATGAACTTCTTGAGCCAAGTAAGATTTCCATTAAAACTATGTAAAATCGCACCATATTCAAGGTTGCTATTTTGCAAAATATCATAGCAGTCGCTAAAAGCATCCCGCGTATGAATATCAACTGGCAAGTGTAATTCATGAGCCACCTCAATTTGCCGCGCCATAACTTCACGCTGCTTATCTCTTGGAGATTCATCCCAATAATAATCAAGCCCAATTTCGCCCATGGCAACAACACCAGGAGTCTGCAATTGTTCAATCAGTAAATCTTCTGCTTCTTGATTGTAATCTTTAGCAACATCAGGGCAATAACCAACCATGGCATAGACGTTATCAAAGCGTTGACTAAGGTCAATTGCCCGCTTATTAAACTCTGGGTCTTGCCCCGCGCAAATCATCTTTATAACACCAAGCTCTTTAGCTCGGTCAATGTAAAATTCTTCTTTGCCACGAAATGGTTCATTCTGCAAGTGCGTATGGTTATCAATTAATTCCATTAACCTAATTGAGCCCCAACTTCGTGTTCATCGCCGACTAAGGCTAACTTAACCTCACCATTCTTTTCGCTAGATAGCAGCATTCCTTGACTAAGTTGACCAAGCATCTTACGCGGCTTCAAGTTAGTTACGGCTAATACTTTGCGATCAAGTAATTCACTAGCATTTGGATAATACTTACGGATTCCACTCAAAATTTGCCGTTCGTCACCATTGCCAAAGTCAAGCTGGAATTTTAATAACTTGCTTGATCCTTGAACTGGCTCAACTGACAGAATTTTACCAACTTGAATCTTAACCTTGTCAAAATCATCAATGGTAATTTCTGGGTCTTTGCCTTGTTCACTGCGGCTTTGCTTCTTTGGCTTGGCCTTAGCCATCTCATCCTTAATGTACTTAACTTCTTCTTCTGGCTTTAAGCGTGGATAAATTGGCGTTGGCTTTTCTGTTACCTTAACATCCCAAGCGCAGTCACCAAAGGCTAGTTTCTTTTGGTCATCATTTTCCCAGTTTAAACCAAGTTGTCTAAACATCTCTACTGGTGTTCTAGTCATAATTGGGGCAATTAATAAGGCAACAATTCGTAAACTTTCAGCTAAGTTGGACATTACTAAAGATAGTTCTTCCTTCTTGCCTTCCTTGTTCAAAGCCCACGGTGTTGTTTCATCAATATACTTGTTGGCACGACCAATAAACTTCCAAATGCCCTCAATTGCTTGGGTAAAGTAAAGCTTATCCATATTCTTCTTGTAGTCGGCAATCGTTTCTTCTGCAGCCGCAGCCAATTGTTTACCTAATTCGTTTTGCTCTAAAGCAACTGGAGCAACATGACCATTCTGATATTGGTTAATCATTGAAACAGTCCGGTTAAGCAAGTTGCCCAAATCATTAGCCAAATCATAATTAACTCTCTCAACAAAATCTTCTGGAGTGAAGACACCATCTGAACCAAATGGCAATGCCCGCATCAAGTAGTACCGCAAGGCATCAACACCATAACGGCTAGTGATTGATTCTGGATAAACAGCATTACCCTTGGACTTGGACATCTTGCCATCCTTCATTAGCACCCAGCCATGACCAATAACATGTTCTGGCAGCGGCAAATCCAGTGCCATCAACATAATTGGCCAATAAATTGTATGGAAGCGAACAATTTCTTTACCAACCAAATGAACATCAGCTGGCCAATATTTCTTAAATAAGGAATCATCGTCAGAACCATAACCTAATGCCGTAATATAGTTTGATAAAGCATCAATCCAGACATAAACCACGTGCTTAGGATCACTTGGTACTGGAATCCCCCAAGAAACCGTCGTCCGCGTGACTGATAAGTCTTCTAGACCTGGCTTTAAGAAGTTATTAACCATTTCTTTTTCACGAGAATGAGGCAAGATAAAGTCAGGATGATCCTTGTAGTATTGCTGCAGACGGTCGGCATACTTACTCATCTTGAAAAAGTATGATGGTTCCTTAACCAATTGAACTTCGTGACCTGATGGCGCCTTACCACCAATTACGTTGCCAGCATCATCTTTGTAAACTTCTGCTAATTGCGATTCAGTGAAGTATTCCTCATCTTCAACTGAATACCAACCAGTGTATTCGCCAAGGTAGATGTCGCCTTGCTTTAATAGCTTTTCAAAAATCTTTTGTACACTCTTAACGTGTTCTTCGTCAGTTGTCCGAATGAACTTGTCGTAAGAAATATCAAGACTCTTCCACAACTTTTTATACATGACAACCATGTTATCCACGAACTCTTGCGGCTTAATGCCCTGCTTTTCAGCCTTTTGTTCAATCTTTAAACCGTGTTCATCAGTCCCAGTTAAAAAGAAAGTATCATAGCCTTGACTACGCTTGTAACGCGCAATTGTGTCAGCAGCAATTGTCGTGTATGCATTACCGATCGTCAAGCGGCCAGATGGATAATAGATTGGGGTGGTAACATAAAAAGTTTTTTTGTCAGCCATATTTGTTTCTCCTTAGGATTTATTTGTTTTCAGTTCATTATACTACACTAAGATAGCTTGAAAATCGTAGTATGAGGATTTTTATGGTATAATTTCATTTTTGTTTCATTAATAATTTAACAATATTCTTCACAAATAAAATAATAAAGTCCAGAAATTCTGGACTTTTTTAGTTAGGCGACCAAATTTAGATAATTCAATTTAACAATCTTAGACCACAAAATCACAATTAATCCTGATACAACTGTACTAATTCCGTTTATGAGATAGCCCAGATTAACTAGATTATGAGTGGCAGCAGAACTTTGTCCATAAAAGCTATATGGCAAAATATTTAAATAAACCACATGAATTTGCGCATCTGGCGAAGATATTCCAATCATAAAATGAACTGTCTGGGATTTTTCAATTTGCCAAAAAAGGAAAATTTCAAGTGCAATAACTAAGACAGTCGCAATTAAGATTAACGATTCACCGACAACAACTTTTCTAATATTCTTAAAAATCATCGCAAAAGCAAAAAGCAACATATAAAAGCTTAACAATGATATCAACTTACTAAATAAATACTGCCCAACATCCAGTTTGACACCAGACTTATAAACATTTATTTCTTGATAAACAATTCCCAAAACTGTTGTTAATCCAGAATAGATTACTAATTCAATCAAAGTCAGCAGTTCATTAGAAAACGGCAAAATGTTTATCAAATCATCGCTACCCAGATAATAAATTTTAATTAGCTGGTATGTCGTTACAAATAAGATAATTGCCGTAATCGCAGCGTACCATAAATCATGAATTTCAGAAATTGACGCATTATTGGGCTTGGCAATTCTAAGCAGCCAAAAAACAATTTCAATTCCAATTGAAATGATAAATAGCGGCAGAATTTTCCTCAGTCTTACACTAAGATATGCTCTCATCTTCCTACCTCCTCAAAGTAAGCTTCTTCAAGACTGCTATATTTATTCAAGATATTCTTTTTAGTATCTTGCAAAATCAAGTGACCATTTCTCATCAAGATTATCTCGTCAAACATGCTGCCCAAGTCACGCAACAAGTGAGTAACAATCAAGACTGTACTGTCTTTTCTTCGATAGTTTTTAATTGCCTCAATAAAGGCTGCCCGATTGATTGGATCAATTGACGATAATGGCTCATCCAGCACATAGAAGTCCGTGTTCCGCGACAAAATTAATGCTAAATGGATTGCTTCATGATTACCTTTAGAGCCATCGTGAATTTTCATATTAGGATCAAGTTTAAAATGAGCGAGTATTTTTAAAGCGCGCGCTTCATCAAAATCAGAAAAAGATTGCTTAAATAATTTTATTGCCTGCTTAACGCGCATATTTTCATAAAGAAAAAAGCGATCGGGCATATAAGCAATGCTTTCATCGACTATTCTTGTTCCTTTAAAGCGATTCAATCTTCCTAGTATGACATTGATTAGGGTTGTTTTACCGGCACCATTTTCACCAAGAACACCAATAATCTTGCCATTATTTGTAAATTCAACACTTAAATTATCTAAGGAAACCTGCTTACCATATTTAACTGTTAAGTTCTTTAATTTCATCGTATCCCTTTCTAAAATAATAACCTGATAGTTTTACTGTACTATTATGTTGTAACACTATAACAGATAGAAAGCAAACTCACCCTTAATGAATACACAAAAAAGCGACTTAGATAAAAATCTAAGTCGCTTTTTGCAGTAACCCTTAAATTAAGAATTTTTCGTCCTTTAAATAAAAGTGCTTAACAATTGTTGTTAGTAAAATATAGAAAATCAAAATTCCCAGTACTATCCACATATAGCTTAGTGGCATTGGTCCAAACTTAAGTGCACCAGCAACATCCGAGAATGGCAACAATGTTCCGATAATCCCAGCGCCGAAGGTTGCCAAGATAACCGCATAAGTTGCATGCTGCCCAATAAACGGTAAGTGCCGGTCACGCAATGCGTGAATAACCATTTCTTGAGTCCAGAGCGATTCAATGAACCAGCCTGTATGGAACAAGGCAATAAAGGCAGCCTGTTGAGCTGGCGAAATTGCATTGTAATTACCGCCCACAAGCTTAGGACAAATGATGAAGTACAATACCGCAAACGTCACAATATCAAAGACCGATGAGGTTGGACCAAAGTAGAACATAAACTTCGGCAACTTCTTAGTCGACCAAGTCCGCGGCTGCTTCAAATATTCGTCTGACATTGTGTCAAATGGCAATGATAAACAGCTAGTACCATATAGCAAGTCTAGGATTAAGAGCTGCAGCGGGAGCATTGGTAGAAACGGTAGAAACGACGACGCAACCAAAATTGACAAGATATTCCCAAAGTTCGAGGACAAGGTAATCTTGATATATTTCATCGTATTGCCAAAGACCTTACGACCAATTCTGACGCCCTTTTCTAGAACATTGAGGTCTTTATGGAGCAAAATAATATCAGCTGACTCCTTAGCAATATCAACTGCCGTATCAACCGAAATCGAAACATCAGCAGCTTTCATTGCGGGAGCATCATTAATGCCATCACCCATATAACCAACTGTGTGACCATTTTGCTTGAGCAAATTAATAATCTTCGTCTTATCTTCTGGTGACAATTTGACAAAAATATTGCATTCCTCAACCATCTTAGCCAATTCTTGCGGACTTTTACCATCCAAATCAGCACCAGAATATACAGTATCAACGTTAAGACCAACTTGCAGACCGACAGTTCTGGTAACAGCTTCATTATCACCCGTTAAGATTTTGACATTAATACCATCACGCTTTAACTTGGCTAAGGCATTCTTGGCACTTTCTTTTGGCGGATCAAGGAAGGCTAAAAAGCCACACAAAATCAAATTACTCTCATCTTTAGTAGAGAACTCACCAACTGGAGCCGGATTAGGCTTATACCCCAGCATAATGACCCGCAAACCATCATCATTCATGTCGTTAATCTTTGCCATGACTTTTTGCTTACGCTCCGGTGTTAACGCCAAAATCTGGCCATCAACTTCAACCCGGTTGGAAACGGCCATCATTTCTTCAGCCGCACCCTTGGTTACCAAAAGATGTTCGCCATGTTCACGATCCGAATTTTCAACGACGACACTCATTCGGCGTCTAGAAAAGTCAAACGGAATTTCGTCAATCTTATTATAATCACGTTGAATTTCGTTAATGTCTAGTTCATCGCCAGCAGCTTCAATAATCGCCTTATCAATCAGATTTTTCATTCCTGTTTGATAATAGGAATTAAGGTAGCCCAATTCCAAAACCTTCGGCGTTTCGTGCAAATTTAAGTCATAATGTCGTTCCAAGACTACCTTGTCCTGTGTCAATGTCCCCGTCTTATCAGTACAGAGCACATCAGCTGAACCAAAGTTCTGAATCGAATTCATCTTTTTGACAATTGTTCCGTGCTTGGACATCTCAATTGAACCCTTGACCAAGTTAGTAGTCACAATCACCGGCAGCATTTCTGGCGTCAAGCCAACAGCCGTTGCAATCGCGAAAATTAAGGCATCAATCCAATTGCCTTTAGTTAAACCGTTAATAATGAACACCAGTGGGGCAATAATTGCCGTCATGGTAATTAGCAATTTAGAAATGTTTTTAATGCCGACATCAAATGATGTATTCTTAATATCATTTCTAGCAATATCATGCGCTAATTTACCAAACATGGTATGCGAGCCAGTCGCAAAGACAACACCGCGCCCAGAGCCAGAAACAATCGTCGTCCCCTCATACAAAATATTAGGGTAATCAAGATAATCACGGTCTTGCCCAAGACTAGGACGCTTAGTGGCAATCTTCTCGACTGGACTAGACTCACCATTCAAAGAACTTGACGAGCAAAACAAGTCTTTACTTGAAAGCAGCCGCATATCAGCTGGCACTAGGTCTCCAGCGGCTAAGCGAATAACATCACCAACTACTACTTGATTAGTCGGAATTTCCTGATCTTTGCCATCACGGATAATATCCGTTGTCACTGACACCATCTTCAGCAGTGAATTAACGGCGTTAGACGACTTAACATTTTGGATAAAACTGGTAATTCCGGATATCAGTACCATCGTCACCATAATCAGCACGGTACTTAAGTCTTTTTGTCCAGCAGGAACAAAAATATAGTCGGTACATAACGATAATGTCGCCAAAACTAACAACACCAAAGTAAACGGTGTAATAAAGGCTTCAGCTAAAAATCGCAGCTTCGAATCGTGTTTGTTTGAGGCAATCTCATTCGAGCCATATTCCTCACGATTTTTTTCTGCTTGCTTACTAGATAACCCGTTACTGCTCGCGTGGAGCCGCGCCAAAGTTTCGGAACGTGTCTCTTTAGCAATTGCTTTAACCCGCTGTAAGTCCTTGCTTTCAGCCGCATCATTAGGTTTTTTCAGCATTTTCACCACTCCTTATTTAAAATCTTAAACAAACAAAAAAAGCCGCACGCAAAAGCTGCAGGCGACCTTCTTTTAAACAAGGTATCATGTATAATAATATACTCGTCGTTCAGTTTTAACACTACGTGACGTAAGCACATGCTAGCTATCTGGATCTCGCCTTAAATCGACGACACCTATTTAACCCGTTGGCATCTCTGGATGTTTCTGGGCGATAGCGTGTGTTCACGTAGGAGTCTCACCTAACAGTTTATTTGTTTATTTAATTACATAGTGAGTGTAATCCATAACTGTACACCAAGTCAACTGATTGAGTTACTATTATTTTTGAGCGCGATTTTTGGGGTGAAAATTACGCCGGAAAAAGTAGTATAGTCCAGCAACAACAATAACTAACGCTAGAGCAATCGGCAATGCCAACCGGTGTGGATGGGTAATTTGCGAGCGCTCATCATTAGTTAAGTCATACTTGTCAAAGGAATACTGGTATTGCTGGTCAATCGTCGTTGCACAAGCGCGAAAGACAAACCGCAACCCCTTATTAAATTCAGCCTTACTGCTGCTGCGCAATTGCTCTGATTGTGATCGGATAATACTACCACGCGTATCTGCCGTAAAGGCACCATGCAAGTCTTTACTTGAATAGATTTGTACATTACGCTTTTTACCCTTAGTTCCAACAACAATAAAGACGGTTCGTTTGGCTTTTGCTAAATTATTCGGTGTTAATTTATCAAGTCGATCAAGCGTCCGCACAATAATTTGGGGCTGCTCACCAGTTTGCCAATAACGGTCATTTTTAGCAACAATCAGTTCTTTAGTCGTATGCTCCAAAAGATGACTGTTATCCTGAATATTGGCATTCGCAAAACCAGTTACTGTACAAAAAAGACCGACTAAAGCAGCAACAAATATTAGTTTAGTTTTCAGCTTCTTCCAGTTTATGCGCCAATTGTTCCACATACTTACGGTCAATCTTAATTTGCTCATAGGGAACCCCACAATCTTTAAATAGTGCAATTACCAGTGGACTGTCATGATAATCAAAATAATAGTTAATTTTTTTGACTCCAGCCTGAACTAAGGCCTTAGCACAATTATAACAAGGAAAATGCGTGACATAAATTTCCGTATTATCTGTTGAAACACCATTTTTTGCACATTGAATCAGTGAATTCATTTCTGAATGAATTGTCCGCACGCAATGCCCATCAACTAGTTGATGCCCAACATCATCACAATGTGGTGCTCCAGTAACAGAACCGTTATAGCCAGTTCCGATAATGCGGTTATCTTTAACCAGCACATTGCCGACAAGTGCCCGATCACAAGTTGAACGCTGGGCAATAACTAAGGCCTGCATCATAAAATATTGCTTCCACGGAATTCGATCACGCATTGTATTTACCTCTTAATCAAAGTAATTTAAGCCGATTGCCGACCGAACTTGCTGTAAAGTTTCATTGGCAACTTCATTGGCCTTCTTTGAACCCTCAATTAACATTTCATAAACAGCAGCTTCATCTTCCGCAAATTTAGCGCGGCGTTCACGAATTGGTGCCAGTTCAGCTTCCAAAACCTTGTTTAAGTAACGCTTAATTTTGACGTCACCCAAACCGCCCTTTTGGTAATCTTCCTTCAATTGCGCTACCTTATCTTTATCAGGATCAAAAATATCAAGATAAGTAAAGACAGTGTTGCCTTCAATCTTGCCCGGATCCTCAACGTGAATATGGTCTGGATCAGTGTACATTGACATGACCTTTTTTTGCACCGTTTCGGCATCATCTGATAAATAAATGGCGTTGTTTAATGATTTAGACATCTTGGCATTGCCATCAAGCCCCGGCAAACGACCGCTGCCGTCTTCTGGGAAGTAACCTTTCGGCTCAACGAGCACGTCACAGTTATATACCCGGTTAAAGGTGCGCACAATTTCTCTGGCTTGCTCAATCATCGGTTCTTGATCGTCACCAGCAGGAACAAGCGATGCCTTAAAAGCCGTAATATCAGCTGCTTGTGAAACTGGATAGTTCAAAAAGCCAACTGGAATTGAATCGTTAAAGCCCTTTTGACCGATTTCGGTTTTAACAGTTGGGTTGCGTTCAAGGCGGCTAACCGTTACTAAGTCCATGTAGTAAGCGGTTAATTCAAACAAGGCCGGAATTTGTGATTGCACAAAAATCGTCGAAATTTCTGGGTCAATCCCCACAGCCAAATAGTCTAAGGCTACTTGAATCAGACTATTGCGAATCTTTTCAGGATTACGCGCGTTGTCAGTCAAGGCTTGCGTGTCAGCAATCATGATAAATGGACGATATTTGCCTGAATTTTGGAGCATAACTCGATTCTTCAATGAACCGATGTAGTGCCCAATATGCAGTTTGCCAGTTGGGCGATCTCCTGTTAGAATAACTTTCTTTTCCATCTGTTTTTTGGCCTTCTTTAAAAATTAAAATCTTATTTAATATAATAGCTATACTTGATTTTACCAAAAATCAAGCAATGATTAAACCTAGAGGAAAAATGTGTAATCAATTCCAGCTGCCGAGTTTGGCAGAAATCAAAAAATATTTAGTCGCTGACCTGAACTTGCCATTAGTTGAACCAACAGCTAACCTGCCGCAAAGTCAGCCGATCTTCCCTAAAGCCGCTGCCCCTATTCTGCTTTATCAAAATAATCAATTACAATTAGTGCCCAAAACTTGGGGCTATCCTAGTCCTGTCGATAACAAAAAAGTGATTTTTAATGCTCGTGTTGAACGCTTCTTTGAGACTAAATCTTCAATGTGGGATAAGTCATTTGCTAAATCACGATGCATTATTATTGCTAAGCAATTTTGGGAATCTGGACGTCAAACTTATACTGTTAATCAGCACACTTATCATGAACGTTACAGTTTTCGTGACCCCAATGCGCCCCTAACTTTAATTGCCGGAATTTACCAAGGCGGGCATTTTTCAATGGTAACAACTAAGCCCAATGCTAACATGGCACCAATTCATGACCGCATGCCCTTAGTCATTACTCCCGCAGAATTACGCCGCTGGCTGTTCCAAAATTTTACTAACCTAGTTGACCGCAGCAGTCTGCCCTTAGCAGTTAATAAACTGCCGCAGAGAAAGTAAAATAGCAACAAAGTATATTTATACTTTGTTGCTATTTTACTTTCTAATTAATACAGTATTTTTTACAGCTTTTTGCCGTACATGTATTTAACATCTGACGCTTTAACGAATAAAGATATATTATTACTTGAAGTTCTTGTATTATCATGTATTTCATAAAACTTTTCTTTTTTCTGTTCTTCAGGTACATAAATATATACTTCTTTGTCCGCAGATATTTGCCTACCTTTTTCAAGTAAAGGTGTAGTCGCAAATTTTTCTTTTGTGCTATTAGCAATAATTATTTCTTTATTTGGATCATGTATTTGAACGTATTTTTGACCATTACTTGTGTAACAATTTGTAGAATTAACAATTAATAATTTCATACAATTACTATAAGGGAGCAAGGGGTGTTTTATATTTATTTTAACTTCATATGATGGCACATAACTATTCGTATCAGATTTAATGCCATATAAAGAAGCATCGCCATCACTTCGCTTTAGTAGATCAGAAACATTTATTTCTCTATTTACAATAACTTTTTTCCCAATTTTAATATTTGATTTTATTGTTCTTTCATCACTATTTAATACGGTCGGCTTTTTTAAAAATTCATCTTTAACAATAGCAGTAATCTGATTAACAAATAATTTATCGCCATTAATTTTATCAACATTTACAGCCTTAATATAGCCACCATGCCCAATACTATAATATTCTTGTCCTTTAATTGTCTTGTATGGTAAATAGCACCAATTCCAGTCATCATCATGAAATGAATATCTAACTGTACTTGGATCATCTATTGCTTTAACCTTCTTAGCATAGCCAATTGTTGTACCCTTTTTAAGCAAACCATTAGTTCTTTGATAAGAATATAACTTTTGCCCTTTTTTGTTATAAATACGGGTATTATGATTTAATGTTAATGTTTCATTTGCTGCGGTTTTATCTTGAGTTTGGTCAGTAGTTTGTGCCGCGTGAGCCTGATTATTAAAAATAGTTGAGCCTGCTAAAGTTGTTGCCAAAACTGCTGCTGCCAAACTAACTATTATTTTTTTGTTTTTTTTCATCTCTACACCTCATAAAAAACAAATAATATATTTATTAAATTATAGTTTATACTTCAAAGTGATAAGTTTCTACTGTTTTTTAAATATATTGTAAGGGATTTCATAAATTTGATTTAAATTGCCATAAAACAAAAAAGACGATCCTTTTAAGATCGTCACCGCGCGTTGTAAGTAATCAGCTCACCTGCACGTTTCAACTACTAAAATCGTAGTTAACTAGTTTCTACCGTTATTATACCATGCTTAAAGACATAGTTATAATAGTTTTCTTAATCAGGCAATTAAATCCGTTAAAATACACAAATTAATTCGTTATCCTTACTTTTCTTCCAAGTTCCCCACCCAGTCTACTGCTTGACTTTATACGTTATAACGTAGATAATTGAGGTTATAAAAAGAGAGCTATGCGCTAACACAACTCTCTTGACGTAGTTCCACTAAAAGTGGTTTACTACCTGGAATTTGATTTTTTACAAAACCGTCATCC
>NZ_JAQTIC010000004.1 GCF_029433445.1 Lactobacillus sp. ESL0701 | reverse complement strand
GGTTTATCAACCATTTTACCGTTCATTGAAATAACACCTGAACCTTTGGCTTTAGCTTCTTTAATCGCATTCTGAACGTTTTTGGCGTTTTCAATTTCTTCTTTAGATGGGTTAAATACTTCGTTAACCATTGGAATTTGCCGAGGGTTAACTAGTGATTTACCATCATAACCAAGCTCATAGATATATCTAGTTTCACGATAAAAACCTTCGGTATCTTTCATATTTGAAAAGACCGTGTCAAAAGCATAAACATCAGCTGCCCGAGCTGATTGTAAAACCATATTCCGAGCAAATTCCAGTTCACGTCCATCTGGATAACGATGTGTATGCATATCAGCAGTATAATCTTCACCAGAAACGGCAAGTCCCATCATTAACGGTGTTGACGTCGCAATGGTTGGCGTATTTAAAACACCTTTGGCGCTTTCAATCGCTGCCATAACACCAATTGAACCTTTTTCAACTCCATATTCTTCTTCAGCTTTTTCCATATCCTTAACTAACTTTTGGATCATTTCAGCTGATTCTGTTTTCGGTAAACGGATAACATCAACGCCTGCCTTAACCATTGCTTTAACGTCTTCGTCGTAAAATGGTGTATCTTGACCATTAATTCGCACAACAATTTCCGCACCGCCAAAATCAACGTGCTTAATTGCGTTATAAACAAGCATTCTAGCAGCATCTTTTTCAGTTAAAGAAACTGCATCTTCCAAGTCAAGCATAATTGAGTCTGCACCATAAATACCAGCATCTTTAACCATTGCTGGATTATTGCCGGGTACAAACATCATCGTCCGACGTAAACGATTCTTTACGTAAGTCATTTATTGCAATACCTCCAATTCTGGTTTATCAGTAGTTTCAGTTGCTCTTTGTGCTGCTGCTAAAGTACGTGCAGCAATAACACAGTCAAGTGCGCCTTTATCAGTTGCTTTAACTTTTGCATTATTGATGCCAAATTTATTCAAGGTATCTGTAATTACCTTTTTGATTTGATCACCATATGCCTTAATTACTTCTGAATCTAAGTCAATTTGAATACCGTCATTGCCTTTAGAAATCATGATTTGGATGTCTGAGGATTCTAAAGTTCCTGCGACTCCAATTGTTTTAATTTCCATTAATATTCATTCCTTTCTGAATTCTAGTTTGTAAAATTTTTTGATTACCTTTAATAAAGTCCATTGTCGTAGCCGGAACAAGTAGCTTAATTGCTTCTAAGTCTCCTACTTTAATTAATCGTCTTACCTGAGTAGCCGTGATTACTTGATTATTATTGCTAAACCGTGGCACAACCTTAACTTTGATCTGAGGACTGAGTTCGTTAATCAAACTCTTATTATAGAAATTAGTTGTATGTGAGAAAGGTTCTGTCCCCAAATATCGCCTGTTGATTGACAACTTAGGTGCAATAATATTTTTGAAAACACGTGCATCAATTGTAGTCTGAGTCTTAATTAAATCATCTGGTGTTTTTAAGAAGTATGCCGGAAAAGTGGCTTGTGAAACCAAGTAGTCACCGCCGCTAACGACAAGGACATTTTTTAAATCAGCAGTTCCCTTCTTTACTAGCTGCATTCGCTCGCTAGTTTTAAACAGAGAAGCATCAGTTGCCACAACAAAGACATAGACTAAGTCGTTTTCTTGACTAGCCAATTGAACAAGCTGGCGATGACCCAAAGTAAACGGATTAGCATTCATGACAATCGCGGCTACCTTCTTAGAACTTTGATTTGGAATTCGTGGAATTGCTGCTAAAAAGTCATTTACATCTGGTGTACCACTTTCTAAAAAAGCAGCTTGCTCAGTATGCGCCAATTCCGTAAAACCAAGATGTTGAAAACTGATCGAGTATTGCGTTTTAGTAAAGACAAAATTATGAAAAATCTTGCGGTTAAACTGGTACTGCTGTAAAGCCGTCACAATTTGATTAAAGCGACTGCCGGGAGTTGCGCCTTGATTGCAAACACCAATATATTTTAAAACATTGCCAGAAACACTACCTGTTCCCACTAACTGACCTTCATCATCAACAATACCTAAAGTATGGTCAATGGTATTAACTTCGCGAGAACTAAAATTGCTTAGACCTAATTTCAGTAATAATCGCTCCCATTTGGTCTGTACTGCTTGATCGCTTAAATAAAGATCTACTATTTGGTCCATTGGGTAGCTTCCTTTAAAAAATCACTAATTTCGTGATACATAACACGTGGCTGTTCAGCTTGAATTAGATGCCCACAATTATCGATAATTTTAACCTGAATTTTAGGATTCAAGTTTTGCATTTGAAATGCAAAATGATAATCAAAAAACGGTGAATTTTTCCCTGCCAAGACAAGCATTGGTACCGGCATATCCATTATGACGTCGCGCCAATCTTGCTCTGCATGATCGATTAAGCAAAGATAATTATCTTCAGCAAGATAAGGATGCTCTTCAGCTTCTTTTTTGGCTTTTGCAAACATTTCATTATCAATATGAGCATAAAAAGCATTGCCAAAGTCTACTTTTAAATATTCAGGATAATTATCCCATGTTAGTTCTTTGAAGCCGTACTGCCAAGTTTGATCACGAATCATTTTAGGCGGCTGATCTAAGTCAACGATTGCCCGTAATCGTGTACTGCCATATAAAGAAACATACGCCCACAGAGTAGCTGCACCCATTGAATTGCCAATGCCAATTACATCATGTAAATCAAGCTTTTGCAGTAATTCTGCTAAATCTTGAGCATGCCGGCTAATTCTCTGTCCTTGATAAGTTCTTTGCGACAAACCCTGATTGCGGGGATCTAAAACAATGAAGCGAAAATCATTTTTAAATAACTTAATAACATCAAGCCACATCTGACTTGAACCACCAATGCCTGGTATGGCAACAATTGCAGGTTTAGTTTCACCTGTATCGTAATAATGCAATCGAATACCATCGTTAGTGGTAAAATCCATTGTTGTTACTCCTTACCACATACCAATGACTTTCATCCATAATGTTCCGACAACACCAAAGATTAGCAGATAAATAATTCCTAAGATAAAGTTCATCTTCCACCATTCGCCTTGTTTGACATAACCTGTCGTAGCTAAAATCGATGCAGGTCCATTAGCGTAGTGAGTGGTTGAAGCGTTGATTGCACCAGTGAATGCAAGCAGCATTGCAGCTAATTTAAGTGGCGCACCAGTTGCAACCGCAACCGATAAGAATGGTAAGTAAAGTGCTGTTATATGAGCAGTCCCACTGGCAAAGAAGTAGTGAGTATAGAACATCAAAATGACTAAGATTAGCAGTACAATTTGCCAACTAACACCGTGCAAACTTGTTTGGATTGTCTTGGAGAACCAATCAATGAAGCCAAAGGAAATCAGTTTACCAGCCATAAAGACTAAGATTGACAGCCAAATCAGAATATTCCAAGCACCAGTCTGCTTTAAGGCGTCGTTCATTGTTAAGACGCCAGTTAACAAAAGCAAACCAACAGCTAAGAAAGCAACAAAAGTAGAATCTAATTGTGGAATCTTAATAATTCCGGATAAAACCCAAAGAATAATTGCAATCAAGAAGACACCAGCCATGATTTTTTCAGGTGTTGATACTGGTCCCATTTCTGTTAACCGGTCATCAGCCCATTTTTTAGCATTAGGTGTTTCCTTAATCTCTGGTGGAAAAATCTTGTAAATAACAATTGGAACAACAATCGTGGCAACAATTACTGGAACTAATGCGGCGATAAACCAACTAATCCAGCTCATGTTATAACCCTTTTGGGCAGCCATTTGTGAAGCAACCAAGTTTGGTGCCGCACCAGTAATAAACAATGCTGTTGAGATTGTGTTAGCATGGAAGGCCATAAAGTCCAAATATGCACCAATCTTCTTTCGTGATGGATCATTTGGCTTTGAACCGTAACTTTCTGAAATCGACTTAGTAACTGGCCAAACAACACCACCAGTACGAGCACTGTTAGAAGGAATTAAAGCTCCTAAAATTAATTCCAAACCAGTAATTGCGTAACCAATTCCGATTGACTTTTTACCAAAACGCCGAATCATCCAGTAAGCAATCCGATTACCTAAACCAGTTTTGCTAATGCCATAGGCCATAATGAAAGCCATCGCAATTAACCATGCAGCTGAATTACTGAAGGCACTCAAGATACCCTTGGTAACAACGCCTGTTTTGGGATCAACAACATCGCCAATTGGCGCAAGTCCAACCAAAACAGTTACAATCAGACCAATTAAGGTTGTTCCCCCAATTGGCAGCGGCTTTGTGATACAACCAACAATTGTCGCAACAAAGACGGCAAACATTTCCCAAGCTTGTGGTGTTAACCCGGCTGGTCGCCAAGGTGTAATACACCACAGGACAATTCCAATTATTAAAGGCCAAATAAAACCCTTATAATTCACTTTTTCTAAAGTTTTCATAATTATCCTTCTTTAATATTCAAAGGCGATATATATCGTCAATAATCTTGTAATCCTTTTCGGCAAGCTTAATATCAACCCAGTCTAAATTGCCAGTACCATCATGATAACTTGCAGCTTTAGCATCATCTTCTTTATGAAAAGCTTGAACCTTTGGTAATAATTCCGCAGCATCTTCGCGACCCACTCTAACAACGCCATCAGCATCACCTAAGATAATATCACCGGGATAAACACTGGTATTGCCACATGAAATTGGCACGTTAATTTCACCAGGACCTTCGCGATAAGGACCATTAGGTGTTGTGCTAACTGCATAAATTGGTAAATCCCAATCTCTTAATGTATCAATGTCACGCATTGGACCGTCAATAACAACTCCGGCAACATGTCTTTGATCACGTAACCACGTCATCATTACTTCACCAATAATGGCACGAGTATTATCGCCTTCGTTGTCAATCACAACCACATCGCCTGGGTGACAATATTTTAATGCAGCAAATATTGTCAAGTTGTCGCCTGGTCGATTATGAACAGTAAAAGCTGGACCACACATTTCCTTTTTAGGTTTCGACATTAACCTAATTCGGGGTGACATTGCACCTGTTCTGTTCATACAGTCAGCCACATTGGATGAAGGTAATTCTGTATATGCTTTAATTACATCTGCATCTGGCAATTCTCTTTTTAAAAAAATTCGCTTGCCATCTTCCATTAAAACCGCCTCTTTAATCTAAATTAACACCTGCTAGAACTTCCTGCATTTTATCGGCTGAATTAAGCATTTTAGCCTTTTCTTCATCTGATAATTTTGCTTCAATAACATGACTAATGCCTGTGCCATCAATAGCCGTTGGTGTACCTAAGTAAAGGTCATGTTTAATACCATATTCACCATTAATTGGTGCGGACAATGGCAAAACAATCGCGTGATTATCCAAAATTGCGCCAACAATTTGCGCTAACATCACAGCAATACCATAGAAAGTAGCACCTTTATTTTCAATAATGTTGCCGCCTTTTTGCCGGACATCACTTTCAATAGTAGCTAAAACGTCATCATTAATTTCATCATAATCACGCAATGCCTTGCCAGCAACTACGGATTCATCGAAGTTCTCAAATGATGTGTCACCATGTTCACCCAAAACCATTGAGTTAATATTTGAAACTGGAACGTTTAACTTTTTGGCTAATTCAACCTGTAAACGAGCTGAGTCGAGAGAAGTACCTGTGCCAATAACTTTATTCTTAGGGAAACCTGACAATTTTTGGGTTAAAGTAGTCAAAATATCAACTGGGTTTGCAGAAACTACAAAAACACCATTAAAGCCAGAATCAACAACTGGTTGAACAATACTCTTTAAAATGTTGACGTTCTTGTTAACCAAATCTAATCTGCTTTCACCAGGTTTACGTGGCACACCAGCAGTAATAACTACAACGTCAGCATCTTTTGCGTCAGAATATTCACCTGGATGGATGTTGCATTCACCTGCAAAGGGAATAATGTCCTCAAGATCCATTGAATCTCCAATTGGACGCTTCTTCACAACATCAGCAATAATTAATTCATTTACTTTTGTATGTTGAAGTAAATCGTTAGCAAAAGTTGAGCCAACTGCACCATCACCGACAAGTAATACTTTTCTGTTCATAGTCAAGTTTCCTTTCAAAAATTTAAAAACATTGTACTTAATTACACAAATTATTATAAATCTGATTAATTTGTTTTGCAATATTTGAAATAAATAATTTTATTTTTAAATATTGCAATTAAGCTGATCTGCTGCATTATTTTGGACAAAAAAAGAAACTATCTCATTTGAGATAGTTTCTTTGTGATCAATTTTATTAATAAATTACTTGTTATTTTTTTGGACAAACTCAGTCATCTGAATACCAGCTTGCCGACCAAAAACAACGGTCTCAGCAATTGAATTACCGCCAATTCGGTTGTTTCCATGTAATCCGCCTGAAACTTCACCAGCAGCATATAAGCCCTTGATGATGTTACCATTTGTATCCAAAACTTCAGTTTTTGGCGTAATGTGAATTCCACCCATCGTGTAGTGAATTGCTGGATGAATATGAATAGCATAGTACGGACCCTGGTCAATTGAACGATCCATTCCAGTTGTTCTACCAAATTCTGTATCATTTTTAGCAGCAACAGCTTTATTCCAATCTGAAACTGTTACTTCCAAATTAGCAGCATCAACGCCCATTTCTTGAGCCAAGTCACCAAGTGTATCACCATGTTTAACTAAACCAACATGATCGTAAAATTCAACTGCAGTAAAGTTATCACGAATACCTTGGTCAAATACTAAATAAGCACCATCTTCATGTAAATTAGTAATTGCATCAGAAACAATCTTTCTAGTATTTAATTCGTTAACAAACCGTTGTCCAGCTTGATTAATTAAGATTGCCCCCTCACCGCGAAGACCTTCACCAATTAAGTAAACGTGATCGGTATCAGTTTGAGCTGTTGGGTGAACTTGAATAAAGTCCATTTGCTCTAACTGGGCATCAATTGTACTTGCCAGTTTCAAACCGTCACCAGTAGCACCAGGTTGGTTAGTTGTTTTATACTCAGCTAAATCTGGACGATACTTTTTAATCATTTCTTTAGAAGCGCCAAAACCGCCTGAAGCAAGCATGACTGCTTTAGCATTAACAGTTTTAACACCAGCATCAGTTTCAACTTCAATTCCAGTAACTTGTTTTGCATCATTTTCAATTAACTTAATTACTTTAGAATTATTGAAAACTGGAATGTTATCCTTTTGAACTTGCTTCAAAGAACCTGTAACAAGGTACCCGCCAACTGGAGCCATTGATGCTGGACGGTGAGCGCGCTTCTTGCTCATTCCACCAGTAATCGTTAAATTGGTTAATTCAATTCCATGTTCCATCAACCAACTAATAGCAATTGCCGAATGATCGACAAAGTAGCGCAAAAGGTCGCGATCGTTCATTAAACCGCCGCCCTTTAAGGTTTCTTGGTAAAAATCTTCTTTATTATCAATAATACCGTCATTTAATTGCACTAAACTTTCAGAAGCATTCATCCCAGATGACGCCCGGTTAGTGTTACCACCTAATGCATCATTTTTTTCAAAAATTGCGACATTTAAGCCTAATTCGTGTGCTTGAATAGCAGCAGTCAGACCAGCACCACCAGCACCAACAATTACTGCATCATAATCGCTTTTGATTTCAGAACTTTGATTTGGGGTAAAAATAAATTTTGCCATATTTCTCCTCTATTATTTATTCTTCAGGTTTTGTCCGGTCAATATTGGTCATTTGCATGTAATCCATCCACTCATCATATTGAGCTTCCGTAACTTTACCGCTCTTTAAAGCTGCTTCTTTCAAGGTAGTACCTTCTTTATCAGCAGCCTGGGCAATCTTAGCAGCGTCATGGTAACCAATATGTGGTGATAAGGCAGTTACAGTCATCAATGAATCTTCCAATAATTCGTCCATTCTTGCAGAATTGACAGTTAGACCAGCAACCATTTTATCAGCAAACCCAGTGATTGTACCAGTTAAAATATCACAAGAATCTAAAAATGCAGCAATCATTACTGTCTTAAAGACATTCATTTCAAAATTACCTTGTGAAGCAGCAAAAGTAATTGTTGTATCATTACCAAATACCTTAGCAGCAGCCATTGTAACAGCTTCAGCTTGTGTTGGATTAACTTTACCCGGCATGATTGATGATCCTGGTTCGTTAGCAGGGATATTTAATTCATGATAGCCAGCACGAGGACCTGAAGCTAAGAAACGAATATCTTGAGCAATCTTGAACATATCAGCAGCTAAAGTCTTCAATGCACCATGAACGACATCAAGACCGGAATGATGAGCTAAGCCCCAGAATTTATTAGTCTTAACTTCAAAAGTATGACCGTAAACTTCCGATAACTTACCAGCAATCTTTTCAGTCATTCCTGGTGCAGCATTTAATCCTGTACCAACAGCTGTCCCGCCGATTGCTAATTCGTACAAGGTTGGCTTTAGTTCCTTAATATAAGCTAAATCATGCTTCAAAGCTGAAATATAACCAGATACTTCTTGACCAAAGGTAACAGGTGTTGCATCTTGTAAGTGAGTCCGACCAACCTTAACTGTCTTCCAATATTTGTCTTGCTTAATCTTTAATTCATCAATCAAATGTTGAATAGCTGGTTCTAACTTGTCCAAAGCTTCAACGGCCACAATATTCATTGCAGTTGGGTAAGTATCATTAGATGATTGTCCCCGATTGACATCATCGTTTGGCAAGATGTCTAAACTTGGATGGAGCTTATTAGCTAAATTAGCAACAACTTCATTAACATTCATATTACTTTGGGTACCAGAACCAGTTTGCAAAACGTGCAATGGAAAATCTTTGCGCAAATCAACATCATCTAGCTTTAAGAGCTGGTCAATGGCATCTTCTATTGCGGCACCTTTTTCTTTAGGTTCATCCCCCACTTCAACGTTTGATTGAGCAGCAGCCTTTTTCAACTGCAAAAATGCTCGAATAATAGCTAATGGCATTAATTCACCACTTGGGAAATTATTGCGGCTGCGTTCTGTTTGTGGACCCCATAATGCATCTTTAGGAATTTTTACTGGACCAATCGTATCACTTTCAATACGGTATTCTTCTTTGCTCATAATAAGTCTCCTTTTGGGACTGACGTCCTAATATTTTTAAAATTATACTTTAGTTTTTTAAATTCCACATTAATAATACATTTTTTGTTTTTATTTTTCAATAATATAAAAACAAAAGGGTATTTTTAAATTTTTCAATAAAATATTAGTAAATATTCTTTTAATTCGTTAATACAAGTTGATATAAAAAAGTCACGTAAAGTTTACGTGACTTTTACTTAATAAGCATAATTTGCTAAATAATTTCTGCACCTAAGTTGTTTTTCATGTTTTCTAAAGCAAACCGATGATTTTCTGGTGTTGTTCCAGCTACGCCAGCTTGATGAACAACAATTTTATAGCCCAAGTTATAGGCATAAATTGCCGTCTGCAAGACACAAATATCTGTACAAACACCAACCAAATGAAGCGTTTTGACATTACGCATCCGCAAGTCAAGGTCAAGATTAGTTCCAACAAAAGAGCTATAACGCGTCTTATCCATTTGCCAAACTTTATCAGATTTGTTTTCTTCATACCAAGTTTTTAATTCGCCATAGAAATCGCGACCGCTTGTACCTTCGATGTTGTGCGGCGGAAATAGCTTACTTTCTGGATGAAATGGATCGTTAAGCTGGTGGCAGTCTGTTGGCAAAATAACATAATTTCCATCAGCAACAAATTGCTGAGCCAGCTTCATAATCGTTGGCTCACAATCCTGACCAGCCTGACCGCAAGTTAGGGATCCATGATCGTCAACAAAATCATAAGTATAATCAATAATTAACAGTGCTTCTTTATTTTTCATATGCTTTCTCCAAGTAATAAAATCTAAACATTAATCACAATTATACTATATATTTTTACATAAACCGAATTATTTTTTAAAATCTGATGTATTTTACCCTAAATTGTTAATTATACTTTCAACGTTTCAGCATTAATTGCAACAATTACTGTTGATAAGGACATTAAAATTGCGCCAAAGGCAGGATCTAACATGATCCCAAGAGGTGCCAAAATACCAGCAGCTAATGGTAGAGCTATAATATTGTAACCTGCACCCCACCATAAATTTTGAACAGTTTTACGATGGGTATTTCGTGCCAATTCTAAAAAGTTAACAATATCTGATGGCCGACTATTAACCAAAACTACATCTGCGGAATCAACTGCAACATCTGTACCGGCACCGATAGCGACACCAATATCTGCTCGTGCTAGACTTGGGGCATCATTAATGCCATCACCGACCATCATTACTTTATTGCCCTTTTGTTGTAAACCTGTAACAATTTTTTCTTTATCACTCGGCATTAATTCAGCATGAACCTCAGTAATGCCTAATTGCTGGGCAATACTCTGTGCTGCCTGCTGATTATCGCCAGTTAACATCACTGGTGTAATGTTATTCTGTTTGATCTTGCTGATTAATGAAGCTGCATCTGGCTTAATCTGGTCACCAACAGCTACATAACCCAATACCTGCTGTCCTTGGACCAAATAGCTAACTGTATAATCACCAACTGCAATTTGCGGGAAGTCATGAACCTGCTCACGGGCTGCTTTTTCATTGATTAAAAAATATTTCTTACCGGCAATTGTCGCCATTACCCCCTTACCGGCAAGATTTTTACTATCGGTAATTGGTAAAGGAGGGATTTCATGAACATGTGCAAACTGTAAAATACTTTGAGCAATTGGGTGCGTTGAATCTTGCTCAAGTGAAGCAATCAGTGTTAATAAGTGTTTTGATGATATTTGCTTATTTAAACTGGCATATTTGCGAACCTGAAATTTGCCTTCAGTCAAAGTACCAGTTTTATCAAGCAATAAATAATTAATTCGTGGACTGATGTCAATCACATTCCGATTTCTAATTAACAAACCATGTTTAGCTCCAAGAGACATACTTTTTGCACTAACCAATGGAATTGCTAATCCTAGTGCATGTGGACATGCAATTACCAAAACCGTCACCATTCGTTCAAGTCCGGCAGCTATCCCTTGATTAGCAGTCCAAACAATTAAAGCAATTACGCCAATAATTAGCGCAGCGTAAAATAACCAGCTTGATACTTGAGCAGCAAGAGTTTGCAATTTTGACTTGTTCATTTGCGCAGATTGGACTAACCGATTAACATTAGCCAAAAAGCCGCTGTTTGCTGAATTAGTTACTTTAATTGTCAATTTTCCTGAGCCATTAATTGCACCGCCAATTACATGGTCACCCTTTTTGCGTGTGATTAAACGTGCCTCTCCAGTAACTAAAGATTCATTAACATCGCTTGATCCGGCAATGATATCGCCATCAAGCGGGATACTTTCACCAGCTTTGACTACTACCACAGCATCACTTTTTACTTGCGCCAAAGGAACATCAATTGTTCGATTATCCTTTTGAACATGAACTTTATCTGGCAATAATTTAGCTAGATCATTAACAGAACTGCCAGCCCGCATAATCGAATTCATCTCAATCCAATGGCCTAACAGCATAATTAAAATCAAAGTGGCTAATTCCCAGAAGAAATCCATCACGTGATTAGAACTTGGGTTGATATTATTCTGAACAAACGCGTACAAACTATAAATGTAGGCTGTAATAATCCCTAATGAAATTAGCGTCATCATTTCTGGCTTCTTATCTTTTAATTCATAAAAAGCACCCTTGAGAAATGGCTCACCACCATAGATAAATAAGGCAGTCGCAAATAGCATTACGACCCATTCTGACCCAGGAAAAGAGAATTGGAAGAACAAGTGAACTCCCATCGCGGGGCTCAAAAACAAAATTGGTAATGCTAAAATTAACGAGAACCAAAATTTCTGCTTTAAATTACCCATATTCATCATGTGCCCGCCATGCATCATCATGTCACTATTGTGCATTGACATTTTGTCATCATGCATCATCGACTGCTTATGATCCATCTGCATTTTATGATTATCTGTCATGTTCATTTTTGCCAAAATAAATCAGTCCCATCTTTTTACAATTAATTTTGTCTAGTCTGCACTTTTAATCTACTGTGGTAAACGCTTGATGTCAAAAATTCGGCACTAAAAAATCTAGGATTATAATCCTAGATTCTCATTAATTATTTTACTAATTTTGCTTTACGATAAAAATGACATGCTAAACCAATAATTAAACCAATTAAAGCCGGAATAATCCAGTCCATGCCAATTGACGCAAATGGCAAAATCTTTAATTGAAATGCACGAACTTGCAGTGCCCAATGTGTTTGGCTGATAACTGGCGGGAACGAGGCAATCATATCAAAGATTGCAGGAATAATTGTAAACACAACTACCCAGAAATAAACTATCGGGTCACGATCAAACCAACTAGCGGTGATTGATAAAATAATTAGCACCATCGCAATTGGATAAATAAACATTAGCATTGGCGTTGACCAAGAAATAATTGTGTCCAAACCACAGTTAGCAGTTAAGAATGAGGCAAAAGTCATAATGCCAAGCCAAGCATGATAACTAACCTTACTAAAACTACGATGAAAGTCTTGGGCAAATGCAGCAATCAAACCAACTGCAGTTGTCAAACAGGTTAAGGTAACTAAAGTTGCCAATAAGGCATGCCCGATATTACCTAAATAATAGGTAACAATTTGGTTAAAGACAGTACCACCATCTGGTGAAATTTTGTAATGATTAAGCGTGGTTGAACCAAGCCAAATCAAGCCAATATAAATGATACCAATCGCGCTAGTAGCCAGTACCCCCGCACGAGCAGTAACTTTAGCATTACTTTTAGCACTTGTCTTACCTAATTGCCGAACAGCCGAAACAATCGTATAACCGAAGGCTAGACCTGCTAAGGCATCCATTGTGTTATAACCTTCTAAAAAGCCGTTAAAAAATGGTGCACTTTTGTATGCTGCAGTTACTGGTTGCTGTTTTGCTGCTCCCATTGGCGAACAAAAGGCCATTAAGAAAATTACAAAAAGCAATAGCAAGAAAATTGGATTTAAAATTCGCCCAATACTGTCTAAAATTGATGATTGTTCATAAGAAATGATAAATGCCAAAATAAAGAAAATTGCGGAAAATATTAGTAGACCAGGCTTAGCAAATTTTTGTGGTAAAACTGGCTGTAATCCAACCGAAAAAGAAATACTCGCTGTTCTTGGAGTAGCAAATAATGGTCCCAATGTTAAGTGGATTAAAACCATAAAAACCAAAGCAAATTTAGGTCCCAGTGGTCGCCCAATATCAAAAACTCCTTTGGCATGGCTGGCACTAATTGCCAAAACCGCACATAGTGGGAGCAACACGGCAGTAATTAAAAAGCCAATCGTGGCAATTCCCCAATTAGCACCAGACATTTGTCCCAGATGAATTGGAAAGATTAAGTTCCCTGCTCCAAAAAATAATCCAAATAATAATGAAGCAACGACCAAATATTGTTTCCACGTTAATGGTTTGGTATTTAAGTCTTGTTCAATTTCTTCCATTTAATTAACCTCCAGTTTTATTTAATGCAATAATTTAGTTATTATTGCTAGCACACGTATTTTTTCAAGGTTGTCACTTCCTATAAAAGCGAAAATATCTAATTACAAAGTAACTAAAAAAGCACCCTTGATTATAAAAAATCAAGGGTGCTTTAGCACGGTACCACCTATCTTACTGTTAAATCTAATTTTGCTTAAACTTAGCAGTCACTTCATGTACGGCAATTACTTGCGATACACTAACACGTTAATGGGTGTCACCAATACTAGCTACTTGTACTTCACTAGATAGCTCAAAGTTACTTTCAAGTTGCTGTCGTGGTTCATTTTCACCATCTGAACTCTCTGTGGCACTACTTGCAACTGTACTCTTCTTTTCTTCGCTTGTTAAATATTAATAATATTCTAATCATCGACCCATTCTTTGTCAACTAAAAAACAAAAAAATTTGATGCAATGAACGCTTATGCCTTTGCCTGAGCTGTTCTTTCTTTAATAAAATGGCAAACAAGCCCAATAACTAAGCCAATAAGAGCAGGAATTAGCCAATCCATACCAATTGCCGCAAATGGTAAATACTTTAACTGCACGGCATGTAAACTCGAAACCCACGAGCTTTGACTAATTACTGGCGGCAAGGCCGCAACCATATCTAAAAAGGCTGGAATTAACGTAAATAATACAACCCAAAAGTAAACAATAGGATCACGGTGAAACAATGAAGATGTAATTGACAGTAAAATCAATACGATTGCAACTGGGTAAAGGAACATCAGCATGGGCGTTGACCAAGAAATAATCGTATCAAGACCAAAATTAGCAGTTAAAAATGATGCTAAGGTCATCAAAAATAACCAAGTATGATAACTTATTTTAGAAAAGCTACGGTGAAAATCTTGAGCAAATGCGGCAATCAAACCCACTGCAGTTGTTAAACAGGTAACCGTAATTAATGTTGCCAGCAATGCATGACCAAAACCACCAAGATAATAGGTAACAATTTGATTAAAGGCAACCCCACCATCTGGCGACAACTTGTAATGATTTAATGTCGTAGCGCCAAGCCAAATTAACGCAATGTATATTAAGCCAATCGTACCTGTTGCCAAAACGCCGGCCTTAGCGGTTACTTTGGCATTACTCTTAGCAGTCGTCTTGCCCATTTGGCGGACAGCAGTTACCACTGTTACCCCAAAGGCCAACCCAGCCAAGGCATCCATCGTATTATATCCTTGCAAAAAGCCATTAAAAAATGGTGCCTGTTGGTAAGCTAGGGTAACTTTTTGCGCGTTAGCACGTCCCATTGGTGAGAAAAAGCCCAGCAAAAAAATTACGAACAATAATAGTAAAAAAAGTGGATTTAAGATTTTGCCGACGCTAGTTAAAATATTGGATTCCTTATAAGCAACTAAAAAGGCACAAATAAAAAATAATGCTGAAAAGATAAACAGACCGGTTTGCGCCCATGACTTAGGCAGCATTGGTAAAACACCAACTGTAAATGAAATACTGGCAGTCCGCGGTGTCCCAAAAAGTGGACCAATCGTTAAGTGAATTAAGATCATAAAGACCAAGGCAAAAGCTGAACCAAGGGGTAGACCAATATCATAGACCCCTTTAGCATGTGTCATGCTAATCGCTAAAACTGATAGTAATGGCAGTAAAACCGCAGTTACCAAAAAGCCAAGGGTTGCTTGCCCCCAATTGGCTCCTGCCATTTGACCCAAGTGAATTGGAAAAATTAAATTACCAGCCCCAAAAAACAAACCAAACAGCAGCGAGGCAACAACTAAATACTGCTTCCAAGTCAATGGTTTTTGATTAACATCTTGTTCTAATTCATCCATACTTAACCTCCATTTTAATAAATTGTCTAACTTTTACTTGGATGCTAATTTTAACTTTCATGAGTCCATCACCTGCCCTATTTTTAGCAATAAAAAAGCACCCTTGAATTTACTTCAAGGGTGCTTACTTGGCACGGTACCACCTATCTTACTGCTAAATCCAGCTTTGCCTAAACTCAGCAGTCACTTCACGTACGGCAATTACTTGCGATACGCTAACACGTTAATGGGTGTCACCAACTCTAGTTACTTTGTTCACCAGATAGCTCCAAGGGATTTTCTGTTTGCATTCGTGATTCCATTTCAGTAGCCGGAACTCTCTGTGCATTACCTGCAAACATACTTTTCTTTTCATCGCTTTTTAAATATTAAGGATATCTTAATAATCAACTCATTATTTGTCAAGTAGAAGTTATGCTTATCTGCAATCTGTATTAATTTTTACCACATTCCAATTACCTTAGTCCATAGCAATCCGCCGCCAAGCCAGATAACGTTAAGGACAACACCGATAATCGCACTTAGTTTCCACCAATCTTTATTAGATACATATCCAGTTGATGAAAGTAAAGCAGCAGGGCCAGCAGAATAAGTTGAAGTAGATAAGTACAATGAACCATCTAATGCCAGCATTAAAGCAGCCATCAATGGCGGTACACCAGCACCAATTGCAACAGACAAGAATCCGGCATACAAAGCAGAAATCTGCGTTGTAATACTTGGGAATAAGTAGTGTAAGTAAAAGTAAACCAGGTAAAGAATTACTAAAACCCAAATCCAGTTCATGCCATGTAATGCATTACCTAAAGTCTTTGAGAACCATGGGAAGAAGCCTAATGTCATCAACTTCTGGGACATTAACATGATAATTGACAACCAAGTTAAAATATTCCAAGCAAAACTTTGTCCAAGTAAGTCCTTAACATTAATTACTCCTGTAATTAATAATAAGGCTACGGCAATAAAACTAACTTCGGTTGCATCAATTCCAATTTTCGAACCTACAAGCCATAAGACAACTGCCAAGATAAAGACAGCAGCCATGATTTTTTCTGCAACAGTCGTTTTACCCAATTCTTTTAATTTGGCATCTGCCCATGCATGAGCGTTTGGTGTTTCTTTAACTTCAGGCGGATAAATCTTATACAAGATGAATGGCACGACAAGCAAAGAAATAATTCCCGGGACAATTGCGGCAATAAACCATTGCATCCAAGAAATTGAAACATTCTGCGTCTTGGCAATTCCCAATGCCACCATATTACCAGCTAGCCCAGTAAGGAACATGGTTGAAGTAACAATATTGACTTCATATTCATTAAAAACTAAGAATGAACCCATTTTTCTTTGGGTTCCCTTTTTAGGATCTGAACCCATTTCTTTTGATAAATTATCAATAATTGGATACATGATACCATTAACCCGAGCATTATTACTTGGGATACCAATTGCTAGTACAGTTTCAACCATTGATAAGGCATAAGCCAAACCCAAAGTTTTCTTGCCAAAAGTTTTAACAAAGAAATAGGCGATCCTCTTGCCTAAGCCTGACTTAATAAAACCAGCAGCCATGAACATACACATTGCAACCATCCAGGCAGTTGAATTACCAAAGCCAGCTGCAACTTCGTCCATTTTAAAGATACCAGTTAAGGTGGCAACAACAATTGCAATAATTGTGACAGCCATCATCGGTAACGGCTTAGTAACACAGGCAATAATCGTTGCAATAAAGATTGCAAACAGATGCCAAGCAGGAACACTGATTGCCCCTGGCTTTAATGGCGTTAATAGCCACAAAATGATGCCAACAGCTAAGGGCAGCACCCATTTTTTCCATTGAAATTTATCTAACATTAGTTTTCTCCTTTATTTTTGGCGTTACTAATCGCTTGCTTAACTGCAGCTTTAAAGGCAGCACTAGTTACACTCGCACCACTAACTGCATCAACATCAGTAGTCTGCTTAGCCAACATTTCTTTAGTTAAAGCCGGAATAGCACGTCCACCAAGAGATGGCGTTTCTTTCTGTTGTAAAGTTTCAATATTAGTAATTTTATTGTTATTGGTAGTTACACGGACAACAATTGGAACATCGTTAATTCCATTTTCGCTAATTCCAATACCTTGATTTGGACCAGCTTCATAATCACTTGATGAAGCATGAGCATCAGATTTTAATTCTGGTACTTCACTTGCATGACTAATAACATCAAAGTCGACAATCTTCCGTTTTGGCCATGCAGCATTTTCCCCTGCAATTTTGCCAGAAATTAGTAAATCTGCAATACTATTAGCACCAATATACTTAGTAGCAAAAATATCTCCTAATTCCCCTGCTTCATATAAATGAGGAATTACATTATTGGCCATATCAAGTACTTCACATTTTTCATTGCGGCGACCGCCACCATGAGTATGTAAAATATTATGACGAATCGGAATTGCATAGTATGGTCCCACACCGAAGGCCCGCATTGTTTCAATATTACGATTTAAAAACATGTCGCGCTTAGTTACTTCAACTAAAAAGCCGAAATCATCAACAGCCTGTTCTAATTTAGGAGCATCAATTTTCTTAGCTAATTCGGCAATTGAGTCAGCTTTAATTGAATAGGAGATTAACTCCTTGATTTGATCAGCTTTATCAGAAGTATCGCTAGCCAACTGCTCGTATTGTCTTTGATCCATCACAATGTGAGGATGGTTTTGATTAGGCAGCATAATCCAATTACCGTGATTATATTTATAACCATGACGATCTTCTTCATCTTCGCGATAATAACGGGTACCATCATCACCTGCGACAAAAATACTGCCGTTGAATAAACTCTTCCAGTTAATCATGTAGGCAAATTTTTCTCTTGGTTTGCCTTCATTTAACGAAAATCCGTGCGAATCATAGTTGGACATATGCCATAGACGCGCACCAGCTTCAACAGCTAAATCAATCCCTTTACCTTGGTTGTACAATGTTCCAATTGGTGCTAATGATCCTTGTCCTAAAAAGTTCTGCACCATATCCTGATTATTTTCAAAACCACCACAGGATAGAACCACACCATTTTTGGCAGCTACATAACGAACCTGATCCTGGTGCTTAATTTGAACACCTAAAATTGTTTTTGTTTCCGGATCTTGAATCAAGTGTTGGGCCGGACTTGAAAACCAAATATCAATTTTATCTAGTCGTTCATAAACTTTTTTACGTAATAATTTCCAAAAACCACCGTTATACATTCCTTTTGTCATTGTTTGTGAACGCATAGTAGCAGCATGACGATATTCTGGATATTCACCTTGAGGTCTTCTACCTGTATATTGTGCATCAATTCCAAAATATTTTTTTGAATATTCTTTCATTTGCAAAACATTGTTAACAAAAGTGTCTAGATCTTTAGGATCATACTTGAATGGATAATAAGTTTGCTTATAATAATCACGCAAATCAGCAAAATTATCACTCCACGCAAAAGCCCCGCCAGAATAACGGGTATTGCCACCTTCTTGACCTTCTGGAGCCGAGTCGATTAATAAAACTTTAGCATTATTATCAGCTGCGAACCTAGCAGCGCCAGCGCCTGCACCACCAAAACCAACAACAATAACATCGTAAACTGCATCCCATTTAAGTGCTGAATTGTAAATCAAAATAATTACCTACACTTTCATAAATCTTTACTAAAAATAAATATATCGGTTTCATAAATATAAATCTACTTTATTTTTAGCAGAAATTGCTTGCAAGCAGTGATAGCAATCATTGATTTATCAAGTGTTTATTGTCATTTATCAAGCAATTTAATATAATATAAATAGATTCACTTATAAATATTATTTATTGATTTTTAAAGGTATACCTCAGAATGAATGAAAAAGATTTGATTTATTTTTGCAAATTAGTTGAACTTGGTAATTACACTACTACTGCCGCTTATTTTGAAGTTACACAGCCAACAATTTCAATGGCGATTAAACGACTTGCTAAAAAGTTCGAAGATCCATTAATTATTCAAAAAAACCGTAAAAGTAAGTTGCTTTTGACTAATGCTGGCGAA
The DNA here is from genome assembly GCF_029433445.1 of Lactobacillus sp. ESL0701. Lineage (GTDB taxonomy): Bacteria > Bacillota > Bacilli > Lactobacillales > Lactobacillaceae > Lactobacillus. The sequence goes on along the minus strand of NZ_JAQTIC010000004.1, from coordinate 120,339 downwards.
TTACTTTACCAAAAAGCTAAAATCCTGATCCAAGATATTGCAAGTATTGATTACGATGTTAAACACGCAAGCGACAAAAAAATCCGACTCGCCTTTTCTGGCGAAGCCGGAAGTTCCTATGTTCCTGATATTATTCAAAAGTTTTTTCAAGCAGGACTTATCCATTTACTCGATACTCACATTGAGCGATCAGCTGATGCTTTTTCCGATCTGACCAATGGTAAAGTGGACGTTGCAATTTATTCTTGGATGATTAAAATCAACGATCCAGATTACTTTATTCATAATTTACATAAAACAGAGTTAGTAATCATTACCGGTTTAAACGATCCCTGGCATGACGTTCATGAAATTAGTGCTGCAAAATTACGTAATAAGCGTTTTATTGCTCGTGAACGTGGCTTCTTGACCAGAGAATGTCTTGAACAAGAAGCAAAATTTGGTAATTTTACACCTAATATAATTTATACGGCAACAACAATGAAATTAATGATTGATCTTGTAAAACGTAATGTTGGTATTGCATTAGCAATGGAAAGCAGTGTTAAAGATGTTGCCGGAATTCATCTTGTTCGCCTGCAGCCGGGACAAAAATTATGGGCCTACATGCAGATTGCAATGCGCAAAAGTTTTATTCCCAATAAGTACCAACGTGAAGGAATTGAAATTTTGCGCCATTTTAAGCCATAAAAATAAGCTATTCGAATTTGAATAGCTTATTTTTATTTTATCTAAGACCAACGAATAATAAGGCAGCTAAAATTCCACCAACAAACGGTCCAACAATTGGTACCCAACTATAAGCCCAATCTGAGTTACCCTTGTTAGCAATTGGCAATACTTGGTGAGCAAGCCGGGGACCAAAGTCACGGGCTGGGTTAAGTGCGATTCCCGTAGGACCACCAAGTGAAAATGCAATCGCAGTAATTAAAGTACCTGCAAGAACAGGATTAAGTGCCGGATTCACACCACTCTTGCCAAATGCTAGCAGTCCATATACTAAAACAAATGTTGCTAACATTTCTGCAAAAAAGTTCCAAAAGTAATTTCTAATGGCAGGTGCCGTAGCAAAACTGGTTAAAATTGCTTCTTGATCTGTAGTTTCTTGCCAATGTGGATAAAACATCAACCATACTAAAATTGCACCAACAAATGCACCGGCAACTTCCGCAATTATATACGGCAAAACATAAGACCATGAGAAACTACCTGAAATTGCCATGGCAACAGCAACTGCTGGATTAAAGTAACCGGGGGTCAGCCATTTGACAAAGTATACTGAAAACGTAATTGCCATACCCCAGCCAAAAGCGATACCAACCCAATTGGCGCCCTTAGCCTTTGACTTAGACAGTCCCATATCAGCACAGACACCGTCTCCTAATAAAATCATCATTGCCGTTCCAACAAATTCACCAAGCAATTGCATACCCAAACTATTATGTAACATTTTAACTCCCAATCCTTCTAAAATTAGTAATTGAATTATTAACCTCATATTTATAAATATTAAACATAATGGAAGCGCTTGATTAAAATATATAATATTTTTTCACAATTGTAAATAGTTTTTTAACAAATATTTGTTTGAGCATAAATGTTGTCATTTCAATAAAATTATGGCTTTTATTTTTTTATTTGTGAAATGGTTTGTGAAATTTGTTCCATTATTCATAGCAGTCAAATATAGCGGTATTATTAATTTATCTGTGAATATAACAGTATGTCTATTGGAATTATCATCATTTTAACTACTTGCTTTATAAGAAAAAGATGATATTATTCCTGAGCATGTGATTTTTTGCTTTAATTAAAAAATCCCCCAATAATTAAATATTGGGGGATTTCCAAATTATTTACTTTTAAAATGTTTGGATTTTATTAAGCGGCCAATAACGTAAGACTACCTTGCCAATTATTGCTTTTCTTGTTATCGGACCAAAACGACGTGAATCCTTTGAAATATCCCGGTGGTCGCCCATTACCCAATAATGACCTTTAGGAACCTGATACGTAAAATTGGTTGTATACGTTTGGCCAATTGCATTATCAGCTTTCTTATAATCATTTTCTAAATAGGGTTCTGGCAATAATTTACCGTTAACGTACAATTTGTCATTTTTAGACACGATTTTATCACCAGGCATGCCGATTACCCGCTTAACATAAACTGAACCTGGGGTATCCCGTGCGGCTTTAGGCGCATACAGAACAACCACATCGTTTCGCTTAAAGGAGCTATGACGCGATGCAATCAAACGCTCATTACCTTCAAAGTTGGGCTGCATTGAATTGCCAGATACCCGATCATTTGAAATTACAAAAGTCAGCAGCAGATAACATATTCCTAGAACAACTGCCAACATTACAATCAGTTCACGAAAGAAACTGCCCCAACCTTCATCATTATTTTCTTTTTTCATTAAAATCTCTCCTTATATTTTGTTATTATATACCAAAATAAATTGTAAGCAAAAAATCCTTTAGACAAAATTGTCTAAAGGATTTTTAAAAGTATCAGTACTTTTATTTAGTCAACAAGTAATAATTATTTAATTACTAAAAATAATAATGCTGCTAAAATACCACCAACAAATGGTGCAACAACTGGAACCCAAGCATATGCCCAGTCAGACTTGCCCTTATTAGCAATTGGGAACAATTGGTGAACCAATCTTGGTCCCAAATCACGAGCTGGATTAAGAGCAGCACCAGTTGAACCACCTAATGAAAGGCCAATAGCACCTAATAATAAACCAGCAACTAGTGGATTTAGACCTGGAGCAAATTGACTCTTACTAAAGGCTAATAAGCCAAAGACAAGCATAAATGTCCCAATCATTTCCGCAAAGAAATTCCAGAGATATTTTCTAATGGCAGGTTCAGTTGCAAAAGTGCCCAAAATAACGTCTTGGTCTTCAGTTGCCGCAAAATGAGGGTAATATGTCAGCCAAACTAGAATACCGCCAACAAAACCTCCGGCAACTTGAGCAACAAAGTATGGCAAAACAGAACTCCAAGGTAAGTTACCAACAATTGCCATTCCCAAGGTAACAGCCGGATTCAAATGTCCTGGACTAAGCCAACTTACACAGTAAATCCCGAAAGCTAAGGCAAAACCCCAGCCCAGAGTAACTGCTAGCCAGCCAGCACCATTGCCTTTTGACTTTTTCAAATTAACAACGGCACAGATGCCATCACCAAACAAAACAAGGATAGCGGTTCCTAAGAACTCACCAAGCATTTGCATTGTTAAACTATCATGCATTCTTTTTCTCCCTCACTTAAAAAGCATCAATACATTAATTTTACCTTAATCAATGATAACTTAACTTGTGAAGATGAAAAACTTTTTTGCTTAAAATTAGGTAATTAGAAATGAAATTTCCTAGTCTTTTACAACCAGTGGCTTAAGTTGAACTTCGACTTCTGTACGTGTGACACCAGCTTGAATAAGTGACGCAGCTGTATATGCTCCCTCAATAAAAGCCGTATTATATAAATAAACTGGCTTATCGGTCATTTCAATTGCCATTTCTAAATTCATCTTGGCACTACCAAGGTCATAAAATGCTAAAATTTCGTCAGCTGTGTTATCTGCAAAGGACTGCATAATCTTATCCATACTAGTCCCAATATCACCATCGTTAGTACCACCTGCAACAGTAATTGGGACATCAGCGGCGACCTGGTCTAATAATTTTTTTAAGCCACTGGCAATTTCTGGAACGTGCGAAACCAAAGTAATTCCTAAACTCATAATAACCCCTTTGTTTCTAGCATTGCTTCAAATAAGTAGCCACTAGATTGCGAGCCGGGATCAACATGACCCTTTGACCGCTCGCCCAAATATGAAGCGCGACCTCTTTTAGCAATCATCTCCTTAGTAGCCCCAACAGCTGCTGCTATCTTGTCTTGCGTCAGATTGCCGTCCTTGACATCAGGAATTAATGCCTGCCAAACATCAACCATGGTTTTATCACCTGGTTTTGCGCCACCGCGCTTCTCAATGCCAGCTAGGGCAGCATCCAATAATTCACCTAAATCCGTCGTGGTATTGCTTTTTTTAGCCATTTCCAAAAAGGCAGTACCATAAAGCGGACCAGAAGCCCCACCAACAGTTGAAATCAACGTCATTGCAATGGTTTTAAAAGCTGCAGTCACGCTAGCCGGCTTTTCCGCCAACTTTTGACTGACCGCTGTCATCCCACGATTCATATTAAAACCATGGTCACCATCGCCAATTGGCGTATCTAAATCACTTAAAAATTGCTGATTTACGGCAATTTTAGCCGCAAAATTATTCATCCATTCTGTTAAAGTATCGACTGTTAATGTCATGTTTAACCCTTTCTATTTCCAAGCAATTGTTGCAACTGGCATCTTTAATGCCTCAAGCCACTTGTCATCCTTTAATTCAAACATGGTAAGTGATATTCCCGCCATATCAAGCGATGTCATGTAATTGCCGATTTTGATAAATGCTGGCTTAATCTTAAATTGCTCAAGTTTGTTTAATAAATCATTACTAAAAATATACTGTTCCATCAGCGGTGTTGCGCCCATACCATTAACAAGTACCGCATATTTTTTACTGCCATCAAGATGCATTTCGCCATCAAGCTTATTAACTAATTCTTCAACCAAATCCTTGGCAGGCTTAATCTTTTCACGACGATAACCGGGCTCTGAATGGACACCAACGCCAAACTCAATCTCGTCATCTTTAAGAACAAAACCAGGTTTACCAGTTTCTGGGTTAGTTGCTGCGGACAAGGCAACGGCGATTGTTTTAATATTTGGCAAAACCTGCTCGGCTAATTCCGCAATTTCATCAAGACTAGCACCATTTTGCGCAGCGGCTCCAAGTACCTTATGCATAAATAATGTCCCCGCTACGCCACGCCGACCTTGCGTAAAAGTACTATTTTCAACGGCAATATCATCGTCAACAACGATTGACTTAATCTTAATATCATCCATTTCTGCCAAATCCTTCGCCATGTCAAAGTTCATGATGTCACCAGAATAGTTTTTAATTATTAAAAAAACACCCTGCCCTTGATCGACAGCCTTAATAGCTGCATAAATTTGATCTGGTGTCGGTGAAGTAAAGACCTGCCCGCAAACAGCTGCACTTAACATCCCTTTACCGACAAAGCCTGCATGAGTTGGCTCATGTCCAGAACCACCACCGGAAACAAGCCCGACTTTGCCTTTCATCGATTCCTTGTCTGACCGCATAACAGCTTCAGTATCAGGAACCTGTTCAATAAATTGGGGATAGGACCGAACCATACCAGCAACCATTTCTGGTACTACATTAGCAGGATCATTGATAATTTTTTTCATTTTGGATCTTCTTTCAGTTTGCAACATAAAATCTATTACAATCTGATTATATCAGCAAGCGCTTCCATTAGCTAATATAATTATTAACAAAAAAAGCGAAGATTACTCTTCGCTTTTAAAACTATTTTCGAATTACTTGATATCGGTTCGACCGATCTTCATCTGGTGCTTCCCCAGCATGACCAACGGCTACAACTACCGAAGTTATAAACCCTGGAGTAATACCTAATTCAGCTTGCAAATCTGGTGCAGTATTTAGCTTTCCAGCAGCCATCATTAAGTAAACGGAACCTAAATCAAGATTGGCCGCTTCGACCATAATATTTTCGGCAGCAGCTGAAGCATCTCGCTCACCGTAACGACTCTTCTTTTGAATATTAATTACAAATAATAGTGGCGCACCATAGCAGGCATTGTCAGTTACTTGTTCAATCTTTTTTAGTAAATTCTCATCTTCCACTACTGTCATTTGCATAGCCGTTGTTTCATGCATGCCACATGGCGATGCTTGGAACGCCTTAATCAATTGTTCAATCGCTGCTTGCGACACCTTTTCATCGGTATATTTGCGAACAGCAACGCGCTTTAAAATTGGATCTGACATTTTAGGACTTCTTTCTCAATTATTGATTTAAAGGTAGACCACTCTTATGATTCAAGTCTGACCACTTAATGTAGTATGTCTTTAAACTTTCAACAAATGTAATGCCAACAAATTTAGTTTTATGAATTTTCTTAGTTTTAATTACTAAAACATTTTGTCCTTTAGCAATTGTTCCACCCAAGTTCTTGCCCTTACTGTTATAAGCATAAGCTTTACGCTTTAATTTATAAGATGCTGCTGGTGAAGTTTTTACGTTTTTAGCATCAATATATTGTTTCTTATTATCAAATTGTAATAAACTCTTGCCTTTAGTTGAAGTAAAACCTGTAACGTAAATAAACATGTTCTTCTTTAACTTGGTTTTACCTGTTTTAGCCTTGTTGCCCTTATCATCATAAATAGTTGAATTTTTCTTCAGCTTAACATACTTATTAATGTAGCCTAAAGCAGCTGTATCGCTTGTAGAACCACTAGTTGCTGATTGGTTATCAGAATTAGATGTTCCTGTCGCATTTTGTTGCTGATCAGTATTAGCAGTCTGGGTAGTAGTTGGTGTATCTTCAGTTGCCGCATTTACTGGGACTGTTACAGCTAAGCCAAGTGACAAAGAAGCTGCACCAACCATGCCTAACAATAATTTTTTCTTCATATTCACACCTCATAATGTAATCATTTAAATTCTTACGATTTATTTTACTACATTAACTTTGTAATTACTCCTGATAAAAATAAATGTAATAATTTGTAATTTCTTCTCGAGCTGCTAAATAATAAAGTTTAGCTTTAAAACCAAAATAACTTATAATAAATATAATGTAATTATTACTGCTATTTTCAGAAAGATAAATATGGAAAATATAAACGATAATCTAATTGAAATCTTAGTTACTATTGATCAAAACTACATTAAACCACTTGAAGTCATGATGTATTCACTTAAACTTAATAATCTGCAGCAACAGATGCGCGTTTGGATAATTTACGATAATATTAGTGCCCCTGCTTTAACTGCCTTGCAAAACTTTGGTCAAAAAATCGATATCCAGGTTGAAGCTTTAGCAATGAATGCCGACTTTACCTTCCCAGAATCCCTACTAAACCTGCATGATTACCCACAGGAAATGTATTTTCGACTATTATCCGGCAAAATCTTACCTTCTAAATTGCACCGTATTATTTATCTTGATCCTGATATTTTAATAATTAATTCAATTAAGCCACTATGGGATTTAGATTTACAGGGCAAGATGTTCGCCGCGGCTGCTCATGAGGGGCTAACCGATATCATGAGTTCAATTAATAATATTCGTTTAGGAACCACAACTGCCTACTTTAATTCTGGTATTATGCTGATGAATTTGGACCAGATGCGGCAAAAAGTTAAACTTGATGATCTTATCGACGCAATTAACAAGCATCATGACACCTTGATTTTACCCGATCAGGATATCCTAAATTACTTGTATGGTGAAGATATTCTTCAAATTCCGGAAACAAAATGGAATTATGATGCGCGTGCTTATTCGGTTTATTTAACTAGGAGCGCGGGTGAAGATAACCTTGAATGGGTAATGCAAAATACTTCAATTCTGCATTTCTGTGGCAAGCCAAAACCTTGGCAAAAAGAAAACCATTCACGCTTTAAAGTACTTTACCTAAATTATCAGCAAATGACTAACAATTTAACAAAAGTAAAAAAATAATTTGCACAATCGCAATTTTTCTATTGAAGGTCTGCTTAACTGTGCTAAAATAATTAAAGTTGCTGGATATCAAGCGACACAACGCATCACGTTAATTACGTGGCGATTGTTTGCAATCGATTTGTGTTGTCTATTTTATAATTTTTATAGAAAAGAGAAGATACATTATGGCTTCAATTAACAAATCTGAACTTACTAAAGAAGTTGCAGCAAAGACTGGCCTTAAGCAAAAGGAAGCTGAAGAAGTTATTGACGCTTTCATCGGCTCAATCAAGGACAACTTGACTAAGGGTGAAAAGGTTCAAATCATTGGCTTCGGTTCATTTGAAGTTCGTCAACGTGCAGAAAGAAAAGGTAGAAACCCACAAACTGGTAAGACCTTAACTATTCCTGCTACTCAAGTACCTGCATTCAAGCCTGGTAAGGCATTAAAGGATGCAGTTAAATAATCTTTTAACTTAAAATATAAAAGACCAGCAAGCAATCTGCTTGCTGGTCTTTTTTTAACGACTTTGATGATTTAATTTTTTAGCAAAGAAGTCACCAATGATTTGGACAATAAAAATCAAAATAATTACGAGAACTGTTGCCACTAAGGTTACATCGTTATCAAAGCGGTTATAGCCATACGAGATAGCTGTATTCCCTAGTCCACCAGCGCCGATAGCCCCAGCCATCGCAGTTAAGCCAATTAAACTAATAATTGTCACTGTGGACACGCGCACCAATTCCGAACGCGCTTCATTTAAATAAACACTAAAAATGATGTCCGAGATAGTCGCCCCTAGACTCTGAGCAGCTTCAATCTTTCCCTGTGCTACGCTCTCTAAGGCAACCTGCACTTGCCGAGCATAAAACGGAAAGACACCTAAAGTTAACGGTACTAGGGCTGCCTTCATTCCAATTTGGGTACCCACAATCTTTTGCGTTACTGGTGCAATAAACGCCAGCAAAATGATAAACGGAATTGCTCGGAAAATTGAAACTGCTTTATCACAAACGTTAAACCAGAATTTGTTCGGGCGTATGCCATCATCCTTAGTTAAAACGAGAATTACGCCAAAAATAATCCCTAAAATTCCACCAAAGATAGCTGACCAAAAGGTCATAAAAAGTGTTTGCCCAATACTGGTGCCCCAGCCAGCATCCCCATTCCAGCCAAGTTGAACCACATTTGGAAAGACACTACTAAACCAACTACTCATACAAATTCCCCTTTTCATCAAATCTGGTTAATGACACTTGTTGCTTTTGTAAAAAGGCAACTGTTTCCTTTTGTTTTTCACTATCACCCTTAACTAAAACCAATAAAGTCCCAATTGGCTCATCGTCAAGCAGTTCCACATTGCCATACAGCATGCTGACTTCAACGCCAAGTTCTCGATACAGGTCAATGACAATCGACTTGGTCACATTGGCTACACTGTAAACTAATTGATAAATCGCTTCGTCCTCATTCAAGTGATCTAAGTGCAGCATATCTAAAGTATTGATGACTTCAAGTGAGCCACCGACAAAGCTCTTAGTCAACGTGTTTTGCGGGTGCAAAACAACATCACGTAATCTGCCCTTTTCAACAATTCTGCCTTGTTCCATCACTGCTACTTTGTCACAGATTTTTTTAACTGCATCCATTTCGTGCGTGATTAACACAATTGTTAAGTTCAATTCTGCCTTAAGTTTTTTCAATAATGCTAGAATTTGTTGCGTATTCTGTGGGTCCAAAGCACTAGTTGCCTCATCTGAAATTAGAATATCTGGTTCATTGGCAAGGGCGCGCGCAATTGCCACTCGTTGCTGCTGCCCCCCAGATAGTTGAACTGGATAAAAGTTGGCTTTATCTTTTAGATCAACCAAATCTAACAGGTGCAATGATTTTTCTTCAATTTCTTTGTCTTTTAAACCAGAGTGCTTCAAGGCAAAGGAGACATTTTCCAGAACAGTTACCTCATTTAGCAAGTTAAAACTCTGAAAAATCATGCCGATGTTTCTACGTGCTAATTGCAACTGCTTATTTGAAATGATTTGCTTGCCATCCTTAATAAAATCGATACCGTTGACTTGAATGTCACCAGCAGTTGGCTTTTGCAGCAAGTTAATCGTTCTAACCAAGGTAGACTTGCCAGCACCAGAGAAGCCGACAACCCCATAAATGTCCCCTTTTTCAACTTCTAAATTAACATCCTGTACAGCATGAACAACCTTACCCTTTTTATCTGGAAAATCCACATTAACATGCTTTAACTCAATAATACTCATTAATAATCACCCTTTACTAAAACTTGATATCCCAAGCAGGTAGTTCCATTTTCCCAAAATATTTCTTCATTAACTTTTTGGTTTTAACCGTTTGGTATGCCTGCACAACTTCTTGATAATCGCGATTATCTTTTTGACCTTTACGAGCACAAATAATATTCACCCATTTTAACGAATCTTTGTTAAGTGGCTCGACAAAGATTGTCTGCTTCTCTCCAAGTCCTGCTGGTATGGCAAAAGTATTATTAACAATTGCTGCATCAACACTATTAACTACCCGACCACATTGATCGTCACTAACTTCCTTAATTTTTAAATTATGCGGGTTCCTAACAATATCTGCAACTGTTAGTAACGCCTTATTTTTACGTAACTTAATTAAACCCGCATTTTTGAGAACGATTAATGACCGTGATTCATTTGTAGCATCATTTGGTACCGCAATTGTCGCGCCATCTGGTAATTTACTCAGCTTGTGATACTTTTTAGAATAAATTCTGATTGGTGAAACTTGTGTCCGGCCAATAGCAACGACATCACCATGATTGGCCTTGTTCCATTCCTTTAAGAAGGCATAGTGTTGAAAGGAGTTAAGATCAATATCGCCGTTTTTTAATGCCTTATTGGGTTGATTATAATCCGTGAAATTTTTAATCTTAATCGAAACGCCATACTTCTTTTTAGCTAAGGTAGCTGCGTGATCCCAAATATCTTGATCGGATTTGGTAATGCTCACAACTCCAACCGTTACAACATGACTTTGCGATTTTGGCTTATTTAGACCCGGACCAAAACCAAACCAAGCGGCAATAATGATAACTACGGCAATAATTAACCAAATAATAATATTCTTGCGCTTTTTATAACTCATGATAAATGTTCCATTCTATTTTAAAGCAATATCCCAAGCAGCAATCTCCATGTCGCCATAATACTTTTTATATAATTTCTTAGTTTCTTGCGTTTGGTAAGCCTTCACAACATCCTGATAATCCTTGTTATTAGTCTGGCCCTTTTTGGCACAAATAATGTCAATCCATTGCTGCGAATCTTTATTAACCGGCTCAACAAAGATTGTCTGCTTCTTGCCTAGACCTGCTGGTCCAGAAAAGTCATTGTTGACAACCGCGGCATCAACAGAATTAATCACGCGTCCACATTGTTCAGCGCTGATTTCTTTAACTTTTAAGTTACGGTGATTTTGAATAATATCAGAAACCGTAACTAAACTTTTACCCTTACGTAAACCGATTAAGCCGGCATTTTTCAAGACGAATAATGCTCTAGATTCATTAGTTGGGTCATTGGGTACTGCAATCGTTGCGCCGTTAGGTAATTGACTAAGCTTGTGGTACTTCTTTGAGTACAATCTAATTGGAGCGATGTAAGTTTTACCAATTGGTACAACGCCGCCATGATTAGCCTTGTTCCAACTTGCTAAGAATGAATAATGTTGAAAGGCATTCAAATCAATATCACCATTTTTCAAGGCTTTATTTGGCTGATTATAATCAGTGAAATTTTTAATCTGGACAGTAATACCGTATTTTTTCTTGGCGGTTTGCTTAACATGCTGCCAAATATCCTGTTCCGGCTTGCTTTCACCAACTACCCCGACAGTAACCGTATGTGATTTTGAACCATGATTTAAACCTGAACCAAAACCAAACCAAGCGGCAATCAACACAATGACGATAATCAATACGCTAATAATTAGCTTGCGTTGTTTTTTCTTACTCATTAATCCTTACCTCCAAAATTGCAATAAAAAAGCACTCATCCTAAATTAAGGACGAGTGCTCGTGTTACCACCTTTAAATTTATCTATTACTCACGTAATAAATCTCACTAACTATCAAACAATAGCTTGCAAAGATAACGGATGCAACTCCGCCATTAGCTAAATCTCACTAACAGTCATTATTTCAAGCCCATGTTCACTACTATTTAACTGCTGACTCTCACCACAATGCCAACTCTCTTTATCGTTAAGAAAAAATAGTTACTCTGCTTTTCAAGATGTATTAATTATTTAATTGTTTATTAATTTATCATTCAAGTTGATTGCTGTCAACCCCAGAATAAAATTTATTTATTGTTAGTTTTTTTGAAGGCTTTAATTTGGGTCATGTGGTAGCGACCCACACCATAGGTCACAATTGCCATCCCAATGACCTGCCACCAAAAATTATGATTTGTTGCTTCTGCTTGCACAATACTGCCTACTAAGATAACCACACAGATTAGAAGAATAACGCCGGACCAGATAATTTGCTTCATTTTTGAACTTCCTTTCGCAAATAAGTTAGAAAAGCATAAGGATATTTATCTTGTTGATTAGGGACATGACTTACCCTCTTAACTAAATTGAATTGTTGATAATCAATAGCCGTCATCACCGTATCACCAGCAAAAGTGGCATCAATTACTGTTCTTTCAAGACAGTCAACGCGATCTTTTAATGCCGAAAAAACCGAATTGCCACCAATTACACTGATTTGCTCTTGCTGATGAGCAGTCAGCCAATTATTTAATTCAGTAAGTGAATTTACCATCACAACCTGCTTGTTTGCGGCATATTGTGCAATTAATTGTTCATCTTTAGTCAATACAATGTGCAAACGCTGCGGCAGCAAACGTGGTAAACTGGTAAAAGTTTTTCGCCCCATAACTATTGGATGACCAATTGTTAATTCCTTAAAATGTTTCATATCACCAGGTAACTGCCACGGCAAATGCCCATTTAGACCAATTTGACCTTTTTGATCTTCTGCCCATACAAAAGTAATCATTAATTCACCTCTAACTTTATTATACGGCTCAGTTTACTTTAATTGTTCCTTAATGCTTTAACTTTACCAATTTTGTAAATTGCTTAAACTTAATTTTAAACAATTGCGGGGCTTAAATTAGTGGTTAAAAATTAATTCAACCATTCTATCATGCAATATGCTATAGTTAATAAGATAAAATTAGATTGAGGAGTATCAGTAATGACCAAAAAAGACGATCAAAAAACGGTTGAAAATTTTAATAAAATGAAAGTAACTGAAGCTAACCTTGTGCGTGATTTACAAGCTGTCGTTAAAGATCCTGCTAAAGAAGCAGAATTAAGCGATGATATTTTTGCAAATCATAAGTCATGGCTGCAAATTATTATGCCTAATTATTCACCTGAGATGCACTTAGCATTAGTTGACAATTACGAAAAAGAAAGTCGTTACAAGTCATACTACGATGATAAGGCTGGCAAAGGCGCAACCGCAATTTTAGTCAAAGTTGTTAAAGAGCATTTAGCAAAATAAAAGGTGAAGTTCTTCAATTATTGAAGAATTTCACCTTTTTTAGTTTATTAATATTAATGGAACCAGTGCGTATTCCTATCAGTAAACGCAAGCAGGTCGTTACTCATGTATAGAATATACGTAATAAATAGCGTCAGATTAGCATCACCTTGAAAGGCAGTTACCCCCCACAAGATAATTGACATAATTCCTTGAACCGTCCAAAAGTAGTACTGCTCACGAAAACGCAAGGTACATAATAATGATCCAGTTACGCCAATTGATCCAGCAAAAGCATCAATCCATGGCCGTGGACTGATGAAAATTTTCGTATCCATAAAATACAAGGCAGCAGTAACAACGGCAAAGAAAATCAGTGTTAACAGCCATTTAGATGCATTTAATCCGTGAATATGCTTTTCAGCGTCTTTAGCCCATGCAGGTAATAATAAAACCGGCAAATCTAGCAAGACGATATATGAAGCCTGCAAGACAACATCGGCATAATTGCGGGCGTTAATTGCCACGACAATGTAAATTAATGCCGATAACAATCCTAAGACGCCATTTAACGGTTTGGCGTTGGTAATTGCCAATGTACAGGTAAAGCCCATGATTGCCGCAACCATTGTAACCAGTGAAATGGTATTTATCGGCGAACTAACTGTTGTACCAATAATCACGCCAATTCCCAGCATTAACAGCATATACGTCTTAAAACTCCAACCACGCATTTGCTCGACATACCATTTAGGTCTGAAGACATCAGTATTTGGCTGTATTTTCATTATTTCTACTCCTTACATAAAATACGATATTTAGTAAAAACACATGTTGTCTATCATAACATGTGTTTTCATTAAAATAAAATTTTTCAATGATAAAAATGCTTGCAAGATGTCACCACAGATTTTCAAGAATGTTACAAGGAGAGTCCAGGATCCCCTCCAAAAAAATGACCCCAAAATAAAAATTTACAAAATTAATTTGGAAAAATACGACTAATAAGGTATAATATCCTTTGTTGCGGAGAGTTGGCAGAGTGGTAATGCACCGGACTCGAAATCCGGCGAACCAAGTTTTTCCTTGGCGCGCAGGTTCAAATCCTGTACTCTCCTTAAATGTAAAATTATGTTAGCTTTTATACTATAAATTAAAAAAGACAATTCATAATAATGAATTGTCTTTTTTCTACTCAATTTTATTACTTCTACTATCAAAATCATAGATATTTTCATTAATACTAACTGTTCATGATATTTCCGAATTTTCATTGCTTTATTTTCTGTCACTAATTATAATTATTTTTGAATATAAACAAATAGGGAATTCGTTTTTTCCACTTGTTCTTGGTTGCTTTTTAGCAGTAATCTATAAAGCTATAACTCCTAGATTAATTTTCAAGCAAAATTCTAGGCTTGTAGCTTTTTTTCATCTTTTTTCTTTAAACAATTTTTTATCATACTCTTAGGAGGTTTAAAACATGAGTGAAAATGATAACGATAGTAATGCCAATACTTTACCCTGGTATAAAAAAACTTGGGGCCAAAGGTTAATCATCCTAGTTTTAATTTTTATGTTAGGCAGTAATATTTTTGGCACCAATATGTTCTTATTTCTTTTTGGAGTCATTACAGTAATTGGTAGCACTGGTTATTTCTTCTATTCATTAATCAAAAAGAGGAAGCTTAAAACTTCAATAATCACATTTGTTATTGGGTTTGTTCTCTTATCTATTAGTAGTAATATGATGCCAAATAACTCTAGCAGTGATACTCAATCTACACATTCTACTAAAATACACAAACAAAAGAAGGTTCCAACAAAGAAAACTAAAAAGCATAGCGAAATTAAAAAATATAGACATGTTAAAAAAATGTCTACTCATGTGGTAACTAACCTTACTCACCGTAAACGACACAAAACCAGTGATAATCTTAGCAATAATAATCAACAAATTACTTCAGATCAAGATAAACAAGAGAAAAGTAATCTAGAGCCTCAAGAAGGTTATGTTTTTGTAGCCCCAGATCATGGTAAAAGATATCACTTTAATCCAAATTGCTGGGGCTTAAAAAATGCTGATAGTATTATAAAAATGACCCTTGCAGAAGCTAAATCACAAGGCTACACACAGTGCCGAATTAATAATGATACTCCATAATAGTTAATTTACAAAAAGAGAAGTAAAAATGAAACATAAAAAAGAAACAAAACCGTGGTATAAAAGATTCTGGATTTGGTTATTAATTTTTTCTTGCTTGAATGTACTATTTGATGCTTCAACAAGCATCTGGGAGAAATTTGTTATTTGTATTTGCATTGCTTTGCTTATTATTGGAAATACAAATAAAAAAGTATCTACAAATGCTAAAATTGATACTGCTACTCCAGCACAAGATATATCCAAAACAGACAAAAATATTACAGATGAGAATAGACAAACTCAACAAATAGAACAGACAAAAGTTAAAGTAGGGTTTTTGGATAAAATTAAAGAAAAAAGAGAGCAGAAGCGAATCGAAAAAGCTAAAAAGGCTGAAGAATTAAGAATCCAACAACAACAAGCGGAAGAAGAGCGTCAGCGTAATATCATGATTTGGCAAAATGAGGATTTAACGCAGTACGCTTGTAAAGTTAATGGACTAATTTTACGAAAAAATGAATTTTGCTATTTATCAATAGATGAAATAATCATTTGGAGTGAAGATCGCATTCATTCTAGACGTATTAATTATGGTGGTCCTACTGCAACAGTCCATATTGCTAAAGGATTAAATTATCGTTTAGGTTCAATTTCAGCTAGAACTGAAAAGTATAGCGAAATTACTCCTATTTTCAATGGTGCCCTATATCTCACTAATAAGAGAATTTTTTTAGTTAATAACCAAGGAACCAAAGCATTGGTCTTATCAGGAATAGTAAGTGTTAACCCTTATAGTGACGGAACGGAACTATTTCGCCAATCTGGCAAACGCATTTTGCTAACAGGATTTTCAGACGCTACTAAATTCAATATTTATTTGAAAAGAATTTTAAACGATAATTTAACTGAAGATTATGAAGAATAAAAAAGCCTATATACAAAAGCACAATGGCAGTGAAGAATACTTAAAAATGAGTAGTGATGACACACGCCAAAATCATAAGCAGACATGATTAATAATTATTATATTTGCTTGGCAGTAACGTTTCAATTCCAACATGACTAGTATCTATATAAACCTGTATTCTTATGAATATCAACGTAAGATTGCTTTTTAAGTCTTGCTTCTTGCCACAACTTAATCGGATAATATAATTTCTTAATCTTATCTGACTTGTTTTCGTACTGGCTAGTAATTTTAAACACTGTTACATATTTTTGCTTAACAACTAATACCAATGCTGGTAGCAACTTTACTGCTAATATGCTCACCAAAAGGTACATTAGCAATGTATAACTCCCTCGGCTGCATTTAGCCATTAATCATCCAATCATGAAAGTCAGGTGATTTTTTCGCATCGTAGTGTCCTTTTTTATCTATATCAACTTTTTCGGTGGGAATACCTTTAATCAAATCAGCCCACTCTAATGCTGTTGGCATTTTTTTAATAATCAATTTATGTCGCCACCTTGTAAGCCCAGCTTACGCCTTATTTGCTTATTGTGTAAAATGCAATTCAGTCGAATATTAGAAATTAAAATTAGTTTTTACTGCTAAAACATAATCTTCCATTATTACAAAATAGTTACAAGAAGCCTTGATTTCTTAAGTTTTGCTCAAGACCAGTTTTAAACGGTACATGCCGGTCTAAAAATCCTGTTAAAATAACTTTAAGTAAGTATTTCTAGGTAGTGATTTTACATATGCAAACAAGTATTTGGCTGGCGGCGTTGTCCGCTTTTATTCTGCTAATTCTCATTGTTAATATTCGCAATTCACGTCGCTTTAACCTCTTTGATCACTGGCTGCACCATAAGTTAGTCAGAAATCATGATGGCTTCAGCTGGCAAATAATTGCTTTTATCAATGATCCCAAATTAATGGTCGTCTGGGACATTTTACTTGCCAGTTTTCTCATTAATGAAGAACGAAATATCACTGCCCTTTGGGTAATTGCTACGTTGGGCTTTACTGATATTGCTGGCATCTTGTTAAAGCGATGGGTACACCGCAAACGACCAATCGAGCATTCTGATCTAGAAGATGGTTACAGTTTTCCCAGTGGTCATGTTTTAGGAGCAACCTGTATGGTATTAATTATCTTGCAGGTTTTCGGCAATGAACTCACTAACTGGCTAATCATCGCTCTAGGCATAATCTGGTTAATGGTTGTTATTTCGCGTTTAAGCCTTAGGGCACATTATCCTTCTGACATTATTGGGGCAGCTAGCTTAGCAATATTCTGTTTTACAATTTCACAGCAGATACTATTGGCTATCATTTAAAAAGACAAGTTTCAAACCGAAACTTGTCTTTTTTTACTTTATAAATCTTCAAAGCCAATCATTAATCCGCCCTCTTCAGCGTAAAAGGTACATAGACCTTTCATTGAGCGAATAATTACTTGGGCTTGTGGGTACAGCTCCATAATTTTTTCTTTAAGTGTTTTAGCGTCCTTTTCATTCTTGCAGTGGTCAATAATAACTTGACCGCCCTGATATTTCATATCAGTCATCCGCTTAATAACTTCTTTTAAAGCCCGCTTCATCCCCCGAACTTTTGCCAGTGGCTCTAATTTACCCTCATCACTGGCAGTACCAACGAGGTCAATCTTTAACATATGCGCAACTTTGGCAACAGCAGGACTAACCCGACCATTAAGAGATAAATTATGCAATGATTGCAAAATGAATAACAAATGGGTATGTGTTTTGTAATCGTGAATTTTTTGCTCTAAATCAACAAACCGCGATTTACCCGTAACCATTTTCTTAATTTTATTTAAAATAACCGACATTTCTGGACCAGCAGAACGTGTATCGACAACAATTACATGACTGTCAGGATACTTCTTTTCATACATTTCTTTTGCTTGAAATGCCGAAGAAAAGCTCCCACTAAGGCCGCTAGTAATTGTCATTAAGATTGCTCGCTTGCTGCCCTCTAATGCTTCAAGCCATTCATTAATGCTGGGACAAGATGTCTTACCTGCTTCTGTGTTCTTCGCCATCTCAGTGATTAACTGATCGACATCAAGTTGCTCGTTATCAACAAAATCCTGACCAGCAATGGTCATTGTTAGCGGCACTACCTGAAGTGTTTGATCAGTATTTTCATTAGCGCTAGAATCAATTATTAATTTTACTTCTTCCATTTATTTGATACATCCTTAATTAAATACAAAATCATTTATGAATTAAATTGTATAGATAAATAATAAAGCAAAATTGCCAAAAAAGCGATGAAAAATTTTTAATCCAAGAAATCGCTTTCAAATGTTTACAGAATCACAAACTTAGGCTAAAATTTGTCATGTAGATATGGAGCCCTCGCTCCAATTAATGTATGTACACAAAAGTTGTACAACATTTATTATTTAGGAGGTTTTTAGATGTTAAAATCAGTCATTGAAAATGTTCATGCACTGGAAATCTATGATTCACGTGGTAACCCAACTGTTGAGGCTTTTGTTACCCTTTCAAATGGTATCGTAGGCAAGGCTGAAGTTCCATCAGGTGCTTCAACTGGTGAAAACGAAGCCGTTGAATTGCGTGACGGTGGTAAGCGTGTTGGCGGTAAAGGTGTTTCTAAGGCTGTCAACAATGTTAACACTAAAATTGCTAAGGCCTTAAAGGGCTTAGATCCTCACGACCAAGCAAACATTGATCGCGTTATGATCGAATTAGATGGTACTCCAAACAAGGCTAAACTTGGTGCTAATGCTATCTTGGGTGTCTCAATGGCTACTGCCGCTGCTGCTGCCAAAGATAGTCACCAACCACTTTACAGATACCTTGGCGGAACTGATCTTGAAATGCCACAAACTTTCCATAACGTTATTAACGGTGGTGAACACGCTGATAACGGTATCGATGTTCAAGAATTCATGATTACTCCAGTTAAGAAGACTTCATTCCGTGATGGTTTTGAAAAAATTGTTAACACTTACCACACTTTGAAGAAAGTTCTTGAAGACATGGGTTACGAAACTGGTCTCGGCGACGAAGGTGGTTTTGCTCCTAACATGAAGAGTTCAGAAGAAGCTTTGAAGGCTTTGCACGAAGCAATTATCAAGGCTGGCTACAAACCAGGCGAAGATATTGCCATTGCTTGTGACTGTGCTGCTTCATACTTCTACAATAAGGAAGACAATAAGTACCACTTTGAAGGTAAAGTTCTTGACGATCAAGAATTGTCAGATTACTACGACAAGTTGCTTGGTGAATTCCCAGAATTAATCTCAATCGAAGACCCATACGACGAAAACGACGTTGACGGTATGATTAAGTTTACTGAAACTCACAAGGATAGAATTCAAATTGTTTTGGATGACTTTATTTGTACTAACCCTAAGCTTTTAACTAAGGCTATCAAGGAAGGTGCTGGTAATGCTTCATTAATCAAGTTGAACCAAATTGGTACTGTAACTGAAACTTTGGAAACTATTCGTCTTTCACGTAAGAATGGTTACAACACCATGATTTCTCACCGTTCAGGTGAAACTGGCGACACCTTCATCGCTGACTTTGCCGTTGCCGTTAACGGTGGTCAATTGAAGACTGGTGCTCCAGCTCGTTCAGAACGTGTTGAAAAGTACAACCGTTTGCTTGAAATCGAAGAAGAACTCGGTGATGGTGAGCGTCTTGCCTTCTTCCCAGACAATGTCGACGAAGACTAGTATATATAGTTTAAAAATGTCTATGAAAAATTAATTTCTTAGACACAAAAATATAGATCAAGAATTCCTTTTGGAAATATCTTGATCTATTTTTTTGTAAAAAAACTACTGACTATCTTCTGTGCTAATATTTTACCCTTCTACTTATTTAGCCTTACTTAATGCATCTTTAACGGCATCTTTTAAGCCGCGACTTGTGTTTGAAGCGCCTGAAACGGCATCAACATCAACAGAATCTTCTTGAACCATTTTTTGTGGTAATTCTTTGATTGCTTTCAAACCGTAATCATCTGATTCGGCTTGCTTCAAGACTTCAATGTTCTCCAAATCTTTTCCATTTGATGTTGTAACCCGGACAACAATCTCATCGCCCATGCCTAGATTTGACTTACCAATATATTGGTTAGCTGCTGTTGGGAATTCTTCTTGTTGAATATCAGATTTAAGCAAGTCTTTAACGTTTACAGTTTGCTTATCAAAAGCAATAGCTTGCGTACTCTCAGACTTAGGTTTGGCAGCATTTTCACCAGCAATTTTACCAAAAATCAGGCATTCAGCTAAATTACCGCCACCTTGATATTGATTAGCACATATTCCGCCTAGTTCACCAGCAGAATATAGATGTGGAATTGCTTGTCCTTTTGTATCTAAAATTTCTGCACGAGAGTTTCTTCTTGGACCACCTTGAGTATTAAGTACGGTTTGTTCTAACTGAACCGCATAAATTTTTGTTCCTGAAAATGCAAGCATACTTGATGGGTCACGATGAAATTCTGCATCGTTTTGCTTTTGGGCAGCATCATTATATGTATCCAGTGTTATTTGTAAAACAGTTGGCTCAACGCCAATCTTATCAGCCAATTCTGAAACTGAATTTGCAGTAATTACATGCTTTGTATACGGTTCATAGCTACCAATAATTTCATCCTCATCCAATTCTTTTTTCTTAGTTTCGTCAAATATTAAATAAGGATGTTCTTGATTTAGTGGGACTTTCCATTGACCATGATTCTTGATGTGACCATGACGATTAGCTTCATTTTCGTTGAAATATCTTGTTCCATCGTCGCCAACAACAAATACGCTACCTTTAGATACTAATTCATTTTGTGCACCCAGCATCAAACGTCCACGCTCACCACGTTTAATGGCAAAAGCCATGCCGTGAAGTAAGCCCAATGACTCATAATTTGCCATGTGCCACATATCTGCACCAACAGCTTGCGTCATAGTAATTCCTGCGCCTGTATTATAAAGCGTGCCTAATGGTGCTAAATTTTTGGCTCCTAAAAAGTCTTCCAACATTTGCTGGTTATCTTCAAAACCACCTGTTGCCATTACAGCTCCGTTTTTAGCTTGAATTCTAAGTAATTGATGCTTGCGTTCGATGACTACACCAGCAATAGCTTCCGTATCAGGTTCTTGAATCAACTCTTTAGCCGGTGTGTTATAAAGAACAGTAATTTTATCTTGACGCTTAACCACTTGTTGCTTTAAGTTTTGCCATAAAGCAGCATCAAACCATTGCTCATGAACCGTTGTAAAGTCGTAAGATTCTACACCTTCATATTCGGGATACTCTTCGTATGCACTCCGAGTTTGAGGTAAATATTCCCGAACACTGCATGGCTTTACACCTAAATACTTATTAACATATTCCGGCATTTTTGCTATGCCTTTAACAAAGGTGTCAACCATCTCTTCATCGAGTGCCATTGGTGCTGTTAATTTTTGATAGTACTTTTTGGTCTTAGCAAAGTCATTACTTGTACCAATTAACTGTGCTGAGTAACGGGTGTTCCCGCCTTCATGACCTTCTGGTGCAGCATCAACTAGTAATACATTAGCGCCATTATCTGCAGCAAAACGAGCAGCAGTTGCTCCAGCTCCACCAAATCCTAAGACAACAACATCATACGTTGCATCCCATGCAATATTTTTTGTGTATTTCATAATTTTAACCTCTTATATGTAATCGCTTACGCTTATTATGCTAATAATATCACAAGTAACTAATTTAGACTATCTGTCCCAAAAATTTAGGCTTGCTTAAATACTTAGTAGCTGCCTCACAACTAACTAATTTGTAAATAGTATCTTGAATTAATAAATACTAGAAAATAAAAGAACAATGAACTGAAAGCCCACTGTTCTTTGTGCAATTAAATTAAAATACATTTTTAGCTATTATACTTTATAACCAACCAGAATTAGCCACACAATTTTTACTTTAATCTCAAAAAGTTGTTAGTATTGCACCACCAATAATTAAAGCAAGCCCAATAGCTATATAGATTGTCTCTTTTGGTGTCTTATGTTCATGCAAAAAGATAATCCCACCAATAATAGCTACAACAACACACAGCTGAGAAATAATAAATGAAAGGTTAATACCATTCTGCTGAACAGAAATAATATAACTTAACTCTGCAATTCCATATGATATACCTCCAGGTATTGTCTGATAGCTTTTAACTTGTTTAAAAGCACTAAATTGCCCACAAAAAATAGTATAAATAGCAGCTCCTAGAGCAATACCGACGGCTTGTCCAAAAAAATCAAGAAGACAGAACCAGTCATTGCTTTAGGAATCGAATCTGAAATAACATAACCCCAAGTTGTGATTGCCAAAATAATAACTACCCTTAACAAATCATTTTTACGATCACTATTATTTGTCCGGCTAGACATTTGTAAAGTACAAATAACCCCAAATATCAATAAGATAATACCAATTACACCAAATACTTTACTAGTTAAATCAGGCCATTCACCAAAAATAATTGTTCCAACTATTGGTACCCCAATCAACTGAAAAGAAGTTAAAATCGGCATTGCCGTTGAAATTCCTACCCTTTTAAAACTGACGTATTGGCCTAGTTGGCCAACCGCCCACAATACACCAGCAATAACTGCCAACCAAAAGGTTCCGACATCAAACTCCGGTTTAAAAATTAGCCATGAAAATAAAGCTGGAATTAAGGTTCCCAATCCTGTGCCAATAATTTGATTGCAAACACTACTATTTTTTACGCCTGACGTTAACAGAGGAATTGCTCCCCACCCAAAAACTGGAATTAGCAAA
The DNA here is from genome assembly GCF_029433445.1 of Lactobacillus sp. ESL0701. Lineage (GTDB taxonomy): Bacteria > Bacillota > Bacilli > Lactobacillales > Lactobacillaceae > Lactobacillus. The sequence goes on along the minus strand of NZ_JAQTIC010000004.1, from coordinate 97,227 downwards.
AGTATATATTTCATTTAATCATTCATTCTAGCGGTAAGATCACCGAAATTAGATCATATGGCCCAATTTTTCGTTCATCAATCGCATTTTCTAATGCATTAACAATTTTGCCCTTTTTTAACAATACTTCTGGGATCGAAATCGGCCGATTAGTTAAATTTTCTAACCGGATAACATAACTTCTTTCTTCAGAAAGAGCTGGGTAAATTGCTGCAACTCTAATTTTTTCAGGCAAATTTATTAATTCTAATTGATCATCAATTTGAGGATTATTTTCAGTAGACCAAATCTTATTATCAAGTCGATTAATAAACATATTCAATGTTTGTGCTTGATAAGAAATGTTTGCTGCCAACCAAGAAGCTGTTAGCTGATTATTTTGACTTTCATTAAAATCAGTATCAAACAAACCAAAGCAAAATTCAAATTCATTACGACCCAATTCTTGTGCTGATAAAGTTGGCATCATAATATGCCCCTGACTTGTTGTATCACCAGAAGCACGACCTGGGCGCCAAGTTAAGTTAGGTTTACCTAGTTCACCTGTTGTTGCCATTAAAGTTATGAATAACTGATTGTTTCGATATTCATATTCTTTTTGGCCAGCTCCCCAAAAGGTAAAATGACGACCATTTTCTCTTAAAGTTACTGATTTTGTGAAATTATAAAGATTGACTGGTTTTTCAACAAATTCTTTATTCCAATCTTTAGCAATCTTATGATTTGTAGTTGTTATGTATCCAGCTTGAATTTGTGCTCTAACCTCCTGCGTATTAATTAGAGGATTAAAGCGTAGTCTTAAACGATGAGAATTAACATGGTTGTTTAATACCAATTTTGCACAAATTTGTCCTAAATTATTAAAAGTAAAATTGAGAATATAGTCAAGCTTACCATAGTGGGGCTTATCTACATCATAATCATTTAAATTTAATGGTAAACTAGCACTGCCTCTAATTATCATCACGTCATGGTGTAAACTGTGCCTGATTGCCACATTTTCTAAAGGTAATCTTTGTTCAGTAAAATCACGATATGGTGAAAAGTCATAAGTATCACCATCATTTGGCTGATCAACCAAAGAAATAATATTCATATACTTTTTCTTTGGCGTTAACAAATTAATTTGACCATTAACAAATTGCAGCTTTTGCTTTTTAAATGAAATTTCACCGCTACTTTTAATTTGTGAAGATGTTATTTCTGCCAGTGCTTTATCTGTGTTATGAATTTTTATTACTTTATAACCTAATCCTGGTAAATCAACTCGTCCTTTAATTTTGAGTTTATAATATCCCGGCTCATCAGTATAATCTTCACCATGAGGCGTTTGCATTAAAATATGTTTTCTTGGCGCAATGTATTTTTCACTAATAATTTCATTATCAACCATACCTTCTAGCTGAATATTCTTTGTTGGTACCACAATCTCAATTTCTTTATACCCAGAAAAGCGGTGTGGGTCAGTATTAAAAATCAGAACCTGATAAGCTGTTAATTTCAGATATTGAGCTATCTTCTTTTTAATCATGTTTTCAATACCATCAGTCAACTCATTTACTTCTTTATAACGGTGCCAAATGTCTTTCGCAGCACTTTCAGAAACACTACCACCTAAAGAATCGTGTGGCTGACATTTTAATAGTTTTTGCCATGCTTTTTCTAATAAACCATTACCAATATTTATACCAACCTTTTTACCAATAACACATAATGGTTCAACCCGAGTTAAAAGCTTTTGTTCTAGTTTAAAATTAGCACGTTTAAATTTACTACGTACTGAACCAATTGACCGATGAACTCGTGAATAAGTCGGTAATCTTAATTCTCCTTGATAATCAGGTAAGGCTGCTTTCTTTTTTCTCATTAAAGCTACAAACTCTGGATATGAACTGATTTTAGTATGATAATTACTTTTTGCATTAAGCGCTAAAACCGTCTGTGCCATATTTTTTACAATATTCATCTGATCAATTCCTGATGGTACCAAGACATCTTCGTGATTGCCATGTTCAGCTTCAAACTTAACAGCTGGGTCATACCTTTGCGTCACAAATTCATTCAGCTTTTTCTTAGCTTCTGGCGTAATCTGACCTGTAAAGTAGCCAAATGGAAAATTAAGTGCTATCACTTCCTTACCACTTAAACCACGCCACCTAAAATAAACAGAGTTTGTCTGCCTCTTAAAATTAGTACCTCGCCAAAATACAAAGCTATCAATTCCTACCTGATGTAAAAGGGTTGGCATTTGTGCATTAAAACCAAATGAATCTGGTAAATAACCTACCATCATTGGCCTGCCATAATTCTTTTGTGTATCTTTAATTCCAATTACTAAATTACGAATAATAGATTCTGCTTGCGGCATTAATGCATCTGTTTGGGTATACCACGGTCCGACAAATAAGCGACCTTCATCAACTAATTTATTAATTCTTTGTTTTGCCTCAGGATGAATTGCCACATATTCATCAACAATTGACACTTGGCCATCTAAACAAAAATTGGCTTCATGGTTTTTTTCTAACTCATCTAAGACCTCTGTAAAGAGCTGTTCTCCTAAAACCTGCTCATCCATAATTGAGAAATACCATTCACGATCCCAGTGAGTATGATTTACTAAATAAGCTTTAACCATCATTTCCTCCATTTAAAAAAGGAATGCTTAATTAATAACTGATAATTAAACATCCCTTTTTACTCTATTGTTTTAATAAATTTTTTGCTAAGGCAAAGTTACCAACTGTTGCTGAACCATTATCAGCAATTGCTGGCATCACAATATACTTGTCAACCTGTGGAACATTAACGTAATTATTCAGCATTTTACTAAAATCACGTCTAACTTTCTTTAAAAAATCTTCACTAACAACGCCGCCGCCAAAAACAATTTTATCAGGTCGTAAAATCAACGTAACCTGCAAAGCTGCTTGAGCAATGTAATAGCTCATAATATCCCAAACATGATTATCAAGTGGGACTTGTGCTCCAAGTTTGTGTAGTCTTGCTTCAAAAGTAGGTCCTGAGACCAAACCTTCTAAACAATCATGATGAAATGGACAAACACCTGTAAAATCTAAATCATCAGGGTGACGCTTTAATAAAACATGTCCCATCTCAGGATGCCCTTGCGACCCAATTAAATGTCCATTGATTAACGCACCACCGCCAACTCCAGTACCAATAGTGTAATAAATAAGTGAATCAATATCTTCGTTTGATAAAAGTGACATCACATATTCTCCATAAGCCGAGCCATTAACATCAGTAGTGAAAAATATTGGCACATTAATTTGTTCTTTTAAAAAGCCAACAAAATTAGTATTTTGCCATCCTTTTTTAGGAGTATCAGTAATATAACCGTAATTATTTGCTTGCTTACGAATCTCAATTGGTCCAAACGAAGCAATACCAATTGCTTTAATTGCAAACTGTTTAAAATAATCTGCAACTTTTTGCAAAGTTTCTTTTGGTGTTGTCGTTGGTATTCTAACTGAATCTTTGATTTGATAGCTTTCATTGCCAACAGCACAAACAAATTTAGTACCGCCAGCTTCAATTGAACCTAATAACATTTTCTTTACTTCTTATTTCTTTGACAAACTTCGATTACCTCGTGATTCGGACCATAAAAGTTAAAATAACTAATACCATGTTCCCAAAAAGGTAAGTGCATAATTTGTTGATCAATTAGCTTAAAGCCAGCTGCTTTAATTTGTGCAAATGCTGCAATAACATCATCTGTATCCAAAGCATAGTGGTTAATTGCGCCATTTACTGGATTAGCTACCGTTTCCCAAACTTCAAGCATCAGGTTACCCAATTGAAAAAATCCAGTTTGGCTACCATTATTGTCTTCTTGATTGATCAGCTCAAAACCAATTTTTTTATAGTCTCTAACACTTTTAGCAAAATCATTAGTTGGAATGCCAACGTGCGAAACGCCTTTAAATATGCTCATTAATATACCTCCTTTTTAAATTAGTCGTAATTTCTCTAAAGCTTTAACAATCCCTAAGTTATCATTTGTATCTGTAACATAGGTAGCTGCATCTTTAATTGCTTGATTACCATTAGCCATTGCAATTCCGCAATCAACAACGTCAAACATTGTCAAATCATTGTTACCATCACCAAAGGCATAGGTTGGCACAGAAAGATGCTCTTGTTTTAATAATCTTAAAATTCCTTGACCTTTAGAATTATTTTGTAAAACTGTGTCAATTGATTGCGGACCAGTAATCATAAAACGTAGTTCAGGAAAGAGTTTGCCATATTCAGTATCTGCATGATGAGCAATTACCAAAATTTGGTTAACCGGATTATTTTGATAAAAATCAGGTTTAACTTGTGGAAATGGTGATGAAATATTTTGATAAAATTTACGTGAAAGTGGCTGATCATCGGATAATGCAATCTGTTTATAATTATAAAAGCCGATAATATCATTTCTGCTTTGCGCATATGCTAATACTTTTTGACAAATAGTACCGGGAATCGTTAAGTTATATGCTACTTGACCATTAAACTCACCATATTGACCATTAGTCGCAATTAGCGAATCAATTTGACATTCTTTCATGAAATGCCGTACTTCAAATGCAGCACGACCAGTGCAAATTACTGGAATATTGCCATTGGCTTTTAATTGACGTACGGCCTGACTAACCTCTGGTAAAATTGTAGTTTTGCTAGATAATAAAGTACCATCCATATCAAAAAAGACTAGGGATTTAATCTTTTCTGCCATTAGCTTACTTTCTTAACTCAATATTCTTAAATTCAACTTTACCATTAGCAGCGGCAACAGCTAGGTTATCACCAAATTTTTGATAACCACGTGCAATCAAACTAATGCCATTGGCTACCAAGATAAAAATGTCGTTATCTACCATTAGCTTGATATGCATTTTCTTAAAATTAGTCTCTGGAAGTGGTCTATCCAGACCTTTATTCATCATTTGGAACCATGGCCACTCTGGGCTCTTATCAAAAATCAGCCGCTGATCATCTTTAGTTAATAAATATTGGTAAGATTCATCTGTTTTAAGATTCTTAAACAATCTTACTGCGACATCACTTGCTTTATCCGAACATTCAACGTCCATATCTAAAACAAAATGACGGCCTACATCATGAGCAATAACTTTTTCGGTTCTACCAGCTGAATTTTCAAGTGTAAAATCAGAAATTTTAGTTTTAGTAGTAAACTGTTCAGTTAATTCATCTGGGAGTTTAGTAGCAAGTGTACCATCTTCTCTTTGAACAAGTTCTAATGGTACATAGGTACCGCCCCATTCCCAGTTGACCATATCGCCCTGACCCTTTTCACGAGTTGGTACCCAGCCAAATAGCACTCGTCTTTGACCATCAAAAGCAGTTCTTGCAGCATAATAGGCACGACCATCAAAGGCATCATCTCTAGGTTTAATCCAAGGACCATTAATGTTCTTACTCATGCGGTAACGAGTTTTACTTTGCTCACTATACTCAGTATATAGTAAGTACCACCAATCACCCATCTTAAATAAATCAGGCATTTCAAGACCCGTATATAAATTAGGAGCATAGAAATCGCCTTTAAAATCCCAATTCTTCAAATCTTTTGATGTAAATGAAACAATTCGCCCTGTTAATTTAGATTTAGGACCTGCTAATCTAGTTCCCAAAATTAATAGGTACTCTTGTTTATCACTATCCCAAATGACCCATGGATCACGCCAATCTGTTTTATCATAACCTTTTTGAGCAGGCAGTAATAATTTGTCAACATTTTTTTGAAAATGCTCATAGTCTGTACTAATTCCATGAAGCAAAACTTGCGACGCACGACCTTCTTGTTCAGCTTTCTTATTATAACCAGTATAAAAGGCCTGAATTTTCCCTTGAGCTTCAAAAACAGAACCCGCATAAATCCATTGCGCAGGATCTTCTGCATCTCCAGCAGGAATTGCATCACCATGATCTTCATAATTAACAAAATCTGTTGTGGTTGACAGTGACCAACCAAACGGTTCATCATTATCAGTCAATGGTCCTGGCTTACGGGGATCACGTTGGTGATACAAATAAAATTTACCATCTTTGCCAAAAGGCATGATGTCACCCATCCACTTATCTTTTTCAGGTTTATAAAATACTTTATACATTTTTCTCTCCTATAATTAAGCAGCTGCCTCTGCGGCAACTTTTTTATCTCGATGCATTAATTTTTTAAGTAAATTACATAGTAATGCTCCAACAACTACACCAACCACAATTGATAAGCAGTATAATAAAATATTTGAATCAAATGGTGCTGCCATAAATGTAGATAAAGCTGTCTTTTGTGTTGTACCAAAGAATGCATTCAGTGCACTAGCTAATCCTGAACCAATCATACAACTTGGAATTACGGCTATTGGATCAGAAACAGCAAAAGGAATTGCGCCTTCAGTAGTAGCAATAATACCCATGATCAAAGCAGTGGTTGAGTTTTCTTTTTCATCTTGACTGTAATACTTTTTACCAATAAAACTAGCTAACGCCATGATTAGAGGAGGAATACCAATAGCAATAAAGCATGCAGTACTAATTGCGTAACCACCAGAAGTATATGAAGCCATACTAAACGTATAAGCAACCTTGTTGATTGGTCCACCCATATCTGTTGCCATCATCGCACCGATAATTGCAGCAACTAAGACTTTGTTAGAACCACTGATACTTGCTAACCATGAAGTTAAGCCATTTTGCATTGCTCTAACAGGATCACTAAAGACGTAGAAAATTACCAAACCACCAATTAGTACAGAGGCTAAAGGAATAACAAAAATTGACTTTAATGAAATCAGACTCATTGGCATTGGCAACTTTTTAAGCCAATAAACAAGATAACCAATTAAAACACCAACAACCATTCCACCAATAAAGCCCATGCCCAACTTATTAGCAACTAGTCCAACAATAAAGGCTGGTGCTAATCCTGGTCGATCAGCAATCGAATATGAAATATACGCAGCAATCATGACTGGAATAAAGCCCAAACCTTGTTGACCAATCATCCGTAAAATACCCCAAATATTGCTTGTTTGGTTCCATACGCCATTACCACCACCGACAACAGCAATCGAAACGATTAATCCAGATGCCGAAACAAGAGGAATCATGTACGAAACTCCTGTTTGGAAGTGATCGACTAATTCTTTAAAGAATTGTTTTACCTTATCCATAAAACAAACTCACCTTTCTAAAAAAATTTCAATTAATCACCAAGTAGCTCATGAGCTTTAGCAATTGCCTTACTGCCATCTTTTACTACTTCAGAAGTACCCATCTTAAGAATTTTTTTACCTTCAAAACGGTCTTGCTCGCGAACGTTAGTGTCAACTGCAAAAATCACAGCATCAGCTTCCGCGATATCCTTTGCGGTTAGCTTATTTTCAAAACCCATTGCGCCTTGCGTCTCAACTTTAATCTGATCACCGTTTTTCTTGGCATACTTCTTCAAGTTTTGTGCTGCCATATAAGTGTGGGCTACTCCGGCGATACATGCTGTTACTGCTACAAATTTACTCATAATAATTTCTCCTAATCTTCTAATTTCTTAAAAATATTTACTAATTTATCTGGATCATTTTCTGCCTTAATTTGGGCAACAAAATCATCATCCATTAACTTTCCGGCAACTGTTGCTAGCATCTTCAAATGCTCTTTTCCGCTATCCTTATCACGTGCAGCCATTAAGAAAATAATTGATACCTTACTGCCATCAAGTGAATTCCACTCAAGTGGCTTGGTTGTTTTAGCAAACACTAGCGAAGCCACATTAACTGTTTCACTTTTTCCATGAGGAATAGCAATATTATTGCCGATGCCTGTTGTCGTCAAGCTTTCTCGATACAGAACATCGTCCTTAAATTTAGTTGCATCACTTACAATGCCGTTCTCTTCCATGACGGCCGCTAATTTAGTTATTGCATCCTCCTTAGAAGAAGCATCTAAACCAATGACAATGTTGCCTTTTGAAATAAAACTCGTCTCTTTTTTAGTCAATCTCTTCATCTCCTATCGTAGTAATAACATCTGTTTCTTTTGTTAACCGACTCAATTTACGCAACATCTTTTTATCCTCCAAAATTGCATTAAAGTAGCTATAAATTTCGTTAATTGAACTTTTTACGCTTTTGTTCATTGCCATGAAAAAGACAAGATTAACTTTGCCTTCGCCCCAATCAACACCACTCGAATTAATATAAATAGCAATACAAGAAGACTTAACATACTTAATAGGGGCATGTGGCATTGCAACAAGTTCCATTTTTGTACTAGCAAGCTCTTCTCGCTTAATCGCTGCTTTTTCAATTCCAGGAAATACATAGTCTTGCTTTTGTAATACATCACAAATTTTATGAATTGCTTGGTTACGTTTAATATGTTGATGATCAATCATAATTAATTCTGGTCTAACTAACTTCATAAATTCATTCTCGTCTTTTTTAAACTTAGTTAAATTATCAATTACTTGCTGGATCTTTCCTTTTGATTGTTCATCTAAAAATGGTGGTACAAATACAACTTTTTTGTGAGCTATATTTATATCAACTGTACTAATGACCAAATCTTCTGTAACAGGTGTATTCATCAGCTCCGATATTGAAACTACACGATTAATTTTGATTGTGTCAGGAAAATATTTTTCTATTCTCTGTTTGAGAAGTCGAGCCGTTCCCAAGCCTGTACTACAAGCAATAACTGCAATTACCTTGTTATTTTGTTCACGTCTTTCAATATAACTTTCTAAATGCAGAGCAATATATGCAATTTCATCATCATTAACATGAACTGAAAAGAATTTTTCTATCTCTATACTTAAATCCACTGCTTTGTTATAAACATAAGCAAAATTTCTTTTGATGCTATCTTTATATGGATTCTTAATACTTAATCCTAATGTAAAGCGGTGCAGTGCAGGAATTAAGTGTAGAGTCAGATTGTTAATTAGAGTTTCATCGTAGCTTGACAACTTGTTACGTAAAAAGCTATCAATAACATTATTTTGAGAATCTGTTACATTATTTTTTAAATTGGAATATTTCCGACTGTTAGGCTCAGCTGCTAAGATATGAATATTGATGTATCTTTGTTCAGCCTCAGGTATTATCAATTGAAACTTTTCTTCCAAAAGCCTAGTTAAAATCTGAGTATTTGGAGACATAGAATGAGCTGTAAAATTATCATTTTGTTGAATAATTTCACCATTTTTAATTCTCTGAATAGCAATCACTAGATGAATTTCTAAAGATTGAAATTGATAGTCATTCAAAGTTATCAAACTATTTTTTTGAAATTGAGTAAGTGTCTGTCCAACTCCAGAAAAAATAGCTTGATCAAAAATTGACTTCAACTCTTTAGGTACATTGATCACCATTTCTGAATTAACTTGACCATTAATACTTAGGTTATCACCCCAATAAAATCCTAAAAGCAAAGTCATTAGCTTTCGCTTGGTACTTTCAGAAGCTTGAATAAAAATTCCATGCTCACCACTTTTTAAGCTTGCACCTTGTTGGTTAAACCAACTTTTAACTTCCTTAAGATAAAGTTCAATTGTTGTTCTACTAACATAATATTTATCAGACAACTCTTGAATGGTTATAGGCTGCTCGTCTGTTAGCAATTCAGAAATAATTCCTAATCTTATTTCTTTTGGATTTTCCTGACTAGATATCAAGTTACCCTTTTGTAAAGAAGAAAAAAGATAATCAGTATCGCCTTCAAAATAAATTCCGTAACTTCGTTTTCTAATCAATTTGACATGATATTTTTCAACCTCGTCAGCAATTTCTTTAAGATACTTATTAATTGTTCCCCTAGACACACCAATATTATGTTCAATATTTTCATAGTGCGTTACTCCATCAATTAATATTTGCTTAACAATTTTTACTTCTTTATCGTTGATATGATCGCCTTCTTTCTTTTTATCTTGAATACGCTTTCAATTATAACTGTGATAAATCAATAACGATACAGAACAAAATATACTTTCAATAGTATAATTCATTAGTTCACTCCAAAATTAAGATATTTATATGCATCACACTGTTAAGTCAGATCATTAACTTAATTTATTTTCAAAATTAATTAAGTTAGTAAAGTTATTACTTAATCAAGACTTTTTAATCCTTTTTTCTTTATATTGCTTTAAAAAAGAATATAATCAGATATAATAAAAACAAATCTAATTAATAAGGAGGTTTCTATGCCAACCAAAGTAGCTAATAAAACCAATTTAAATGTAAAGATAGATACTAAACTTAAAAAAGAAGCAGATGCAGTCTTTAAAGATATGGGCTTAACCTTGAGTTCAGCAATTACCATGTTTCTTAAAAGGTCTGTTGATGACCGTCAATTACCTTTTCAACCTAGAGTTACCAGTGAATTAGATAGAGCTATGGATGAAATCAAGTCGGGTAATGTAGAAACTTTTGATTCAATAGCTGATTGGAAAAAAGATACTCTTAAAAATGTACAAGATTAAACAGTCACGGACTTTTAAGCACTCACTTAAAAGAGCTGTCAAGCAAGGTAAAGATATTAATAAGCTATTTGAAGTAATCAATTTAATTGTTTCGCATAATTTGCCAAGTAAGTACCACGATCATGAGCTTAAAGGCAAATGGATAGGTATTCGAGAACTTCACATTGAGCCTGATTGGTTATTAGCTTATCAACTTAAAGACAATGAACTGATTTTATATTTAGTAGACACAGGTTCTCATAATCAACTATTTGGCAAATAATATCCTAAGTTAATGAATTAAAAAAGCACAAAAAATAGTGAGCTTTACGCTCACTATTTTTGTGCAATTAAATATGTTATATTAAAGCATTATTTCAGAAGCATACTATGAACAAACCTCTTTTATTATGTTTTTGCTCTAAAATAATCCTACTAAGCAGCCTAAAGTAACGATTACTACCATAATAATGATAACTTTGGTTGCCGTCATTTGTTTGCTCGAAACAAGCCACCAGCCAAGAATAACCATAGCTAGAGGCAATAATCCTGGGAAAATCCCATCCAAAACGCCTTGCAATGGAGCTGATTTACCACCTTGAGGTATTTTAGCAATTGTCTTCAGGACAATGGTATTAGCCGCTAAAGCTCCCATAACCATTACACCCAAAATATTAAAGGCATCAGTGATTCGTTTAGAGTTTTCACCCACGATGGTATCAATTGCTCCAACACCTAAACAATAACCACTATGAAACACAATGTATGAAATCGTTGGTCCAATAATGCCGTAAGCAATGATATAGAACAATGGCCTAATTGGACTACCACCTTTAGCTAAACTCATACCAATAGATAAGAGAATAGGAACAATAATACCTTGGATAATTGAATCCCCAATACCAGCTAGCGGTCCCATCAAAGTTGCTTTAATAGTTACAGGCATTTCTTCAGAAACATCATTGCCAAGAGCAATTTGTTCCTCGAGTGATGCAACAATTCCGTTAATTAGCTGTCCAGTTTGTGGTTCAGTATTATAAAACATTGAGTGTCGCTCCAAAAGGCGACGCTTTTTTCAGAGTCATTTTATAATATTTGCGAGCAAATGGTAAATATGAATATGCCTATGCATGACCCTGCAACTTTTCGTAACTCATTGAGCTCAAATGCGTAAATGATTTAATTGTTTCTCTAAATTTCATACTTAAACAGTTGGTTAAATTTTTTGTTTATATTAGTTATTTTAAAAATTCAATTTATTTACAAGCAACAATTGAAAAAGTTAATGGTATTTGTGGATAATTATCAGGCATATACCAACCGTCTTGCTTCATGTTATATTTCAACATAGGTAATGATTGCCAAGTATCGCGGCGATCTTAATTCATTCATTATTGATGTTCGCAGATAAGCTGAGCACAAGTTAAAAAATCATGTTCAGCTTATCTGGTTCTCATTGCCTAGTTAACTGACATTTATTCCCCCCAGCTGATTTTTAAAATGATCATTAATATTATCAAGTGGCTATGCTTTTATTTCCTAGTAAAAAAGGTGCAACTGTGCTACTTTAGATAAGGTATAACTTAATCAAAGGAAGGCAAATTATGTCTGAAAAAATTACCGGCTTAAGTCAAGCCGAAGCAGATAAACTGCTTAAAGAGAAAGGCTTAAATGAGGTTCCTGAACCAAAATTCAACTTTTTCAAAGAATTTTTATCTAAATTATGGAATCTGTCTGCTTGGATTCTGGAAGCAGCTCTGCTCTTAGAATGCATTTTGGGTAAATGGATCCAATCATTATTTGTACTGCTAATGTTACTATTTGCGGCATGGAACGGTGCTACGCAAAAGAAGCGTTCACGCCGTGTGTTAAACAATATCTCTCACAAGTTAACGCCAACTGTTTCCGTTCAGCGCGATAATCAATGGCAAAATATTGATTCTAAGTATCTTGTCCCTGGCGATCTGATTAATTTGCAGCCAGGTGATGTGTTAGCAGCTGATGTCAAACTTGTTGATGGTCAACTCGCAACTGATGAAAGTTCAATTACTGGTGAAGCAAAGACTGTTCATAAGAATGTTAACGACACAGCCTTTGCTGGAACTACTGTTGTTGAAGGGGCTGGGTTAGCAGTTGTAACTGCAACTGGTTCCCACTCTCGTTCAGGTAAAACCATTAATTTAATTAATAATTCTGCAGCTCCTGGACACTTGCAACAACTATTGACCAAAATTATTTATTATCTTTGCTTACTCGATGGTTTTCTAACGCTAATTATTATTATCGCTTCCTTCTTTAAAGGTGGCGACCTTAACAATCTGGTTAACATGCTGCCATTCTTAGCAATGATGTTCATTGCTTCAATTCCAGTGGCTATGCCATCAACTTTTGCTTTATCTAACTCATTTGAAGCAACTAGATTGAGCAAGGAAGGCGTTCTGACTGCTGATTTAACTGGTATTCAGGATGCTGCTAACTTGAACCTGATTTTACTAGATAAGACAGGCACAATTACCGAGAATAAGACAGCAGTGACTCAATGGACTAATTTCAGTGAGCTTGATAACAAGTTAGTACTTGAATTAGCCACAGCAGCAACTGACCAGCGTAATAAAAAAATTATTGATGCCGCGATTGACGAATATGCTACTGAGCAAGGTATAACAATTAAAACAAGTGCTGATTTTACCCCCTTCACTTCTGATACTGGCTACTCAATGGCTAACATCGATGGCTACAACGTCAAATTAGGTTCATTCAAACAACTTTCATTAATTGATAAAACCGCCAATGACAAAGTAAAAGAAATTGACTTTGGAGCCGGTCGTTCCTGCGCCCTGCTTATTAATGATCAACTAGCTGGTGTCTTCATTCTGCAGGATAAGGTTCGTGCAGATTCTAAAGCTGCCTTAGCTGAATTAAAAAAGCGTGGCGTACGTCCGATTATGTTAACTGGTGACAATCAAAAAACAGCTTTAGCAGTTGCTAAGCAAGTTGACTTAACCGGTGACGTGATTTCAATTCATAATTTTGACGAAAATACTGATATTAATCAGTTAGCGGGAATTGCGGATGTTCTACCAGAAGATAAACTAAGAATGGTTAAATTCTTCCAAAAGAAGGGTTATATCGTAGGTATGACCGGTGATGGTGTTAATGACTCACCTGCTCTAAAACAGGCTGAGGTCGGCATTGCCGTGTCCAATGCCGCTGACGTCGCTAAGCGTTCTGGTAAAATGGTATTATTGACCGATGGCTTGAGCTCAATTGTCAAAATTTTGGATGCGGGTCACCGCGTTTACCAAAGAATGACTACGTGGTCATTAACCAAATTAGCAAGAACAGCCGAGTTAACAATGCTGCTGACATTTGGTTACCTGTTCTTCAACTATATTCCCATGGCCTTAAACGCCATGGTTATTTACACAATTATGAATAACATGGTAACCATGATGATTGGAACCGACCGGACACACATCACTTATCAGCCTGAGAATTGGAATATTGCTAAATTAGCTAAAATTGCTTTCTCACTTGCCTTTGGCTGGACAGTAATCGGTATCCTCGCCGTCGGCTACTTAAACACTCATGGCTTTAGTCATGGTACAGTTTCAACAATGGTTTACGTTTACTTAGTACTGAGTGCGATGTTTATCTTGTTAATTACCAGAACTAAACGGTTCTTCTGGCAAGATTATCCATCTAAGGCCGTTGGCTTAACTCAAATTGGTGATGTGATTTTAACAATTATCCTGGCACTATTTGGAATTGCAATGACCAAGATTAGTTGGACTAACTTGTTGATTACATTCGCCATTGCACTAGTAGCAGCTATTATCGTTGACCTAGTCTATCAACCAATTATGAAGAACAAATAATTATCTAAATAGAACTTTTGTAAATGAAAGTTCTATTTTTTTGCAAAAAAATACTCCTAAATCTAGGAGTACTATCTTTAACGAGTTAATTCGTAAACGTAGGAAGTTTCGTTGGCCCGGTAAACACCGTATAAGGTTCCAACTTGCTTAAAACCCATTTTGTTAATTAAATGCTGCATTGCTTGATTATCTTCGTGGGTATCAATTCTAATTGAGTCAACTTCAGGATGACTATCTCTAATATTTTCAATTACGGCACGCAGAAGTTTGGTAGCATAACCGTGACCAGCATGCTTAGAATGAATTGCAACCCGGTGAATAACTACATAATTATCTGTTTGCATTAACCATTCACCATTTAAGTTGTCATACGCATGATCGGGTCCGGTAACAATTGAAATTGCGCCAACTGTTTCTTTATCATCAGAAACAGCTAAGTATGCCCAACCATTCTCAATGTCTTCCTTAATTTGGTCCGGTGATGGATATTCACCTTGCCACTGATTGACACCACTTTCCGCTAATTGATTAGCGCCATCCTTCAAAATCGTCATAATTTGGTCAAAATCAGCCATTGTTGCTCTTCTTAATTGCAAGTTATTCACTTCTCCTTTTTAAAAAATATACGATCTATTATACCGACACAAATTAAGTATGTAAAAATATTTGTTTTAATAACGCTAATAAAAAAATAGTTTTCTTTAAGTACTAAAGAAAACTATTTTAAATTAAGCACCATGATATTGGACTAGTGAATAAATATCAAGTCCTGGTAACTTTTCTTTACCCTTTAAATCAGGCAATTCAATGTAAAATGCGGCACCTACTAAGATACCACCCAAATTCTCAATTAATTGTTTGCAAGCACGCAATGTTCCAGCAGTTGCAAGTAGATCATCACAGATAACTACTCGCTGTCCTGGTTTAATTGCATCTTTATGCATTTCCAAGCTGTTAGAGCCATATTCCAAATCGTATGAGGCCCGTTCTACTTCTCTTGGCAACTTATGCGGCTTTCTTGCGGGAACAAAACCTAAGCCTAATTCAGTGGCAACAGGACATCCCACAATAAATCCTCGAGCTTCAGGACCGACAATTACATCTGCCTTTCTGCTCTTAGCATATTCTGCAAGCTTATGTGTAGCCATCTGGAATAATTCACCATCCTGCAAAATAGGAGTAATATCCCGAAAGACAATTCCCTTATTCGGGAAATCATTAACACTTGCAATTCGTTCTTCAAAAATGTTTGCCATAAGAAGAAAAACCTCCAAAACTTCATTTGCTTTTTAAAGCACAATTTAACTTACATATTCTAACAGATTTAACCATAAAAAGCACTAAAAACGTGATATTAGCGCTTTTTCAATTGTTGATTAACATACATTAACAATTTATTGGTCGGCATTTGTCTTAATTCACTAGCAAAAGTGATTTGTGAAGTCACCGCGGTAAAATACTTAGATGCAGACAACGGCTTTTTAGTAGGATTAGGCACCCCAACAATCTGATTATCTTGCAGCTGAACAAAGTTAAGTTCAAAGAAAACCCGTAAAATAAACAACAAACTATTATAATCCAATCCTAAAAATGGTGCTACTTGACGATAATTTGCTGGTGATAAATCCGGATGAGCATAAACATACTTCAAAACGCGAGCAAAATTTGTCTTAGCAGGAATGCTCTCAACTGGTAGCTGGTCCAATAAAAAGCGCAAATATAACTGCTGATAATCACTAGTTAAGGCCAAATTTAGTTCTGCTTGGTTATGTGGCACATCGATTAAAGCCGCAACTTCACCGTCACCATGATAGTCACTTACCAAAGTGATTTTATCAGGATTTATTCCAAGACTATTAGCAGCAACCGTCTGATTTTTGGCATCAAACAATAGGTAACGGTCGGCAAAACCCATTACGTACTTTTCTTGCCGTAAATCAACTACGGGAGCTGGGACAGTCAGCTGTGGCGCTTTAAAAATAATACCAGCAATAATTCCTTGGAGCTTGGTTTGCTTGCGGTACGTATTAAGTCCTAACTGAATAAAAATCTGGTCAACAAATGGTAATATATTGCGGGTGATGTACTCCTTGTTAAAGCCAACAACATCTAACTTACCGCCATCTTTTACTGCTTGAAAACGAATATGCGTTTTATCTTTACCCATAAAATCAAAATTATTAATGGCTGCATGAGTAATACTAAAAATGGGTTTAACGTTATCCGTGCCAAAGGGACCAGCAAGGTTAATCTCTGATGCCGTATTAGTTGTCAGCTTAGCTAGTGGCAGTTCAAAATCATACTGTTCTACCGCTAAATTAGGCGCACCTTTAAAACTAGCTTCAAAGGCATCCCGCAGTGCATCAACCTTGTCAGCAGTCATTGATAACCCACAAGCAAAATCATGCCCGCCAAATTGCGTTAACAGTTTTTCTTTTAGCGGCGATAATGCGTCAAATAAGTTAAATCCTGAAATAGACCGACCCGATCCTTTAACAACTCCAGCTTCATTTTTAGTTAAAACAATTGTCGGTTTATGAAACTTTTCAACAATTTTATTAGCTACTAAACCAAGCACACCCTCGTGAAATTCGGGATCGTAAATTACTAGGGTATTCTTCGTTTGCCAGCCATTAATCTTGATCTGCTCAATACATGATTGATAAACTGCCGCCGTTAATTCCTTGCGTCTATCATTTAATTCTTCAACCTGATCGGCTAACTGTCTTGCTTGTTTTTCATCATCAGAAAGTAATAATTCAACGGCTAAACTAGCATTAGCAAGGCGACCAACAGCATTTAATCTTGGGGCAATATTGAACCCAACGTCAGTTTCATCAATCGTGCCTAACTTTAGACCCGCATTTTTAATTAAAGCGCGCAAGCCCGGACGCTGTGTTTGGTTAAGTGCTGCTAACCCGCGTTTAACAATAATATGCCCTTCACCTGAAACCTTAACCATATCACCAATTGTGCCAATCATGGCGAGGTCTAATAAGTCAGACATTGGCTCCTGCATTAATTCACGACAAATCGTGTAAGCAACACCAGCACCGCAATAGTCATCAAACGGATATTTTTGCCCCGGATAATTGCAGTGCACAATTGCATAAGCATCCGGAACTTCTTCTTGGAACGTGTGATGATCCGTAATAATTGTATCAACGCCATGTTCTTGAGCATAAGCAACTTCCTTAACGCCAGTTACCCCATTATCTACCGTAATAATGAGCTTAGTACCATCTTCGACAATCTTTTGGTAAGCCTCAAGATTAGGACCATAGCCATCACGAAAACGATCAGGAATAAAGTAATGTACATCCGCACCTAAGATTGACAATGTTTCCATCATAATCGTTGTTGCCGTAATGCCATCGGCATCGTAATCACCATAAATGGTTATCTTTTCACCCTGCTCAACTGCCTTTGTAATGCGGTCAACAGCCTTAGCCATGTCATGCATTAAATTAGGGTCAGCCAGATCTTCTTCAGTCGCATTAAACCAAAAAGCTAATTGCTCATCAGTATTAATTCCACGTAAAGAAAACAACTTAGCCGTAATTGGGCTAAGTTGATATTTTTCAATTAACTCAGAAGGTAACTCCTTAGCGGAACGTTGTTTCCACTCAATCATTAAGTTTTCTCCTCAATATTTTACTTTGAATTTAAATCATCATCGTTCATCTTTAGGACTGCCATAAACGCATCTTGTGGTACTTCAACGCGACCAACAGCCTTCATCCGTTTTTTACCACGCTTTTGCTTTTCAAGCAATTTAGCACGACGATCGGGATCACCGGTATGAATTTTCCAAGTAACATCTTTGCGGTATGGCTTAACCGTCGCCCGCGAAATGATTTTTGCGCCAATGGCTCCTTGAATATCAACTTCGAAGTTTTGCCGCGGAATTAATTTCTTAAGCATTGAGGTCATTTGTCGTGCCCGCTTTTGTGCTTCATCACGGTGAGCAATAAAACTCAGCGCGTCAATTGCTTGCTTGTTAAGTAAAATATCAATCTTAACTAAGTCAGTAGCACGATACCCGGTAATTTCATAATCAAGTGAAGCATAACCCTTGGTTGAAGACTTTAAATCGTCAAAAAAGTCATAGATGATTTCTGCAAGCGGCATGTTGTAAATCACGTTTACGCGATACTTATCCAGATAGTCCATCGTCACAAACTCACCGCGCTTACGCTGGCATAACTCCATGACTGGTCCCACAAAGTCATTAGGTACCATCACTTCAGCTTTAACATAAGGCTCCTGCACTTCCCGATATTCACCAGCAGATGGCAAATCAGATGGGTTATCAATTATCTTAGTCGAACCATCATTCATAATTGCATGGTAGTCAACTGATGGTGCCGTCATTATTAAGTCAAGATCAAATTCTTGCTCTAACCGCTCCTGAACCACATCCATGTGCAGTAACCCTAAAAAGCCACACCGAAAACCAAATCCTAATGCCGTTGAAGTTTCTGGTTCAAATTCCAAAGCGGCATCGTTTAATTGCAATTTTTGTAAGGCTTCTTTTAAATCATCGTACTTGGCATTATCAACCGGATACATCCCTGAATAAACCATTGGTGGAATTTGCCGATAACCCGGTAATGGTTCTGCTGTTGGCTGTTCTGCCGAAGTAATCGTATCTCCGACTCGCGTTTCTCGAACCGATTTAATATTAGCCGTTAAGTAACCAACATCCCCAGCAATTAAAATATCTTTCTTAACTGGCTGCGGACTAGTAACTCCAACTTCAGTTACTTCATACTTTTTGCCAGTGTTCATGATTTCAATTTGATCGCCCGGTTTAACTGTCCCTTCTTCAACGCGAACAGACAATACAACACCGCGATAATCATCATACTTTGAATCAAAAATCAAAGCCTTTAATGGCGCTGTTAAATCGCCAGCTGGTGCAGGAATTTCCTTAACCACCTTTTCAAGCATATCTGCTATTCCCTGACCTGTTTTACCAGAAACTTCCGCAGCATCAGAAGCATCAAGACCAAGCATTTCCCCAATTTCTTCCTTAGCCTGTTCTGGATCAGCTGATGGTAAATCAATCTTATTGATTACCGGGAGAATTTCCAAGTCATTGTCAATAGCCAAATAAGTATTAGCTAAAGTCTGTGCTTGGACTCCTTGTGAAGCATCAACAACTAATAATGCCCCTTCACAGGCCGCAAGTGAACGTGACACCTCGTACGAAAAGTCAACGTGTCCTGGAGTATCAATCAAGTGAAAAATATAATCTTCACCGCCTTGGGCGTGATATTTAACTTCTACCGAGTTCATCTTGATGGTAATCCCGCGTTGCCGCTCTAAAGGCATGTCATCAAGCATTTGGTTTTTTAGTTGTCGCTCCGAAACCGTATCGGTCAGTTCCAAAATACGATCAGCAATTGTTGACTTACCATGATCAATATGGGCAACAATTGAAAAGTTGCGAATGTGTTTTTGATAATCTTGTAATTTTTTTATGTCCATAAATTATTTGCACCCTTTATTCTATCTCTATTATTATAGCAAATTCGCAAGAGCAGTTGAAATTAATTAGGGACTCCACTAATTTTTTAAAAGAAAAAGAATCCTAAAATATAGGATTCTTAACTAATTACTTCAATTTTTCTTTTAAACGTTCAAAAAAGCCCTTCTCTTGTGGGGTAATTGAACCACCACCAGCCTTGACAAAGTCAACTAATGCTTCTTTTTGCTTTTCGTTAATTGACTCTGGAATTTGTACTTGAACGGTTGTGATTTGGTCGCCGTTACCATTACCGCGCAAATATGGTACACCCTCGCCGCGCAACGTAAATTTCTTATTCGGTTGCGTACCAGCAGGAATCTTCAGCTTACTCTTACCGTGAACTGTCTTAATATCAATTTCATCTCCCAAAGTTGCTTGAGCAAACGAAATTGGTACAGTGGTATAAATTGTATTGCCACTACGTTCGAAGTCTTTGGATGGCTTAATTCGGTAACTAATGTACAAGTCACCGTAAGGTCCACCATTTTTACCGGCTTCACCTTGACCGTCATAACGTAACTGTTGACCATTATCGATACCTGCAGGAATATTAACTTCAATAGTATTTTTACCATCGACAGTTCCGTTACCATGACAGGTTTGACATGGGTGTTCAATAATGACACCCTTACCATGACACTTATCACAGACTGTCTGACGACGAATCATTCCGAGCATCGACTTTTGGGTCACAGTCATATAACCAGAACCATGACACTTATCACAGGTAATTGGGTGCGTGCCCTTTTCAGCACCAGTCCCTTGACAAGTAGAACAAGTTTCACTGCGAGTATAAGACACTTGCGTCTTTTTACCCGTAATTGCATCCATAAAGTCAATTGTTAACGTGTAGTCTAGGTCTTGACCACGCTTTGGAGCAGTCGGATTGGCTTGAGCCTGGCTACTACCGCCGCCACCGCCAAAGAAATCATTGAAAATATCGCCAAAATCACCAAAGCCGCTAAAGTCGCCATAACCTTGACCAGCACCACCGCCAAAGCCGCCTTGACCATTGACACCAGCAGAACCAAATTGATCATACTGAGCCCGTTTTTGCTTATCGTGCAAAACTTCATAGGCCTCGTTGACTTCTTTGTACTTTTCTTCAGCCCCAGCTTCATGATTTAAATCTGGGTGATACTTCTTAGCTAATTTACGGTAAGCAGAGTTAATTTCTTTATCACTGGCATTACGATCAACGCCTAGCACATTATAATAATCTTCTTGTGCCATCTATTAAAAGCTCCTCACTTTCCAAAAGAAAAGAACTACTTTTGTGGCAGTTCTTTTCTAATTTATTTAATTATAAACCCTTTACTTATCTGGGTCTACTTTGTGGAATTCACCGTCAGTTGCAGAACCATTACTTGCATTGCCGTCTTGTGCACCCGGGTTCTGTGGACCGGCTTGACCAGCTGCGTCAGCACCACCATTTGCTTGGTACAATTTAACAGCTAAATCTTGAGCAACCTTAGTCAATTCATCCTTCTTGGACTTCATTTCATCTAAGTTATTATCTTGTTGAGCCTTCTTCAAAGCATCAAGGGCATCTTGAACCTTCTTGGTGTCATCTTCAGAAATCTTGTCGTTATCCTTAACTTCTTTTAAGGTCTTTTCAGTTGAGAAGATTAATTGGTCAACTTCATTACGTAAGTCAACTTCTTCCTTCTTCTTCTTGTCTTCTTCAGCGTGTTCTTCGGCTTCTTTTTGCATCTTCTTGATTTCTTCATCAGAAAGACCGGATGAACTCTTAATGGTAATCTTTTGTTCCTTACCAGTACCCATATCCTTAGCAGAAACATTAACAATACCATTCTTATCGATATCAAATGTAACTTGAATTTGTGGGACGCCACGAGGTGCAGCAGGAATATCAGTTAATTCAAAACGACCTAAAGTCTTGTCGTCTTGAGCCATTGGACGTTCACCTTGTAAAACATGAACGTCAACGGCAGGTTGATTATCTGCGGCAGTTGAAAAGACTTGACTCTTAGAAGTTGGAATAGTTGTGTTCTTTTCAATTAACTTAGTGAAGACACCACCCATGGTTTCAATACCAAGAGATAATGGTGTAACATCAAGCAAGACAACGTCTTTAACATCACCAGAGATAACCCCACCTTGAATAGCAGCACCTAAGGCAACGGCTTCATCAGGATTGATTGAGTGGTCAGGTTCCTTGCCAGCCCACTTCTTAACAGCTTCTTGAACTGCAGGGATTCTTGTTGAACCACCGTTTAAAATAACTTTATCAATGTCGTTAACTGTTAAATCAGCATCCTTTAAGGCATTGTCAAAAGCAACCTTAGTACGGTCAACCAAGTCACTAGTTAATTCGTCAAACTTAGCACGAGTTAAGTCAGTTTCAAGGTGCAATGGACCAGCTTCACCAGCAGAAATGAACGGTAAGGAAATGTGAGTTGATGATACACCAGACAAGTCCTTCTTAGCCTTTTCAGCAGCATCCTTTAACCGTTGTAAAGCCATCTTGTCTTTAGCTAAGTCAACACCGTTTTCATCCTTGAAGTTTTGGATGAGCCAATCCATGATCTTGTTATCAAAATCATCACCACCAAGGTGAGTATCACCGTTAGTTGACAATACTTGGAAGACACCATCACCTAATTGCAATACAGAAACGTCAAAGGTACCACCACCAAGGTCGTAAACTAAGACCTTTTCATCTTCGGCATCTTTATCAAGACCATAAGCAAGTGAAGAAGCAGTAGGTTCGTTGATAATCCGCTTAATGTCTAAACCAGCAATCTTACCAGCATCTTTAGTAGCCTGACGTTGTGCGTCGTTGAAGTATGCTGGAACAGTAACAACTGCATCAGTAACCTTTTCACCTAAGTAATCTTCAGAGAATTTCTTAATGTATTGCAAAATCATTGCTGAAATTTCTTGAGGAGTGTAAGACTTGTCACCAATTTTAACTTTGTAATCTTCTTCACCCATGTGACGCTTAATTGAAATAACAGTATTTGGGTTAGTGATTGCTTGACGTTTGGCAACTTCACCGACTTGAATTTCACCGTCTTTAAAAGCAACTACTGATGGTGTAGTCCGGTTACCTTCTGGATTAGTAATAATTTTTGGTTCTTTTCCTTCAAGAACGGCAACTGCTGAGTTAGTCGTTCCGAGGTCGATTCCGATAACTTTTGACATTGATTAACATCCTTTCACTATTGTGCAACAACAACCATTGCTGGTCTTAATGTCCGGTCTTTATATTGATATCCTTTTTGTAAAACTTGGACAACGTGGTCCTTTTGATCATCGCTGCTGGCTGCAACTGTTTGTACAGCCTGATGCAGTGTCGGATCAAATTTAACACCTTCAGCCTCAATTTCACTAATTCCGTGATCTTTCATGGCCTTAACTAAAGAATCAAGTGTCATTTGCACACCCTTCTTCAGTTGCTTAGATGCTTCATCATCAACCTTAGTAGCTAAAGCCCGTTCTAAATTATCCATTGCTGGTAGAACATCCTTAGCCAAAGATTGTGATTCATACTTAATTAATTGAGCCCGTTCTTTATTATAACGACCTTGCATATTCTGCATTTCTGCCTGACTACGCAAATACTTATCTTCAAAATCTTTACTATCAGCTTGTGCCTTAGTTAATTCTTCTTGAAGTTCTTGCTCTGGTGTTTTTTCTTGTTTGTTAGCTTCAGCCGACTGCTCATTTGCCTCAGACTTTGTTTCATTTTCTAAGTTTTCAGCAGTTGCTTCTGTTTGGTCTAAATCTTTTTCACTAGGAAAATCTTTTTTACTCACAGCTAACCTCCTTTATTTAAATCGACCGTAGTATTCAAGCAACTTTTTCGCAAGCTCATTTCTAAAATATTCAAGCAAGCCAATT
Organism: Lactobacillus sp. ESL0701; assembly: GCF_029433445.1. Taxonomy (GTDB): domain Bacteria; phylum Bacillota; class Bacilli; order Lactobacillales; family Lactobacillaceae; genus Lactobacillus. Next base: position 73,448 of record NZ_JAQTIC010000004.1, on the reverse strand, counting down.
ACTTGTGAATACGGCATATTAGTTGGACCCAGCAAGGCAATAATACCTTTGCCATGGGAGCCAACACTATATTCTGCAGTTAACAGACTATAATCCTTTAATAACTCGTTTGGTAATTCTGAACCCAAGCTAACTCTAACAGGAAAACGCCCTGAATTGGAAGTCGGCTTATAGGCTTCAAGATTTGCAAGCAAATCATCGTGGTCAACCAGTTCATATAATGAACGGATATCTGAAACATCATTAGTCGAAGAATTATTCAATAAATTGATCTGACCGTCAACATATAATTGTTCACTGGCAGCATCGTTAATGACATCTTCAACTAACTCAATCAGCTCACTGGCATGCTTACTGTTGGCATTTTTGCCTAAAGCTTTATTAAGCATCTCCGGCGTAATTTCAGCTAAGCTCTTACCAACCAGTTCATCATTAATCATGCGAACGGCTTTTTCAATTTCATCACCATGAATATTGCGTGGTAAGTGATAAACCTGATTTTGCACGCTGCCATCACTGGTAACCAAAATTGCCATTACTTGCCGACCAACCAGCGGCACAATACGAAAACCCGTCACGGTCACATCGCGACTTTCTGGTCCTTCCGCAAAAGCTGTATAGTTAGTCAAATCAGATAAGATTCTAGCGGCTTCCTGAACAATTTCATTTACTTGGTGAAACGGACGGTCAAGTTGATTAATAATTTTAGTGTAAACAGATTCGGGAATCTGCAATGGCTCAACTAGATTATCAAGATAATAGCGATAACCTTCAGTAGAAGGAACTCGTCCACTAGAAGAATGAGTTTTCTCAATCAACCCTTGATCTTCCAAAACAGCCATCTCATTCCTGATTGTTGCACTCGATACTTTAATCGGTAATTGACTCATTACCGTCTTTGAACCTACTGGATCATGAGTCTGTGTAAAATCGTTAATGATTGTTTTTAAAATAAGTTCTTGACGCTCGGTCAACATAAATATCGCCCTCACTTTTAGCACTCTCATATCTTTTGTGCTAACAATTATTATGATACTAGCATTTAGCAGAAAGTCAAGCCGAGTGCTAAAAATATTTACATTTTCCAGCAATTAAAAATTTCCACCTACTTTTTAAGGTAGGTGGAAGTCTTTATTTGTCAGCAAAGTAAGCCTTTACCTCTGCTTCATCGTGCGCCATTTGCTTTTTTAATTCTGCGAGATCAGCAAATTTAATTTCGCGTCGCGTATACTTATACCATTTGATAATCATCTTTTCCCCGTATGCTTCTTGATCAAAGCCAAACAGGTTAGATTCAATAAAAATACGCTTGCCTTCATTAATGGTAACGTTATAGCCCACACTGGTCATGGAATCATACCATTTACCGCCAATGTTTGTTTTAGTCGCATAAACGCCGACTTTAGGTAAAACCTTGTTCTCAGTCCAAACCAAATTAGCAGTTGGATAACCCAGCTTGTGACCATTACGTAAACCGTGACCGACAATGCCAGACATCACATAGGGTGAACCTAAAAGTTGTGCTGCCAACTTCATATCACCGCTACTAATTGCTCGTCTAATTTCCGTTGAACCAATTTTTTGACCATCATAAGTTTGCTTTGGCACATCAATAATTTTAAACCTGCCCTTAGCAAATTTAGGAAAATTCTTCATGTTAGCAATGTCTTTGGGACCATAAGTGTAATCAAAGCCGGCAACAACAGTATCCGCTTTGAGGCGAACAATAATTTGATCAACAAATTCCTGTGCTGACAATTTACTAAAGCCAGCATTAAAATGCATCACAAGTAGGTAATCAACACCCAATTGTTCCATCTTATAAGCCTTCTCATCTAGACTATCAATATAAACAACCTTTGAATTTTGATAAACTTCTTTTGGATGCCGGTCAAATGTCATTACGACAAGTGGCAATTGCTTTTCGCGTGCTGTTGTACGCGCTAATTCAATCAAGTGCTGGTGCCCGCGATGAACACCATCAAAAAAGCCTAAAGCTAACACGATTTTACTTGGAATTAAATTTTCTTTAACTGGATAAGTTAAATGGATAATTTGCACAATAAGACCTTCATTTCACCTATTCATTTTGCAAGAGCATCAAGTCGGGACGGTACTTTTCTGCATCCTTTTGATAAATTGCCTTAACCTTATTATTGTATCGTAATGCCACCTTATTTGCATCAGTTTCTAAAGCAATTGCCGCGCCATTTTTCACTTTTAGCCACTGACTGGTAGTCAAGTCAACCTGCGGATAATCTTTAAAAAAGGCATCAATCGGTTGGATTAGTTGTTCAGCTTTTGCTGGATCGGCAATAATTTCATCCAAACTAACTGCCTGATTAAGGTCAAATCCTGAACTGGCTGTCCGGCGCAACTTACTCATAACAGCTGGAACACCTAACTTCTGCCCTAAGTCATTAACTAATGAACGTACATACGTCCCCTTACTGCATTCAATTGCAAAACTAAATTCTTCTTGACCTTTTTCAAGATCAAAAGTTGGCTGCCCTGTTAAATCATAAGCTAGAACATCAACCTGTCTTTTAGGTCGTTCAACTTCAATTCCCGCACGCGCATATTCATATAAGTGTTTGCCATTAACACGTACTGCTGAATAAATTGGTGGTACCTGCTCAATTCTACCAATGAATGACTGCATCCCTTGCTCAATTGCACTTGCTGCAATTGGTTCAGCTACTCTCTTAGTTACCAAAGTTTTGCCACTAATATCATAGCTATCAGTAGCATAGCCCAAAATACCAGTACCTTCATACTTTTTGTTTTGGGTATGCATTAATTCAATCAGCTTAGTTGCCTGACCAATTGCAATTGGCAATACACCAGTAACATCAGGGTCAAGCGTTCCAGCATGACCAATTTTTTTGATGTGCAAGGTCTTACGCAAATGGTACACGACATCAGCGCTCGTCATTCCCTTGGCCTTATCAATTACTAAAATTCCGTTTAACATTTTTTAAAACCTGTTTTCACTAAAAAAGCGCCACAAAGGCGCTCTTTTTAATTATTGCGATCTGCTTCTTGCTTTTTTAAATCAGCAATTAACTTATCAATTTTACTACCATATTTAACAGAGTTGTCGCGCTTAAAAATCAATTCAGGAACTTTGTAAACCGTCAGAACTTGCCCGAGCAAGTGCCGCATCATTCCTTTAGCCTTTTCTAAGCCGGCCGCAACCTCTTCTTCTTTTTTAGGATTCTCAGAGAGAATACTGTAATAAATAGTTGCATATGATAAATCATTAGTACATTCAACCGCAGTAATTGTAACATCATTGACACGCGGATCACGAATATTTTTCCGCAAAATTTTGGTTAATTCACGGAGGATTTCTCCTTCAACACGACCAATTCTGTGCTTCATACTTTCCTCCCAGTAAAATTACTAATTAGGCTTAACCTCTTGTTGCTCAATTGCTTCAAGCTGATCGCCAATCTTAATGTCATTGTAGCCTTCAATTGTCAAACCACAATCAAATCCTTGCTTAACGATCTTGGTATCATCCTTAAAGCGCTTAAGTGATGCAACCTTACCTGAGTAAATTACAACACCGTCACGAATTAAGTTAACACTAGAGTCGCGAGTAACATAACCTGAATCAACAAAGGAACCAGCAATTGTCCCAACCTTAGAAACTTTCCAAGTCTCACGAACAGTCAAGTTACCAACAACCTTATCTTCATAAGTTGGTTCCAGCATACCTTGCATAGCGGCCTTCACGTCATCAATTGCCTTGTAAATAATGCTGTAAAGGCGAATATCAACGCCATCAGCTTCTGCTTGTGATTTAGCAGTTGCAGTTGGACGAACATTGAACCCAATAATAAAGCCGTTAGAAGCACCAGCTAGGGTAACATCTGATTCATTTACGGCACCAACACCGGAGTGAATAATGTTAACCCGAACACCTTCAACTTCAATCTTTTCAAGTGATTGTTGCAGAGCTTCTGCTGAACCTTGAACATCAGCCTTTAAGACAATGTCAACTTCCTTCATGTTTTCTCTCTTCATTGTATCAAAGAGATTATCTAAAGTAATATGTTGGACATTTTCACGTGATTGTTGCAATGCTTGTTGAGCTCTTTGTTCACCAACACTACGAGCAGTCTTTTCATCGTCAAAGACAACTAACTTATCAGCAGATTCAGGCACATCATTCAACCCAGTAATTTCAACTGGCATTGAAGGTGTCGCCTTTTCAATCTGCCGACCACGATCGTTAGTCATTACCCGAACACGACCAAAGCGATTACCGACAACGATTGGATCACCTGTATGCAAGGTACCCTGTTGAATCAGTAAGTCGGCAACTGGACCGCGGCCACGAGAAAGCCGGGCTTCAACAACCGTACCGATTGCTTGTTGCTTAGGATCAGCCTTTAATTCCATCATGTCAGCTTGCAGCAAAATCATTTGCAATAATTCATCAACATTATCACCAGTTTTAGCAGAAATGTTAACAAAGATTGTGTCGCCACCGTAATCTTCTGGAATCAAATTATATTTCATCAACTGTTCGGTAACGTGTTGAGGGTTGGCTCCTGGTGCATCCATTTTGTTAATTGCAACAATGATTGGCACCTTGGCACTCTTAGCGTGATCAATGGCTTCAATTGTTTGCGGCATAACACCATCGTCAGCAGCAACAACCAAGACAACGATGTCAGTTATTTCAGCCCCACGTTCACGCATGTTTGAAAAGGCAGCATGTCCTGGTGTATCCAAGAAGGTAATCAAGTGATCGTCAACATGAACTTGGTATGCCCCAATCTTCTGGGTAATTCCGCCGGCTTCATGAGCTGAAACGTGAGTATGACGCAACCGGTCAAGCAAAGTTGTTTTACCGTGGTCAACGTGACCCATAATCGTAACAACTGGTGGACGCTTAATTTGGTTCTTCGATTCCTTAGAAGCTTCCATTCGCTTGCTGTAAAGAGTATCGATATCAGAAATATCTTCGTGAACCTTTTCTTCGGCGTTAATCCCATATTCAGCAGCGACTAATTCAATCGCATCTTTATCAAGGGATTGATTTTGGTTGGTCATTACACCCAGCATAAATAATTTCTTAACGATTTCTGCTGGTTCACGGTGTAAAATTTTACCTAAATCTTGAGCATTCATCCCAACTTCATATACCAAAGTTTCTGGTAATGGTCGTTCTTTTCTCTGAGTAGGCTGCTTTTTAGGTGTTTGTTCTACCTGACGACGCTTATTCTTGCGCTTACGTCTTTCTTGACGGTCAGAATGGTTATTATTGCCACCACCAAAAACTTGATTTTTGCCCTTACGACCAGGTTTACCAGAATTACGTGAAGTATATCCATTACCACGACGCTTTTCTTCCTTAACTGGTTCAGGACCGGCATTATTAGCAGTTACTGCATGCTGTTGTTTAGCAGCTGGTTCATTATTTTGCTTCATTCGTGCTGGCGAAGGCTTAATAATCTTCGGACCAATAACTTTTGTTTCAGTTGTCTTTTGCTTAGCAACTGGTTTAGCTGCAGTTGCCTGATCACTAGCTTCAGTAGTTGTCTTAGGATTTTGCAAGTGCTCATGATAAGCCTTACGTGCCTGATCAGCTTGCTTATTCAAACTACTTTGTTCAACACGCTGCTTTTGCTTTAACTGCTTAAGTAAGTCTTGTGCTGCTGGCTTTGCAGAATGAGCGCTAGTATTATTCGAGCGGCGATCCTGATTACGTTCTTGCGAGTGGCGATTGCGATCATCGCGATTATTTGAGCGACGGTTACCTTTATGGTGATTATTAGCTTTATTACTAGTTTCGCCATCCTGTTTTTTCTCGTTTTTACGAATAGAATTAACAGAAACCTTGATTTTACTGCTCTTCTTAGCAGTCTTCTCTTGCTTTTTAGCGGGAGCGGAGCTATGGAAACTACCCTTTAATTGACTTACTTGTGAATCTTCTAGTGATGACATATGATTTGTAACATCAAAGCCGAGGTCCTTTGCTTTTTTAACCACAACTTTATTATCGATGTCTAATTCTTTTGCAATTTCGTAAATTCTTTTTTTAGCCATCCAATCACACTCCTTCATTAATCTTTTGTACTAATGCCTTGCAAAAACCCGCATCGGTTAAGCCCAACACTTTGCGTTCTTTACCAATTGCATGTGAAATCTCATCGCTGTTAAATTCAGTAATAACTTGAACGTTATTCTGCTCAGCTGCTCTAGTGATCTTCTCACTTGTATCGGCATGACTATCATTAGCCAAAATAACTACCTTTATTTGCTTTGCTTTAAGACCAACTAATACAATCTCAAGCCCAGAAACTAATTTTCCAGCTCTTTGTGCCAGCCCCAGCAAATTTAATGCTTTTTGTCTATTTTGCAAATCTATTTATCACCAAACAATTCTTTTCTTGCCTTTTGATGATCTACATAGGAATAAAGCTCTTCATAAAACGAATCTGGTATTTTAGCCCCTAAACTTCGTTCTAAGACGCCCTTTTCTTGTGCAAATTTAATTTTACTTGGATCTAACGATACATAAGCTCCACGACCTGGCTTTTTACCACTGGGATCAACTGTGACATTTTTGTCCTTGTCAATCACAATCCGGACCAGTTCTTTTTTGGGTTGCATCGTATCAGTTAATAGATCTTTCCGCATTGGAATTTTTCTTTTTTTCAAAAGAACTCACCCCTAGACTTATTCTTCGTCTGATTCTTCTTCAGACTCAGTTTCAGTTATATCTGCTTGCTCTTGTGCAGTATTTTCAGCTTCTAAATTATCATCAGTAGCTTCGACTTCTTCTGCAACAGTTTCGGTTGCTACATCTTCAGTATTTTCATCAGCTGCATTGGCAATTTCAGTTTCTGCAGCTGCCTCATTGTCTTCATTGGCAGCCTTGCTGCTTTCATCAACGAATTCAACTTCAGATTCTGGTCTAATATCAATCTTGTAGCCAGTTAAACGTGCAGCCAAGCGAACGTTTTGACCTTTTTTACCAATTGCTAGTGATAATTGATAGTCAGGAACGATTACCAGCGCACTCTTCTCATCTTCATTATCACCAAATTGAACAGCAATTACTTCAGCTGGATTTAATGCATTGGCAATAAAGTCTGACGGATCTTCTTCGTATTTAACGACATCAATATTTTCACCATCAAGTTCATTAACCACATTTTGAACCCGTGCGCCACGTTGACCAACACAAGTACCAACAGGATCAATGTTAGGATCGTTTGACTTCACTGCAATCTTGGTCCGATCGCCAGCTTCACGTGCAATTGAAACAATTTCCACGGTACCGTCAAAAATTTCAGGTACTTCTTGCTCAAATAGACGCTTAACCATGTCAGGAGCAGTCCGTGAAACTGTAATTTGTGCACCTTTAGCGTCAGAACCGACATGAGTCACGAGGACACGGATTTGGTCTTGAGGATTGTAAGTTTCGTTAGGCATTTGGTCATTATGCGGCATAACAGCTTCAACATTACCAATTTTAACATAAACGAAGCGATTATCACGTCTTTCAACCGTACCAGTAATCAGTTCATCCTCGTATTGTGAATACTCATCAATGATGTGATTGCGTTCTGCTTCACGCAAATGCTGCATAATTACTTGTTTAGCTGTTTGCGCAGCAATTCGACCGAAGTCTTTAGGTACAACTTCGAAACGGATTTCGTCACCAACTTCATAAGCTTTATTGATATTTAAAGCATCCTTTAAACTATATTCAAGGCGTTCATCATGAACCTCATCAACAACAGTTTTAACTGCTAGTAACTTAAAGTTACCCTTACGTTCATCAAATTCAACTTCAACATTTTGAGCTTGATTATAGTTCTTTTTATAAGCAGCAACAAGAGCTGCCTTAATTGCTTCGACAATAACGTCTTGCTTGATACCTTTTGTCTTCTCTAAAGTAGCAAACGCCTCTAGCATTTCTTTAGACATAAGTTTAATCAGCCTTTCTAAAATTCAATTGCAAAACGGATATTTGCAATCAACTTGCGAGGAATAGTTAATCGTTTCCGTCTCGTCTTAATCTTTATTTCTAACTCGATTTCATCATCATTAAATGATTTGAGCGTTCCCTCATAATTCTTTTCACCATCAATCTTTTGATAAAGACCAACGTGAATATAATTATCAAGTGCTTTTTGCCAATCCTTTTTCGTCTTAATTGGTCGTTCAACACCGGGTGAAGATATTTCTAAAACGTAAGGTTCTGGGAATGGATCAGGCGTAATCTCATCAAGTTTAGCTGAAACTAATTCACTAAGCCCAACAATTTCATCCATATCAATTCCGTTTTCACGGTCAACATATATTCTTAAATAATTTTGGCCTTTTTCTTTTACGTATTCAATGTCCACCAATTCATCGCTGCGCTGCGCAATTATCGGTTCAATTTCTGTAAGAACAAGATCTGTAACTTTCGCCAAATATTTTCCTCCGTAATAAAAAGAGTGAGCAAAAAACTGCTCACTCGAATTAATTATCCGAACTTCTTATTTACTATATCATATTTTGGCAGTAATCACAATTAATAGAACAAATTATTGCCACTAAACGCCTTTTTTGGCAGTTTGAGTTTAACGTCCAAGTAATTTATTCATTGCCGCTTCGACATCTGAATATGAAAGATAATTATCGCGGAACTTTTTAGCTTCACTCATCATTTGCAAGTGCTGGTCGGCAATGTCTTTTTCGGCCTTTTCAGTCTTAATATTCAATTGATTAGCCAAGTAGCACAGCATCGGCGCACAGTGAACGTGGTTATAAGCATACTTAAAATCTTTTTCAGGTCCATCTTTCTGCTCTATTTCAGTCAAATAATCCAGCCAATGCTGCTTTTGATTAGGAAAAGCAATCTGATTGGCAATCTTTTTGGTTGTAAAAAATGACCGCTTAGTCGTTAAAGCTTGAGTATTGTTGTTTGAATTAGCAAAATTTTCGATAATCTGCTTTGCTTCTTTGATTGATAACATTTTTCTTCAACCTCCTTAAAGTTACTCTTAACGCAAAAAGGTGCTTAGCAAAAGCTAAGCACCTTTTTAATTAAAATAATGATAACTGATTTTGGTCGGGCATTCCTTCCAAAACCCCATTATCTTCCAAATAATCCATAATTGTTTGCGAAACTTTGCCTCGTTTAGATAAATCTTCTTTTGATAAGAATTTTTGTTCCGTTCTAGCAGCAACAATCTGCTTAGCCGCATTGTTACCCAATCCCGGTACGGCATTGAATGGTGCCAAAATTGTATGTTGATCGAGAATTTTAAAATTAGTTGCTTCTGATTGATTGATGTCAACCATCTTAATTTTAATTCCCCGCTCCAAACATTCATTGGCAATTTCCAATACTGTCAATAGACTCTTGTCTTTAGCAGAAGCATCATTACCCTTATTCTGAATATCAGCCATTGCTTTTTTGACCGTGTTTTTGCCATGGCTCATGGCAACTAAGTCAAATAAATCTGCACGTACAGAAAAGTAAGCCGTGTAATAAATTTCAGGATAATACACTTTAAACCAAGCAATTCTGAGCGCCATCAAGATATAAGCTGTCGCGTGTGCCTTCGGGAACATGTACTTGATTTTAAGACATGACGGGATATACCAATCTGGAATCTTGTCATTTTTCTTCAAAACGGCCATATCCTCATCGCTAATTCCGCGACCATGACGCACCGATTCCATTGTTGAAAACGCAACTTCCGGCTTAACACCCCAGTGGATTAAATCCATCATGATGTTGTCCCGACAACCGATTACATTTTTTAACTTGCAAGTTCCATCATTAATTAGTTCTTCAGCGTTGCCCAGCCATACATCCGTCCCGTGTGACAAGCCGGAAATCTGTAATAATTCAGAGAACGTCGTCGGCTTTGTTTCTTCAAGCATCCCCCGAACAAATCTGGTACCAAATTCCGGAACACCTAATGTTCCTGTTTCTGATTGAATTTGTTCCGGCTTCACGCCCAAAATCTTAGGACTAGAAAACAGCGACATCACACCAGGATCATCTGGCGGAATCGTTAAGGGATCAATCCCCGACAAATCTTGAAGCATTCTGATCATTGTTGGGTCATCATGACCCAAAATATCAAATTTTAAAATGTTATCGTGAATTGAGTGGAAATCAAAGTGGGTGGTCAGCCAAGCTGCATGCACATCATCAGCTGGATATTGAACCGGCGTAAAATCATAAATGTCCATATCATCGGGAACAACAACAATTCCCGCGGGGTGTTGCCCAGTGGTCCGTTTAACCCCACTGACTCCTGCTGCCAACCGGTCAAGTTCAGCACTACGTAAGTTAAGCTCTTTTTCCTCATCATAGTGCTTGGCATAACCATAAGCGGTCTTGTCTGCTACAGTCGCGATTGTTCCCGCACGATAAGAATTATCCGGTCCAAACATAACCCGAATAAAGTTATGTGCTACTGGCTGATAGTCACCTGAAAAGTTCAAATCGATATCAGGAACCTTGTCACCATGGAAACCTAAGAAAGTCGCAAACGGAATATCTTGCCCATCTTTGACTAATTCTGTACCACATTTAGGGCACTTATCATCAGGCAAGTCATAGCCTGAACCATATTCACCATTTTCAAAGAACTTGGAGTACTTACATTGTGGACAGCGATAATGCGGCGCCAGTGGATTAACTTCCGTAATCCCAGACATTGTTGCAACTAAACTTGAACCAACAGAACCCCGCGAACCAACCAAGTAACCGTCCTTATTCGACTTGGCAACCAAGCGCTGTGAAATCAAATAAATAACCGCATAACCATTAGAAATAATCGAATTTAATTCCATTTCCAACCGGTCTTGAACAATTTTAGGTAGTGGCTTACCGTAAAGTTCATAAGCCTTATCGTAAGTCAGCCGTTTCATTTCCTCATCAGCATTATCAATATGCGGTGGGAACAGACCATCCTTGATTGGCGCGATTTCTTCAGTTAACGCCGCAATCTTGTTTGGATTAGTAATGACAATTTCCTTAGCAGCAGCTTCACCCAGAAAACTAAAAGCATCTAACATTTCCTGCGTACTATAAAAATGCAGGTCAGGCTGCGGTTTATTCCGGTCTGGGTTACTTCTTTGAGCAGAAATCAAAATTGTACGGTAAATGGCATCATGTTCTTCAACATAATGAGCATCCCCCGTAGCCACAACTGGCTTATCTAATTCCTTCCCCAGCTTATAGATATTAGTTAAAATTTCCTCTAGTTCAGCTTCATCACTAATTAAATGATCCGCAATCATCTGCGCGTAATTTGCCGGTGGTTGAACCTCAAGATAATCATAGAACTTGGCTTTTTTACGTGCCTCATCATAACCTTTTTGCATCATCGCCACAAAAACGTCACCCTGCAGACAACCAGAACCATATAGTAAGCCTTCATGATATTGGGCTAAGTCAGATTTTGGAGTTCGCGGTATTCGGTAAAAGTCTTTAGTACTGGCAATCGAAATTAGCCGATACATATTTTTAAGACCCGCCTGATTTTTGGCTAGAATTGTCATGTGTGACGGTCGCGCCCGCTTAAAGACTTGACCGCGAGCGGCATAATCATTCATCTTACCTAGGTCATCTTCGTCAAACTTAACCTTAAAGGCATCAAGCAGTTTAAACATCAAATAACCTGTTGCTTCGGCATCCTGATTAGCGCGGTGGTGGTGTTCCAGCACAACATTGTACTTCTTAGCCAGCGAATCTAATGTGTGCCTTGTCTGCTCTGGATGCAATAAGCGCGACACTTCCAATGTATCAACAACTGGTTGGGTAATTTCCTCAAGACCAGTTCGTCTTAATGCTGCATTGACAAAACCAACGTCGAATTGAACATTATGTCCACATAACGGCCTGTCACCATAAAAATCTTGAAATTGCTTGATGACAACCGCTTCATCATCAGCTGCACTAACCATATCATCGGTAATTGAAGTCAAATTAATCGTTTGTTCACTTAATGGGTGGTGCGGATTAATAAATTTATCAAACCGATCGATGACTTCACCGTCTTTCATCTTGACGGCACCAATTTCAATAATCGTGTCATAAACCGATGATAAACCGGTCGTTTCCACGTCAAAAATGACAAATTCTCGGTTTTCATACGTCATTGGCGCTGGATTCAGTACCAATAAAGCATGATCATCAATCATGTTGGCTTCAACGCCGTAAACAATCTTAATCCCGTTTTTCTTACCAACGTTATAAGCTTCGGGGAAGGACTGCACATCGGCATGGTCAGTGATGGCGATTGCCTTTTGGCCAAATTTTTTAGCAGCTAAAATAAAGTCGGTTGCCGTATTCGTAGCATCAAGCTGGCTCATATTAGTATGAAGATGCAATTCAACCCGCTTTTCATCGCCCTGATATTCTTCCGTTCGACCAACATGTTCGACTACTTCAAAGCTAGAAATATTGAACACAACGTCATGCTGCCACTGATCGTCGGCAGCTGACCCCTGCATCTTAGCCCAAGTGCCGGGCTTCAAGTCCGCAACACTTTTAATTTGATCCTTGTCAGACACAAACTTCTTAAAAGAAATCGAATCAGTATAATCCGTAATTTCACCAGTAAAAATAATTGCGCCAGATTTTAATTCCCGACTTTCGGTATTAAAAATATTACCTTCAATCACAACATTTCTAGTGCCATCAACGACATCCTTAATTTGCGTGATTGGTAGACTTTCATCCAGCTTGCGATTGCCGTAGCGCGTCTTTTTTGTTGGATAAGCTTGCGGTTTCGGCTTTTCTTTAGGTGGTGCAGCATTATACGCTTCCTGCATACTTTGTTCATGCTGCTCCTGCAATTGCTGCAGGCTAGCCAAATTACTTTGCGTGTTTTGTTCATCCAACTGCGTTACAAATTTTAGGTTAAAGAAACCAAAGTCGCGCATTTCTTCAGCTAACTGATCCAAGAATTTTTGCTCAATTAAGCCATCAACCACTAGATTATCAACGGGAATAATCCAACGCCCATCTTCTTTTTTAGGCTTATGGCTTGAAATAAACTCACGCGCAACTGGCTGTAAAATTTGTGAATTTTGAACCGCGTAACGCCAATAATCAGTCAGATAATCATCAGCACCATCTTGAGTACGGACAAACAAACGCGTTTTGACAAATGAAGCAAAACTTGCGTCAATTGCCTTGTTCAGAGCTGCATAAGTTTCAAATTTTAACGGCGTATTAAAAAGAACATGGATATTCCACTTATGTTCCTTAGCGTATACATCCACGTTCTCAATTTCACCTTTTTGAAGCAAATCATTATCTGCAAATTGCTCAGGAAAATGAATTTGTTCCAAAAGGTGTAAAAAAAGTTTGTTTTTATCAGTCACGAAAAATTATCCTAACTCTTTATTTACAAAACTATCTAATTCAGTAACTGCAATTTCACTAGACTTCTCATCAGTTGGACGCTTAACCTCAACAATACCCTCGCTAGCCTTTTTACCAATTATAATTCGAATTGGTGCACCAACCAGATCAGCATCAGCGAACTTAACACCCGCACGTTCATTACGATCATCATACAATACATCATAATTAGCGCTATATTTTTGCTCTAATTCTTCAGCTAGTTTAGTTTGTGCTTCATCCTTCATCTTCATTTGGACAATGTGCAAACTAAATGGCGCGATTTCTTTAGGCCAAGCAATACCGAATTTAGTTGCATGTTGCTCTACAGCAGCTGATAACATTCTAGTAACGCCAATACCGTAAGAACCCATGATTACTGGCTGCGTCTTACCGTTCTGATCTAAGAAGTCAGCACCCATCGTTTCAGTATAATAAGTACCCAGCTTGAAAATATGACCCACTTCAATTGAAGTTGTAAATTTCAATGGTAAATGATCGATTGGATCAGGTTCACCCTCGTTAGCTACTCGAATGTCACCAAATTGATCAACTTTAAAATCACGATCAAGGTTGACATTCTTTAATTGGTAACCAGTCTTATTAGCACCAACAACTACATTGTAAAGGTTCTTTACTGTATCATCAGCAACAATTTTATCAGCCCAATCAGCCTTAACTGGACCAACACCGCCTTTGTTAGCACCGGTAATTGCTAGTAATTCTTCATCAGTTGCCGTTCTTAATGAATCAGCATCAAGCAAGTGCGTCAACTTAACTTCATTTACTTGCTTATCACCACGAATTAAAACTAACACGTGTTCTTTTTCATTAACAATGTAGAGAACACTCTTAACAATTCTGGTTGCGGGCACGTTCATAAAATCAACTAAATCAGCAATTGTTTCTTGATCTGGGCTAGCGACTTCAGCCATTTCTTGCAATTCTTCTTGATCTTGCTTAAAGGTATCGTCACTGACTGCCATTTCAAGGTTAGCTGAATAAGTACCCGTTTCATTAGTTGCAATGGTATCCTCACCAATTGCAGCAGGTGCTTGAAATTCCGTTGAGTTTTTACCACCCATTGTACCGGAATCGGCAATTACTGGGTTTACTTGCACACCACAACGCCGATAAATTGCTTCAAAAGCTTGCTTCTCATCATCAAATTGTTCATCAAGTTGTTCACGAGTTGCCGCAAAACTATATGCATCAAGCATGATAAATTCACGTCCCCGCAATAGACCAAAGCGTGGACGATTTTCATCACGGTACTTAGTTTGAATTTGGTACAGTGCAATCGGCATCTGCTTGTAGCTCTTAATATTTTTAGCGACAATCTCGGTAAAAGTTTCTTCGTGAGTAGGTCCCAATAAACTTTCACGACCATGACGATCCTTTAAGCGGAACATTTCTGGACCATACTTTTGTAAACGACCAGATTCTTCCCAAAGTGAAGCTGGCAGAAAATGTGGCATTGACATTTCTGGCACATTAATCTTAGCCATTTCTTCTTCCATAATGTTTTCAGCCTTGCGCAAAACGCGATAGCCTAATGGTAAGTATGCATAAACACCAGCTGTAACTTGGCGAATATAACCGCCGCGCAACATTAATTGGTGACTTTTAGCCACAGCATCTGAAGGTGCCTCTTTCAATGTTGGCATAAATAATTTAGATTGACGCATTAATTTTCTCCCAAGAAAAATAAAAATTTTCTATTTAATAAAGTAACGATAAATATCATTACCAGTAACTGCAATAATTAAAACTAATAATAAGCCAAAGCCGATTAGTTCAACAATTGCTTCATGATCCTCAGAAATTGGCTTTCTGCGGATAATTTCAATAATATTGAGCAAGAACTTACCACCATCAAGACCAGGAATTGGAATTAGATTGACAATTCCCAAATTGATGGAAATCATTCCCAAAAAGGCAAGAATGTAGGAAAAGCCCATTTTAGAAACTTGTGAAGTTTCCGAATAAATCCCAACCGGACCAGATAATTTATTTAAACTAAAGTGTCTAAATAAACCACCAACAGCGTTAAAAATTAATCCTGTTGTAGATACAGCAGTATCCCAGCCACGCTTTAATTTTGCACTTGCATGCTCGTCACTGCGTGCTAAAATTCCAATTTGATAGCTTGTTTGTCCCTGAGACTTAACTGCCTTTGGGCGCACCTTAACAACCTTCTTTTGACCGTTTTCAATCAAAGTAATTGCAATTGTTTTTCCCTTACTCTGATTGACTTGTGCTGCCAGGTCGTTAAAAGAAGACGTTTGCTGACCATTGATTGCGACAAACTTATCTCCGGGCTTAATCTTAGCAACTTGTGCCGGTGACCCCGGACTAACCTGCCCAATCGTTGTTGTTGCGGGACCAGGAACCGTAAATGTCCAGACCAAAAAAACTACAAAGCCCAAAATGATGTTCATTAAGGGACCAGCAATATTAGTCGCTAGTTTTTGCCAGACATTTGCCTGTTGAAATTGAGTATCCCGCGGAGCAATTACTAATTCAGTCTTAGATTGATCGATAATTGTGGCATTATGATTAACCTGGTAAGTAACGAGTTTTTCTTCATCACCATTTTCATATCCGGTAATGACCAGCTCATCGACTAAGTCAGACTTAGTGACTTGAACGGGAATACCTTCAATTGGAATATCAGATTCTGAAGCATCAATTTTTACCACTTCATTCTGCTCATTCAATTGTAAGATAACCGTCATCCCTGGATCTAATTTGGCTTCATCATCTTTACTTGCCAAACGCACATATCCGCCTAATGGCAGCCAACGAATTGTATAAGTAGTTGGATTGCGCCGCACTTGAAAAAGCTTCGGTCCCATTCCAATTGAAAATTCCCGCACCAAAATACCGCATTTTTTAGCGACAATAAAGTGACCAAATTCATGAACAAAAACAAGAATGCCAAATACAACTAAAAAGATTAGTATGCCCTTCAATAGAATTCTCCTAGTGCATAATACCTAACAAAGCAGCAACTACTGGTAATACAAATAGCATGCTGTCAAACCGGTCTAAGATACCACCGTGACCCGGCAAAATTTTACCAGAATCTTTTACACCGTAATAACGTTTATAAGCAGATTCTACCAAGTCACCCATTTGTCCTACAATTGAAAGGAAGAAGGCAATGATAATCATTTGTACTTGCGGATAACCTACTTTAACACAGTAAACGTAAATTGCCGCGCAAATAACAGCACAAACAGTTCCGCCAATCGAACCTTCCCAGGTCTTGTTCGGACTAATTACTGGCCATAACTTATGCTTACCAGCTTTGCGGCCAATCATGTACGCACCCGTATCGGTTAACCAAACAACAACAAAGACATAGCACAGAAGAGCTAATCCATTATTGCTGTTTCTAATCGCTGCCATATAGTGAAAACCCGTTCCAATATATAGTGATGCTAATGTATAGACACCAACATCATCAAAGGTTGTTTTATTTTTTGATAAAACCGTCCAAGTCAGCATTAACATAATAACGGCAAAGTACATGCCGTACTTTGACCAATGCCATGGCATCCCCTTAATGAAACTATCTGGCACAGCCCAAATAATAGTTGCTAATAGTGCCAATAAGAAATTAACTGACACCAAGATTTGTTTTTTCATCAAGAAAATTTCACTGATACCAACTGCCGCAAAAGCCACAGTCAGCCAGTCCATCCAAAGACCACCAGCAATAACAATCGGAATAAATAAAATTAAAGCAATAACTGCTGTAATAACACGTTGTTTCATATAAACTACCTAACTATCTGATTCATCAACTTTACCAAATCGGCGGTTGCGATTTTGAAACTCACTTACAAATTTTTGTAAATCTGCTTCATTAAAGTCCGGCCAATTTTTAGGACTGAAGGCTAACTCTGAATAGGCTAACTGCCAAAGCAAAAAATTAGAAATCCGTTGTTCTCCCGAAGTTCTAATGAGCAAGTCAGGATCACGAAAAGTACCGAACTTGGCCGTCATCAAGCGCTGTGAGATCATTTCTTCATCAATTTGCTCGCTAGAAATCGCGCCGCTTTCAATCATGCCGCCCAATTCCTTAACCGCCGAAGTAATTTCGCTGCGTGAGCCATAATTAAAGGCAAAATTTAAAATTAAGCCGGTGTTATCAGCAGTTTCAGCCATTGCCCGTTGAACAACCTTATAAGTCTTAGGCGGTAATTGATCTAGGTAACCCATAATGTTTACCTTAACATTATTTGCCATTAACGTTGGCATAAACTTGTCAAAAAAGCGAACGGGCAAGTTCATCAAATAAGCAACTTCTTCTTTAGGACGAGCCCAATTTTCAGTAGAAAATGCATAAAGCGACAAAATCTTGATGCCCAGTTTATCGGCAGCAAGCGTAATCCGCTCAACATTATTCATTCCCTCATGATGACCGGCAACTCGCGGCTTACCTTGACGGCGAGCCCAGCGGCCATTACCGTCCATGATAATGGCAAGATGATTTAATTGATTCTTTTCTGCCATTCTGCTATTAACCTTCAGTAATTTCAGTCCGCTTTTTGTCAGCTACTTCATCAATTTTCTTAGTTGCATTATCTGTAGCTTTTTGCACTTGCTTTTCTAAATTACGTTGTTCATCTTCAGTAATTTCATCATCTTTTTGTTGCTTCTTCAAACTATTCATCGCATCACGGCGAACATTTCTGACAGCAATTTTTGCTTCTTCAGCTAACTTATTAACTTCTTTGGCAATTTCTTGACGTCTTTCACCAGTTAATTGTGGAATAACCAATCTAATTACCTTACCATCATTTGCTGGTGTTAATCCTAAGTTTGAAGCAAGCAAAGCATGTTCAATATCATCCAAACTGCTTTGATCATATGGCGTAATCAATAATACACGTGGCTCTGGAATAGTTACACTAGACATTTGGGTAAGTGGCGTTGGCGCACCATAATAGTCAACCTTAACACTTTCTAAAATTGCGGCATTCGCAACCCCAGCTCGAATTGAGCCGAGATTTTTTTGAAAAACCGTAATTGACTTGTCCATATTTTCTTGGGCTTTTTTAATTGTTTCGTTATTCATTATTTACCACCTTCAATAACAGTCCCAATTGGTTCACCCATGACTGCCTTCTTAATATTTCCTTCAGTATTAACGTTAAACACAATAAGCGGTATGTTTGTATCCATTGATAGCGAGCTTGCTGTCCGATCCATTACCTTTAAATCTTTAGCAATTAAATCAAGCTGCGTTAATTCCTGATACTTCTTAGCATTAGGATCAAGTTTAGGATCAGCTGAGTAAACTCCGTCAACACCATTCTTGGCCATCAAAATGACATCGGCATTAATTTCAGCTGCACGCAACGCAGCTGTTGTATCAGTTGAAAAGTATGGATTGCCTGTTCCACCACCCATAATTACAACTCGACCTTTTTCTAAATGACGAATTGCTTTTCTTCTAATATACGGCTCAGCAATTTGCCGCATTTCAATCGAGGTCTGTAATCTAGTTGGCACGCCAACATGTTCTAAACCATCTTGAAGAGCTAAACCGTTCATGATAGTTGCAAGCATTCCCATGTAATCAGCTTGTGAGCGTTCCATTCCTAGCTTTTCACCAGTTTCACCACGCCACATATTGCCGCCGCCGCAGACAATACCAATGTCAACGCCTAAGTCGTGAACCGACTTAATTTCTTGAGCTAAATGACTAATAACTGTGGGATTGATTCCTGATCCCTTATCACCAGCGAGAGCTTCACCGGAAATTTTTAAAATAACACGCTTATATTTAACTTTAGTCATAGTGACCTCCTCATCATCTAAATATTTTACCATATTAAGCATTAAATTGTCTGACGACAAAATAAAAGACCGAAATTTTATCCAGAAAAAAAGAGAAGGCATTTACCCTCTCTTTTTAATTAACAAATAAATTACTTCATTTGTTCTTGTACTTCAGCAGCAAAGTCTTCTTGCTTCTTTTCGATACCTTCGCCAACTTCGTAACGGGTATAGCTAACAACCTCGCCGCCTTCTGACTTAGCATATTCAGCAACAGTCTTGTCAGAATCTTTAACGTAAGGTTGGTCAACTAAACAAATTTCACTTAAGTACTTGTTTACACGACCTTCAACGATCTTAGGAATAATGTTGGCAGGTTTGCCTTCATTTTCAGTTTCCTTAGTAAAGACATCTTTTTGACGATCAAAGTCAGCCTTTGGTACAGAATCTTTGTTCAAGTATTCTGGGTTAATTGCAGCAACGTGCATTGCAATGTTCTTAGCTGCATCTTCGTTTGCACCCTTCAAGGTAACAAGAGCAACAATTGAACCACCATTGTGCTTGTAAGCACCAAATACTTCGTCATCATTCTTAGTTACTAAATCGAATCTTCTTAAGGTAATCTTTTCACCGATAACTGCAGTCAAGTTGGTGATTTCTTCACCAATTGTTGAGTCACCCATTGGTGCCTTTAATGCTTCTTCAACATTAGCTGGCTTAGCAGCAAGGATTGCTTTAGTTACATCATCAACTAACTTAACGAACTTGTCATTTGAAGAAACAAAGTCAGTTTCTGAATTGATTTCAACTAAAGCAGCAGTATTGCCACTAAATGCATATTCAGCTAAACCTTCAGCAGCAATTCTGCCGGACTTCTTAGCAGCTTTAGCAACACCGTTTTCTCTTAAAATATCGATTGCCTTTTCAATGTCTCCATCAGCCTTTACTAAAGCCTTCTTGGAGTCCATCATACCAGCACCGGTACGATCACGTAATTCTTTAACTTGCTTAGCAGTAATATTTGCCATTGATGTGTCCTCCTAGTTTAGAAACAGTAACTTATTCTTTGTCTGAATCTTCTTCAGTAGTTTCTGCTTCTTCAACGTTTTCATCGTCAGCAGCACCATTAGCCATGTCAACTTCAACGCTCTCGTCGTCATCATCTTGACCTTGCTTGCCTTCGATAACTGCGTCAGCCATTGCACCTGAAATAAGGCGGATAGCACGGATAGCGTCATCGTTTGAAGGAATAACAACGTCAACTGGAGTTGGGTCAGTATTAGTGTCAACCATTGCGACAACAGGAATACCTAAAATATTAGCTTCGTGAACGGCAATCTTTTCCTTCTTAGGGTCAACTACGAACAAAACATCTGGGATTCTAGGCATATCTTCGATACCACCTAAGAATCTTTCAAGCTTGTCCATTTCCTTAGTCAAAAGTGAAGCTTCCTTCTTTGGCAGTACTTCAAAAGTACCGTCTTCTGACATCTTCTTTAAATCCTTTAATCTTTGTACTCGGCTTTGGATAGTCTTCCAGTTAGTCAAAGTACCACCTAACCAACGTTGGTTAACGAAGTATTGACCAGCACGAGTTGCTTCTTCAGCGATTGAATCTTGGGCTTGCTTCTTAGTTCCTACAAAAAGAACTACGCCACCTTGTTGCGCAACGGCTCTAACAAAAGCATAAGCATCATCCAACATCTTGATTGTCTTTTGCAAGTCAATGATGTAGATACCATTTCTTTGAGTAAAAATGTAAGGAGCCATCTTTGGATCCCATCTTCTAGTTTGGTGACCGAAGTGGACACCAGCTTCAAGTAATTGTTTCATTGAAACTACTGACATAATAAATTCCTCCTATGGTTTTTGTCCTCTCAAGCGGTCATTTCAATATCTCGCCAAGTGTATGGCACCAAAATATTGATCGCTCTTGATGTGTTTTACCTGCATGCCTTATTTAGCACACCATAATAGAATACTAGATTTAGCTGGAAGATGCAAGACTAAAAATCTACGCCATGCTCACGTAAAAAGTTTTCTTTCCACTGTCTTGGATGATGTTTAAACCAATATTCTCGTTTCAGTGCTAAATTCTTATCAGTGAACTTCTCATGATAAATCATTTTAACGGGACGTCTTGCCTTAGTATATTTCGCACCCTTGCCTGAATTATGGGCAGCCAGCCGCTTTTGTAAGTCATCTGTAAAACCACCATAAAAGCTGCCGTCGCTGCATAACAAAACATAAAAGAAATAATCCTTACCCTGTTGTCTTTGCGCACGATCTTCAGGTGTTTCGCGAATAATACGCTGAATTGGCGGCAAAAAATTACCATTCTTGTCGTGAACTTCAATTGCGTCTTTTAAAACCAAACCATCACTGGCCGTATGCTTAACGGCTTCGATGATAATTAAATTGCTGTCATCGCCGCGGTGCGAAACAAACGGTTGAACAACCTTAATACTTAAATCGTGCTTCATGCAAAAATAAGCAATTTCATTTAATCGCTCGGGTCGATGCACCATAAACAATTTGCCCTTCATTTTTAGCAAACCGCTGGCAACGGTAATTATTTCTTCAAGATTAATTAGAATTTCGTGACGCGCAATTGCCTTTTTAGGATCTGGATTAATATCGTGACCTTCTGGCACCTTAAAATATGGCGGATTGACAACCACGACATCATAAGAATCTTTACGCAAAAAACTAGCTGCATCTTTAACATTTTTTTGAAAAACCGTTATCCGGTTTTCCATTTGGTTAAGCTCAACAGAACGCCGCGCTTGCGAAGCAGACTCGGGCTGAATTTCTACCGCATCATATTTTGCCCGATTAAAATATGCCATATAAATGCTAGCCGCGCAGTTGCCAGCACACAGATCCACGACTTTTGAGCGATCCCGGATAGCTTCTTTAGCAAGTGATGCCAAGAGCAAAGTATCAAGCGAAAAACTAAATGCCGTTTTATCCTGAATAATCTTTAAGTCATCATTATACATATAATCAATTCGTTCATTATTGGCCAATTTCACCATAAAATTTTGTCCTCTCCTTGAGCTTTGCTATAATATTTTACAACAACTGGAGGAGTTTAATCATGTTTTATCATTTTATTCGCGTGGTTGCGCGATTTGTTGTTTGGATTCTTAACGGTCATTTACACGTTTACCACAAAGAACGCATCCCTGAGGGCAACTATATCTTAGCTGCCCCACACCGAACTTGGTGGGAACCAATTTTATTTGCTTTAGCTGCCAGTCCGAAGGAATTTATGTTCATGGCCAAAATCGAATTATTTCAAAATCCAATTTTGCGGTTCATTTTAACTCATGCTCATGCCTTTGCCGTTGACCGCAAACATCCCGGTCCTTCAGCATTAAAAATTCCAATCAAGGGTTTGAAAAAAGGCGACTACTCACTAATTATTTTCCCATCGGGTACAAGACATTCAGCTGAGCTTAAAGGTGGAACCTTGGCTATTGCTAAATTATCGGGAACACCAATCGTTCCCGTGGTCTATCAAGGGCCACTCACTTTCAAGGGATTATTGAAACGCCAACCGCTTGACGTCTGCTTCGGTGAACCAATTAAGGTTGATCGGAAAATAAAATTAACTCATGAAAATGAAGCTGCCTTTGATGAGCAATTAAAAAATGCTTGGGACCAGCTCGATCAAGAACACAATCCTAATTTTCATTACGTTGCCAAATAAAAAAGGTTGAATTCATTATGAGTTCAATCTTTTTTTGTTAGTGCTAAAATTAGTAATGTTTAAATGAACGGAGGAATTTTAAATTGTTAGAAAAAACCTTTTACAAAATGATGCTTAACAAGTCTTTCCCTTTTCCAATTAAAGTTACCTATTGGGACGGCAAAAGTGAAACTTATGGTAATGGCAATCCAGATATTGAAATTATTTTTAATGAAAAAATTCCAATGTCAGCAATTTCGCGTAATGCTTCCCTAGCTTTAGGTGAAGCATACATGGATAAGAAAGTTGAAGTTAAAGGCAGCCTGCAAAAATTAATTTGTGGTGCTTATGAGAGCTCAGAAAGTTTTTTGCGGTCAAGCAAGTTTCGCAAATTCTTGCCTGAACAAAATCATACTGAGCAGCAAAGTGAAAAAGATGTCCAAAGTCATTACGATATTGGCAATAACTTCTATCAATTGTGGCTTGATCCGACATTGACGTATTCTTGTGCATACTTTACTGATGGCAATCACGATAACCTTGAGCAAGCACAAATTGCCAAAATCCATCATATCTTAAATAAATTGCACCCTGAAAAAGGCAAAACTCTATTAGATATTGGCTGCGGCTGGGGAACATTAATGCTTACTGCTGCTAAGGAATACGGCTTAAAGGTAACCGGGGTTACACTTAGCGAAGAACAATACAAGTTAGTGCAAAAGAAAATTTATGACGAAAACTTGCAGGATGTAGCCGAAGTTAAACT
Source organism: Lactobacillus sp. ESL0701 (assembly GCF_029433445.1). Taxonomy (GTDB): domain Bacteria; phylum Bacillota; class Bacilli; order Lactobacillales; family Lactobacillaceae; genus Lactobacillus. Next base: position 49,808 of record NZ_JAQTIC010000004.1, on the reverse strand, counting down.
CGAGGACTACCGCGAACTTGGCGACCAGCAATGGGATTACATTACTTCTGTCGGCATGTTTGAGCACGTTGGTAAAGAAAATCTTGCTCAATATTTCAATGATGTTGCCAAATATCTGAAAAAAGATGGCGTTGCCTTAATTCACGGCATCACCCGCCAACAAGGCGGTGCAACTAACGCTTGGCTTAATAAGTACATTTTCCCCGGTGGTTACGTTCCCGGTCTCAACGAAAACATCTCACATATTATCGCCAGTGGTATGCAGGTTGATGACGTCGAAATGCTACGGCGCCATTATCAACGCACATTAGAAATATGGGATAGCAACTTTAACGAGCACCGAAAACAAATTCAACAGCTGATGGGTGAGCGTTTTACTCGCATGTGGGACTTATACTTACAAGCATGTGCTGCCTCATTTGAATCCGGCAATATTGACGTCATTCAATATTTGATTACCAAGGGTCCATCTGGCAAAAACCTACCACTAACTCGTGATTACATGTTAAATAAATAAATTAAACAACCAAAAAACTAGCAGCCTGATTAGGACTGCTAGTTTTTTGTTTAATTACATTTTGAAAATTTTGCCTGGATTTAAAACATCATTTGGATCAAATAAGGTCTTAACTTTACGTAATAATTCAGTATAGTCATGACCATAGAAGTCTTCAAAGTTGTCAGCACGGGCATAACCAATTCCGTGTTCACCAGACATATTACCGTCAAGGGCTTTAGCTGTCTTATACAGCTCGTCAATTACCTTTTTACTTGTTTCAGCGTATTCTACATCATTCATTTCATCCGAGCAGAGGTAAATGTGCAAATTGCCGTCGCCAGCGTGACCAAAGTTAGGAATTCTGATGTGTAATTCGTTTTCCAATTCTTCAATTCTATCCAAAACATCTGGAATATGATTGATTGGTACACAAATATCAATTTCATCCATTTTTGGCGTTGATTTTTGAATGGCTAGAAGTAACGCTTCACGACATTCCCAAATCTTCTTGGCTTCATCAGAATCAGCACTTAAAACAACCGCTTCTTCAGCCTTGAAGTCTTTAACTGTTGCCAAAGTTTGCTCTAATTCAGCCTTTAATTCTTCATCAGTGAAGGCATCAAGACCAAGAATAATAAAGCCATCACCATGCTTAATTGGGAATTGGTCACCAGCATATTTTTCCCACAAGTTGATTACTTTACGTCCCATAAATTCAACCGTTGTTGGTACAACACCGGATTTTAAAATTGCAGGTACTGATTTAATAGCATCATTTAAGGTTGGATAAGGAATAATTGCATTGATTGACTTACGTGGTTTTGGATAAAGCCGCAAAGTTACTTCAGTAATTACACCTAATGTCCCTTCTGCCCCAATAATTAAGTCTTTGAGTGAATATCCGGAAGCTGACTTAACAGCCTTAGAACCAAACTTATACAGCTTGCCGTCAGTTAAAACGACCTTTAATTCGCGGATATGTTCTCTAGTAACACCATATTTAATTGCCTTTAAGCCGCCAGCATTAGTTGAAACATTACCACCAATTGTTGCCCAGTGCATTGCAGGAGCAGGCATGTATGTAAATGGTTTATCTGCCAAATAGTCTTCTATATCCTTTAATCTGATTCCTGCTTGAACAGTCATCGTCAAACTTTCAGGATCATAATCAAGCACATGATTCATTTTAACCATGTCAAGCGAAATACCAGCATCAATGTTTAAATTGGCACCCATTAAACCAGTTGAGTTACCGCGCGGTACTACTGGAATATTATGATCACTAGCGTACTTAACAATATTTCTGACTTCATCGTTATTTACTGGTTGAATTACCAATTCTGGCATTGCTCTAACAGTCTTAAACTGGTCGTGATCCCAATGCTCAGTCGGCTTAGTAATAAACCTCTCTGGCTCAGAAACAAATTTACTTAAATTTTCACGATCAGTTTGATCGATTACATGATATTCCATTGCAATTTCCTTTCTTATTGTAAAATTACAGATGTGATAAAAATCAACATAAATTAAATTTACGCCACTGTGTAATCGCTGTCAACTTTTATAATAAAAAAAGCGCAGACTTACGGTTAATTCTGCACTTACATTATTTTTGATTTTGCAAAGTATACAAATTGTAATAGTAACCTTGTTGGGTCAATAATTCTTGATGGGTGCCGCGTTCAATAATTCTTCCCTGATTTAGGACAATAATCTGATCGGCATCGACAATCGTTGATAGGCGGTGGGCAATTGCGAGCGTCGTCCGACCTTGGCGCAAACGATGAAGTCCTGACTGAATTAACGTTTCCGTTTCGGTGTCAACATTTGCCGTTGCCTCGTCCAGCACTAAAATTTTCGGATCCGTTACAAGCGTTCGGGCAAACGAAATTAGTTGTCGTTGTCCCTGACTAAATTCACTGCCACCTTCACCAACTGAAGCATGATACTTGCCTGGCAACTTTTCAATAAAATCGGCAGCTTGTACTGTTTGGGCCGCCTGCTTAATCTGCTGATCCGTAATTTGTTCATTATACAGGCGAATATTAGAGCTAATATCGCCATAAAACATGAAGGGATCCTGCAAGACTAACCCTAACTTTTTTCGCAATTCTGCCTTAGGGTACTTTTTAATGTCAACGCCATCAATTAGCACTTCTCCCTGATAAAATTCATAAAACCGCATCATTACGTTAATAATCGAACTTTTACCAGACCCAGTATGACCGACAATTCCCAGAGTTTCGCCCGGATTAACGGTAAATGAAATATCATGCAGAATTTCGTTTTTACCATCATAGGAGAAGCTAACATGCTTAAATTCAATCTTACCATGCGTAATTGTCAATCCCGGTTGTTCATCCTGCTTGGGTTCATAATTAGTATCATCTAAAATCCGAAAAATTCTTTTGCCCGCGACAATGCCGTCTTGAAAGAAGGTCATCTGATCCATCATATTTGAAATTGGATTAAAAAACTGCGAAATATACTGTGAGAAGGCATAGACGACCCCCGCAGGCACAAAAGTCTTTTGCAGCGGGAAGCCAAAATACATTAAAGTTAACGCTAGAGCCAGTGAATAAAGTAGACTGGTCAACGGTGACAGCAATAAAGAATTCAAGTTAATCATGTTGAAGCGCGTCTTCATTAGGGCTGCATTCTCATGTTCAAAATTGCCAGTCATGCGCTTTTCTTGCTTAAACTGCTGAATTAACGAAACACCCTCAATTGATTCGTTCAAGTTAGTATTAATCCTGCTTAACCGTTCACGATAATTACGGTAAAGTTTAGAACTGCGCTTTGAGTATTGCCAAATAACCAGCAAGGAAAGCGGTAAGAAGGCCAGCATGATAAGCCCAGCAAAGGCATTAGTAGTAAACATCGCCACTAATGCCGAAACAATTGAAAATAATGACAACACAACACTTGATAGAACCGTCAAGAAATTACTTAGCGTCATTGTATCATTAGTAACCCGCGAAACAATCGAACCAGCTGGTGTTTGGTCAAAATAACGCATCCCCAGTGTGTGCAGTTTTTTATATAATTCAGCGCGCAGACCCTCAAGAGATTTCTCCGATCCCAACGCAAAAAAGTATTCATACGTAAACTGCAAAATACCCTTGATAACTGAGCCGCCAGCATATAACAAGCCGGCAAAAATAATCACTTGCGTTGTTACATTGGCCTTAACCAAATAATTATCAAGGAAAAATTGCAAACCATACGGCAGCAGGATATTGATAATACTGACAAGTAAGGCGCCAATTCCCGCGATAATCATTTCATTTTTAAAGCGCAGTACAAAGCGAACAAGCCGTTTAAAAATATCAAATTGCTCTTTAACCGGAATCTCTTTAGACCAAACCGATTCATTCTGTTCATCCATCTTATTCACCTACCTTTTCTTCTAATTCCTGCCGCCGCCACATTTCCGCATACCAGCCATCTGCAGCCAGTAATTGCTCATGTCTACCACGCTCGACAATTGCGCCATCCTTCAAAACTAAAATCAAATCAGCATTCATGACCGACGTTAACCGGTGAGTTGCAATCATTGTCGTCTTACCTGCACGCTCTTTACGCAACGATTGTAAAATTGCCATTTCGGTTCGTGCGTCAACTGCTGATAGTGCATCATCCAAGACCAAAATTTGACTTTGCTTCAATAACGCCCGTGCAATTGACATTCGCTGCTTTTGTCCTCCAGAAAGCGAAACCCCGTTTTCACCAACTAGTGTCTTGTAGCCAGCCGGCATTTGCAAAATATCTTCATGCAGATCACTCTTTTTTGCAGCACCAATAATTGCCTCCTCAGATGCATCAGCCTGTGAAAAGGCAATATTCTTTTGAATTGTCGTTGAAAACAAGTAATTATTTTGCGGTACATAAGATATTTGGCGTAAGAGAACATTGAGCGGAATTGTCCTAATGTCATAACCATTTAACGTTATTTGCCCATCATACTTGTCAAACTCGCGCAAAAGCAATTGGATAATTGTTGTTTTTCCAGAACCGACCTTACCAACAAGACCTAAGGTCTGGCCTTTTTTAAGGGTAAAATTGATTTGGTGCAGGACTGGTAATTGTGGTTCATCGGGATAAGCAAACGAATTAATTTGATAATTCAGATCACCTGCTAAATCGTCAGCCGTTAAACTTTCATCGGCATGCTGATCGGTGATCTGCGGCTGCTCATCCAGCAATTTTTCAACCCGGTCATAACTGGCGCTGCCCCGCTCCAAAATATTGAATAGGTAGCCAATAGCAAACATCGGCCAAACCATGTTACCAATGTAGGCAATAAAAGAAACTAATTGCCCAATTGTTAAAACCTTGTTAACTACCAGCAACCCGCCATAAATAATTGTAATCGTGTATGTTAGACCGATAATAATCGTGCCTAGCGGATCAAACAAGGCATCCCACTTGAAGACTTTTTTATTAATCTTGATCGTCTCATCAACCATTTGGTCAAATGCAGCAGTATCTTCGTCGCCTTGACCAAAAGTTTTGATAACTTTCATTCCTGAAACGGACTCTTGCGTCTTATTGTTTAACCGTGAAAATGCCGCCTGCGACTCATCAAAGGCATCATGCAGATGATTGCCCAATTGCCATGCACCCCAGGCTAAAAATGGTAAGGGCAACAAAGCAACAATTGTCAGCCGCCAATCAACAAAAATAATCATCGCAATCATGGTTGACACGCCCATAATTAACGAATCGACCAAAGTCAAAACCCCAGCCCCCGCAACATCTTGGATTGCGGAGACGTCATTGGTAGCATGTGCCATTAAGTCACCAGTTCTGTGGCGTTGGTAAAAGGTTTGATCCATCACCATAAAATGTTTAAACAATTTTGAACGTAATTGCCGTTCAAGTTCAGCCGCACCACCCCAAATTTGTTTGCGCCAAAAATAGCGAAAACCGTATAACAGTAGGGCAGCTACAATGATCGCTAAAATCAAGCCACCGTATTGTAGCCAGCTAATATGACCTTGATCAAGCTGATCCGCCATTAATCCCAAAATCCGTGGCGGTACTAAATTTACGATTGAAGTCAGTGCTAAAAAGGTTACGCCAACTAAATAACGCTTCTTTTCCTTTTTAAAAAACCAACCTAATTTCAAAAAAATTCCCATCTTTATTCCTATCTGACTTGCACCAAACTAAAAAAAAGGCGGGGAACAATCCCCGTCTTCTTTAGTCAATCTTAAGATTAATTATTTTGATGCTTCATCATGTTCATCACTTGGTTAACCTTCTTTGCAGATGGCTTTTGTCCCATTTGTGACATCATCGCAACAATCATATCTTCACTGATTGGTGGATTTTCCTTAAAATATTTTTTCATGTATGATCTTGCACCATAGAAGCCGCCAATTAAGCCGACCAATAGCGCAACGATAATTAAAATAATTGCTAATGCCAAATTCATAAAAACTAACTCCTCAAAATATCCAATAGTTATATCTTACCTAAACTCGCGTAAAATTTAAAGGTTAAAATTAATCTTTTCTTAAACCTTTGCGTCTTTGCGCCTCTTTAGCCTTTTCAGATGTAACTTCCTTACCGTCTTTATCGATAATTACCATATCTTCGACATTTTGCTTAAAACTAGCCCGGAAATTCTTCAAAAATTCTTGATGAAGTTTCTTACGTTCTTCTTCCTCTTGCTCAGTCAGATTACCCGCCTTTTTCTTACGATATAGCTCATTAATTCGGTCAATTGTTTGCTTTTCTTTATCTTGATTCATTTTTGACACCTCTTATTAAAAAAGTCTACCTTATTTGTCTCCAGAAAAAAAGTTTTAGTTCTTAGAACGTTTGTTTGTATTTAGCAAAAATCTTTGGTAAACTTACTTTATAGAAATTTTATCTTATAGTAATGGGGAGAAATTATGCCTGTTAATCATGATTCTAAACAATTAGAAATATTACGCTACATCTATGAAACCGTGACGGACCGTGGCTTTCCCCCAACTGTTCGTGAAATTTGCGCTGCGGTCAATCTTTCTTCTACGTCAACTGTTCACGGACACCTAGCTCGTTTGGAGCGAAAAGGGCTATTGATTAAAGACGCAACTAAGCCACGCGCTTTAGAAATTACAGCAGAAGGTAAACGAGCATTAGGCATTAAACCCAGCGAAATTCCAGTTGTTGGCGTTGTTACTGCTGGGCAGCCAATTTTAGCGGTTGAAGACGTTGAAGATTACTTCCCCCTGCCACCAGATTTAGCCAATGATGCCGGTGACTTATTTATGCTAAAAGTTCACGGCGAAAGCATGATTAACGCTGGTATCTTAAACGGTGACAATGTCATCGTCCGCAAGCAAAGTTCCGCAATTAATGGTGAAATTGTAGTTGCAATGACTGAAGAAAATGAAGCAACTGTCAAACGTTTTTACAAAGAAAAAAGCCATTACCGCCTGCAGCCGGAAAATGATGCGATGGCACCAATTATCCTTGACCAAGTGCAAATTTTGGGCAAAGTAGTTGGTCTTTACCGTAATAACATCAACTAATCAAAAAGACTAGAACTAGTTCTAGTCTTTTTTTGTGTCTAAATATGGCTTCAAAGCAAGCCAATCTTCTTTAATAGTTTCCGTTAACTTGCGATTATAAAAAACCGCTGCCGGATGATATTCCATAATCAACATATATTTTTCTTTTGACCATTCATAACCATCTTCAGCAGCATTCAATTGCAAAATTGGTGTCTGCTTAATCACCTGACCATGCTCACGTGAAATACTGTGCCCCGGTCCCAGCAAACGTTCAATCGCAGTTCCGCCAACCGTGACAATAATCTTAGGCTGGACATGAGCGACCTCATAATCAAAGAATGGTGCATGAGCTAAAATTTCTTTTTTAGTTGGCTTTCGATTCGGGTGCTTAATAACATCCTGATTTTCTTTTTTACTGAAAACCGTCTTAGTTGCAAAAGGACGACTGCGAACTACGCTGGTAATATAAACATCATCGCGTGTTAAACCAATCAATGCCAATGACTTCATTAGTTCTTTACCCGAACTGCCATGAAACGGGACATGCGAGACGATTTCATCTCGACCGGGAGCTTCTCCGACAATCATTAGTGCTGGATGCTGTGGTCCGGCACCTTCATTTAGCCCTTCTAATTTCATTCCTTGTGCTCTTTTTTGAACTTTGGCAATCAGCCACTCTGGATACTTCATCACGTATTATCGCTTTCATTGCAAGCTATTTGATAGTTTCCACATCTACTCGTTAACTTGACTTCACAAACTTTTTGGTAATAATTTTATACAATCGCTGATATATCAGCGATTAAATTTAAGATTGTGAAAATTTATTTAGTTTCACATTAGTTCCACGACAACAATTTTCACAAGCATTATGCTAGATTTTCGACAAAATTTGTGCTCCTAATTGCAAAGCCATATCGTGTGCATCCCTACCCCAGCCACGGTCCTCATGCTTTTCTAAATCACTTAAAGAGTCCGCCGTAAACAGAATTTGCGCAAAATCTACCTGGCGAAAGTTTGCGCATGCGGCTAAGGCTGCACACTCCATTTCAACGCAAGAAGCACCCAACTCCTTAAACTGCTTAACTTTAGCTGGCGTCTCGCGGAAAAAACCATCGGTTGTCCAAGTGGTAACTTCTTTCACCTTAAAATTATTCTGCTGCATTAGCTTTTCTACTCGCCTTAAATAAGGACTTTCTAAGCTAATAAAATTATCTGCTAACGCGTAATGAAATGACGTTCCTTCATCACGAATTGCCCTGGTTGGCACCAAAAAGTAATTTTCCGGCAAGTTAACCAGTACGCCAGCAGAACCAATGGCAATAACCTGCCTTACACCGTAACCGATTAACCAATCAAGCAATTCCACAGCTGCCGCAGCACCAATCTTTGCCTGACAAAAGGTGATTTTTTCATTTTCTAGCTGCACCTCATAAATTTTGGTTGGACCTTCAAAGCACTTAAATACACCAATTTCGCGGTGCTCATGTCCTGCCAAAAATTCAGCAATTGCCTCAGAAGTAATAAAGGCAAATAATAATTTTTTAGGAAAATGATAATCAAGCTCAGCCCGCTCATGGTCGGGATCTAGCACGGCACTAGGACTTGGATCAAATTGCATTAAAAACGGTTCACTCATTTTATCACCCTCCAATTATAGAAACATATTTTTATAGTACCACAAGTAACAAAAAAAGAACCATCTTTTTTAAAGATGGTTCTTTTTCAATGGTAAAGCGTGAATTAACGACGCTTTTCTGCGATTCTTGCAGACTTACCATGACGTTCACGTAAGTAGTAAAGCTTAGCACGACGTACACGACCGTGACGTAATACTTCAACCTTAGCAACACGTGGGTCGTTAACTGGGAAAGTACGTTCAACACCAACACCAGAAGCAATCTTACGAACAGTGTAAGTTGCAGCAATGCCAGCACCCTTTCTCTTGATTACGACACCTTCGAACATCTGAATACGTTCATGAGTACCTTCAACAACGCGAACGTGAACACGAACAGTGTCACCTGCGCGGAAGTCAGGAATATCGTCACGTAATTGTTCTTTAGTCAATTCTTGAATTAATGGATCCATAATTTTTCTCCTCTTGCGGCATTCATTAACGCTACCTGCGTCAGCGGAACACCCATAACTCTTAGTGCGGCTAAACACCAACACTTTTAATATCTTAGCAAATTAACCGCATTAACGCAAGTCTAATCGTCTTTTTTAAACTCCGCGAGCCAGTCTTGTTCTTGAAGACTTAAAGCATAATTTTCCAGCATATCAGGCCGAGATAAATAAGTCGCTCTGAGTGCTTCTTTATGCCGCCACTCAGCAATTTTTTGGTGGTTGCCTGATGTCAACACTTCTGGCACCTTGAAGCCTTCGAAGTCAACCGGTCTTGTGTACTGGGGGTATTCAAGCAATCCGTGAGAAAAACTTTCTTCAACTGGCGAAGCCGCATTGCCCAAAATCCCCGGAATCAGCCGCACTGTTGCATCAATCATACTCATGGTTGGCAATTCGCCGCCAGTTAAGACATAATCACCAATTGAAACAGTCTCATCAGCCAAATCATAAATCCGTTGGTCGAAGCCCTCATAATGACCGCAAATGAAAGTTAGATTTTCTTCATTAGACCAGCGTTGGGCCATTTGCTGGTTGAATGTCTGGCCTTGTGGGGCGGTAATAATTACCTTACCCTTATTAGTCAGTGAATCCAAGGCCTTCTTAATTGGCACAATTTGCAAGACCATTCCGGCGCCACCACCATACGGAGTATCATCAACGTGATGGTGGACATCACTGGTAAAGTCGCGAAAATTAACTAGATTAAGTGCCCATTTGCCGTCTTCTAATCCGCGCCCCAGCATTGAAGTTTGCAGTGGGGTAAACATATCTGGAAAAAGCGTCAACACATTAATCTTCATCGCGCAGTCCCTCCATTAATTCAACATAAACCTCTTTAGCAGCAATATCGACCTTTTTAACCACATCATCAATATAAGGAATCAGGTATTCCTTGCCCGATTCTTCAGTTATCTGCCAAACATCATTAGCACCAGGGGACATAATATCGGTGATTTTCCCTAAAATTTCGCCAGTTTGATTATCTAAAACCGTGCAGCCAAGAATATCACGATAATAGTAAACACCATCAGGCAGGTCGTGTTGAGCATCTTCACTTACAACCAAGGTTTTACCCTTTAATTTTTCAGCTTGATCAATATCGGTAACTTCCGCAAACTGAACCAGCCACGACTGCTTAAATGGTCGCCCACTTGTGACCGTTAAAACACGGTCTTGATCATCTTTGAGAGTTAATTTACTGCCAGCAGAAAAGCGTTCTTCAGGGAAGTCAGTTATTAAGTTAACCTTGACCTCACCCTTTAGTCCGTGAGTTGTCACAATCTGCGCTACATCATAATATTGCATTTGCCCTCCTAAATCTAAGTAAGAAAAAAGTTTGAAGCTTCTAACTTCAAACTTTCTACCTTTGCAAATTAATTATTTGCTTTGCTTTGATTCGTGCAACTTCTTCATTAAGCCAGCACCTGAAAGAAGTGATCTAACAGTGTCTGAAGGTTGTGCACCCTTCTTAAGCCATTCAAAGATTTTGTCTTCATCAAGCTTTAATTGCTTTGGTTCTGCAACTGGGTTGTAGAAACCTACTTCTTCGATGAAACGACCATCGCGTGGCATTCTTGAGTCTGCAACAACGATTCTGTAGAAAGGCTTTCTTTTAGCACCCATACGGCGCATACGAATTTTTACTGACATAAATTAATATCCTCCTAAAACTTAACGATTAATAATATAGCATTTTTTCAAGCAGGTGTAAAGTGTTTTTACTTAACAGGCAATTATGAGTGATAACGCTTGATCTTCATGCGCTTTTTCTTGTTCTTCTTGAACTTTTTACCCATACGCCGCATTGCCATTTTCGCCATAGGTGAATCCATGCCTGGCAAATTGCCCATGCCCTTAAAATTACCTTTGATAATCTTACTCATCATATCGCGAGCCTGTTTAAACTGCTTAATCATCCGGTTGACTTCAACAACTGGTCGACCAGACCCAGTTGCAATTCTTCTTCTGCGGCTAGGATTAAGCAATTCAGGGTCTTCACGTTCCTCAGGCGTCATTGATGACACAATTGCCTTGACGTGCAAAATTTGTTTTTTATCAATATTGATATTTTTCAGCTGCGGATTATTAGCAAGTCCCGGAATCATCTTCATAACTTGATCGAGTGGTCCCATCTTTTCAACTTGGTCAAGTTGATCGACAAAGTCGTTAAAGTCGAAGGTATTCTCCTTCATCTTTTCAGCGACTTGTTCAGCCTTTTTGGCATCGTAATCTTCTTGTGCCTTTTCAATCAAAGTCAGCATGTCGCCCATGCCCAAGATTCGAGAAGCCATCCGGTCTGGGTGGAACTGCTCAAGGTCAGTTAATTTTTCACCTTGACCAGTGAAGATAATTGGCTTACCCGTAACTGCTCTAATCGACAGTGCCGCACCACCACGAGTATCACCATCAAGCTTAGTTAAAATAATCCCGGTAATATCTAACCGGCTGTCAAAGCCTTTAGCAACATCAGTTGCAGCTTGACCAGTCATCGCGTCAACGACCAATAAGATATTGTCTGGTTGGGAAATTTCTTTAACTTGCTCGAGTTCTTCCATTAACGGTTCGTCAATTTCCAGTCGACCAGCCGTATCGATAATTACATAGTCATTCTTATTGGTTTCAGCTTGTTTTAAACCATTTTGGACGATTTGAGCAACGTCTGACTGGTCTTTTTCACTATAAACCGGAACTTTTAATTCAGCCCCGATTTGTTCAAGCTGGTCAATTGCGGCCGGACGATAAATATCGCCGGCAATTAACAGCGGCCGAGCTTTTTCTTTTTGCATCAGCCGATTGGCCAATTTACCAACGGTGGTTGTCTTACCAGTACCTTGCAGACCGACCATCATAATAATGGTTGGTATATGCTTGGACTTATTCAGCCCGACAGCACTCTCACCCATCATCTTGGTTAATTCATCATTAACAATTTTAATGACTTGTTGACCCGGATTTAAACTTTCCTGGACCTCCTTACCTAAGGCCTCTTCCTTGATTTTCTTGATAAAATCTTTAACAACCTTAAAGTTAACGTCGGCTTCAAGCAATGCTAGCCGAATTTCACGGCTGGCATTATTAATGTCTTCTTCAGAAATTTTGCCCTTGCCAGTTAAATTCCGCAACGCTTTTTGAATTCGTTCACTTAAATTTTCAAAAGCCATTGACTCATTCTCCCCTCATTTTTCCTAATAACTGCTTAATTTTAATTAATGCTTCTTCATGTTGATCCTGAGCGACCGCATCAGCAATTACCGCCAGCTCCTGCTCTATTTCATTATAATCTTTTTGCATGTGCAATTTTGCTTCATAATTGGTTAAAAGTTTTCGGCAGCGACGCAGATTATCATAGACTGCCTGCCTTGACACCTTGTGATTAGCGGCAATTTCACCCAAAGACAGGTCATTATAATAATAATCCTCAAAATAACTTTGCTGTCCCTTAGTTAAGAGCTGACCATAATATGCGTATAAATCGCCCAACAATTCATTTTTAACGAGTTCGTCCATTACTTTCACCTTGAACCAGTATAGCAAAAAAGCGCCAGCTTGACGATTGCCAGCAGCAACTCTTAGCAAAATTTATTGATTTTTGAATGAAAAAACATTTGCGATTATTTGCAAGTTTTCTTATGATAATTAAGCTTGCACACTTAAAGGCAATTGTGTAAGCTTCTTTATATTGATTTTAAAAATTTTAAGGAGAATAAAAAGTGAATTTATGGAAAAAAATTAACCGTAAGGAAGATCCACGAGTCTATGAACAAAAAGATGGTCAGCTAGTGCGCTCACTTACCGTGAAAGACTTTTTGGCATTAGGGGTCGGAACCATCGTTTCCACCTCCATCTTCACGCTGCCTGGAGAAGTGGCAGCTCTACATACAGGACCGGCAGTCGCCATTTCTTGCGTCTTGGCAGCCATAGTTGCCGGCATTGTTTCTTTTGCTTATGCGGAAATGGCGGCAGCAATGCCTTTTGCCGGTTCTGCATATTCTTGGATTAATGTTGTCTTTGGCGAAGTCTGGGGCTGGATTGCTGGCTGGGCGCTTCTAGCTGAATACTTTATCGCCATGTCATTTATCGGTTCGGGAATTTCGGCCAATTTTCGTGCCCTTATTGCTCCCTTAGGCTTAAAGTTGCCGGCTGCTTTAGCCAATCCCTTTGGTGTTCATGGCGGAGTTATCGATCTCATTTCAATTGTATCGATCTTTTTAGTTTCCCTGTTGATTAGTCACGGGGTATCTGAGGCATCTCGAGTTGAAAACGCCCTCGTTGCCCTGAAAGTCTTGGCAATCTTACTCTTTGTTATTGTTGGTATGACCGCAATTAAAAAGGCTAACTTCATTCCATTTATTCCACGTTACCGAGCAACTGCCAACGGTCCTTTTGGCGGCTGGCAGGGAATTTATGCCGGTGTGTCCATGATCTTCGTATCATATCTAGGCTTTGATGCAATCGCGGCTAATTCTGCCGAAGCCAAAAACCCAGAAAAAACCATGCCCCGCGGAATTGTCGGTTCACTATTAATTGCCGTTGTCTTATTTGTTGCCGTTAGTCTGGTGCTAATTGGCGTTGTCCCTTATCAAAAATATCTTGGTTCAGCCGAACCAGTCGGTCTTGCTCTGCGGTCAATTGGTCACGGGACAATCGCCACAATCGTGCAGACAATTGCTGTTTTCGGTATGTTTACCGCGCTAATTGGTCTCTGCATGTCAAGTTCAAGATTAGTTTACTCCTTTGGTCGTGACGGCATGCTGCCAAAGAAATTAGGTAAGTTGAATAATGACAAAAGACCTAATAATGCTCTCTGGACAATTACCGTCGTGGCAATCTTAATCAGTGCCTTTTTACCATTTTCATTCCTAACACAGCTGGTTTCAGCTGGCACACTGATTGCTTTCATGTTTGTTTCCCTAGGTATTTATCGCTTAAGACCACGTGAAGGCGTTGATATTTCTAAACCTGCATTTAAAATGCCCTGGTATCCTGTACTGCCATTCTTAGGATTTTTGGGATCACTCATTGTCTTTATGGGACTTGATACACAGGCTAAAATTTACGCAATTATTTGGTTTGTCATTGGACTAATTATTTATTTCGCTTATGGATTAAAACATTCAGTAATGAATCAGAAAAATTAACTTTAATTTTCAACTTTTAAAAAACGCAGCTAGACAACCTAGCTGCGTTTTTAGTTTGCTAATGAGGTTAAATTTGACGATTAAAATATTTTGCATTATTATTAATTATTATTTAATTTTATTATCAAAAAATAATTTTATCCTATGGAGGTAATTTAGTTGAAGCTTTGGCAAACCATGAACCGTAAGGAAGATCCTAATATTTATCAAGAAAAAGATGGTCATTTGGTGCGCACCTTAAAGGTACGTGACTTTTTGGCTCTTGGCGTTGGGACAATCGTTTCCACCTCAATCTTCACACTGCCAGGTGAAGTTGCAGCACTGCACACGGGACCAGCAGTTGCTATCTCTTGTGTTATTGCCTCAATCGTTGCTGGACTAGTAGCTTTTGCCTATGCCGAAATGGCGGCAGCAATGCCCTTTGCTGGTTCGGTATATTCATGGATTAACGTCGTCTTCGGCGAATTTTGGGGCTGGATTTCTGGCTGGGCGCTTTTAGCCGAATACTTAATTGGTATGGCCTTTGTTAGTTCGGGCTTGTCAGCCAACTTGCGGGCACTAATTGCCCCTTTAGGTTGGAAATTACCGGCAGCCTTAGCTAACCCACTAGGTGTTAATGGCGGCGTGGTTGACCTAGTAGCACTAATTGCTATCATTCTTGCCGCAATCTTAGTTAGTTTTGGGGTATCCAAGGCATCCCGCGTTGAAAATGTCTTAGTCGTTGTTAAAGTTTTGGCAATTGTACTTTTTGTTGTTGTCGGTTTAACAGCAATTAAGGCTGCCAATTTCGTGCCGTTCATTCCACATTATCGTCCTACCGCACACGGACCATTCGGCGGCTGGCAGGGAATTTATGCTGGTGTTTCCATGATTTATATTTCCTTCTTAGGCTTCGACACAATCGCTTCTAATTCTGCTGAAGCAATTAACCCGCAAAAGACCATGCCTCGTGGAATTATTGGTTCATTATTAATTGCTGTTGTCTTATTTGTCGCTGTAAGCTTAGTACTTGTCGGCATGGTTCCTTACCATCAGTATCTTAACTCTGCTGAACCTGTCGGTTATGCTTTACGCCAAACCGGTCATGGCGGTGTTGCAATCATTGTTCAATCAGTAGCAGTCTTGGGTATGTTTACTGCCTTAATTGGCCTATGTATGGCAAGTTCACGGCTAGTCTACTCTTTTGGTCGTGATGGCATGTTACCAAAGAAATTAGGTAAACTTAATCCGGATCACCGCCCAGCAACAGCATTATGGACAGTTGCCATTATTGCCATTGTCATTTCAGCCTTTATTCCCTTTGCCTTTTTAACTCAATTAGTATCTGCGGGAACATTAATTGCCTTTATGTTTGTGTCAATTGGTATTTATCGTTTACGACCACGCGAAGGTCACGACATTGCCGATCCCGCATTTAAAATGCCGCTCTATCCGGTTTTGCCGTTTCTCGCATTCTTAGGATCATTTGCCGTCTTCCTAGGCTTGGATAATCAAGCAAAAGAATACATGCTAGTTTGGACAATAGTTGGCATCATTATTTATTACCTCTATGGCATGCACCATTCCGCAATGAACAAGTTATAACTTCAAACTAAAAAAGCCTTAACCATCACGGTTAAGGCTTTTTTATTTACTATAAATTTTCATCCATATTAAAGGTCAATTTCGACATGTTAATTGAATCAATCATCATCTGACCCCACAATTTTTCTGATTGTTTGCGGGTATAAGCAACCGTTTCTTGGTTTGCCTTAGTCAAATAATCTGTCAATTCGCTGCCACTTTTAGCTTCAGCACCGGCAATAACATCTTCAACTCTCCGGCGGAAGTATTGGTTCAAATCCTTCAAGTAGTCGGTATCTAACTGCACAAATTGCGGATAATGACTTTCAACGATTGCAGCCAATGACTTGTAATACCACCAAGCGTCACTCATGTTGTAGTCCATTGAAGTATTACTGTATGATGGGTCTGTGTCGTTCATATTTGCAAAGAACGGCACAAATGGTGTAAAAGTTGGACCACCAATACATAACCACATGATTGCGGCCTTGTCGCGGTCAACATCATTCCTAATTTGCAAAATATGCGAGTTTTGCGTTCTGTTCAAACCAATTGGACGGAAACGGTGCTTCTCTTCTTCAGTTCCCTTGCCAAATGGATCATAAGGCGTGTCTTGATAATGACTGCCTAATACAAATTCGATATCTTCACGCGTAATCTTCTTGGCTGCCCGGCGGATAAATGGCAAGTCACCATCAGTTGGGTCTTGTTCAATTTCGGGATTGAAGTACTTTTGACCGTACCAAACGCGATTGGTATTGTAGTGGCGGTCTTGTTCTGTGTAAGTACCAAAGATATGCCGGAAGTTCCAACCTTCGTGATCGGTATTTAAGTGATGCGCGGTGACAAATTCTTGAATGCCTTCACTCCACATAAAGTTAGCTGGATCATTAAAATCAACTTGTTCAATCGAAACCCGGTTAGCAGCAATTGCATAAGCATCATCTGGTATTCTCTGAGCGACCCAGTGGTGACCAGTAACAATTTCCATGTACCAAACTTCATCTTGATCGCTGAACAGAACTGAGTTACCAGCAGGTGAACCATACTTAGCAATCAATTTGCCTAAATATTCCACCCCATGTTTAGCAGAATGAATATATGGCAAAACAACGGATTGCATACAGTCTTCATCTAAACCATCTTTAACCAATGGATCAAAAGCCAAAGCACGTTCATTGCCATAAGTTGACTCGGTACAAGACATGGCAACATTTTCTTGATTAATACCACTTTCGTCATAATAGCCGCGGTGTTGGTAGTCAACATTAGGAACAGCTGGTACAGCTTGCGCATCCTCAGGCAGGTCAAGCGTGAATTTATTCAGCCAAGACTTAATCTTGCGACCTTTTTCACCATGAGCAGCAGGATGAATAATAAACTTTTGCGGCGTAATTGGCCGAAAAGTGTCATCGTTGCGGGCAATCATTGTTGAACCATCAATTGAAGCATTTTTACCAACCAAAATGGTTGTACATGCACTATATTCTTTCATAATTTTCTCCTTTTGTTTTGATTATTATACCAAATCATGAAAAAGACCAACAGCATAATTTGCTGCATCAAAATCAGCAAGATCTTCAGGCTTCTCGCCTAAGCCAACTAGTTTTACCGGCAGCTTCATTTCGTTTCTAATTGCTAAGACCACGCCGCCTTTTGAAGAACCGTCTAATTTGGTTAGAACTAAACCCGTTAATTTAGTTGTTTTATCAAAATCTTTTGCTTGCAACAAGGCGTTCTGCCCTGTTGAACCGTCTAAAACCAAGAGAGTTTCTGTTGGTTCGTCTGGAGCCTGCTTTTTGATAATCCGTTCGATTTTTTCAAGTTCGCTCATCAAGTTCTTCTTATTTTGCAAACGACCAGCCGTATCAACCAATAAGTAGTCCACATGTTCCTTGATTGCTCTTGCTGTTGCATCATAAACAACCGATGCTGGGTCTGCCTGTTCTTGTCCTGTTACTACGGGAACATCAACCCGCTTGCCCCATTCAACCAGCTGTTCAACCGCACCAGCTCTGAAAGTATCGGCGGCTGCCATTAAGACCGACTTGCCTTGGTCTTTAAACCGTTTTGCAAGTTTACCAATTGTAGTTGTCTTGCCAGCTCCATTGACTCCGACAAAAAGATAAATATTGGGTTTGCCATCCTGATGAGAACGCAACTTTTCGTTTTCGGCATCCCCATTCTTGTCGTAAAGGTCGACCAGCTTTTCCACGATTAATTTTTTTAAATCATCGTGAGACTTTGCCTTTTGCAGTTTGGCTTCGTCTTTTAATTCGGTTGTCAGTTCTTCAGCCGTTTCAAAGCCAACATCTGACTCAATCAACAATTCTTCCAAATCATCAAAGAAATCTTCATCAACTGATCTAAATTTTGCGAAAAACTGATTTAATCTTGCACCAAAGCCCTTGTTAGTCTTAGCAAGTCCCTTTTCGTACAATTCAGTCTGGTCTTGCCCTTCTTGATCCTGAGTTTCAGCTTCTGGCTCTGGTTCTGCTTGAGATTCAGACTGCGTTTGAGCTGAAGCTACTTCTTCAATCGCAGACATACTTGCCACAGTTGATTCACTTGGCGCAGCAGACATTGTTTGACTTACAGATGTTGATTCTGATGCAGATTCACTTACAGAAATACTTTCACTTTCTGACACAGATTCATGCTGTGATTCAGATTCACTTACAGAAGTACTTGCGCTCTCTGAAATAGATACAGACTGTGACTCAACATCACTTTTAGCAGCCGAACTAGATTCAGATTGTGATGCAGTTTCACTTTCAGAAGCACTTCCGCTCTCTGATATAGCTGACTCTATTGGTTTTTCAGTTTCACTTTCAACATTATCAGTGTCAGTGTTAGCTCCCAGTTCAGAATTAGCCGTTGCGTCCTGCTTTTCTGGTTCAATCTTCGGCTCTACTTCAGCTTCTTTTTCCTTATTACCAAACAGTGATTTCTTAATTTTATCAAATAAGCCCACTTTTAGTTCACCTCATTCTTTAATTGCTTTAACGATACTGAAAAGACTTGCGAAACGCCAGACTCCTGCATAACAACACCATATAGTTGGTCAGCTCGTTCCATTGTCCCGCGACGGTGCGTTATCACAATAAATTGTGTATGCATGTCATACTTTTCTAAAAATTGCGCGAACCGCGTCACATTTGCATCATCAAGTGCAGCTTCTACCTCATCCAAAACGCAAAATGGCACCGGTTTAACTTTTAACATCGCAAATAATAACGTGATGGCCGTTAATGCCCGTTCGCCGCCAGATAAAAGACTCAAGCGCTGCAATTTTTTGCCAGGCGGCTGAGCAATAATCTCGACACCGGTTGTTAACAAATCATCAGGATCGGTCAAGACTAGCTTGGCATTCCCGCCGCCAAACACAACTGGGAACAGTTCCTTAAAGCTCTTGGCAACCGCCGTAAAAGTTTTACTAAAGCGACTGCCGACTTCTTGGTCCAACTCAGTCATTGACTGGCGCAAATCATCACGTGCTTTTAACAAATCATTTTGCTGATTATTCAAAAAGTCATACCGCGCCTTAACTTCTTCGTATTCTTCAATTGACTTTAAGTTAACGGGACCAATATCTTCAAGTGACATGCGGTGCAATTTAACCTCTTTTTGCAGTTGCTTACGAGTTGCCACATCATTTTCACCTTCAGCCTGAGCCAAGGCAGCTTCATAAGTCAGCGAGTAATCTTTATTCAAAGTTTCAAGTCGCTGGTCAATCTTACTGGTAAACTGGGCAATTTTAACTGAAAGTCCCTCTTGCTCAGTTGCGGCATCCTTACGCAAATCATAATTACGACTGGCAACTTGATCTAACTGATTGATTTGTGCATCAAATTGACCTAATTGTGAACTCAAAGCATTAAGTTGCTCTTGCAATTGGGACTTTTGCTCAACTCCAGCCTGACTTTCCTGATGGAGCTGCTGCTGCTTCTGCTGGTCAAGCTGACCATTATGCTCTAAGGTCGCCAACTTAGTTGTCAAAGTCTTAATTTGCTGTTGCTGGTCGGCTAATTTCGCTTGATTTGCCTGCTGCTGACTAACAAGATTTTCTAATTTATTAGTATAAACTGCAATTTGGGGATCAAGTTCAGCCAACTTGTCCTGAACCTTTTGGTTTAAAGTTGTAAAGTTCTTAATTCGTTCCTGAAGTTGACCAATTTTAGCTTTTTGGTCAGCAATTTCAGTAACAAAATGTGCTTTTTGCTGGTCAGCCTGCTTAATCTTCTCAGTTAGTGCCGTAATTTGCTTGTCGCGTTCTTCTCTGCGTGATTCAAACAACTGATTGGCAGCTTTTAGCCGGTTAACTTCCTTTTCCTGATTTTGGTAAGAAAGCACGGCTTCGCCCAAATCACGACTGACTTCTTGCAATTTTTGCTTAACATCAGCCAAGTCTTGTGTTAATTCCTCATCTTGCTTAACTAACGCGGTTAAAGCTGTTTGATCAGTAGACAAAATTGCCTTTAATTTTTCAAGCTTTTGTTTAAGCTGCGTTAATTCAGCAGTTGTTTGCAGCGGTGAATTGTTCTTTTGATTGCGCACGCCACCAGTCATTGAACCACCTGGTGAAATAATATCACCGTCTAAAGTAACAATGCGATAGCGACCGATGCGCTGCGAAATTTGCAAGGCATTGTCAATCGTATCAACAATCACCGTACTACCAAGAAGGTAATTAATTGCCGGACTGATGTCTTCCTTGCTGGAACTTTCTACCAAATCGCTGGCAATACCTTGATAACCTGCAAAAGACTGCAAACTGCGCACAGTCGAAGCTGGAATCGTGTACTGTTTTAAGCCATCAAGTGGTAAAAAGGTAGCTCGCCCAGCATGGCGCCGCTTTAATTGATTAATCGCATCCCGCGCATCTGACCTAGTCGCAGCGACCAAATCTTGCACGCCACCACCAAGTGCCGTCGCCATCGCTGCTTCAAGCTCTGCCGGAAACGAAATCAACTCACCAATTGCCCCAATAATTCCGGGATAATCGGCAATATTATTCAGAACATTCTTAACACCATAATAGTAACCTTCATGACGTTTGCGGATATTTTCTAAGGCGTCATACCTTGCACTAATTTGATTTAGCTGGTGTGTATTCTCACTGACAACTTGGCGTAAGTTAGTTAGCTCCTTTTGAACGTCAGCTTGTTTTGTTGTTAATTCAGCAGCTTGCTCCTGCTTTTTTGTCCGTTTATCTTTAAGTGCTTGTCCCTCTGTTTTTAGCCTGCTTAACTCGGTCGTTGCCTTAGTTAATTCAGCGGTCACATCATTATTTTGATAACTGCTATCATCGCGGGTTCTTTTTAATTCAGAATTAAGATAAACAATTTCATTATTATTAGAAGTTTGATCCTGCAATAATTGAATATAATCAGAACGTAAATCATCTAATTTTTGATTAAGGGCAGTGGGATTTTCATTTAATTCAGCAGTCAAATCGGCCCGCTGTCTTTGCAAGAGCTGCTGCTCACTAATTAAAGCTGTCTTTTGCTCAATTAGCTTCTCATCATCAGCTTGACCTTGGGTAACCTGCTCATTTAAATCCTTTAATTCAGACTGATATTCCTTCTTAGTTGCTTTACTATACTGTTTACTCTGTTCCGCGACTTGCAAATTAGCATTTAAATCCGACAATTTTTTCGTTAAAGCCAAAAGATCTGCTTGTACTTGCTCACGCTGATCACTAAGCTGCTTATACTCGTTTCGCTTAGTTGTGACCGCACTCTGTGATTCCTTAACTTCACGATCAAGCTTAGAAAGCAGAATTTGATTCTCATCCACCTGTTTTTGCACCTGTGTTTTTTGCTGATCCAAATCAGCAATTTCAAAAGCTAAGAGAGTTTTTAATTTTTGGTCAAGACCCTGTTTTTGAAATTGGTACTCCTTAGCTAACGAACTTTGCTCATGTAACGGCTCAATGCGCTGCTCTAATTCCTTAACCAAATCATTAATTCTGACCAAGTTGTCAGTTGTTTGTTCAAGCTGCTGACTGGCAGCTTCCTTTTGCTTTTTAAAATGAAGCACGCCCGCAGCTTCTTCAAAGAGAACTCGACGTGCCTCAGGTCGTGAATTTAGGATTTGATCGACACGCCCCTGAGAAATAATCGCCAGACTATCTTGTGAAATCCCAGAGTCCAAAAAAAGTGCGCGAACATCGCGCTGTCTAACTGAATGCTTGTTAATGAGGTACTCATTATCACCTGAGAGCAAAATTCGCCTTGTAACCGTGACTTGATCGTCATCAAAATTGAGCTGGCGGTTTTGATTATCAAACACCATCGTCACTTCAGCGTGATTGGCACCCTTACGAAATTCACTACCGGCAAAAATAACGTCCTTCATGTTTGAGCCGCGCAGTGACTTGGCTCGTGACTCGCCCATTACCCAACGAATGGCTTCAGTAATATTACTTTTACCACTGCCGTTTGGACCTACAATACCGGTAATTCCCCTGTCAAATTCAATCTTTGTCTTTTCCGCAAAAGATTTAAAACCGTCAATTATTAGTTCTGTTAATGGCACAAGCTACCCCCTAGCGCTTCTTAGCCAAGGCAGCCTTTGCCGCGTCCTGCTCTGCGGACTTTTTGTTGTGACCTGTACCTTGGGAGACATCTTGACCATTAACACGTAATTGAACCGTAAAACGCGACGGAAGTTGCTCTTCCTTAATCACTTGATATTCGATTTTAACTGGACCATCTTGCTGTAAGAATTCCTGCAAGTCGGTCTTATAATCACGTGATGCATCAAACTTACCAGCATCAATCAACGGATAAACAGTTAAATGGAGAAAATATTCAACTGCATTCATGCCTTGATCAAGGAAAAGCGCACCATTGAAGGCCTCAAACACGTCTTCAAGTAATGTCTTACGCGAACGGGCGCCAGCTTTTTCTTCACCATGACCTAAATTAATTTCTGCAGGAAAGCCAAACTTTTTAGCAAATTTCGCAAAGCCTTCAGTGTCAACAATATTAGACCGCATTCGCGTTAATTCGCCCTCATTTAATTCGGTAAAGTGGCGATATAAGTAGTCAGAAATTGCCAATTCCAATACCGCGTCTCCCAAAAATTCCAGCTTTTCATAATCACGCACACCATCCTGTGGATGCTCATTGGCATATGAGGAGTGAGTGAATGCTTCTTCCAATAATTTTGGATTATTAAATTTAATTTTATATTTGTCATTTAGTTGATTAACAAATTTCGTGCTTACCATCTTTTCAGCTCCTTTATCCTTTGATTATACCAGTTTTTGCCCGATAAAATGAAAAAGAAAGCAATTACAACAATAGTTATCCTTAAAAAGCAAAAAAGCACGTGATTACTATATCGACGTGCTCATTACTATATTTATATAATTTTTAACTATAACATTTATTATTTAACAAATGCTACTCGACCCCATAGTTGGTGCCCATTATTCATTAATGATGGCTTCAATGAATAACCAGTAAGCTTATTATTAACAGCATCAATTTGGTATGAATTATCCATTGGAATTACATAAGCTTGATCAAACATGTATTGTTGCCATTCATGGAACTTCTGTACCCGATACTTATGGTTAAAGGCTTTTTGTGAGTCCATTTCTTCCAATAATTTGTTGTTTTCTGGGGTAACAAATCGTTCATAGTTGGACATTGTTCCTTCACTGTACAATTGAGTTTGTGAAGGTTCACTAGATAAAGTCCAACCAGCATCAAACATATCAATTCCTGCTGCATCATGTTGAACCTTATCGTAGAATGAGTTCATTTCAGTTAAACGACCGCCAACTAATTTAACATTCAAGCCAATCTTATGCCATTGCTGAATATAATTCTGAGTAATTGATTCCTTAATAGAACCAAGATCTGCATTAGTTTTAGCTAAGTAGTTAATGGTTAATGGCTTGCCATTAGGTTGAACACGCCACTTGCCCTTCTTCTTATATCCAGCCTTATCCAAAATCTCATTGGCTTTCTTTAAGTTATATGAATAACCTTTAACATCCTTGTCAAAATAATCGCCAAATTGGGCTGGAATTAAAGTTGGTACTTGGAAGCTCAAGCCTTGAGTATAACGTTTATCAACAGCGTTGACGTTCATGGCGTAACCAATGGCTTGCCGCAATGGCTTAGTCATCTTAGGATTCTTTTCCATTACATTCTTTGATTGCTTGCCATCCCACTTACCAACCTTAAAACCAAGGTAGTAGTAAGATAATGGCACAGTAGCGACAAAGTTGACACCCTTTGTGTTTTTAACCTGATTCCACTGGGCGTTCACCACTCTAGTTACATCAAACTTTTGACTCTTGATTGATTGCGAAGCTGAGTTAGGCGAAACAACTTGATAAATAATCTTGTCTAGCTTTGGCTTACCACGCCAGTAATACTTGTTTGGAACCCAGCTGACTGATTGACCACGGACAATCTTTTGCACCTTGTATGGTCCAAAATATAACGGCTTCTTTCTAATTTGGTCAGACGACTGCAGCTTCTTAAACGGAATATTCTTTAAGTAGTGATATGGTGCAGCCATTTCCCAAATATAACCGTTACCTGCGTTAGTCATACCTGGCTTCAATTCTGTACAGTGCAATACAGCTACACGACCATTTTCACCATCGGGCATTTCAATTCCTGAAATAGTCTTAGCTTTGCCCTCGTGGTATTCTTTCATACCCTTAATGATGTTAAATTGGCTAGAATATCTTTGTGATTGAGTATCCTTGTTGGCAATAATCTCATAAGCATATTCAATGTCCTTAGCAGTTACTTGCTTACCATCGGACCACTTAACACCTTTTTTAACCGTAATCGTTGCAGTGTTAGCTTTACGATCAAGTTTCAAAGTGGCTGGACCCTTATCATTAATCTTATAGTGATCATCAGTATCGAATAATGATTCTTGACCAGGACTGGCAATATCACTATCAATCTGACTCATTTCTAATTCTTCATTAAAAATTCCTGTAAAAGGTGTGTCTGTTTCTTCTGCGACTTTAATTGTGCCACCTTGTTTAGCAGTTTTAACTGGTGCCTGTTCTGGGAATTTACTTGCAGTCTTAGTATTATCGTCATTATTACTCTTACCACAAGCTACCAATGTTAAGGCAGCTGCTGTAACTACTCCAATTGAGCCTAAAATTTTGTTTGTTTTCATAATAAGCTACCTTTCCTTATTATCATTTAATGATTTTTTCGAAACAAGTTAATAGTTAAATATTACCATGAAAAATTAAAAAATCAATATAATTATTAATATTAATTTAATAAAAAGTAAAATTATTTTTGCAAACAAAAAATCCTAAGAACTTAATCTTAGGATTTAGAGATTTATAATTACTTGGTGAAGGCAACGTTATACCATAATGGATAACCATTATTATCTTGTGATGGCTTCAATGAGTAACCAGTTATTTTATCATTAATTGCGTTAACTGAGTAATAGTTATATGTTGGCACAACATATGCTTCATCATTCATATATTTTTGCCATTCATGGAACTTCTGTACCCGATACTTGTGGTTAAAGGCCTTTTGTGAGTCCATTTCTTCCAATAATTTGTTGTTTTCTGGCGTAACAAATCTTGAGTAGTTGGACATTGTACCTTCACTGTACAACTGCTGTTGTGAAGGTTCAGAAGACATTGTCCAGCCAGCCATAAACATATCTACACCTGGATCGTCATGTTGAACTTTATCATAGAAGGAATTAAATTCAGTTAAACGACCGCCAACTAATTTAACGTTCAAACCAATCTTATTCCATTGTTGAATATAATTTTGCATAATTGGTTCTTGAGTAGCCTTACCCGACATTGCCAAGAAATGAATAGTTAGTGGTTTACCATTAGGTTGTACACGCCACTTGCCCTTCTTCTTATATCCAGCCTTATCCAAAATCTCGTTGGCCTTCTTGATGTTATAAGTATATCCCTTAACATCCTTATCGAAGTAATCACCAAATTGTGCTGGAATTAAAGTTGGCACTTGGAAACTCAAACCGTGGGTATAATGCTTATAAACTGAATCAGTATTCATTGCATATGCCATCGCTTGACGCAAAGATTTATTATTCATCTTAGCATTAGGGTTCATAACATTTTTAGCCTTCTTGGCATCCCATTTACCAACCTTAAATGCTAAATAGTAATATGCTAGAGGAATTTTAGCAACAAAGTTAACATTCTTAGTATTCTTGACATCATTCCATTGATCGTTGACAACTTCTGCAATATCAAACTTGTGGCTCTTGATTGATTGCGTAACTGAAGTTGGTGCAACAACTTGATAAATAATCTTGTCTAGTTTTGGCTTACCGCGCCAATAGTACTTGTTAGGTACCCAACTAACTGATTGACCTCTAACTAACTTACCCAGTTTAAATGGTCCAAAGAATAATGGGTGTTTGCGAATTTGATCAGAAGATTGTAGTTTCTTAAACGGAACATCCTTTAAGTAATGATATGGAACGGCATTTTCCCAAAAATAACCGTTACCACTATTAGTCATACCTGGCTTCAATTCTGTACAGTGTAATACAGCTACACGACCAGTTTCACCATCTGGCATTTCAATTCCTGAAATAGTCTTAGCCTTGCCCTCATGATATTCTTTCATACCTTTAATAATATTAAATTGACTAGAATATCTTTGTGATTGAGTATCCTTGTTGGCAATAATTTCATAAGCATATTCAATATCCTTAGCAGTTACCTGCTTACCATCAGACCACTTAACACCCTTCTTAACTGTAATTGTTACGGTGTTGGCTTTACGATCTAACTTTAATGTTGCTGCACCTTTATCATTAATCTTATAGTGATCGTCAGTATCAAACAGCGATTCAGCACCTGGACTCATAATATCAGTATCAATTTGACTCATTGATAGTTCTGGACTAAAGACACCAGTAAATGGGGTATCTGTACTTTCAGCAATCTTTAAAGTTCCGCCCTGCTTAGCAGTCTTAACAGGAGTTGCTGCTGGGAACTTACTTGCAGTCTTGGCATTTTCATTACTGTCATTGTTGCTCTTACCACAAGCTACTAATGTTAAAGCAGCTGCCGTAACAACTCCAATTGAACTCAATAATTTTGTCTTTTTCATAAACACACACCTTCTAATTGTAATATCTATCTTTCGAAACAAGCTAATAATTAAATCTTAGCATGATTTATTAAAAAATCAACAGCTTTATGAATATATAATTAAATATATTTTTAATTATTTAACAAAGCCTAACGAAAAATCCTAAGATTTTACTCTTAGGATTCTTGAAAATGATATTTAATTATTTAATAAAGCCAACTTGACCCCATAATTGGTGGCCGTTGCTATTTTGCGAAGGTCTTAGTGAATAACCGGTAATTTTATCATTGATTGCATAAATCGTGTACGAATTATCAGTAGGGATAGTATATGCTTGGTCATTCATGTACTCTTGCCATTCATGGAATTTTTGAACGCGATACTTATGATTAAATGACTTGGTTGAATCAATTTCAGACAATAACTTAGTATTTTCCGGTGTCACAAACCGTGAATAGTTCATCGGTGAAGTTTCACCATACAGATTATTAGGTGATGGCTCACTAGCTAAGCCCCAACCAGCTTCAAACATATCGACACTTGGATCATCATGTTGCAGCTTATCTTCAAAGGAATTGAATTCAGTTGGGCGACCGCCAAGTAATTTAACATTCAAACCAATCTTGTGCCATTGTTGAATGTAATTCTGCTGAATTGGCTCTTTAGTAGAATCACCTTGTCTGGTCATGTAATTAATAACTAGCGGCTTGCCATTAGGTTGGGCACGCCACTTGCCCTTCTTCTTATATCCAGCCTTATCTAAAATTTCATTAGCCTTCTTTAAGTTATAAGAATAGCTTTTAGCGTTTTTATCAAAGTAATCGCCAAACTGTTCAGGAATTAGGGTTGGTACACGGAAACTTAAGCCTTCAGTATAACGCTTATCAACAGCATCAACGTTCATCGCGTAACCAATCGCTTGCCGCAATGCCTTGTTATTCATCTTGGACTTCGGATCCATCACGTTCTTGTCTTTTTTGGCGTCCCACTTACCAACCTTAAAACCAAGATAATTGTATTGAATTGGAATTTGGGCAACAAAATTTACGTCCTTGGTATCTTTAACCTGATCCCATTGAGTATTGATTGCATTAACGACATCAAACTTGTGGTCCTTAATTGATTGCGAGGTCGAGTTAGAAGAAAGAACTGAAATTACAATTTTATCCAGCTTTGGTGTGCCGCGCCAATAGTATTTGTTAGGTACCCAAGTTGCTGATTCGCCGCGAACCAATTTAGCCAATTTAAATGGTCCAAAGTACATTGGATGCTTTCTAATCTTATCTGAAGATTGCAGCTTATCAAACGGTACATCCTTAAGATAATGGTATGGTGCTGCTGTTTCCCAAAAGTAGCCATTACCACTATTGTACATTCCCGGCTTCATTTGCTTAAAATGAAGCACAATTTGGCGACCATTTTCACCATCTGGCATTTCAATACCAGAAATAGTCTTGGCTTGACCATTATGGTATTCCTTCATGCCCTCAATATTCTCTAATTGGCTGCTATAACGTTGTGATGCAGTCTTCTTGTTAGCTAGAATTTCATAGGAATATTCCAAATCCTTAGCAGTTACCTGTTTGCCATCAGACCACTTGACACCCTTTTTAACCGTGATTGTCGCAGTTTTATCCTGAACATTCAGCTTCAAGGTTGCAGGACCTTTATCATTGATCTTGAAATTATCATCTGTATCAAACAAGGCTTCTTCGCCAGGTTCAGCAACCTGTGCATCAGTTTGAACAGTATATAATTCATCTGAAAAAATTCCGGTAAAAGGAGTATCGCTTCTAACAGCAACCTTCAGAGTACCACCTTGTTTAGCAGCTTTTTTAGGCACTGATTCAGAAAACTTGCTGGCTGTATTTGCACCTTGATTGCTGCTGCCATTATCACTTTTACCGCAAGCTACTAAGGTTAATGCAGCTGCTGTAACAACTCCAATTGAACTAAGTATTTTGGACTTTTTCATAAAATAATTACTCCTAACCATTCTATTCTCTATCTACATGTAATTGGAATAAGTTAATACATAGATTTTAGCATATCTAGATAGCATTCCAAATTATTTTATCGTGCTTTAATTTTGATCTTATGTTTATTTCATATCTAACTTAGGATTTTAGACCATAAAAAAAGCTTTACTGTTAAAGTAAAGCTTTTGATTAGACTAATTTTCTCGTTGACGAGCATCCCCAGCACGCTGCAAAGCACGACCAACATAGTTAATACTCAATGAAATCATTAATAACAATATTGTCGCTGGCAGCCATAACCATGGACGGTTAACAACGTTAACTGGGTCGTTAGCAAATCCAATCAACGTACCAAGTGAAGGTGTCGTTGTTGGCAATCCATAACCAATGAAGGATAAAGTTGTTTCAACACCGATGTTTCCGGCAATTGTCAAAACCACATCAATAATAATCATTGAGGTAATGTTTGGCAACACTTCTCTAAACATAATCTTCAAATCAGAAGAACCTGAAGTCTTCGAAGCCAAAACATAATCACGCTCACGCTGCGACAGGATAAAGGCACGGAAGTAACGTGCTGTCGCTGGCCACGCAAACATTGAGATAATCCAAACCAAGCTAACTGCATTGTAGTTAGGAATAACTGTTACAAGAACAATCATGATTGGCCATTTAGGCAAAACTTGGATGAAGTCAACAATTCTCATGATGATTGAATCAATATAACCACCGTAATAACCGGATACTAGTCCAACTAACAAACCAACAATTTCAACAACTGCGGTAACAGCAACCCCAATCATAATTGAGTTACGGCCACCCATCATCAGCAGCTTCAAAATGTCACGACCACCGTCATCAGTACCAAAAATGTGCCCATTTTGACCCCAACCATAGTAGGCGTCAACAATGTTAATCTCTGTAACTTGTGACTTGTGTAAAAACATCGATCCACCAAAGGTGAACAGCAAAATTAAAATGATAATAATCGCAGCAGTAAAGGCAACTTTATCATGTCTAATTTCATGCATTGCAATCTTAAATCCAGATGCAGGAGCTGGGCGTGATACCTTCTGGTCTTCTTGTGTTTTTTCTTTATTTTTAGCCATTGTACTCGCTCCTCCCTACTTAACCCGAATTCTTGGGTCAACAATACTCATAATAATATCTGAGAGCAAGTTGCCTAATAAAGTTAAAATACCAAAAATCAAAATCAAGGCGGTTAATGTCGTATAATCACGTTGAGAAATTGAATCAAGGAAGAGTTTACCCATTCCGGGATAACTAAAGACAGATTCAACAATCATTGAACCACTGAGCAGTCCAGTAATTACTGTCCCAAAGTTAGAAGCAATTGGCAATAATGAGTTACGCAAAATATGCTTGTTAAAGACGACATTTTCGGGAACACCCTTACTGTGTGCTGTCCGAACATAATCTTCAACCTTATTATCGACAATTCCTGTCCGCAGGTACTGCACAATACTGGTAGTTGTTACAACCGCTGTCAAAATTGCCGGCAGCAGCATGTGATAGAACTGACTACCAATTGTTCCCCAGAAGCCTGAGGCATTAGCAGCAACTGACCCTGAAATTGGGAACCAACCTAAGGTGAAACCAAACAGCCAAATAGCTAAAATGTAAAAAACAAATGGCGGTACTGCATAAGTAACATAGTTAAAGATTTCAACAGCTTGATCTTGCCATTCATCTTGGTGACGACCAGCAGTAATTCCCATTGGAATTGAAATTGCATAAGTAATAATAGTTGACAGTAATGACAGCCAGAAGGTATTAACTGCACGGTCAGCAATTAATGAAACAACCGGCACGTGTTGAATGTAACTTGTTCCTAAGTCGCCTCGGAATAAGTTACCAACCCAACGACCATATTGCACTGGAATTGGATCATTCAAGCCTGCTGCCTGTTTTAAAGCAGCTAGCTGCTTAGGGTCAGTGTTTGGGTTAATTTGACCACTGAATGGGTCACCAGGCATCATTTTAGCCAAAACAAAGACTAAAAAGCTCAAGATAATAATTTGCGGAATCATAACCAAAAAACGTCTCAGAATTGTTTTCCACATTTTTAGTCACTCTCCTTTTCTTGATTTACTTGCTCTGGCGGCAAGGCAACAAAGTGCTTGCCAGAAACGTGTTGTAACGGATAAACACGACCATCTTTATCATACCAAGCACTTTGATCGTTTTGAAATTCCTGTTCAACTCGATTACGTTCTTGCTTGTGTTCCTCACGATGTTCAACATCAACCTTAGGAATTGCGGAAAGCAGCCGTTTAGTATAAATATGAATTGGATTATTATAAATATCTTCACGCGTACCGATTTCAACTAAACGCCCCCGGTGCATGATAGCCAAGTTTTCAGACATGTGCTTAACAACACCCAAGTCATGAGAAATAAACAGGTAAGCAATATTATATTGTTGCTGAATATGCTTCATAAAGTTCAAAACCTGAGCTTGAACCGACAAATCCAAAGCACTGGTAGGTTCATCCGCTACAATCAACCTTGGATTTGTCGCTACGGCACGGGCAACTCCGATTCTCTGTCTTTGACCACCGGAAAATTCATGCGGATACTTGTAAATTGCGTCACTTGGCATTCCAACAATATCCAATAATTCCTGCACCCGATCACGTTCTTGATCTGTCGTTAAATTCTCAAAGTTACGAATTGGTTCTGCAATAATATCTTCAATTCGTTTACGGGGATTCAAACTAGACATTGAATCTTGGAAAATCATTTGAACATCTTTATTGTAGTTCAACCGGCGTCTGTTTTTAGCTTTAGTAACATCAACGCCTTTATAAATAATTTGACCACTAGTAACAGGTTCAACTCCGACAATTGCCTTACCGGTAGTTGATTTACCAGAACCAGATTCACCAATTAGACCGTAAGTTTCACCTTCATTAATCGTGATACTAATGTCATCAACGGCACGCACATAATCAGTAATTCTATTCCAAAAACCACTCCGAATAGGATAATGAACCTTTAGGTTTTTTATTTGAATAATTTCTTTAGCCATAAATTACTCCCCACTTACTGCAGCATCTTGATCTTGGAAGTGGAAGGTCTTCCAGCATGTACATCTAACCCAGTGTCCCGGCTCAACTTCATGCATCACTGGATTTGCTTCATGATCGCTTTCAGGAATCCACGGAATTCTTGGCGCAAACCGATCACCTGTCCGCCGCATATTTTGCAATGATGGAACTGTTCCTTGAATAACATGCAAATCTTCACTTTCATCATCTGATTGTGGCATTGAATTCAATAACGAACGCGTATATGGATGCAATGGATGATTAAAAATCGTCTTGACATCAGCTTTTTCAACAACCTGTCCGCCATACATAACAGCAACTTCGTCAGCTGTTTCAGCAACAACGCCTAAGTCGTGCGTAATTAAAATAATGCCGGAATGTGATTGCTTTTGAATATCTTCCAACAGGTCCAAAATTTGAGCCTGAATCGTTACGTCCAAAGCAGTTGTTGGCTCATCAGCAATAATAATTTCAGGCTTACATGCAACAGCCATTGCAATTACGACCCGTTGACGCAGACCACCAGATAATTCATGTGGATACATTGAATACATTTCTTCAGGCTTAGGCATACCTACCTGATTAAATAACTCAATAACGCGCGCATGACGTTCCTTTTCATTCATATCGGTATGGTAATACAGAGTTTCGGCTACCTGGTCGCCAACCCGCATTAATGGATTAAGACTTGCCAATGGATCTTGGAAAATCATTCCAATCTTGTTACCACGAATTTTATTAAACAGCGCCTCATTTAGTCCAACTAAGTTCAATTCATTATAAAGAATATCCCCAGTTACTTTCGTATTTTTATGGTCATACAAACCAATAATACTTGCGGCAATTGTACTCTTACCACAACCAGACTCACCTACGACTGATAAAATTTCGTCACGCTTTAGAGTAATATTTATATCATCAGCAGCATCATAAAATTTCCCATGCAGACGGTACGCCGTATGCAAATGCTGGATATCTAGCAAGAGATCACTTTGTTTTTCCAAAGGTCATTTCCCCTCTCAATTTTTGTAAAATTTATTAAAGATATTTAACAAATTTATTTAATTTCTAATTATATACATCAAACAGGCTTCATGCAAATATCAAAATCACTTTTTAGAAATTAATTTTGGTGAGCTGCCACGTAACTAACGGCATCACCAACTGTTTTAATTTTTTCAGCATCTTCATCAGAAATTTCGGCGCCAAATTCATCTTCTAGTTGCAAAATAAATTCTACTAAATCAATAGAATCAGCATCTAGGTCACTAGTAAAGTTAGTATCTTTAGTAATCTTATCTGCATCTACTTCAAAATTTTCAGCCAACATATCTTTAATTTTTGAAAAAATTTGCTCTTCTGTCATTCTTTTATCTCCTTATTATTCTTAATTATACCTTAATTAATTATTCAGCAGCGGAAAATTCTGCTTTAAATTCATCAATAATTTTTTCAGACAAAATTTTATCAATCTGTTTAAGAGTGAAATAGATTGCTCGTTGATCTGAACGACCGTGGGTTTTAACTACTGGCGCATTTACCCCAAGCAAAACGGCACCACCATATTTAGCTGTATCAAATTTTGAAATTAAGCCCTTCAGCGCATTTTTAATTAATAAAGCACCGACTTTTGCTTTAAGACCATTATTTAACAAGCTGTCTTTAAGTAAATGAATTAAGACGCTGGAAGTACCTTCAATATTCTTCAAAACAGCATTTCCAGTAAAACCATCGGTAGCCACAACATCAGCATTACCTTCAAGTAACTCATTGCCTTCAATATTACCAACAAAGTTCAGGTCGCTGTCAAGCAAGAGCTGGTATGCGGCTTGGTGGACATCATCGCCCTTGTCGCTTTCAGCACCATTATTTAGTAAAGCAACCCGCGGATTAGTAATCCCGCGAACCTTCTCTGCATAATAAACGGCCATGCGTGCCCAAGCCAAAATGTATTCGGGCTTACTCTTAGCGTTAGCACCAACATCAATCATGTTAAAACCATCATCAGAATTTTTAACTGGTAAAGTTGGCATTAAACCTGGTCGCGCGATTCCTTTAATCCGACCAATAATAAAAATCCCGCAGGATAACAATGCCCCAGTATTACCTAAAGATAGTAATGCATCAGCCTTGCCCTCTTTAACATAGCGAGCAGCTACTACCAAAGAAGAATCTTTTTTACTGCGAATTGCCTTTACTGGTTCGTCTTCATCGTTGATAACTTCAGTTGTCGCAACTACTTCAACTCGCTCCTTATCAGAACCAACTAATTTATTAATCTGCTTGGCATTACCAAACAAAATAAATCTTGTTTGGGTTAATTCTGCCTTCGCTTGTAAAACAGCCTTCACGATTGCCTTAGGGGCATTTTCGCCGCCCATCGCATCTATTGCAATTGTTCTCATTTATCTACCACAATCTTTTCTATGTTCGTTCTTGCTGCAGCTGCTTATATTCCAGCACTTCTTTTAAAGTCTGGTGATCTGCAGCTGCCAATTCCGGATCCTGCTCAATTAGGGATTTTGCCACATTTTGAGCAACTACCAGTGTCTCATAATTATTAACGACATTGCCAACCTGAAATTCGGGTAATCCTGATTGAGCCTTGCCAAACAGGTCACCTTCACCCCGCATTTTCAGATCTGCTTCAGCCAATTTAAAGCCATCGGTCGTTGAAGAAATAATTTGCATTCGTGCTTTGCCAGCGTCAGTTTTTGGATCAGCCATAAAAACGCAATAACTCTGCGTCTTACCTCGACCAATCCGACCACGCAACTGGTGCAATTGACTAATGCCAAAGCGATCAGCATTGTAAATTATCATCATATTTGCATTAGCAACGTCAACACCAACTTCAATTACACTTGTTGCAACCAAAATATTAATCTCGCCAGCTGCAAATTCCGTCATAATCTCATCTTTTTTAGCCCCTGGCATTTGACCATGAAGCAATACAACTTTTTGCTTAGGAAAATCATGGCTAAGCTTGGTATATAATTGCTCAGCATTTTTTAAGTCGACGGCCTCAGACTCAGTAATCAGCGGTGTTACCGCATAAATCTGAAAGCCTTGCTCAAGCTGCTGATGCATTAACTGGTAAACTTCATCCATTTGACTGCTGGTCTTCCAAGTTGAAATAATCTGTTTACGACCAGCCGGCAGGTGACGAATTTCCGAGACTGTTGTTTCGCCATAAACCGTTAAGGCGAGTGTCCGCGGAATTGGCGTTGCCGTCATTGCTAAGACATCCGGACTTGCTCCCTTATTAATTAGCGCTTGCCGCTGACCGACACCAAAGCGATGCTGCTCATCAATAATTACTAAGCCTAATTTTTTAAAAATCACCTTAGATTGAATTAAAGCATGGGTCCCAATCACCACATTAATCGTACCATCAGTTAACTCGCGATAAATTTCTCGCCGCTCCAGCGTCTTGGTCGTGCCTGTCAATAAGGCGACACGAACTCCCAATGGTCTAAGTAATTCATCAATTTTCTTAAAGTGCTGCGTTGCCAAAATTTCGGTCGGCACCATCAAAGCTACTTGAAAGCCGGCTGTGACCGCCGCAAAAATCGCATAAACGGCAACTACGGTTTTACCAGAACCAACATCCCCTTGCAGTAGCCTTTGCATCTGCCTAGTTGAATGTAAATCCGCAAATATTTCGTTAACTACCTGCTTTTGATCCGCCGATAGCTCAAAAGGCAACAATTTTGTCAGTTTGGCAACTTCTTTCAGGTCATATTTTTTGGCAATACCGTGATGTTTTGCATTGCCCTGAGCAAGCTGGGCTAACTCAATTTGAAAAATGAAAAATTCTCGAAAAATTGCACTTCTTTTGGCTAATTCAGCTTCGCGTCCATTTTTTGGGTGGTGCATTTTGGCAATAATTACCTGATCAGTTAACAGGCGATATTTTTGCCTGACCTCATCAGGTACCACATCCTCAACCAGTGGCAAATAATCAGTTAATGCTAGATTAATTAGTTCAACTAATTTTTTCTGGCGCAAATTCCGATTAACTGGATAAATCGGCGCCATGCCGCTGTCATTTTCCTTAGCCGCGACAAACTTGAAGCCTGATAGACTTTGCCGTGCCACGGTATACTTACCGTAAACGGCAACTTCCTTACCAACTTCAATTTTATCCTTTAACCATGGCTGATTAAAAAAATTGACCATGACAATATCATGGTCAATCCGCATTTTAAAACTAAGCCGGCTCTTTTTATAACCAAAACGGCTAACAAAAGCTTCTGTAGCTACAATGCCTTTTAACATTACCTTCTGGCCATCCATGATCTGGTCAAGAGGCATTGTTTGAAGTTCATCATAACGAAACGGAAAATAGAATAGCAGGTCATAGATACTATAAATACCCAAGCTGCCTAAGGCAGCAGCTGTCTTAGTACCTACTCCTTTTAAATCTGTTACCGGAGCAAACAATGCTTTTGTGTTCATCTTTTATTCAACAGAAATCAAGAAATTATAAACTGGCTGACCGCCATCATGAACTTCAAATTCCAAGTCATCGTGTTTTGCCTCTAAATTAGCTACAACTTCATCAGCCTGCTTCTTGTTAGAATCCCGACCAAACATGATTGTAATAATTTCAGAATCTTCATCCAGCATCTTTTCAATCATGTTAACTGTCGCAGTAACTAGGTCAGGATGGTCAACTTCAATATCGCCGTCAATAATTCCAAGATAGTCATTAGCATGAACTTCAACATCGTTAATTGTGGTATCACGGTTAGCTTGTGTAACTTCACCAGAAACCACAGCTTCAAGGTCTTCAGTCATACTGTCGACATTTTCTTCAACTGATAAGTCCGGATCAAAGGAGAGCATTGCTGTTAACCCTTGTGAAATCGTCTTAGTTGGCACAATGCCAACAGGAATATCACTGACTTCAGCGGCCTGCTTGGCAGCCATCACAATATTGCCGTTGTTTGGCAGAACGATTGCCTTTTGCGCACCAGACTTTTTAATGGCATCAATAATATCTTGCGTCGATGGGTTCATCGTCTGACCACCAGAGATAATTCGGTTAACGCCTTCGCTTTCGAATAACTTGCGCACCCCGTTACCAGAAGCAACAGCAATTACCGCAAAATCAACACTCTCCTGTTGTTCATTACTATCATTGACAATTGTTTCGTGCTGAATCCGCATGTTGTCAATCTTGATCTTACCCAATTGACCAAACTGACTGCCGTATGCAAAAACTTCACCGGGGTGTTCAGTATGAACGTGCACCTTAGCAACTTCATCATCAGAAACAGCTAGCAGTGAATCACCAATTTCAGACAGGTGATTTCTAAATTCTTCAAGATTAAATGGTTTTTTATTAGGAATATCAGCGGTCAAATCGACCATGATCTCAGTACAATAACCATTTTCAATATCTTGTGTTGATAATTGTGTTTGCACTGATTGGTGGTGCATGGCATTAATCATTTCATCCATTTCGCCTTCATCTGGTTGGTAACGATCAGCAAAGTTCTCGCCTAAGATACCTTCCAAAAAGCCTTCATAGATAAAGAGCAGACCTTGACCACCAGAATCAACGACACCAACTTGTTTTAAGACAGGCAATAGATCAGGTGTGGTCTTCAGAGACTTCTTTGCACCATCAACAATTGCTTCCATGACTTCTTCAACGTCATCCGTCTCATTGGCCTTGTTTGCCCCTTCTTGAGCGGCTACACGCGCAACCGTTAAGATTGTTCCTTCAACGGGCTTCATCACAGCCTTATAAGCTGTTGCGACACCATTAGAAAACGCATTAGCCAATTCTTGAGCGTTTAAAGTCTTCATGCCTTGAGTAGCCTTATAGAGCCCTCTAAAGAGCTGTGAAGAAATAACGCCACTATTGCCTCGTGCTCCCATGAGCATTCCTTTGGCTAAACTTTCAGTTAGATCGCCCACACTCGTACTGGGATTCTCAGCAACGGCCTTTGCACCACTTTCAATAGTTAAATTCATGTTAGTACCAGTGTCACCATCTGGAACTGGGAACACATTAAGTGAGTTGACAAACTCAGCATTACGACCCATCCGGTGAGTAGCTACCCGTACCATATCTCTAAATTTGTTACTATCTATTTCCTTTAAAACCAATATTCTAAACCTCCGACTGAGTTACTCGTCAAGTACTTTAACACTTTGAACGATCACGTTAACAGCTCTTGTGTCAATTCCAAGTTGATTCTTCAAACTGAATTTAACGCTGTCTTGTACATTACGACTAACTTCAGAAATCTTCAAGCCGTAACCGACAATAATATAAACATCAACCGTAATTTCATTATCTTCTGACTTAACAACAACGCCACGCTTATAATTCGCACGGTTCAAAATAACGTCAACACCATCACGAATCGTATTTTTGGACGCCATGCCAACAACACCATAATTAGACGTAGCTGCGCTACCAACGACAGTTGCGATTACTCCGTTTGAAATATCAATCAATCCATTTTTTGTTTTGATTTTAACAGCCATGTTTATCCTCCGTCTCATTGTTTCTTTTATATGAATCTATTTTATCATAGTAAACCAAGATAAACGCAAAATCCATTCATAAAAAATACTTTTGCAGTTGCATTACGTTAAAAGTTATGCTATCTTAAATAAGTATGAAAACACAAATAAAGGAGGTTTAGCAAATGGCAAAAGATTATATTACAGGTAAAAAGACCACTTTTGGTAACACACGTTCTCACTCATTGAATTCAGCTCGTCGTGCTTGGAAGCCAAACCTTCAAAAAGTTCGTATTCTTGTTGATGGTAAACCAAAGCGTGTATGGGTTTCAACCAAGACTTTGAAGTCTGGTAAAGTGACTCGTGTCTAATACGCTTAAGAAACTGTTAGATTAATTTCTAGCAGTTTTTTTATTATCCTAAATTAAAAGCCAATTCTTAGTATTACTAGGAATTGGCTTTTTTAGTTAAATATTTTGATAACGGTCAATATCTTTAGCTTGAATAACAGCAACTGTCCCCTTAGCAAAAGATAAATTAAATGAATCTGCCTGCGGTAAAAATTCATTGGAACCAAACGACACAGGATACGAATTCTGATAATCAGCTAAATTGTATTTTGCATTAGCAATCTTAAGCTGCTCTACTGCTGTTAATGTTGCAACACCAAAATAGGTATAACCCTCTTGCCGTGCTACTACATGTTTACCAGGATTATAAAAGTTAATCAAATTTTGCCGGTCTAAAATTTGAACTTGTTCTGCAAACCGATTAACTGCTGGATTCAGCAGCATTAACAAATTTACGAGAAAATGATCGATTCGCCCGCCAGTAGCTCCTAACAGGGTTAACTTCTCAACTTGATAATCGTTAAAAACAGCCCTAATCATTAGTTCTGTATCGGTAAAATCTTTTTCAGGGACCGAATAACGCACATCTGGCACATCACAGGCAATCTTAGTTAATTCTTGTCTTTTTAAGGAATCAAAATCACCAACTGCTAAGTCAGACGTAAAACCCAACTGTTCAAGCAGGATACTGCCACGATCAACACCAATTAACAAATCCCCTTGTTCTTGTGCTGCTGTCAAAATCTGCTTAATCTCCTGCGGCCATTCTGCTTCTGGACCGCCCAGTAACGCAACTGCTCTCATCCTAAAACCGCCATTAATTCTGCAACTTGCTTAGCAACCTGCCCTTTACCAAACAAATACGAGCCAGCAACAAAAATACTTGCCCCAGCAGCTTGAGCAACTTGGGCTGTTTCAACATTAATACCACCATCGACTTCAATTGGCAACTTTTCTTGCAATAATTCATTGACCTGCTTAATTTTAGTAGACATTTCTGGTATAAATTTCTGACCACCAAACCCAGGATAAACCGTCATTAACAATACTTGATCAAGCTTAGGCGCAAACTTAGACAAAACAGCTGCCGGTGTATCAGGATTAAGGACTAGTCCAGCCTTAACATGGCGGTCATTTAAATAAGTCAGCCACTTAGTTAATTCCGCTTCAGGCATAGCTTCATAATGAAGTTCAACCACATCAGCTCCAGCTTCAACAAAAGCCGGAACAAACACTTCCGGCTTGTCACTCATTAAGTGGATTTCCGCAGTAATATCAGGGAATTCACGCTTAAAGTCGCTAACTAACTGTGGTCCAAAAGACAAATTCGGCACAAAATGACCATCCATAATATCAATATGAAAGCGACTAATTCCTGCAGCAACAGCTGCTGCTATCTCACTTTTTAGGTTTAAATTGTCGGCGTTTAAAATCGAGGGGGCAATTAACATTCTTTCTCCTTATTTCAAATATTCAGGCATGCGACCATTGGCAATCTCATTACGCATCATCAAATAATCATCATAACGGCTCTGACGAATCTTGCCTTCTTGCACAAGCTCTTTAACCGCACAACCGGGTTCTTTAAGGTGTTGA
Source organism: Lactobacillus sp. ESL0701 (assembly GCF_029433445.1). GTDB lineage: Bacteria > Bacillota > Bacilli > Lactobacillales > Lactobacillaceae > Lactobacillus. Next base: position 9,388 of record NZ_JAQTIC010000004.1, on the reverse strand, counting down.
CAACCACGAAACTTACAATTAACACTGGCCTTTTTAAATTCACTAAAATAATTACATAATTCATTCAGCTTTATCGGTGTGAAGTCAATCGCCGAAAATCCCGGTGTATCAGCTAAAAAGCCTTGACCTAGGCTAAATAATTGAACCGTTCTGGTCGTGTGTTTGCCACGATTCAAACTGGTTGAAATTGCGGCAGTTTCTTGCTTTAAATCCTTTTTTAAATGATTAATCAAGGTTGACTTACCAGCCCCAGACTGTCCTGCTAGTGTCCAAATCTGGTCTTGAGTGATTGCCTTGGGCAATTCAGTCGCTAACTTAGACCAATCATCATAAACCGGGTAACCGATTGCGGCATAATAATTGAGCTCATGCTTAATTTCTTGCAGCTTATCAGTATCGACAATATCACTTTTTGACAAGTAAATACTAACCGCGACCTTTTGCCATGAAAAAAACGTCAAATACCGATCAAGCAGCTGCAAAGAAAAATCCGGCTCAACGGCAGACATAACTAGCAGAACATGATTTACATTTGCCAAAGCTGGACGCCCAATCAGGTTTTGCCGCGGCATAATTGCAACCAAATAACTGGTTCCTTGATCGTCAATCTGGATTTGGACATGATCGCCAACCGTTGGTTTTTCCTTATTTTTACGAAAAACACCACGTGCTCTTGTACGTACAATTCCAGATTCTGTCTGCACATCATAAAAGCCAGCAATCAGACCCACAACAATTCCTTCGACTTGCTTAGTCATTTATTTCACCTTTTCATTTAATACAGTTTGCCCATCACGCACAACCCGCAAACTACCAGTACCATTTTTTAGCGAAAATGGAATTGAAAAGTTAGTATTGTGCTTAATATACAAGTCACGGTAAATATCACTCAGAGAATGATTATCATCAGAAACATAGATTTGAACGTGATTGCCGTGACTGCCAGCACTATTTTCAGAATCATAGTTAACGGTAAAAGTCTTAATTGTCGAGGAATCTTTTTCTTCCTTTGGTCCCTCTGACAGGCTCACTGTAACTGTACTGTTACGCAATACTTGCGTGCCCGCAGCTGGACTCATTGAAATAATTTTACCCTTTTTGACTTTATCAGAATATGTTGAGGTCACTTGCAGAGTCAAACCATACTTATGAGCATATTCTTGCGCTTCTTTTAGCGTGTAATTCTTTAAATTCCCTAACTTAATCGAATCACGTTTAACGCCGTCATCGCGGCCTTTAGATACGACCAAGGTCACTGTGGTTTGACTTGGCTTAACTTCAACATCAGCAGCAATGCTTTGGCTAATTACATGATCAGGCGGCACATTAGGCGAATATTGACTATCTTTAATGACATCAAAACCTAACTTCTGCAACTTAGCAGTCGCGGTATTATAGTCATCACCAGTAACATCAGGTACGCGCACCATCCCCGCACCATCAGAAACATATAGATCAACTACATGCCCCTTCTTGCTTTGCGAGCCGGCAGGCGGGGACGTTTCAATTATTCGTCCCCGATTAATACTGTCTGAACTCTTATGTTTAATATGACCGACTTTTAAGCCGACCTTTTCAAGTTGGGCACGGGCACTTTTTTCAGTTAAATTAGTTACATCTGGAACACGAACATCTTCATGACTATTAAGAACCAAAAGCAACAGCCCAACTACTACTACCGCAGCAATGGCAATAAATAACCACCACCACTTATTTTGGCGTAAATTAGCTAATAGGCTGGCTTTTTTAGTTGGCGGCTTTTCCGAGGTTTTATCTAAGTCTTGCTGTGTAGCCTGTAACTTTCGACTTGGCTTAAAATTAGGCAACACAATGGTTTCATCATTATTAAGACCATGATTGGGAACAAAAATTGCCTCATCTGCACGGCTAGAATCAAGGCTAGTATCTAGGTCAGCCTTCATCTCTTTGGCAGTACTGTAACGATCTCGCGGATCCTTAGCAGTTGCCTTCAAGACCACATTTTCTAATGCTTGCGGGACCTTAGGATCTTTAGCTTTAATTGATGGAATCGGCTCTTGGGCATGCTTTAAGGCAATAGCAACAGCTGTATCACCGTTAAAGGGCACTGTACCAGTAATCAATTCATAAAGGATAATACCCAGCGAATACAAGTCAGACTGCTTGGTTACTAGTCCTCCCCGTGTTTGCTCTGGGGACATATAATGAACCGAACCGATTGCGGAATTAGTCTGGGTAATAGAATTCTGATTCAAGGCGACAGCGATGCCAAAGTCGGCAATCTTAATATTGCCCCGTTTATCCATGAGAATATTCTGCGGCTTTAAATCACGGTGAATAACATTATGTTTGTGAGCTAGGGTCATGGCACTTAATATTTGGTCCATAATCCGAATTACATCGTGTAAGTCCAGCGGCGAATTTTGGCGGATGTATTCTTTTAAATCTGGTCCCGAAACGTATTCCATTACCATATAGGGCAGGCCATGATCGGTTCCCACATCAAGTACCATGACAATATTGGGGTGACTTAATTCACTAGTAGCTAATGCCTCACGTTGAAATCGAGCAAGAGTTTGTGGCTCACGCTGCAAGTCCATTCGCAAGATTTTAACTGCAACTTTTCGTTGCAAAATAATATCTTCAGCTAAGTAAACATTAGCCATCCCGCCTTCGCCCAGCGTGTCAATAATTCGATAACGATCGCCTAACAAATACCCTTTATCAATCACTGCTTCTCACCGCCCTCATTAACAATAAGACAGACAGTAATATTATCGCCGCCACCTAAACGGTTAGCCTCATTGATTAATTTACGGCATCGCTCCTTTAAAGACAGCTCTTTAGTGGCCAAAATTTGTTGAATTTGGGGATCACTTAGCGAATTGGTTAACCCATCTGTACATAGCAAAATCACGTCATCATCATGTAGTTCTATTTGCTTAAATTCTGGTTCAATCGTGCTGGAAACGCCAAGTGCTTGCGTGATGATATTTTTTTGAGGATGGTGCTTTGCCTGCTGCTTAGTAATTTGACCCATTTTGACAAGTTCATTAACCAGCGAATGGTCTTCAACTAATTGGCTAAATTTTCCTTCAGTATAACTATAAGCACGCGAATCGCCTAAATGAGCAATTAACGCTTCTTCAGCAAAAACAACCGCCAAAACAATGGTTGTCCCCATGCCGTTTAGATCGGGAAAGCGATCAGCAGTTTTTAAGATAGTTTCATTTTCAGAATTAAGCTGTACTTTAAGCCATTTACGCGCACTCTCACAGTCTGTAAAATCGGTTATGCTAAAGTTGTGACCTAAATGGCTAACAGCCATTGTGGAAGCAACATCTCCCCCTTGATGACCGCCCATACCATCACAAACAATTGCCATAGTCGCGCCACTTTTATTTTGAAAAACTCGTACAAAATCTTGATTGCTTTTTCGTATTCGACCAATACTTGAAGCGTATGCTGTTTTAATCAAAACTCTAACCTCGCATTACAAACTTAGCAATGAAGAAGCCGTCACTGCCGTAACTATCAGGTAAAATCTTAAGCATCCCATCAGGTGCGTCAATTTCTCCCGCCTTAAATGCCTGCAATTCAAATTCAGGATGCTGCTTTAAAAATTCCTTGACGACTGCTTCATCTTCTTCAACAGCAATCGTACAAGTAGAATACACCAGTTCGCCTTCTGCTTGCACAAGTCCACTCAAATGGTCCAATAATGCCAGCTGCACCTTTTGCAAGTTAGTCAAATCATTCAAATTCTTAGTATAGCGAATTTCCGGCTTACGTCGTAAAAGACCTAGACCTGAACACGGCGCATCAACTAAAATTTTGGCAAATTGTCCTTGTTCAAAAATTTGATCAGCCTTGCGGGCATCCATTGCCTTCGTGATAACCCGATCTTTGACGTTCATTCGGTCAGCATTTTGCTTAACTAGCCGCAACTTGTTTTCATGAATATCAAGCGCGGTCACATGACCAGTGGTTAAATTTTCTGCAATTTGAACGGTTTTTCCGCCAGGTGCACTACAAGCATCTAGGACTTCTTCTTCTCCAACAAAATTGAAAGCACTTACTGCTAAACTAGCAGCTTCATCCTGAATTGTCAATTTACCATCTTTAAATAACGATGTTTCACTGACGCCGCCGCGAGCCAAAACCAGCTCATCAGTTGCAATAGCTGATTTTTCTGGCTCAAAGCCTAATTCTGTCAGCTTCTTAATTACTTCTTCGAAATCAGCTACGCGTGCCACACGCACCGTATTTTTAGCAGGCAAATTAATACTAGTTAAAATACTGTTTGTGCGTTCAATTCCCCAATTAGCAATTAAATATTGGACTAACCATTCGGGCACGCTTTCTTTCACGCTTAAATATTGAACTGAGTCCTGCTTATCTGGCAATACTGGTCCACGACGAATTAAGGCATGCAAAATACCGTTAACGATTTTAAAGCCAGTTGAATGAGGCTTACCGAATTGTTTAGCCAAGAGATTTGCCTCATTAACTGCAGCCCGATTAGGCACCTTATCCAAAAATAGGATTTGGTAGGCTGACATCAATAAAAGCGGCAGCAGGTAATCTTCTTTAAGCTTAGTTTTAACCAAGTCATGCAGCTGATATTCCAGGTAAATCTTATACTGAATTGTCCCATAAACTAACCGGGTACAAAAATTACGGTCAGCCTGGCTTAGTTGCGAATGCCGCAAACTATTATTCAAGCTGATGTTTGAGTATGAGCCATCACGCAAAATGCGAATTAAGGTTTCTAGCGCGACTGCCCGCGCACTTTTAGTCGTCGACAATTTTTTCTCCTACTGTATACTTACTGCCTTGACCGTTTAGAAAATTGTTAACGGTCATTTTCTTTTTGCCTGCTGGTTGGACTTCAACTAAGTTAAGCACCGTGCCTTCTGCAAAGCTAATCGCAAATCGGTCGTCATTGGCAACTAACTTACCAGCTGCTAGGTCTGTTGTTTCTTGACTAACCTCTGCCTGCCAGACCTTTAGACGTTTACCAGCAACTGACAAGTAAGCACCTGGATCTGGATTAAGTCCGCGAATTAAATTATTCGCTTGCGTTGCTGTCTGCGTTAATTTAATTTGCTCCTGCTGCTTTTGAATATTAGGTGAAAAGACAACCTTGCTGGTATCCTGCGGCGTCTTTTGGTCTGGATTAGCAATAATTTGCGGCAAAGTTGCCAGCAATAAATCCCGACCTAATAATGATAACTTCGCAAACACGCTACCTGTGGTGTCTTCTGGTTCAATTTTGAGAGCCTTTTGAGCATAAATATCACCAGCGTCCATTTGCTTAACCATTTCCATGATGGTAATTCCAGTTTCAGAATCACCATTAATTAGCGAGTATTGAATTGGCGCGCCGCCGCGATACTTCGGTAATAATGAGCCATGCACGTTAACCGCTGCAATTTTAACTGATTCTAAAAATTTGCTTGGTAAGAATTGCCCGTAAGCTGCGGTAATAATTAGGTCAGCATGCAAGCCAATCAATTCTTCTACTTCTGGTGAACCCGACAATTTCACTGGTTGAAAGACCGGCAGGTTAAGTTCTTCTGCAGCAACCTTAACCGGTGTTGGGGTAATCTTCTGCTTACGTCCGACTTTCTTGTCAGGCTGCGTAACAACTGCCTGAATATCGTAATTATGGTCTACTAATGCCCGTAAAATCGGCACTGCAAACTCGGGCGTCCCCATAAAAATAACTGATGTCATTGCGATTCTCCTTTACATAATTCGCTCAGGCTCGTTGTCGATATACACATTTAGGCCGTACTTTTTTACTTCCTGTGCTGAGTCCTGAATTTGGTGTAATAAATTATTTAAGTTGGCTTCTTTTTTATATTTTACCAGTATTTGATAATAATATTGGTTTTTTAAGCGAGAAATTGCACTCGGTGTCGGACCCAAGACAATCGTTGCCGGATGCAAATTAGCTTGCAGTCGGCGTTTAATCTTAAATGCTTCCCGAGCCGCGTTCTGCTCTTTTTTGGCTGCGACTGAGATTAAAACAGTGTAAAAATACGGCGGATAGTTGCCCGCATGCCGCATCTGCATTTCATAAGCGTAAAAACGTTCATAATCCTGCGTTTGTGCCAGTGCAATTGCATAGTGATCTGGATTAAAGGTCTGAATCATGACCTCACCCTTTTTTTCAGCGCGACCAGCCCGGCCAGCAACCTGCGTTAACAATTCAAATGTCCGCTCAGAAGCATTATAATCCGGCAGCCATAGCCCAGTATCGGCATTAACCACCCCAACTAGTGTAACATTAGGGAAGTCTAATCCCTTGGCAATCATTTGGGTTCCCAGCAGAATATCTGCCTCATGCTCGCCAAATGAATCCAGAATACGCTTAAATGCTCCTTTGCGCCTGGTTGTATCAACGTCCATCCGTAAGATTCTTGCTCCTGGCAATAATGCATTCAATTCTTCCTGCACCTTTTGCGTGCCAGTACCCAAAAAACGAATCTTAGAACTCTGACAATTAGGACACTTTTTCGGGATTTGTATTGTATACCCACAATAATGACACTGCATTTGCCCAGTATCCTTGTGCATCGTCAGCGACAGGTCACAATTAGGACATTTCATGACATAACCACATTCACGACACAACATAAAATTGGCAAAACCGCGCCGATTAAGCATTAAAATAACTTGTTCCTTCTTAGCAAGCCTACTCTTGATTGCATCAATCAATTCCACGGTCAGATCTAATTGCCCACCAGCAAAATCAGCCTGCTTGAGGTCGATTAACTTAACTTCAGGCAGGTTCTTTTGGTTAGCTCTCTTAGTCAATTTTAATAATTGATAAACACCCTTTTGCGCGCGTGCACGGCTATCAAGTGATGGTGTAGCACTGCCCAGTACCAGCGGACAAGAATTGTACTTACTGCGCCAAATAGCAACATCACGGGCATGGTAGCGGGGATTATCTTCCTGCTTGTAAGAAGACTCATGCTCCTCATCAATGACAATTAAGCCAATATTAGTTAAAGGCGCAAATACCGCACTGCGAGCACCAACAACCACGCGAACTTCGCCGCGGCGAATCCGCCGCCACTCATCATACAATTCACCTTCAGATAAGCCACTATGCAATACCGCGACTTGTTCGCCAAAGCGCTCTTTAACCTGCGTTACCATCTGCGGTGTTAACGAAATTTCCGGCACCAACATTAGCGCATTTTTGCCACCAATTAATGTCTGACTGATTGCATGCAAATAAACCTCAGTCTTGCCGCTGCCAGTAATCCCCTCAAGTAAAAAAGTCTGCGGTTTAGCCGTTTGAATTGCCGGCACAATCTGGTCTAGTGCTGTTTGTTGTTCATCATTTAATTTAATTTGATGATGCTTGTTGCTCGTATTAACATCGGCTAATGGATCACGATAAACTTCCACAGGCTCCTTTTTAAGCCAACCTTTTTTAACAGCACTGGTCAAGGCTGCCGTGCTAACTTGTGCTGCCTGCTCTAGTTGCTGCTGCAACATCGGAAAAGCCGAATAATTCTCAATTATTGCCATCAATAGCTGTTTTTGCTTAATTGCATTTTGCCGTAATGATTCGTAAAGGTCAATGTAATCTTTTTTAGATAACGGCACAGTATATTGGTTCTGCGTCTTAACCTTAGCCCGATTTTCTACCACATATTCAATCTTAGCATCATCACTGCGCAACAATTTGCGGATGGCAGCAATTTCTTTTGGAGCAGTAATTTTACTTAAATCGAGCGGCTCGCCTTGAAAAAAGGACATTGCCTTGGCTTTAGCAGACACAGGAACTAAAATTTTGCGATAATTTGCGCGCATCACTCGGGGCAACATCGCTTTTAAAAGCGTAATACGATACGAAAAAATTCGGTCAGCCAGTGCCTTGGATAATGATACTAATTCCGGGGTCAAAGGCGGCATTTCATCGACAACTAACAAAAGGTCCCTTAATTTGCCTTGAAACTGGCTACTATCAGTCAAACCAACCACAAAGCCCTGCAATTTACGCGGACCAAACGGCACAAAAACTCGTGAGCCAACCTCAACTTCGCCAACTTCATCTGGAACATGATATTCAAAAATTCGATCCGTTTGCTTGGCTGCAATATCTACAATTACTTGCGCAATCATTTAATCACCTTGAAAAAAATGACCTCCATCACTTGCGGATGAAGGCCATAAAATTTAACCAATTTATTGATTAACCTCGCGATGTTCGGGATCAACGGTAACTTTCCCGGCTTCGATTTCTTCCAGCGCCTTACCGACAGCCTTTTGCGACTTGTAGCTCTTTAATGCTTCAGGATCGCCAGCTTCTAATTCGTGTGCTCTTTTTGCTGCCAGCACTGATAATGAATAACGCGAATCAACACGTGCTAATAATTTGTCAATTGATGGATATGTAACTCTCATAAATTAGTCCTCCCTGACCATTTTTCGGTAAGTATCAATTACCCGTTTAACGCTAACATGCTCGGCATCAACAATTGCCTTGATATGATGAACAGCATTTGCCACTTGATCGTTGACAACCGCATAATCATAATCCTGCATTACCAAGATTTCCTCTCTGGCTTGTTTAATGCGTCCCATAATAACGTCTTCTGATTCTGTACCGCGATTTTCCAAACGTTCATGCAAAGTGTGCAGATCCGGTGGTGTTAAGAAAATAAAGACACCATCCGGCATTTTTTCACGCACTTTTTGCGCCCCATTAACGTCAATCTCTAACAAAACATCTTTTCCCTGCTCCAGCATTTTTTCAACCGGTGCAAGAGGTGTCCCATAATAATGGTTCACATATCTATTATATTCTAGAAGTTCGCCATGGTTAATAGCTTGCTTAAAACGTTCTTCTGAAACAAAAAAATAATCTTTGCCATCAACTTCGCCCGGCCGCGGCTTACGCGTTGTCATTGACACCGAATATTCAAACGGGAAAACTTTATTCTCAACTATTGCACTTTTAACGGTTCCTTTACCAACTCCAGAAGGACCCGAAAGGACAAGTAACAAACCTTTATCTGCCATGCCATACTCCCCTATAAAAAGCTATTAAGTCTATTTAAAACTAAATGTAACAGTTTTTCAAGTTAATAAGTTTTTTCACATTAATATAAAGTATTTGTAGAGAAAATAAAAAATAGCAGGGTACCTTCTGTTAAAATGTAGTTTGACTTATTACATTCAGAAAAGTTTTCTTCTATAACTAATAAAATTGCGATACTGTCAAAACAAAATACACGATTCCGAATAAATTTCGAAATCGTGTATTTTAATATAGTCTAAATTTTAGAATTGACCTTTATGAAACCTAGTCTTTAACTTGCTTGATAGTATCAATGATTGAGCCATCACGATATTCAACTAAAGCAACTGTCCGATCAGTATA
>NZ_JAQTIC010000003.1 GCF_029433445.1 Lactobacillus sp. ESL0701 | reverse complement strand
AGGCACATTAGTTGCCGCATGGGCAACCTGCGGTGAACTCAATAGACCACCTAAAATACCACCGATTCCGGCAGTACTCGCAGCTAATAAATTACGTCTGAGTGCCCGCGCCTTGTCAATCTTCTCCTTCTCTACTATTTCCTTCTCTAACTTTTTCTTTTGATCTGAATCTACCATCTTACACACCTAACTTAATAATAGTTAACTTGGATTTCATGACGGTTACCCGTTCTTTAACACTAACTTACATTAGTCTTAGACCTGAGAAAGTAGCTTGTTTATCATCTCTAGTAATAATCAAGCTACATTGTCTGTTATCTTTTTTGATAACAATCACTTTTACTAAACACTTTTTATAAGCCACATATTAATGACCTAACTGTAACTATTATAATGATTAATTCAATAAATTCAACGCCTATTTGGACACTATTATTACTCATAATAATAACAAAAAAATTTAATAACCATTGTATATAAACAAGCGTATTTATTATTGTATTTAGCGAATACTACTGAATAAACAGTAAAATAAAATAACATATCTAAAAAAATATAGTAATTATCACTTGAATAATTTAATCTAAAAAATAATTTATTTTTCTATGCTTTTACTAAATATTAAATTCAAAATAGAAAAACCGCTTACCAATTAAAATCAATATAATATGCAATTAGATATATTTTTAAAATGTATACGTTTTATATTATATATATAAAACGATTATGCAGAATTATCTATAATCTATTATAAATATTTGACCTAAGTTTAAATCCAAGCAAAAAAGCATTCTAAATCATAGTTTTAGAATGCTTTTTGCATTTTCTAGAACAAAATATTACTATTGATTATTTTCTGCAGTAGCAGCAGCGATAATTGCATCTACTTTGGCCGAAAAGTCATTATAAGCAGTAGTTATCTCTGTATCTGTTGTTGCCGCATTAACCGCCGAAATACCTGCTGTTAAGGCACTAGTTAACTGTGACTGATACGTAGCCTTATGGGAAACTGTTAATTTAGTGAGTTTCATCAAACTAGTTCTGGCATTAACCCATTTATTCTTAATATTAGTCGTTGCTTCATTCTTCAACTGATTATTTAACTTAGTTGAAGCATAACTTGCAATTTTACTCTTACTATCTTGATATACCGCATTAAGCTTGTCAGCATCAGTAGCCATAGTAATGCTCCGACTAGCTGCACTAAAAGCAGCATCAATTTTATCTTTTAAATCACTAGCATTAGTTATTTCCGGATGCTTATCAATATCTGCTTTAGCATTAGTACATTGCTCTTTAAGTAAATTGTTCAACCATGACTTACATATATCAAGTATTTGACTGGTATATGTATCACGAGCTTGGTTAATGGCTGAGTAATCTGTCTTGGCTTCTGCTCTTGTACTACCATGTTGACTATCAATATAACCATCACCAGCTTTAACTTTATTAGCAATCTGTTGACGAACATTTGCATCCGTAACATTTAATACTGTAATACAGTTGTTAGCATAGGCTTCAAGTTCAGACTTAGCAGCTTCATGGTTATAAATATCTAATGCTTGTGTATATTGATAGTTAATTGTATCAAAGTCAGTAGCATTATCAATGTAGTAAACAGCATCATCATGAGCCTTTTGAATCTTGTCTAGGTGTGGTGTTTGATCAGCTACACTTAATCCCGATCCTTTTACTCGAGCTGTCGCACTATCCAAACCAGCATCAAGGTCCTTTTCAGTAGCAGCTTTCATCTGTTTTAAGTCCATGATATTACCAAGATAAACAGTTGCCATCTTGTCTTTAATTTCAGGGTCATAACCAATGAAGTTAGCTTCTGGAGTCAAATCAATTGCGGCACCACTAAATAGACCACTTGTACCTGCTGGAATTGTGATGCTAAATGTCCCATCTGGACTAGCCTTGGTACTATAAACATGGTTCAAGTCTGACAAGACATCATTGGTATTAATATATGGATCAGCTACTGGATTAGCAGGATCTGAAATGATTCCCGATTGTCCTCTAAACTGTGCTTTAACATAAACATCTGTACCACAGCTCATTAACTTACTAAACGGATTATCTGATTGTACCGGACCATCTGTAGCATAGTTAAAGTTATCTACTTTACCCGTAATTGTAATTGAACCGTTAGGATTTTGATGATACGAAGCTTGACCTGGTACACCATTATCATCTTCAATATCCAAGAATCCACCCTCATTAGGTGATACCATTCTAATATTGTTATAGCCTGGGTTAGTTGGATCAGAGAATGCTGCAGAAATAATATCACTGAAGATTTGATCATACGGTGTTTGTTTAGCAGAATAGTCTTGCAGTACAGACATATAATACGGACCAAATACTTTTTGGAGTAATGCTACTAAAGATGAATTTTCTGGCTTAGCAAGATCAGTTTGAAGCATTTGAAGAGTGCCAGCAGAAATTGTCTGTTTACCGTTCAAAACTGAAATCTTATTAACACCAATTGTTGGTTTACCACCAACTGTCTTCTTCTGAACATTCAAAACATGGAATGGTGGTAAGGTAATTGGCTTCATTCCAGGATAAAGTGAACTAAAGTCAAATACTTGACGCACGTTCTTAATGTTAATTGCACTATCACCAATGATACTTGTGCCGGCAGCTGTATTCTTAGAAGCATTCAAGACTAATTCATTTGGATTATTAACAGTTAAGGCAGCTGAGCTGGAAACATCAAGTAAAGTAATCGGCTTGGTACCTGCACCATAAGCATTATCTCCTGGATGTTTAGGATCATCTTGCAATTCAATATGTAACGATCCGTTATTCAGATCCGCTTTACCAGTAATGTAAATTAACGTACCCGAATAGTCTTGCATATTCTTGCCATAAATATTAAGAGATGCGCCAGGTCCAACTGATAAACTACCCTGATCGTAAATCAAACTTTTAGCTCTAGTATTTCCACCAGTACTGTCTGAAATGTCACCATTAGTGTTAATGTTAATTGTCCCATTATCAACTAATTTTGCGTTATTACCGGTTTTACTGGTTAGCATAATCGCAGCTGTACGGTGCATATCTAAACCACCTGTATAGTCCGGTGTTCCGACATTAATAGTCAGTTTTGCTCGCTTATTAACAGTAACGGAACCTTCACCGTTATTAACAAAGATCCCACTAGCCTTACCGGTGTTTTGAGCATTATCACCATTATTACCAGGATCTTTACGAGGGTTCAGAGTTACATCAGCACCACTATCAATTAAGATATTGTTGGTCCGTGATCTACCGTTAGGACCAGCATTATCAGCAATACCTTGATCCAGTTCGAGCACGTTACCATCACTTGAAGAACCAACAAACTTACAATCCTTAGTGAAAACTAAATTTTGTCCTGGTTGATTAAGTTCAAATAACTGTTGTCCACCGCCATCACAAGTATATGTTTTTCCGTCAAGCGGACCAACATATGTCTGTACAGCATCAGCAGTAACTGTATTCTTAATATAAATATCACTATATTGACCACTATAAGTAACCTGGGAACCAGTAAAGTCAATATCATCAAGCGTTAACTTACATGGTGATGAAGTACCATCAACAGTATTATCAAGTCCGTAATAACTTTGAGTATAAATACTTAAGTTGTGATAAGTTAAATCAGTTGTTCCCCGATTAGCTGGATCAGTCGAGCCATCATCAGGTCTAGGTCCTGAATAATGCAAGTCAAGAATAAAGCGTTTATTTCTAGCTGGATCTGACTGAATTAAAATCTTACGTTGTGGGAAATTGACATCTGCTCTACCTCCGGTATTATCAGAAGCAATATCATTTTCAAGATCAATTTCACTAACAGTTGCATCTTTAAGTGCAGCCACAAATTCCTGCCAAGTAGTTACTTGCTTTACAGAACCAAAAGCTTGAGTTCCAACAGTTGGATCAACCTCTTTAGTTACAGGAGCCTTAGCCTGGTTGATTACATCTGTTGCTTGTACAGCTGAATCTGTAGTTTGATCCGACTTAGCAGTTTGAGTAGTAGATGTAGAATCTTTGGCTGCTGGTGCAGCAATATCTACGTTAGCATCAGAATCTGTTGAAGCTTTTGTTGGCTTAGCTGCCTTAGAATTATCTGGTGCTGAAGCAGTTGATTTAGTTGCAGCTGTGGTAGCAGTTGATTCATCTGTCTTAGTATCAGCTGCTTGTTCTTTTACTGCTGCTTGCTTTTGATTCGAAGTAGCAGTTTTAGCCGCTTTTTTACCAGTTGACTTGTTGTTCAAATAAGACGTTAAACCTTTATAGCTAGTAAGATTAGCCTTTTTAGCTGGCTTATCAGCTGGTTCATCCGTATTTTGAGTATTATTTGTTGCCTCATCCGTTTGTGTAGGTGTCACAATTGTATCAGCTTTAGTAGTTTGTGTACCAAGACCCATAAATGTTATACCCAACAAGACAGATGTTGCACCCATGCTTAATTTTCTAATTGAAAAACGTTCATGTTTTGATTGCGATTCAACTTTTCTGTTTTTCGCATCAAAATTATTTTTCCCTACCATATTTTTCCTTTCCGTATAATGCCCATAGCAAAATACTTCACACTTTTGTATTGATTAATTTTAAATCATTCTGTTTATTATGTAAATATATTTTTACATATAAAAACGCTATATAAAAATAACGTATTTAAGATTTTTTATGTGGAAAATATAATAATATTTATTAAGAATCTTAATATTATAGGTAATAATAAATAACAAAATATTTATTAACAGCGAATTTTTGATAATTTTGTATTTTTGCAAAAAAATAAAGCGTATAGTATACGCTTTATTAATAAACTAAAATTTTTGACCATACTTACTTCTAAGAATGTGATACAATTGCTGCTCAAACCAAGCCGCAATTGAACTACTATCATCATTATGCCGACCATAATAACCTTTAGAAATAACATGACGATCTGGATAATACTTTTGTAGAAAATTTTGTAATTTATTATAAGCAAAACGATCATAATCATCATTGCGCATATAACCTAAAACAAAATCTGTCTTACTAAAATCACCCTTTTTAATCCGCTGCCACATAATATCATCAACTTTTTGACAAGCTTCATGATCATTATTACCTTCAAGCATCAAAACCATATCAGTTGAGCAATGAAATTCATTTGGTCGATTAATTCGTAAATTTTCGGCAATTGTTCCTAAGTTCATTAATGGTTTAGCAATTACAATATTCCCCGGGCTTAGTAAAGCCCCATAATACATAGACGCGTATGTTCCCATCGAAATTCCTGACAACACAAGATCTTTAGTATCAAAATGCAGCTTAGCCAGGCAATCCTTAATTACTGTAAGGATTTTATTTTCAACTGCTGCATCTCCCAAATAAAAAGTACCACCTTCAACTCGTAAATCTGAAATTAATAAATAAGGAACTCCTTTAGAATGTAACATTCCTCGAGCCTCAAAAGTTTCAGCAGAGTGATACCCCGCAAAATAAACGGTGAGTGGCGGTTGCATATTTCCCGGATTAAACAAATAGGCAATTTCACCATTAAGTGAATTTCGATCAATAATCTTTTTACCGCCAAGATCTAGGAAGCCATATTTACCTCGAGATCTTCGCTGATGCAACGTACCAATTTTTACATTTCCGTGTCCACGCACATAATAATATATACTATAGAAAAATTTAGTCTTGATATCAGTAATCTCAATTTCTCCATTGTCAGCTATCAGCTGCTCACCACTTTTAGAAAATGTCTTAATTAACTGCCTATCTGAATTGAAGCATTTAACTTCGATCTTTAATTCTGCAGAACCTGTTGTTTGCATTTCAACTTTAAGAGTTGTGGCATAACGTTCGACAACAGATACACTATATGACAATTGACCTAAATATTGCCATTGATCGCCAAAATTTGCTTCAACATTAAAATAACTAGCGCCATAATAGGTAATATTATTTTGCAAATCAGAATTAAGTTCCAGCTGATCGATACTTACTCGATAACCAACATCAACATCAAAAAAATAATGATTAACAACATCTGCCAAATTTAACGGGTTAATTTTATATGCGCCCCGTAATTGTAAAGCTTGCAAAATGCTTACTGGTATCTCTGCATCATCACTATAAAGAATTCTATGTGCCGGCAGTTGCATTAACAATTTTACATCTTTGAGCCATGGCGAAGTTTTATCAAGAAAGAAATATGCAAACAAATAGTCACGATTAAACACATTCTTTTTAAAAACTGGTGATAGCTTATGCTTATTAAGATTAACAGGATCAGCCCATAAATATGAACAGTCTGTTAAAGCATCCTCGAAATTTTCTAATGGTTGAGCACCACTATGAAAAAGATACGTCTTTTTTTTACTCATCCTTGCAGCACCCGCTTCCATTGTTTAATGACCATCCTAAGCGACATCCGTTGAATTAATCGCACATTTTCAACCACAGCTACATTCCATTTATCGAGATTAGTTAAAAAGACTTCAACTGGTTCTTTAATTTCACCTTTTTGCTTAATCAAAAAGCCATTCTTACCTTCTTTGATTAAATTATTACTTTGATAAACAATTTGGGGGATCCCTATTTTTACTGCTTCAAGTTGTAAATCATAATTAGTTACCGGATCAGTATCAATAAAAATATGAGCTTGTCTTAAAACTGCTAATTTTTGCTCATACGTTGCATTTTCCGGACAAGCAAAACGGTCAAGAGCTTCAATTTGGTCAACATCTAAATTAGTTGTATCAACTTCATCAAGTGACTCAACTTCATCTATCTCGTTAAGTTCATCCTTAAATTCAGCAACCCAACCAGCCGAGACAGCTTTAAAAAATGACGCATACTGTAAATCAGCATCAGCCATGATCCTTAAATTTTTATTTTCCTTTAGTAGATCAATCAATTCACAAAAGCATTTCATTAATTCGTTATTATCAATCTGACCAACATGCCAATAAATCAACTGCTCTTCCCGTTCCATACTGGTTCCCAAAGAAAAGTCATTAAAGTATGGCGGAATTATATGCCATAATGGAACAAAATCAACTTCATTTTGCTTAAGCTCATCGAAAAAAAGATGCGCTAAAGTTTCATTTTGAAATAAATATTGATCCTGAGGCGTGACAGTATGATAATCCAAATTAACAATTTGATCATACTCAGTAAAGTAATAATAAACTTGAGCCTGCAACAAAAAATGACGAAAATCCAGACTCTCTTGACTTGGCTCAATTAATAGCTTTTGCTTACCTGTCAAATATGGTAATGCAAATTCACATTCAATTTCTGCTAAGTTAGTATATCTTGATTTTTGAAAACGAGGTTGCTGACGCGCTGGAATTGTTATTGTTAAATCCTCATTTTGCGTCATTACCAAATCACTCGTGGCATTAAACCATTCTTTACTAGTCAATTGACCTAGTTCATTAAAATAGCTTCGACTACTGCGAAAGCCGCGTAAATCATAACTATCTACTATTTGACCAGTTTTTTCATAATAAGAAACTAATTTTAGTTCACCACTACTGCCCAGAATAACTTCCATGACCCTTGTTTGATCATCAAACACTTCTACTTGTGTTCCTGATAAATAAATAAGCGTCTCTAGCTTATAATCATCGGGAATATGAAGATCCTTCAAGGTTAATGGCGAACCATCAATTTCAATTCCACGTATTTTATCAAACAAATAAATTACTTGTTTAGTATCCATGTAGTTCGCTAAGAATTGATCTGTTTCATCATCAAGAAGCAACAATTGATTGTCGACATTTTCTTCTTGTAAACGTGCAGATAGGCTTATCAAAGTATTTTCTTGATAAAATTTGTTTTTAGTATGTAAATCAGGAATCAATGTCAACATTTTTATCATCAACCTATTTCAAATCAATTACGTATTTTTTCTCACTGTTTAAAGTTTGAAATTCTTGCTCGATCATATCCAAAATCATAATCAAAATAAACAAGTTACCAATAAATGGGGTTAAATTCGCCATTTGTGGTAGCCAAAGACCAAGTAATAACGGCCAAATACTTAAACAAATCAAAATAAAACTACTTGCCCAAGTTAATCTTGTAAACTTATGCATAATAAATTTTTCAGTCTGAATACCTGGCACAACTTTATAAAAATAACTGCCATTTTCTTTGAAATTACGTGCCTTAACACTAGGCTGCAACGTAATTAACCCAAAAACAAAATTCAGTAGAATAATAACAATTGCATAAAAAACTATCCCAATTGGTTTATTAATCGAAACAATATTAAAAACAAATTCTCTAATCTTTAACGGCGAATTTTTAACTAGCATTGGCAACAACATAAACAATGAAGTTGAGAACATAAATGGCATCGCACCCGCAGTCAATAACTTAATTGGAAAATATGACTTAGCAAATTCACTCATTAATTGTGGTTCCCGATAGGGTACTCGTTCTTCAGCACGAATCAATGCCAAACCATAAAAAACAACTACCAAAGTTGTCAAAATCACAATAATAATATTAATAACTGAAAAATTAAAGTGACTGGTTCCCCAACCACGAATTAACAATGACGGCAATGATAATACTAGCTGTGGCACCATTAAAATTGCGGAATTACCAATTCCTCGTTCAGAAATAACATTTGCCAAGTAAACTGAAATCATTCCACCAGTTACCAAAATAATAATTGCTAGGTTAAAGCTGATATTATGACGCGCGACATAAACAGGCAATAGAGCCTTCTTAAAGTTATTTACATAGAGAAATGCCTGCAAAATTGCCACAATCAAACTAATAAAGTTTGTAATAATTCCCCAGGTATGCTGAGAAATTTGTCTTAATCTTTTCAAATCAAGTGAACTAACCGCTTGAACCATAATATTAGTTGTCATATATGGACCAATACCAAGCATTAGCAAAGATGGCCTGGAAGTTTGGGAACCAGTATACATTCCCAAAATACCAATTAACGTATTAGCTTTTAAATAACCAGCTGCAGTACTTTGCTTAACGAACGGAATAATAATGAACTGACCAAAGATATAAACTGTTACTAACAATAATGTCCAAAGAATTCGCTTATGTAAAACTTTCTTATCTACCATCGCCAATTCCTTTCTTAATTCTAAGCAAAATAAATTCGCATTCCTTTAATGTTACTGCCATTAACCTCGGAACAAAGTACATTACGCATAATATTACGCATAATATCTTCTTTCATGCGATTAAAGCTTGCCAATGCCTCTTTTTGATATTCAAATAATGGATTTGATTGACCCGTAGTTCGTTGAGCTGTTACTGAACGCAAAGCCTCAAGATTATCTACTTCATCAACCCAAGCATCATCAATTGCTTTTACAATTGCTAACTGCAGATAATATTGCCAAGCATCTTCATTAGCTAATGTATGCTTTTTGGCCTTTAACGCTTGCAATGCTGTCTTATTTAAAAAGCGCTCGCGATCATTATATGAAGCCATTTCTAATTCAGACTCATTCTTAAATTCAGAAGTCATATTATCACAAACAAAATCGTTAATTTCAGCTAAAGATAAATCTCCATTATTAAGGAAATTTTTGACAGCCTTTTGCATACTATGGATCACGACTTGATCTAATTCCTGGTTCATTTTGATAATTTGACCGCGAGCCTGATAGACAGCTTCACGCTGCAAACGAGCAATCTCACCATACTCTAAAACCATGAAGCGCGAAGATTGTTCCTCATACTTAACGCTTTTTTGTAAGCGACTAAAGAAATGCCGATATCGGTTGCTATACGGAATTTCTTGCTGCCTGTCATTTTCATGACGAGCAACTTTTCTGGCAATTTTTTTAGAAGGATAACGACCAACAAGCTGATCCTGCAGCGAAGTATAAAATACTGTCGTTCCTGCTTGTCCCTGACGACCAGAACGTCCACGTAATTGATCGTCAATTCGCTTAAGAGGCATCTTTTCTGTACCAATAACGAGCAAGCCGCCAGCCTTTTTAGCTTCTGGAGAAAGAACAATATCTGTCCCCCGCCCTGCAAGAGAAGTTGATACTGTAATCATGCCTGCTTGACCAGCAATTTCAATCATCGTTGCTTCTTGTGAAGCCGACCACGCATTAAGCAAACTGTGTGGAATATGCGCTTGCAGTAACATTTCTGAATACAAATTTGATAATGTTAATGAACCTGTTTCAATTAAAACTGGACGCCCTAGGTTATAATTCTTCTTAACTAAGTCAAGTGATGCCATCAATTTTGCTTTGGCAGTATAAAATACTTTATCAGGCTCATCTTTTCTGATACTTGGCTTATTAGTCGGCACTTCAACAACATTTAAGCGATAAACTTGCATTAATTCTTGTTTATCACCCTTGGCTGTTCCTGTCATCCCTGCTAACTGCGGGAATAAACGAAACAAATTTTGATAAGTAATGGTTGCAATAACTTGCTCTTGAGGACTATTCTCTAACCCTTCTTTAGTTTCAATGGCCTGCTGAATTCCAGCTTGCATTTGCATTCCGACCATTTTACGACCACTATTTTTATCTAACAAAATTACTTTGTCATCTTCAACAATATAATCACGATTACGAATATGAATCTTGTTTGCCTGCAGAGCAAAGATCAAATGGCAATACAAATTTGAATATTCTTCTGTTAAAATATTTTCTATTTTAAAGAATTTTTCAGCTTTTTTAATACCTGAGGCTAAAAACCAAACATTTTTCTGATCTGGACTTAAGGCATAATCAATGTCTTTTTCACAGATTTTGATAAATTTATCAGCTAAACCTGGATAATTTGACTTTCCCTTTGGTCGACCAGAAATTACTAGCGGCGTAGTTGCCAAGTCAAGCAAGACTGCGTCAATTTCATCAATTAGCGCAAATTCAAATGTCGGCATAAATTGCTGGTCCGCTGAACTAACCAGATTATTAGTCAGATAATCAAAGCCAAATGTCCCACCATCGGTATAAACGATATCATTAGCATAAACTTCTTTTTTGTACTTTATTTGATCTGTATCTTTATCATCATCTTTATTTTCATCTTCATGAAGATCAGCATTATAACCGACACTTAAACCGAGCCAACGATAAACTTGCCCCATATTCAGGGCATCACGTTTAGCCAGATAACTATTCGCCGTAATCAAAAAGTTACCATTACCTGCTAGACCATGTAAATACATCGGCATCGTGGCAGTCAGGGTCTTCCCTTCGCCAGTTTTCATTTCAATAACATTATGAAATTGCATGGCAACCGCACCAAAAATCTGAACTTTATAAGGTGATAATCCCAAGACACGTTTATCAGCTTCACAAACTACTGCGTAGGCTTCAACAAGTAATGAATTTAGTGACTCGCCAGCTTTAAGACGGTTGCGAAATTCAACAGTTTTAGCTTGCAATGCCTCATCACTTAATTGTTCATATTCTGTTTTTAATGTGATAATCTGGTTTGTTTTTCGCCAGTATTGGTGATTTCTAATATGCATCATTATTTCAAACTAAGTAGCGGTAATAACATCCCCGCTAAAATACCAGCGCCAACTAAAATATTCAACAAAGCTAACACCAATTCTGATTTAGTTTTGCGACGATCTTTCATTGAGGGTAATTCTTTCTTTTCATACGCAAAATCTTCCTCAATTTTTTTGGACAATGAATTCTTCATTAGCACACCTCAAAAACTATTAGACAATTTCGGCTTTCTTTAACGGGACTGTTGCATGACGTAATTTTTTATATGCTGTCTTATTCATCTTCACTGTATCAATATATGGAATTGTATCTTTTAAAATACTTGCCAAATTGGCACGTACTTCACCATTATTATCAACTGGATCTTCTGACAAATAAAATTGATTGTGTGATTTCGTATTTTGTAATGACGTTAATTCAATTCCCAAGAAATTAATGTTAACTGTATCATCCTTAGTCATTAATTTGCTTAATTGATCAATATAGAAATCAAGCAAATTATTATAACGCGCAATTACTTCATGTTCTTTTGGATCTTCAACTGTAATAAAGTTAAGATTACCTTCATAGTAAAAGTAACGAATTACTGGTTGACCTTGCATATCAACAAATTCAATCTCTTCTAAATTACCATTTGCATAATAAAGATGGCTATAAACTTTACCATCTGAAGCATACTCTTCAATGTAGTCATAACTGCCATCAGGATTTAAATATCGGATATCTTGAGTTGCACGACGTGTATTAGGAAACAAATATTCCCGGGCAATAAAAATCCCTTGATCATCGACAAAGATACTACTGTCTTTTTGCATTTGAACATAATCCATACTTGGAATATTAACTTCGTTAAAGTAGCGGTAAGTTGTAGGATCATATGTCCGACCAGTAATCATATCAATCAGAGTAGTTCCTTGAATGCCATTAGCCTGCAAGAAATTACGCATATTAGGCATTGAAGTTAAACATAAAAGTTGACCATTATTCTTTTTCAGTCTTGTTTTAATTTCATTAAAAACATTACCGCCTAAACTGTTAACTTCATTAATTAGCTCGTAATCCATCGACTAACTTCCTCCATTTTTTACTAATTGCACTATTACGGTATTCATCAATTCCAACTTGAGTATTACGACGCAGTTTTAAGTAATCTGCATCTAATAGACGTGTAATACCCTTCTTAATTTGAGCAACATCATAGGCTTCATCATCACGTTTAAAGTCTTCAATAAAGCCATTTTCACCATCCCGAATTAACTGGGTAGCACCAAAACGAGCATTAAACGTAACAACAGGTAATGCAGCATTGAGGGCTTCAATATAAGTTAAACCGAAACCTTCTGAAAATGAAGTTGAAATAAATGCATCGTGCTTTGGATAGACCAACTCTAAATGTTGTGACAAACCACGAACGTGAACGTATTTTTCAGCATGGTTTTCCTTGACGATTTCTTCAAGATGCTTCTTTTCTTCACCGGCACCGTAAATATCAAAACTAATATTCTTACCTTCATTATGCAGTTCAATAACTGCTTTTTCAGCAATATCAACATGCTTTTCTTTGGCTAAACGTGAAGCTGTAATCAGTTTTAAGCCGTTAGGTGTCCGATCTTTAAATTTCTTTGGTTTATCACTGATCCCACCAACTGGAATCGCCCAAATTTTATCTGCTTCATCAGGAAAGTTAACGAGCAAATCTTGACGCTGCTGTTCAGTTGATACGACGACACGATCAACCTTTTTAATGTGGTCAAGTAGATATTCGTAATAATTATTCCAAAATGGCTTAGCTGGATCAACACGATCAGCCAAGTGGTCAGCATGAATTAAGTAAATAATCTTAGCTTCTGGAATTGGATCATGCATTAATGCTTCATCAGCCCAATCTCCACGGTCAATATAAAAGTTGCTCTTACCACCGAAGAAGCGGTCTAATTGTTCAAAGAAATACCGATATAAGCGAACAATATTAGCAAAATATAGGTGTTCACCATGTTCGGTGTATAAATGGATGTTTTGCAAACGTCCTTCTTCATGAGCATTATTGATTGTTTCGTAAGAAACCTTCAACTCACCAGTTTTGGTACTAAAAATTTGTGTTTGATAAACGCGTACCATTAAGATCTTACTTTCAGGTTTTTGTTTATTATGTTCCTTAACAAAGTGATGCACGATATGTAATCCAGAATCAGTATAAAACTCATTCATCCGCATTGTATTAGTGGCATCTGATAAAATACGTACCTTTTTAGCTGGGAAAGTCTCAGTTAGACCATTCTTTAAATAATCATCGCCTAAAACAAAGTACTCCCACATATTAATGACATTTTCATTCTTTAAACGCCATTTATCCATTGCCTTATGCAATTCTGGTACTTCTGCTAAAAATAAAAAGCGGTAAGGAATCCCTGCTTCTTCAAATCGTTTGGCACGATAAAACTCGGAATGTTCAATTCCTGAATTACCCATCCCCATTGCTTGGTTAACGAAAAAATCCATATTATCTCCTATCAATCATTATTAATATTTTGCTGTATTGCTTTAACTAGTGAAGTAGTTGATTGATTATTTTCAATTTGCAAAACATAACCTTGTGTTCTAATTTCATTAATATACTTCACGATTATATCTATTTGTTCATCGTCAAATTGTCCCTGACCATTAATTTGCACGGGAATAAAAATAAACAAATTATCTTGCTGCGGCTCAAAACTAATTGTTTGAACCGTTGATGTATGTGTTCGCACACATACATTTAATACCGGCATAAAATCCGATCTTTTATTATAATGCGTCCAAATTGTGCGTATATTGCCAATATCTTTAACTGTAAAAGTATATTCCTCAAGAACTGGCACCTCAGCAAGTAATAAATGCTGAAAATACAACTTTTGATTACCCAGACTAGCTAAATCAAAACGATATTTTACTTCTTCAGGCTCTAAGCTAAACTCGCCCTCTTTAGAAGTAAAAATGCGATAATCTCTTTGCTCTAAGTTACTATCATAGGTAGTCAAAGCTAATGCAATCGAATCAATCGGTTGTTCTTCACTTTCAATTTGATATTGATACTTAGTACCGATTGCTAATCTTGGCATGGTTATATTAGGAACAAAGTCGGCCGTTTCAAGATGGCGTTCCTCCCAAGTCACAATCGCTTTACCGGGAGAAACAATCGCATTTTGATAAAAAAGATCTTCATCTCTAAAATTAACTTTCGCACCATACAGATAGATATACGCCATATTCTGCGGTCTAAAAAAGAAATGTGCTGTCAGTAACTTTTTTTCAGTCATTGTGTAACAACTTCCTTCATCATCATAATTGGAGAAACTTGCTCAGTCCCAGCCATAATTTGCTCATTATGCCAAATTAATAGCTGGGACAAAATTTGCAGAACATCTCTGCGTGGTCCAGCAAGAAACTGCTTATTATCATCTTGCGGCAGCTGCAATTTACTTGGAAAGAAATCATCACTTGCAGATAATTCTCCTGAAAATAATAAGCAGACATAGCGTAAACGACTATTATCTACCACTGTTTCCCAAGCAGAATTAACCAGTTGCCAAGCATTTTGGTTAGCCAACCACTTAACTTCAGCTTGTTTAATAGTTACACATTCATTAATTTGTGCTTGCTCATCTTGGGAATAACCTTGACTTGCCAAAAGTAAAAATTGTTTACTCCAGACAGTATCCGTTATCACTTTTGATTCCATATCAAGCGTTAAATACGCTACATAGCGCGTATCAGGCTCAGTTAAGCAAGTCATCTCAATATATCTACTCTCTTCAACAACTGGTGCTGAATACTTAGATACAATGAATTTATCATTTTCATCTGTAAAAATTACACATTGATTTTCTTGATCCCAATGCCAATATCGCTCATCGGGTCCAAAGCTAACATGTGTTGGCAAGCCTACAGTATGATCTGGATTCAACCTAATCATTAAAATGGCGTTATTTCTGCCCATATAAATAGTTATCTCGGGCTTGCCTGTTTTAAAAACAAAGTCATGTCCTGAACAAAGCGCGATTACTTCATCTTCAGTCATTATTCACCCCCTACTTATGTTTAAACCAGGATTCACCATTCCGATCAGCATACATAAAACGTGATGCTACTTTACGACCATGACAAATACGTCCTTCAAAAAAGGTATAGGCAATATAATTTACAATTGCCATCTCAAAAATACCAAAATGTGTATTTCCCTGACCTAAATATTCTTGAACAGTATCATCAGTATACAGTTTCATAAAGATACCCAAAAATTCAAGTAATGTTTGTCGTGTACCCACAAGAATGCCTGCATTTAATAACTGTAGATATTTATTTTTATGAGTAAAATCAGTTAAATAATCCGGCTTCCCATCATCCTCAATAATATACGTGTTTAGGTCATTATATTCATCACCAATATATAATACATTATCTTCAATATCATTGAAAGGGTAGTTCATCATTTCAACATCAGCGACATCCACCAAGGCTGCCTGATCAATCTCAAAATGCTTTAGCAAATATTTATATGCAAATTCCCAACGCGAAAAATAAAATTTTATTCCTTCATAAGGATAATGAGCAAACGGCTGACATTCCACTGCCCTCACTAATTCTGGTAGTTCTTGGTCATTTTTAAAGTTAATTAGAATGTCCGTTTCAACGCCAAATTTACTTACCGAGGTTGTTAACTGCTGTGAAATTTCAGCAAGATCAACTGCTTTTTCAGACTCATTGGTTAGATATTCACCAATAACTACATTTTTCATAAAATTAATTTTTCCAATCTCTTAAATAAAACGCGTCTAGTTTAGATAATAACATAGACTTATTCTATCACTAAATTAACTTATTTTTTATTAAATTTTACGCCAAAATAGATTAATAATTATAAGTACTTTAGCTCGTCACATATACTTACCATAATATTAGTCATGCTTATTACTATAATTCAGCTTTCTTAACTTAGCAATTACTAGTCTAAAAATATTTTGGGCAAAAAAATAAAGCGAACAAATTCGCTTTATTTTAAATTAATTATTCTTTGTTACTTTTAAATAGATTGGCCACAAAATTGCAATAACCACACCAAGCCCTAAACCTGTCCATAACATTGTTGAGGTAGTAAAGCCAATTCCACTATAAATAGCACCACGTAAGTTAATAACTAATTGACCTGTAAAGTATTGCAGAATACCAAACGACCCAAGAGCTGTTAATAATAACGCTATTGAGGCACCATACTTACCAAAGAGTACTAATAATGCCGCTAATACAAAGCCTAAGATAATTACTAGGATTACGTAATGAAAAATATTAATAACTTGCTCTACCTGCTTATTATTGGTAGCTAATTCGTGATTAATATCCCGCAAGATTATATGATTAACTGCCTTTTCTGTCTGATTATCCTGTGGCAGCGATAAATTCTTAGCTGTTAATTCACCATTAGCTTCATAAGTTACACTAAGATTATACAACCCCATATAAGACAGGTCGTGATGATACTGCTTCGGTAATTGATCCAAAACCTTGTCTTCTAGTCCTGCACTTTGGGCCAATTTTAAGGCATCTTTGAGAGTTGTGCTGCCTGATGTTGTCGCATTTTGATTAATAACCGTACGGGCCATCTCATGAACATTAGTTACGTTAACCGTAACTGGGCTTTTAAGCGTCAAGTAGCCACAAGCAAAGATAACGACTATGAATACTGCTCGCAGCAGCATTTGCACAACTTTTTTCATCAAATTATTCTCTCACTCTCTAACAATCATGAGCACCGGTAGCTAAGCAATTACAATCAACCGTGTCTGGAGCCGTAGTAGCCTTTTCATTCAATTCCTGCTCAATGGTCGCAATATCTCCCTTGGATAAAGGCATCCCCTTCAAGATTTCAATTAACATTTGTCCCTTGTGCATGTCGCACATATGACTCATCATCTCAGTTGTCACTTGCACCATCATCTGGTTTTCAGTTACCGTCGCATTATAAACAAAACGACGACCATCTTTGCGCGTCTTCAGCAAGCCTTTTTTTACTAACCGACCCATTAAGGTTTTGATGGTTGACTCGGACCACTTTTTTTTAGCCTGCAGCTGCTTAATGATATCGCCGGTATGACTTGCTCCCAGGGTCCATACAATTCGCATAACTTCCCATTCAGCCTCGGAAATATTATGTTCTTTAATTTTTTCTGTCATCTTGTTAACTCAATCTTATTCTACTACAATACGAGCTTTTTAAGTGCTTTAGCAATTCCATCATGGTCATTATCATCAGTTATATAATCAGCTGTATCCTTGATTTGCTCTGTGGCATTACCCATTGCTACCTTATAGAAATTAGGATTGCTAAACATTGAAATATCGTTGCCCTGATCGCCAAAGACCATCACCTGTCTTTGGTCAATCTTAAGTCGATCAGCCAGTTCCATTAGGGCATTGCCCTTAGAAGCACCTATTACGTTAAGTTCTACCATACTTGGAAAACTGCGTACAACGTCGTATTTGGCAAAGACCCAATCAGGAATGTTGTTCCATAATTTATCAACCTCCGCCTCACTCTCGGTCATACTAAAGCCAACCTTGTTAAAAGTAAAGTCCTGAGGAATTTCTTCAGTCTTGCGCACCTTAATTGTAGTCAAATTAACAGATGCATTCATTGTTAAGTCATGTGCGAGGTCGCGATCACAAGTCCAGAAGCAATCTGGCGTTTCAAAATGTAAATTAATATGTGCCAGCCGCTGCAAACGCAACATATTAGTAAAGTCGCGATAGTCCATTTTCATGTCCATCATTACCTTACCAGCTAAGTTTTGAATAACTGCACCATTAAACACAATATTATATTGGTCACTGCCAGATAATCCAAGCTGTCGATTATACGGCATGACCCCAGATAGTGGTCGACCCGTTGCTAACACAACTTTAATTCCTTGACCACTTATTTGTTTTAAAACTCTTTCCGTTTCCGGTAAGATTTGCTTACTAGTTGTCAGCAGCGTGCCATCAAGGTCAACTGCCACTAATTTAATCGCCATAATTTACCTCCCACAGCTTAATTCATCCCCTTTATTATACAAAAAGTCGTAATTACTTACGACTTTTTTCAATAATTATTCTACTGTAACGCTCTTGGCAAGATTGCGAGGCTTATCGACATCAAGACCTTTATCCTTAGAGGCATAATAGGCAATCAGTTGTGCGACTACCACTGTAATCAGTGGTGAGAGATAGTAATTTAGTTTAGGTAATACAACATCGTCATCCGGCTTTGCCAATTCCTTAGTGGCAACAGTAATTACACTAGCGCCTCTGGCAATTACTTCTTGGATGTTGCCACGCATCAGGTCTGCGGTTACCGGATCATTAATTAGAGCAACAACTGGGGTATCCTTTTCAATTAAGGAAATTGTTCCGTGTTTTAATTCTGCAGCTGCAAAGCCCTCTGTTTGAATATAAGAAACTTCTTTCAACTTCAAAGCTGCTTCAAGAGCTACCGGATAATCAATTCCCCGTCCAATGTAAAAAGCATTGCGTGATGGCACGATATATTCATCGGTCAATTGCTTAATATGCTTTTGTTCAGTCAAAATCTGCTCAATTCCTTCAGCAGCAAGACCCAAATCATGGGTTAAATCTAAGTCCCGGGCAGCAGCAATTTGCCGCTTCTCCCCAATTGCCTTAGCTAAGACAGCTTGGGTAGCAACTTGAGCAATATAAGCCTTAGTTGAAGCAACGGCAATTTCTGGACCAGCTTCAAGTGACATTGAATATGTTGCTTCCCGCGCCAAAGTTGAACCTGGCACGTTCGTTAGTGTCAAACTTGGTAAGTTACGCTTAATTGCGGCTTGCAAAACGACACGCGAATCAGCAGTTTCACCAGATTGTGATAAGAAAATCAAGAATGAATTCTTAGGCATCATTGGGAAGTGGTAACCAGCTTCAGAAGCAAAGCCAACTTCGGTTGGAATTCCCGTGTATTTTTCTAATAAAGCCTTACCGACTAAACCAGCATGGTAGCTCGTTCCTGCCGCAAAAATATAAAACTTCTCAGCTTGAGACAAGGCATCGACAATTTGCGTATCAACTTTAGGTTCACCATTTTCATCAAGGTAATATTGCACTAAGTGGCGCAATACACTTGGCTGCTCAGAGATTTCCTTTAACATGTAAAACTCATAAGTTCCCTTTGAAGCAGCATTAGGATCAATATCTAAATGATGCGGCGTGCGCGTTACTTTTTCACCAGTAATGGTTTCTAATTCATAACCATCTTTAGTAATGTCAGCAACTTCGCCATCATGCAAATCGACAAAAGTTTTAGTTTGATCTAGGACTGACAAAGCATCTGAGGCAATAACGTTAAAGCCATCACCTAATCCCAACATCATTGGTGACTTGTTTTTAGCAACATAAATGTGACTAGGATTAGTATTATCAACCAGCAAGATTGCGTAAGAACCCTTGATAAGTTGCAGTGCCTTTTTCAAAGCAGTAAAGGCATCAAGTTGCTCATTACGGGCAATTTTACTAATTAATTGAACTACAACCTCAGTATCTGTGTCTGACTTAAGGTCTACTCCTTGTAAGTAATTATCTTTAAGTTCCTGATAGTTTTCAATTACACCATTATGAACCATGTAAAAGCGATTAGTTTCATCAAATTGCGGATGAGCATTAGCAGTAGTTGGCTTACCATGTGTTGCCCACCGCGTATGACCAATACCAACTTGACCTTGTTCGTCTGGGGTCATTTCATCCTTCAAATTCTGAATGCGGCCAACCGTTTTCGTTAAATATTCGTTGCCTTGAAGGTCATTAAGATAAATTCCAGCCGAATCATAGCCACGGTATTCCAAGTTAGTTAAGCCGCTGAGAACAATTTCTCTGGCTGATTTACCAACAATTCCAACAATTCCACACATATTTTTCTCCTTTGGTCTAGTTCAATTTTTTAAGACAAATTGATTTTGAGTTTCTAGTTATAGAAGGAATATTAGTCTATTTATGGTGATTGGTCAAGTACATAATTTGGTAATTGGTATAGACTAAGGTAGAGATAGTCTGTCATAGCAAAAAAGAAGCAGAGAAAAATATTTTTCTCTGCTTCTTTTTAATTTAAATTACTAGATACCCATTTCTTGCTCAACAACATCGGTAATGCGTTTAACATAAGCATCAGTTTCTTTTTGAGTTGGACCTTCAGCCATTACCCGCAACAATGATTGCGTACCAGATGGTCGAACTAAAACGCGACCTTCACCAGCCATATCAGCTTCAACTTCCTTAATTACATCAAGGATTGGTTGGTGCTTACGCCAGCTCTTCTTGTCATCGACAGGAACATTAACCAAACATTGTGGATATTCCTTAAAGTCAGCTAACAATTCAGTCAATGACTTACCAGTTCTTTTCATAACCAGCATCAAATGTAAACCCGTCAGCATTCCATCACCAGTGTTATGATAATCGCTCATGATAACATGACCTGATTGCTCGCCACCAAGGTTATAACCATTAGCACGCATTTCTTCAGAAACATAGCGGTCCCCAACTTGAGTGCGGACATTTTTGATGCCTTTTCTTTCAAGTGCCTTGGTAAAGCCAAGATTACTCATGACAGTAGTCACAATTGTATCGTTTTTGAGGCGACCACCATCAGCCATATAAGTACCTAAGACATACATAATATGATCGCCATCAACTTCATTGCCGTTTTCATCAACAGCAATACAGCGATCGGCATCCCCGTCAAAGGCCAAGCCTAATTGGGCACCTTGCTTAACTACTTCTTCTTGCAACTTTTCAGTATGAGTCGCACCAACGCCATCGTTAATGTTCATCCCATTTGGATGAGTAGCAATCGTGGTAAAGTCAACGCCGCAATCCGCAAATAGCCGCGAAATTAATCTACTGGCAGCACCATTAGCGCCATCAATTACAACTTTAATTCCGTCAAGGTCTTCTGGAATTGTATTTTCAATGAATTGGAGGTACTTAGAACTACCTTCATGAAAGTCGGTTACTGTACCTAAGCCTTGAGCTGATGGTCGTGGTAAAGTATCTTCCTTAGCATCGATTAATTTTTCAATTTCGCCTTCCATTTCGTCAGACAACTTCAAGCCATCGCTACCAAAGAATTTAATGCCGTTATCTTGAACCGGATTGTGTGATGCCGAAATCTGCACACCAGCATCTGCACCTTGAGCACGTACTAAGTAAGACAAACCCGGTGTAGTAATAACGCCAACTTCCAAAACTTCAATGCCCACCGACAATAAGCCTGAAATCAAGGCATATTCCAGCATCTGTCCTGACATTCGGGTATCACGAGAAACCAAAACCTTGGCTTGCTGGTCCTTAGCCTTATTTTTTGTCAAAACATAGCCGCCATCGCGCCCCAACTTAAATGCTAATTCTGGAGATAAATCTTGATTTGCGACCCCACGTACACCATCGGTACCAAAATATTTTAACATTAAAAACAACCTTCCTTTTCTAGCTTTTAATTATTTAGAATCATTTGCATTTGCAACTTTAATTTGTACGCTTACCTTAGAACTACTTGCCCTAGTAACATCATTTGGCAGCTTTAACGTCACCATCTTAGTAGTTGAAGCATTAACACCACTTAGGTCAACAGGAACCGTTAATTTGTTAATCTTACTCAGTACTGATTGTTTACCATAAATGGTCACGTAATCATTTTTAGCCGTCAATGAGTAGACTTTGCTAGTGTTTTCATGCTTAGGTACCAACTCTAATTTAACCTCTTTTTTGGCAATTGAAATTGGCAGCATTACCTTAGCTGTTGCCGGCTCAATAATCACGTTAAGCTGCTGCCCCTTGCGGTCTTCAGCAATCAGATTAACCTGCCGTTCAAATGAATGATTAATGCCGTTCGGCAAAACGGCTTTAGCAACAATTTGGTCAATTTGATCAACCTCACTACGTGAACCTGTCACTTCAACTTGTTGCGGGGTAACAGTTACCTTACCTAACTTATAACCGCGTGCCACAGCAGTTTTATTATACTCTATTTGAACAGGCATTGTCGTCGATTTTCGTCGTTGAATATTTACATGCACGGTTTTAGGACTGATTGTATATGCCAATTGTTTACTTAAACCACTAACATGCACGTGAACGTCATGTTCACCAATACTTTTATTCGTTAAATCAATGTAGGCACGGAAGTTTTGCGTATTAATCGTTGAAGTAACCAAGGCATTCGCGCCCTCCAACGTAACACTAACCTTAGCTGGATAACCCACAACATAGTAATTATCGGTATCAACTGAAACCTGCAGCGGTACCTTGACGGTTCGAGTTTGAGTAGCGGTCTGTTTAGTACGATCAGATTGCCCCTGCGTCATGAAGCCTTCTTGGGTATAATTAATGTAAATAACCAATAAGATCGCAATCAATAATGATACAAGCCGAATAAACCATGACTTATGCCAAAAATTCTTCATCGATCAGCACCCCACTTCCAGATTTTGCCCAATATTTTTTGGTACCACTTGGTATCCTTTTCTTTTTTAGGTACAAGCTCTGCTTTTAGGTATTTCAGGTATTCATCACGAGTCATATCAAGTAAGAAGCGACCATTGCGGGTAATCGTTACGCCGCCAGTTTCTTCTGATACTACAATGGTAATGGCATCAGTCACTTCAGAAATTCCAACTGCCGCACGGTGCCTGGTTCCCAACCGCTTAGGGATCATGGTACTATCTGATAGTGGCAAATATGCGGCAGCCACGGCAATTTGGTGATCTTGATTAATAATTACCGCTCCATCATGCAGTGGAGTATTAGGAATAAAAATATTAATTAATAATTCACCGGTAACATCAGCGTTCAACTTAATGCCAGTTTCAATGTACTCATCAAGTCCGGTTTCCTGTTGAATCGTAATCAAAGCACCGATTCGCCGTTTAGACATATACTGAATTGCCTTGTCCAGTTCCTTAATGAACTTAATCGACTCATCCCGCGCACTTTCCTCACGACCGCCAAATATCGGCAGTCTACCTAAATGTTCAAGACCACGCCTAATTTCTGGCTGAAAAATCACGATAATCCCAACAACCGACCATGACACAATCTGATCAATTAACCATGTGGTTGTATGCAGCTGCAGAATGCCGGCAATAATGCGAACAATAAAAATCAGCACAATTCCCTTAGCCAGCTGCACTGCCTTGGTCCCCCTAATTAAAATAATTAGGTGATAAACCAAAAACCAAATAATCAAAACGTCGAGCACCAAAGAAAAGTTACTCCACGTAAAGATATTTGTTAGATTAAAATGCATAAATACTCCTTTCTGATAGGATGTTCTTAATCAGCTTTCTGACCAATAATTCTAACCTCAGTTTGTAAATCAATGGCGAATTTTTCTTTGATAACTTTCTGAATCAAATGAATCAAATCTAGGTAATCCGTTGCTGTTGCACCGCCCTTATTGACAATAAAGCCAGCATGCTTGGTTGAATCTTGCGCGCCACCAATTTGCCTACCCTGTAAGCCAGCCTGAATAATCATCGGTCCAACATAATGGTCTTTGGGTCTCTTAAAGACACTACCACAAGATGGATATTCCAGTGGTTGTTTGTAACGCCGTAAGGCATTTAAATAATGCATATTCGCCAAGATTGGTGCCTTTGGGGCTGATGTCAACTCAAAAGTAGCTGCTATTACAATGTCGCCAGTTTCCTGGATTAATGAGTGCCGGTAAGAAAACTGCATTTCATCCTTATTATAAGTTCTTAATTCCCCAGCACGTGTTAAAACCCGAACTGACTTCACAGCCTCACAGGTTTCACCGCCATAAGCACCAGCATTCATGAAGATAGCGCCGCCAACACTTCCAGGAATCCCAGCCGCAAACTCTAACCCACTTAAGCCGGCATTAGCGGCGGTAAATGCAGTATCAACAATTCGTGCACCAGCTTGTGCTGTCACCTGCTCTGCCGTTACCGTAATCTGCTTCATCTGCGTTAAAATAAGCACTAACCCGGCAATCCCACCATCACGAATAATTAGGTTTGAAGCATTGCCAATTACAGTTAAGGGAAGCTTTGATTGCTGCGCGGCTGTTACTAGCTGCGTTAATTCTGTTTCATTCTTAGGAAAAGCAAGATATTGCGCGGGACCACCAGTTTTAGTAAATGTATATTTACTAAGTGGAACTTGCTCTTTAATGTCAATTCCGTACTTTTTTAAATTCAATAATTCCAAAGCTAAACGTCCCTTCAATTACATCTTGTTATATTCTACCGCATTAATCTGCTAGCTTCATCCTATGTTATACTAAAATTAAGTTTTTAAGGAGAAATAATGAACTTTATCGCAATGGACTTTGAAACTGCCAACCGTCATCCAGAAAGTGCCTGTTCACTAGCATTGGTGATGGTGCGAAATAATCAAATTGTCGACCGCTTTTATACTGTAATTAATCCGCAAATGCCGTTTGATGCACGCAATATTCAGATACATGATATTACAGCAGCTGATGTTGAAGACGCGCCAACAATGGCAGAGGTCTGGCCGCAAATTAAGGCTTTATATCAGCCCGGAATGTTGGTTGCTGCTCATAATGCCCGCTTTGACACCAACGTTATGCGCCAAAGCTTGGCTCGTTATGATATTCAAGAGCCGCATTATTTTGTCATTGATACTCTGCAGACTAGTAAATTATTTGAGCCCGAGCTTAAAGACCACAAGCTGGACACAGTCGCCAATTCTTTAAATGTTGAATTATGGCATCACCACAATGCCCTCAGTGACAGCGAAGCTTGTGCCGGCATTTTAATCTCTCAAGATCAACAGTTTGGTGATGAAGCAATTAAAAATCTGGTTTATCAAATATAAAATAACCTTGATAGTTTTCGCTATCAAGGTTATTTTGTTTCAACAAATCTTGGCAACATCAGTTAACAATTGCGCAGGTAATTGTTCTGGAGTTTTTGCCAATAATTGATGATAATGCTTAATTAACAGCTGAGCCAAGACAATTACAACTTCCTGCCTCGTTCCTGAAATTAGCTGTGAATTGACGGTTAACTTTTTAGTTAATAGTTCTTGACCAAACTTTGTTATTCCTACCAAAACAATACCCACTTGCTTTATCCGTTCATCAGCATAAATTTCTTGCCAGACTTGTTTAATTAAAGTCCAAGAATTATCCTCCAGATCATCTAACCAATGCACAATACAATTATTATCTAGCGCATAATTTTCAACTGCGGTTTTATTCGAATTATTGACCATAAAAATAACCCGTTGACTTGCTAAAACAGGCTTTTGTTCAATTGAACTAGTAAAAGTAAAATCTTTATAGAGAATATACCGTTTATTAGAATCCGTCATATTCTCTAAAATAAAATAGTGGTCATTAGGTTTTGTGGGCAATAAATATTTAGCAACAATCCAGTTTTGATCCCAATTTGTTAAAACAATCAGTTGCTCTCGTTCATCAAACTCCCAATAACGTTCCTCTGGATAAAAACCAATTTTCGAAGGAAAAAGCAACCTATGATCTTGGGAAAAGATAACTGTCAAATACGCTGCCTCTTCTGACATCAATACAACTGACCAGTTACCATTATCTAGTTTGGACTGAAAGCTGAAGACTCGATCGCTAACCAACTGCAAAAATTCATGTTCATTCACATTAGTACCTCACTTATCATTTGTGCTTAAACCAAGCAGCTGAAGTTCGCTCAAAATATTGAAAACGCGTCACGACTTGCCGACCATGACATAAACGGTCTGTAAAACACTGATAAGCAATGTAATTTACCAATGACATTTCATAATTGCCTAAATGTTCCTCATCTGGATGAATTGTCTGCTCATATGCATCCTGAACATATAATTCAGTTAAAATTCCCAAAAATTCCAGTAAGACCTGCCGTGTTCCTACTAGTACTCCAGCATTTAATAATTGTAAGTGACAATTTTGTCGAATAAATTGTGCTAAATATCGCGGCTTTGAATCATTTTTAATAATTTCTGTCTGCAAATCAACACCTTCATCGCCAATATATAGGGTATCCTCTTGAAGATCCGCAAACGGATAATTCATCATTTGAACATCGCCGGCGTCAACCAAGGCAGCTTTTTCAATTTCTGGATGCTTTAGTAAATATTCAAAGGTAACTTCCCAACGCAAAAAATAAAATTTATCACTAGGATAATGAGAAAAAGGCTCCACATTAATGATTTTTTGCAATGGCGGTACAGTATTCTCATTTTTAAAATTAACTAATGTATGTAATTCCAGACCAAAGCGACTAACTGATGCATACAATTGTTGAGTCTTTTTAATGATGTCAACGTCAGTCATAATTTCATTATTTTGAGCATTATACATTTTAGTAAAAAACTGTGCGATTACCACATTTTTCCCCACGGCAAATACTCCTACCTAACAATTACTTGATCTAACAATTCAACTGGGGTGTGCAATTCTTGATTGCCCGTTAATTGTTCATGATAATGTTTGATTAGTAATTGTGACAAGACCACCACAACATCACCCTTTGTACCTGAAATGAATTTATCATTATTTTCTTGATAACTAAGAGTTAACTTGTTGGTCAAAACCCGCTTAGTGTCTGGATAGCCACCAAAATATACACAAGTATCTTTAAGTGCAAAATCATTAGTTATTGCGTTCCAAACCTCATTAACAAAGTCCCATCCATCCTTAGCAAAAAGATATTTAATTTCACAGCACTCTTTTACCGAATATTGCTCAATGCTAGTCCTAATTTCGTCATCTTCTAAGTCATCTTTCAAGAAGATAACTCGTTGGCTATTTAAAACGCTAGGAGAACTTTCTTGCTTATCAAAATCATAGTTTAAGTGGGTAACGTACTCTTTAGTCGGGTCAGCGATGTTCTTTAAAACAAAGAGATAATTATCTTGTTTATCTGGCAGCAAATATTTCGCAACAATGCGAGTTTGCTCCAAATTTTTCAAAATAATCATTTGCTCTTGTTCATCAAATTCCCAATAACGTTCCTCTGGATAAAAACCAACTGGTGCTGAAAATTTTAGTGTATGATCACGCGCAAAAGTAACTGCTAAGTATCCACCTGGATACATTCGCACCATTACCCAATTACCATCATCCAGTTTTACTTGGTAATTAAATGTCTTATGCTCAAAGCGCCGCAAAAATTCTTGTTCGTTCATTTTAATTACACCTACTTATACTTAAACCATGCCTTACTACTACGCTCATAATATTTATAATGGGTAGTAACCAAGCGACCATGACACACATGTTCTGGAAAAAACTTATAAAGAATATAGCAGGTAATCCCCATCTCAAAATCCCCTAAATGAGCTTGCTCGGGAAAGAACTTTTCATTTACAGCATCTTCAGCAAATAATTTAACCACAATAGCCAAGAACTCAAGCAGCATTTCTCGTGTACCAACGAGGACGCCCGTATTTAATAATTGCAAATGACGATTTTTACTAATAAATTCTGCTAAATACCCCGGCTTAGCATCATTAGTAATGGTTGTTCCTGTAAGATCATTATCTTCATCTCCTACATACAACATGCCATTCTTCACTTGATCAAAAGGATAGTTCAGCATTTCTACATCACCAGCATCAACTAAAGCTGCCTTCTCGATTTCAGGATGCCGTAATAAATATTCAAAGGTAACTTCCCAACGAAAAAAACGTCCTTTATAACTAGAATAATTAGCAAATGGCTCTACCTGAATTATTTTTTCTAGGGATGGCGGCATTATATCATTTGAAAAATTAATTAATGCATGTAACTCGATGCCAAATTTTGCTGTTGACTCATACAAATTATGAGTCTTTTCAATGATATCAATTTCATCAAGATTTTGACCTGTTTGTTTATCAGGTATCTCGGTAAGAAACTGTGTAATAACAACATTTTTACCCATTTGTGACTCCTATTGTAATTAGTCTACCAACATTCTTAATGCATCTCATAACAAGCTCTATTAATTTTATCTTGACAACTAGAAGCGATCATTTTCAAATTTAAAGTTTATCCTGATCTAAAATTAACTTATAAATATTTAACTAGTCATCTTTAATATATTATTATATAAAATCGATAATTAATGATGCATGACAGTGTATATTATAAACCACCAAAATAAATACTTGCAATATAAATTTCTTTATTTAGTAATATATATTAGAGCAGCTTAAAAGCAGAGCTAAAATCAATCAGCTCTGCTTTTGGTATGTTATTTAATTTTGGCTAATATCTCATTAACCCAAGTTTGATTACGCTCACCCTGCGGTTTAAATTCAATTAGCCGCTTAGTTGAGTTCCAGCTATCATCCACACGACTAATTACTAACTGCAAATATTCACTGGGTAAATCGGACTTAATTACCTGCGGCCATTCAATTACGACTAATCCAGGTTCTGCCAAATAACTATTTAAATCAATCGAGGACAGATCGTCATTTTCTAAACGATAAAAATCCATATGAAATAACGGCAATTTTGCTTCGCGATACTCACGCACGATGGTAAAAGTCGGACTCTTTACTGGTCGTTTAACACCTAACGCCCGACCAATCCCTTGCGTTAACGTTGTTTTCCCTGCACCTAAGTCACCATTCAACAGCAATAAGTCGTGCGGCTGCGCCGTTTGAGCAATTGCTGTTCCGATTTGCTGCATTTCCGCAGCGGAATTAACTTCTAATTTCATTATTTTTATTCAGCCCCCAAAAGCGCTTGGGCAGCTGTTAAAATTGCCATATTGTAAATATCTTGACTGCTGGCACCACGTGATAAGTCATTGACTGGTGCGGCAAGTCCCTGCAAAATCGGACCAATTGCCGTAAAGTTACCCAGGCGCTGGGTTATTTTATAAGCTAAATTCCCTGACTGCAACTCTGGAAAAACAAAAATATTCGCTTGACCCTTGAGTGCGGAGTTCGGGGCCTTAGTTGCGGCAACTTCTGGTACATAGGCCGCGTCAAACTGCAATTCACCATCGGCAATAATCTCAGGATGTTGCTTGTGGAATAACTCGTTAGCTTCTTGCACCTTGTCGACCATTTCACCCTTAGCAGAGCCTTTAGTTGAAAAACTCAAGAATGCCACCTTAGGATCAATATCAATTAGTCGTGCTGTTTGCACAGATTGGTAGGCAATTTCCGCTAACGTGCTGCTGTCAGGTTCAATGTTAATTGCACAATCAGCAAAAACATACTTTTCGGTGCCGCGCTCCATAATAAAACTTCCAGAAACTCGGTGCATCCCGTCAGCTGCATGAATTAATTGTAAAGCTGGACGCACAGTATCAGCTGTTGAATGTGCCGCACCTGATACCATTCCGTCAGCCTTACCCATTTTCACAAGCATTGTGCCAAAATAATTAGGGTCTTGCAGCTGTTTAGCAATTTCTTGCGGCGTAAAACTTTTACTTCGAGCAGCAGCAAATGCCGTTATCATCTCATCTAAGTGCGTATAAGCCGCAATATCAATTACAGTTACTGTACTAAGGTCGCGTTCATCAGCTTGAGCTACTTGAGCAATCTCTTGCGAATCCCCCAACAAAATTGGTTCAATTATTTTTTCTTGTGCTAACCGGCTAGCCGCTGCAATCACACGCTTATCGGTTCCTTCTGGAAAAACAATCCGATAATTCTTATGACTTGCCTGTACCTTATCTTTTAATAATTCAAAAACACTCATTATCTTCACCTATGCTAAATCTGCTTGGGCAACTGTCTAAGGCAATTGCCAATCTATTGGCGTTTCACCAAACTTTTTCAATGCGGTATTACACCGTGAAAACGGTCGTGACCCAAAAAAGCCACGATCAGCTGAAAATGGACTTGGATGAGCTGATTTAATCACAAAATTCTTCTCTTGGTCAATTAATGGGATTTTATTTTGCGCGAATCTACCCCACAGAATAAAAACAACCTGACCCCGATCACTCAAAGCCTTAATCGCTGCATCCGTCACTTGCTCCCAGCCCTTGCCTTGATGACCATTAGCATGACCATACGGAACTGTCAAAACGGCATTTAGCAATAATACACCTTGGTCCGCCCACTTTTTTAAGTAGCCATGATTAACTGGTTGACAACCCACATCATCGTACAATTCACGATAAATATTTTGTAATGAAGGCGGCAGATTAATTCCTGGCATCACCGCAAAGCTCATCCCTGTTGCCTGACCAGGATTATGATACGGGTCTTGTCCCAAAATAACTACCTTGGTCTGCTTATACGAAGTTAACTTAAAAGCCGTAAAAATATGATACATATCTGGAAAGATTTGCTTAGTTGCATATTCCTTCTTTAAAAAATCGTGCAGTTGCTGGTAGCCATCACTTGCAAATACCGGTGCTAAAACCTCATCCCAATCATTACCAATAAACCGTTTCATTATCCATGTAGCCTCTCTTCCGTTAACTTCAATATTATCATGAAACCAAGCGCTAATGGCAACAAAATTAGCTAAATTAGCAATAATCTTAATGTCATTCTACTTAAAAAGTAGGGTTAATATTTTTATGATATGTTAATATTAATTTAAAGAAGTAATTAGTTAGTCTAACTAAGGGAGGATTGAATTTTACCTTGATTAAATTAGTAGCTTGCGACCTTGATGGCACGCTATTTAACAGCAAAGTAACCATTTCTGACGAAAATATTGCGGCCATTCGTGCTGCCCAAGACAATGGCATTGAGTTCCTAATTGCAACAGGTCGGGCACCTAAACAATCACGCGCAGTTATTCGTAATTATGGACTGCGAACGGGTTTTATCAACATTAATGGTGCCTTGGTTTACGATGAAAATGACACTTTGCAAGTCAAACACGCTTTACCTAAGCAAAAAGTGATTGCTGCTGCTAATATTTTGCGTAAGCACAATATTTATTTTGAAATCGTGACTGCTGACCATATTTATTCTGAAGATATTAGCAAACGTGTCTTCAACTTGGCCCACTCATTAATTACCCTTAATCCCAAATTGTCTTTTAAACAGGCAGTTGCAATTTCCGGCGGCAGTAATGCAATGTTAAATATGACATGGGTTAACAATTTTGAACAACTTTTACGTGATCCCGAGATTGAAGTTATGAAAATAATCGGGTTCGACAGTCGCGGACCTGCCTTATTAACCAAAATTAAACAA
Organism: Lactobacillus sp. ESL0701; assembly: GCF_029433445.1. Classification (GTDB taxonomy): domain Bacteria; phylum Bacillota; class Bacilli; order Lactobacillales; family Lactobacillaceae; genus Lactobacillus. The sequence goes on along the minus strand of NZ_JAQTIC010000003.1, from coordinate 185,409 downwards.
GAACTGGCACTTATCAGTGATCTTGCAATTACCTCTAGTTCTGCCATCAACATTGAAATCAATGACAGCCATGCCAAAAAAGGAACTGCCTTACTCGATTATGCCAAGAAAAAAGGCATTAAGCGTGACGAAGTTGCCGCAATCGGCGATAATTTAAATGATGAAAGCATGATTCGCGATGCTGGAGTTGGCGTGGCAATGGGTAATGCCGTCCCCAAAATTAAAGAACTTGCACAAATCGAAACTAAAACTAACAACGAAGACGGTGTCGGCTATATTTTAAGGAAGTTTATCAAAGATAATGCTAAAGAATAGAGGTATTATAGATGCGCTACTTATTAGAGTTAAGTCAAGAATCCGAATACGGACAAATTCCTGTCGCTGACGAAAACGGACAAATTCAGTATATTATTCAGGGAAATTTAGATAATCCTAACCATACTTTATATTTAAAGACGCGCAACCATGAAGAAATTGGTCGGCTATACGCTGATGGCAATGGTCTTATTTCTTCATTTACTATTGATGTCGTCAACCATTCACTAGTTAAAGTTAAGCGCCTCAACAGCCGCATGACCAACTTATTTTACCTGACACGGCTTAATTACCTTGTTACTGGCAGCATTAAAAACGGCAGCTACAAATTTCTCTTTGGCATTAAAAAAGTGGCCACCGTCAAAACTAAAGTCGGTAAAACTGGCGTCACCTTAACTTGTGATATTACCCGTCCAGAAGATGTCCCCTTTATCTTACTAAGTGCCACACTCTTTACGCAATGGCACACGACACCGTTAAGATTGCCGACCTTCCCGCCAATTGGTCGCAAGGTCAACATTAATTTAAATTAAAACTCATATCAAGAATAGCCCCATAATTGATAAGCTAACAATTATGGGGCTACTTTTGTATTAATTATATCTTAAACCAACTAAACAAATCATTAATTAAATACTAGTTCTTAAATTTTTCTAACCTTGATTCTACAATTTCGTCATTTAATTCTTGCTCATAGCGACTAATTTGTCCCCGATCCCAATTATAGTAATCTGACATATACTTGATAACGCCTACTTTAATCTTATCTAAAGTATCATTTTTAAATAAGACATGGTACGTCCGACGCAGCAAGTAATCGACTGGCGTCAACGTCATTTCTTCATTGAGCGAATAATCAAGAGCAGCGGTCTGTCCTAATGTTAAGCCAGCTGCTGGTTCAATTTCTTGTGCATGCTCAAAAATTTGCTCTGCTTCTGAACCAAAAAGATTAGCTATTTCTTTAGCATCTTCTGAGCTAATTCCACTTTCAACACCGTCCTGAGCAATTGCCGCCAATTCTGCTTCAGCATTATCTGAATCAAAGTCGCCACCCGCTACCTTAATTTCAGCTGAATCTTGCAAAATAAAGTCTTTACCAAAATCATCATGTTGCTTCTGCTTAATTTTAGCCAAAGCACCATTAGCCATAATCCGATAATCTGTCAACTTACCACCAGCTAAAGTAATCAGTCCATCCTCAGCTTCTGTCAGTGAACTACCACGCGAAACAGCAGATGGTGCTGACGTACTATCTGACACACTAGCACCACTAACAGCATCAGCAGCTTCAGTTGGACTAATTTCAGCTTCAATTAAAGGTCGAATACCTGCCCAGCTGGCTTCAATATCATCGACTGTTAAGTGAGCAGTCGGATATTTTCGATTAATAATATCTAGTAGATAATCAATATCATTTTGTTCAACTGTTGGATGAGCATAATCACCAGCAAAGTCAGTATCGGTCGTACCGAAGTATGTTTTGTTTTCTCTTGGAATTGCAAAAATCATGCGACCATCAGCAGTTCCTGAACCAAAGTAGGTTGGTTGTGATACCTTCAAACGTGATTGATCAACTACTAAGTGCACACCTTTAGTTGGACGTAAACGCGGCTTCTTGTAATTCTGCTCATCCTCTTGTCTTACAGTATCAGACCACGGTCCAGAAGTATTAATTACCACATTAGAATGAATAACAAATTCTTCGTTTGTTAATTGATCTTCAACTTTCACAGCATTAACGCGACCTTGATCATCATGTAAAATATCAATGCACTTCAGTCGGCTAACAGCAAGACAGCCTAAATCATGAGCCTTTTTAACATTTTCTAATACTAAACGTGAATCATTGTTTTGATAGTCAAGATAGACCCCTGCTCCCTGCAAGTTAACTGGATTCAACTGTGGCTCACGCTTTAACGTTTCTTCCTTATTGATGGTATAGTTGGCATATTTCATTAATGGTGAATCACCTTCAATGCCCGCTAAATGATCATATAAGTCCATTGCCACCTTAACAGAAAACATTGTAAAAGTTGTTCCTGGTTCATCATAAATTGGCAAAATCATGGGATCAGGTTGCGTCATATGTGGTGCAATATGCTGAATTACGGCACGTTCCTTAACCGTGTCCGAAACTACTTGAACGTCGAATGTTTTTAAATAACGAATCCCGCCATGTACCAGTCTAGTTGAGCGAGAAGATGTGCCGCCACCAAAATCCTGCATATCAATCAGACCAGTTTTCATCTTAGCTGCGGCTGCTTGCAAAGCGACCCCAGCTCCAGTAATACCGCCGCCGATAACTAGCAAGTCTAATTTTTCATTTTTTAAACGTTCAATTTCTTCTTTTCTTGTTGTTAACGAAAATGTCATTTTATTCAATCTCCTAATTTCTAATCTTCTGCTTGATAAGGATGATATGAAAAGCTTTGTGCTGCTTTAACCGCTGATTGCCAACCTTGATACAAGTTATCACGTTCTGCCGCATTCATTTGCGGTTTGAAAATTTTCCCTACCTTCTGAATTTTTTTAATTTCGTCAACATTTTTCCAAAATTTGATTGCTAGACCTGCTAAGAATGCTGCACCCAAAGCTGTTGTTTCCAAATTGGCGACACGTTCAATTTCTATTCCTAAAATATCCGCCTGAAATTGCATTAAATAATCATTATTAGCAGCCCCACCGTCAACCTTAAGTTTAGGAATTGAAATCCCCGTGTCCTTACGCATCGTGTCAATGACATCACGACTTTGATATGCCAACGACTGTAAAGTAGCCTTGATAAAATCATCTCGTGAAGTACCACGAGTTAGCCCAAAAACAGACCCCCGAACATTGGAGTCCCAATATGGTGCACCTAAACCAGTAAAAGCAGGCACAACAAAGACCTCGTTATGATCAGTGGAATTACGAGCTGCTTCTTCAGATTGCGGCGCATCGTCAATAATCTTCATCTGGTCACGCAACCACTGAATTGCCGATCCCGCAACGTAGATACTACCTTCCAACGCGTAATTGACCTTACCATTAATTCCATAAGCAATTGTTGTCAATAAATTATTAGCAGAAAATTTAGGCTTTTCGCCTGTATTCATTACGGTGAAGGCACCTGTACCATAAGTATTCTTAACCATTCCTGACTCAAAGGCTAACTGACCAAAAAGCGCTGACTGCTGATCACCGGCTATACCAGCAATCGGCACTTGACTGCCATAAAAGTGATAATCGGCTGTCTGCCCATAAATTTCTGAATTAGATTTAACTTCTGGAAGCATTTTCCGTGGAATATTAAGCAGCTTTAGAATATCGTTATCCCAATCAAGCTTAGAAATATTGAATAACATGGTTCTGCTGGCATTAGAATAATCAGTAACATGAACCTTGCCACCAGTTAATTTCCATACCAGCCAAGAATCAATCGTGCCAAATAGTAACTCACCTTTTTCAGCACGTTCTTGTGCACCAGCAACATGGTCCAAAATCCAACGAATCTTGGTAGCTGAAAAGTAAGCATCAGGAATCAGACCTGTCTTTTCATGAATTAGATCTTGATAGCCTCCTTTAATTAACTGATTTGCCAGTTCCGACGTCTGCCGCGATTGCCATACAATTGCATGATAAACTGGTAACCCGGTTTTCTTATCCCAAATAACTGTCGTTTCCCGCTGATTGGTAATCCCAATACCAGCAATTTGCTCTGGCTTAATACCTGAATTAATAAATGAATTAGCAATCGTGGATAAAACCGAATTCCAAATTTCATTAGCATCATGTTCTACCCAACCCGGCTTAGGAAAGTATTGTCGAAATTCCTTACGTGAATCAATTACCTTTTTACCAGCATGATCCAAGATAATTGCACGTGTACTTGTCGTCCCTTCATCAATCGCTAAAATATATTTTTCAGCCATTTCTACGTCTCCTTTTTACTACTAAAAATAATTTAAAGTAAAAGTATTATTCGTTACACTAAAAATTCTACTCTGTCATTATATGAAGCGCTAACATATAATAGTAATAACTTATTAGTTGAAGTTATGAATCGAGGAAAACTAATGAAATATAATTTGATGGCAATTAAATATTTTGTTGATGTAGTTGAAACTCAAGGTTTTACACCAGCTGCCAAAAGAAATTTTGTTTCACAAACTGCTATCAGTAATGCTGTCAAAAATTTAGAAAAAGAAATTAATCTTAAACTGATTGATCGTTCCACTTCACATTTTAAAGTTACTTCTGCAGGGGTTAACTTTTATCACTATTCTGTGGCCTTGCTTAAGCATTACTATAACTTTAGCGAAAAAGTCAGCCAGCTTAATAACTCATATAGTACACTGCGGATCCATTATTTACGCGGCTTTAGACACTGGGCTATTTATTTAGCACAAAGCCTGAAAGAAACAATTCCAGATATTCAACTACAATTAGATACGGAAAACTTTTCTGGCAGTATTCCCAAGCTAGACGCTAATGATTACGATATTTTGATTGGCTTTGCTACTGCTGTCAGTAAAATTAAAGATATTCATCTTAAAAGTATCGGTACTGCTAATTTCGGAGTTTTAGTCAACAATAACTTTCAAGAAACTAGTAGTACCAGCCAATCATTATTTTTGCAAAAATGGTCAGCAACGGACAACAATGATGTTCAAACTAAGATTAGGATTATCCTAAAAAAGATGAATATTGACTATGATCCTGTTATCTACCTAGATAGTTTTGATGCAGCACTAGCAAATATTATGTTAAATCATGGTATGGCACTCTATCCTAAAGAACTAACCATCCCCAAAGATTATGCTAAAGAAGTTTGCTATTTACCAAATATTCCAAGTTTACAATATGACGTTGTAGCAATTTATAAAGACCCGACTATTGATAAAATTTTAACTAATAGCTTAGTTAGATAAAGTGCTATTCGACAAGCAACTAAAAATACCAGATAAGCTTTAAAGCCTATCTGGTATTTTTATATTTAGTTTTCAGTAACTAGCATTTTACTTTTTGGGATGTAGTCAATATGCTTTACAAATTGTCCCTTATGCTTAATAACAACATATTTTTGATTGGGATCATAACCACCAAAGTTTTCAAGCTTATACCGTAACTTATTCCCATCTTTATCAACTGCCTGAATGTTACGGTAATCTTGCGTACCCTGAGGCACTTCAGCATAATCAGTTCTCATTGAAATAAACGGATTAAAGTAATCAATGACTTCATCCACAATCGGTATATGACTTATCATGATAAATGCAATTAGGGCTACGATGACAATCACACTATTTAAGAAAAATTTTTCAATATGCTTCATTTTCGTCTCCGTCAAAGATCTTAGTGTTATGCATAAATAATACAGTATTGAATATAAACAAAATAGCATGTCTATCATATATTGTCAATAACTAGTATGAGTAAAATTTGGTGTCCTATCGTTTTATTTATTAAAATAATACAAGCAAAACAAAAATTATAATTAATAGTGATTTTTGATTTAATTGGTAAAAATGCCATAGTTCATCCATCACCAGCATGATTATCATAAATAAAGTGATAAACAATAATGCAGTTGGCAAACAATACTTTCCTAGCAAAATAAGTGTTACTACGAATAAAAAGCTGATACTTACAACGGTAAAAATTAATATTTTGAGCCCAATGACAAAACATAATTGACCCAAACTTTTGAATCTGATGCGGACAAAACTCTGTTCCAAAAAATCATCAAATATTTGGTCATACACAAATAAAATTGAAAACCAATAAAATAAATTTGTAGCAAATACACCAATTGTCTTAGTTGCTGATACTAGCGGCTGACTAGTATTACCTACTTCCCGTATAGTGACCCCCCAAACAATTGTTACAATTAAAATTAATAATAGGCTTTTGCTAATTCTCTTAATCATAGTCCCCTCGCAGCAGCAGTACATGAATCATTAAAAATTCAACAATAATCCATACCACACTAATATAGTTATTAAGTAATGAAATTAATGAATTAGAATTTAAAAATAATTCTGTTCCCGGCAAAAAAGCAAAATGATGAAGCAATGGCAAATTTACCTTCAGAATTGCAAACAGGCAACAGCAGAAAATTAATCCGCCTACAAATGTCATGATTTGCTTTTTAAAATATAATTGAAACAATGTGAATAATACCAGCCAAGAATAGATATCTAAGACTTGCAGCCATATAAGCATTAAATCCTTGATTGTAATTACAAAAGTTGGCTTGATTCCTAAAAAAATTGCCGCAAAAACTGATGCTAAGAAAAAGGCCAACTCTAAAATTAAAGCAAAAACAAATTCACCAAAAAGATAACCATCAAGCAAAGATTTTTTGTTGCCTAGTCTTATTTGTAATACATCACCAAATCCCGTGCCAATAACTCTAGTGATATCAAAACCAACAAATAATGTAATCACTGGAAGGACAAATAAAGATAGCTCGGGACTAACCGCTACATTACCAAAAATCAACATCATGTTCATTTTGGCAGGAAGAGTATAATTACTTAAAAACGAATAGACAAACGCTGCCAGCAAGATAGTTGCTAATGTCAGCTTTAACAAATTTCTGTAACTTGTTTGAATAATAAATTTATTCACTCACGCTCAACTCTTTATCTTGAATTTGCCATTTTCGATTACAAATTTCATTAAAACTATCATCATGAGAAACAATAATCCATGTTTTATCGGGCTTTTCTTGATGTATTTTAGCTATTAAATCAATAAGCTTTATTTTTGAAGTCTTATCAAGACCATTAAGTGGTTCATCAAGCAAAATAAGTTTTTCATCTTCCATCAATGCTTGAGCAAGACCTAATTTTTGATTCATTCCCAAAGAATACTTTTTAACTTTTGTTTTATTTTCTGGATCTAAGCCGACTAACTTCATGTAGTGCTTGACTGTCGACGCATCAATCTTATGCTTTATTCTAGCTAATGCACATAAATTCTCTAAGCCACTATAATTTCCGATAAATTGGGGTGCATTAATCATTACTGCAGTATCAGAAGCAAACTTGCCCTTTGATAATTCCTGATTAAAAACACTTACTTTCCCATTATTAGGTCGCAGTAACCCACAAATTACTTTTAACAAAGTAGATTTACCTGTACCATTATCACCGTTTAATAAAATCAAATCACCAGCATTAACAGTTAAGTTGACATTAGTTAAAAGAACATTTTTGCGAAATTGTACTTCAACATTTTCAAGAGTAACTACCTTCATCATTAATACTCTGTCCTTTCATGAAATTTATTCAATCCATAAATAATTACAATTTCACAAATAACCGTCGCAATTATTAAAATAACTGGCTGTAACAATTGATTTGGCTTTGTAGCAGTAGTAAATATATTTAACAGATTAATTGGCATGTCAGCTTCAGGCAGAATTTTTAGCATAAATAAAAAAATCGGCAAAAAGAAATTAAGTAATATTGCTAACGCAAAGACCTGCCACTTTTTCTTCAAAAATAAATTGCAAATTAGTGGTAACAGAATTATGCCAAAATCTACTACAATCGTTACTAGCAAAAAACCGATGGTCCCTAAAAAACTTCCACTAAAGCCAATTAATCCAGTTTTGATAGGTAGCCTTGGATTACTGCCATTGGTTAGCAGCAACAGAATATATGATACTAACCAACTAATAAATACAAAACTAACGGTAATTACAAAGCTACTTTTTATTTGCTCAAAAATAATATTATGTTTACTCCGCAATAATGACCATTCTCTAAAACTAGTAAACCAATACGGCGTTGCTATTTGGTAGCCAAGAAAGATAATGATCACGGGAATAAAGTTATATTCAAAATAAATTGGCGAAAAATTTCCTTCTAATGCCCGATAATATAACGGATAGCCAACAGCAATCTTATTATTCACAATCAAAACAAGTGCGACATAAATAATGATAGCACTTGTAAAAATCAGCCAACTAATCTTATTTACACCACGATATTGATTAATTTTGCTCATAATTGCGCTCCCTCATTCTTAAAAAAACAACGATTCTCTAATATGAGAACCGTTAGAACTGGATCATGGACGCCATTCTAAATAACCTGTGGTAGTGCGTAGATTATATCGATTAGTTTGAAATACTGCCTTAATTTTTGATCCTTTAGCATCAGTTTCTACATATTGAGCATATTTATTTCTAGCTTTAAAAGTTTTCCAACTCCCAATTAATTTATTGCCTGTATTAGCAACATTACCTACAATCTGATATTTATTTTTACTAGCTTTCAAGCCCTGTGTATTGCTAGTAGCTTTACGCTTTTTTGTTGACCACCAAGTTCTCCCTGCTCTAGGTAAAGTTATATTTGTACCATACCACGTATGAGAAGCTGATACTGTAACTGGTGCTATTAGTGAAGCAGCAATAAAAATAGCAGTTAAGGCTTTAACAAATTTATTTTTCATAACGTTTCTTCTTTCTAATATCTATATTTGATTTATCTATGGATAATCTATACAAGCTTCTTCAATAATTAATTCATAGAAATATTATTTTTATATAATAAATAACAATTATCTATAAAGCTTTTATATATCCGATACTTATCATATCTCAACTATTTTTAAAAGTCTGTGCAAAATTTGCACATATTTAAAATTATAAAATTATTTAGTATAATTATTATATATTAACAATTAAAAGGATGATATATATTTATGAACACATTTGGGGAAACTATCCGACAATTACGTTTATCACGCTCAATTAGTCAGGAAGATTTAGCTGAAGGACTATTTGATCGCAGTACCTTATCTAAGATTGAATCTGACAAAGTATACCCTTCACGAGAAAATGCTAACGAAATGATTTTTCGACTTAGTTTAGGTCTAAATGAATTTGAATATGTTCAAAAGGGATATTTGCCGACAAAAAAGAGTAAAATTTTGTATGAACTGCTCAATTTACAAACTAGTACTGAAACCGACAAAATTAAAAAAATCATCGTAGACTGTTCTGCTACTAATGATGACGATCTCAAACGAATATCCTTAGTATTAAAAGCACTTTTATTACTAAATGAAAAAGATGGTCTAGAGCCGGCGAAAAAACTGGTTCAACCTATTTGGAATGACTATTTAAGCAAGATTAAGATTCTAACAATTACCGATATTTGCCTATTAAATATGATTGCCTATGCTTTTGACTATGAAACTAACAAGCAAATCATTAATAAGATTTTATATACAATCAATAACTATTATCCTTTTTTAAAATCATTAAAATGTAGCGTTCTAATTAATCTAAGCAATTTACACATTGATGAAGAAAATTATCAAAAAGCAAAAGATACTTTAACTCAGGCTGATAAATTAGCACAAGAAGTTGGTCAATATGATAAGTCACTTCTTTGTCGTTCTGAAATTGCTCTCTGCGATCAAGACTATAAACAAGCTTTATACTATGCCGACTTACTTAATAAAATTGGCGCCAGTACTGTTGCTCAACCACTAAAAGAGGAAATTAACAATAAACAAAAATTACATAATTAAATATTCCAAACTAAAAACCAGCCACTGCTTATTTGCAGTAGCTGGTTTTTAAATATTATTAGTCTTGGTAATTAACCAAAGCCAAGAATGAATCTGGCTTGAGGCTAGCACCACCGACTAAACCACCATCAATATCAGGTTTAGCCATTAGTTCCTTAACATTGTCAGGGTTAACGGAACCACCATATTGAATGCGAACATTTGCGGCAGTTTCTTCATTATAAAGGTTCTTAACAGTGTCGCGAATTGTCTTACACATCTCTTCGGCTTGGTCTGAACTAGCAGTCTTACCAGTACCGATTGCCCAGATTGGTTCATAGGCAATTACTAAACTAGCAACTTGTTCAGCTGATAAGCCTTTTAAAGCTTCCTCAATTTGACCAACTACCCATTCTTCTTGCTGGTTAGCTTCACGTCTTTGTAGTGATTCACCACAGCAGATGATTGGTGTAATGCCATTAGCCAGCAAAGCCTTAGCCTTCTTGTTAATGTCTTCGTCAGTTTCGTGGAAGTAACCGCGCCGTTCTGAGTGACCGATAATGCAGTAATCCATACCCATTTCTTTTAAAACTTTAGGTGAAGTTTCACCAGTGAAGGCACCTTCATCTTCAAAATAGGCATTTTCTGCACCGACTTTTAGGTTAGAACCCTTAGCAGCTTGTGCTAGATTTTCAAGGTCAACAGCTGGAGCACAGATCAAGGCTTCAACTTTAGTAGATTCTGGCAACTTACCTTTAACGGCATCAACAAATTCAGTTGTTTGTTCTGGATTCATGTGCAATTTCCAGTTACCAGCAATAATTGGTGTACGCATAATAACGTTCCCTCCTTAATTTACTTGTCTGAAATGCAGGCAATTCCTGGTAATTCCTTACCTTCAAGGTATTGCAAACTAGCACCACCACCAGTTGAAATGTGGGTAATCTTAGGTGCAATTCCTAATTGCTTAGCAGCGGCAGTTGAATCACCACCACCAATGATAGTTGTGGCATCTTTAAGTTCTGCCAAGGCCTTACCAACTTCCAAAGTACCATTAGCAAAGTTGGACATTTCAAAGGCACCCATTGGACCGTTCCAAACAACTGTCTTAGCATCTTTCAAGATTTCCTTGAACTTCTCAACAGTCTTAGGACCAATATCTAGACCCATCATATTGTCAGGAATATCGTCACCAACAACTTCACGAGAAGCATCATTTGAAAATTCAGTTGCTGCCAAATTATCTACTGGCAAAACAATCTTACCATCAGCTTCTTTGAGCAATTGCTTAGCAAGGTCAACCTTATCTGGTTCAAACAATGACTTACCAATGTTGTGTCCTTGAGCAGCTAAGAATGTATAAGCCATTCCACCACCAATTAAAATGTGGTCTGACTTAGGAATCAGGTTGGTAATAACATCAATCTTGTCAGAAACTTTAGCACCACCCAAAATGGTAACAAATGGGTGAACTGGGTTAGCAACAGCGTCACCCAAGAACTTAATTTCCTTTTCCATCAGGTAACCAGCTGCTGCAGGCTTATCAGCCTTCTTCATTGCTTCAGCAATTCCCACATTAGAAGCATGACTTCTGTGCGCGGTACCAAAGGCATCATTAACGTACATGTCGCCTAGACTTGCCCAGTATTCACCAAGCTTAGGATCATTCTTAGATTCACGCTTACCAAAGTCGTTGTCGATATCTTGGAAACGAGTATTTTCAAGAACAATAACATCACCATCTTGCATCTTGTTGATGGCATCTTCAACTTCTTGACCTTCGTTTGCAGGTACAAAAGTTACAGGCTTCTTCAAGAGTTCGCTTAAACGTTCAGCAACTGGCTTAAGTGACAATTCTTTTTTATCGTCGTCTGACTTAACCCGACCCAAGTGACTAAGCAAAATTGCTTTACCGCCATTTTCAATAATGTATTTAATTGTTGGCAATGCGGCAACAATTCTATTATCATCGCCAATTACGCCATCTTTAATCGGGACATTAAAGTCAACCCGAACTAAAACTTTTTTATCCTTAACATCTAAATCTGAAACAATTAATTTAGCCATCTATATCCTCCGATAACTCAATTATTTTTCTTTCAAAAAAAGGCGGAAGGAAGAATTTCCCTCCGCCTTCTCTTTTACTATCAGCAGTAATCAAAAATTAATGACTAAAGAGTAGCAAATTTCAACAAAGTACGAATCATTTGGCAAGTGAATGAGTATTCATTGTCATACCATGAAACAGTCTTAACTAATTGGCTGTCGCCAGCAGTAGTTACCATAGTTTGAGTTGGGTCATAGATGGCACCAGCAGTCATACCGATAACATCGCTTGAAACGATTTCGTCATCGTTGTAAGCAAATGAAGGACTTTCATACTTCTTAACTGCAGCGTTAACTTCGTCAGCAGTAACTTTCTTGTCAAGGATTGAAACTAATTCAGTCAATGAACCATCAACAACTGGAACACGTTGTGCGTGACCGTTAACTTTACCGTTCAATTCTGGAACAACAAGACCAATAGCCTTAGCAGCACCAGTTGAGTGAGGAATAATGTTAGCTGCGGCAGCACGAGCAGCACGCATGTTACCACCACGAACAGGTCCATCCAAAATCATTTGAGTTGAAGTGTAAGCGTGGATAGTAGTCATTGTAGCTACCTTGATGCCGAATTCTTTTTGCAAAGCGTCAACCATTGGAGCCAATGAGTTAGTAGTACATGAACCAGCTGAAACGATCTTGTCGTTTGCATCTAAAGTGTCATCGTTTACTGAGTAAACAATAGTCTTCAAGTCGTTGCCAGCAGGAGCTGAAATCAAGACTCTCTTAGCACCAGCGTCAAGGTGAGCTTGTGACTTAGCCTTGCTAGTGTAGAAACCAGTACATTCAAGAACGAAGTCAACGCCGTCATTCTTAACCCAAGGAATGTTTTGTGCTTGTGGTTCAGCATATACGCGATATTTCTTACCATCAACAACGATTGAGTCTTCAGTTGCTGAAACTTCGTGGTTGAAAGTACCATGAGTTGAGTCATACTTCAATAAGTGTGCCAAAAGTGCAGGGGTGGTCAAGTCGTTAATAGCAACAACTTCAATATCCTTTGACTTTTCGCCCAAATCCATGATCCGACGGAATGCTAAACGACCAATACGGCCAAAGCCGTTAATACCAATTTTAACTGTCATATTCTAAAGTCCTCCTTAAGAACTATGTAAGAATTGTAAACACCAATTTATTTTAAATGAGACTTAAATCTCCTTTAAAATCTTATTTGAGGCTCCCTCATCAGTAATTAACCAGGTTTGATGAGGAGCATTAGGCATATAAGCCTTAATTGCTTGAGCCTTACGGCTGCCGCAAGCAAAGGCAAATATGTGCGGGATTTTGTTTAGATTTTCGAACTGCAAGCCAACCTGTTGCACGCGGTCGACAATCTTTCCTTGGTCATCGAAGAAACACCCGAAACATTCGGTGACCACTTTCTTCTCGCGCAATTCAGATAAACGAATTGAATCATATCCTCTGCGCCGAGCCATATCATGAGCTAAACCAATGCCATGGATAACAACATCACTTTTAGCGATATCTTCCAAAACATCCGCAAAAGTTGACTCTCTAATGAGAGATCTATACGTTTGCTCTGAAATTTGTTCAGGTAAATATAAAGTCTTATATTTACTACCAGTTTTTGCGGCCATTTCTTGAACAATAGTGTTACTTTGAATCGCGACATTCTCGCCCAGTGCACCACGTCCCGGAACAAATTCCAACTGCCGGTTATCACTCAAGTTCTTGGACAAATACTTTGCAGATTTAGCAAGAGCAACTCCACCTAAAACGGTAATAATTGACTTACCCAGCGGCAAAAATAAATTCAAAGCCGAACTTAGTTCTTCGCCCATTCGCTCATAAACTCGTTCTTGCAAGTCGCTATCACCCGGAACAATAATTGTCCGGTCAATCCCTAGCTTCTGAGCCAACTCAATCTCTGTTTGCCGGGCATTAAAGTGCCGGTCAATCAAAGGAGCCACGTCCTGTAAGGCTTTCTTACCCTTTTCCGTCATAAACATGCCAAAACTCTTGATCTCAATCAAGCCGAGATCGCGAAGATATTCCGTCTCCGTTCGCACGTTTCTTTCAGAAAGCCCTAAAGCCTGTGCTACACTTCTGCGACCAATTGGTGCATTAAGTGAAATCTGCTCAAGAACAAGATACCTCTGTCGAAACACTTTTAAGATATCAGGAACGAGAGCTTCTAGCACGGGGAATTCCGAGTACATAATCTTTTCTCCTCCCTGCTGGGACAATTATGACCCACTATGTGTCACTTACTGTCCCAGATTGTCTAAAAATATAAGAGAAATATAGACTTGTTATACCTTAAATCTGCTATTTCCCTATCGACACTTACAGTATAACAATGCTTTGCAAATAATTCAAGTGAAATATCAATTATTAAAATGGCATAAAATATAAGCATTTTTAGTGACAAAATAATTTTTTAGCGAATTTTACAAAAAAGTTTTTATTTTTCCCTTCTTTCTGGTATACTTGTTGATGTGCTTAATTGGGTCCTTAGTGTAATGGATCGCACGTAAGATTCCGGTTCTTAAAATCTGAGTTCGACTCTCAGGGGACCCATATTAAAAAAGCAGCTTCGCGAGAAGCTGCTTTTTATTTTTCTATTTTATTTTTCCTACCGTTAATTCACCACGTTGAGCAAATTCAACGTAAAGTTTACTGCCAGAAACTGCTAAACCTTCAATTTCTCGTTTAACGTGTAATTTATTTCTTCCTTTATAAGTACCATCTTGACTAACACGGAACAAATAGTCATTAAAGCCAATATAAAATTGGTTGTGACTTGCATCGTAGGTAAAGCCCTGAACTGGCGAGCCATTCCCAATAAAGTTGCTTTGGGTAGAACCAACTTCAACTGGCGTCCAGGTATCACCATCTCTAGTAACTTTCCAATATTCGTAGCGTCCGTTGCTGCCATTATGGAATAAGCAATACATCGTGTTATCACCACTAAAGGTTGCATTGTGGATGTAGCGCGGCGAATTACCATTTGCAATCTTAAATGACCAAATCTGATTAATTTGCATATCAGACTTACGGATTTGTAAGATTTCTTCAGAAGCACTGGAATTATGAAGCTTATTGTTATTAGCCATAACATAAAGATACTTACTAGAAGATCCAAGTGACTGGCCATGACCCAACTTAATGTAAGGACTCACCTTAATATGAGCAGCATAATTTTTAAATGTTGACCAACTTAAGCCCGATAAATTTTGAGCACGATACTTATTAATATGGGCTAAGTCATAAGAAACTAGGTGCCCCTTGTCATCACTACTATTATTGAAAACCGCAACTGTAAAATTATTGCCGTTTACCGTAATTCCTTCTGGAATTACACCAACTTGGCCCATCTTATCAGCGGCTTGATTGTAGTCCAAACTAACAAAGCGTGGCTGATAAAGTTTGGTTTTCAGTGTTAAATCACCAGCTTTAAAAGTATTAGTTTTAGTTTCAAAGCCATAATGATGTTTGGCATTCCAATTGCGTGATGATGATTTAGAACTACCCTTCCATGTAGAAACGGGTGTCGGACCATTCTTTGGTGTTTGATCAGCTCGGGTAATGCCCTCACCTTGATTGCCACGCACAGTTACTTCAATGCTCGCCTTAGCACTGCCATACTGAAAATTAACCGTGGTTGTTCCCGGTTTACTTGTATCGATTTTAGCCGGTGAGGCTTTAATATCACTGGGATTGATTGCTGTTCCTTGACTATTTGCAGCCACGCTAATGGCATCCCTTGTTGGGAACTCGTAATTGCTGTTTTCAACTAGACTAACTCTTTTGGCTACCTCAATTTTATTCTTGGCAAAAAAGTTCTGGTTAACCCAACCGACAATTCGACCATCAACAATAATTTGCCAAAACTTACCCTTTTTAGTTGTCAATGACCGCTTTGCCTGCAAATTAGCATGCTTAAAATACTTAGTTGACGTAAATGCACCAGTTGGTCCTTTAGATGAAACATGATGATAAATTGCGTAATTGCCAGTGCCAGCTACTTTTGTTATAGCCTTACTGTAACTCTTGGCATTAGCCACATGATAATTACTACACGCAAATAAGCTAGTTGCAGCTATTGCACCAACTAGTAGACGCTTCCCAATCTGTATTTTCTTCATAATTTTCCTACTCTCTAATTAACAGCATAATTACAGTTTTGCACAATTATAAGTTGCATTCAATAATTACCAGTGTTATATAATTCATAATTTTCTCACCAAAAAATCTCTATATGACTAACAACTTGCGAAAAACAAGAGATTTTTAAGTCATCCTAGTGTACAATATTAATTATTATTATCTGAAAGGAGAATATTATTTCATGATTGAAACACACGACAATTCTAAGAAAATGTTGTGGACAACCTTGGCAACAATGGCCTTCTCTATCGTTTGGAGTTTTGGTAATGTTGTTAACGGATTTGTTTATTTCGATGGGACCCACGTTATCTTTAGCTGGATTATGATCTTCCTGCTATTCTTTATCCCTTACGCCTTAATGGTTGGTGAACTTGGTTCTGTCTTCAAAGATTCCGAAGGTGGTGTTGCCTCCTGGGTCAACGCAACAATGGGACCAAAATGGGCTTATTACGCTGGTTGGACCTTCTGGGCTGTTCATATCGTTTATATTTCCAGTAAAGGAACGGGTGGACTAAGAGGAATGGCTTGGGGCATCTTTGGTAATACCAATTGGTACGACGGCTTGCCAACTGCTTGGACACAACTTGCCACTCTTGTAGTTTTCCTATTCTTCTGCTGGGTTGCCAGCCGCGGTGTTCAGGTTATCAAGACCTTATCAACAATCGCTGGTACTTCAATGTTTGTGATGTCAATTTTATTCATCATCATGATGTTTGCGGCACCTTTGATTAACCCACATGCCAGCTACTTCAATATTAGTTGGAACTGGAAGAACTTTATGCCGACTTTTAATATGAAGTATTTCACTTCATTGTCAATCCTAGTCTTTGCTGTCGGCGGTGCTGAAAAGATTTCACCATATGTTAACAAGTTAAAGGACCCAACCAAGAACTTCCCGAAAGCAATGATTGGTCTAGCAGTTATGGTTATGATTTCAGCGATTTTAGGTACCGTTGCGATGGCAATGATGTTTGATCCTAAAGTTGTCAGCAGCAATCTAAATGAATATATTTCAAACGGTCCTTACATGGCCTTCAATAAATTAGGTCAATACTACCACGTTGGTGGTTTGTTTATGTATATCTATTCTTGGTGTAATGTTATCGGTCAGTTCTCAACTTTAGTTATCAGTATTGATGCGCCACTAAGAATGCTCTTAGGTAGCAAGGAAGCTAAAGACTTCATCCCTAAGAAACTGCTTAAGTTAAATAAGCACGGTGCATACATCAATGGTATCTGGTTAATTGTCGCCTTATCTGGTGGTTTAATTCTTCTTCAAGCTGTTATGCCAAACGCTCAAGCAGTTATGGCTCAACTGGTTAAATTAAACTCAATTGTTATGCCAATCCGTTACTTCTGGGTTTTCGCAGCTTACATTGCATTACGTAAGCAATGTAAGAAATTCGTTACCGACAACACTTACCAAATGACAACTCATCAAGGTCTGGCATTTACGGCTGGTATCTGGTGCTTTGCCGTTACTGCTGCTTGTTGTATCATGGGAATGTATTCTCCTGATCCGTTTACATTAGCACTGAATGTTGCAACGCCAATTATTTTATTCCTTCTTGGTTTAATCTTACCGGCTATCAAGCATCATCAAGAAGCTAAAATGAATTAATTATATTATTTAACCGCCCTTTAGGGGCGGTTTTTTATTGCCGCAAAAATTGAATACTAAATTAAAAAGGTTGATTAATCAGGTAGCCGCCTTGGATATTGTTATTGCTTTTGATTTATCATTTGCCGCAACTATTTGGATACTGGCAGAAATTATCAGTAGTTTAATTAAATTAACTGATAATGCCACCAAATTAGTTAGCGCATTTAATGAACTAAGAGCTGCTTTAAAGAATTTTAAAGCGAAAAAATAACCGCTCTAGTCTTGACACACTAACGGTTATTATTAACTAATAGTTAAGTCACCGCTTTTATGCGGAAACTCATGTAAGAAGTCCTGATACCAACAGGACTTCTTTTTTAATACTATAACATGTAAAAACAAAAAAATAAGAGCTGTTAGCTCTTATTTTTTCTTTTAATTAATCTTCAGACTGACCAACAATTCTGCACGTTGGGCCAAGTTAACGTATAATTGATTATCGCTGACTGACATCCCCTCAATCTCGCGACCAGTGTCAAACTTGTAAGCCTCTTTAATTGCACCATTGCGATTCATCTTAAAAATCAAATCGTTAAAGCCTAGGTAAAACTTCTGATTAGTAGGATCATAGGCAAAGCCCTGAACAGGGGCACCATTATTGACAAAATTGCCGTTAGTCTTACCTACAAGCGTTGGGTACCAGTTATCGCCCTTACGCTGTAATTCCCAATATTCATAACAATTATTCTTAGTATCGTGATAAACCGTGTACATATCATAATCTGACATTACAACACCATTTTGGAAATAACGTGTTTGGGTATCATCACCAATCCAAGTCTTAAAAGTCCAAATCTTGTTAATTTGCATGTCACTCTTACGAATCTGCATCAATTCAACTGAGTCAGTACTCTTCTTTTGTGTATGATCATTATTAATTACATAAATATATTTTTCACTTGCACCCATTGCTTGACCATGACCAATCGGGATATATTGACTAACCTTAATATGCTTCACATAATTATTAAAATCAGTTTGCGACATATCAAGCAAATGTTGCGCGTTATATGGATCCTTTAACTTATTCAAATCATAACCAACAATGTGACCAGACATTAAATTAGTGTGGCTCAACAAACTTGTATAAGCCCACCCGTCAGAAACTGTCATCCCTTCTGGGATATGACCGACACGATTAATATTATTGTCTGACGGATCTTTAACACTCAAAAGCACTGGCTGATAAAACTTAGTCTTCAACGTCAAATCACCACTAGTTAAAGTGTGAGATTCAGTTTCCGGTGTGTACTCAGTTGGACTAATATAATTAACTGATGAGCCGTAATGCTTTTTCCAAGTCTGATAATCATTAGTACCAGGTTCGCCAGTTACAGCAGCAAAGTCAGTTGGATCAACAACCCCCTCACTGGTACTTTTTCTCACCGTTACCTTAACTGTGGCTTTAGCTGAACCATAACTATACTTAACATTATAAGTCTTGGCCTTACTACAAGAAATATCCGGTTTAGAAATTTTGACACTATCGTTGTCAATTACTGTCCCCATGTTGTTAGTTACATAAGAAATTGCATCTGATGAGAAGAAATCATAATTATCATTACGGACTAAAGAAATTGTCTTAGGTACTGAAATTTGATTCTTAGCAAAATAATTTTCGTTAACATAACCAACTTCACGACCATCAACATAAATTCGCCAATAGCGAGCATTTTTAGTTTCAATCAATTGATCTGACTGAATGTGGTTATATTGGTAAATTTTACCATCGGCAACCTTAGTATGAACCTTACCATCAGTTACTGTTTTCCAAACCTTGTAGTTCTTATTGCCGGCAACCTTGGTCATCATTGAATAACCAATTACCTTTTGCTTTGGTTTAGCCTTCGGCTTTTTGTCCTTATCAGCATTAGCCATGTCCTGTGCAGCATCAGGCTTAGCAGGATTATCTGTCTGATTATCATCAGTTGTAGCGGTATTTGTATTTTGCGTATCGTCAGGCTTAGTCGCCGAATTGGTAGTATCTGAAGCAGGTGCATCAGAGTCAGTTGTAGCGGCCGCAACTACTGCCGCAGATGAGCTGGTTACGACTGAAACGCCCATCATTAATGTCGTCATAATTGTTGCTATTTTAGTAAAATGCTTCAAAAATCTTTCCTCCAAAATTTAATATACTCCTTATATTGTAATATAAGATGGGCATTACAAAAAATACAAAATTGATACACTTTCATTGACAGCCTCTCATGTAAGTGATTTAATTAGCACTGTACTTATTAGAGTGCTAATAATTAGAACTTAAATTTAGGAGGCAGAAACATGCTTGTACCTACAGTTATTGAACAAACTGCTCGTGGTGAACGTGCATACGATATTTATTCTCGTTTATTAAAAGACCGAATCATCATGTTAAGCGGTGAAATTAACGACGATATGGCAAACACTATTATTGCGCAACTACTCTTCCTTGATGCTCAAGACAACACCAAAGATATTTCGCTTTACATCAACTCACCTGGTGGTGTAATCACTTCTGGCTTGGCAATTATGGACACAATGAACTTTATCAAGTCCGATGTTTCCACAATCGCTATTGGAATGGCCGCATCAATGGCTTCAATCTTGCTTACTAGTGGCGCTAAGGGTAAACGTTTTGCATTGCCAAACTCAACAGTCTTAATTCACCAACCTTTAGGTGGTGCTCAAGGTCAGCAAACTGATATTCAAATCGCTGCTACTGAAATTTTGAAGAGCCGCGAAAAGATTAACAACATTATTCATGAGACCACTGGTCAACCATTAGACAAGATCCTCAAGGATACCGAACGCGACAACTACATGACCGCGCAAGAAGCCAAGGATTACGGCTTGATTGACGAAATTATGGTCAACAAGAAGAAGTAGTTAGTTACTACCAAAAAAGAGTTCATTTAAAATGAGCTCTTTTTTATTGTCTTAATTTTTCTGCTAACTCATGTAATTTTTTAAGTCGATGATTAACACCAGACTTAGAAATCGGACCATCGGGTACTTGCTCTGCCAATTCTTTTAGCGATAGCTCCGGATTAGTTAAGCGCAGTTGCGCTAGGTCCCGCAACTTTTCCGGTAAAGAATCCAAACCCTTTTTTTGTTTAATTAATTCGATATCATCAACCTGTTTAGCCGCTGCCGTTGCTGTTTTTTTCAAATTGGCCGTATCACAATTGACCAACCGATTAACTGAATTACGCATGTCCCGCATAATCCGTAAATCTTCAAAAGCGAGCATCGCGTTCAAAGCGCCAACAATATGAAGAAAATCGCCGATTTTTTCTGCTTCTTTTAAATAAACAATAAATCCACGCCGCCGCTTAGTTGTTTTAGCATTTAGGAAAAAATAATGGTTCATTAATTCCAACAAATCATCGTTATGATCCTCATAGGCTGAGTAAATCTCCAAATGATAGCGGCTGGTTTCCGGATTATTAACACTGCCGCTAGCCAAAAAAGCGCCGCGCAAATAAGACATTGCCCCTTCCTTAGAGGTAATAATCCGCTTGGGAATACGCGTGATTAAGCCAGATTCTGGCGATAAAATCTCTAAATTAGTCAAAATGTCGCGCACATGATTTTGCAGGCGAACAAGGTATTGGTTGTTCTTCTTCAATTTCATTTTACGCGACACAATGAGCAGCGGCTCAACTCGATAAGCAGTCTTAATCAAGGAAAAAATCCGTCGCGCAATCGCCGGATTTTCCGTTGTAATATCCAAACTAAATTGGTGATCGTGAAAGTTCAGCACCCCGTTCATCCGCAAGAATGCCGCCAGCTCCGCCTTAGCATGTTCTGGATGAATTGGTAAGGCTGTCAGTTCCTTTTTAACATTACTAGCATAACTCGCCATTACTTATTGGTCCTCTTTCTGCGGGACATCGCTTCATACGCCAAACTGATAATCTCACGCGCCACCTTTTTACCATCATGAAAAACTAACCCACTGCGCTGATCAATAAAATCATCAGTAATCACGCGGCTGCCCTGAGCCCTTAGTCCAGCAAAATCATTTCTAACCGGTTCCAAATAAGCATCATAATCTGCCGGATTAAACTTACTCATATCAATTTTGGCACCATTAACTAACGTTGTATCAACATAATGACCACCAAGATGGTTATTAATTACCGCAACGTGCTCGCTATCAGAGAAATGGTCAGTCTCTCCCAGTTGGGTCATGATATTACAAATATAAATTACTTCCGCGCTGGTTTCACGTACCGCTTGACCAAGATTTGGAATCATTAAGTTAGGTAAAATCGAAGTAAACAAGCTGCCGGGACCCAGTACTACCGCATCAGCCTGCATCACCGCAGCTACAACCGGCAGCACGGCTTCTGGTTCATCATCTGAATTAGTATCTGTCACCCAAATGCGCTTAATCTGCTTATCCTTATCCGTAATTTCTTTTTCGCCAGCTTGCGTTGTCCCATCAACAAATTCCGCATTTAAAGTCAATGGTTCATTAGATGCTGGAAAGACATGCCCGTCAACGTGCATCATTTTGGATAAAGACTGCACGGCATCAAAAATATTACCGTGCATTTCATTTAAAGCCGCAATAATCAAATTGCCAATTGCGTGTCCGGAAAAGAACGAATCTGATGAATCAAACCGATATTGAAAAATATTCTTCTCCTCTTGCGGAATATCACTTAAGGCCACTAATACATTACGAATATCACCAGGTGGCACAACGTTAATAAAGTTACGAATTGAGCCGGATGACCCACCATCATCTGAAACGGTCACAATTGCCGTAATTTCCGCATTCTGGTCTTTTAACGCGTTTAAAATAACGGGCAAGCCAGTTCCGCCGCCGATAACGACGACCTTGGGACGTCTGTTTTTAATTACCCGAATAATCTTTCCTTCTCCATACGCCATTCAATTCACCTATTTTCTAGTGTAGCGGCTGATTTCACGATGTGTAATATCTACTTGATAATCATTTTTAGCTAAATCACGAGCTAACTGCTGAGCAATTGCCACACTGCGATGTTGTCCACCCGTACAGCCAATTGCAATTGTCAGTTTTTCCTTACCCTCTTTGATATAACCAGGCAAGGCAATTTTTAATAGATCAAGCAATTTCGCATAAAAGGTTTGTGTTTCCTTCTTCTCCATCACGTAATCAAACACCCGCTTGTCCAAACCAGTAAACGGTCGCAATTCCGGCAAATAAAATGGATTCGGCAAGAAACGCACATCCATCACAATATCGGCATCAATTGGCATTCCGTACTTAAAGCCAAATGACATCACCTCAATTGAAAACGGCTGCTTTTGTCGATCGCTAAATTCTTCAAGCAGCTTTTGCTTTAATTGCTTAGTTGTTAATTCAGAAGTATCAATAATGTAATTGGCCCGATTGCGGATGCCTGTCAAAATCTGTCTCTCTTCCTCAATTCCGTCAAGCAGTCGACCGCTGCTGGCAAGTGGCGGCAGGCGGCGCGTTTCCTTATACCGTGCCACCAAGGTATCGTTTGATGCATCCAAAAAGACAATCGTCGTCTGCACGGTACCGTTATCTTCCAGCGAATTAACCTCATCAAGTAGGTCCCGGTAAAAATTTTTCACCCGCAAATCAATCACAACCGCAACTTTTGTGAAATCATCGGAACTCACAATCAAATCCCAAAAACTCCCCAGAAGTGTTGGCGGCAAATTATCGACCACAAAATAGCCCATATCCTCTAAGGCATGTGCTGTTACTGTTTTACCAGCCCCACTCATCCCCGTGACAATTAATAATTGCTTTTTCTTGTCAGCCATTTTTGCCAGCCTCCTATCATCTAAATTATAACATACCGGGTGTTCCGTAACCCTTTTTAGTAATAAAAAAAGCCCTTAACGGACCTTTTTTAATCATTATTAATTATCTACGGGCAAATGCGGCTACAATTTCGTTAATTCCAAAAATAAGCAACCACAATGAAATCAGCCAAATTAAAGTTAGCGCTGATAAAGCTGGGTTAAACATTAGACTTACCGCGATTAGTAAACCAAAAATATTTAAAATTAGAGTAAACCAGAAATAAAAGCTCGAGAGGCGGCGCATGTGCCACGAAACAATAATGCCCGAAATGGAATCAAATAAAAACCAAATTGCGAACAAGTAAGCAAGCGTCAACCCACCAGCATCATACGAATATAGGAATAAAATACCGACTAAGATATCTAATACCCCTGAAACAATCGACATCCAGCTAATGGAAATATAATAATGAAAATGACTATAAAAAGCCAGCCACACAAATCCTTGGACAATCGACAAAATGGCAAACAATAAAACAAAGGCATGCAATGCCCTGTCCGGATGACGCAGCAGGAATAACCCCGCTATAATCATTAAAACACCTGCAAGAAATGCAGCCCAATCAAAGCCGCGATGTTCTCTGTAACTAGAAAAATTATCCATTTTCAGTCCTCCTTGTGCTTTATTGTACACTTCTAAATAAATAATTAAATGTTATTTAGCTTTCTTTTTAGCCGCTAATTTTGTCAATTCTGTGTCGCGAACCAAAACCGGCTTGAGATATTGCCCAGTATAACTAGCTTTAACTTCAGCAACCTGTTCAGGAGTTCCCGTGGCAACAATATTGCCGCCGCCTTCGCCGCCTTCAGGTCCAAGATCAATCAGCCAATCGGCATTTTTAATTACATCAAGATTGTGCTCAATAATCAAAACCGTGTTGCCCTCATCAACTAACCGTTGTAACACTTCAAGCAGTCTTTTAATATCATCCGTATGCAGACCCGTTGTCGGTTCATCAAGAATATAGAAGTTCTTGCCTGTCGACAATTTCTGTAATTCAGCTGCTAGCTTCATTCTTTGGGCTTCACCACCCGACAGGGTTGTCGCCGACTGACCCAATTTAACATAGCCTAAGCCCACATCAACAATTGTTTGCAATTTGCGGGCAATCTTAGGAATATTCTTAAAAAAGTCACAGGCTTCACTAATCGTCATATCTAATACTTGGGCAATATTCTTCTTGCGGTAAGTAACTTCTAAAGTTTCCGAATTATAACGACTGCCATGACAAACTTCACACGGAACATAAACATCCGGCAAAAAGTTCATTTCAATCTTAATAATTCCATCACCATGACAAGCTTCGCAGCGACCACCTTTAACATTAAACGAGAAGCGCGCCTTAGTATAACCACGCAATTTTGCCTCATTTGTTTGGGCAAACAATGTCCGAATATCGTCAAAGACACTGGTATAAGTTGCTGGGTTACTGCGCGGCGTGCGTCCAATTGGACTTTGGTCAATATCAATCACTTTTTCAATATTCTGATAGCCGCTAATACTCTTGTACTTGCCCGGTTTTGTTTGATTACGATTTAATTTTTGTGCCAGTACCCGTTTCAAAATCATATTGATCAGAGTAGATTTACCCGAACCTGACACGCCGCTAACCACGATGAACTTGCCCAACGGAAAATCAACCTTGATATTTTTAAGATTATTTTCGCTAGCTCCCGTAACCGTGATTTTTTTACCATTGCCCTTACGCCGCTTTAACGGAACTGGAACAAACTTTTTACCAGCTAAATATTGACCCGTCAGTGATTTAGGGTTAGCCTCAACCTCTTTTGGCGTACCAGCAGCCATTACCTCGCCGCCATAAGTACCAGCTCCAGGTCCCATGTCAATTAGATAATCAGCCTGCCGCATTGTTTCATCGTCGTGCTCAACCACAATTAATGAATTGCCTAAGTCCCGCATCCGTTTTAAGGCGGCAATTAAACGGTCATTATCACGCTGGTGCAAGCCAATTGACGGTTCATCTAGGACATACATAACACCCGATAAGTTTGAGCCAATCTGGGTTGCCAACCGAATTCGCTGTGCTTCCCCACCGGATAACGTATTAGCCGATCGCGATAAAGTTAAATAATCTAAGCCAACACTATTTAAGAAATTCAGCCGATCACGGACTTCTTTTAAAATTGGTTTGGCAATTATGGCTTCTTGCTCATCCAGCTTAACCCCGTTAAAAAAGTCTAAGGCCTTATTAATTGCTAGTTCCGAAGCCTCAGCAATATCCTTGCCCATTACTTTAACAGCAAGTGCCTTTTCATTAAGCCGCTTACCATGACAGGTCGAACAGGTTAGTTCGGTCATGTATTTGCCCATCACATCACGCATAAATTTGGACATCGGGTGTTTGTAGCGCCGCTCAACATTCTCCATTGCGCCTTCAAATGGTGCGGTAGTATCGTTAACACCAAAGTCACCAGTAACGTGAAACTTAATTTCTTTCGTTGAACCATGTAAAATCGTTGCTTGCTGCTTTTTAGTTAATTTAGCAAATGGCTTGTCTAGCGGGATTTTTAATACTTCACAGGCTTGCGCCAGCATTTCACCGTAATATTTGGAATTTTTCCATGGTGCAACCGCACCTTCGACCAAGGTTTTACTTTTATCGGGAATAACCAAATCCTCATCAACTGACAGCTTCACGCCTAAGCCATCACAATCAGGACAGGCACCAAACGGTGCATTAAAGGAAAAGAGCCGCGGCTCCATTTCGCCAACCGTAAAACCGCACTTGGGACAAGCGTAATATTCCGAAAAGTTTAACATCTCAGCCCCAATGACATCAACATTCATGTAGCCGTCTGACAGCCTAAGAGCTGCCTCAACAGAGTCAAACAATCGTGAGCGAATGCCCTCTTTGACAATTAGCCGGTCGACCACAATATCAATCGTGTGGCGCTTATTCTTAGCTAACTTGAAGTCCTCGCTAATTTCGTGCATCTCACCATCAACAATCACCCGCACATAACCAGCTCGTTGAACACGCTTGAACACTTCCTTATGTTCACCACGTTTTGCCCTGATAACTGGTGCCAATAATTGAATTTTAGTCCGCTCAGGTAATGCCAAAATACGGTCAACCATCTGCTGTGCCGATTGGCGCTCAATCAACGTCCCATCATTAGGGCAGATTGGGTGACCAACACGCGCCCACAATAAGCGCAAGTAATCATTAATTTCCGTAACTGTTCCGACAGTTGAGCGCGGATTATGCGACGTCGTTTTTTGATCAATCGAAATCGCTGGATTTAGCCCATCAATCGAATCAACATCAGGTTTATCCATTTGTCCCAAAAATTGCCGGGCATAACTGGACAATGACTGCACATAACGTCTGCGCCCCTCGGCATAGAGAGTATCAAAGGCTAATGAGCTCTTACCGGAACCTGATAGGCCAGTAATGACCACCATTTCGTCTTTTGGAATTGTTAAATTAATATCCTTGAGGTTGTGCTCACGCGCGCCCCGAATAACGATTTTATCATTTGCCATTTAGTGTTTGTCCCTTTTTCTTAATCGGTTTTCTCGTTGAATTTTCTAATTCCATAATTGCATCCCGCAAGGTAGCTGCCCCTTCAAAGTCCAATTTCTTAGCGGCATCCTGCATCTGCTCACGCAAATCAGAAATCATCGTCTTCTTCTGCTTAGCAGTCAACTCATCAAAGTTAAGGTCCGCAAAACTATCATTGTCAGGTACATCATCAGCCGTTTTAGTTGCCGAAATTACATCCCGAATTGGTTTGACAATTGTTGTTGGTGTTATCCCGTGTTCTTCGTTAAAGGCAATCTGCAACTTACGTCTGCGCTGCGTCGCTTCGATTGCTTCTCGCATTGAATCAGTAATCGAATCCGCATACATGATCACCTCACCATTTTGATTACGTGAAGCTCGCCCCATCGTCTGCACTAGCGGTCGGTATGCCCGCAAAAAGCCTTCCTTGTCCGCATCCAGAATTGCTACCAAAGAAACTTCCGGCACATCAATTCCCTCCCGCAAGAGGTTAATACCAATCAACACATCATATTTGCCTAAGCGTAAATCCCGCAAAATCTGCATTCGTTCCAGCGTTTTAACATCCGAATGCAGGTACTGAACTTTAATTCCCAGGTCTTTAAGGTAATCAGTTAAGTCTTCCGCCATCTTTTTGGTTAACGTGGTCACAAAAACTCGTTCATTCTGATCTATCCGCTTGTTAATTTCTGCTACTAAATCATCAATCTGGCCCTCAATTGGTCGGACTTCAATCTTCGGATCAAGCAGACCTGTCGGTCTGATAATTTGCTCAACCTGATGATCGGTGCGTGCCAATTCATAATCACCAGGAGTAGCTGATACATATAAAATTTGATTAACGTGCTTTTCGAATTCCTGCAATTTTAACGGTCGGTTATCTAAGGCTGATGGCAGACGAAAGCCATAGTCAATCAGCGTCTTTTTCCGATTACGGTCACCATTGTACATTGCGCGAATTTCCGGCATTGTGGCGTGTGACTCATCAATCAGAATTAAAAAATCATCGGGGAAGAAATCAAGCAGCGTATATGGTGGCTCACCTTCCTTGCGTCCTTCCATGTGACGCGAATAGTTTTCAATGCCGTTAGTGTAACCAACTTCACCCATCATTTCCATGTCATAGGTCGTACGCTGCTTAATCCGTTCAGCCTCCAGTAATTTGCCTTCACCTTCAAATTCCTTGATCTGTAATTTCATTTCTTGAGAAATTAATTTCAATGCCCGTCGCATCTGCTCATCATTAGTCATAAAGTGGGTAGCGGGAAACAGTGAAATACTCTCACGCTCACCAATTACCTCGCCGGTTAGCGAATCAACTTCCACAATCCGATCAATTTCATCACCGAAAAATTCAATTCGATAAGCATGGTTGGAATTCCCCGCTGGAAAAACCTCCACACTATCGCCGCGTACACGAAAACGCCCACGCTGAAAGTCAATATCATTGCGGTCATACTGAATATTGACTAAGTCACGCAGTAAAGTATTGCGGTCGTATTCTTCACCCTCATGCACGGTAATCACACTTGCCGCATACTCATGCGGGTCACCCAATCCATAAATACAAGAAACCGAGGCGACAACAATCACATCATTGCGTTCCATCAAGTCACTAGTAGCTTGGTGGCGCAACTGATCAATCTCGTCATTAATCGCTGAATCCTTTTCAATATAAGTGTCAGATTGCGGCACGTAGGCTTCAGGCTGGTAATAATCATAATAGGACACGAAGTAGTCAACGGCATTATGCGGGAAAAATTCTTTAAATTCGCCATAAAGCTGACCCACTAATGTTTTATTGTGAGAAATAACTAAAGTCGGTTTATTTAAATTAGCAATAATGTTAGCCATGGTAAAGGTCTTCCCCGTACCAGTTGCTCCTTCAAGAATTTGTTCTTTATTGCCAGCATTAAAGCCTTTAGTTAGCTGTTGGATCGCCTGTTCTTGGTCACCAGCAGGCTGAAATTTAGATACAAGTTCAAATTTACGCTTTTCTTGTCGCTTAATCATAAAAAGACTCCTCGTAAAAAAGTTGGACAAAAAGCCCAACTTTTATTAATGTATTCTATTTTACTACTGCGAACATATTTTCGCACGTTATTTAACTTATTTTAACAGTTCTGCTAAAGCCGTCTGATAATCCTCTGCAGCACTTTCAGCGGTCGTAATATCCGGTTTGTTCACCCCAACATAGGCTTTAATGACTGGTTCAGTACCGGATGGTCTTAAAGCAAGCCAAGTTTCATCGGCCAAGAAGTATTTTAGAACATTTGACTTCGGCAAGTCCGTCATAACCTGCGTTTGCCCATTAACCGTTTCTTCCTGCAATAAAAAGTCCTGCGTTTTAATTACTGGCACCCCATTAATCGCAGTTAGGTGTTCGTCACGCAATTTGCTCATCAGCAATGCCATCTTCTTCTGACCGCCAATTCCCGGCATTTCAATTGCACGCGTAATTTCATAAGACGTACCATATTTTTGCCAAATTTCTTTTAAGCCATCTAAAACAGTCATCCCGCGCGAAGCATAATATGATGCAACTTCCGCAAACATCAACGCGCCCTGCATGGCATCCTTATCACGAGCAAATGGCTTAAACAGATAGCCATAGCTCTCTTCAAAGCCCATCAGGAATTGCCCGTCATGTTCTTTGTTCATCCGGTCGACTTCTTCACCAATAAACTTAAAACCAGTCAAAACTGATTTTGTTTTAATGCCAAAGTCACGAGCAATCTTCAACGGCATTTGACTGGAAACAATTGAGGTAATCAATTCATAATCACTAGTCAACTTGCCGCTGTTTTTCAAATTAACCAGCAAATAATACGCCATCAAGGTGGCAATTTGGTTACCTGTCAGAACCTGAAAAGCACCATTTTCATCACGCACACATGCCCCCATCCGGTCGGCATCAGGATCAGTCGCAATAATCAAATCTGCCTGCTTTTGGTTGGCTAAAACCACACCGGGATCAAACACATCCCGATATTCTGGATTAGGCTTCTTAGTAGTTGGGAACTCTGGATCAATAATCGACTGACTGGGAACGGGAATAATATTGGTAAACCCGCCCTGACGAAATGCTCGGTCGTAAATCATTTTCCCCGTGCCGTGCAGCGGTGAATAAATAATTGTTAACTTAGAAGCATTTTCCTTAATCATTTGCGGATTAACATTAACGGTTTTTAATTCTGCCAGATATGCTTCATCAAGGTCTTCACCAATTAATTGCAACAAGCCTTGTGCCCGTAATTGTGCTACTGGTGCTGCCTTAATTGCAAACATATCGTTAACTTGCTGTGCATGAGCAAATACTCGCGCCGCATTCTCTGGTCCCATCTGAGCACCATCAGCGCCATAAACCTTGTAGCCGTTATATTGTTTGGCATTATGGGAAGCCGTGATGTTAATTCCAGCAAAAGTATGCAAATAACGTACAGCAAATGAAAGTTCCGGTGTCGGCCGCAAGTCATCAAACAAGTAAACGTGAATGCCGTGTGCCCCTAAAACGCGCGCAGCAATTTCCGCAAACTCCCGGGAATGATACCGGGAATCAAATGAAATAGCTACGCCGCGTTTTTGCGCTTCAAAACCATTTTCATCAATTAACCGCGCCAAGCCCTCAGTAACCCGCTCAATTGTAAACAAATTTATTCGGTTGGTACCTGGCTCAAGTCTTCCCCGCATCCCCGCGGTACCAAAATTAATCTCTTGACCAAAAGCATCTTCAACCCATTTCGAATCCTGACCTAAAACTGTCAGCTGCTGTTTTAAATAATCCGGCATATTCTGAACTTGTTGCCAATCCTTAAAAGTCTGCTCTGCATTCATTACCGTCATGTACCTCAATTCCCACACAATAAATTCGTTTTTATCTAATCTATTTTAGCATTTATTGTCATTAGTAAATAAAAAGAATTCATCTTCCGATGAATTCTTAAGATTAATCATTTAAATTTTGTAAGTAGTTATATGCTTCCTGTCCGGCTACGCTACCTTCACCAACTGCATTAGCAATCTGGCGCAGGTCCTTTGCCCGAACATCACCTAAAGCAAACACTCCAGGAACCTTGGTCCGCATATGCTCATCAGTTGGAATCCAACCCTTGTCATCTAAAACACCTAAGTCTTTAAACGCTGCAGTTTGCGGCAGCATTCCAACATAAATAAATACGCCGCGAGTAGCTAGCTCCTTTTGTTCACCAGTTTCCTTATCCTTATAAGTTACACCAGTGACCTTCTGACCGTCACCAACGATTGATTCAGTATCAGCATTCCAAATAAAATGCATCTTATCATTGGCAAAAGCACGTTTTTGTAAAGTAGCTTGTGCCCGCAATTGGTCGCGGCGGTGAATAACTGTTACCGATTTTGCAGATTGAGCAAGGTAAATCCCTTCTTCAATCGCGGAGTCGCCCCCACCAATGACTGCAATATCCTCATCTTTAAAGAATGCAGCATCACAAACAGCACAATAAGAAACACCTTTACCCGAATATTCTTCTTCACCCGGAACACCTAAATGGCGGTGATCAGCACCAGTTGCAATGATTAAAGCTTGAGTGGTATATTCGCCAGCATCAGTTTTAACAACCTTGGTATTACCATCAAGTTCAACTGACTGCACGTCACCATATTCAAATTCAGTACCAAAACGCATAATTGAATTATACATTTTTTCACCTAATTCAGGACCCTTAACGTCACTGAAGCCAGGATAGTTATCAATCGCGTCAGTATTGTTCATTTGACCGCCATAAAGTCCGCGATCAAGTAGCAACACTGATAAATTGGCACGTGAAGCATAGAGCGCAGCAGTCATGCCGCCGGGACCAGCACCAATAATAATTACATCATAATTCTTTGCCATGATTTCACCTCAAGTAGTTTCTTATTTTTAGTAAGTAAATTATACAATGGAAACCGCTTAAAGTCTAATTTCCTGCTTTGGACTTCGACCCATCATCTTGGTAATTTCATCATCCACATTGGTATTTTCATATAAAACCCGGTAAATTGCCTCACTAATTGGCATATCAATTTGCTTTTCCGCACATAATTCGTGGACTGCCTTAACCGTCGTTGCTCCTTCAACTACTTGTCCCATATTTTCAAGAATGTAGTCTAGACTCTTACCCTCGCCAATTTGCTTACCACAGCGCCAATTACGAGAATTAACAGAAGTACAAGTAACAATCAAGTCGCCAATACCAGCCAACCCACTAAAAGTTAACGGTTTAGCGCCAAAATAATTAACTCCAAGTCGCGTGATTTCTGCTAAACCTCTTGTCATCAAAGCAGCTTTGGCATCATCACCGTAATGCTTACCGACTAAAATCCCAGCGGCAATGGCGATGACGTTCTTAACGGCACCCGCGACTTCAACACCGACTAGATCATCATTAGTGTAAAAACGGACATAATCATTAGACATCATCTTTTGCACTTTTTGGGCATTTTCCATACTAGTCGAAGCACAAGAGATTGCTGTTAAGTCCTTCTGCGCAACACTTTCAGCATGACTAGGACCAGAAATCGCAACTATTTTATCGGTATCATTTGGATAAATTTCTTCAGTTAAAATTTCTGAAATTAATTTTTTGGTACCTGGTTCAATTCCCTTAGTTGCAGTAACTAATAACGGTTTATTGCCAGTTGCCGCCAAAACTTGGTGCACATTTTTGGCAACACTGCGAATTGCACTAGTTGGCAAAACAAACAAAACAACTTCAGCGCCAGCCAAAGCTGCTTCAAGATCACTAGTTGCCGTAGCTGTTTCATTAACTTGCCAATTCTTCATGTAATGCAAGTTAGTGTGCTGCTCATTAATTTCGCGGATGACCTGTTCATTATTGCCAAATAGAACAACTTCATTTCCTTTATCAGCAAGCATTGAACCCAAAACGGTTCCCCATGAACCTGCTCCTAAAACTGCAACTTTTGTCATTTTTATTCCTAACTTTCTTTAATAATAACTTTTAATCTCGTGAATACGGGTACTTCAGACCACTGCCGTCAAGATACCATTTGGGCTTAACTTTTACTCGGCGATAAATAAACAATGCCACTACCACTAAAAATAGCACTAAGCTTAATAATTGCGAAACGCGAATCCCGCCTGCCAAATACAAGCTATCAGTGCGCAGTCCCTCAACAAAAAAGCGGACAATTGCATACCAACCAAGATAAAACATAAAAACTTCACCCTGTTTAAAGAGATGCTTGCGATGACGCAGGCTTAAAAGGATTACCAGACCAACTAAGTTGAAAAATGATTCATACAAAAAAGTCGGCTGGTAATACACGCCATTAATTTTCATTTGCGAAATAATAAATTGCGGCAAATGGAGGCTTTGTAAAAAGGCCAAAGTTGTTGGGCCGCCATGAGCTTCTTGGTTCATGAAGTTCCCCCACCGACCCAAAATTTGAGCAGCAAGTACCCCTGGGGTAATTACATCAAGCATCAAAAACGGTGGTAAATTTCGCTTATGACAAAAAATCAACAGGACAATTGCCCCTGCAATTAAACCGCCATAGATCGCAATCCCGCCGTTCCAAATGGCAATAATCTGATCTGGGTGTTGCGAATAATAGCCCCATTCAAAAATCACATAGTAAATGCGGGCACCAACATACCCTAGCGGCACGCCCCATAACAGCAGATCAATAAAGTCATCGCTTGCAATTTGTCGACGCTTACCTTCAATTATCGCCATTGAAGCTGCAAGCACAATTGCAACCGCCATGATAACGCCGTACCACTTAATACTAATCCCACCCAATTGAAGGGCAACTGGATTAATTGTTAATGTCATTTATCTTTATCTCCTGCCATATTCTTTTGGGAATTTTCGGCAATTAGGGCTGTTAAATTATTATCAAAAGTTTGCGTGGCATCATGACCCCATTTTTTGGCACGGAAGTTCATGGTCGCGATTTCAATAATATCTTCCATGTTCCGACCAACTTTAACTGGAATGGTAATTTGAGGGATTTCCACATTACAAATCTCGCGCTTGCTCTCCTCAAAGCCAAGACGGTCATAGTTCTCGTTGTTGTCCCAATTGACTAATTTAATTACCAAGCTAATGCTGGAGCGCCGTTTCACGGCACCGACACCAAACAGATCCATCACGTCAATAATCCCGATGCCGCGAATTTCCATTAAATGCTTCAAAATTTTTGGCGCCTCACCCATTACAGTTTCAACGTCTCTTTGGTAAACGTCAACTCGGTCATCAGCAATCAGTCGGTGTCCGCGATGAATTAAGCCTAAGGCAGTTTCCGACTTACCAACACCGGAATCGCCAGTCAATAAGACACCTAAGCCCTTAACTTCAACTAACACGCCATGGATTGTATCACGAATAGCTAGTCGCTCACGCAAATATTCAGTCAAAATGCTTGAGACATACGTCGTTGACTCTGGCGATGTCAAAATGGGAATCTGTGCCTTGTCTGCAGCTTCAACCAGCTCCTGCGGAATCCGCAGCGACCGGGAAATGAAAAAGCAGGGCGTTTGCGGCGTACACATTTTAGTAAAAACCCGCACAAGACTCTCATGATCCAGCCTTGCTGAATAAGAAATCTCTGTTCGCCCTAAGAGCTGAATCCGTTGCTTAGGATAGAAGTCAAAATAACCTGTTAACTCTAATCCTGGTCGGTAAATATCCGACACAGTAATTTCTGTATTTGCAACATACTGCTTACCATGAGCAACATGAATAATCTTATTATCCCGAATTAACTTTTCTAATTTAACAGCATTTACCATTTTAACTGCCTCGATATTTTACTGATCAACATCCTTGGTCTTAACATTACGCGCTTTTTTTCGCTTAGGCTGATCACTATTATGCCTGTCTGTCCAATTATTGCTGCTCTTGTCATCTTTTTTAGAAAAATGATTAATCAGCCAAATAATCAGCGCAATCACAATAATCGCCGGCAGGAGCATAAATAAAATATGAAAGAATCCAAATAGCAAAATCAAGATGATTGCTGCACCTAATACTAAACCAACTATTCCCCAAAAACTCATTTTTTCACCTATTCTGGATTGTCTTGACTAAGCAGCCACTGCAAATATGCGTAGACAAATGGCTGCAGCTTTCCATCCATTACACCACTAGTATCCGCAGTTTCATAGCTAGTACGCAAATCCTTAACTAAATTATAAGGATGAAAAACATAGGAGCGGATTTGTGAGCCCCAACCAATTTCTTTTTGGTCACCCTTGAGCTCTTGTTTGTGCTGACGCTTTTTTTCTTCTTCTAGGTGAAAGAGCTTGGCACGTAGTTCGTTCATCGCGGTTTCACGGTTTTGCAGCTGCGAGCGCTGTGCTTGTGAAGTCGTCACAAAGCCCGTTGGCAGGTGCGTAATCCGAACAGCACTAGAGGTTTTATTGATATGCTGACCACCAGCACCACTTGAACGGTAAACATCAATTCGTAAATCTTTAGGATTAATGTCGATTTTAATACTATCATCAATTTCAGGAATAACCTCAACTGAAGCAAACGAAGTGTGGCGGCGCTTAGCAGAGTCAAATGGCGAAATCCGTACTAAACGATGAACACCATTTTCAGACTTCAATAAGCCATACGCGTTCTTTCCTGTTACTCGAACACTGACACTTTTGACACCAGCTTCTTCACCTGGTTCATAATTATTGATTTCAAATTTAAAATCGCGTGAATCGGCATACCGTTGATACATTCTGAGCAGCATTGCCGCCCAATCCATTGCTTCCGTACCACCAGCACCCGGATGAATTTCTAATAAAGCATTGTGATTATCATATTTGCCCGATAAGAGCAGATCCATTTCATAATCATGAAATTCATCCTGCAGTTTAACTAAGTCAGTTTCCACTTCTTCTTGCAAATCCTGATCGGGCTCAAGCCGCAATAATTCCAAAGCAGTTGTTTCATTTTGATAATTTTCTTGTAAATGAACAAAGGAATCACGCTTTTCCTTGAGTAAATTATTGTCAGCGATTAACTGTTGGGCCTTTTCTTGATTATCCCAAAAACCCGGCTCCTGCATCTTACCTTCATTTACGGCAATACTTTCATCAATTGATTCAAGGTCAAAGAGACCCCCTAAAGTGATCTAGCCGCTTTTTTAATTCGTCTAGCGCACTTTGAATTTCGCTAATTTCCATTATCTAGTCCTTTTCTTTTGTTTACCAGCAAAAAAGAGAAAGCACCCTTGCTTTCCCTTAAACCCGTTATTACCGGCTAAGATTTTGTCTGATTTCAGCTTTCAAGAACAACCGAGTTACGTCAAATTCAATATTTGAAATCATTTCTTCAAACATGTTGTACCCTGAATCTTGATATTCAACTAACGGGTTAAGTTGACCATACCCACGCAGACTAATTGATTGCCGCAATTGATCCATCGCATCAATGTGGTCAGTCCAACGATCATCAACAACTCGCAGAATAACAACCTTTTCAAATTCAAGCATTTCTGATGGATCAGCTAAAGCACGTTCTTTTTCTTCAAAGTTAGCTTCAACAATATCATAGAGCTTTTGCTTTAATTCCGGCACGGTAATAGTCTTAAAGTCAAACTTATCAGCGACTTCTTCACTGGTGATGCTAGAAACAATAAAGTCACGTAATGAATCCAGCCGCCACTTCTTGCGATCGCCTTGCGTGAACATATCAACCTGACTGCTAATTGTCCGCTGAATCATTGGCACCAAAACATCCTTCAGGGACTTTTCTTCACCAATTACCTGCATCCGTTCACCGTAAATAATTTCACGCTGAATCCGCATGACGTCATCATATTGCAGTGTTTGCTTACGAGTATCATAATTATTACCTTCAACCCGCTTTTGCGCAGACTCAACTTGCCGTGTAATCAGGCGGCTTTCGATTACCTTATCATCATCATTATCTGATAAGCGATCCAAGAAGTCCTTAACTCGGTCACCACCAAAGCGCTTCATCAAGTCATCTTCAAGTGATAGATAAAATCTCGTCATGCCTGGGTCACCTTGACGACCCGAACGACCACGAAGCTGGTTATCAATTCTTCGTGATTCATGCCGCTCAGTTCCGATAACTGCAAGACCACCTAATTCTTTTACACCAGGCCCTAACTTAATATCAGTACCACGACCAGCCATGTTCGTCGCAATTGTCACGGCACCACGTTGACCGGCATTCATGATAATTTGGGCTTCCTTAGCATGGTTCTTCGCATTTAACACCGCATGCGGGATACCAGCACGATTAAGAAGGTTACTCAATCGTTCTGAACTTTCGACAGCCACCGTACCAACTAAAACAGGCTGACCCTTTTCATGACGTTGCTGAATATCAGTAACAACGGCGCTGAACTTTGAATCTAAAGTCGGATACAAAATATCAGACTTATCAATTCTGGCAATTGGTCGGTTGGTTGGAATCGTGATTACCTGCATGTTGTAGATTTCACGAAATTCTTCTTCTTCGGTCTTAGCAGTACCAGTCATTCCTGACAGCTTTTTGTACATTCTGAAAAAGTTCTGGTAAGTAATCGTTGCCTGCGTCTTTGATTCTTCTTGAATCTTCACGCCTTCCTTGGCTTCAATTGCTTGATGCAGGCCATCAGAATAACGCCGACCCTGCATTACCCGACCAGTAAATGAGTCAACGATCAAAACTTCGCCATCTTGAACAACATAGTCAATATCCTTGAGCATGATATAGTTAGCTCTTAACGCTTGATCAAGGTGGTGAACCAGTTTTTGGTTTTCGACATCATACAGGTTCTTTAACCCGAAATGCTCACAAGCCTTTTCAATTCCTGTCCGTGTCAGTGAAATTGTCTTAGTCGGCCAATCAATCTTGTAATCGCCGTAATCTTTGTCATCATCAACATCGTCATCACTTTTATCTTCTTGAAGCTTCTTAACAAACCTATCAGCGCGAATATAGTCACCATTAGCTTGTTCAGCCTCACCGGAAATAATCAGTGGCGTTCTGGCCTCATCAATTAAAATTGAATCGACCTCATCAATAATCGCGTAATTAAGCGGTCTTTGAACCATTTGTTCCTTGTAAACAACCATGTTGTCGCGCAAGTAATCAAAACCGAGTTCAGAGTTAGTTGAATAAGTAACATCACAATTATAAGCAGCCCGCTTTTCATCTGGGGCCATTGAGTTCAGATTCAATCCTACTGTCAGACCAAGCCACTTGTACAGTTGACCCATTTCTTCTTCGTCACGGCTTGACAAGTATTCGTTAACCGTAACCACATGAACGCCCTTACCAGTCAAAGCATTCAGATAAACTGGCATGGTGGCTGTCAAAGTCTTACCTTCACCAGTCATCATTTCAGCAATATTACCAAAGTGTAAGGCAATCCCACCCAAAATTTGAACGTGGAACGGATATAAGCCTAAGACTCTCTTAGCACCTTCTCTGGCAACCGCAAAAGCTTCTGGCAAAATTGCATCTAGGTCTTCACCCTTCTTCAGCCGTTCTTGAAATTCTGGTGTCTTAGCCTTTAATTGCTCATCAGAAAGTTTGCCGTATTCATCAGCATGACTTTCAACTTGACTTGCTATCTTTTCGAACTTTTTTAGTTCTCGTTTATCATTGTTATATAGTTTCTTTAAAATGTTTACCATTAAATCGATCCTTAAATTGTACTTAAGTATAAAAACACATGATAATTTTACCATGATTAACGCAAAATGAAAAATAAACAAAACAAAGACCTCACATTAAATGTGGGGCCCCTGCCAACAAATTATTATTTTTATTTAGTTTCAATTAAACCGTATCGACCATCATTTCTGCGGTAAACAACACTGGCACCGTTAGTTTCAGCATCTTGAAAGACAAAGAAATCATGTTCCAGCATGTTCATTTGCAAAATTGCTTCTTCAGGACTCATTGGTTTTAAGCCAATTTGCTTATTACGGACAATATCAAACTCACTATCTACTTTTTCTTTCTGTTCTTCTTCTGGAGTTTCTACAAAAAAATCATTAACTCCCTTTTCACGACTCTTACGGTTTACCCGTGTCTTGTATTTTCTAATTTGCCGTTCTAATTTTTCAGAAACAAAGTCGATACTTCGATACATATCATCAGTTGTATCTTCAGCTCTCAATACTAAGTATGGCAGTGGAATAGTAACTTCAACTTTAGCTGTATGATCGCGATAAACTTTTAGATTAACATGAGCAACCATGTCTTGATTTAATTCAAAATATTTTTCTAATTTTTTTAGGCGCTTCTCAACATAACTTCTTAAAGCGTCAGTTACCTCGATATTTTCACCACGAACATTATACTTTAACATAATGAGATTCTCCTTTCGAGCTGCTTAGCAGCCTTTTGTTATTTATATTATAACAAAACTTGAAAGCGCTAAACAAGGAATAACCTACCGGTAAATTGAAAAACTTTCAATCCTAGCTGCCGGAAATACAGCTGAGAGTGCATCCCGGGCATGATACAAAGTTCGCCCAGTAGTATAAATATCATCCAAAAGTAAAATCTTACGTTGATTAAGTTGATTAAAATCAAGCGCTAAATCATGATTGACACCAAAAGTTTGTCCACTTTTTAACCGCTCTGTCCGATTTTTCGACCCTTGGGCACCATAATCACCGCTTTTAAGCAAAATTGGTGTTAATGGAACTATCTCGTCATAGATTGCACTAATTGTATCAAATTGGCGCTTTTCAAGATGTGCGACAGAAGTCGGAATCGGAACGTAATAATCTGCTTTAACTTGCTTTAATTCTTGATCGCACAATTCCTGAAGTACAGCCCGCAAGACGTAATCGCCATAACGCTTATAATTAACCATCAAGTCATGAGCAGCATCGTTATAACGCAAAACAGCATAGTGATGCAGTAATTTAGAGCCATAAATTTTGCGCCAAGTACGGCAATTCAGACATACACCATTGGGGGCTAATTCACCAGCACAAACTGGACACTTACGGTCTGGTAAAGATTGAAATTTGGCACGACACCGCGGACAAATACGTTGCACGTGCACTTTTTGCCATGAAAAGACCTGCCGTAAAGAAATAGCTGGGGCAAATTGTTGCCCGCATAATAAGCAGCTGTTCATCGATTCATTTCCTTAATTTGCTTCACGGCACTGCGCAAATTTGCCGTATATTTGTGATAGCAAAATAGCACTAAGCCATCAGTATCATCTTGGGCTCGACCAACACGACCAGCTATTTGAACAAGACTAGCTGGAGTGTAAATTTGGTCATCAGCGGCAAGAACAATCACCCAAACATGTTTAAATGTTACCCCGCGCTCTAAAATTGTTGTGGTTACCAAAACTTGTAGTTGCTGTTTACGAAATTGCTCTACTTTCTCTAGTCGCTTTTTATCAGCAGCATAAACCCCTGCCATCGCAATATCAGCTAATTCCATTTCCCGCCTAAGTGCCGCTAAATACACGGGAATTTGCTCAACTCTGGGAACAAATAATAGCAAAGGACGTCCTTCTTCAATTGCCGTCAAAATCGCCGCCAACAATTTAGGATGTAGCTTACCCCGATTTAAAAACTGGCGCAAAAATAATTTTTCTTTTGGGACTGGAAGTTTACCACCGTGAAAACGCTGGTTTAATTTCAAAATTTGCAGCTGCCCTGCTTTTACTTGTGTCAATAAATCAGCGGTCGGTGTTGCGGTCAAATAAACCCGCACGCCGCTTTCCTTTACCGCATTTTGTGCGCCAAAATGAAGCTGGTCGTTACCAGCATAAGGAAAAGAATCAACTTCATCAATCACTAATAGATCAAAGGCGCGATAAAACTTTAGTAATTGGTGCGTCGTACAAATTGTCAACTGCTCTAATCCTGGTTCCTGATACTTGCGGCCATGATACACACCAATTTCAACTTGAGCAAATGCTGCCCGTACTCGCGGATACAGCTCATTTATCACATCAATCCGCGGTGTAGCAATACAAACTCGCTGCCCTAACTTCAAACTTTCCGCCAGCAGCGCAAATAGCATTTCTGTTTTACCTGCACCTGTTACAGCGTGAACTAAGGTATTTTGATGCTGATTAAAATTATTAACTAACTGCTGTGAAATTTGTGCCTGCAGACTAGTCAACTTGCCAACCCAAGTTAAGCCGCCAGTTTTAGAAATCGGAAAATTTACTTTCATCTGGTTGCGCCACAAATAATCGCCTTCAACTATTCGCCCAATATTTAAACATGAACGGCAGTATTTTTTACCGTTGGGCAATTGCGCTTTCACCTTTGCGCCGCAACGATTACACTGACCATTAGTAATTGCGGCGATTTTCGTCAGTGCCATATTTGTGCTAAAATCCTCTTGACCGCCAACCCATTGGCGACCTGCGAGGCGCGTTAAGTCTTCCATTCCACTGCCTCCATTAATAACTACGCAAAAAGAAGGTAAAATTTTTTGACTAACGAAAATTATTTAACAATTAAAGAAAACGGCGACCATGAAATAATCATCAAGAAAAGCCGCTTTATCGCCAGTTTGGCAAGAACAACATCAGTTAGTGAAGCCGAAGAATTCATTGCAGCAACCAGCAAAAAATACCACGATGCCACTCACAATACCTTTGCCTACACGATTGGTCTAAATGACGATCACGTTAAAGCCAGCGATAATGGTGAGCCTTCTGGCACCGCTGGAGTGCCGGAATTAAAGGTGCTCCAGCTAATGAACTTAAAAAACGTAACTGTTGTTGTGACGCGCTACTTTGGCGGTATCAAGCTTGGTGCTGGCGGCTTAATCAGAGCTTATTCTAATAGCGTTAGCGAAGGTGCTCAAGCAATCGGAGTGGTGAAACGCGTTCGCCAGCAAGAAGTGATTTTTCACGTTGCCTACAACCGTTTTGATGAAGTAGACCATTTTTTAAAACAAAAAGATATTTATGTTGCTAAAATCGACTATGGTGTTGACATTGCCATGCATCTTTTTATTGATGACCACGACCAAGCTGCTTTAGAAAAAGTGTTAACTAATCTGCTTGCTGGCAAAGTAACCTTCACTAACGGCGAAAAGCGCTACAATGAACTGCTAATTAATACACATAATTATCACGAAAAATAAAAAAGACTAGCTTCAATTCTAGTCTTTTTTGTCGTTTTGATGTTTTAATTGTTCCGGCTTATCCTGTCCCAGATGCCAAACCTCGACCGTCGGATCCTTAGTACTGCGCGCACTAATTATCTTTTGCGTTAAATGCAAGA
Organism: Lactobacillus sp. ESL0701; assembly: GCF_029433445.1. Classification (GTDB taxonomy): domain Bacteria; phylum Bacillota; class Bacilli; order Lactobacillales; family Lactobacillaceae; genus Lactobacillus. The sequence goes on along the minus strand of NZ_JAQTIC010000003.1, from coordinate 143,123 downwards.
ATGGCTTATACTTCTCGCCTAATAGTCCAATTGATTCCACAAACAATTCTAGGGCAAGCAAGAGTCCAACTATAAGCAGCCACGTGCCCCAAGTCGGCGACAGAAGAAACAGCAGCGAAATAAAGGAAAAGATTAACGACAGAGCATAAATTGTTAATACTGTTTGCCTGTGCGTCAGTCCCATCCGCATTAACTGATGGTGCAAGTGGTGCTTATCAGCTTGAGAAACTGGGCGCTTATTTAATTTGCGCCGAATCATTGCATAAATTGTGTCAGTAATCGGTACTCCTAAAATAATAATTGGCACTAACAAAGAAATAAAGGTAACATTTTTTAACCCTTTAAGTGACAAAACCGAAATCATAAAGCCAATATATAACGCTCCCGTATCACCTAAAAATATTTTTGCCGGATGAAAGTTATACGGTAAAAAGCCTAATAAACACGCCGCAAGCATAAAGCACGCAATTGGAATATATAATTGCCGTGTATGCAGGAAAAAGTAGCCAACAATTCCCATTGTGAACAAGGAGATCATTGAAACCCCATCGGCTAGACCATCTAAGCCATCAATCAAATTGACGGCATTAGTCAAAGCCAAAATCCAAAAAATAGTAATTGGCAGGCTCCACCAGCCTAAATTAATTTGCTTATTGATAAACGGCACGTTAAGAACGTTCATCTTAATGCCGCCCAAGAAGTAAATCACTAGCGCACCAACAAAAATACCAAACATTTTTTGTCGGGGTTTTAATTCTAAAATATCATCAATCATCCCAGTTAATACAACAACACTTGATGCCAGCAAAATGCTAAATGATTCATGAGTGGGAAATTGTTCCCGCAATAAAACGAAAACCCCAATATTAAAGGTTACAAAAATACCGAGCCCGCCTAAAGTTGGCATTGGCGTTTTATTTACACGTCTAGCATTGGGATTATCAACCGCACCAAGCACAAAGGCCAATCTTCTGATAAAAGGAGTAATGGCCGCCTGAATGATTACCAAAAAGAATAATTCAACAATAATTTTAAACATAATTTGGCTACTTTCATAATTTAGTTGCTTTTAATTATACAGGCTTGGGCAAAAATGCACAAATTAGGCGAAAAAGCAAAAAATGCTCTATTAGAAAAATCTTCTAATGGAGCATTTTGTTTAGTCTAAAGATCAAAAAACTAATCGTTAGCTATTACCGTATTAAACATGTTGTAATGGTTACTTGCATTACCATTCAAACCATCATTAATTGAACTAAAGTCAAAATGATCAATCCCAGAAATTGGACCTGGTACCTTATGGAACATTGCAACCATACTTGTAACGTTGTGTGTATCAAAATTGTTGACATCAAGATTTCTTAAACTAATGTCATCATGGAACATACTTGCCATCGAAGTAACCTTGCTAGTATTAAAACTACTTACGTTAACACTAGTTAAACTTTTATTAAACGCAAACATTTGATGCATATCAGTTACATTTGAAGTGTCAAAGTTACTCAGATCCAAATTAGTTAAGGCAGGAATAAAGTTAGTAGGACCCGACATATTAAACATACCAGACATATCTGTTACCTTACTTGTGTTAAAACTACTTAAATCAAGACTTTTTACACTAACATCAGCCGCAAACATTCTTGACATATTTTCCACATTAGCAGTATCAAATTTGCTTAAGTCTAAACCTTTCAGATTGGGATCATATCCAAACATTACTGACATATCTGTTACTTTGCTGGTATCGAAATTACTTACATCTAGGTTTGTTAACAGTTCATTCTTTTCAAACATAGATACCATATTTGTTACATTACTTGTATTAAAGTTACTTACGTCTAATTTTGTTAAAGACTCATCAAAGAAAAACATATATGACATATCTGTTACTTTACCAGTATTAAAGCTACTTATATTTAAGTTCTTTAACCCTTTAGCATTAGCAAACATATTAGACATATCTGTTACCTTACTAGTATCAAAACTACTTAAATCTAAACTAGTTAAATTACTATCATCATTAAACATATAAGACATGTCCGTTGCCTTACTAGTATCAACTTTATTTAAACCTTTGATTTCAGTAACATTTTCTAAACCTTCAAACATTTGACTTGCATCTGAAGGAAAGCTAACTTTTGAATCAATACTTATTGTTCGAATATCATTAGGATCAATTTTCATATTACTTACTGAAGTTGCAATAGTGTCTTCATTAGACAAAGTATCACCAGCTTTACCAGCAGCAATATGCAATGTCTTGGTACTTGGATCATAAGTTAAATCACATTGACCACTTACACCCTTTTTAATATTAGAAGATGTTGAATTACTACTATTTGATGAGCTCGAACTGCTTGAACCGCCATTGTTTACTGGTGGTTGCGGCTTAGAATTATCTGACGAACCTGAACTAGTTGATGAACCTGTACCTGTTGAACTACCACCATTTGCTACGTTTGAACCAGTGGAACTACTTGAGCTAGGTGTATTGCTACTTGGCTTCGAAGAATCAGTCTTAGCAGGATTTGGTGTAGACGTGTTGCTATTATTTAATACTACATTCTCCGTCAAAATATACTTACCATTTCCTAATGCATAATAGGTCTTTCCCTTAATAGTTTTTACACCATAAGTATAAATAGTCTTACCAGCTTTTAAAACTGTTTTATCAGCACGTTTACCACTCTTAGTATACAAGTACGACTCTTTTACAACTTTAGCATTCTTAGCTATTTTTACATGACTTGCTAGTACATACTTGCCATGACCTAAAGAATAATATGCTTTTCCTTTAATAGTTTTATTCCCATAAATTTTAACCGTTTTACCGTTCTTTAAAGCTTTTTTACTGGTACGCTTTCCCGACTTATTGTAAAGATAAGTTTTCTTGGTTACTTTCGCAATTTGAACCGAACTTGTAGCCTTTTTAGTACTTGCTTGTGTACTTGTTGGTACTGCTGCATGAACCTGATTAATTGTTGTCAGACCACCAATCGTGCCGGCAATTACTGCCGCACCAACCATTAATTTGCGGCTCGACTTTTTGTTATTCTTCAAAAAAGCTTTAATTAACCGTTTTCTATTATTAAAATGCATATTAAGTTCCTCCTATATTAAATTATTTTCTACATATTTAATAATAATCTTTTTTTTTTTTAATCAACAAGAATTACGACTTTCGTCTAGCAAAATAGCAAATAAATAATTAATAGTACGAAAAAAGCTAGGTTCCTTCGAACCTAGCTTTTAACTTTATTTTGCAACTGCTACAACCCGTTTTTCACGGATCACAGTAATTTTAATATTACCAGGATAATCAAGTTCTTTTTCAACTTGATTCCGAATATCACGTGCCAAAACGGTAATTCGATCATCTGAAATCTTCTCTGGCTCTACCATGACCCGAACTTCACGTCCAGCTTGAATAGCATAAGCCTGTTTGACTCCATCGTACCGTTTAGCAATCTGCTCAAGTTCAGTCAACCGTCTAATATAGTTTTCCAAACTTTCGCTTCTAGCACCCGGTCTTGCCGAAGAAAGCGTATCTGCTGCAACAACTAGTTCAGCAATAAACGACAACTTCGGTACATCCCCGTGGTGGGCTGCAATTGCGTTAACAACAACATCTGATTCATGATATTTCCGGGCTAATTCCACACCAATTTCAACGTGTGAACCTTCAATATCATGATCGATGGCTTTTCCAATATCGTGTAATAATCCCGCGCGTACCGCTAATTTTTCATTTAATCCCAATTCCGCTGCCATTGTGCCGGCAAGCTTAGCTACCTCAATTGAGTGACCCAGTACATTTTGTCCGTATGAAGTACGATACTTCAAGCGGCCAAGCGTCTTAACCAACTCCGGATTCATTCTGTGAATTCCAAGTTCCATTAATGCGCTTTCACCAGCCTCATAAATATCGTCATTGACTTCTTTACGCGCCTTATCAACCGTTTCCTCAATGCGAGCTGGGTGAATCCGACCGTCTTTAACCAGCCGTTCCATTGCTCGCTTGGCAATCTCACGTCTAATCGCGTCAAAGCCACTAAGAGTAACAACCTTTGGTGTATCATCAATAATTAAATCGATACCTGTTAGCGCTTCAAATGAACGAATATTCCGACCTTCACGTCCGATAATTCGTCCCTTCATCTCCTCATTAGGCAAATCAACCACAGATACAGTAGTTTCGGCAACTGTATCCGCTGAACTGCTTTGAATGGCATCAATGATTACTTGACGAGCATAATGGTCAGCCTTAGCAGCCACTTCCTCATTACTGGTCCTAATCATTGTTGCCCGCTCTTTGACCAGCTGATCAGCCAATTGGTCCAAAACCAACTTTTTAGCCTGCTGTTTATCTAGGTGAGCGACTTCATACAGCTTCTGTTGTCTTTGATCGACTAATTCAGCAGCAGCCTTAACTTTAACATCAAGTTCTTCCTGCCGCTTCTGCAATTGATCCTTTTTTTGGTTGAGTCCATCCTCTTGCTCTTTAAGTAAAGAATTCCGGTGATCAAGGGTATCTTCTCGTTGTCTCAGACGATTATTGTCACGCGCAATCGCATCACGCTTAACATTTAATTCATCTTCCACTTTTTGCCGATAATCCTGAATCTTTTCTTGAGCTTCAAGAATTTTCTCTTTTTTAGCATTTTCAGCACTCTGCTTTAAGGCTTCAGTAGCCTGCTTTTGGGCATTAACTTCGGTTCTTGCAGCAGCAACCTGTGCTTTTGCATCGGTTAAAATATGGTCGGCATCATTTTGCGCATTTTGGGCATTTTTCTCCCAAATATTTTTGCGAATGGCATAACCAATTCCTAAACCGCTTATAATTGAAATAATAGCAACCGCGACGGGAATCAAAATTATATTTGTCATGATTACTATCGCCTTTTTATTTTTTTAGATTATTCACACAATATTAATGATAAAGAACCGCGGCACACATGTCAATGAACAAGAAAAAAACCTTGCCTCAAATTCTGAGGTCAAGGTCAATTTCTTCAACTTTATTTGCTTTTGTTATCAGCTTCTTTTGATTTTGAAGCCTCTTCTTTTGCAGGTTCTTCTTTTGGCTTTGCAGCCTTAACTTTTTCTGGATCTTCACGATCAGCAATTGATTTTTCATCGATACCATAAGCTTCGCGAACTTGATGTTGAATGTCATCATAAATATCTTGATGTTCTTCAAGATATTTTTTGGCATTTTCTCGACCTTGACCAATCCGCTCATTATTGTATGAATACCACGAGCCTGCCTTAGCAATAATATCTTTATCAGCTGCCATATCAAGCAATTCTCCACTTTGAGAAATTCCCTGACCATACATCATATCAACTTCAGCAACTTTGAATGGTGGCGCAACCTTATTCTTAACCACTTTAATTTTTACTCGGTTACCAGTAATGTCGCCGCCGCTTTGCTTAATCTTTTCAGCCCGCCTAATTTCCAAGCGAATAGTTGAATAAAACTTCAGGGCACGACCACCAGGAGTAGTTTCAGGATTACCAAACATAATCCCAACTTTTTCCCGAATTTGATTAATAAAAATCGCAATGGTTTTGGTCTTATTAATATTACCGGAAAGCTTACGCAACGCCTGACTCATTAATCGAGCTTGCAGTCCCACGTGACTATCACCAATATCACCATCAATTTCAGCTTGTGGTACTAACGCAGCAACAGAATCGACAATTAAAATATCAATTGCCCCACTGGCGATTAAAGTATCAGCAATCTGTAAACCTTCTTCACCTGTATTTGGTTGTGACAAAATAAGCGCATCAACGTCAACACCCAAAGCTTGGGCATAAGCAGGATCCATTGCGTTTTCAGCATCAATATAAGCAGCAGTGCCGCCGCGTTTTTGCACTTCCGCAACAGCATGCAAAGCAACCGTCGTCTTACCAGAAGATTCAGGTCCATAAATTTCAATAATTCTTCCTCGTGGGTAACCGCCAACACCTAAAGCCGCATCAAGTGCCAGCGAACCAGACGGAACCGTCGAAATTTCAGTATCAGCCTTGTCACCCATCCGCATTACGGCACCTTTACCAAAATTCTTTTCAATTTTTTTCAATGCACTTTCCAGTGCTTTTTGTTTTTCGTCTTTGGCCAAGCGATTTGCCTCCTCTATTTAATACTCATTAATTATACTTTGATTTCTTGTTTATTTGCAAGGAAAACCGAACAAATGTTTATTATTTTATTCTGTATTATTAAATACGCCAAAATTATCTTTTTTTACGAAAAAATTGCTAACGTAATTCTTTAATATGTAATCACGTTAGCTATAAAACTTCTTTACTAATCCAAATTTTCCTTGTTACTAGTTCTATTGATTTAATGCTAACAAGTAAGAATTGATTAAGCAAAAATATTGTATTCTTAGATGATTTTAAAAATATACACAAAAAGACGCTAACCAAGTTAGCGTCTTTTAAATTTATTTACAATTACATTGAGCCCTTAAAAACGCCCCATGAACTGTGGAAGTAATCCCAACCAGAATAAATAGTAAAGATTAATGCCAAGTATAGCAAAATCGTTCCAATGTGGTAAAAATCACCAATTAGTAAGAAAATAACTGACAACATTTGGCAAGTTGTCTTAATCTTACCAGGCATTGCCGCAGCCATTACCTGACCCTTGTTTTCTGCCAAAATCAACCGTAAACCAGTAACTGCAAGTTCACGACAAACAATAATAACAACTACCCAAGCTGGTGCTAGTTTTAATTCAACCAGCATAATAAAGGCGGTCATTGTTAACATTTTGTCAGCTAACGGATCGGCAAACTTACCAAAGTTGGTTACCATATTGCGTGAACGGGCAATGTGACCATCAAACCAATCAGTTGCAGAAGCTATGGCAAACACGATTGCGGCGATTACTAACCGCCAATAGACTGTACTGCCAGCAACTTGGACACTTGCATCACCGCCAAACATGACGATTAATACAAAGACTGGAATTAAAAATATTCTAAAAACAGTTAATTTATTGGGTAAATTCATTCTCTACTACTTCTCCTATATTCGATTATTATCTGCCATTATTAGTGGTTGAAGAGTGAGTTGAACTATCAGACTGACCGCCATTATTAGTGGTATTAGTCTGATTATTGCTCTGACCATTATTTTGGGTAGTTTGATTATGCTCTGCACTATTGTTAGTAGTCGCATTATGTGTAGTCTGATTGTTTGAACTATTAGTAGATTGACTAGAATTAGAACTTGAACCAGTTGTACCGCTATTGGTATTTGTCCGGTTACTTTGAGTTGAATTTGATTGACTTGTAGTTTGACTGTGTTGCTTACCAATCAATAAGGTCAAACTCAAATTGCCATTTTGAGCATCATATGGTACCTTCTTACCACCGACAGTTACCTTAGTTCCTGAAGCATTGCTCAACGTAATACCAACATTTTGAGCATCAGTAGGAATGGCTATCGTCTGCTTTTGACCCGCTGCCAAAGTTTGTGATGCTTGTCTAACACCATTGACAGAAATCGTAACCGTAATACTTTGATCGCCAGCACGCACAACTAAATTGCGATTATTCTTCAAACCCGTAACTTGGAATTGGTTAGCGGCTAATTCCTTAATCTTGACTGGATTAACTGCAACTGGCTTCTTTTTCTTAGCCTTATTAGTATTTTCTGAAGAAATCGAAACCCCATTATCTGGATTAGCAGTTTGATTATGACTTGCTGAAAAATGGGCGTACACCACATAACAAACCAAAATTACAACAATTACTCCCAGACCGATAATAATCCGTGGTAAGTAATTCTTCCATATCTTCTTTTTATTGCTGGTTGTCTTACGAACTTCTTCGCTCTTATTATCAATCGAATCTTCAACGTATTCGTCTGGTTGAGCAGCAGGTACATCTTGATGGTATTCACTTAACAGCTTTTTACCATCCAAGCCAACAATCTGTGCATATTGTCTAATAAAGGCCCGTACATAAAAATCACCAGGGAGTTTATCAAAATCATTTTGTTCAATTGCCGTCAGATATCTACCTTGAATTTTGGTTGCTTTTTCAATATCTGCAATTGAAAGTCCCTTTGCCTCTCTGGCACTGCGTAATTTATCTCCGATATCTGCCATAGTTACCTCTTTAAAAATTCTCCACTAACAACTCGAGTATAACATATACTACTACTTTTTTTGTACTTATAAAAGCCAGCCACCGCTGACATAAATCGTCTGACCTGTTAAATAGCCAGAACGAAGACTGAGCAAAGTCTTGACCCAAAATGAAATATCACTGCCTTCAGCTAATCGACCAGCAGGAATTTCACCCTTAACTTCCTCCATTGTTTCCGGCGCAAACATTGCGTTCATTGGTGTATTAACCGCACCAGGAGCAATTACGTTAACTGTCAAATTTGCTGAGGCCACTTCACGCGCATAACTTTGAGCAAAGCGCGTCAAACCAGCCTTTGAGCTGCTATAAACAGACTCCATTGCACTACCTTGCCCGCCATAAACCGAACCCAAATAGACAATCCGGCTAAAATCATTTTTAATCAAAAGCGGCTCAAGCAAGCTCGTCAACTTAATTGGTACTGTTAGATTTACCCGCATAATTTGGTCAATCTTATGTAAGTCTTGCCCACTGACAAAATTATAATCAGTAATACCTTGCGCAAAAACAACTGCATTAACTGGCAATAATCCTGTTACAAAGGCTTGTAACTCACTATTATCAACCAAAAAACTAAGTTTAATTGGAATAAAATCTTGTTGAGGATATTGCCTAGTTAAGTTTTCACTTAACTCGCAAGCCGCTTGCCAATTTTGACTGCAATGAATATAAAGCGACCAGCCATCTTGTGCTAAATCCGCACAAATAGCTTGTCCAATTCCACCAGTAGCGCCAAACACAATTGCTCGCTGCATTATAACATTCCTTTTCTGCCCGATGATGAGCCATTAATTTGTACAGCATTACAAATTATATAACAATTACTTGTCCAATTCTACACTTTTACAATCACAATGTTCGACTTAATTTTAACATTATTCAACCGTAAAATTAGTTAAAATTGCCATATGCTAAACTTTCTTAAAAATTACTTCTCAGTTGTATCTTCTGGCGACAATAAAACCTGGCGCGGCTTTGAACCCTCAGAAGGTCCAACGACACCTTTAGCTTCCATTTCGTCTACAATTCTAGCAGCTCGATTATAACCAATCCTGAAGCGGCGTTGCAACATTGACACACTAGCCGTCTGCTGACGTCTAACCAGATCAACTGCCTGAGAATAAAATTCATCTTCCGGCTCATCGTCATTTGACACGTTGTCACTGCCCTTTTGCGGAATCATTTCTTCATCATATACTGGCTTCTGCTGGTCCTTAACCCACGAGATAACTCTTTCCACTTCACTAGAAGCAACATAAGCTCCTTGGATTCGTTCCGGCTTTGACGCGCCAACCGGCATATAGAGCATGTCGCCGCGACCCAATAATTTTTCTGCTCCTGTTTGATCCAAAATTGTGCGCGAATCAACACCACTAGATACGGCAAAAGAAATTCGCGAAGGCACATTAGCCTTAATCAAACCAGTAATTACATCGACACTTGGTCTTTGCGTTGCTAAGATCATGTGTATTCCGGCAGCACGTGCCATCTGTCCTAAGCGGACAATCGCACCTTCAACATCATGACCGCCAACCATCATTAAGTCGCTCAATTCGTCAACTACAACCAAAATATAAGGTAACGGCTTCATTGCCGGCTTAGTTTTATCTTGATTGTTTAGACGAACCTTTTCATTAAATTCAGCCATGTTGCGGGCACCACTAGCCGCAAACAATTTATAACGCCGTTCCATTTCCTTAACGGCCTTGCTTAACGCGTTAGCTGCTAATTTTGCGTCCGTCACAACTGGAATTAACAAATGCGGCACTCCATTATAAACCGATAATTCAACCATCTTCGGATCAATTAAAATCAATTTAACTTGGTCGGGCATGGCTTTCATTAAAATACTGGTTAGGATCGTGTTAATTGCCACGGACTTCCCAGAACCAGTCGAACCAGCAATTAACAAGTGCGGCATCTTAGCTAAATTAGCCGAAATTGTTTGTCCTGTGACATCCTTACCAAGAGGCACAACCATTGGTTCCTTTTGCGCCTCGGCATCCTGATTTTGCATTACATCCTTAAACGCAACAACAGAAGTTGTTCGGTTAGGCACTTCAATCCCAATAAATGGTTTACCGGGAATTGGCGCTTCAATTCTAATATCTTTAGCAGCCAGCGCTAAGGCCAAATCATCAGCCAAATTAACAATGCGGCTGACTTTGACCCCAACTGCGGGCTGAACCTCGTAACGAGTGATTGTTGGCCCCAAAATTGCTTTCTTAATGATGACATTAACACCAAAGCTCTTAAAAGTTGTCTGCAAGGTTTGGGTATTCTGCCGAATTAACGTTTTATCCGAACTCTGATCTGTATTCTTAACTGTATCAAGCAGCGAAAGCGGCGGCTTACGGTATTTAGGATTAGGTTTTTGCTTTTGCTTAGTTTCTAGTTCGCCGTGATCGACATCTGCCAATTCCTGCAGCATCTTTTTGTCTTGATCGGCAAAAGAATGTGACTTTGGCAAAGCCGCTTCTTCTTTTTGGTCAACTTCAGGTTCTACTGGTTGATCAAAAGTTGCTGCTGGTTCACTTGGTTCCGATTTTTCTGGCGCTTCTTGACTAGCAATTTCAATTTGCGGCTCATCCTGTTGCTCGTCTTCAACTGGTACTTGCAACTCTGCTTCTGTTTCAGGATTATCTTCTTGTAAAGTAGGTGCTTCTTTAGAGGCATCTTTTTTAACAGCAAAATCATTAACATTAGGAAAAATCGGTGACGTCGAATTTAACGGATCATTCAGATCATGTGCCTGCTGCTCCGCTATTTTCTGTAATTGCTTCTCGCGCAAGTCCGCATATTTATCCTTGATTTTGGTTCCTGCTTCTTGGTTCTTAACAATAAACAGCTGACTAAAAGACTGAAATTTTTTAATAATTGTTCTAAATTTAACGTCAAAAAACATTAACAGACCAATCGGAATCAATAAAATTGCGATGACACGCAAGCCAATATGACCCAGGAGTTGATAAAATAATTGATAGCAGATGGCACCAATAATTCCGCCGCCAACTGGCAGTGTTACTGCCGCGCGAGCAAATTCTGCAGACATCTCGTGCCAAAATGCATTCATAAAAGCATTATTAACCAGCTCATGCTCAAAATAAATACTACTCTGAATTACCAATACTCCCAAAATTGCCAAAAACAAGCCGCAACTGCGCTTGAACTTAAAGTGCATCGGCTTGTTATAAATTAGCATCACCAGACCAAACAGACCAAACAGACCCGCTGCCAGTAAATAAGAATCGCCAAAAAACAAACGAAAACAGTTGGCAATTTGTCTACCCAAAATACCAAACTTCACAAATGCCCAAACAGCAATAATAAGTTGAATCAGACCAATAACTGCCCAAGTTATCCCAGTATTTTGCGTCTTCTTACGTTTTTTAGTTGTTTTTCTCTTTTTCTTAGGCATAATTGCACCTAATCAAGAGCTAAAAATTAGCTTGGAAGTTCAAATTAACCGGTTGATCTAAGGTAATTTGCGTAACTTCATAAGTTAAGGTTTCAATATATTCAACTAGTGGTCGACTAAGTAATTTATAGTCAGTCTTATCAAGATCGCTGCCATCACCAAAATAATTTTTAATTTGCACAATTTGGCTAATCATCCCACTAACAGAAAATTCTCCGGGAGCTGGCGCAACATCAAAAATTACCGTCACGTCAAAGTAACTACCATCTTGACCAGCATCAGTTGTACCGTCATCGTTTTGTTTTTCAACTTTTTTCAAGCCAAAATTAACTTGATCCTTTGTTTCTGGTTCTTCATTAATGTCATAGTGAAAATTTTTAACCATCACTGGTGTTTCTTTAACAAAATCCATTATTCTTCTCCTAAATTTCTCTCATAACGTTCAGGCCGATTATAATCATCCTTTAACTTGTCATTTTCATAATGGTGCGCTGTTTCCATATTTGGAAAGCCTTGTTGGCGTAACGCCTCAAGCAAAACCATTGCCACGGAATTAGACAGATTATAACAGCGAATATTATCTGACATGGGAATACGCAAGTTGCGATCATAATATTCCCGCATAAAAGTTTCCGGCAAACCCGTTGTTTCTTTTCCGAAAACGAAATAATAGTCTTTATCTTCATCAGTATAATCAACTTCGGCGTAATTTTTCGCTGAAAACTTAGAAATTAAGTACATTTCATCTTGCGGACCCAAGGTTTTCAAAAAAGCCTCAAGATCATCATGCCTGCGAACATCTACTTTATCCCAATAATCAAGTCCCGCACGCTTCATCTTCTTATCATCAATTTGAAAGCCCAATGGTTCAATCAAATCTAGCACTGTATTTGTTCCCGCACAAGTCCGGGCAATATTACCAGTATTAGCCGGCATTAGTGGTTCATACAATACAACATGGTTTGTCATTATTTTCTCCTTAATAAAAAAGTGCGGCCTACAACCACACTTTTCCTATTCTTTTGTTATTTTTTCTTTCTTAGCTGCAGCTTCTGTGGTTAAAGCAACATTCTTATCCTCCGCAAAGACCTGCGAAACCTTACGATAATAATTGTACACGCGCATGATAATAATTTTCAAGATTGCATAGATTGGAATCCCAAAAATTACGCCCCAAAGTCCCCAAACGGAACTGGCACCGATTAAAAGTAAAATCGTGGTAACTGGGTGCATTGCCATCTTATTGCCTAATACAAGCGGACTAATTACCCGCGACTCAATTGTCTGCTCAATAGCAAACACAATAAGTACCTTAACTACCATTGGCACCGAAATCATGACTGCAATAACCAAGGCAGGTATAAAGGAAATAAAAGTTCCAAAATATGGAATCAAGTTTAACACGCCACTTAAAACTGCCAAGGCAATTGCATACGGCTGCCCAATAATAGTGTAGCCAATTGCAAACATAATGCCCACCCAAAAAGCAACGGTAATCTGACCACGAATATATGAGGCTAAGGCAGCATTGATTTCATATAACAATTTACTAAAACTTTGTTGCCAATGTTTAGGCGCGAATTCCGTAATATAAGGTCGTAATTTATGACCATCTTTAAGCATGAAGAACAAGATAAACGGTGCGGTAACGACTGTCATAAAAACAATCGTAATAATACTAATTGCTGATGAAATATTGTCTAGTGCCGCGTTAATTGCCGTTTGGCTCGACTTGAATAACATATTTTGCGCGCGACTAATCGCATCATTAATATTATTTTTAACACTATGAAACTGCGGATCACTTAACTTATCCTGCACAACAACAGTCGCTTCATGCCAAATACGCGGCCAATGTTTAATTAGCGAATTAATCTGAGTTTGAACAATCGGCAACAAAATATTGATAATCCAAATAAGTAATAAGGCCACTAAAATAAATAGACCAGCGATTGTAACAACTCGCGGCACTTTGAATTTCCGCTCAAGCAGATCTACCAGTGGATTCATAATATAAAATTGAATTACTGCTAGTAAAAGTGGCGGCAAAATAGCACTAAAAAATAGCCGTGCTGGATTTAAAACAAAAGAAATCTTATTGAACAACCAGATTACAAGGAAGAACAATAAGATATTAAGCAGTACAATACTAAAGCGATTATTTAAAAACCATTTTTCAAAAATACTGCGCTTCAAGTGTTTTCGTTGATTTTCCATTAAACCATCCTAATTATCTATGCTCATAAACAATATCATCATCTACCCTAAATCTCGGCAACGTTTGTTTAGTTCCTAATTCAAGGTAAATACCATTAGCTAGTGGGTTGTGGGGCTTTATCTGGTCTAAAAATAAAGTTGCATGTCCCAAAACCCGCATATTACTTTCAACCATACTCCCGACAAAAGCGGCAACATAAGTTTGACCATCAATCGTGATTGTATCACCTTTTTTAAAAACAAACGTACTAGGAGGTGTCTGCGAACTAAATTTTTGTATGACCGCCACATCTACTAGGTCTTTAGTAACATTTTCACCAAACAAAATAACCATCTTATCTTCAGGTTCAATTGCTTGCTGACCAATTTGCGTTATTGTAGATATCCATTTCATTTTTTGCTGCTCCTTAATGACTAATTTTAGCATAATAAAAACCGCTTACCCAATATATAAGCGGCTTTTTATTTTTACTCTTTAACTTTTTTGTGGAAAAAGAGCCATTTACGTAATTCATCAATCAATACTAGCGGAATTGGCAGACAGAAGAGGAATAACCAATCTGTCGGTAATAATCTCGTTGTGTTGAATAATTGTTGTAGACCAGGAGTTACCGTTAAAACAAAGAACAGTAAGATTTCAAAAATAATCCCGTACCAAATGTTATGGTTACTGAATAATCCTTTCTTGAAAATCGAAACTCTGTTGGTCCGGCAGTTCAAAACATTGGCAATTTGAGTAAAGACAATTGCGCCTAAGACCATCGTCGTTGCCCGCATGTAAACAGAACCACTGGCAGCTAAAGCAGCTTGCGGCCAACCGTTTTGAGCATTAACAAAGAAGTAGGCACCAATTGAAATAATACTTGAAATCAAGCCATACCATAGGAACGCATGAAGGATAACACTACGGTTAAGAAGATGCTCACTACGCTTTCTTGGCGCCTGCTTCATGACATCTGGGTCAACAGCTTCACCACCAAGCCCTAATGCTGGGAGCATATCCGTTCCCAAGTCAACCGTTAAAATCTGCATAACTGTCATTGGTAGTGGAATTAAACCACCAGAGAACAAGAACAAAATTGATGGAAAGGCTTCAGGAACATTGGAAGTCAAAATATACGTTAAGAACTTCCGAATATTGCTATAAACGGCCCGTCCTTCTTCAATTGCGGCAACAATTGAAGCAAAGTTGTCATCGGTCAAAATAATGTTGGCAGCGTCTTTAGCAACGTCCGTACCGGTCATTCCCATTGCAATACCAATATCAGCTTGCTTCAAGGCTGGTGCATCATTAACCCCATCACCAGTGGAAGCGACAATTTCACCATTTTCTTGCAAAGTCTTAACAACTTTGTACTTTTGTTCTGGAGCAACCCGAGCAAAAATAACTTCGCCCTTCAAGGCCTCACGTAAATCGTTATCGTTCATTTCTTCAAGCTCTGTTCCAGAGATAACGCGCGCCTTGTCAGAAGTCAAGCCAATCTGAACTGCGACTGACTTGGCAGTCAATTTAGAGTCACCAGTAACCATGATAATCTTAATCTTAGCTTCATGACACCGTTTAACAGCGTTGTAAATTTCTGGTCGTGGCGGGTCACTCATTGTTGTTAGCCCAACAAAGACCAAGTGTGTTTCAGCGTTAGCGATTGTTAACTTAGAAACATCGGTATCATCGCGGTCAACAATCCGGTAAGCCATCGCCATACTTCGTAAGCCTTGAGCAGCATACTGCGCATTAACCTTATTAGCCCGATCAATATCATCTTGTGTCATTGACCGAACTTGACCATCAACTTGTACTTGGTCACACTGCTTAATCACGTCACTAAAGGAACCTTTAGTGAAAATTATATATTGCTGATCGTTCCAGCGATGAATTGTTGACATCCGTTTTCTATCAGAATCAAACGGCAATTCCCGCATTCTTGGGTATTTCACCAGCACTTTTTGCCGGTCAAAGCCCGCTTTTTGCGCCATAATGATTAATGAAGCTTCAGTTGGCGTACCTAAAATCTTCGGCTTGCCGCCCTTAACCTTGCTTGGCTGTACCGCGGTATCATTATCAAGAGAAGCAATCTGAATTAATTTATGTAGGTCTGGGTTTTCTTCATACCATAATTGCTTACCGTTTAATTCAACTTGACCATTATTAACATATCCATTACCTGTAACTTTGTATTCATTTTTCAAAGTCCAAATGTAGTGAATTGTCATTTGGTTTTGCGTTAATGTTCCCGTCTTATCCGAACAAATAACCGTCGTTTCACCTAAGGTTTCCACGGAATTTAATTCCTTAACCAAGGCGTGCTTTTTCGCCATCCGGCGAACACCTTGCGCCAAACTCAAGGTAACTGTTGGTAATAATCCTTCCGGAATAAAGGCAACAATCATTCCCAGCGCAAAGATAAAGGCTTTGGCGAACGGATACTTAACAAAGAAAATGGCCGCAATTAGGAACAAGACCCCAATCGAAACCGCAATAACTGATAATTGTTTGGTCAAACGATTAAGTTCCCGCGTTAATGGACTATCGACCTCGTCCTGCTTTTGCGTTAATTTCGCAATTCGACCAAACTCGGTATTCATTCCCGTCGCAAAGGCAATTGCCCGGGCTGTTCCGGCACCAACTGTTGTCCCAGAATAAACCAAGTTAGTTTCGGCGTAACTGCCTTCACCAGGATCATACTTTGTTGTCTTCGATTCTGGTACTGACTCACCATTTAAGGCACTTTGATCAACTTGCATTGAACTTGCCGAGATCAGCCGAGCATCAGCAGGAATCGCATTCCCAGCCTGCAAGACAAATACATCCCCTGGGACTAACTCTTTAGAATCAATCTGCACCTTTTTGCCATCACGAATGACCTGCACATAGGTCGGCAACATATTATTTAACGCATCTGTTGCTCGTTTAGCCGCACGTTCTTGCCAATAACTAAACAAACCATTGATAATGTTCACCATCCAGATTGCAATTCCCAGCTCAAGTGTGCCACTGAACATTGCAATTGCACCTGAAATCCACAACAAAATTGCCATCATACTAATAAAGTTTTTGAAAAAAACTTTCCACTGTGATTCTTCTTGGGATTTTTTAATCTCATTGGGACCATATTTTTGCAATCTTTTGGCAGCTTCTTGTGAACTTAGACCATCAGATGAAGAATTTAAATTAGTAAAAACTTCCGCAACATCATTTTTTGCATAAAGTTCACGAATTTTATTTTCGTCCATTAACGGTACCTTCTTAACTAAAATTTTCTGCTTTTAATAAAGCTAACTACACAAATTTAAATATAACACTTCGTGCTATACTTATTAAGAGTAATTATATTACAAAATTTAACTGGAGGTTCAAAAATGAAGCTATTAATTGGCGGCTACACTAAAAATACAGCCACCGGAATTTACGAATTACCGCTTGAAATCAAGGATTCAACAGCTAAAATAGGTCAGGCAAAGGAAATTATCAAAGTTGGTGGACCAACTTATTTTGTCCAAGATCATGACCTAATTTTTACAATTAATAACGCGGGTGATAAAGGCGGAATTAGTGCCTATAAATTAATTAATGGTTCATACCAAGAAACTGATTCTTATTTAACAGTCGGTTCATCTCCTGCCTATATTGGCATCAATCAAGAGCAAAGACGGCTCTATACAGCCAATTACCATACAGCTCAATTGGCAGTCTTTTCTTATACTGCAGACGGCAAATTGACGCTGCTGGATTCAGTAACCCATACGGCTGACACTCTAGGACCACAACCTGAACAAGTCGACGGTCCACACCCCCACTTTTTTGATGAAACACCTAATGGCAATTTAGTTAGTTGTGATTTAGGTAATGATCGTGTTGACTTTTATAGTTTCAAAAATCAAAAATTAGCACACTTAGCAAGTTACCAGAACGAACCGGGATTTGGCAGTCGTCATATTGTTTTCAGTCCTGATGGCAAGTACTTTTACGTTGCCGGCGAATTGTCCAGCAAAATCAACGTCGTTAAATTTGACGAAGATAACTGGACTTTTGAAAATATTGCAACTTATTCGACCATTCCTGAAGACTACACTGAACATAACGGCGCAGCAGCCATTCGGATGAGCGATGATGGCAAATATCTTTATGTTTCTAACCGTGGTCACAATTCAATTACTGTCTTTGGTATTAAGCCCGACCATACTTTGCAGCTGGCTCAACGAATTTCCACGTTCGGTGAGTTCCCACGTGACTTTAATTGGGACGAAAAAGAACAATACGTGGTGGTCGCTAACCAAAATACAGATAACGCCACGCTTTACACTCGGGACGCGGAGAATGGTTGTCTAACCCCAATTCAAAAAGGTATTACCGTACCAGAAGGTACTTGTGTCTTATTTGAATAATTAGTTTTAATAAACAACGAGGAGTTCATTCATTAAGAATGGACTCCTTTTAATTTTCATGTTTATTGTCAATCTTGACTAAATTTATCAAAACAATACCACCACTAGAACCATTTTTGATAATTAGTTGTCCCTTATTTTTACTAACAACATCATTAGCAAACCATAGCCCTAGACCACTATGCCCATTAATTTTGCGTGCTTGGTCTTCTTTCCAAAAACGCTTAGTTGCATTCAATAAGGCACTTTTAGAAAAGCCTGGGCCTTGATCATAAATACCAATTTGCACCTGTCCTGTTCGATTTTTAAAAGATAACTTAATTTCTTCGCCTGTAGACGTAAAGGTAACTGCATTTTCAATGACATTAATTATTGCTCTAATAATATGACTTTTTTGTAAATAAGCATAACCCGACATAATGCCACTTTGTATTAACTTGATTTTTTTAGGATAAACTAGTTCTTGAGCACGCTGAATAATTATACTTTGCAAAATATTCAAATCAATATTTTCTGCCTGTTCAACGTCGCCATTAGTTGCTGCTCTGAGTGAATCTAAATATTCATCAGCCTGAATAGTATTACGCATAATACTTTGTAAATTTTCTCGCTGCTGCTGAGTCAAATTGTTATCTTCGAGTAACAACTCACTATTACCATGAATAATAGTGAGCGGAGTTTTTAAGTCATGACTAAGAGCAGAGACTTCTTGCTGCTGACTTTGTTCCTGTGCCCATTTGCTTATCAATGATTCTTTTAAAGCTGACTGCATTTTTGCCATTGCATTCAAAGCATGTTCAAATTCTTTAATATTAGATTGTGGTATTTTAAAATCCAAATTTCGTTTAGCTATCTTTTCACCAACTTGATGAAACAGATTAACCGACTTAACTATCTTATTTCTTAATAAAACAGTTGTCACAACCAAGCAAAACAAAATTAAGAATAATAATATTCCTAAAGAAAAATATTCATATGGCGGTAAATTCTTTTGCAAAACTGAGTTAACATACCGAATTAGATAGTAATAATGGAGCACTACAACCGATTTATTCGGATAACGTACAAGTTGGTAACCATAAGCAGTTTGGTCAGGATAATGTAAATACTGCCGCATTTTTTGCTGGTCAGTTTGCGTTGTATTAGTCTTCAAAATGTGATGTTGCTGATTGAATAAAGCATAACTTACATTATCAGGTACTTCGTCAGCATTAAACACTCGCTCATGGCTTTGCCTTTTAACAAACTGTTGAACTTTCTGCTCATCATAGTTGGCTGGGTAGATAACACCATTAGTCGCTAAATACTGGTCACTGAAAAACCAGATACAAGTTAAGAAAATAATCATTATTCCATTAACTAATAAAAATTCAATTAATAAGTAGGAAATACTCCTTCTTCTTGCCATTTATAGCCCACTCCCCAGACAGTTATAATCGGTGTTAACGAAAACATTTTTAATTTAGCACGAATATTTTTAATATGTTCAGCAATTGCAGCATTGTCATGAGCAGTATTAAAGCCAAAAACTGTTTCATACAATTGTTCTTTGGTATAAACCTGACCTGGATGCTCTGCTAACTGAGCTGCCAACTGAAATTCACCTTTGGTAAAAGGAACGGATTCACCACGAACATAGGCTTTTCTTTCTGATAAATTAAAGAGTACACCTGAGCGTTCATACGCATGCAGTGGCTGACGCTGTTCACGACGCAAATGCGCATTAACTCGTGCACGTAATTCAGCCAAGCTAAACGGCTTTTTAATATAATCATCACCGCCTAGTCCTAATCCACGCACCAACGCAGCATCATCAGTCTTAGCCGTTAAAAAAATAATTGGACCATCATATACTGGCCTAATTCGCTGACAAAAATCAAAACCATCTTCATCGGGCATCATGACATCAACTAATAACAACTGATAAAAGCGACAACTTTCAGCAGTTAATTCTTTAGTTGAGCACCTAGTATCAACAGTATAACCTTCACGAGTTAATGCTCTTTTAACCAATACTAGCAAATCTTGATCGTCATCAACGACAAGAATTTTAGACATAATCTTCTCCTCTTGATAAATCATTAACCTTCATTCTTGCGTCCTTCCCACTGATTGAACCAACAAAAAGCAAAAATTAGCATTGCTAATGTCAAACTAATAATTATTGATAAAGCAAAACGTATTGGAATAAATGAGACAACTTTTAAATTAAAGACTGCCATTGTATAAATTCGCACAAGGTGTCCACCCCAACTACTAGGAAAAAATGGCCAAAGCAAATTACCTAAATCTGTTAGTAACAGGGCTGCTAATAAAAATTCAAGAGCAGCACAAACTAAGCTAACATTATGACCAAACTTTAATTCCAAAAAGCTATGAACAAGATATGCTAAGCAGTTACTGCCCCAAAGTAACAAACACATTCCTAACAAATAACTTACATTAATTATTATTTTAGCGCGCATTATTTTGACCATACAAGTAAATGTACAAATCGCTAAAAAGCAAGAAATTAAGCTACTAATTAACAGATAACACAATTTAACTAGCAAAACCTGCCAACGCTTAGTTACACTCAAGAGATTAAAGCAGCCATTCTTTATTTCTTGTTCAAAAATACTGTAGCAAGCATAACTACAGGCAAATGGATAACTAAGCGCAATTACTAGGAAATAATTAATTAGAAAAGTAGTGAAACGATACTTAGTTATTAAGAAACAGCTGGCACCTAATATTCCTCCTAGTAAAGGCAGACCAACATGAATTACAAAATAATTTGTGTGACGTAATTTTAAAAACTCAGCTTTAAGCAAATTTATTAAATTCATAGTTTATCTTCTTTAAAGTAATGGCCAAGTATAACCACAAAAATTCCAAATAGTGCAATGGTAAGTAAAACACCTAGAAAAATAACATTCTTTGCATGTAGAAAACTATTTTTGGCTAACAAAACACCATTAGGATTAATACCCAAAATGGCCGCCATTAGTCTGGCCGGAATTGCAAAAGGAATCAGCCACAATGTCTTGCTGCCAGCAAAAGTTTGACTAGCAAAAAACATATTTACAATAAACATCATAATTAGCGTAAAGATTGCTGGTAATTTGAGTTCTAATAGCATCCCAAGTGGAATTTGCCAAGCAAAGCATACCGTCAGCAAGATAGTTGCCTGCAATACTTGTCCTAGAAATAACTGTTTGCCAAACAAACTTCCTACTCCCAAAACTAAAAGCATCATAATTATATTAGTAAATAACAGATAGCTGCAACCTGTTAAAATTTTGGCAAGACAAATTTTAAGGGTAGGAATTGGTGTTAACTTAAGGGTAAAATAATTTTGTTTTTTATCGTTTTCGAGTAGACAACTACTAATTAGGGCAACTTCTATCGGCAACATAACCATATACCACCAATTGAAGGCTGCTTGCTGTACTTGCTTTTCGGCTAGTAAAAAGCTTGCTAAAACTATCGTTACTAAGGGCAATAGCCATAAACTAAGAACTATAAAAGAGTGACGATTTTTAATCATTTCAGCTGTAATTAAATTTTGCATTCTACTCATCTACTGACCCTTTTCTTACTACCGTCATAAACAATTTTTCTAGTTCCTCAGTATTATTTGGTATTTTTCCTTGATAGCCCAACTTCCCAGTAGCAATAATCCCAATTTCATCGGCTACATTCTCAACCTCAGCTAAAATATGACTTGAAAAAATAACCGTAACTCCCTTTTTGGGCAGAGAACGAATTAACTTACGTAAAGATTCAATTCCCAAATGATCAAGTCCATTAGTTGGTTCATCCAAAATAAGTAAGCTTGGTTTATTAATCAATGCCAAAGCAATTCCTAAACGTTGCTTCATCCCCAAAGAAAACTGCTTAACCTTTTTCTTACCTGTATTCGTTAAGTCAACTATTGCCAATACTTCACTAATTTTCTCTTTTGTTAAACCTAAAGAAGTTGTCCTAACCAACAAATTTTCAAATGCAGTTAAGTTGCCATATAACGGCGGTGTTTCAATTAGCGCACCAATTTCATTTAAGTCCTGCCTTTGCCATGGCTTGCCTTTATAATAAATAATGCCGCTAGTTGGTCGAACAATTCCGGTAATCATTTTAAGCGCTGTCGATTTTCCCGCACCATTTGCTCCTAATAGGCCATAAACTGTATTTTTAGGAATTGCTAACGATAAATTCTTGATTACTTCAGTTTGACCATATTTTTTAGTCAAATTTTTTGTCGTTATCAATAATTCATTATCATTCACTGTCTAACCTCCCTTTTTTAATAAGTTTAGCAACCAGTTATCAGGAAATTATAAAGTAAAAAAATAAAAGTATGGATTCTCCATACTTTTATCCTTGTAAATTCTGCCATAATTCTTGCATATCAAGCGGCTCTGGAATTTTAATTTCTACTTGCTGATCCAAAAATGGATCCAGAAAAGCTAAATAGTAGCAGTTCAAGGCTTGCCTTGTAAAGTTATCAGCAACCCCATACAACGGATCGCCAAATAATGGATGCCCAATCGACTGCAAATGAACGCGAATTTGGTGGGTGCGACCAGTAAATAAACGTAATTCAACTAGACTTGCACCTTTGACTTGCTCCAAAACACGATATTCAGTCGCAGCTGATTGACCAGTAGGATCAACTTGACGAACAACGGTGCCATTTCTTTGACCAATTGGCGCCTTAATCATTCCGCTTAAATCATCTGCCGCAAAGTTGCCATGAACCACAGCATGGTATTTTTTTACAAAATCATCTTTACTTAACTTGGCAAAACGGGCGTGAGCAATTGGATTCTTGCCAATTAACACTAATCCCGAAGTATCACGGTCAAGGCGGGTAATTACATGCGGCTTAACTTCTTGCTGTTTATTCTTAGCAAAGTATCCTAAAGCGCGATTAACGAGAGCGTCATCGTCTTCATAACGTGAAGGAATGGACAAAACTCCAGCTGGCTTATTCACGACCAAGTAGTTAGCTGTTTCCTTAACCTGCACTAGCGGCTTATCAGAAGGACGCAGCCACGGATTAGTCTTTTCTTGACCTGGCACAAAAATAATTTCATCACCATCATGCAATTGATAGCTGGTATAGCGCCGTTTATGATTAACCAGAATTAGACCAGCATGATTTTTAGCATTATTGATAGCTTGTTTTGAAAAACCATTGTTCATTAAAAAAGCCCCTAACTTTTTAGGGCTTTTGCTTGTAAACTTTAACTTAAATAGTGTCATCTTTATCACCAATGAAGGCACTCTGAACTCGCGACCAGAACCGCGTGTGACCAAAGCGATCAAACTGAATTACCTTTTGTGAAATCCGGTAAGTAATCTTCTTGGCATTGCAAACATCAATGCGCTGACCGTCAATTGTCATCACCAAATGATTGGCATCTGGGACAATTGTAATCCACTGGTCAGGGGCAATAACAATCGGCGAAGACAGCGTGCGAAACACCCGATTATTAATTGAAGCAATCTCAGCCATTTGCAATGCTTTTAACCGCGGATGAATTACCGCACCGCCAAGCGACTTGTTGTAGGCAGTTGAACCAGTTGGCGTTGACACGCACAGACCATCGCCGCGAAAGTTTTCAAATAATTGACCTTCAATATAGACGTTAGCTTCCAAGGTATGTGAAACTCGTTTGACTGCCGATTCATTCAGAGCCAAAAAATGTTGTTTTCCACCCGCTTCGGTTTCAAGTTCAACTTCCAGTAACGGATAGCTGGTTGATTCCGGCTGCCGCAAAAAGAGTGCGTCAACCATCTTATCAACATCGTCACTGCGCCAATCAGTATAAAAGCCCAAATGCCCCGTATGAATCCCGATAAACCTGATTGAACTAATCTGAGATTCATAACGATGAAAAGCATTAATTAATGTGCCATCGCCGCCCACCGTAATTACTACATCCGGATACTTGGCATCAAAGACAACATTATCTTTTTGCTGCAGTAATTTTTTTAAATGCGCGACGACCCGCAACGTTTCCTCATTAGTATTATGAGCAATCGTTATTTTCATGATTTTTCCTTGCCCTTATTCTTGGTAAAAATCTTCTGCGCTTCTTGAACTTCATCCTTAATTAAAGACATTTCCTCATCTAACTTATATGCTGTTTCCGCTGTTGACTTTAGACGCTTGGAAATGTCATCTGGATAAGAACCTTGATACTTATAATTTAAAGTATGCTCAACTGTTGCCCAAAAGTTCATTGCTAATGTTCGCACCTGAATTTCGGCGAGCAATTTTTTCGCACCTTCTGGCAAATAAACGGTATACGAAATCACCATATGGTAAGAACGGTAACCTGAGGGCTTGGCATTTTGCACATAATCGCGTTCCTCCAAGACTTCCATGTCTTGCCGCTCATGGATTAAATCCACTACCTTATAAATGTCGTCAACAAACTGACACACAATTCGAATTCCCGCAATATCCTGCATGTCGGTTTCAATTACATCAGGACTAATTACCCGCCGGGTCATTTTTTCTTTAATCGAATCAACTGTTTTTACTCGACCAACGACAAATTCAATTGGCGAGTGTTCTCCCTTAGTTAAAAAGCTCTGTCTAAGGGCCCGAAATTTTACTTTTAATTCATTGACGGCCTCTGTATACGGCCATAAAAAGTTGTCCCAATCTATTTCCATTGAAATAATTCCTTTCTCAAACAGCAACTTCATTTTACCATATAATAAGAGTAAACAGATTGGAGTAATGATAATGACTAAAAATACTGAAATTGAAGCTAAAACATTATTAACTAAGACAACCTATCAACAATTATGTGCCGCCTTTCCCATTAAAAGTGACTTCTTGCAGGCTAATTATTATTTTGATACGCCCGATGGCTTATTAAAGCAGCACCATATCAGCTGCCGCGTGCGAATATTCAAAGACCATGCAGAACAAACACTCAAAGTTCCCCACTCACAGCTTATTCAACATAACTTTCATGAAGCAGTTGAAATTAATGATGATTTAGAACTGGCTGCCGCGCAAAAATTTGTCCAGCAGGCAGAAAAGGGTACAGTTGCTGTATTTAATAGTAATGTTGAACGATACTTGCGAGATAATTTAGGTACGCGGCTTGAACTATACCTCCAAACTTTTAATAAGACACGCCGCATTTTAGCTGTTGGACCCGAAAATTGTGAATTAACATTAGATGCAACTACTTATCCGGATTCTTATATTGATTACGAATTAGAAATCGAAAATTCTAATCCTACTTTAATCAAAAAAGTCCTCATTTTCCTTGAAAACGACTATAACTTTAAGCAAACTAAAACTAATACTAACCAGCCCAAAATCGCACGTGCCTTTAGTCATCGTGTTAGAAGATAATTATGTGAGCGTATTCTTTGTTTATATATAAGTTATTTGGTAAAGTAATAGTTAATTGGTAATTTGAAGGAAGGATTAAAGATGTTTGAGATTTTTCTCTTTGTCAATCCGATTGGCATCTACTGTTATGATACAGAACTTTTAATCAAACAAGCCACTAATGAACTTAATATTGATACTTGTTTTAATTATATTCCGATTACTAACACAAAAGTAATTACAGCGGACGTTATTCGCCGCCGCAAAGAGGGGCAAAAGTTAACGGATGTTTCCAAATACACGATGGCCTCTTTTCAGACATTACATATCTATCATGCAATTAAGTTCGAATATGGTAATAAAAAAGCCCGTGCTTATTTGGTTGAGCTGCAACAGGCATTGAATGTTAACTTTAATCTCTATTCTGAAAATTTACAACGAAAAATTGCCAAAAAATTGAATTTAGATTTCAACAAAATCAATAATCCTAAAGCCAACAAATATATTGATAAATCAATTAAACAAGATATGGAACTTGCTGAGAAGATGAATGTCCGCAACACACCGACAACAATTATTTATAACGAAAGCGGTAATTACAACGGTATTTTACTGGAAGGTACCGTTGCTCACGATAAATTAATTAAGGTCTTAAAGCATGATTCTTGCTTACTCGAAAACTTTAACGAGGAAACTAAAGATTGTGACTTGCGTAAAACTAATCATCTGCGCCTAATTTAAATAGGTCAAAACATTATTAAGTTGACCTACATGGCGCATTTTACTAAAAATCTCATCCGGCAAATCATCAAAAGTAAGTTTCCTAGTATACAGGGCGGTCGCAATTGACTGTCCTGTTTTAGTTTGCTGAATTAATTGCCGAGCCAAATAATCACGTTGATCACCAGGATTAACTTGATATACTTGAAGTTGCGGCTGAAAGTGCCATAACTGCTTTAAACCTTGTGCGTTTAGCGCAAATGTCATTTTTTGATAATGAACCCGCGTAGTAACCGGTTCAAGTAAAATATTATATTTGAGAATTAATTGCTGCTTTTGGGGATTAATTTCTAGATAATAGTCATGCCACAGTTCATTTTCACGAAAAAATAGCAGCTGTGACTTTTTTAGTTGCCTGCGTAAATAATGTCTCTGGCCCACAACCCAGACATCAACAATCCCAATTTCAGAATACAATTGATGCCGATGGTTAAATTCTGACAAACTTAATGGTGCACACTGCACCTCAAACGCTAACTGCGGACTTGCCAGGACATCTGCTCGCAGCTGCCCTTGTGCCAGTGGAATTTCCACCTGTGCATCAAAGCCGGCTGTCCTTAACGCCTCTTTAAGTAGTAACTTGCTCTGCGCATGTTCCGCCCTTTCTCCCATCATATTAGCTGTCTTAGCTAAATGCTTAAAATACGCGCCATCTGCCTTACTAATAAGCTGCACACGGTGATGACACCGCGGACAAAAATAATTTCTTACTGATTTACTTTTAGTCTGTGCCTCAACTGTCGCTAAGACCAACTGATTATTCAATAATGCTGCGTACAAATTTATCACCTAAATTTACATACGCAAAAAGGCAAGTAACTTACTTGCCTTTTTAATTAACGATTACTTTTTATCAAAATACTTACGTAGTTGTCCCAGTGCATCACAGGCAATTAGACACTTCCCCGTTGTGCGTACCCGCGCCATCTCACTGGCCTTGACTTTAATACCATACTCATTGGCAATTGCCCAAGCATCTGCAGGTTTGATTTCTGCATAATTTTCATTATTGAATGTTAACTCTAAGAAAAATTCTCCTCGCTCAAAATAAAGACTTGAGGACAAATCATTAGCTCGCAAATTATCTGCTAATTCAGTTAATGGATCTAAATCCTTAAAGCTGTATGCCTGCTTCTTTTGAAACTTCCAAAATGGCTTCTTAACCTGCGGTTGCGAATTATCTTGAGAATTGCTAACAGGATCTTCTTCGGCTTCAGGCTCTTCTGGTTCCTCATCAGAATCCAAATCAATAAATGTTTTACGCGAATCTTCAGTTTCTTTCTCAGTTTCAGCTTCGCCGCCAAACATTTGCGTCAAATTATCGCGATCCTTATTCGTTACCTTGCTAATTAACAAGTCTAAGCCGCCATTATTTGGCATTACTTGGAAGGTTACTGGCGCGTCCTGACTAAAGGAATGGTCGGTATCAACTTCATCCAAAATTGAATAAAAGAAATGCTGGATTTTATCCCGATCCCCTAATAAATCTAAAACTTTTAAGCCACGACTAGCTAACTCATTCTTATCTATTCGGACACGAATAGTATTTTCATTAATATGATCAACTTGCACGAGTTTTCACCTCCATTGGATTCTTTTATCCATTGTAGCGTACTTTGAAGATAAAATAAAAGCGTTAGTTTAAAAAACTAACGCTTTTTATTAAAAATATAGCTTGATTATAAGTCTGCAATCTTTTGCATTTCTTCGAGCTCAAGCCGACGAACTTTCCGTGGCAAGAACCGACGAATTTCATCTTCATTGTAACCAACTTGCAAGCGCCGATCATCCATAATGATTGGTCGTCTTAACAAACTTGGATTCTTTTCAACCAAATTAAGCAATTGGTCAATCGATAAATCATCAAGGTTAACTTTTAACTGCTGAAAAGCTCTTGAACGCGTTGAAATAATTTCTTCGGTACCATTTTCTGTCATCCGCAAGATTTGAATAAGCTCGTCTTTAGTAAGAGGTTCAGAAAAAATATTTCTTTCTTTAAAAGCAATGTCATGCTTCTTTAACCAAGCCTTAGCTTTACGACACGAGGTACAACTCGGAGATATATATAAATTAACCATATATTTCACGCTCCTTTGAACAAATACTACTTCTTATCTATAATCTATTATAGCATATTACTTCTTTTTTGTAAGTAGTATTTTTGTAATTAACTATATTTTCATCTTACAAATAAAAAGTGAATAAATTATGACTTTTTTATCAAGAAAGTTTAAAGCTAAACAAAAAATAGTACATCATCTTTGATAATGTACTATTTTTTTATTCTGTTATTTGTCAACTTGATTCATCAAGTCAGCAACTAACTGTTCATTTTCTTCAGCAGTTTCAGAAATATAACATGCCTTATTTGCCAGTTCCTTGAGATCCTCAGTGTTAAGCTTCTTCATTAAGCTTCTAATTCGCAAAATAGAAGTTGCACTCATTGAGTATTCATCAAGACCCATTGACAATAAGATTGGGAACATGGTGCTGTCACCTGCAGCTTCACCACACATGCCACACCAAATACCATTTTCGTGAGCTGCATCAATTGTATGCTTAATTAACCGCAATACTGATGGGTTAGCAGGTTGGTACAGATAAGAAACATTATCGTTACCACGATCAGCAGCCATTGTATATTGGATCAAGTCATTAGTTCCAATTGAGAAGAAATCAACTTCTTTGGCAAATTGGTCAGCCAAAACTGCAGCAGCCGGAACCTCAATCATCATCCCGACTTCTAAGTTATCGCCAACTTTGACACCATCATTAACTAACTTAGTCTTTTCTTCAGCTAAAATAGCCTTGGCCTTGCGTAATTCGTTCAAGGTACCAATCATTGGGAACATAATTCCTAACTTGCCGTAAGCAGAGGCTCTAAGCAATGCCCGTAATTGGGTGCGGAAAATGTCTTCATTCTTCAGTGACAGTCTAATGGCACGAATACCTAAGAATGGGTTCATTTCGTCTGGCAAGTCCCAATAATCAAGGTGCTTATCGCCACCGATATCCATTGTCCGAATAATAACTTGCTTGCCGTGCATTCCTTCGATAACTTCTTTATAAGCCTCGAATTGTTGGTCTTCTGTTGGGAAGTCCTTAGAATCCATGTACAAAAATTCAGTCCGGTACAAGCCAATCGCTTCGGCACCATTATCATTGACACCTTGCATATCGTTTGGTGTACCAATGTTAGCTGCAATGGTGAATTCCTTGCCGTCAGCTGTAACTGATGGTTCATTCTTCAATTTTTCCCATTCAGCCTTTTGGGCTAAGAAAGCTTCACTCTTTTGCTTGTAATCAGCAACTTGAGTATCACTTGGCTCAATGACAGCATCGCCATTTAAACCGTCGACTACTAAAGTCTGACCGTTCTCAACATCAGCAGTAATTGACTCAGTACCAACAACGGCTGGTAATTCAAGTGACCGAGCCATAATTGCTGAGTGCGCAGTCCGACCACCAATATCAGTCACAAAGCCCTTAACAAATTGTTTGTTTAATTGAGCAGTATCACTAGGAGTCAAATCATGCGCAACCACAATAACTTCATGGTCAATTGCAGCTGGATTAGGCAATTCTTTATTCAAAAGATGAGCCATGATTCGCTTAGAAACATCGCGCACATCAGCAGCACGTTGTTGCATATAAGCGTTGTCAGTCATCCCTTCAAAAATTGCAATAAACTTTTGTGCAGTTTCATCAAGTGCGGCTTCACTATTAATTTTTTGGTCTTTGATTTCAGTTTCAATGGCTCCTGTAAATTCAGGATCATTTAAAATCATCAAATGGGCTTCAAATACTTGAGCTTCGTCCTCGCCTAAACTCTCTTTAGCGCTGTCACGAATTGCTTCAACTTCTGAAGTCGAAGCAGTGATCGCATTTTTAAAGCGATCTAATTCACTAACAGCATCGGAAACAGTGGTCTTCGTAAATGAAAGATCTGGTTCTACCAAGAGATAAGCGGGTGCCACAGCGATACCATCACTTGCAGCAATTCCTTTTAAAATCTTGGTCATTATTCAGCTAAACCCTCTTTTTTCATTGTATCTGAAATAGCGGCAATAGCGTCTTTTTCATCATCACCATCAGCAGTAATTGTAACATCAGCACCCTTACCAACACCAAGTGACATAACACCCATGATTGACTTCAAGTTAACTGACTTACCGTTATACTCTAAATTAATATCTGAACCAAACTTCGAAGCAGCTTGTACTAAAAGTGTAGCTGGACGAGCGTGAATACCTGTTTCTGCAACAATATGAAAATCGCATTTTTCCATTATAATTATCTCCTTTAAAATTGAAAAATCAAAACGGTAGTAAATACCTACTCGAGTATTAGACTATCATTTTTTTGTGAATTAGACAACATAAATGTAACAGTTTACATCATTAATTTTCAGACTTTGACTGTGAATAAATTATTTTTCCACCACGTAAAGCACGGCCAGTAATATTTTGCCGTTTGCCAAACGCCCGCAAGGCTGCTTGAAAATCAAAGGCATCTTGGGGAGCAACTTCATATTGGTCAAGCTCCCCTTCAGCCAACTGTTCAAGAATTTTTTGATAATCCACTAAATATCACCGTCTTTTTTATCTTTTTGTTTAATGACCACTGTTATTTTAACATATTTATTGAACTTACAAAAAATAAGTTTTTCAGGTTTTAGCACTTGATTATTGAGAGTGCTAATTATATAATTTAGTAAACTTGAAATGAAAGGCGGTAAGTGTAATTGCTTTGTCAAAACTGTCAAAAGCGGCCTGCTTCCATTCACCTTTATGCCAAGGTTAATGGTCAAAGTCGCGAAATTAATTTATGTGGACAATGTTATCAACAACTTAAACAACAAGGAAATATCAATATGAATAATGACAACAACGGTTTCTTCGGAGACTTTGATGACTTATTTAATAGTATGAACGCAAATAACGCGGCATTTAATAATGCTAATTCCGAGCATCCGCAACACGTTAATAATGGCGCCGGCGGTGGTCATTCACTACTCGACCAATATGGTACTGACTTAACAGCACTAGCTAAAAAGGGCAAAATCGACCCAGTTATTGGTCGGGATAAGGAAATTGCCCGCGTAATTGAGATTTTAAATAGAAGAACTAAAAACAATCCGGTATTGATTGGTGAAGCCGGCGTTGGTAAGACAGCAGTTGTCGAAGGACTCGCCCAACAAATTGTTGATGGGTCAGTTCCTGCTAAATTACAGGACAAGCGAATTATTTCACTAAATGTCGTTTCACTTGTTCAAGGAACTGGTATTCGTGGTCAATTCGAACAGCGCATGCAGCAATTAATTAAAGAATTGCAACAGCACGACGACATTATCTTATTTATTGATGAAATTCACGAAATTGTCGGTGCAGGTAACGCTGAAGGCGGAATGGACGCAGGTAATATTATTAAGCCTGCCCTAGCCCGCGGCGATTTACAACTTGTCGGCGCAACCACCTTAAAAGAATACCGTGAAATCGAAAAAGATTCTGCACTTGCTCGGCGCTTCCAACCTGTTGATGTTAAAGAACCATCTGTTACGGAAACCATCCGTATCTTAAAAGGAATCCAAAAACGTTACGAAGATTATCACCATGTTCACTATACTGATGATGCCATCAAATCAGCAGCTGAATTATCAGAACGTTATATCCAAGATCGTTTTTTGCCTGACAAGGCCATTGACCTGCTTGATGAAGCTGGTTCAAGAATGAACTTGACCATTCCTTATGTTGATAAGGACAAGCTCAAGGAACGCATTACTGCTGCTCAACAATTAAAGCAAGAATCATTGAAAAACGAGGACTACGAAAAGGCCGCATATTACCGCGACCAAATCGAAAAGTACAATAAAGTAAAAGACCAAAAGATTGATCCTGACAAGTCCCCAGTTATCACCAGCAAAATTATGAACAAGATTGTTGAAGAAAAAACTGGTATTCCTGTTGGCGACTTGCAAAAGCAAGAAGAAAATCAGCTACAAACTTTAGCACCTACCTTAAAAGCCCATGTTATTGGGCAAGACCAAGCCGTTGATAAAGTTGCCCGCGCAATCCGCCGCAACCGCATTGGCTTTAATAAGTCCGGTCGCCCAATTGGTTCCTTCTTATTTGTTGGTCCAACTGGGGTTGGTAAGACAGAACTAGCTAAGCAATTAGCCAAGCAAATGTTTGGTTCAAAAAATTCAATGATTCGTTTTGATATGTCAGAATTTATGGAATCCTACTCTGTTTCCAAATTAATCGGTTCTGCTCCTGGCTATGTTGGTTATGAAGAAGCAGGTCAATTAACCGAACAAGTTCGTCGTCACCCTTACAGCCTAATTTTACTTGATGAAATCGAAAAGGCAGACCCCTCAGTAATGAACCTGTTCTTACAAATACTAGACGATGGGCGCTTAACTGACTCACAAGGTCGGACCGTTTCCTTTAAAGACACGATTATCATCATGACTTCTAATGCTGGTCAGGGAATTAAGAATACTAGTGTTGGCTTTGCGGCTGAAAATACAGATGAAGAAAAAGATTCTGCTAGAAGCTCAATGAGTCAATTCTTCAAGCCTGAATTTTTAAACCGGCTTGATGATGTCATCGAATTCAACGAGTTATCAAAGGAAGATTTAGTTAAAATTGTTAACTTGATGCTTGATGAAACTAACAGCATGGTTAAGAATCAAGGCTTGCAAATTAGTGTAACTGATGATGCCAAGAAGAAATTAATCGAGGAAGGTTATAATCCAGCTATGGGTGCACGACCTTTACGCAGAATAATTCAAGAAAAAATTGAAGACCGCGTAGCCGACTTCAAGCTTGACCATCCAGATGCCAAGAACTTAATTGCTAGTCTTATTGATGACCACATTGTAATTAATGAGCAACTGGCTACTAGTGAAACAGCAGTTTCAGACACCGAACTTTAATTAAAATATAAAGAAAGCATGATTACTGTAAATTACAATAATCATGCTTTTATATTGGGAAAAAATAATAATTTAGCGTTATACTAGAGTTAATAAAACTACTACAAGAAACGGGTGAAATCCATGCATTTAATAGATGTAACCAATAGCTATCGGGATTTAGTTCACAGTCAGCTTAACTCAACTGACGTGAACTATGTCAAAGTTTATTCTTTAGGCAATACTTCTGTTATTTATACTGAAAGTGACAAGGCAATCGGGATTGCGATCGAAAACCACGACCGCCGCGTCCGTAAGGATGAGGTCGAATTCATTATCAAACGTTTGATTAAAGAAAATGATCCTTCATATTTAGTAACCTTTGATAAAAATCAACGCGTGGTCGAAATTCACGTTGATAAATAAGATAGTTATTGCTAGTAAAAGGCACTTTAAGATGATTCTTAAAGTGCCTTTTTTTATTTATTCTGACTTATCGCAAAATCCAATTAACAATTACAATAAATAATGCTAACATTATTTTAATTTTCAAATAAGTAAATTTAACTATGGGTATCGACAAATGAAAAAGAAAGAAATCAAAAATTTAAGTGAGGGTAGATTTTTTCACCTGATTAACCTTGAACGCAGGATTAGCAGAATTGTTGGTGTTATTTCATCATGTTATGTCTGTTTCTTAATCTGGACGGTCATGACTAACTTCGGCGTTTTTGCCAAAACAATTTCCGTAACTTTTGTTGTTTTAGCTATTTATTTTTCAATCTGTGCCATCTTGGACATTAAAGATAGAATTAACCGCCGTAAACAGGAGAAATTAGAACATCAGAAAAATGGTTGACATTAATTGCCAACCATTTTTTTGAATTTTTAAAGTTTTTCAGTTAATTTAACATCCGGATACTTATCTTTAAAGAAGCGTTCCGCAAATTGATTTTCAAATAAGAAGAGCGGTTGATCATAGCGATCCTTAACCAGCAGATTACGACTGTTCGACATTGCCGGATCAAGCTGGTCTGGATCAATCCAGCGAGCTACCCGATGACCGATACTGGTCATTTCAACATCTGAGTTATATTCATTCTTCATTCTGAATTTAAATACTTCAAATTGCAGTTGTCCAACAGCACCTAAAATATATTCGTCAGTCTGGTAATTGCGGTAAAGCTGAATGGCTCCTTCTTGAACCAACTGCGTCATCCCCTTGTGGAACGACTTTTGCTTCATCACGTTTTTGGCAGTTACCCGCACAAACAATTCCGGCGTAAATTCCGGCAATGCAGGATAGACAACCTTGCGCTTACCCGCGTAGATACTATCCCCAATTTGAAAATTACCGGTATCGTATAACCCAACGATATCACCAGCAACGGCATCAGTAACTTGAACACGTTCACTAGACATAAATTCCGTAGCGTTATTCAGCCGAATTGGCTTGTCCGTCCGCGCTAAGGTAACATCAAGTCCCTTCTTGAACTCACCGCTGCCTACTCTGACAAAGGCAATTCGGTCACGGTGATGGGGATTCATGTTAGCCTGAATTTTAAAGACAAAGCCCGAAAATTCTGAATCATCAGGATTCAATTCCTCGTCCCCGTTAACCAAATGACTTTCAGGAGCCGGAGCTAATTGCACAAAACTCTTTAAGAAGGTTTCCACACCAAAATTTGTTAGAGCTGAACCAAAGAAAACCGGTGTCTGGTCACCCTTAATAACTTTATCAAGGTCAAAGGTATTACCCGCTTCCTTAATTAAGTCAATCTCATCCAAAGTATCTTGGAATTGTGAATTTTGACTAAACGGTTCACTTGCTGGCAGTTTTCCGTCCTTATCTAATGGCAAAAAGCGGTCTTCGCCATCCTTACGGTACAATTCAACCTGATTATTGGCAATATCGTATAGTCCTTGCAGCGTTTGTCCTGAACCAATCGGCCAGTTCATTGCGACCCCTTCAATGCCAAGTAAGTCTTCTAATTCCGCAATTAGGTCTAGCGGCGGGCGACCATCACGGTCAAGCTTATTCATAAAGGTAAAAATCGGAATCCCGCGCTGCTTAACAACCTTGAACAGCTTTTTAGTCTGCGGTTCAATACCTTTTGCAGAATCGATAACCATTACGGCTGAATCGACAGCCATTAACGTCCGGTATGTATCTTCTGAGAAATCTTGGTGTCCCGGGGTATCAAGAATATTAATTCGTTTACCCTGATATTCAAACTGCATTACGGAACTGGTAACAGAAATCCCACGTTGCTTTTCAATTTCCATCCAGTCACTGGTGGCATAATGACCAGTCTTACGTGCCTTAACCGTTCCGGCATTGCGGATTACCCCACCAAAAAGAAGCATTTGTTCCGTAATCGTCGTCTTCCCAGCATCGGGGTGCGAGATAATCGCAAATGTTCTTCTTCTTTTTACTTTATCTAAAAGTCCTTCACTCATTAATTACTTTGCTCTTCTTCCTTTTGTTTTCCTTCCGGAATTGTCAATAACACCGTCAGAAGCCGTGACCGCATCATTCTTCTAGTTGTTAATACCATCCCGTTATCCAGTTTAACCGATAACTTTTCGCCCTTAGCCGGAATAATTCCTAGCTTGGTAATCATAAAGCCGGCAACAGTATCGACATCCTCCATCTCAAGGTCAGTGCCAAACTGTTCATTAAAATCAACCAGCGGCATCTTGCCATAAATGACATACTTATTAGGGCTAAGCTGGTTAAACAAGACTTCGGCATGATCGACCTCATCATCAATATTGCCGACAATTTCTTCAATCAAATCTTCAATCGTGGCTATCCCAACCACGCCGCCGTATTCGTCCGTCAAAATAGCTAGTTGCTGCTGCGTCTGCTGCATTTCAACTAGTAGTTCACTTAGATCAGTTGTTTCCGGTGCAAATAACGGCGGGTTCATCACATCATCATAATCAATATTGTCGAAGCCCTTTTCTCTTGCCTTACGAAGCACCGTGCGAATATGAATCACACCGATGATTTTATCCTTATCCTGCTGGTACACAGGGATGCGCGAATAAGGCTCACGCAAAATGTCATCAAGATTATCCTGAAAGCTATCACAGCAATCCACCATATACGCGTCAATCCGCGGGACCATTACCTCGCGGACCATCCGCCCTTGAAAATCCAAAACATTGTTTAGCATGGAGGATTCTGTTTCACTAATTTGCTTGTCTTCAAACAGTGTTGTAACTTCCTTAGCTAAATGTTCTTTGGTTTCTTCATCACTTGCAGGGGAAAATTTATTCTTAAATCGCTTAAATAAATTCCCCTTGGCAGGGTCGCTAGTCATAATTTTTGCTCTCTTTCTTAAAACATCAATATAAATAATAACATTATATCATGTACGCCCGTGATATGTTAGAATAGCACGTAAGAAACGAGGTTAATTTAATGAAAAAAAGTCACGTTCTACTTGTTTTTACATTTTTACTATTAATTCCCTACCTATGCAGCCTTTTAATTATCGGTATCGGCTACGATGCGCTAGTTCTGCATTCGGCCGACTTATTCAGAACAACTATCGGCGCGCTAGTTGGCGCGATTATCATGTTTGCCATCAAAGCAACAATCCAACGCCCCGTTGATTTATTAGCCGTTGCCGTTGACGACGGCTTTTTTAAACAATTATTGCGTTTTTTCAGTATTAGACGGCGCTACTTGCTACTGTTTGCCAACATGGTACTTGACTTCATTCTTTGCTTTGCGGCAACGTTTTTAGTCCGTAATTGCCTGACACTTGACCAGATTGTCGGTAAATCTGTCGGCATTGTCTTTTTGGTAATGCTTTTGTCAACCTGCCTTGGCGCGTATGTCGAATACGATAACTTATCAATTGACCCCAAGCAGCATTAATTACTTACTGTCCTCAAGATACAAGTCTTGGAACAGTTTTTTTGTATCTAAATCTAGACTCTGCAAAATATATGGCGTGGTACTATCGCCCATATTCTCATAAACCTGAGTCCCTTCTTCGGTTACTTTTTGGATCAGTTCCGGCAAGACAAAGTTAAGCGGCTGATTAAAAAAGGCTAAACTTTGCTCAGACAATTCAACTCGGGCAACCTGAGTTCGCGGCAGGACAAACTTCATTAATGTACTTGGCACTTCAACTTCCTTAGGAACAATTACGCCGTACCAATACATAAAATTTTCTGGGCCAAACACGACTAGGCTGCTGCGCTTGTTACTCAAATGGTTCGACTTCAAAAACTGCCGAAAAGCAGGATCATTTTCCATTTTCAAGTTACAGCCGGAAAACGATTTTTCCTGATCCATCATCGCGTCAGGAAATGGTCTTCCGACAAAAATCAATTCTTCTTGTGCTTGTTTCATTATTCTTCTCCTAATATTCAGCTAATTCAGCCAGCGGAATAATTTCACCAGCTAAAAACGCATCAATTTCATTACTGGCAAAACCGTGAGCAAACAAATAATTACGAATCTTGCGGTCGCGTTCGCTTTCTGGCAGCCTGCGAAAACGTTTATAGGCTTTGACCCCTTGCTTTTTGAGTGCTTCAACCTGTGCCTCAGCGTCTGGCTCTAAATCTATTTCGGCAATAACCAGTGAGGCAATACCACTAGAAAAGCCGTGACTCATGAGCTTGGAATTCATCTTGCGCTGCAATTCACGCTCGGATACCTTACCAACCTGACTTTTCAGGGACTTTAATACCCGCAAGCCTGTATCCAGCCAATCTTCATCGGCTATTGCAGTCATTTCTTCTTGAATAATTGCTGGATCAATTCCCTTTTGGGTTAACTTACGTGTCAAGGTCAACGGTCCATCAGTCCCGCTGCGCAGACTCTGCTTAATTGATAAAACGGTATATTTGCGATCATCCAAAAAGCCCATCGCACTTAGCTGCGTAACTGCACTTTGTGCAGCTTCATCGTCAATCTCGTGCTTTTTTAAATATTGTAAGACTTCATAAACTGTACGTGCTTGGTAACTTAGATAATTTGAAGCTAAATTAGTCGCCTTACTGTCGGCATCAAACTTTTTAACCGTCGCTAATTCTTCAGGTGTCAGTTCCTGCCCTTTTAACAACATAAACTCGGCAACGGTCTGCTCACTAGCTGAAAAAGCATACTGCCCATCCAAAAAAATATTGTAACGTCCCGGTCGTTTTTGACTGCTGACTTTAGTAATGACTGGCATTTTAACCTCAACTTTCTAATTCTTAACCTCACCCTATATGCTAGCAAATTTTCGTGTTTCTTGCTAAAAACTTTTTCTGAGGAGTACAATAAATTATTAATAGTTAATTATTTATTGTAGAAAGAACATTATGTACAAAAATTTCAAACGAAACCAACCAAAAGAAAAAGACGTAATTATTACCATTAAGCGTCTTGGCATTAACGGTGAGGGCATCGGCTACTACCGTAAGAAGATTATTTTTATTCCTGGAGCTTTACCAGGTGAAGTCGTCGTTGCTAAAATTATCAAAGATTTTCCCCATTACCTTCAAGCTGAACTTGTCCGCATTAAAGAACAAAGTCCTGATCGCGTTGCCTTCCCTAAAGGCGTTAATCCCGCAATCGGCGGTCTTGAACTAGCACATTTGTCCTACCCTAAGCAATTAGAGTTTAAACGTGACAATGTACTTGAAGCCTTAGAAAAATTCCATCCCCGCGGCTATCGTAAATACAAAGTTAAACCGACCATCCCGGCCCCAAATGAATGGCACTACCGTAACAAAGCACAGTACCAAATTGAGCAAGATCACGGTAAAACTAACTTAGGCTTGTTTGCGCCAAATTCACATCATCTTTATGACTTGCCAAACATGCCAACCCAAAGTGAAGCTACGCAAAAGATTGAACGGCAAATTAAGACCTTAGTTGAAAAAATGCACGTGGCTGTTGCTAATCCTTACCGGCATACTCCCGGTCTGAAGACTATTGTTGTTCGCGAAGCCGAAGCTACCCAAGAAATTCAAGTAACCTTAATCACTGTTGGTCATGAAATCAAGAACTTGTTGCCGTTAAGCCAAGAAATCATGAAATTACCTGGCGTGGTTAGCGTTTATCAAAATGAAACTGACTGGCGTAACCCACAAGTCTGGGGCAATAAAACCGAAAAACTTGCCGGTAAAAACAAGATTACTGAAGAAATCTTGGGTAAAAAGTTTGCCTTGTCACCGCGGGCCTTTTTCCAACTAAATCCGCAACAAACCGCCAATTTGTACTCGGAAGCGTTGAAGTTTTTAGATCTTGACCAAGATGCAACCTTAATTGACGCGTACAGCGGTGTTGGTACCTTAGGTATCTTAGCTGCAGAACACGTTAAGCAAGTGATTGGCATTGAAACCATTCCAGAAGCCGTTGATGACGCTAAACACAATGTCGAACTCAACCACATCAAGAACGCCGATTATCTTCAAGGCAGTGTTGAAAAAGTTTTGCCGCATTTACAAGAAACCGGCGTAGCAATTGACGCCTTAATCGTTGACCCCCCAAGAACTGGGTTAGCTAAGAGCTTAATTAAAACGCTGCTCAAGATTAAGCCACAAACTTTTGTTTACATTTCTTGTAACCCATCAACTTTGGCCCAAGACCTCGTCTTACTATCTGAAGCTTATGATGTCCGCTTAATTGAGAACGTTGATATGCTGCCGCAGACTCCACGGTGTGAATGTATTGCCAAATTAACTTTACGCAAATAAAAAAACAGCTGCCATAATGGCAGCTGTTTTTGTTTGCGGATAAGGTATATTTCTACTATCTATTACATTATTAGCAGAGCATTTTGACAATATACAATTTTAGAGATTAAATTTTTGCTGATACGCTATCCACTTAGTTATCATAGCAATTATTGTAATCGCTTGCAAATATTAAACTTTATTTAATGTATTGGGCTAAGAATTGACTAACATGTGCTTTGTAAGCTGCGGGATGATCCTCATAAGAATTAGCATGTTTGGACTTTGGAGCAATCCAAAGCTGCTTAGGACCTTGAGTCGCACGATAATTACGATAAACCATCTTAGTTGGCACAAAAGTATCATTACCGCCGTGAATAAACAACATTGGTCGATGATTTTGGTGCAACTGATTGATACTTGAACCATCTTTAAGGAAGTAACCAACTTTAACGCGATTAATTCCACTCAAGATTTCAACCATTGGAAATCTTGGGAAAGCCGGCATATTATATAGAGCTTTAGCCTCGTGTTCAATTTCATCTTTGACACTAGTATAGCCACAGTCTTCGACAAATGCCCTAACCTGCTTAGGTAACTGCAACCCGCTGACCATCATCGTCGTGGCACCACCCATGCTAACGCCAAAGACAACAATTTGCTGGTTTTGACCGTTTTTAGCAAGTACTCGGTTAATCCACTTTTTGACATCGGCCTTTTCGACCCAGCCGTAGCCAATATATTTTCCTTGACTCTTGCCTTGGGCACGTGGATCTGGTGTCAAAGTATTGTAACCTAACTCATGAAATAGCGCGTCGTACTTGCCCATATCTTCTTTAACATTCATGTAACCTGGCAAGATAATTGCTGTTTTATGCGAATGTTTGCTAGGAATATAATTAGCATCTAGGCGGTACTTGTCATCAGCAGATTGCATGTGCCATTTTTCTTTATTAACCTGCTTGAACCATTTCTTCTGCTTGTAAAGCGGGTCAGACTTCTTAAGAACCTTACTTGAAGAAGACAAAAAACTCTTATGTCCCGGGACACAAGCCACCTTAAAGAAATAAAACCCGGCACCAGTAAATAACAGACAAATCAATAAAACAACGATAATTAATGAAAGCCATAATTTTTTATGTTTTAATTGTTTCAAAGAGTATAGCCAACTTTCTATCAAAAATATAATACGATTAGTATAACATTTTAGCTTTTGTATAGGTTAATAATATGAGACTCACAGATTTACTACAATTAACTAATGACTTAAATGCGCAAACAAGTTTTTATTTAACAATTAAAGAGCAAGTATTGCCGCTAGGACAATTAAAGATTACGAGCAGTAATTGTTTGCTTTATCCAGGAAAAGTCCCAATGACTAAAGCCAAAATCATCCACTTAGTCAAGCATTTGCACGGTCGCGCTATCCCACTATGGGTACAAGACGGCACTGAACGATTACCCATTTATGGCATCCAAATTTTACCGGAAACTAATTCGGTTAGACTAACTTAAAAAGCAGACTGTCACCAGTCTGCTTTTATTATTTTTGCCGATATTGGCGAATATGATTTTTCGTGCCAGCAAAGTACCAGTACCCCGCAGCTTCATCACTAACTAAGATTAAGCCATCAGCCGGATCTCTAAGAGCCATTGTAAAAATCTGCTCATATTCCGGAATTGTTAATTTTTGTCGCCTGCTTAGTAAATCTTGCGTTGCACTCGGGTTAAGCATTTTTTGATAATCTGCAACTGTTCGTCCCGAGAAGAACTCGCCCATCGCACCTGAGCCATAAGAAAAAAGACCAACTAAGGCATTATCTGCTAATGAGCCGTTTTCTAATAAACTCAATAAGCTTAAATAAAGTGACGCCGTATAAATATTCCCTACCACTCTGCCGTATTGCGCACCGGCTGTAAAGTTAGCCACCAAACGACTAATCGTTGCTTCATCTTGATTGACAACTGCTAACCGGTTAGCCTTTAAACCCATTTTGGTAAAGGGTAAATGATAGATTAGCGCCGCAAAATCACTTGTCTGCCAATTTTTTAATTTCTGATAATCCGTAAACGTTCTTTGAAAAAAGTCCAAGTAAACCTGGGTGGAATACTTACCGTCAACTAACGCGGTCGCAGAATTATTAGGCCGCCAAAAGTCATTAATATCCTGACTAAAGGCACTATGACCATCGTTTAAGGTCAAAATACGCGGCTGCGCCTTAATTAGCAAGCTGACGCTGCCCGCGCCCTGGGTAACTTCTCCCGCAGTCGCAATACCGTAACGAGCCAGATCACTGCCGATTACAATCGCGCTATGATGGGGATGCAAGCGAACATAATCGCGGGCAATCATCACACCAGCAGTCATGCCAAAACAAGCTTCCTTCACCTCAAAAGTTCGAACTTCTGGGGGTAAATTCAAGGCGCTTTTGACAAATAAAGAAGCAGACTTCGACTGATCAACACCACTTTCAGTCCCAAAAACCAGCAAGCCCACTTGCTCGCGATCAACTTGTGACAAATAGCTCTGTGTGGCGTTAATTCCCATTGAAACGGCATCCTGCGTCTGATCGGCAATACTCATCTGGCTTTGGCCAATGCCAATTAAATATTTATTGGGATCTTCATTGCGCGCGTGAGCCAAATCCACCATATCAACATACTTATTAGGCGTATAAAACCCTATCTGGTCAATTCCAACCTGCATTTAGTCTTCCCTTTCTCTAACTTGATGCAAAAACTTACTGGCTGCAGCTTCTGAATACTCACGATTTTGCGTCAATAACTGCAAAACCTGCTTTTTTTCTTGCGCAGTCGCGGATAAATTAGCTACTAAATTGCGAGCCTGCAGCTTCATGTGCCCTTTTTGGATACCTTCGGTCGCAATTGCCAGTAAGGCAGCCAGATTATTAGCCAGTCCCACTGCCGCAATTACATTAGCTAATTCTGCGGTGGTAATAGTTTTTCCTAAAATCCGGTAATTTTGTTGAACATCGGTGCGTGCCTTAATTGAGCCGCCAACTGTACCAATTGCCAGCGGCAAAGTCAATTCCCCAGATAAATAGTCGCCTTGAACTTCCCACTTGCTTAAACTTGTGTACTGCCCAGACTGACTAGCTAAAACGCCGGATGCAGCCGCAACCGCACGTTCATCATTGCCCGTTGCCATTAAGACGGCATAGACGCCATTCATAATTCCTTTATTGTTAGTCACAGCACGATACACATCGCGTTGACCAATTTGACTTAATAAGGCAATCTTGTCAGCAATCTCCGCCCCGCCAACTGCATTTACTGGCAATTTAACTTGGGCTGTCGTCAATTGACTAGGATAATTTGATAAAATCGCAAATAATTTTGAAGTAACTATCGGCAATTTTACCAATTGATCCGCTAAAAACTCCATAATTGCAT
Organism: Lactobacillus sp. ESL0701; assembly: GCF_029433445.1. Lineage (GTDB taxonomy): Bacteria > Bacillota > Bacilli > Lactobacillales > Lactobacillaceae > Lactobacillus. The sequence continues at coordinate 99,792 of NZ_JAQTIC010000003.1, read as the reverse complement.
TTACCTTATTGGCCCCCATGGCTTCAGCGGGGTCAACTAATACTTTCACATAAACAAGCTCATCTTCTTGCCGCAGCTCAATTTCTTTCACACCGCCGCCATGTTTAACCAAACTCGCAAATTCTTGATTAGCCAGTTCAATTAATTGGGGAAACTGCTCGCTTAATTTTTCTGGCTTAAAGTCAGTTGTGACCTGTAAAATAATTTGACCATAAATACCCTGACGCTTGCTTTGAGCAGTAACGCCGCCACATTTATTAAAAATATTACTGCCATGATTGGCAGCCGCCACAACTGAAGGTTCTTCTGTTGCCATTGGCACCCAATAAGAGTGGCCATTAACCAGCAAATTTTGCACTAAGCCTACTGGTAAACGTAATTGCCCTACAACATTTTCGCTTAATTGGTTAAGCTGATTTAACGTTGCCGCGTCAATGTCATCTAATTTTATTCCTTGTTTTACAAGTACGTCCCGTCGCTGCTGCGGCGTTAATCGATAAAACTTCATTTAATTCATCCCGATTAATTCACAGGCAATTGCTTGACCGCCACCAATGCAGAGAGTTACCAGTGCCCGCTTGCCATTAACATGATTTAGTGCATTAATTGCAGTTGTCACTAACCGCGTACCTGTGGCAGCTAAGGGATGCCCTAGAGCAATCGCACCACCAAAAATATTCAACCGTTCCATTGGAATTGCCAGGTCGCGAGCCAAGGCAACACTCGGGGCCGCAAATGCTTCGTTGACTTCAATTACATCATAATCCGTAATTTGACTAGCTGTTTGTTTCAATAACTTTTGTACAGCATAATACGGTGCATAACCCATATAAGCTGGATCAGTTCCGGACTCCGCAAATGCGCCCAAACGAGCTAACGGCTTGAGCTGCAGCTCTTTTACCTTTTCTGCCGTTGCCAAAAGTACCATACTGGCACCATCACTAAGTGGTGAAGCATTCCCAGCAGTGACTTGCCCATCTAGAGTAAAAGCGGGCTTGAGCTTACCTAACGCGTCAAGGCTGGTATCTGGGCGAATATTTTCATCTTGAACAATTTGGTGACCATTAATCTTGGTCGTAATTAGTTCCGGTGCAAAATATCCTTGCTTAACAGCTCGTGCGGCTTTTTGGTGTGACTCATAGCTGTACTCATCCATTTCTTGGCGTGAAACTTGATATTTTTCGGCGACATTTTCTGCAGTTATGCCCATATGCTGCCCAGAAAAAGCATCAGTCAAGCCATCAGTTAACATGATACTTTCAAGTGCCGGTGAATTTTTGGTGCTACTAAAATATGCGGCATTGGTCATGCTTTCACTACCGCCAACGGCAACCAAGCCAAAGTCTCCCAATTCCATCTGCCCTTGAGCTAGACGCAAAGCCTTCAAACTCGAACCGCAGACTTCATTAACAGTTACACTGCTGCTATTCAGCTTCATGCCAGCATTCAAAGCTATTTGCCGCGCCATATTTTGACCCAAGCCGCTTCCTAAAACATTCCCCATAAACAAAGCATCAAGGTCGCTAGCTTCAAGACTAATACTACGCAAAGTTTCGGTAAGTGCTAATTGACCCAAAAAGACCGCATCCTGATCAGCCCATTGCCCGCGATAACGACCAAATGGTGTCCTTTTCGCAGCAACAATAAAAATATCTTTCATTAACAGATTCTCCTACTAAAAGATTTATTTCCAAACCTTAGCAAATTTCGACACGTTTAACTAGTGGTTTGAGTGGTGTTAAGAAAAAGTTTAAAGTCGTTTTCAAAAATTTAGACAAAATTAAAAGCATCCTAAACCTAAAGTTTAAAGTGCTTTCAAATCATTTTGTCTATTTCTTTTTCTTATCTTGAGCCGCTAACTTTTGACCCAAATTAATAATATACTTACGCAAATCATCCTTAATTTCAGGATGATTAAGACCATATTCGATGGACGTTTCCAGATAGCTTTCCTTATTACCCACATCGTGGCGTTCACCTTTAAAAACATGAGCAAAAACGCGCTGCGTCTTATTCATTGTATCAATGGCATCAGTCAATTGAATTTCTCCACCGCGACCTGGCTTCTGCTTAGCCAAAATGTCAAAAATTTCTGGCGTTAGCAGATACCGACCAATAATCGCATAATCGCTAGGTGCCTTATCAATATCCGGCTTTTCCACAAAGGACTTAACATTAATCAGTCCCGGCACAATTTCGTTCTCCGGCTCAATAACACCGTATTTAGAAACTTCCTTGTGCGGCACCGGCATCACTGCGATTGTTGAAGCATGAGTTTCATTATACCGGTTGATTAGCTGCTGAGTTAACGGCACTTTATCTAACATTAAGTCGTCACCCAGCATGACAACAAAGGGCTCATCCCCAACAAAACTACGTCCGCGAGCAATCGCATCGCCTAAGCCAAGAGGATGGGGCTGTCTTGTATAGTAGATATTAATCCCCAATTGCGTAATTTCTCGCGACATCTCAAGCAAGCTGGTTTTACCTGTTTCTTGCAAATTTTGTTCAAGTTCAGGATTAGAATCAAAGTGGTCTTCAATTGTCCGCTTATTTTTACCAGTAACAATCAAAATGTCTTCAATTCCTGAATTTTTAGCTTCCTCAACAATAAATTGAATGGTTGGCTTATCAACAATTGGCAACATTTCCTTAGGCATTGCCTTAGTTACAGGCATAAATCTCGTCCCCAGACCTGCTGCTGGTATAATTGCTTTTCTTACTTTCATTTTTTACACTTTCTTTTATCTATGCTTTGAAATCCAATATAACAGATTTTGCGCGATTGTGCTAATTTTTAATGATGGCGTTTTCTTTGGATATATTCTGCTAAATGACCGGCAGAATACTGTACTTTACCAACACGTAATGAAATAATCGCCGCATTGACACAGGTACCAAGTAATAATAAAACTGAAGAAATATTAAGCCATAACATGAAAATAATAAAGGTACCAATGATGCCATAATTTTCCCAACTAATATGGAAGTGATGCAAATAAAAACTAAACAAATAAGATAATAGCAGCCAGCCAATTAAAGTTGTAAAAACTCCCGGCCAGATTACCCGTTTTTTCAATTTAATATTAGGCAAAACGTAATTCAAATAAAATAACGTTCCCAGCAAAATAATCCCCACAACTGGATAACGATAGCTAAAAATCTTTTCAATTTCACCAACAGAGAAAGAAAAAATCGGTCGTAAAAATTCCAATACCTGCTGACCAAAAATCAAGGTTAGACTCAGCAAAGTAAAAATTATAATCATTAAGTTAGTTAATAATATTGTGATTGACCGTGTCCAAACCGTTACCTGCCACTTCTGCTTTAACTCCGTAGAGCGCACACCATAAATGCGATTCATGCCAATCCGAATCGCATTGACTAACGATGAAACTGACCATAAAGCTAAAATAACACCAAACGAAATATAACCAGTTGACTTGCGTCTTAACAGCGAATTAATAATCGGCATAATAAATTTAGCAATTTTGTCCGGAAAAATCAGATCAAGGTAGCTGGCAATTGGCGTCGTATCTATATGGAACAACGGCAAAATATTTCCGATAATAATAATTAATGGAAATATCGAAAACAAAACATAATAAGCAATGACAATTGCACTAGTTAATACTTCACCTTGGGAGAATTTGAGTGATAGTGTTTTATAAAATAAGGCAACACGATTTGGTGCTGCCTCTTTTTTTCTATTCATGCAACCTTAATCATCCATTTCGTCAAAATGTGGTAGGTATTTTTCATAGCCAGCGTAAGGTTTTTGCAAAGTTAAAATCTTGGGACCATCTTTGGTAATGGCAAAAGTATGTTCAAACTGCGCCGATTTAGAACCATCTGGTGTCGCATAATAAACCCAATCATCGTTAGGATCACTAACTGTCTTTTGCTCAATGCGCCAGTCGCCGCCAGCTTCGACCATTGGCTCAACGGTGATTGTCATGCCTTCACGTAACCGTAAGCCATGACCAGCCTTGCCCCAATGCGGTACTTCTGGATCTTCATGGATACTTGGTTGGATACCATGACCAACTAACTCTTTAACATCGCCGTAGCCGTGTTCGTCTTCAACAAAATGTTGGATCACCGCACCAATATCACCAATTCGATTACCCAAAACCGCTTGATCAATTCCCAGATACATTGCCTTCTTGGTTGTTTCCATCAAATCACGGTCGGCATCCGAAATTTTACCCACTGGGTAAGTGGTACAAGAATCAGTTTCATAACCATTGAGATTGCAAGTGACATCAACTTTAACTAGGTCGCCTTCGTTTAAAATTGTATCTTTACGCGGGGTCGCGTGGGCAATTTGGTCGTTTACCGAAATACACGTCCCATACTTATAACCTTCAAAGCCCTGCTCAGATAGACGACCGCCACGGCTTTTGACAAACTCTTGACAGAATTCCTCAATATCCCACGTCGTAATCCCCGGCTTAATCACATCACGCAAGCCTTCAAACATTGATGCCAGTAACCGACCCGAAGCCTGCATCCCTTTAAGTTCTCGAACGGATTTTATTGTAATCAAAACTAAACTCTCCTCTTAAAAATCATCTTTGTTTACATTATAGCGTTTTTTAAAAGTTTACTAAAGAATTTCATCAATCTGCCTAAATTATGTATAATAATATGATGAATTAAATAGGAAAGGTATGAAAAGCATGAAGGCAAGGATTGTCTACGCTAGTATGACTGGCAATGATGCAGATATGGCAGATATTTTGGAAGAAGATCTGCAAGATTATGATTTTGATGTAGAAACTAGCGAGGCTGAATTTACAGATGCTAGCGACTATTTAACAAGTGACCTCTGCATCTTCGTGACCTACACTTATGGTGAAGGCAAGATGACCGATGATGTTGCTGACTTTTATGAGCAATTAAAAGAATTAGATTTAAGCGGCAAATATTTTGCAGTAATGGGCAGTGGCGATAAGACTTACAATGATCATTTTTGTGAAAATGTCTTTGACTTCGAAAAGATGTTCAAGCAAGTTGGCGCTAAAGAAGCTGTTGCACCAGTGACAATTGAAAATGCACCAGATGATGATGCTATCGCCGCGATTGATAAGGCAGCAGAAGAAATGGCTGATCGGTTAAATGGCTAATAGGATTAATCCATGGCGTCACCCCATAAAATTTGTTAAACGGCACCGCAATCTTTTCGTTTATATGGTTTTTGGGTTTATCGCCGCACTAATTAATACGGTTGTCTTCATGGCTCTACACAAGTGGTGGGGTGGAGCCGTTTTCTTTTCTAATATTATCGCATTTGTAATTTCTAATTTGGCTTCTTACTTCTTTAATCAAAAAGCCGTCTTTATCAACAATGTTGACCAAGATCACTCAACATGGCATAAGTTGATTGTTTTTTTCACTTACAGAATTATCAGCTTAATTCCTGACCAGATGATTATGTCTGTTGGTATTTCATGGCTGCACCTTAGTCCCCTGCCAGTTAAGATTATTGACCAAGTATTAGTAGGAATTTTCAATTATCTAACAACACGGTCAGTTTTCCAAGCACAGGAAACAACCTTGATTGAACGAGCTAAACAGCGAATTCAAAGGCATAAAAATAACAAATAAAATAAAGTCGCAAATTTATTCTTGCGGCTTTTATTTTGTAATTAATAAAACAATAAAAGCCGCAGAAATAAGTCTGTGGCTTTTTTATAATCATAATTATTCAAAATCTGCTGGCTTTTGTCCCTGTGGTTTTGCAAAATAATATGCAATATCATCCATAATTCGGTCGCAAGCATGACCGTCACCATATGGATTTTTGGCGCTAGCCATTTTTTGATAAGCTGCTTTATTTTCCAGCAAATCAAGCATCGCCTCACGCACCGCATCAACTTCAGTTCCCACTAATTTAAGTGTACCAGCCTTAACCCCTTCAGGGCGTTCAGTTGTATCACGCAACACTAAGACCGGCTTATTAAGTGAAGGGGCTTCTTCTTGCACGCCACCAGAATCCGTCATAATAAAATAACTGCGTTTGGCTAAATTATGAAAATCGACCACATCTAATGGAGCAATCAGATGAATACGTGGATCATTACCCAAAATTTCACGGGCAACTTGTTGAACACGCGGCGACAAGTGGACAGGATAGATAATTTCAACGTCTTCATGACTGTCAACTACCTGCTTCATCACCTTAAACACCCGCCGCATCGGTTCACCTTGATTTTCACGGCGGTGCATCGTTACCAAGATGACTTTGTGACCCGGCTTGATTAAATCAAGGACATCATGGTGATAATCTTGTTGAACAGTTTGCTTAAGAGCATCTATTGCAGTATTGCCCGTAACAAAAATATTGTCGGCGCGATGATTTTCTTTTAACAAATTCGCTTTACTTAATTCAGTTGGCGCAAAGTATAAGTCAGCTAAATCGTCAGTCATTTGCCGGTTCATTTCTTCAGGATAAGGTGAATACTTGTTCCACGTCCGCAAACCAGCTTCGACATGCCCGATTGTGCTCTGCTCATAAAAACTAGCTAAACTAGCCGCAAAACTGGTCGTTGTATCACCATGTACCAGCACAATATCCGGCTTTTCTTTCCTAATCACTTTGGCTAAGTCAATCATTACCTTGGCCGTAATTTCCTCAAGTGATTGATTCTGCTTCATAATATCAAAGTCGTAATCCGGTTTGATTTTAAAAATTTCTAGAACTTGATCGAGCATTTCACGGTGCTGCGCACTAACCACCGTTACCTCGTCAAAACGCTTATCAGCCTGCAGTTTCAATACAAGTGGTGCCATTTTAATTGCTTCAGGTCTAGTGCCAAAAACCGTCATTACCTTAATTTTCGTCATAAAAGCCTCCGTCTTGATATAATCATACCCGATTTAACAGGCGAAAAACAAGCTCGTATGGTTTAATTAAGACAGAATTTAGAAAAGGTGTCGTTTAAATGAATCACAGTTTTATTCTTTTATTAATTGCTGGTCTATTAATCGTTTTTGCCAGTTTTAGCCTAGTTTACAGCTTTGATAAGAAGCAAAGTCAAAAAACTAAACGAATTTTACTCATAATTGGGATTATTTGTCTGTTAATTGTTGCTTTTTTAGCAGTACAGATTATTAAAAATCCGTTGGCTTAGCCTATTTGTAATGTTTATTTTTAAAAGCTCTTGCATATCAAATTCAATTATTTTGAAATCAACCATATAATTAAATATATAAAGCTATTAATAAAAGTAGTACAATAATTTCAGGTTTAATTAGATTTTGATAATACTAACGCTAAAAAGGGCTTTTAAAATATGACATTAAAAAAACATAAGCATAAAAATCCCAAACCCTGGTACAAACACTTTTGGGTTTGGCTAATTATTATAATTTCTATATTGTATTTAACTACTACATCTAGTATTTTTGAAAAAGTTTCATTACTATTCTGCCTAGCCTTTTATCTTTTAGGATATTATCTAGCACATAACCACGTCAAAGACCAACTTCCAAAAAAGCAACCCGAAAACACAGAAAAAATAAATATTATAACTACTGTAAAATACCCACTACTTGTGCCAATCGCACAATGCGCCTTTTGTGGTAAAAATATTTGCTATTATCAACTTCATGTAAAATTTAAAAATTCAGCATATATTTGTAAAGCTTGTATGCACAAATATAAATTCCCGATAAGTAATACGGCTATTACTTGGGTCAAGTATCATACAATTGACGATTTTAAAAAACATCTTGATAAAGGCCAAGATTTCGCAGATATTGTTTTAGAAATCAAGAAGTACGCCAAACCCAAGAAAGGATCGCCTAAACACTGGTATGAACGCTTTTGGGTTTGGTTACTTATTTTAATAGCTTTGATATTTTACTTACTTGAAACTTCAGCAATTTTTTCTATAAAAATTTTTGCATCTCTTTGTTTAATATTTGGAGTTGGTATACTTTTTTTATCAGATAAGAATAATAACGAAGAAATTTGGAAAAAGAATCATTCACGGTGTGCACTCTGTGGTCAATATCTTGACAACGAAACTCGCTTTTTGAAATTTATGTATTCAACTTATATTTGTAAAAATTGCATGCTCAAATATAAGTTTACTCCTATTAGTAAAGCTCGGGCTTGGGCAGCTTCTCATACTGTCGAAGATTTAAAAAAATATCTTGACAAGGGTCAAGATTTCACTGATATTATTTTGGCTACTGGTAATAACCTATCAACACCGCCGGTTTATGACAGCCAGTTTCACAAACCATGGTACAAGCGAACTGAAATATGGCTGCTTATTATAATGGCTTTTACAGCGTGCTTGACAGCGTCGTTTATAAACATTTTTATCAGAATTATTGTGGCACTCTTGGCTATCTTCTTTGTTTGCGGTGCTCGTACATCAAGCAAAATTGATTATGATATTCTAACTGAACAAAATGATGCACAATGTGCTCTCTGTGGTCAAGGTCTTTATTACAGCGACAAATTTTTAAAATTAAAAGGTTCTACTTATATTTGTCAAGATTGTATGACTAAATATAAGTACGCTGAATCAGCAAAAAATATGGGTGATTGGACAGCCTCCCATACAATTAATGACTTAAAGGAATACATTGATAAGGGTGAAGATTTCACAGATATTTCTTTAGAAGTACAAATCCAGAAAGGAGAAAAAGACCAATATATAGCAGCTTTTAAAAAGAAATCCACCCGCTATTCCCATTATTACTTTAATATTGATGCCAAAAAAATCTATATTGACAAAACACTGCTATTTCCTGAAAGATTAGTCGATGCTAGTGAAATTGCTTCATATCACATTAATGAGAAAAAACATACTGAAACTGAAAAACATTTTGTCACAGAATATTTTGTCAACAATATTCCAATGGGAAAAACCACATCTGAAACAAAAGAATACCTCGATCACCTCGGCTTAACTATTACTTTAACTGATAATAGCGAATTTGAAATTAAATTTGTAATTATCAAAAGTGAGATGACCAGTGCTCGTGTTGATAGCGCATATTCTCAATTAGAACAAGTAATTGCCATTCTTGATACTTGGCAGGATTATGAAATAGAAAAAAAGCAAAAAAAGAAACAAACTAACGACATCATGAAAGAACTAATAAACTATAAAGCATTATTAGAAGCTGATATTATTACCAAAGAAGATTTTGATGCTAAAAAGAAACAATTATTAGATCTTTAAATAAAAAATTAGACCTAGCTGTTAATTCAGCTAGGTCTTTTAGTTCAAATTTTGTTTACCTACATTTTAATAACTCCCGTGCTCTATCAGGCATAAGCAAGTGAAGTTAAAGCTTAATAAGCGGTATTCTACCTGATGCAATACTCTGTAATTCTTAAATATTTTATTTAATCAATTAGCCATTTGCGATTATCTTTCTAATTATATCTAATATGATTGCCAATACAATCGCTATAACAGCAGATCTATAATATTTCTTTTCTTTTTTAGTCAATCTTCAAAAATACCTTTCTAATATATAAAAACTTTATGGTAACAGTTTGAAGATTATTGTTATTATTGAACAAACGATTATTATTATTTGAGCCGTACATTTACTCATTATTTTCTCCTTTATTAAATTTTATATGTTTAATGACTTTCTTTAGTTAAGGCTTAATGCCAAAGTACAAAAGAATTGCAATAACTGCTGAAATAATTGATGCAATTACTGCAGCTATGTCTAAGGCCGATGCTTTATCTTTTTGTTTTTTCATATTTTTACTTTTCATTTTTCTTTGCTCTAGTTATTTTAGTAATTTTATTACTCCTGCAATTACTACAATCATTAACCCGGCTAAAACTAATTTTTTAGGTCTTAAATCAATTATTGTATTGATAATGATATTACCTTTTTTATTTTGATAATGATATTTGTATATTTTCACTTGCTTATTTTCCTCATCATTCCTAGAACTCTCACATACTATTAAGGAATTATTATTTAATCATTATACACGTTTATTGTATATAATTACTAGGAAAGGATAATAGATATGAAGAAATTAACTTATCCAGTAATTATTACTGAAGTAACTGATGAAGACGGTCATTATTTTTGTGTAAGTTCGCCAAATATAAAAGGTATGGTCACTCAAGGAGACACTTTCGAAGATGCAGTGTATTGGACAGAAGATGCCATTGCCACTATGATTGAGGGTGAAGAATACCCTAAACCTCAAGATCCAAAGAATTGGGAATTAGAGCCTAATGAAAGCATAGTGTATGTCACTGTTGACATGGAAAAATGGTTACAAGACAAGTAACCTAAAATCGCACCTAAGTATTTGGCAAAAAATCATCAAACTAAACACATAAAGTTAAGAAGGGATGTATAATATGCAGAATTTATTAACTTATCCAGTAATTATTTGGCCAGCTGAAAACGGCTATAATGTTTCAGTGCCAGACTTAGGTAAAAATGGCTTAGCTACTCAAGGAACTGATTTAGATAATGCTATTTATATGGCGCGCGACTTAATCTACTGCATGCTAGCCCATACTACTAATTATCCTGAAGCTATACCACTTGATAAGGTTGTAATTCCTCATGAAGCTAAAAACGCTATTACAAGAGTGATATCAATTAACGTTAAAAAATAGGTTATTAACAGACTAACCAAAATCTTCTAGAGATAATAATGAAACCCAGAAGCTAGAACAACTAACTTCTGGGTTTTACTATATTCTTAAAATTATTCAGATTTCAATGACCCCGGTGAGATTCGAACTCACCTCTACGGTTTAGGAGACCATTGTTCTATCCAGATGAACTACGGAGTCATAACAAATTAACTTTACCAAATTTACGTGATAAAAGCCAATTTTTTTAGTAATTAATATTGCCTCGTATAATATGGACGCGGACCATTAGCATCAGCCAATTTGTCTGCCGCAAAGACAAACGGTGTCCAGATTGCCAAGGCGATCAACATATTAACAACACACAAGACGATGGCACGCCAGTCGTAGTTGCAAGCCAAGAACGGGCCAATAATCGGCGGCAAAATTCCCGGCACCGCAGCTTGAACAGGATTAACCAATCCCATCATGCTCACCCAATATGAGAAAGCAACATTAACTAACGGTGCCACAATAAATGGAATGAAGTATACAGGATTAAGAACAACTGGTAGTCCTAAGACAACTGGCTCATTAATGTTAAAGATAGCTGGTGCCAAGGCGACTTTGGCAATTGTTCGATAATCGCTGCGTTTAGAAAAGAGCAAGATTGCAACAATCAACATCAATGTTCCACCAGCACCACCAAACCAGGCAAACACATCAAATGATCCTCGTACCCACAACATTGGTGCTGGCTTACCATTACGCACGGCCGTAATATTCATATTTTGTGCTGTCATCCAGATTGAATCCAAGATGGGCGCCATCACGCTTAACCCGTTAATACCAAAGAACCAGAAGATTTGAACAAGCAGCGTCACGAGCATCACCATCCCGAAGCCCTGCCCCATCTTGACTAACGGCCATTGAATTGTGTGCAAGAGCCAATTGCCAAAGTATGTACCAGTTACTACTTGAAAAATAAAATTAATTGCCCCAACAACAAAAATTGCAATTGTTGCTGGTACTAATGAGTCAAAGGCTCTTTGCTCTGCATAAGGTAGATTAGCTGAAAGATGAATCATTATTCGTGCCTTAACACAGAAAGCATAAATCAAAACACCAATCGTCCCAAACAAAATTGCGGTAAAAATCCCGGTAGTTGAAAATTGCTCAATGTTAAACACTTGGTTCATGATAACGTCATGACCAGCAACCTGAATTTTCGTCAAATTAGCAATACTCATGGCTAATGACGAAAGTGCAACTAACGCGCCAGCAAGCGAGTCAACCTCCAAGCTTTTAGCAAAGTGATAGCCAAGTGATAATGCCAAAAAGAGCGCGAACAAGGCAAAAGTGCCACGCCACACCACATTACAAATTAAGACCATGGGCTGCATTGTCCAGGCAAAAGTTGTCCAACCTAAGTTGGTCTTCGCTGCTGCAATCAAACTTTTAATCAATACAGCAGCCGAACCAGCAATCGTAATTGGCATGACAGAAACAAATGCATCCCGCAACGCTACCAGCCAGCCCACTTGACCAATTTTATTGGCTATTGGCAATACATAATCTTCCAGCCAAGCTACTAATCGACTCATTGTTCCCCCTTTTGCTTCAAATAGTGTGGGTGATAACCCTTATTTTTATTCTTCTGCTTCTTATGTTTCTTCTTTTTGCTTGGCGCCGATACCACTTTTTCCTCAGTAACTGCTTTTTTAGCCTTCTTCTTACGCGGTAATTTGGTTACCAATCTGTATCCAGCAAAGTAAACCCGTTCTAAAGTCGCACTATCACCAAGCAATTTCTTTAAATCACGAAAATCATGGTCATCGCCAAGCGTTACCACATAACCATTTGCTCCCATTCGACCTGTTCGACCAGCACGATGCAAATAAGTGTTAACTTCGCTCGGAATATCAAAGTTAATGACGTAAGTCACACCGGGAATGTCCAGTCCGCGAGCTGCCAAATCCGTTGCCAGCAGCAATTTGGTTTTCCCGACCTTCAGATCATGGAGTGCCTGCTCGCACTTTTCCTTGCCAAATTCATTTGCCAGCAGGGTAAATTTAGTCTTAGTATGCGCAAAAATCCCCGCAAACCGCATCATTGTTTGGTTGGAATCAAAGAACAAAATTCCTTTAAAATGATCCAACCGCGTCAACCGCTGCACAAAGTCAATCTTATGAGTATTATCAATCTGCAAGAAATAATTCTTAACAGTTGTTGTCTGCTGCGAGCGTACATCAACTAGTAAAAATACGCGCCCGAAAATTTCTTCGGCCTTTTGCGTAATTTCCGATTCTGTCGCACCAAACAACAGAATTTGCGCGTCAGAAGACAGGTTTTGTCCTAAAGAACTAAGTAGTTCCATCTTGCTGAATTCTAAAATATCATCGGCTTCATCAATAACCAACGTCTTAATTTGCTCTATTTTAATGCGATTACTGGAAAAGAAGTCAAAAAAGCGTCCTGGAGTAGCGACAACAACTTCTGGGTGCTTCTTCTTTAAATTATCTTCCTGCCGCTGACGATTACCAGCACCAACTAAACTAACACCCTTCAAGCCTAAGGCATGAATAAAAGGATTAATTGCGTGCCGAATCTGCACCGCCAGTTCAGTTGTTGGTGCAATGATTATTAAACTATTGGGCATACCCTTCTTGACACGTTCCAAAGCTGGCAATGCATAAGCTAGCGTCTTGCCCGTTCCTGTTTTAGCAAGTGCTACCAGACTAGCCCCATTTAAAATCGCGTCACGTGTTTCTTGTTGAATTAACGTCGGCTGTTTTAAGCCTAGTTTAGTTAAAACTGCTTCAATTTCTTGTTTCATTATTGTGTTAACTGCCCATATTTCTGTTTATACTGTGTTACTGTGCCGTTATATGCCAGCATGACAACCCCACCATCTTCTAACTCACGGACATTTTTAACCCGGCCGTTAGTCGTGTATTGCCAAAAGGCATATTGGAGTTTGTTCGGCTCACGTTTGCTGGCTGTAATAAATAAAACACCAGCTGGAAAATACTTTTTATACTTAACCGGCAGGTCAACCATCACACGTTTACCAGTATTTACCAGCATATTTGTAAACTGCGCCATCTGCTTAATATACTCTAGTCGGCGTTCACTTACTGCTGGTATCACCATAATTGGTAAACTACCCGTGTTAGACCCTACTTTTTTCATAAAATAAGTATAATGCTGCTGGGGTGTCGACTCATCACTATACGCTACACTCGTGCCAAACGCCAGCTTAGTTCCTAAAATTTGATCGCGATAAGCTAGATAATCGTCATCAAAATATGACCGTCCCTGTGTACTGCGTAAGTAGACAAAGGAGATTCCGTTTGCCTGCAATTCATGCATTGAAACATAGCCATAATCTTGATTTAATTCCACGCCAATTGCACTTGAATTAGCATCCGGCGGCAGCGTCGTTTGCTTTTTCAAATTAACTAGCCCATTAAATAAGAGCGCGAGCGCAATTGCCAACATAAGCAAAATTGCCGGTAGTGTGTACTTATGATGAAATCGTTTCATCTAATTCTCCATCATTTATATCAACGCCATCAATTATACCAATACTTTCATTATAAGCGAATAAACCGAATTTTGATAATTTTACCGCAAAAATAAGCGATTAACTTAAAAAAGTTAATCGCTTAGCTAGTTTAGAATTCACGACTACATTTCAACAAGGTAAACTGGCTTTTGACCATTTAACACACGCTTAATATCAGTCATACTATGCTCAATCATATTCTTAACTGACGTCTTCGTGTAGTAAGCAGAATGTGGTGTAATTATAACATTTGGCATCTTCGCTAATTCCTGGTAAGTCTTTGGTAATTCGGAAAGGTCATCAAATTTCTTCATGAAGAAATCATTTTCTTCTGTCAAAACGTCCAAAGCAGCACCAGCAATTTCATGATTCTTCAAAGCAGCTACTAAGTCTTCGGTATTAACTAGCGGACCCCGGGCATCATTAATAATAATTGCCGTATCTTTCATTTGCTTAAATTGCTTGGCGTTAATCATATCCACAATTGATGGATCAAGTGGCGTATGCAAAGTTAAAATGTCAGATTCCTTAATAACTGTATCAAAATCCGTATATTCCAAGAAGGCTTCGTTGGCAGGATTTTCAATCAAGTCATTACCAATAACTCTAGCACCCAAGGCACTAAAGATTTCCGCAACTGCTGAACCAATTCGACCCACACCAATAATCCCGACAGTCTTATTATAAATTTCATCACTCATCAGATTTTCTTCACGGACAAAGTTTAAATCATGCTTTTCATTGTGCAAGATTTGCCCCCAGTTACGCAATAAGTACATGGCTGAAGTCAGCGTGTTTTCCGCAACAGCTCGCGGTGAATATGCTGGAGTGTTGGTAACAAATAGGTCATATTTATGAACATAATCCCAATTAATAATATTGTAGCCAACTGACCGCAAAGCTAACTGCTTAATCCCAAAGGAAGCTAACTTTTTATAGACCTCTTCTTGGTCTATGTCCTCAACTTGCATCATGCTAACACAGTCAAACCCCTTAGCTAGATCAACCGTTGATGCATCCAAAATGTCCTCACTTGTTTCTAAGTCATCTTCAGGGTGATTTTTACGCCATTTGTCAACATAAACCATTTGTTCAGGTGTCATATTGTATAGTAAAACTTTCATTAGGATAAATCCTCCTTTAAACCAAAAAATCTTTGCTTATATTTTAACTAATATCTGCAAAGATTTAAAGATTATTTTAGAATTTATTTAAAATTATATTAGATTTTTTATTTATCAACTTCAACTGGCTTGTTCACGTCAGTATGCCAGTTAAAGTAAAAGTTGAGCCCAAAAGCCACTACCAGTAATAACAGCGACACCAACATAATTTCCTTAATACCATTATGAAAAATCATCCGCATTGTCGGCAATAACTTTGCTGGTAAATGTTTTGCCGTTTGCGCATCACTTAACTCATTCATCATATGCATGGTAATTCCTAGATGTTGTTTTACGCCGCGTGCTAGTGCCATGTTCATAATTACGCCATATACGGCTGACATTACCGTTTGTGCCAAAATCCTAATTAAATATGATGTTGATGTGGCTGTTGCCATATTAGCCATGCCGGCATCTACTTGCACTTTGACTTGCAGTGCCACAAAGATAAAGCCAACGCCAATCCCCGAAAAAGCACAAACAAAAGTTAACCACTGCAAAGGTGTTTGTAAATCCGCTAAAAATACCCCACCTACTGAAATGGTCATCCCTAAAATACCAATTAAAACTAACATAAAGGTGCGCACCCGATCACTAATAAAAGAAACACTCTGTGAGGCAGTAATATCAACAATTGAATTGGGAACTAAGGTTACCCCACCAACTAGCGCCGTAGTCCCCAAGAGTGCTTGAGCCCACATTGGCAAGTAAGTATTAACTGCTAAATAAGCTCCCCAAGTGAATGCAAAGAGCAAAAAGTCACCATTTAACGCCTTATTTTTGAAAATTGAAAGCGGAATAATTGGATTAGTCGCCCGCTTTTCTCGCCACAAAAAGCCACCAATAAAAATCAGACTAATCGTAATTAGTAACGCGACAACTAAATTACTGGTCAACCCCAGCAGCTGGATGCCCATTAAAAATGTCAATAAACCAACTGCTAGTAATAACGCGCCGGAAAAATCAAACTTGCGTGTCGATTTTGGCGTTATCGGCTTGAAATAAAATATGCTCAAGATAACCGCAATAATACCAATTGGCACGTTAAGGTAAAAGACCCAGTGCCACGACATCGTATCGATAATGGTGCCGCCAACTAATGGTCCCATAATCGCTGCCACATTAAAACTTGCAGTTAAATAACCCAAAATTCGTGTCCGCGTTTTAATATTAGGATAAATATAACCAACAATAATATACGGCAGCGACCCCATTCCACCGGCGCCAATCCCCATTACTAGCCGAGCAGCCAAAAAGAAAAAAATATTTGGTGCTAATCCTTCAAAAATTGAACCAATAATAAACAAAACCAATGATAACTCAAAAGCTAATTTGTTAGTAATTTTCTCACCGATTTTTGTCCACAAGGGAATCGAAATCGACATCCCCAGTAAAAAGATGGCAACAATCCACCCCATAAATTGAATACCATGTAGTGCCGCGACAATTGCCGGAATCGCGGTATTGATTACTGTCCCATCCAATCCCGACATAATGTTACCTAGCATTAATGCCAGCGTGACATACTTAATCTGCTTCTTAGTCATCATTACTCCTCAAATTTAAATCACACAAAAATTCCTATCACTGCACAGTGATAGGAACTTATTTTTCTTGTTACAATTATGAAACTATCTGCTAAAAAAGCAAGAGAATTTACCAAATCAAAGCAAGATTCTCGAGTTTTAAATATCATTTTTTCTTATTAACTAAGATACTGTAATTTCTATTCTAGTATTGTATAATATTTTTA
This sequence comes from Lactobacillus sp. ESL0701, assembly GCF_029433445.1. Classification (GTDB taxonomy): domain Bacteria; phylum Bacillota; class Bacilli; order Lactobacillales; family Lactobacillaceae; genus Lactobacillus. The sequence goes on along the minus strand of NZ_JAQTIC010000003.1, from coordinate 82,722 downwards.
TTATTGAGCAGAATAAATTATTGACTTTGAATACATTATCCGTTAAATTATTAATGAAAGATCTATCCCTTCGCTTAACGGACACGTCCCATCGCGAAGGTTTTTTTATACACAATTATGAAAAATAAAATTTCCCTTAGATACATTGATCAACTCTCACTATTTAAACTTCGAGGAATCAATAATATTTCTTTAAATGCACATCTGGATTCAACTAAGTTAAATCAGCAATTAAAGACTATTAGTACTATTGGTTACTATAATCTTAAAAACTATGCTAAACCATATTTAGACACTTCAACTAAACAGTATAATAATCTTTCTTTTGATGAGTTAGTAGCAAGATACTATCGTGATAAACATCTTAGACAAGCTGTTTTACATGCGATTGAAGATATTGAAACCACTTTAAATACTCGTATTGCTAACACTATTGGTACAAAATATGGTGAATATGGCTACTTACCATTTAGGTTGTGGTGTCAGCGAAATTCTAGAAATAAATTTCTTAACAATCATCTAATGGATAAATTTGCTATTGAAAAAGAGCAATCTAATTTTGTAAGTAAAATTCAATATAAAGTTAAAAAATCTAATTCATATGATATGAAAGACTTTGTTGAAAATACTGAACGAGTATATCCACCTATTTGGTTATTAATGAATGAACTAACACTTGGCGAAACAATTCATATTTATAAATTAATGTCTAAGACAAATAGAAAAGAAATTTCTAATTATTTTGGTTGTAAAACAGATGAATTAGTAAGCTGGCTAGAAAGTATCAACTTAATTAGAAACATTTGTTGCCATAATGGTTTATTAGCAGACTTCAAATTACGTACTCGTGCCAAAGTTCCTCAAGAGTTTAAATTTGATTCTGAAAAAGATATGGATATTTTATTTCGCTTACCAGATGGCAATTATACAAATTCTCTTGCAATGCAAATTTGTATCATCGTCAAACTCATGGGTAAAATCAATAACAAATATATATTTTCAGATCTTAAAAAAGCCATTTTTAAATTAATTGATAACACAACTACTGCCAATTATTATGGCTTTACATCTAAAGAAGCCATTAACAAGTTATTTAAACAATCCCAAAACAACCTATCTGGCTATTAAATAATACAACTAAACTTTAAACAAAAAATCCTGTTAATACACATTAACAGGATTTTTATATGCCTTAATTAAATTTAATATGCCCGATGGCCCTTCTTATAAACAGCCTTATCTTCTTGGGCAACTGCCTTAATATCTGCTAACGGATCATTATCCAAAACCAAAAAGTCGGCGTATTTGCCAGCTGCTAACGTGCCGTATTCATCATCAATTTGCATCAACTTGGCTGAATTTACACTGGTTTGTAAAGCTTCAAAAGTACTAAAACCATCGTCAACCAACAGTTGCAATTCGACGGGAGTCTTCGAAAAGTCGTTAAAGGTGGTCCCAGCATCTGTTCCCAATGTGATTTTGACACCGCGATCCTTGGCATGAGCAATATTTTGGCATAAATCAGCTAACGCCTTCTTTGCCTTGTTCATTTCCCAATCTGGTGCAATCCCAGCTGCATATTCAGGAAAGGCCCATGCCGCAATAATTGTTGGTGTTAAGTAAGTTCCCTTTTCTAACATTAGATCAATGGCTTCATCATTAACGTAAAAGCCGTGTTCAATCGAATCGACGCCAGCTTCAATCGCGTTCATAATGCCAGCAATTCCTTCCGCATGAGCCGCAACCGTAATCCCTTTATGATGTGCCTCGTCAACCGCTGCCTTAATTTCAGCAACACTAAGTTGCGGATCATCCATAAAGTCACGCTCGGTCATAATCCCACCAGTGGTCATCACCTTGATTACTTTTGCACCGCGCTTTAAGCCTTGACGAACTGCCTTGCGCATCTCATCTGGTGAATCAACAACATAGCCAAAATTAGGAATATCCCCGTGACCGCCAGTCATTGAATACGGGCGTCCTGATGGCATCACGTCAGGCACATCTGTAATTTTTCCTTCATTAATCATCTGTGCAATTGTTAGATCAATGTCAAAAGTTGAGCCGCATTCACGCACGTATGTAACTCCAGACTTAAGCATTTCATGTAAATGCTTAACAGAATCAACCGTCGTTTCCACCACGTTAAAGTCAGTTACCCCACGTGGGTCAGTTGGATCCATCACCATGTGGTCATGACAATTAATCAATCCCGGCATAACATACTTACCCTGTAAATCGACTACTTTATCAGCTTGTGGTGCGTCGCCACTGCCCAAAGCCACAATTTTACCAGTTTGCTCATCAACTTCCAGCCAAGAATTTGCTTGAATGCTATCTTGCTCACCATCGAATAAATTTAAATTTTGGTATAGAACCTTCATGCTGTTCTCCTTTTTCTTTATTAAATACGTATATTTTATTCCCTTTTAAGTATGAGAACAACTCCAACATAAAAAACGCCTTTTTTAGAAAAAGACGTTTTTTAAAATTTAATATGCACGTTGACCCTTCTTATAAACAGCCTTATCTTCTTGAACAACTACGGTGATGTCAGCCAATGGATTTTCATCTAAAACCAAGAAGTCCGCATACTTATCAGCTTCTAACGTGCCATATTCATTGTCAATCTTCATCAACTTAGCATCATTGAGGCTTGTTTGCAAAGCTTCAAAGTTGGTAAACCCTTGCTCAACTAACAGCGGCAACTCTTGCGGTGTCATCGTGAAGTCATTGAACGGCGTTCCGGCATCTGTGCCTAATGTAATCTTAACGCCAGCATTTTTGGCCTTAGTAATATTGCCCCGCAGATCTTTCCAAGCGGCAGAAATTTTAGCCATTTCCCAGTCAGGAATCTTACCAGGAGCATATGCAATAAAGGCCCATGCACCAACAATTGTTGGCGTTAAGTATGTTCCTTTTTCTAGCATCAATTCAATTTCTTCATCATTAACATAAAAACCATGCTCAATCGAATCCACGCCAGCTTTAATCGCATTCAAAATTCCCGGATTACCTTCAGCGTGTGCCGCAACAATCAAGCCCTTGTGGTGTGCTTCCTCAACTGCCACATGCATTTCTGCTTCACTTAATTGCGGCTGGTCTAGTGCATCACTTTCAGTCATGACACCACCAGTTGCCATAATCTTAATTGCTTTTGCCCCTTCTTTAATTCCCTGACGAACGGCCTTGCGCATTTCATCAGGTGAATCAACCAAACGACCAAAGTTCGGCATGTCACCATGACCGCCAGTCATTGAAAAAGGATGACCTGCAGGCATAATTTCGGGTACCCGACTTAACTTACCTGCCCTAATTAATTTATCTAATTCAATATCGATATTATAAGTACTGCCGCATTCACGAATATAAGTAACGCCAGATTTTAACAAATCATGCAAATGCTGGACGGCACGGACAGTTGAGGGAACAACCCCAGCACTTGAACCACCATCAGGAGTTGTCGGATCCATAAAAATATGCGTATGACAATTCATTAATCCCGGCATAACATACTTGCCGCCCAAATCAACTGTCTTATCAGCTTGTGGCAGCTCACCAGAACCCACTTGGATAATTTTGCCCGTTTGGTTATCGACCAACAAGTAACTGCCTGCCTTAATTTCATTATCTTTGCCATTAAATAAATTAATATTGGTAAAAATTGTCTTACTCATCAAAATGCCTCCTATTTTGGCAATTAAAAAAGCACCCGTCCTAATTCAAGGACGAGTGCTCGTGTTACCACCTTTAATTTGTTTGCCATTTACACGACAAACCTCACTAGCTATCTGACAATAGCTTGCATTGATAACGGCTGCAGCACCGCTGCTGGCTAAATATCACCAGTAGTCACCAATTCAAAGCCCATGTTCACTATCACTAGCCTAACAACTTTCATCATAATGTCGTCTCGCTTTAAAGACACGCAAATAGCTACTCTGCTTCTCAAGATGTTCTTATTTATAATTAATTTATCATCATGATTTAATCATGTCAACCTAAAATTGCAAAAAGCTGAAGGGGAATTTAATCGCCAACTTAATTTTTTATATACAAAAAGTAGCTAAACCACACTAGGTCTAGCTACTTCCATAGTTGCTCAATCCGTGTTATCATATCAATGAAGATATTAATAATGATAGTGAAACGAAGCTATGAGATTGAACTTTTAGGCACTGCGTTCCGAGGTACATGCCAGTGTACCCCATAGCCAGTGCCAAACACCAAAAGGTTTGTCAAAATAAGACTTCCTTTCATGATAACCATAGGGTACATGATTTCTCATGTACCATTTTTATTATAACAAAAATAATAAACATCTGCTTTAGTGGCTGGTGTCTATTTTGTTTAATTCATTTTTTCATTCTGAGACAGATTACCCAATTAATCTTAAGTTATCAACAGCTGCAAATTTAATGATAACTTGTGATTTAGCCGTGATGTATTTTTTACGCTAACTCACAATTTATGTATAGATTGATATAAATATCTGTCTCAAAAACTTCAAGCCATAAAAAACGTCTTTTTACATTATAGTAAGAAGACGTTTTTACTTAATTAAGCTTAATATGCACGTTGGCCCTTCTTGTAAACAGCCTTGTCTTCTTGGGCAACGGCCTTAATGTCCTCCAGTGGATTGCCATCGAGTACCAAGAAGTCAGCGTACTTCCCCTCTGCCAAAGTGCCATATTCATCTTCAATCTTCATCAATTGTGCAGAATGGACACTGGTTCTCAAGGCTTCATAGTTAGTGAAGCCTTGTTCTGCCAACAGTTGCAATTCAACTGGCGTCATTGAAAAGTCATTAAATGGCGTTCCGGCATCAGTACCCAACGTAATCTTAACGCCGCGATCTTTGGCATGAGTAATATTTTTACGCAAGTCACCAAGTGCATCGCTAGCCTTCTTGATTTCCCAATCAGGAACCTTACCCTCAGCGTAAGTTGGAAAGGCCCAGTCAGCAACAACTGTTGGTGTTAAGTAAGTTCCCTGCTTGAGCATCAGGTCAATTTCTTCATCGTTAACGTAAAAACCATGCTCAATTGAATCAACGCCAGCCTTAATCGCATTCATAATACCTGGATTACCTTCGGCATGGGCAGCAACAATCAAACCCTTGTGGTGAGCTTCTTCAACTGCGGCATGAATTTCAGCGACACTCAATTGTGGATCGGTCATAAAGTCGTTCTTAGTCATAACACCACCGGTGGCCATGACCTTAATTGACTTAGCACCCTTCTTCAATCCTTGGCGAACCGCCTTACGCATTTCGTCTGGTGAATCAACTAAGTGACCAAAGTTTGGCATGTCGCCATGACCGCCAGTCATTGAATATGGTCGACCAGATGGCATAACCTCTGGTACCTTGGTAATTTTACCCTCATCAATCATGCGAGCAATTGTAATATCGACGTCATAAGTTGAACCACATTCACGAACGTAAGTAACGCCGGATTTCAGCATCGTGTGCAAGTTTTTGACAGAATTAACAGTCGTCCGGACAACATCAGTTGCCGTTCCACCAGTTGGGTCATCTGGATCCATAATCATGTGGTCGTGACAGTTAATTAACCCCGGCATGACGTATTTACCAGCTAGATCAACTGTCTTGTCGGCAGTAGGAGTAGCTCCTGTCCCAATTGCTGTAATCTTACCGGTTTCATCATCGACAACCAAATAACTACCAGCAGTAACTTTTTCTTGTTCACCATCATAAAGATTCATATTAGTATATGCAGTTTTAGTCATTTAAAAGACCTCCTAAAAATTATTTTTAATATTCTACTAACTTACCATTTTGATAAACTTGCTTATCTTCTTGAGCAACTGCCTTAATATCAACCAGTGGATTATCCTTCAAAACAAGGAAATCAGCCTTCTTGCCGGCAGTCAAAGTACCATAATCTTCACTAAGTTGAATCAATTCTGCGGCATACTTAGTTGCACCAAGTAAAGCTTGCAAAGGTGTTTCACCAGCTTCAACTAGCAATTCCATTTCTGTAGTTGTCCCATTATCAAAGCGGTTAAACGGAGTGCCGGCATCAGTACCAACAACAATTCTGACACCCTTCTCGATTGCCTTGCCAATATTCTTAAAGAAAATATCCTTAACTTCAATATCCTTTTTAATCATGTAATCGGGAATTGAGCCCTTTGGCGCATCAAAGATACATTGACAGGCATTCAAGGTTGGTACTAGACAGGTACCTTGCTTAATCATCAAATCCATCTGTTGCTCATCAACGTAGATCCCGTGTTCAATCGAATCAACACCAGCTTCAAGCGACAATTGGATGCCGCGATTGCCTTGGGCATGTGAAGCTACTGTCATGTGCTTAGAATGAGCTTCTTCAACTGCGGCGTTCAACTCTTCAGCGGTTAACTCAGTATCATCAACACGATCAGTTGGTGACATAACACCACCAGTCGCCATGACCTTGATATTCTTAGCACCATGCTTGAATTCTTCTCGCACGCTTTGGCGCATATCAGCAGCACAAGTAGTCAAATGACCCCAAACTTCCTTACCATCGTCACCTTCTGGGAAATCACCATGACCGCCCAAAATACTCATTGGTCTACCAGAAGGGACAATTTCTGGACCTTCAACTCTGCCTTGGTGCATTAACTTCATTAACTTAACGTCCGTATCACTAACCGCACCACAATCACGAATTGCCACGACACCGTTACGCAACAGAGTCTTCAAGTTTTTAATTGCATTGACGGTCGCTTCAGTTTCCGTTAAGTAAGCTGTGTGATTATCCATCGGATCCATCATAATATGAGTATGAGCATTAATTAACCCAGGCATGACATATTGCCCCTGCAAGTCTACTGTTTGATCGGCTTCAGGAGCAGTGCCTGTGCCACTAGCTCCAACTAAGCCTTCATCGTTTACTAATAACCAAGCATTATTTTGCATTTCCTCAGTTTCTGCATCGAATAAATTGCAGTTCGTGTATAAAGTTGTCATCTTCTACTCCTTACTTATTTTTTATTTATTTTTAATTTAATGAGTATATTCTATGATTATTTTTGATATTTGACAACACTATTTTTCTAAAAGTTGTTGCGAAATTTCAAAATCTCTTTTATAATCTATCTCATACAAATTTAATTTATTTTTTAGGAGTGATTAATTTATGAGTCCAGCAATGTATGCATCAATTTCGTTCGCAGTTGTTATGCTGTTTATTATGATTGGCGAGTGGGTTTCCTCACTAACTAATGCTTATGTACCATCTGTCTTTATTACGGCTGTCCTGTTCGCCGTCGGTTTTTGGACTTTCTTACCTAAAAACGTCGTTGCCAAGGCATCGTTTGGTCCTGACTTCGCTAACATTTGTATTTCATTATTGCTGGTTCACCTTGGTACTCTGATGAACTTAAAGGAATTAATCCAGCAATGGAAGGCAGTTTGCATCTCTTTATTAGGAGTTGCAGGAACACTCTTGTTAACCTTGACTATTGGTACTAAAATCTTTGACTGGCACACAGTTATCGCTGCTGTACCGCCATTAACCGGTGGACTTGTTTCCGCACTGCTCATGACTAACGGGTTAAAAGCCGCTGGCATCACGTCTTTAGTCGCACTGCCAATTGCTATGTTTGTTATGCACTCAGTTGTCGGTTATCCATTAACAGCTTGGATGCTTAAACGTGAAGGTCGCCGCGTTGCCGGTGAATACCACAAGGGTAATATTCAAGCACCAGTTTCTGTTGAAGAAGTTAAGAAAGAAAACGGCAAAAAAGGCGGCTTCAAATTACCGGCTGAATACCATACCGCTGCCTTCATCTTGGTTAAGGTCGCATTTGTTGCTTTACTAGCTAATTGGTTCTCTTCTTTCTTAAAGACGACCTTCAATTTTGACTTGAACGCTAACGTTGTTTGTTTAATCTTCGGTGTTATCGCCCACCAATTAGGCTTCTTGGAAGACAGCGCCTTAAACAAAGCTAATGTCTTCCAATGGTTAATGTATGGTCTGCTTGCTTATGTCTTTTCACAATTAAGCATCACGACACCACAGATTATTGGCAAAGTTTTCGTTCAAATCATTGTCTTAATGTTACTCGGATTATTAGGCATGTTCCTCGCATCTGCTATCTTGGCTAAGCCATTCGGCATGAGCCCAGAAATGGCCTTCGCTTGTTCATTAACCTCACTGTTTGGCTTCCCAGCTGACTATATTCTGACAACAGAAATTTGTCATAATGTTGCTAAAGATAAGGAAGAAGAAGCAGTCTTAGTTGACCAAATCTTACCTAAGATGCTGGTTGGCGGCTTCGCAACTGTATCCGTTGCTTCAGTTATTATTGCGTCAATTTTCTTAAAGCTACTGTAATTTTAAATAACACCAATTTATTAAAAAACGTCTTTCCACAATTAGTGAAAAGACGTTTTTGTTATGTCCATTAATATTCAACTTTGAAATGGTAAAACCCTGAACTCATCTGCTTTAATGTTGCAACTACAGACGTAGTATTGAGCCTTTTACCTGTTGTTAAAATCTGAAATTCACCATCAGCATCCATTAATCTAGCTGATGTCTGATGAAAACCATTCCGCTCATAAAAGTGCAACCGGCGGACACGCTGTGAATAATTCTTAGCAATTTTGGTCACTGGCTCAATGTCCAGCGTCAACTGCTTATCTGGAAACTTAACTTGAAGATGCTGCAAAATCTGCGTGCCATACCCTTGCCCGCGCAAGTCAGGATTAACCGCCAAGTAAAGCAGATAAACAGTTTGACTGCCGACAGCATAATATGCCATGCCGCAAAATTTACCATCATCATAGAGTGCTTGAAAATGCACATTCTTATGCAGTGCCATCAAATTAAGCTGCCATAATGGAAATCGTTCCCACTTGGGAAATGCTGATAAGTATAATCTCTTGGCTTCACGATAAGCTTGATTAGGACAAATAGCAGATTTGGAAATTAAAATAAATAGTCACCTTCACTAAGAAAATAATACTATTTAATAGTATAACCTACTTGGTCGGTAATGCCAGAGACTTCTGCAACTTTCGTCATAATAGCAAGAATATCACGAGCTGAATAATTAGTTTCAATTTTAAGACCATTTTTCAAGACTGATGGGCTACGTAGACTTGAAAATAACTTTTTCTGTAAACTTGGTTCTTGCTTGATCTGAGTTAAATTACGACTATCCTCATCCCAAAGATAATTAAGCAGCGTAATTAAAGCTGCGCGCCAAGATGTTACTGGATAACTTACACCATTAATAGTGAGCGAGGCAGGTTTTCTACCAGTAATATTAATTCCATCAGCAATATTATACTCGCCAGCTAATATCAGTTCAGTTTGCTTCTCGCTATAAATCTTCGGTTCAGGAAAAATACGTAATAATTCCACAATTAATGTTTTAGCTCTAGTAGTTATCGCTGTTTCATCCCACATAGAATAACTTTGCGCAACTTCACGAGTTAAATTAATGTTTGAATCACGGTAAAATTCTTTCTTTTCTGAAAAAGTCCGATTACTCATTTCTTGGTTATACTTAGTCAAAGTTAAATTGCCTAAACTGCCGCCATATTGTTCATTAACTCGATCCGCATTTGTGACCTGCAACCGCCAGTCAGTCGTTAAATGCTGCGGCATAATATGCTCAACTTGCGCATCATCAAAGTCAATTACTTCTTTAGTACGACTTTCTTCTAACATTACCAGAGTTAACTTAGCCATATTATTGCGCAACTTATATAGATTAGTAGTCATCAGACTAGCTTTGAGTTCACTATCACTTGGAAAAGTATTCTTTAAAAAAGTTAGTTCTCACTCCAATAAATGATCATCATCTTCACAAAGTGCAGCCACAATCTTATTTAGACCATTTGTTGGCCGACTGCAAATCTTAAGCCGAAACAAATAATTCTCAAGTACTGTTACAAGTTCAATAATTTGGTCTGAATCAGTTTCTTTATCTGCTAGCAATTTCAATAAATATGGATATAAAACTCTGCTATCCATAATGTTAATGTGTAATAAACTTTTATTTAATTTTGGTAATGCAGTATTTGCTTCTAATAATTGCTTGTAAAGTCTAGCAAAATTAGTTAGCTCACGTAAAGCACTTACGGCGTTTAACTGTTTATCATAAAAGAAGTTTTTGTAGGTAGGATAAACTCGATCTTTTTTAACCGTAGTGTGTGTCTGCATAATCAAATAATGCCGCAAAAATTCTGCAAAAGTTTTTGTTGAAAAGAGTGCTTCAATCTTTAACCAATATTCTTGATACAATTGCTGCTGCTCATCAATATCTAACCCCATTAACAAAAAGTTACGAACTAAATCTGAAGCTGATAAAGACTTCCCGGTTGAATTCAAGCTTTCAAAAATTTCTTGCGGATTTTCAACTTGGTTATTATTTAATTCAATCCATACCAACTCAAAGTGATTCATTGCTTCATATAATTCAGCAATCTTAATTGGGCTATTCTGCAGCTTTTGTTCAAAAAAGCGGTAATTTTCAATAATCTTAGATGGTTCATTAAATTCTATCAACTTGTTATTCATCACCGCATTGAAAGCAGAAATATCATGCTCAATCGGCTTAAATTTCAAATGATTGTTGGCAGTTAAATACTTATTGAATAAAAATTCCTCTTCAATTTCTTGGCAATGCTCCTCATCTTGATTAGCTATTGCCCTTAATAATAAAGTTAGGGTGGTCAGTCGCTGCTGTCCATCAATAATGCGATTAAGATGACTTAGATTCGAACCAGTCTCAGAAACATAAACAATCGTACCAATAAAATGATCGCGATTGTTCTGAGAGGCAAGCACAAGATCGTTAAAAAGCTGTTCACATTGTTCTTCGTCCCACTCGTAGTTTCGCTGAAAAACAGGAATTTCAAAAATAGTTTTGTTCTGTGATAAAAAATCAAATAAATGTGCAGTGTCAGCTTTCAATAATAAGACTCCTTAAATATAATTAAAATTAATTATATCATTAATTTTGTATAGCAAAAGCTGCGCTTGAAAATTGCGATAATGAATTAAATTTTATACTTTATTAGGCTTAAATCAAAAAGTACAAACGTGTTATAATTCAGTAATTACCTGTTATCAACAACATTTCAAGTTTAAAATCATCAACTAAATTACTCGTTTTCATAATCAAGGAATTAATAATATCAATTCTCAGATTATCTTATAAATTTCTTTATGACTTTCATTAATATGAAAACTTTATTTCCTTTAGAAAAAATTTTTTCAGGCTCTTTATAGAGGTTGTAGTAAAAATTTTTCAGCCACAGTAGTTTTTTAATTAATTATCCTAAAAGCTGCAAAATCTAAATTAGCACCTTATTTTTTTCTCCACACAAAAAATACTAATCTATTATTCTATTTTCTTGTCAACACCACTACTGCTTCGACATGTGGCGTCTGTGGGAACATATCAACTGGATCAATCCGGTTAAAGTCATAACCCAGTTTTTGGAATTCCTGCAAGTCACGCACAAGCGTGGCGGGGTTACAGGAGATATAAACAATCTTCTTCGGACCAGTCTTAACTGCGCCGGCAATAAATTCTGGTGTCAGGCCCTTTCTTGGGGGATCAACGAAAATCACATCGCTGGTAATACCCTTGTCGGCCCAACGCGGCATCAACTCTTCGGCCTTACCCACAAAATACTTGGCATTGTGAATGTCGTTCATTTCGGCATTATCATTGGCATCCTTAACGGCATCCCGCACAACTTCAATTCCACGCACACTCTTGACGTGCTTAGCAACGCTCAAACCAATTGTCCCAATACCAGAATAAGCATCAATCACCGTATCCGTTTCCTTTAAGTCAGCCTGCTTAATTGCCAAGTCATACAATCTTGGCGTTTGCAGCGAGTTAATTTGGAAGAAACTTTCCGGCGAAATTCTGAACTTAACATCACCAATTTGGTCAACAATCTGCGGCTTACCAAAGATTAAGTAGTCAGCTTTACCCAAAATAACATTGGTCTTCTTCGGATTGTAATTTAAGACTAGGCTAGTAACACCTTCGATTTTCTTAATTTCTGCGGCAATTTTTTCTAATTGAGGGAAATCCTTGTGCAGACAAACCAAGATGACCATGATTTCGCCATTAGCCTTGCTGCGGCGCACATCAAGGTAGCGCACCTCGCCCTTATTATGAATTTCATCATAAGCTGGGACTTTGCTGGCACGCAAAATGGCACGCACGGCAACCAAAACGCGATCAATCTCGGGATCAGTCGTAAAGAAATTAGTCAATGGCACCAAGTCATGTGAATGCCGTCTGAAAAAGCCAATCTCCAATTGGCCATTAACTGTTCGTACCGGCACCTGCGCCTTATTACGGTAACCTGTCTCTTCTGGGCTTGGCAAAGTCTGACCGACTTCCACATTGTCCAAATGAGCCTTTTGCAGTAAGTTAACGACCTGATTGCGCTTAAACTCCAGCTGCTTGTCATACTTAATGTGTGCTAATGATGCTAGGCCTGTTTGCACCCATTGATTAAGCTCAATATTTACTCGGTCGGGACTTTCCTTAATAATCTTTTCGATTTTAGCAAAAGCAAACCGCTTCTTGACCTTCAAAATTTTGGCACTGACTGTTTCACCCGGCAGCGCATTGGTCACGAAAATCGTCATGCCTTCATAATGCGCTACTCCCATTGCCTCGTAAGACAAGTCGGTAATTTCTAAGTCAATAATTTGATTTTTTTCCATTTTTCGTCCTTTTTTACAAACACTGATTAACATTTCTATTTTACAGGAAAATAGCAGAAAAGTATTGTCAAAAAGAATTCCTATAAAAATTCCACTTTAATAGTTTTACCCATTGCATGAGCAATCTTAGCTAATTTATCAAAAGTTACATTACCGCCGCTCTCAATCCTTGCGATTGTTGATTGCGGAACACCAGCCCGTTCCGCCAAATCTGCCTGTGTCAATCCTGCATCTTCTCTTGCATAATATAGTGCAATTGCGCTTGCAGAGCGCTCTTTTTCAGAATAATAGCCTTCTGCAAATTCAGGATCTTTTAATTTTTGTTTTAAAATATCGTCAATTTTCATTTTGTTCATACCATTCCTTTCTTAAACTAATCGCATGTTTAATTTCAAAAATAGGCGTTTTCTGAGTTTTTTTGGTAAAACCATGAGTAATAACATATCGTTCATCTTCAACATGAAAATATAGTGCTCTCTGAATGTTTTTTCCTACTTTACTTCGTAATTCATATAAATTCCTAGTGACGCCAATTTTTTTCACCCAATTCATCCTTTGTGCAACGAGCAGCCCCTGTTCTTCTGTATCCGTGATTACCTGTAATAGTTTTTGCTGATCTTTAATAGATAATTTATCTAGCCATTCGACAAATTCATCGTGACCATTAGGTCTCTGATATGATTCAAATTCTGGATTTTTCATAGTCTAATTATATCATTAATGCATTGTAAATTCACTTATATAATATTAAACAAATTTCCCCTATTTCTTCACTCTCTACACCAAATGTGTTACCGTATTATCTAACATCTAATAAAAAGAAAGGATGTCATTAAATGAATAATTTTGATACTAATCAGGGACGGCGGCAAATCCGCAGTATCTCTGATACCAACAGCTTTTTAACCAAAATGTACGCGTTAATGGGTGTCGCAGTGCTGGTTTCCGCTCTTGCCGCTTATTTAACAATGACCGTCTTTAGAAGTGCCGTCATGCAAATGCCAGTCGCAATGATGTGGCTCATTTTGCTGGTACCTTTCGCCTTATCGCTGGGAATCAGCTTTAAGGCCAACCGCAATCCTGCTGCTAGTTTCATTATGTTAATGATTTTAGCCGTCATTTATGGCTTCGAATTTGCCCTAATTGCCGGCTTTTACACGGGAACGCAGCTCACAACCGCGTTTGTTTCTTCAAGTGCGGTCTTCATTGCGATGGCTGCTTTTGGGACTTTTACCAAGAAAGATTTAACTAATTGGGGTTCCTATTTCAGCGCCGCTCTATTCGGCTTTTTCATCGCTTGGATTGTTAATATGTTTTTGCATAATCCAACGATTACCTACATCTTTTCCTTCATTGGCGTGATTATCTTTACCGGCTTAGTTGCCAGTGATGCCAACAAGATGAAGATGATTTACAACAATTATGGCAATCAGGTTTCAACTAATGGTCTGGCCATCTTAGGTGCCTTACAGCTCTACTTGGACTTCATTAACATTTTTCTGTTTATCCTCGAGATTTTCGGATACAGTAACAACAATAATTAACAGCATAATTTTACAAACAAAAACGCTAAGCTTTTCAGCTTAGCGTTTTTTGTCAGGTCTGAATAATTTTATTAAAAATTATTGACCTGCAAATATTGGTTGCGACCAATAATGTAATACTGTTTACCCTTAATTGTAACTGGGTCACCATAAACGGTTACCTGCTTACCCTTGGCGATAAGCTTATTGCCGATTTGCTTACCTGACCGATTGTAAATAGCGGCACTATGTGTCAGCTTCTGTTCAGTACCAATTATATTAGCAGCAGCTATATAGTATCCATTAGTCAACTTAGTAAACTCGCGACCATTAATGACTGTAGTTCCACTAACTTCAACAATTGAATTATCGGTTAGAACCACCTGGCTGACGCGTTCACCATGCTCATTATACAAATAAGCATTATGCATCAACAGTTTTTCGTTAGGTCCTAAAGTTGCTGGCTGACCTGATGGCTTAACAGCCGTTGCGGCATTGACATTAGCTGCCTTGATATATTCGCCAGCACCAATAATGTAGTATTGTTTACCAGCAATTTTAACTGGGCTGCCATAAATCGTAATTGCCTTGCCCTTCTTGAGAACCGACTTGGTACCAACACGCTTGCCAAAACGATTATAAACATAAGCATTATGGTTCAACTTAGCCGATTTACCAGTGACGTTAGTGTCAATTAGGTAGTATTCTTTGCCTTGATTATGTAAAATCAGGTAAGTTTGACCAGCGATTTCCTTAGTGCCATAGGTCTTAACTGTTGAACCAGCTTTCAGAACCCACTTATTAACTCGCTTGCCACTTTCATCATAAATATAAGCATTATGCAGCAGGGTTTGTTCTTTTTCCACATCATTAGCAGGTAAAGTTGGCGTCGGTGCTGAAATTGAGCCACTGTTATCACTATCATGCAAAACATGATCAATAGTTGGCTTATCAGTGTAATGCTTGATAATTTCATTAATTGCCTTATCACGGGCAGCAATCACACTTTCATGATCAGTTGCCGAGTTAATTGCGCCCTGATCCTTGATTGCTTCGTTTAATAGCTCATTAACCTTAGCTTTGAGCTTAGTCTTATCAGCTTGGCTGTAATCAGGATTACTATCAATAGCCTGATCAGCAGCATTTGCTGCATCCTGAACAGCTGCCGTAGCAATGTCACGCAGCCAGCTAACCAAGTTGTCATTAATATCATCACTGCTTGTAGTGTCATTTAAGTTATCTAGCGCTTTTTGCTTAGCAATGGCCAATTGAGTTGGACTAATTTTGCCTGTCGATAACTTATCCTTAGCTGTTGTATAGGCATCGCTAATCTTATTAATTGCATCCTGTCTAGCAGTAAGCAAATCTTTGCCACTAGTTAATGCATTTGCGACACCTGTACTATCTGTTGCAGCATCAATTTTATCTTGAGCAGCAGTCAGAGCAGCTTGCACTTTTTGTTTCTGTGCTTCCTTTTGCTCATCCGTCAAACTTGAATTATCGATTGCCGTATTGGCAGTATCAGCTGCTAACTGTAATTCTTGCTTAGCCTTGTTTTGAGCATCAAGAAGTGATGTATTAGCTGTCGCGTCATTAATTGCTGTCTTACCATTAGTCAATTCGGTTGCAACATCTTTACTATCAGTCGCAGCGTCTACCTTCCCTTGAGCAGTAGTCAAAGCGGCTTGCACTTTCTCCTTCTGTTCTGCCTTTTGCTCATCTGTCAAACTTGAATTATCAATTGCCGTATTGGCAGCATCAGCTGCGGCAGCCAAGTCTTGTTTGGCTTTACTCTTAGCTTGCTGTAAGTTAACTTTATCAACTATTAGACTAATATATTGCTTACCGTCTGTTAAAGCTGCTTGAATATCGTCACTAGTTGTAGCCTGGTTAATTTTATCCTGAGTGTCACTTACAGCAGCAGCAATATTACCTTTTTCTGTGGCTTTCTCCTCATCAGATAAGTTAGAATTATCAATTAAAGTCGTTGCTTCATCTGCAGCATTTTGCAAATCTTGAATAGCTTGATTCTTATCAAGTAAAAGTTCTGTATCCTTGGAAACATCGTAAATCTTTGTCTTGCCATCTGTCAAGGCAGTATTAACTCCATTTTGATCAGTTGCAGCATCTACCTTATCCTTAGCAGCAGCCAACGCTTCCTGAACTTTTTGCTTTTGTGCTGCCTTTTGCTCAGCCGTCAAAGCTGAATTATCAATTGCTGTATTGGCAGTATCTGCTTCTTGGTCCAACTTATTCTTAGCAGCAGCTTGGGAATGACTTAATGCTTGCGTATCATAAGCATTAATATCGCTCATGCCAGCTGTCATAATTTCATCAATCTTATCAGCCTTGCCGCTAACATCCCCATCGGGCTCAACAACCTCATTAATGGCATCCGTCGTCTTCTTGGCAGCAGCATCAATCTGCTCTTTCAAATTCGTCTTATCCGTCTGACTTAAAACATCATCCGGAATTTGATCGATCCTGTCTTTGGCTGCTTTAGCTGCATCATTAACCTTTTTAGCAGCAATCAGCTTATTCAAAGCAGTTCTACCGCGATCATAAGCTTCAACTGCTGATCCTAGATCAGTTGCACCAGCTAAGTCTTCAATTCCATTTTCCACTTCTGTAATTAAATCACTGTATTGCGTCTTCTCTTCATCAGTTAATGCCAAATCATCATAATCAGTTGCTAAATCCTTAGTATTAGTAATTTCATTAGCAAAATGGGGATGACTATTTCCTTTATTTAAAACCGCCTTAATCTTATCAATACCATCTGCCTTAGCACTATCAAGGGCAGCATCATCTGCTGCTTCAACTGACGCCTTAGCAGCATCATAAGAACTATTAATATCTGCAATGGCAGCTTGCTTTTGCTCTGATGTTAAGCTCGACTTATTAACAATTGCAATTGCCTTATCTTGCTCATCCTTAATAGCATCAAAGGCTGCACTCTTTTGACCGTCAAGTTGTGCGGCTCTAACAACATTATCAATATTCCACTCACCTGTACTCAATTCATTATCAGCAGCATTTGTATCAGTTGCCGCCGCAATCTTTGCCTTAGCAGTATCAAATGCAGCATCAACCAAGGCTTTTTGCTCTTGCTGCTTGTCTACTGGCAAGCCAGATTGTTCAATCTTTTGTTTTGCATCCGCAGCGTACTGTTCTAACTCCGCAATCTTATCAGCCTTATGATTCAACGTCTCTTGATCCGAAGCTGCACTAACAATCGCGGCAATCCCTGCTTCGCCAAAGTCAGCTGCACCATCTTGCACTGTTCCCTTTTCAGCATCAGAAATAGCAGTTGTCGCAGCCGTCAAATCAGCTGGCAGCGGATTAGCTGGCAACTGGACATTATTAATCTTGTCCACAGCCTTCTTTCTTGCGGCCTCAATTTGCGCTTCCAGCATTGCTTTTTGCTCAGCAGTTAAATTAGAAGCTTCTATTGCACCCTTACCATCTGGTCCAGCAGCGTAAGCATTAATCGCGGCAATTTGCTTATTTTTCTCAGCCGCTAATTGTGCCGGCAAAGTTGAATTAGTAATTGCGGTCTCGCCGGCTGTTTGCGCTGCAGTAATTCCAGCTTGGTCTGGTGCGGCATTAATTGCGGAAATAGCATCACTTAGGGCAGCATCAACGGCGGCGTTAGCTGCCGCAACTTCGCTCACGCTTAAGTATGGACTTGCGGCATCAGCTGGATTATTAGCTGCAGCGGCAATTTGAGCTTTAGTGTCTGCTGCTTTTTGCTTCAAAGCTTTAATCGCAGTATCCTTCTCATCATAAAGTTGGGAAATATTGGCAATTGTCGTTATGCCTTGATCTTTAGCAGCTGCCATATTGGTAATTGGGTCTGTTGTTTCCTTAGCATCCTTAATTTTATCAGCGGCCTTAACTCGTTCGGCTTCAATCGCCGCTTTCATCTGCTGCTTTTGTTCCGGCGTTGCCGATGACGCGTCAATTGCTTGATTTGCCTGATCCGCAGCAGCTTGTAAGGCTGCCAGGTCGGTATTCAAGGCTTCTTCTACATCTTTAGCAGAAGCAACTGCAGCAATATTTGTTGTCCCAGTAGCTGCAACCTGGGTTACCTCATCTGGAGTATTTGCCTGATTAATTGCCGTAATTGCATTGTCTAGGGCAGTTTGAACCTGCTCATTCAAGTCATTATATTGATCTTGATCTAGCTTTCCATCTTGATATGACTGGGCAATTTGCGCCTTTAAATCATCTGCCTGATTTTGCAAATTATTTTTGGCATTATTTGCCGCCTGCGTTAATTCTTCATCAGTGGCATGACCACTAATATTATTGATTGCTGTTTTACCTTCAGTTGCAGCTGCTGTAATCCCAGCCTCATCAGTTGCGGCATTAACCTTATTTTTGGCTTTTTCTAATTCGCTGGCAACTAAGCTCTTTAAGTTATCCTTCTTAGTTTGGTCCAAGTCTAGCTGGTCAATCGCTGCAGTCGCATCTTGAGCAGCTTGATCCAATTCTTTGTTAGCCGCATTCTTTTTGCCTTGCAAAGTTGCGGCAACTAAAGCTTCGTCAATCGCCAGAATTCCCGCACGCTCCTTAGCTGGAAGTGACGACTCATCTTGAGAGCCATTAATGGTAGCCACAGCATTGGTGTAAGCATCCTTAGCTTGCTTCTGATATTCTGCTATTTCATCAGCAGTTAAGTTAGGATTATTAGCAATTTGGTTTAAAATTCCCGGATTTTCAGGAGTGCCATCACCATTTAATTCCTTATCAAGAGCAGCAATTGCCTTATCCTTAGCTTCGTTCAAATCGGCTGCCGTCTTAACATTAGCAATTGCAGCCAAAGCCAATTGCTTTTGCTCATCAACTTCTGCAGAGGTAGTTGCCGCATCAATTGTATTATTAGCAGCTGTCTGAATTGATTCCGCCCGCTGTCTATCCTCTTCATTGAATTGAGCATTATCGATTGCGGCTTGAATTGCTTCCTTAGCTTGCCGCTTATTAGCAGCTAAACCAGCCTTAGCAACTTCTTGATAAATCGCTGTTTCACCTAGGTTTTCCGCAGCAGTAACTGCAGCTTCACTTGTTGCACCATTAATTGCGTTATGAGCAGTAGCAGCTGCTTCATCAATTGCGGCTTCACCAGCAGCAATTTCAGCAGCAGATAAGCCCCTAATTGAATCACGAAGCTGCTGCTTAGCAGTGGCAGCGGCATCAGCAATTTTTTGATTAGCAGCATCCTTAGCAGCAGTTAGGCTAGTTTCCTTTTCTGCTTCTAAAATTGCTGTCTCGCCTGCAGTTTCAGCAGTTTTAATATCAGCTAAATTATCTTTAGCCGCAATCTGCTGCTTACCATCATCACGAGCAGCGTTAATTGCGTTAATTGCTGTTTGTTTAGCATCAGCAGTCATTGCCGACGCATTAACGCGATCAACTGCATCTTGTGCTACTTGGTCAAGCTTATCTTGGTATTCCTTAATTAAACTGTCCAAATCACCAGCATTAACTAACACATTTTGCATGTTATCAATACCAGCATCCCGGTCACTGTTAACTTGAGCAATTGTTGCTGGTGCCGGATTATCAACCTTATTTAGAGCGGCATTATATGCACTTTCAACTTGAGCAATTAACGCTGCTTTCCCAGTACTATCAATATTAGTCTTTTGATTAATAGCCGCAATAACAGCATCATGTTTGGCTAGTAATGCTCTTTCAGCAGCAATTTGAGCTGACTTCAAATCAGCAGCTGCCTTAACTTGCAACATTGCATCCCGACCATTAGTTGCTGCTTGCGCAACTTCGTCTGTTGTCCCAGCCGCAGCGACATCAGCCTTTGCCTTGTCCAAAGCCGCATCAACTTGTGCTTGATAAGCTAACTTTTGGTTAGGTCCCAAATTACTATCCTGCTCAATATGCTCCTTAATTTCAGCAGCCAAATTATTTAAACCGATGGGATTACCCGTGTTGTCTAAGGCATTATCTTTGGCAGTCGTCAACTCTTGATTAGCATTGTCAGCAGCATCAGTCGCCACACCGTTCATCGCGTTAATTCCTGCAGTCTTATCAATTACGATTTGGTTAGTTGTGGTATCAGCCGTTACTTTTGCAACTGCATCATTGTAAAAGTCATCAATTCTGCCCTTTAATTCAGCTTGCTTAGCAGCATCAATCTTACCAGCTGCAAATAAATCATCAATTGCCTGCTTGTTAGTTGTCTGAGCAGTTGTTAATTCTTGCAATGCCTTGGCTTTAGCAGCCGCTAAATCAGCCGCCACTTCGATATTATTAATGTTGGTCTTACCAATTGTCTTAGCACTGGTTACATCATCTGTCGACGTAGCCGCGTTGATATTATTAGTTGCCGCAGTGACAGCTTGATCAATCTGACTCTTATAAGCTTCTTTTTCGCTTGCACTCAGTTGATCTGCTGGCAAGTTATCAATAGCTGTCTTAGCAGCCTGAGCAGCTTGTGTTAGTTCACTAATTGCTGCTGCTTGAGCAGATTGCAATGCCGTATTTTGCGTCGTCGCATTAGCGACAATTCCATTAATGCCATTTTCGGCAGCCACTTCCGCGTCATTAATTGCGTCTATCGAAGCTGCCGCGTTAATATTACTAATACCCTGATCAACCTGATTTTGAATATCATGCTTAAACTTGGTCTTGTCAGCAGCACTCAAACTAGTACCATCAATTTGCGCATTAGCAGCAGCTTGCGCAGCCTGCAATTTGGCAATTGCATTATTTCTTTCAGAAGCTAATGTCTGGTCTGTAAGTAAATTATTCAATGCAGTCAGACCAGCAGTAGTTAACGTATTAACCTCATCCTGACTAGTTGCTTGATCAATTTGATCTTGATAACCAGTATGATCGTCATTAGTCAACAGATCCTTGACTGCCTGAATCTGTTTGTCACGTTCGCCAGCACTCAAGCCGGATAAATTATTAATTTGGTTTTCAATTTCCAGTGCCTTTTGTTCAAGTTGTGCTTTAGCACCAACACGATCAATGGCAACTATACCAGCAGTCTGCACTTCTGCTAAATTATCATTAGTTGTCGAATCAGCAGTTATGTTATCAATTCCTGTTGCTAGTGCGGCATCAATATCAGTATTAATTTGGTCAGTAAGTGTGCTATTACCTGGATACATTGCAGCATATTTTGCCTTTTCACTAGCAGCCTCATTTTGCAGTGCAATTAACGCATTCAGTTTATCAATGGCAGTTTGAGCAGCTTCTTTTTTAGCTACCATATCATCTTCATCACTAGCTGTGCCTATTGCCGTTATTGCATCTTGGGCAGCGGTCAACGCATCCTGTACCTTCTGGTTAGAACTACTTTCTAGTTGCGACTTAGCCGTATCGTAAGCCGATTGTAATCCACTAGTTGCAGCCGCATTAAATCCATTAACAATTTGATCTAAGGCGGCTTTACCTGCAGCTAAATCACTGGTACCGGCATCAATTTGCGCTTCATAGTTTGCTGACTCACTCTCAAGCTGGTCAGCCAAACTTGGATAATTTTGCTTCAAGGTATTCTTATACTTACGCAAGTCTGAAATCGTGTTAGCCGTCGCAAAAACTTTATCTGTATCATTCTTGGCTGTTTGATAAGCTGTGCCGGCTGCATCCAGGTCAGCAGCTGAATCAATGGCAGTTTTACCAGCGGCAGCCGCAGATACTAATTCGGTTTGATACTTCTCTTTTTGCTCTGATGATAAGGCTAAGACATTCGTAATTTGGTGCTTATTATTAGTCGTTGTAGTTGCAATATTGTCTTCTGCCTTGGTCTTGAATGAAGCCAAAATATTATCTTTAGCTGCTGTCAGCGCAGCGTTAATCTCATCACTAGTGCTATTCTCATCATCAAAGACACCATTAGCGGCATTTACCAAATCAGCAATGTCAGAATCATCTGTCGTGCCTAAATATTGGTTAGCTTTTTGCGCATACGCAGCTAATTCAGCTTTAGCGGCATTCCTTAATTCGTCTACATTAGCTTTCTCAGCCTTACTTACTTCATCATTGATTCCCGCAATTGCTGCATCACGCCGGTTAACTATTTCCGCGCTATCAGTTGTCCCATAAACAGAATCGGCTGAAGTCGGATTATTAGTTGTTGACTTAGTCACCCAGTCATCAATTGCATCAATATATGGTTGTGCCTTAGCTGTATCTGAACCAAATAAATCAGTCAACTTTTGCTTAGCAGCAGTCGCTGCAGCATTAATTTCTCTGACTGCATCCTCTTGCTTTTTAACTGCAATTTCACTAGCAGAATATAATTTTGCCGATTGAGGATTTTGTGGATCTTCCAGTGATGGGTCACCTTGAACAAAATTCTTGGTCGCTGTTAATGTCACCACACTGCCGGTCGCGATACTAGCAAGTTGAGCTTTAGGTACAGTGATCGTAAACTTGAATTTACCTTGATGGGCACCGCTAGTTTCCGCACTATCAGCAGAAATAGCCGCATACTTAATATTTTGTGCTGCTTCTTTATAATATGGACTAGTTATATTGCCCAAGCGGCTATTATCTGGCATTACAGCAGAAATATAGGCGCCGCCCTCATTAACATAACCAGTGATTACTTCATTATCGCCATCATCAATGATAATATCATCATCACTAATCGGATCAATTGCTAAAAAGCCATCATTAGCACTAACAAATTCAAGTACCGCCACATCTTTGCCATTAATTAGTGCAATTGCTGCTGTTTCATCACTTGGACTAATTCCTTCAATCGCTGTATTAATCGTTGACAAGGTACCATTGCTATTACCCTTAAAGCCAAAAGTTCTAAAGGCGTTCGACGTACTTGTTCCTGGTTGTTTTAACCTAACGCTATTAAGCGTAAAGTTACCAGTCGACAGAATATTAGCCACAGAATTGCCACCAGTATCTAGCAAAAAGTCCTGGGGATTATTAATTTGCGTATTTGAACTAGGGTTAAGTAAAGTCAATTTGCCAGTCCCTGGGTTATCAGTTAACTGAATTTTGAAGTTACTACCAGTAATGTCTGACGAACCACCAATATTCATTAATGTTCCGGCAAAATTACCCATATTTTTCCCGGTAATATTAAAGTTAGCTGCCTTGCCAACTGTTAAATTACCACCAATATTAACTAAAACATTGGCTGGCCCCTTGCCAGTACGATCACTAATGTTACCGTTAGTTACGACATTTAAACTGCCGCCATCGCCAACTGTTAAGCTTGAACCACTATCGGATAAGTTAATTGCCTTGGCTTTACGGTTATTAATCGTACCTGTATAGTCAGTCGTCCCCCCGACATTAATGTTGACAGTGCCGCCAGTTTGAATATTAACGGAACCTTGTCCACTATAAATAACAATCCCATTAGCAGAATTAGTATTTTCAATTATATTTGGACTGTCTGGCATATCACCGCCCTTAGGATTTAAGGTTACGACCGCACCAGTTTTAACAATAACTTGATTATCATTGGCTAAAGAAATGCCGTCAATTGTATCTGCACCAGTCTTACCGCCAGACATTTCAACTACATTGCCGCTGTATGTCGTCCCCGTAAATTGAGCACCATTTTCAAAAATTAACCGCCCACCTTCTTTAGTAAACTCAAACAGCTGCTGAATAGTTGATTGTGTTGTTGATGTGCCAAAGACATTAGTATATGTTTTGACTGTTTGGGCGGTATTAGTACCATAAAAATGAATTTCTGTATGTTCACCAACAAACATCATCTGTGAACCAATAAAGTTAACATTCTTAAAATTGACAATTGCCCGCTTATTACTGCCAGTTTGCATTAAGCCATAATACGTACAACTATAAATATCAAGATTTTCATAAGTTATATTAACTTTAGTTGTCGACGACTTATCACGTGGACGATATCTTTGAAAGTCAATGATATAACGATTATCTGCCGCAGACTTGATTACTAAGTCTCTAGTTTTCACTTCTACGTCGGCATCACTAGTTCCCGCCTTAATATTATTAATAATATTAATTTCGTGGATATTAATATTAGAAAAAGCATCAGTTAGCCCTTTCCACGAGCCAACATTAACTGAAGATTCAGTAGTAGTTGCCAAATTAGGTGTTTCCACTAAGTCTTGGGTCTGCGGCTTTTGCTGCTGAGTAACAGTAGCTGGAGAATTATCACCAGTTGTAATATTAGCTGCGGCATCATTAGCATCCGCCTGGTGACCATTCTCATCTGGTTTAGCTGCAGGCTGACGATTATCTTGGTCTTGGTCGGGTTTTGCAGGTTCAGCTTGATGATCATCAGTCTTATCAGATGATGACTGATGATCTTGATCCGGAGTTTTAGCGGTTGAATCCGTCTTGGTATCTTCAGGCGAATCATCTCTTAAAAAGGATTTTAAGCCAGCATAAGTTGATAACTTATCATTGTTAGGTATATCGGCCTTAATCGTTGAAGTTTGGTCAGTTTCATCAGTCAATTGCTTAGTTTGAGTTTGGCTTTGGTCTGACTGCAATGTATCAGCTTTAGCAGTTTGTCCCTTAACACCCATAAAGGTAAAGCCTAGTAGAACTGATGCAACACCAATTGTTAGTTTTCTAATCGAAAAACGATCCTTTTTTGATTCCAGGTTCATTTTCCGTAATCTTTCTTTAAAATTATTTTTTCCTAACATTTTCTGCTCCTATATCAGATATATAAAAATATATATTAAGACACTTTATATTTTTATATTAAGGCACAGATATTTGTTAGTCAATTAAAGCGCTTTATTTGTAAATTAAATAACACGCATCATATTTTAGGTATCAAAAAAGCCGCATTTTTGCGGCTGAAAATTATTATTAAGCATAAAAATAGTGCTACCTTCCTCTTTGGAAAAATAACACTATTATTTTATTCACCAACGTAAAATTCAATCCGTTGTTGTAAATTCTTAAAAGTAACTGGGCAGTAATCGCCAATTTCACCATCAAGATTAACCGGTAATTTTTGACCTTCACTCTTACCAATCAGATCAATCTTTAAACCGCGAGTCTTGGTATAAATAATATCTGGATCATCAACATGCTTACCATTTAATGCTAAGGCCATCAAA
Organism: Lactobacillus sp. ESL0701; assembly: GCF_029433445.1. Lineage (GTDB taxonomy): Bacteria > Bacillota > Bacilli > Lactobacillales > Lactobacillaceae > Lactobacillus. The sequence goes on along the minus strand of NZ_JAQTIC010000003.1, from coordinate 57,414 downwards.
CGCAGCAATTTTACCGGATCAGATGGCTTAACAATAATTAACTGAAATAAGCCATCGCTTAATTCGGCATCGGGCATTATTTGCTCAAAACCGCCAATCGAATTGGTCATCCCCAAAAGAAGCATTGACAGTTTACCTTCATAAACACCAGCATCATAAGTCAGGCGTAATTCATTTTCAGTCAAGTGCGGCAACATTTCCGCACCCTTAATCAAATATGCAGCATAGCCTAATGCCGACTTAACCTCTGATGGTACACCATAAGTTAGTTCCGTTAAGGATCCACAAGCGGCAATATTGACAAAGTATTGGTCTTCATCAGCAAAAGTAGCTTGACCGATATCCATCTTGCGGGTCTTGTTATCTAAAATAACTTCAGCTGCTGCTGCAATGCTATCACGCGGAATATGCAGTGCCCGAGCATAATCATTGGTTGTCCCCGCCGGAATAATTGCCATCTTCGGGCGTTTTTCCAAAAAGGCTATACCATTAACCACCTCATTAATGGTACCATCACCGCCAGCCGCGACAATCAGGTCAAAGCCCTCGGTTGCAGCCCGTGTTGCTTCTTGCTGGGCACTTTTATTTTCTGGTGTAGTCCTAAAAGCGCTCGCCTCATAGCCAGCACGTTCTAAGACGTCTAAAATATCAGCGACATTTTTAGGCATCTGTTCGTGACCAGATACAGGATTATAAATCAATCTTGCTTTTTTAGTCATAGTTACTACCTTATTACTTAAAAATCAACATTAACGTTTGTTTAGTTCTTCATTCAACAGCTTATTAATTACCTTTGGGTTAGCCTTACCACGGGTCTGTTTCATTAATTGACCAACAAGGTAACCAATAGCACGATCTTTACCATTCTTGAAGTCCTCAACTGATTGAGGGTTGCTATCGACAACTTCCTTAACCATTGGTTCCAAGATACTGGTATCAGATAATTGCACCATGCCTTGATCTTCAACATACTTCTTAGGATCAGTACCATTGGTAATAGTTTCAGCGAAGACCTTCTTAGCAATCTTAGAAGAAATTGTTCCGTCTTTAATCAGTTTAATCATGGCAGCTAAGTGTTCTGGCGTTAACTTAATGTCAGCTAACTCAACACGGTTATCATTCAAGTAACCATTAACTTGCGTGTTCATCCAGTTAGCAGCTAATTGAGGATCAGCCCCTGCAGCAACTGCTGCATCAAAGAAGTCGGAACTTTCCTTAGTTTGCAGTAAAACATTAGCATCATAGTCCTTCAAACCAAAGTCGTTAACATATTGGTTGTAACGTTCTTCAGCTGAACGTGGCAAAGTTGCCGCAATTTCATCAATCCACTCTTGACTGATATGGTCTGGAGCAAGGTCTGGTTCTGGGAAGTAACGATAATCAGCGTCGCCTTCTTTAACCCGCTCAAGAACAGTCTTACCAGTTGCATCATCAAACCGACGTGTTGATAATTGAACGCGTCCACCTGACAGTAAAACTTGAGCTTGACGTTTTTCTTCATAAGCTAGTGACTTACGCACGTGTTCAAATGAGTTCAAGTTCTTCATTTCAACCTTGGTACCAAGTTCTTTTTGACCAGCTGGGCGAATCGAAATGTTGGTATCAACCCGCATTGAACCCTCTTCCATCTTAACGTCAGAAGCACCAGTAAACTGAACAATCTTACGCAACTTTTCAAGGTAAGCATAACCTTCTTCTGGATCAGCGATTTCTGGTTCAGAAACAACTTCTAACAGCGGCACACCCTGACGGTTTAAGTCAACATACGAAAAGCCGTTAGTACCGTGAGTATTCTTACCAGCATCTTCTTCGATATGCATTTCGTGAATACCAATACGCTTCTTCTTACCATGAACTTCAATTTCGACATAGCCATCACGAGCTAATGGTTGGAAGAATTGCGTAATCTGGTAAGCCTTAGGACTATCTGGGTAATAGTAGTTTTTCCGGTCAAAGTGCGTGGTCGGTAAAATATGTGCATGAGTTGCTAAGGCAACCATGATTCCCAAACGGTAAACGTCCTTGTTAACAAATGGCAAAACTCCCGGCATTGCCCAGTCAATAACGTTAGTTTCAGTGTTAGCTTCAGCACCGTAACTTACTGGAGAAGGTGAGAAAATTTTACTCTTTGTCTTTAATTCGAAGTGGACTTCGAATCCAATCGTTGATTTAAAATTCATCAGTTAATCCTCCATTCCTGCTGGTGTTTTTTCATAAAACTTGTTCGTGCGTTCAATAAAGTCAGCAGTCTTAAAAATACTGCCTTCATCAAAACGTTTAGCCATAATTTGGAAGCCAACAGGCATTCCGTCAACTAGACCTGCTGGAACACTGGCCGCTGGAATACCGGCTAAGTTAGCAGAAATTGTCAAAATATCGTTGTTGTACATCTTAATTGGGTCAGAAATTTCACTGCCAATACCGAATGCTGGTTCAGTAGTTGTTGGCCCAACAATAACATCATTATTAGCGAAAATTTCATCAAATTCATCACAAATTAAGGTTCTAACCTTAGCAGCTTGTCTGAAGAAGCGGTCATATGAACCAGCTGACAATGCAAACGAACCTAACATAATCCGCCGCTTAACTTCGGTGCCAAAGCCTTCTGAACGTGACTTAACGTAAACATCAAGCAAGTTCTTAGTGTCGTCAGCACGGTAGCCATAACGAATACCATCATATCTTTGCAAGTTAGATGAAGCTTCACTTGAAGCAATAATGTAATAGTCAGGAACAACATATTTAGTTAATGGCAATGATACTTCACTGATAATCGCACCAGCATCTTCTAAAGCATCAATTTGCTGTTGAATGACATCGTGCATTTCACCATCAACGGCATCCATGTATTCCTTAACAACGGCAACCCGCAAGCCCTTAACATCTTGACCGATAAATTGGGTAAAATCAGGAACTTCACGAGTTGACAAGGTTGAATCATGGTCATCGCTACCAGCAATGACGTTTAATACTTCAGCAGCACTCTTAGCACGCTTACTCATTACCCCAATTTCATCAAGTGATGAACCAAAGGCAATTAGACCCCAACGTGAAACCCGGCCATAAGTTGGCTTAATGCCAAAAATTCCGTTAAAGGCAGCCGGCTGACGGATTGAACCACCGGTATCTGAACCAAGTGCTGCAACTACTTGACCGGAAGCAACAGCAACAGCAGAACCACCGGATGAACCACCAGGAACCTTATCTAAGTTCCACGGGTTATGAGTCGCGCCAAAGTATGAATGTTCAGTTGAAGAACCCATCGCAAATTCATCCATGTTGGTCTTACCAACAAAAGTTGCTTGTGCCTTCTTCAATCTTTCAATAACAGTTGCATCATAAACTGGAATATAGTTATCCAAAATATGACTGGCAGCAGTAGTCTTAACGCCATCAGTAATGATGTTGTCCTTAACAGCAATTGGAATACCAGCAAGCTTATTCTTCGCAAAGTCTAAATCAGCAGCTGGCTTGGCATCTTCTTGAACAGTAATCCAAGCATTCAGCTTGTCGTCAGTCTTCTTAATATTTGCAACAGTATCCTGAGCAAGCTTCTCAGCTGATAAGTCACCCTGTGCCAGTTTTTTGTTTAATGAGTCAATATCTTCATTTAAGTAGTTCATTACTCGTCCTCATCCTTATTAATAATTACAGGAACCTTAATGAAGCCATTGGCTTGTTCAGGAACATTCTTCATTAATTCAGCACGACTTTGCCAGTGTTCTGGCTTGTCTTCTCTGAAAACAGTGTCGCGATCAACAACCTGCACTGTTTCATCAACACCTTCAGTATCAACTTCTGATAATTGGTCGGCCATGTTGATAATTGAACTCATCTGTTCGGTAACTGTACCGATTTCATCTTCATTAAATTCAAGCCGTGACAGGGTTGCCACGTGCTTAATTGTGTCTTCTGTGATTTCCACTATTAGACCCTCCTTATTCACCGCCATAAATATGGACTTGATAACTACTATCTGCTGTTTCTTTAGCAACTAAAGCCTGAATATCATTAACAGAACCAATCTTAATTTCAACCGGCACGTTATCTGGCAAGTACTTTTTGGCTGTTGATAAAACCAGCCGTGTAAAACTCTGCACCTGCTCGTAACCGTAAAATTGAGTGGTAATTGAAATATTTTCTTGACTTAACTTACCATTTTCATAGCGCAAAGTGGCTGTTACACCACTGATATTTGGAAAATAATCTTGAATTGATGCCTTAAAACTATTGAAACTCGAGGCATCACTACTATTAATTGCTTTTTTATTGCCAACAGTCGGCAACACTTCCGTTTGCGCGGAAATAGATTTCCATTTAGTTATTTTACTACTATTAGCAGCCGCTGTCCCGCTCAAAAAGTAAGTTCCACCAACTAATGAGTCTTTGGCTGACTTGGAAAAAAGACCAACAGTAATCGGAACATTCTTAAGTGCCTTACGTTGACGCAGGCGAGCAATAATTTGTTCAGCTGCCTTTTGCCCCGCAGCTTTTTGCTCAGAACGGGAAATTGTATCCTGATATTCAGCGCCATCTTTAGTTTTTTGATAATAATCAACCGAATTCATCGCTAAACCAATACTCATTCCGTTAATGTGATAATTGGAACCTGACCCTGCCAAATAATCCTGCTCTAAGATTTCTTCTAAATAATATGGATTGTAGTTCTTCTTGGTACCTTCTTCTGGGTTAAGCCCCAACGGATTTGCCTTAGACTTGCGCCCCAGCCAATCATTAGCCATCGCCGCACTAATATATTGACCTTCCTGAAAGACATTGGAATTAGTAGAATAGACGTCTTTTGAGATTTGGACTAACCCGCGCTCAAGTTCACGCGTATCAACAGAATTGTCATTGTCAGTTGCTGTTAATCCAGAAATCGGACTAGTGATATAATGCCCGTCCTTTAACAAAACTGTATAGCCATTTCTACCCGTATCAGTTGTCTGATAAGTCTTAGCCTTAGAGTTAGACGAAGTTTTAGCATTATTGGCCAAGTCTGAATTTTTTAAATTACCACAAGCCGTTAAGGTTAATGCTGCTCCCAAAAGCGCTAAAATGTGCACATATTTTTTCAATTTAGTTATTCCTTCATTTGATTTGGGCAATTGCTTCTTCTTCCGTTAAAACTGGAACCCCAAGCTGCTGCGCCTTAGCAAACTTGGAGCCAGCATCTTTGCCATAAATTACATAGTCTGTCTTACTCGAAACTGAACCAGTTACCTTGGCACCTAATGCCTGTAGCTTCTTAGTAAATTCACTACGTGTAAAGTGGGCAAGTGAACCAGTTAACACGACTTTTTTATCCTTAAAGTAATTATCGGGAATTTCAGCAGTTTCTTCCGCAGTTACTCCCAAGTAATTCATATTAACCCCGCGTCTTGCTAGTTCCGCAATCAGCTCGGCAACTTCAGGTTGCGCAAAATAAGTCGTCAGTGATTCCGCAATCGTCATGCCTATTGTAGCGATTGCGGCAACATCTTGCACGCTAGCTGACATAATCTTTGTCATATTTTTAAACTTTTGGGCAATTAAGCGCGCGGCCTTGGCACCAACATGGTCAATTCCAAGTCCCGTGAGCAGTAATTCAACCGAATTTTGCTTCGAATTAGCAATCGCTGTCAATAAATTATTAATGGACTTTTCCTTAAAATGATCCAGTTTTGCCAAATCGTCCGCGTCTAGCCGATAAAGATCGGCAACATTATGGACCAAATTGTTAGTGATTAATTGACGCACAATTTTTGGTCCCAAACCATCAATATTCATCGCTGGTCGTGACGCAAAATGCGTAATTCCTTCTTCAATCTGGGCTGGGCATGATGGATTAACGCAGCGCAAAGCAACTTCACCTTCTAAGTGAATTAGCTTTTGCCCGCAAGATGGACAGGTTGTCGGAATCGGATACGGCTGTGAGTCCTTAGGGCGCTTAGTCAAAACAACTTGTGAAATTTCCGGAATAATATCACCGGCCTTGTGCAGCAAGACCGTGTCGCCAATGCGTACATCCTTTTCCTTTAACAAGTCGGCATTATGCAAAACCGCATGTGACACGGTCGTTCCTGCTAACTGCACGGGATCCATGATTGCCGTTGGCGTTACCACGCCGGTTCGACCGACTGTCCATTTAATCTCATGTACCACAGTTTCCTGTTCTTCTGGTGGGAACTTATAAGCAATTTCCCAACGCGGAACCTTGACCGTGTTACCCATATTTTGCTGCAGGCTTAGGTTATCAACCTTCAAGACAATCCCGTCAATGCCGTATGAAAGTGTGTCACGCTTAGCCGTGTATTCGTCAATAAAGGCAAAAACATCAGCCATCTTGGCTAACTTACGACCCGTATCGTTAGTATGAAAGCCCAGCCTTGCCATTTCACTAATCGCTTGATGCTGACTAGTAATTTCTTGCGGCGGATTCACCCAAGTATAGATAAAAGTACTTAAATTTCGTTCTTTAGTTACCTTAGCGTTTAATTGCCGCAAGGAACCAGCAGCCGCATTGCGGGGATTGGCGAAGGCCGCCTCACCTTTTTCATCACGTTCAGCGTTTAATTTAGCAAAGGCCTCTTTACCCATGTAACATTCACCACGCACTTCTGTCGTGATTTTTTCTGGTAAAACTTGTGGTATGTCAGCAATATAACGAGCATTAGCCGTCACGTCTTCACCAACTCGGCCGTTACCACGCGTTGAAGCTCGTACCAACTTGCCATCTGTATATTCAAGATCAATCGACAAGCCATCAATCTTTAACTCAACATTGTAAGCGACTGGATGCCCCACTAGCTTTTGTACCCGATCATCAAACTCCTGCAGTTCTTTTTTAGAGAAGACATCCCCCATCGACAACATTGGAATTTCATGATCCACTTTGGTGAACTCAGAATCAATCTGTCCACCAACTTTTTGCGTAATTGAATCCGGCGTTACTAATTGGGGAAACTGCTTTTCAAGTTCAACTAGCCGCTGGTATTTTTGGTCATAAACATTATCTTCGACTTCAGGTGCATCCTTAGAATAATAGGCTTCTGCCCATTTATTAAGTTCTGCCCTTAGTCCCGCAACCTCTTTTTTGGCCTCATCAAGAGTTAAATCTGCCATTTTCTTCCTCCTGATTAATTCTTTAACTTTTAATTTAATTATACCTTTTTAATTGGGGCGAATGCCGCTAAAAGCCGCTTAATTCCCTTACCATTGAAGGCAATATCAAGTTCCATATCCTCACCTGTGCCATTGACCTTAGTCACGACACCGCGACCCCAAGCCTTGTGTTCAACTTGATCGCCAACATTCCAGCCCTTCTTCTCGGCACCAACAGCACCTGCCGGCTTAACCTTAGGTGTATAAACCTGTGCGCGAGCACGTTCGCCTGCTTTGGCAAACGGCGGCGTCTGTGCTTGAAAGCCGCTGGCAATTGTATTACCAGCGTTAGGATTTTCAACTTGAAGATCTTTAGCGTCAATTTCTTCCAAAAACCTTGACGGCGGATTATTCTGCATCCGGCCAAACATCATACGTGAATAAGCATTAGTCAAAAACAGCTCTTGCCGTGCCCGGGTAATGCCGACATACGCTAAACGCCGTTCTTCTTCTAATTGATCGTCTTCTAATAGTGCCCGCGATAATGGGAACAAGCCATCTTCCATCCCCACCAAAAAAACAACTGGAAACTCTAGTCCTTTAGCCGCATGCAGCGTCATTAAGGTAACTTGGTCGTCATTATTAGCCAAATCATCTTGGTCACTCAGTAAAGAAACTTCTGCCAAGAAATCACTTAGCGGGTTGTTATCATCGCTTTCGGTCTCATACTGTTCATCAAAGCGCTTAGTAACCGACAAAAATTCATCTAAGTTTTCTAAGCGTGTTTCTGCTTCAATCGTATGTTCATTCTTAAGCGCTGCCGTATAGCCAAAGTCCTGCAAAATCTTTTCGGTTAAGCCAGTTACACTATGGTCTTGGGCAAACTTAATGGCATCACACAATTTAGCGCCAAAGTCACTCAATTTAACCGCAGCCCTAGTCGAAATTCCCGACATTCCCAAATGGTCGAACGTCTCAAGTAATGACAAGTTGTTCTCTTGGGCAAGTGCCATGAACTTATCAATTGTTACCGCACCAATCCCACGTTTAGGTGTATTGACAATCCGATTAAAACTCATGGCATCACTTGGGTTAGCCACTAATTTTAAATAGGCCATAATATCCATGATTTCTTTGCGGTCATAAAATTTATGCCCACCAACAATCTGATATGGCACATTAGACTTCACAAACGATTCTTCGACTGTTCGCGACTGCGCGTTTGTCCGGTATAAAACAGCAAAATCATGGTAAGAACGATGTTTTGCTTTAACCTCTTCTTGAATTTTACTAATGATGAAGTGCGCCTCATCATCACCACTTTGAGCCTTATAATAAGTAATCTTGGCGCCTTCACCTTGATCAGTCCACAAGTTCTTTGCTTTGCGGTTGCGGTTATTTTTAATTACGGCATTTGCGGCGGACAAAATATGACCAGTCGAACGGTAATTCTGTTCCAGCTTAACGGTCTGCACACCAGCGTCCTGGTAATCATGCTCAAAGTTCATGATGTTTTCCATATTAGCACCACGCCAACCATAAATTGACTGGTCAGCATCCCCAACCACACAAATATTCTGGTATTGCGCTGCTAATTCATGGCATAACTCGTATTGTGCCTGGTTAGTGTCCTGATATTCATCAACAAGTAGATAACGGAATTTGTTTTGGTAGTAATGCAGTACGGTCGGATCTTGTTTAAACAGCACCAATGTCTGCATGATTAAATCGTCAAAGTCCATAATTTGATCGTGTTTAAGCCGGCGCTGGTATTCTGCATAAACCTTAGCAGCCATTTTTTCAAAGGGCGAACTTGCACTTGCCTTGTAAGCCTGCGGCGTTAACAAGTCATTCTTAGCATTTGAAATTGCCGACAAAATTCCCCGTGGTTCATACATTTTAGGGTTAATGTTCAGTTCTTTTTCAAGGTGCTTAACTAAGGTTAACTGTTCGGATGAGTCAGCAATAGAAAAGTTATGGCTGTAACCAATTTTATCGGCATCGCGGCGTAAAATGCGCACACATAGAGCATGGAACGTTGACATCCAAATATCATTGGCGCTTGGACCCAATAATTTTTGTTCACGCTCGCGCATCTCCTTGGCAGCCTTATTAGTAAAAGTAATTGCCAAAATATTCCACGGCAATACACCTTTAACCTCAACTAGATAAGCAATCCGTCTGGTTAACACCGAGGTCTTGCCGGAGCCTGCACCAGCAACAACCAGCAGCGGACCTTCGGTAATCTTAACGGCCTTTTCCTGCTGCGGATTTAATCCTGCTAAAATTGATTCTTCGCTCATTCTAATTCCCTTCACAAAAATTTTTTCATAACTATTTTATTGTACCAAAAATAAAGGCCAAAACTGGAAGTCCCCGCCTTTTAATTATCATATTGATCAAGATTGTACTGCTTGATTAAGTTAATCAGCTTATCCGCGTAATCAGGGTCGGTAGCGTAACCGTCTTGTACCAGAGCTTGAGCCTGCTTATGGTAGTCTTTAGCTGCTAAGACATGACGATATTGTTTATTATTCCAACTGGTACCTTTTTGGAAAAGTTCCGCATGTGCCCTAATTGACGCTTCATAGGAATCATAAATTTGAAAGCGTGCCTTAACAACAATCCATTCGCCCTTAACATATTCTTTAGTTGTTAAAATTGCTGAAGTATTAGGATTAGTGCCCTTAACACCAAACAAGTTATTATATTTTTGCGATAAACTGCTTTGGCCGTAGTCACTTTCAAGACAGGCTTGGGCAATCGTAATACTTGGCAATAGGTCATAAGACTTATCAACTTCCTTAGCAATCGGCCCGATTTTTTTAATAAATGCCTTATGCTGTCTGATAACTTTTGCTCGTGCTTCTTCACGGGCCAATTGTTCCTGCCTAATCTGTTCTGATTGAATTGCCTGCCTGCGGTAGTACCGAAAAGCAGCGAAGGCAATAATTAACAAAAATAGAATAATAAATGCCCGTAAAATGATCTGCCAACTAGATTGTGCCTTGTGTTTACGTCGTCTTGCCATAAAATTTCCCTTACTTAAAATATTAGTACCCTAAGTATAACCTGTCTTGGTCGTAAATTTTGCAATGTAATTAATTTTTAAAATAAAAAGAGCTACTCTATCCAGAATAACTCTCTAAAACAAAAAATGGAGCCGTAGCTCCATTACTTAGTGCGGGCAAGAAGACTCGAACTTCCACGATCTAAAAACGATCACAAGATCCTTAGTCTTGCGCGTCTGCCATTCCGCCATGCCCGCGACACAAAGAATACTATAACGCAAAATTATCTTTTGTACAAGAGTTTTCTGTGTCTTTTTTAAAAAACTAGTCAACCATTTGTTCCTGAACATAACGCGCATACAACTTATGAGTTGCCATCAACTCACTATGCGTGCCGTGACCAGTAACTTGACCGTGTTCAATAAAGTAAATCTGGTCAGCGCCAACGATTGTCGCCAATCGGTGGGCAATAACCAGCGTAGTTCTGCCAACCATTAACTGGTCAAGTGCCTGTTGAACCTTACCTTCTGATTCTGAATCAAGACTGGCGGTAGCTTCATCAAGCATTAAAATTTTCGGATCCCGCAGAAAAGCGCGCGCAATTGCTAAGCGCTGCTTTTGACCACCCGATAATTTAATTCCCCGTTCACCGATTTCGGTTTCTAATTGGCGCGGAAATTCTTTAACAAATTGGTCGGCATACGCCAAAGATAAGCCATGCCATAAAGCTTCATCGCTCAAGTCTTTTTCTAAGCCATATTGCAAATTCTCGCGAATTGTTCCTGAAAAAATAGCGCTATTTTGTGAAACATAGCCTATCTGGGCGCGCCAATTATGCAAGTCAATCTCGGCAATGTCTTGCCCGTCAACCGTAATTCGCCCACTATCAGGTTGATAAAACCGCTCAAGTAAAGAAAAGATCGTTGACTTACCGGCGCCACTGGGACCAGCAAAGGCGACGACAGTATTCGGCTCAGCCGTAAACGAAATCGACTGCAGCACTGGCTCTTCTGAAGCATAACTAAACTGCAAATCTTGAGCAACTAAGGTCTTGCCCTCAACATTAAGTTGCTGGTGCGTCAGCCCTTTTTCTGGCTGCAGCTGCAAAATTTCCTGAATACGTTCAGTTGAGCCCATCGCCTTTTGCAACTGTGAGAAGAAGGTCGCAAAGCTGGCAACTGGCGCAATCACATTAAATAGATAAAGAATGAAGGCTATCAAAGTTCCCGAAGTTAAAGTTCCTTGACTAAGGCGCACAATCCCATAGGCTAAAATGCCCGCAAAAACAGTCATCATTACCGTGGTCATAATGGGCTGCAAAATTGCTTCTACTCGAGCATCTTTAATCCCAATCGCAAAGATCCGACCAATAAAATTTTTACCGCGCTGTTCTTCAAACTGTTCCCCATTACTTGCCTTAATCAGGCGAACCTCCGATAACTTCTCACTAACATCACCATTAAAATCGGCTGTCGCCGCCTGTATTTGGCGACCAAGACGGGCCATAATTCGCCCAATGGGAACCAAAATGATAACCACTATCGGCACACTAGTAAACATTAATGCCGCCATGCGCCAATCCATGATGAATAAAATAATAATGGAAAACAGTAGTTGAATCGCACCAGTAATAAAATTAGGAAACTGTGAAGTAATCAAGTCCTTAATAATTCCCGTATCATTAACTAGCCGTGAGCTGCTTTCCCCAGCCTTATTAACATCAAAATAGGAAACCGGTAGGCGCAACAAGTGGGTCCATAATTTTTCGCGTAAATTTTTCACGGCACTCTCACCAAAATAACGCAAAATATAGCCACCAATGGTTCCCAAGATCACTTGCAATGCGAAAATCACTATTAAAATCAACAACATCTGTACATTAAACTTTGTCAAACTGCTTGTATCCACCAATTGCTTGGTTAGCAGCGGCAATAGTAAATTAGCGCCGCTAGTAATCAAACTAAAAATAAGACCTAAAATAAACAATGATTTTTTCAGTTCTAATTCCTTTAGCAGCTGAAAAAAGTCTCTCAGCTTAACCTGTTGTGTTTCTTTTTTGCGTGATCTCAACGCCATTTGGTTACCGACTTTCTCTTGAACTAAACAAAAAGTTTTTCACTAACTGAAAAACTTTTAATCATTGTTTTTAATTATATTTCATTATCTTCGTTATGCCAAAAATTACGCCAAAAATTACGGTCATATTCATGTTTATAATGATTGTTATCATACTCAAAATCATGGCAGCGCCGGTGACAATCGTGCATTTTGCGCCAAAACTCATCCCGCTCTTTTGGTGAATAATTATGCTCGCGCATTTGCGTGCGCCACTTAGTCATCTCTTTCATCTTAGTCGTTGGATCAACAAACTGTTGTGCTTGTTTTTTGAAAGAATCATCCCAGCCCGCCGCAATTTTTTCTAAATAATTACTAAATTCAGCTTGCTCCTCAGCTGTTAACCCAGCAAAAAAGTCAGTTTCGGTATCTTCTTGATATTGCTCATTTAAGTTAGCAGCCTGCTGTTTACCAGCAGCAGTCAAATATACCCGCTTAACTCTGCGGTCATCAGAATCGGTTTCACGCTTAATCTCACCTTTAATTTCCAGCTTTTTTAGCAGTTCTGCTAATGACCCAGGCTTAAGCGCCAGAACTTCCGCCAAATAGTTTTGTGTCAAACCGTCTTCTAAATTTAAAACTGCCAGAACTCTTTTTTGTCCAGAAAACGGCTGCTTATTTTGGTACATAAAATAGCGACTAGCTCGCATGATAAAGACCAATTGTTTCATTAAGTTTTTATTTGTTACACCCATAATTAATATCCTTTAACAAATTAGTTAGGCACCTAATATTTTTACTTTAAATTATAGTTTGGTGCCTAACAATCTGTCAAATAAAAAAAGCCACTGCGTAACCAATTTTAATGCACTAACTTTTTTACCAGCTTTAACTTGCCGCCGCACTTACCGCAGCTATATCGGCGTACGTTAATCTGGCGAACACGGCGATATTCTTGACCACATTTTTGGCAAGAATACAGATACTTACGCTGCTGTTTTTTGCTTAGACCAATATCCGGCGCAAAGCGTGAACCACCAACCTGATTTAGCAGCTGTTTAAAGTCTTGATCGCGATGACGATAGCCGCGACCAGACAGGTGCAAAAAATAGTGCGTTAACTCATGCTTGATAATCCCAATTAACTCGTGACGATATTGCGGGATTAAAAAGTGCGCATTAATTTCAATTTGATGGTCTTTTAACCGGTAACGTCCACCCGTAGTAGTCATGCGGTAATTAATTTTAACTTGATGCCTAAAAGGCTGATTAAAATACTTCACAGCAATTGCTTCAACCAGCTTTTGTAATTCTGCTTCAGTCATTACTACCTAAAACAACGCGCATACAATGCTGCTTCATGCTTAGTTTTAATTCGAACCTTTAGCGCCGTTACCAGTTTGCGCTTGAATGGCTTGGCTCCTTCCATCCAAGTTCCCGTGAAGACATGGATCGTCTTACTATTAGCTGATGGATTGCACAGAATACCATCAGGATAAACATGAATGCCCGTTTGCAAAACTTGCTCTTGATTATTGGCAATTGCACCATACTTTTCTTTTAAAATATCGGCAACTGATACCGTATTAACACCAGCCATTTGATCTTGACTATCAAAAGTAAAGTCGCGGTCATCATAATATGCCAGCATGTCTTTTAACAACGGATGCTTGGGTTCAGCACCAAAAACCGCCGTAAACGGATTGTCCTGATTTTCAAACCCCACAAAGGCACGATTACTTAATAATGAGGTCAAATCATCTAATACCAGCACATCAGTATCTAAATAAATGCCCCCCATTTCGTAAACGGCTTTTGCACGAATATAGTCGGAAACAAAGGCCCATTTTTTGGCCCTGTAAGCCTGCTCAACGTACTTATTTTCATGAATATCAAAATTCTGCTCGTTCCATTCAATAATCTGATAGCCCTGCAAATGCCTTTGCCAGGTCCGCATACACCGCTGAATATTCTTGGGCTTCGGATTGCCGCCAACCCATACATAGTGAATAATTTTAGGAATCATCTTTAACCTCGTTTGAGAAAATTTTTAATTAACTGCACAATATCCTGATTAAAATCAAGCCGCATCATAAACATTAATGCCATGTAGAGCACTAGCATGATAATTGACTTAATTGTCATATTTAAAAAAGCCGACGACACCAGCTGCGGCATTAACATCCCTACTGCCAAAACAATCGCCGCAATTATAAAATACTTCGGAATTTCTTTGAAAGAATATTTAAAATCATAGCCATCGCGGACAATCCATAACCGTAAAATCAAAACGACAAATTCGGTGATTAAAATTGCGACCATCGCGCCAGTTGCGCCATAAAATTGGTCCAAAAAGAAGCTCAAGACAACTTCTAAAATCGCCCCAACAATTACCGGCAAGGCATAATCACGATCGCGGTGGTTAGCCAAGGCAAACTGATTGGCAAAGACCCCACCTGTGGGGATCATGACAATTGTTAACGTGAAGAAGAACATCAGTGGCACCATTGGCGTAAACTTTGCGCCAAAAAAGAATGGTACAAATTCTCGCGTATTAGCCATGATAATCACCGCGAACATGGTACCCAGCCAAACTGTGGCTTCAAGCGACTTTTTCAAGACAAGACGCTGCTCATCTTTACCTTCACTCGCCATTTTGGGCATAATTACCAACGAAATACTGGTAATTACCCCTAAAACCATATTTGAAATTCGCTGTGAATTATCATAAAACGCTACTTGAGTTGAATTTTTGAAAATCCCCAAAATTGGTTTATCTAATGAAGTATAAATTTGCGTAGCAATCTGCGGAATTAATAAGGTAATAATGGCCTTAATTGTCGTTTGGTACTTATAAAAATGCTTGACTGGTCCACCAACAAAACGGTGAATATCAAACCAAAAGACAAACGACCCCAGCATTGTAGACACCGACATAATCAGCATATATTTCCACAAGTCACCAGGACTTTTGACCCAAAGTAAAATTAAGACTACTGATACCAATTTAACCGCCGTGTTTTTCAAAACGACCCGACCAAATGCCGCTAACCCTTGAAAAAACCACGAAATATCCACTTGCGCCGAAATCAAATACGGCAGCATCAATAGCAGATAATTCCAATACTTAATATGGAATAAACTGGCAGCAGCAACTACCAAAACAATGGTCACGACACTTGCTGATGCCTGAAAGTACCATAACCCCCAAAAGGCATCGGTTAAGTCCTGTTTAGTCCCAAAGGCACGCACTTGCGCAATTGTCCGCATGCCAATGTACGAAATTGATAATGTACAAAAAATCATCAAAAATTGCATGATATTATTCACATTACTGTAAATGCCATAGGTTTTTGGTCCCAAAATTCGCGACAAATAAGGCACCGTAATTAACGGCACCAAGACAAGGAAAATTTGGTAAACCGCATTATACAAAATATTTAAAAATGTTTTTTTCACAATTTTTCCTCTAATAATTTTGGGTCATGAAAGCAAAAATTTGCTCGCAAGCTGATTGAACGGGTGCTTGATTAGTCAAACAACGCCAATATTGCCGCTTTGGTTGATAATCGTCCTTACCACGTGCCAATTGTTCCAGCGCCTCAATCAATTCAGCTTGCTGGTTAACGCACTGCCCTGGGACAACTTCTTCATACGGTCCCATAAGTAGACCCCGCGTTTGCTCATACTCTTTGAGATAATTAGTAATAAAAATCTCTGGCTTATCCAAATTCAGATAATCAAAATAAATTGACGAAAAATCAGTTAGCAAAAAATCTGTCGCGCCAAGCAGTTCATATAAATCATAATCGTTTTGAGCCAAATAATCATTATTTAAAAAGGCGATATTAGAGAATTGACTGCTTAAATGGTCAAACAGCTTCATTTCATAAGGGTGCAGTTTCACAATTAAATATTGGTGCTGCTCTTTAAGCGCCGCATTTAAGGTCGCCGCATCAAAATCAGCTAAGGTCAAAAAATTCCCTGCCTTAATCTGCTCAAGGACATTTTCATCATCTAATTCATAGCGAAAAGTTGGCATGTAAATCCCAACTTGGGTGTGGTCATCAACTACCCCAAACAGGTCATGCAGCAATTGCTTTTGACTGACTACTGGATGCTGTAAGGCATCAAGCCGCGGAAAACCAAGTTGACGGTATTGGTTAGCACTAACTCCAATGCAGGCACTCATCAAGCTTTCATATAAATCTGAACTCGAACAAACAATATCCGCGGTTTTGCGCCACAATTTCTGATTGCGCTTGTTATCCCTAGCCCTAGTATTGTTAGCCATAATGCCCATCCGTTTTAAAGGGATCCCGTGCCAAAATTGCACATTAACCTGACTCTTGCGAATTTTAAAGGGCTGATGCGTCGTCAAAACAAATTTAGCCGCGCCAATTTCTCGCCAAGTTGCAAAAGATAAATGTGAAGACGGCCATGGCTCAACTAGTGTGACCGTGTAATCTGGATGGTGCTTTTTTACATATTTGGCAAACAGATAACCATTAGAACCTGAACGACCTGCCCCGTTGAGCACGACAATCTTTTTGTTATTTATGCGTGTAAGCCGTGCCCATAGCTTCATCACTTGCAGGTAAAGCCGAAACAAAAAACTTTTCATAATCAATCTTTCCTAAATAATCTCTCTTTAGCCTACAAAAAAAGCTTGAGCAAACTCAAGCTTTTTCACGTTATTTTTTAAAAATTTATAGTTTAGGGCAATTACGATAACCTCTTACCAATCTGATTACCAATCACTGACAGCGTGAAGCAGACGATAAAGTAAAGCACCGCTAAAGCCGCAAACATCGGCAAAATATAGTTGGCATTTTGCCCATAAATAACCTGCGCGTGCTGCATCAATTCCGGCACGACAATAATTGTTGCAAGAGAAGTATCCTTAATTAAGGAAACAAACTGACTAATAATTGTCGGAATCATATTCTTATATGCCTGCGGCAACACAACGTGCCATAATGCCTGCACGAAGCTCATTCCGGTTGAACGAGCACCTTCCATTTGACCAGGGTCAACCGACTGGATACCTGATCGCACGATTTCCGCAATCATTGTCGACTCAAAAACAGTCATCGCAATAATCGCCGCCGGAATTGTTTCGGGACGCAGACCAAAGTTCGGCAAACCAAAGTAAGTGAAGAAAATAATCAATAGCAGAGGCACATTTCGGATAATATCAATAATGAAACCAACAATTTTGGAAACAAATTTAATCTTAGAATAGCGAATAATCCCCAAGATTGAACCCAAAATAAAACTCAAAATCACCGAAATTACTGAAATATAAATCGTCACCCAGAGTCCCATCAGCAAAAAGCGTACATTGAGCCACGAAAGAGCATTAATCCAATTTTGCATTTTTCTGCACCCCCTAAGCCAATTTCTTCTCTAAATGCTGCATGTAATAACTAAGCGGCAGTGTAATAATCAGGTATAAAACGCCGACTACTAGATAACTATTAATCGTATCAAATGTTGTCGAAGCAATCGAGTTGGCTTGATACATAAGATCAAAACCAGCTACAAAGGCTAGGACCGACGAATTCTTTACTAAATTGACAAACTGGTTGCCAAGCGGCGGAATAACAATCTTAAAGGCTTGCGGCAAAATAATATACCGCATTGCTTGCCAGTAGGTCATTCCCGTTGAACGGGCACCTTCCATCTGACCGCCAGCCACCGACTGAATACCCGAGCGAACCGTTTCGGCTATAAAGGCGGAAGTATACAGACTTAAACCAATTGTACCAGCAGTAAAGCCGTTAATCTTAACAACATACATTGGAATTACAAGGTAAAAGAACATCGTAATTACTAACAAGGGAATGTTACGAAAGATCTCGACATAAGCACGACCAATTGTCCGCAAAACTTTATTCGGTACAATTTCCATAATTGCGAAGATCGTACCAATAATTAAACTGAAGAATAAGGCAATCACGCTCGACAACACGGTCCAACCTAGACCAACTAGCAGTTGACTACTAAAATGAGAAAAAATATTAATCATTTGCGATACAACTCCTTATACTTAAATCCTGGTACATTACCAAACCATTTTTTAATCAAGCGGTTGTATTCACCATCGTGCTGCATTTCCAAAACCGCCTTGTCAACAGCTTTAGTAAATCCAGTCTGACCCTTGTTAACGGCAACACCATACGGTTCGACCGTAAACGTGCCGCCGCGAACCTGGTAGCCCGGATTCTGCACTGCTAAGCCAAACAAAATCCCGTTATCAGTTGTCAAGGCATCACCTTGGTGAGACTTAAGTGCGTTCATTGCTTGGGCATAATCCTGCAATTCAATTACGCGGGCCTTTGGGGCAACCTTCTTAATGTTAGCTACTGAATTGGCACCAACTACGCCAATAACTGTCTTGCCGTTAAGGTCCTTGACACTATGGATTGACGAATTCTTTGGCACTAATAGCGATTGCCCCGCGTCAAAGTAAGATTTAGAAAAAGAAATTACCTTTTCCCGTTCTGGCGTAATCGACATGGTTGCAATCACCGCGTCAACGTTACCGTTCTTCAATAATGGCACCCGTGATTGTGAGGTGGTCGTCGTAAACTCAGCTTTACCTGTTGGTCCTAAAATATGCCGCGTGATTGCCTTAGCCATATCGACATCGAAGCCCTTGGGTTGACCATCTTTAACGTCAATCAGACCAAACAGCTTAACATCGCCCTTAACGCCCCAGCTAATTGTATTGGTACGCTTAACATTATCCAAAACTGACTGGTCACTTAAACTGCGACCACAACCGGTTAATAAGAGCAAACTAGCTAATAGAGAAACCAACCAAAATCTCTTTTTCATGATTGCTCCCTCCTTAATGCGAAATAATCTTACTCAAAAATTGCTGTGCTCTTTCCGTCTTAGGCCGTTTAAAGAAACTTTCACTAGCATCATCTTCAACAATTCTACCTTGATCCATGAAGATTACTCGGTTGGCAACCTCTTTAGCAAAGCCCATCTCGTGCGTGACGATTAGCGAAGTCATGCCGCTATCAGTTGTAACCTTCTTGATAACCTGCAAAACATCATCAATCATTTCGGGGTCAAGTGCAGAAGTTGGTTCATCATACAAGATCAATTTCGGTCGCATGGCTAGCGTTCTGGCAATTGCCACCCGCTGCTTTTGACCACCGGAAATCTGTGACGGCATGTTATGTGCCCACTTCTCCAGTCCAACCATCTCTAATAAATGCATTGCCTGCTCTTTATTTTCTTTTTCCGGCATGTGACTGACAATGCGTGGTGCCAGCATGATATTTTCCAACACATCTTTATTCTTATATAAATTAAAATGTTGGAAAACCATGCCGACGTCCCGCCGCAAAATATTTAAGTCAGTTTTGGGATCAGACAGGTCATGATTGTTAACAATCAATTGCCCTTTTTGAATTGATTCAAGGCCATTGACAGTTCTTACCAAGGTACTCTTACCTGAGCCAGAAGGTCCAATTAAGACAACCGTTTCCCCCTGATCAATCTTCAAATTAATGTCGTGCAGTGCATGAAAATGGCCATAAAACTTTTGCACATCATGGAATTCTATCATCGACATTATTACCGCCTCTTTCATTATCATTGCAATAAAATTTAATATATAACTAAATCTATTTTACTATACCAATTAATTTTTTAGGAAAATTAAGCCCTTTTTTAAGTTAAATATTAAATAATTAATATAATTTTAAATTTGTTTGTAAAAAATAACTTTTATCTCAAACTAAAAGATAAAAGTTATTAAGTAGTATTATTTTTTAAACATCAAGATCATGACTTGGCGTTCTTGCACCAAAGTTAACTGCCAATAAGACACCGACAACAGCTAATGCAAGGGTAAAGAACAAACCATAGTGGACGCCATTAGTAAACTGAGCGGCACTATCAGCACCTTGATAAGCTGCCTGTCCTAACCCGAGCAAGCTGGTTGCCAAAGCTGTTGCTAAGGCACCAATAATCTGTTGCATGGTATTCAAAATCGTGCTGCCATCAGCCGATTCTTGCCCCTGCAGAGAATTCAGAGCGTAAGTTTGTGCTGGTGACATTGCCAACGGACAGCCAACCATCAAGATGATGTGGGCCGCCACAATGTAAGCTAAACTGGAATGACTGTTAGACATTAATAACATCACTATTCCAACAATAGCCAAGATAAAACCAACTACTGCCGGAAGTTTTGCCCCAAGTGAATCATACATTCTCCCAGCAAAAGCTGAAACAACGGCATTAATAATTCCCCCCGGCAGCATGATTAAACCAGTAATCGCAACTGGCAGTGATAACCCGTTTTGCAGATATTGCGGCAATAAGTACATTGCCGACAAAATAATAGCAAAGTCGACCATTACACTTAAGGCACCTAAAGTAAAGGCCCGTTTATTAAACACATGTAAATTCAATACTGGTTCGGTTAAATGCAATTGACGCTTACCATAAAAGAACAAAACAATTAAACCAAGAACAAGTAAACCTAAGACAACAGGTGAACTCCAGCCTAAGCCACTTGCCAAACTAACTGACATAACTAAACTTGAAAAGCCAACTACTGATTCAATTACTGACAAGAAATCAACGCGTGGCTTAGTAATTTGACCGACATTTTTTAAACCAAAAATAGCTAAAATTAGTGCAATAACCAAGAATGGTACAAATAGCCAGAAAACATAGCTCCACGATAACTTACCCAAGATAATCCCCGTTAAAGTTGGACCAATTGCCGGTGCCAGCATAATAACCAAGCTGCAGACACCCATTGCTGTCCCCAGCTTATATGGTGGAAAAATCAACATCACAACCGTAAAGGTAATCGGTAAGATTAATCCCGTGCCAATTCCCTGAATCATCCGACCAGTCAATAAAATAGCAAAATTAGGTGCCATAGCTGAAATAACTGACCCAATAATAAAGGCCAATAATCCCGTAATGACAATTTTCCGTGTGCTAAACCATTTAGTTAATAAACTTGAGAATGGCAAGATAATCCCAATAATTAACATGTAGCCTGTTACTAAAAATTGAATTTGTGAACTGCTAACGCCAAAAATTTTCATTAATTGGGGCAATGCAATGTTCAGCGATGTCTCTGACAGCATCCCCACAAAGGTGCCGATTAACATCCCTGCCATTACAAGCCAAGGTTTTTTCACCTTGACAATTGCGTCCATTTTTTTCATCAAAACTCCTCCTATTTCGTCCCTAATTTTTAGACGACTTATCTAGAATAACAAAATAAGATTAGTCTTGTAAGCTTGTTATCGTTTTCAAATTTAATAAACTAGTTTACACTAATTTTAATGAGGAGAATTAAATGAATAAACACGAGAATTATCAACTGCTGCTCAAGCAGGCCAGCAGCTTACTTGCTGGTGAACATGACCTAATTGCCAACATGAGTAATATTAGCGCGCTATTGTTTAGCAGTCTGCCTAATGTCAGTTACGCCGGCTTTTACCGCTATCAAGATGGTGAATTGATTTTAGGACCATTCCAAGGACCCGTTGCCTGCATGCACATCAATTTGGGCAAGGGTGTTTGCGGCACCGCTGCCGCAACTCGGCAAACGCAAATTGTCCCAGACGTTCATCAATTCGCAGGTCACATTGCCTGTGATGCCGCAACTAATTCTGAAATTGTCGTCCCAATGGTTAAAAATGACCAATTAATTGCAGTTCTTGACCTAGACAGCAATGATTTCGCGACTTTTGACGAAGTTGACGCGGAATATTTAGCAAAAATCGCAAAGTTAGTGGTGGTATAAAACTTGCACTAACAAATAAATCCCCCTTACAGAAATAATTTCTGCAAGAGGGATTTTATTTTTATTAAAACTTACTTCGCGCCCAATTTTCTTTCAAAGAATTTAACAACTTCCACAATTACAATCATGCAGATACCAGCTAACAAAACGATTAACCACTGCACGCCGTTCAATTCTGTTACGTCAAAGAATTTCGTCATGAACGGCAATTCTACTGCCACCATCACTAATGCAGAAACTAGGATTGCCCAGTTAAACCACTTATTAGCAAATGTCCGCTTCGTGAAGATTGACTGGTGAATGTATTTGGAATTAAATGCATGGAACAGCTGAATTAATCCTAAAGTCAAAAAGGCCATGGTTAATGCATCCTCATGCTGCAGGGTGCTATTAGCAAGGTGCGGACCAAAATTAAGTCCCAACTGGTAAGTCACCAGCACTAATATGCCTTCCAAAATACCTTGGTAAACAATTGAACTGGCTACCCCGCCGCTGAAGAACGTGGATTTCTTACCCCGCGGGCGCCGATTCATAATGCCTTTTTCTACGGGTTCAAGTCCCAATGCAATTGCCGGCAACGTGTCTGTTACCAAATTAATCCACAATAATTGCACAGGTGCTAAAATATCCCAGCCAAGCATTGTCATCATAAAGACGGTTAACACTTCACCAACATTACAGCTCATCAGGTATAGAATCGCCTTCTGAATATTACTGAAAACTTTTCGGCCCTGCTTAACCGCTTCAACAATCGTGGCAAAGTTATCATCAGCCAAGATCATATCGCTGGCACCCTTAGAAACTTCGGTTCCCGTAATCCCCATGCCAATCCCAATGTCAGCTTGTTTCAAACTCGGCGCGTCATTCACACCGTCACCAGTCATTGCCACAATCTTGCCTTGTGCCTGCCATGCCTTAACAATCCGCACCTTGTGCTCCGGTGAAACACGCGCATAAACGCTATAATCACCAACATGCTCTTGCAAGTAGTCATCACTTAGTTCATCAAGTTGAGCGCCCGTAACCACTTGCTGGTCTTGCCCCGGTTCAATAATTCCCAGCCGCTGAGCAATTGCTTGTGCCGTTACTTGAAAATCACCAGTAATCATTACCGTTCGTATGCCAGCCTGCTTGGCTTCCGCAATCGCCGCCTTTGCTTCAGGTCTTTCTGGGTCAATCATCCCAACCAACCCAGCAAAGATAAGGTCTTGCTCAACATTATCAGTTGTTGGCTCACCATACGGCTGCTCAACAACTTTATATGCCAAAGCTAGTACACGCAAAGCTTGTTCGGCCATAGTTTGATTAGCTGCTAAAATTTCTTGCTTTTGGGCTGCAGTAATTGGAATAACTTGCCCATTTTTTTCAATTTTAGTGACCCGGTTTAATAATTGGTCAGGTGCCCCCTTAACCGCCACCAAAAAATGATCGCCAGCTTGATTAACGGTACTCATCAACTTACGTTCAGAGTCAAACGGCACTTCCTGCACACGTTGATGTTGTGCCAACAATTCTTGGACATTAATTTTTTGGTTGAATGCATACTGAACCAGAGCCGTTTCTGTTGGGTCACCCAAAAGCTGCTTGTCGCTAATTCGTGTGTCATTTGCTAGCAGCATTGCCAATAGAGCCGGATTTTTTGCAGTGATTACTTGTGCAGCCTGATGAACTTGACCATCATAATAAACCCGCTCAACTGTCATTTTATTCTGCGTCAGTGTTCCTGTTTTATCAGAACAAATAACGTCAGTTGCCCCTAGCGTTTCCACAGCAGGCAATTTGCGCACAATTGACTTGTGCTTAGCCATTACTTGCGTGCCCAATGCCAAAATAATGGTAACAATTGCTGGCAGTCCTTCCGGAATTGCCGCTACGGCTAACGATACAGCTACTAGAAACATATCAATCGCTAATTTGTCAGTCGGCTCCGTGCCTTGTTTGGTAAAAAAGCCAACGGCAAACACAATCGCACAGATTACTAAAATCATAATCGTCAGCGTTTTTCCCAGCTGATTCAGATTTTGCTTCAACGGCGTATCAGTTTCATCGGTATTATTAAGCAGCGTCGCAATTTTCCCAACTTCAGTGTGCATTCCTGTTTGGGTAACTATCCCTTCGGCACGGCCATAAGTAACATTGGTATTTGCAAAGGCCATGTCGTCTTGGTCAGCCAGAGCAACCTGCGCTTTTTCTAGCGGTATGTCTTGCTTATCAACCGGGACAGATTCACCCGTTAATGCCGATTCCTCAACCTTTAAGCTGTTGACGCTTGTTAGGCGCAAATCGGCTGGAACGACATCACCAGCCTCTAATAAAACAACGTCTCCTGGCACCAAATCAGTACTGGGAATTTCTACAACTTGACCATTACGCCTAACATGCGCGCTGGGCGTCGCCATTTTTTTCAACGCATTAATCGCTTCTTCTGAACGTGCTTCTTGAAAAACGCCCAAAATTGCGTTCAATAAGACAACAATCATAATTATTGCCGCATCAGTCCACTCTTGGGCAACAAATCCCGATAATAACGCAGCAATAATCAAGACAATAATCATAAAATCTTTAAATTGGGCCAAAAAGCGTTGCCACAAGCTAATCTTCTTCTTCCCAGCTAAACTGTTAGCACCATATTGCTCACGGCGCTGTTTAACTTGACTTGCGGTTAATCCTTCGCTCAGTGAAGTACCTAATTCACGAGCTACCTCTTGAACCGCCTGTCTGTAATAATCTTGGGCCATTTTTACCTCCTAATAAAAAAGAGACTTATATGCATACTGCACACAAGTCTCACTAATTAAGATAAGTCCAGAAAGTTTTGCTTTCGGCTGTTGGGCTTATCGCAAGTAATTGCTGTTACTCCCTTATGATTAAGTTAATTATAAATAATTTCATTTATTTTAACAAGAAAAACCAGTTAAAAATTAATATTAATTGCAAAAGGCATCTCTTGTTCACGATGCTAATCTCATACTATAATATCCGTGAATAATAAAAAGCAATCCTACTATCAATAGGATCGCCAGCACTCAGAATCATCGCTTATTAGCGGTGGCATAACATTAATTATTTCACAGAATAACCGTTGCGATGCGAACGCTTAGCGGTTATTTTTGTTTGGTAAAAAATTTTACCAAACTCGTTAGCAGATCATGCAAAATCACTATTTTTATCAAAAAAGAACCTAGTTTCAATTGAAACTAGGTTCTTCTCTATTTAGAGGGATATTTGATTAGTTAGACTTAATTTAAACCAGTCCATTGCCATTCGGTAACTTCCGGCATATCCTCACCATTATCACGAATATATTGGTGATGTTTAGCAAGCAACTTGTCCATCTTAGCTACAAAGCCAGCACTCTTATCAGCCAGCCGTGGTACGCTCAAGACAGCATCCTTAGCTAAGTGGAACCGATCAAGTTCGTTGACTACCCGCATATCAAATGGCGTGGTAATGTCGCCTTCTTCTTCGTAGCAGTGAATATGAATATTGTCACGTTTGCGACCAAACCAGATTGATTGCATCATGGCTTTAAAGCCGTGCCATGCAAAGATAACGGGCACATCGCTTGGGAATAAGCGGTCAAATTCTTCATCAGAAATTGCCTCTGGATTATCCTTGGTGTTCATCAACTTCATAATATCAATGATGTTAATGTAGCGCATCTTCAAATCTGGAAATTCCTTGTGCAAGATGTCAATCGCTGCTAACGATTCCATTGTCGGTTCAGTTTCAGTCGAAGCAAAGACAACATCTGGCTTAGCATTTTGGTCAGTTGAAGCCCAGTCAATGTATGACAAACCATGTTGGGCAATCTTAGTCGCTTCATCAATTGAGAACCATTGTGGTCGTGGCTGCTTAGAAGTAACCAAAATATTGATACATTCACGGTCAGTAAAGGCCTTTTGCGAAATTGCCAACAGTGAGTTAGTATCTGATGGCAGATATTCATGAATTAAATCTGGCCGGTTCTTTTCGTACATATGAGTCAAAATACCTGGGTCTTGGTGGGTATAACCATTGTGATCTTGTTGGAACACAGTAGAAGTAGCAACAAAGTTTAACGATGGGTAATCATGACGCCAATATTGTTCCTTAGCCTTACGCAACCACTTCATGTGCTGAGTCAACATTGAGTCAACCACGCGACCAAAGGCTTCATAAGTAGCAAAGAAACCGTGACGACCAGTTAGAACATAACCTTCAAGCCAACCTTCATCTTGGTGTTCTGACAACTGTGAGTCAATAATCCGACCACTTGGTGCCAAGTTTTCATCATTAGGCTCATGAATTTGCTCACCCCATTGTCGCTTTTGGTCATCAAGCAGCTTGAACATTCTGTTGGATTTAGTTTCATCTGGACCAAAGCCGCGGAACGTATTAGGGTTCAGGTCAGCAACTTCACTCAAATATTTTGCCCATTCAGCCATATCTTGAGCTTCAACTGAACCTGGCTTGTCAAACTTCAATGCATACTTACGATAGTCAGGCAAAGCCAAACGCTTAGGATCTTTACCACCGTTGGTAATTGGATTCATTGCCATTCTTTGGTCACCATGAACCATATTCTGCTTAACGATTTCAGTTGGGGCACCATTTT
Source organism: Lactobacillus sp. ESL0701 (assembly GCF_029433445.1). Taxonomy (GTDB): domain Bacteria; phylum Bacillota; class Bacilli; order Lactobacillales; family Lactobacillaceae; genus Lactobacillus. Next base: position 30,876 of record NZ_JAQTIC010000003.1, on the reverse strand, counting down.
CATCAAACAATTCTTCTGGTTTGTAACTCTTAAGCCAATCAACCAGCATGTCTTTGTGTTCCATATCGTCTTGTTCAACCGGAATTGGAATTTGGTGGGCTCTAAATGAGTTCTCAATTGGATTACCATCAAGGTCAAACTTAGGACCAGTCCAGCCCTTAGGTACTCTAAAGATGATCATTGGCCAATGTGGCAAAGTTGCATCATTATTTTCACGGGCATGCTTCTGGATTGCCTTGATTTCTTCGATCACAGTATCCATTAACTTCGCCATTTCTTGGTGAACTTGCATATGATCCTTATAACCATCAAATTCGCCGCCATTATAAGCAGAAATAATGTATGGGTGCCAGCCCATGCCTTCAAAGTACTTGGTCAACTCTTCATCAGTCATGCGCGAAACAATGGTTGGATTGGAAATCTTGAAGCCATTAATTTGTAAGATTGGTAAGACGGCACCATCTTTAATTGGGTTGATAAACTTATCGCTGAACCAGCTAGTTGCTAGTGGACCAGTTTCTGATTCCCCATCACCAATTTCAACGGCCGCAATTACGTCAGGATTATCCAAAATCGCACCTGTACCATGTGAGAGAGAATAACCTAACTCGCCGCCTTCGTGCAATGAACCCGGTGTTTCAGGAGCAGCGTGTGAAGCTGAGCCACCCGGAAAACTGAAGCGCTTGAATAACTTAGCCATACCTTCTTCATCCTGCTTGATGTCAGGGAAGCGTTCAGTATATGAGCCGTCAAGGTAGGCATTAGAAACCATTACTTGACCACCGTGCCCTGAACCTTCGATATAGAACATGTCCAAGTTGTACTTCTTAATTACCCGATTTAAATGAGCATAAATGAAGTTTTGTGGTGAAATTGTGCCCCAGTGGCCAATCGGCTTAGGCTTAACATCACTGGCTTTTAAGTCATGCTTTAATAGTGGATTGCTCATTAAGAAAAGCTGTCCAACAGATAGATAGTTAGCTGCGCGCCAGTCAGCATCGACGCTCTTTAAATATTCTTGTGAATCGTAATCAACTGCCATTATCTTTCTCCTTTAGCAATTACTTACTTAATTTCTCTTTACACACTATATTATAGCAAGTTTTTCTAAAAGTTCAACCATTTAAAAAATTGGTTCGTCCCAATTTAAAAATCAGCATTTAAAATACTTAATAGTTGCTGCATCAAGCTTTATCTAGTTCATTATTGGTATTTATCAGTATTTAATTGCCCAAATACCGATAAATGCTGATAAAAATTCTGACTTATTAATTAAAATATTTATAATAATCTCTAAAGATGATAAATTTATTTTTGGAGGAAGCAGAATGACACAGGAGCAACGATTACATGAAATTAGACAAATGCTTGTTAGGCAAAACCATCTGATTACCCGCGATTTAGCCAAGCACTTTAATATTTCGTTTGATACAGCTAGACGTGACGTAATTCGATTGGTCGCTACAGGCCAAGCAATTCGCGTCCATGGCGGATTAATTAGAAATACTGACGATGAGGGGCTGCCGTTTTTAACCCGCAACCAGATTGACTCGCCAATTAAAACCCAAATGGCGCAAATGGCACAACATTTTATCCATACTAAGCAATGTGATTTTATTGGACCGTCAACGATCCTTAAAAAATTGTGTCAGCTAATCAGCGGTACTAATTTACAAATTGTTACTAATTCAATTGATAACTCGCTTGAACTAATGCGGTCAGAATTTCCCGAAATTTTACTTTTAGGCGGGATAGTTAACAAAGAACACCGATTTAATTACTCTGTTCACGCACTTGACTTACTTAAAGGAATTAGTTTCAACAATGCCTTCGTTGGTACGGCAAATGTAAAAAGCGATGGTATTTACCTACCTAAAATTAACGATGCCGAACTAATCAAAGTAGCAACTTCACGGGCAAAAAGAATTATCGTTGTCGCCGAAAAGCATAAGTTTAACAATCCGAAAATTGCGCCTTACATGGCTGTTCCTCTTAGTCAGATTGATGTGCTTATCACTGATGAGCCATTACCTGACGAGATTAAGCAAAACTTTGCGCCAACAACGCAAATTATTTCAGTTTTAAAGAAGGGAAATAACTAACCAAAAAGTTAGCTAAACGATAATTTTCTTCTTTAAATAAAATGTATCCTAGCAAAAAGAGCAAGCTCAAGCTTGCTCTTTTGTTATTTATTCAAATTAACAAACGTATTAAAACGCATGTATTGATAATGAACCCGCATTGTTGAAAACTCGAATGGGGTTCCATCATCCAAGAAGAAAATCCCTTCCATTACCCCAACTGGTTCTGTTGCCTTGAGCTGCATCTGCTCTTGATCGTCAGCACTTGATGGGTCAACAGTAATATTCAGAAAGGCCTTAGTAACAACCTTGTTCTGGGTATCTTCCAAATAATTAAACAGTGAACTCTGTAAATGCTGCGGCTTTAATTCCGGCACAATTTTGATTGGCAGATAACCCGTTTCAATAAGAAACGGCTGCTCATCCATTAACCGCAACCGCCGAAATTCATAAACAAAATCATTTTTATTCAAAAACAAATCTTGCGCAATACTTTCAGGAGCTTTAACAACGTGAAAATCAAGCAGCTTAATTTTTTGCTGTTTGCCAGGGACTTTTAAACTATCAGTCAAGCCTAGATTAGAACCCTCATAACGAAATAAGGATTGATTTTTTAAATAAAGTGGGTTAATAAACGTGCCACTGCCGCGTTTTTTAAAGACAATTCCTTGTTGCGACAATAATTCCATTGCCCGCTTCATTGACGAACGGCTAACTTGATAGTGCTCGGCCAAGCTGCGCTCATCAGGCAATCTCATCCCATCATATTTATTATTTAAAATATTCTGCTTAATATCGTGCATCACGGTCCGATAAACAAAGTCTGCCATTTACTGCCTCACTAATTTGCTTGCTTAATTGCCTGAATAATCCAATCGGAAAATACGTCTTGATCTATCTTAACGCCAACTTGGGCATTAGCTGGTTTACCAAAGAAGTCATTAAAGTCCATGATTGAAGCACCATAAGCATGTGGGCTCTTGGTATCAACCACAATATAAGCTGGCTTAAAGGTGTACATCTTAGGATTTAACAACATCCCTGCAGCCAAAGCATCATAAATCTCCCGCCCATCAGTTTCTGTTTCATCATGCAGATTGGTTAAAATATGGTACAACATATCACCAGTCTTGCCCAAAGCTTTAATCTTCTGCAGCGTTTCTTGGGTTATAAATGCTTGATGACCTAACTCAAGTGGTGCCACCTTGATTGGCACGCCGCTGTCAAAGACAATCTGAGCAGCTTCAGGGTCACCAGCAACATTATATTCACTATATGGACCCCAATTGCCACGACCAATCGCGCCACCCATAATTACTAATTCTTCAATTCTAGCAAGGTCATCAGGATATTGTCTGAAGTACAAGGCAAAATCTGTTGCTGGACCAATCTGCATCAAAGTTACCTTGGTCTCGCTCTTAGCAACTACTTCATGGATCGCTTCGGCAGCTAAACCCGGAACCAATAATGTCTCGTCAGCTTCAGGAAAATCATAGCCAGCCATACCAGACTTACCATGAACACTTGAAGCATCAATTGCTGCCCGCAGCAATGGCCTTATTGCACCAGCGACAACTGGTACCTTAGTTTGCAAAAAAGCTTCTAATTTTAAGGCATTCTGTAAGGTCTTGTCCAGAGTTACATTACCCCACGTTGCCGCAATTAACTTGACGTCTAATTCTTTAGCAAATAAGGCAATGGTAATTGCCACTGCATCATCAATTCCGGGGTCTGTACTGATAATCAAAGGTTTTCTTGTCATTAAATTTCCTCTTTTAAAAAGTTTATACGTCAATCATACCAAAACTTAGCCCTAGTTGCTCCTTTTAAAAGAAAAAATGAATTGCCAATAACCAATTTATCAACAATTCATCGCTAATTTTATTTTTTACGATCTTCAATCTCGCCATCGCGATGTGCAATAATAACTTCATCACACATATCAAGAAATAAGCCATGTTCCACAACCCCCACAGTGTGGTCGAGATAATCAGCCAAGCCATGTGGTACAGGAATGCGGTCAAGGTCTAAATCAATAATGTAATTACCATAATGGGTAACAAAACGTTTGCCAGCAGCCATGCGCCACTTGGGCTTTAACCCTTCTGCTTCAAAACGACGAAAAGTTTGTTCACATGAAATTGGCAGAACTTCCACAGGCAGTGCAAAACCACTCAAGTGGTCTACAACCTTCGATTCATCAACAATCCACATTACTTTTTTTGAATTAACGGCAACGTTTTTTTCTAAAGTTAACGCGCCACCACCGCCTTTAATGCCATCAAAGTTAGTCGCAAAGCGATCCGCGCCATCAATTGTTAAATCAAGCTGGTCAATCTCGGCGAGCTGGTTAACTTTAAAGCCCCAACTCTCCATCTGCTTCTTGCTTCTACTGGAAGTAGTGGCAATGGCTGCTAATTCTAGACCTTCTTCTTGTTTGCGTTTACCTAAAGCATCAATCAAAAAGGCTACGGTTGAACCAGTACCAATTCCTAATTTCATTCCTGGCTGAACCAGGCTAGCAGCTTTAATTCCAGCTTTTTGCTTTAATTTATCCTGTTCTTCTTTATCCATCGTCTTACTTTCCCACTATTCAATCATTGCCAACTCATCAATTAACCTTATTATAGCAAAATTTTCTATCAGTAATCACAATAAAAAAGAGTAGTTCATTTAAACTACTCTTACTAATCAATTTTTATTCTGGATCAATTCCTGGTGCCTGATTAATCTCTGCAGACATCATCCAAATACGCTTTTCAACTTCTGTGTGACAAGTGGTGAACATATCATTAGTTGAATAGTCGCCTTCTTCATCGCTGACTTCCAGACCCTTTTGGTAGTCTTGCTCTAATTGACGATAACCAGCAATAATCTTGCCATAACGCTCATCAATTGTTTCATTCCAGTTTGGCTCTTCATCCTTGATGTTAGTCATCTTCGCAATGTCGCTAAGTGTTGAAACTGGTGAGCCATCCAAGGTAATTAATCGCTCTGCGACTAAATCTTGTTGATTAGCCAATTCATCCATCACTTTATCAAGATATGGGTGCAACTTCAAAAAACGCTCACCGCGCATGTACCAATGGTGTTGGTGCACAATCATGTGCATTTGCGTCAAATCTGCTACTAATTGATTTAAAACTTCTTTTGTCTTAGGATATTTCATAATAAAATTCCTCCTATTCAAACACTCTTGGTTACATTTTTATCATAACAAAAAGTGAGTTGAATTACTTAAAACTTGTTTGTGAAAAAGTGTATTAAAAAAACAATCAGTTTTATAAAACTGATTGCTTTAATTAAATATGAATATTAATATCTTGAAAACAAAACCTTTTTATCCAGGTCAGCAAGATTAATAATTGCTACTTCATTTAGCAATACTAATGCCATTGTTTCTTGCAATTCCTTGACCAAGATTTTTTTGTTTTATTGAAGTAAATATCTCTGGATATTCATTCTTAAACTTTTGAATAATATCAGCAGTACAACCTGTGCTGCCATCATCAACAACTATTACTTCATACTTACCCGTAAAGGTCTGACAAGCCAAAGAATGTAAGCAACGTGCTAAATACTTCTCTTCATTAAAGGCAGCAACGATAATTGAAACATCTATCATCGTTTCATTATTTCCATAGAGTTTATTTACTATAAAGCCCTGTTCATATTAATACTTATACACTAGCTTAATCTACACACTAACTTCTAAGCATTTTCTTGTGCAGCAGCTTCTTTTTCTTGCTTCAATAAGACATTATCGTAATGCTTGATAAATGGATACCAAATTACAAATGCAACAATTGCACAAATAATTGACAAAACTCCACCTTGCCAACTTCCCGTTGCAACCAGTCCGCCTAAACCAACTGGTGATGGCCATGGTTGTTGCGCAATAATTTTCGGTACCATGTGAGTGGCAATTCCTAAATAGGCAACTAAACTCGAAGCCATTGGTGCTAAGATAAATGGAATCATTAAGTTAGCATTGTAAACTACTGGTAAACCAAAAATCAATGGTTCATTAATGTTAAAGATTGCTGGAACAATCTCTACCTTACCAATTTCTTTTAACTGTGCCGAACGAGCCCGCAAAACTAGCCAAATGGCAACACCCAAAGTTGCACCAGAACCACCAATCGTAACAAACGCATTGGTAAACTCACCAGCAAATACATGGTAAGCACCTCCGTGTTGGTTAGCTTGCAAGTTAGCCAATACAATTGGAGTATAGAATGAACTGATAATTGTTGCACCATGAATCCCAAACCACCATAAGAAGTGAATCAAGAACATGATAACTAGGATACCCCACCAACTATCAGCAATATTACTAATAAACGAAAATGGAACAAACAGAACCTTAAATAAATCTGTTCCCATTAATACCAATGCCATATTAATTGCAGCAACGATAATTGATACACAAGCTGTAGGAATTAAGGCACTAAAAGAGTTCGATACCCCAGCTGGTACTGATGCTGGCATTTTAATTCGCCAATTATGCTTAATTGTATAACGATAAATTTGAACTGTTAACCATGCAATTACCAAACCAATAAAGATACCAACGGCACCAATCCGATAAATACCTGCAGTTTGTGAAGCTTGGTAACCACCTGCTAGCATCTTATCTTTAGTAAACATAGTCACAAACTGAACTGTACCATTCTTCCATATTAATTCCGGTACGGTAATAAAGAATGCCATTAAGAACATCATTAACCCATTGACTGGAACTAAATTAATGTGCTCTTCATCACGATATATTTTAGTATATGAGTATGCAAAAGTCCCAGAAAAGACCAATGCCAAAATACCCATCGTGGCATTATAAACAGCTTGATATAAATTATCAAACCGACCAATCGTACTATTATAGAAACTGGTAAATCCAGGATTTCTAACTACATCTGGTAAAACTGTCAAAATTAAGAAAAATGCTCCAACAATAGTAAATGAAATCACACTGTAACCAGCATCCATGATTGCTCGTACAAATCTAGTAGCCGCAAACTTACCAATTAATTTAGATATTCGATCTTTCATCGGTATCTTTTCTTCTTCAGCCATAACGTTCCTCCCCTAACAGTAAAGCCTTTATCTAGCTTTAGTGACTCTTTTTAAACGTTGCAATTACTTTGGTATAGCGATCTTTTCCATTAATAATATTTTTAATTCGTACCTCACAACAACCAGCAAGAACAATTCCAACCAATAAAATCGTTAAAATCAATACTTTACTGCTTTGATCTGAAACAAATGGGAAAAAATACGTTCCTATTGGAAACTGTAACAAAATAATCAACAAAATATTTACGACAATTTGAATCCAAAAATAAATTCGAGTTATTGGTACATCTAAGTCGCGATTGTGCATTTTACTTAGCTGCTCAATAGCTGCTGCCGCTGAAAAAATTGTCATTATCGCAGCAGCAATAATTCCAGTTATTCTTTTATATGGTAATGAAAATATCAACCAAAATATGTTTGTAAATAAGTATGCCGAGACCGAATACCTTAACATTAGATAACGACTAAAATAAAGATATTTCAGATTATCTTCATATTTTTTACGAGCTATTTCATCCTTTTCATCTACCATCTACTTAATACCCCTAACCGTTAATTAAATCCTCAGCTTGTTTAAGGACCTTTTCGCCATTCATCATGCCATACGCTTGCATATCAATTACGGCAACAGGAATATCAGCACCATCTTTGCCCTTACCTTTAGCCTTATCCTTCATATCATCTTCCATATAGCGAACTTGTGGCCCTAACAGTACACAATCAATGCCTTCTTGATCCAAATGTTGTGGTGCTTCTGAAGCTGGACACGCAAAAATTTTCACATCAATGTTCTGCTTTTTTGCAGCTTCCTGCATCTTAGTCACCAACAATGATGTACTCATTCCTGCCGCACAATTCAGCATAATTGTTTGTTCTGCCATAATATATCCTCCTAAAATGTATCCTATAGATTTTGTTCTATGCAATACATTATAAAGCGCTTCCATAAAAAGCGCAAATAAATCTTAATTTTTTATTCATCTTTGATATTTAACTTGCGATAAAAATATATTGTTATAAAATGCTTGTTGTAAACGTTATCAATACTAATAGATTTTAATAAGTGAGGTTTTTTATGTATTCAGCAAAAATGCCAGATGACTTTTTATGGGGTGGTGCCGTTGCCGCTCATCAATTAGAAGGTGCTTGGGACGAAGACAATAAAGGTGTATCGATGGCTGATGTCATGACTGTTGGTTCTGCTACTAAGCCCAGAGAAATAACCGATGGCATTATCCCTGGTAAAAATTATCCCAACCATAGTGCAATTGACTTTTACCACCATTACGATGAAGACATTAAATTAATGGCTGAAATGGGCTTTAAAGCCTTCAGAACCTCAATTGCTTGGACACGAATCTTTCCTAACGGTGATGAGTCAGAACCAAACGAAGCCGGACTAGAATTTTATGATAAATTATTTGACACTTGCCATAAATACGGCGTTGAACCTGTCGTTACTTTGTCCCACTTTGAAATGCCATTTCATTTAGCCAAGAAGTATAATGGCTTCACTAATCGAAAAGTAATTGATTTCTTCTTGCACTTTGCCACGGTCTGCTTCAAACGTTACCAAAATAAAGTTAAGTATTGGATGACTTTTAACGAAATTGATAACCAATCTGACTTCGGCAATGACTTCTCAATGGCTACTAATTCGGGCATTCTATTCAAAAAAGGAATGACGGATCAAGAAAAAGAAGCTGCCATGTTCCAAGCAGCTCATTATGAATTAGTTGCTTCAGCTTTGGCAGTCAATGTTGGTCACAAAATCAACCCTAGCTTCCAAATTGGCTGCATGATTAATTACTCACCAGTTAGACCATTAACACCATCTTCTGACGATGTTTTACTAGCTGATAAATTTGAACAACGTCGCAACTGGTTCTCAGATGTTCATGCCTTTGGTGAATATCCTAAAGAAGTTGAAGCCTACATTGAGCGTCATGGCTATCGTCCTGATATTACAGATGAAGACCGTGTCGTTCTAAAAGAAGGCACTGTTGACTATATCGGTTTTAGTTATTACCAGACAACAACAGTCTCTGCTAAGAAGGTTAAGCCTGATGAATTAAGTAATTTGGCACAAGCTGTTGACGTTAACCCAACACTTGAACGCAGCGACTGGGGCTGGGAAATTGACCCAGAAGGTTTACGGATTGCTCTCAATCACTTGACTGACCGCTATCATTTGCCATTGTTTATTGTAGAAAATGGTCTTGGAGCCTATGATAAGGTTGAAGCAGATGGTTCAATTCATGATGATTACCGTGTTGATTACTTACGCAAACATATTTCAGAAATGGAAAAGGCAGTTGCCCTTGATGGTGTTGACTTAATGGGTTACCTGCCTTGGGGGCCAATTGACTTGGTATCTGCTGGAACTGGTCAAATGGACAAACGTTATGGCTTTATCTATGTTGACAAAAACGATGCCGGCGAGGGAACTCTGAAGCGGTCACGCAAGGATTCGTTCTATTGGTATCAAAAAGTTATTAAGTCAAATGGTCAAGACTTAGATTAATAATTTAAGACATACAAAAAGGTTTCTACAATTAATGTAGAAACCTTTTTTATTTAAGATTATTCACTATCTTTTTCTAATGCGTTAGCCTGGTATAATTTTTCGTACAAATCTACCATTTCGCCTGCCAAATCCCTAAAAGTAATGGCATTCATCAAATGATCTTGGGAGTGAACAACTAGCAAAGTAACCTGAGTATGCTCACCCTGTGCCTCTTTAGTTAACATATCTGTTTGCGAATTATGAGCCTGAAGCAAGGAATCGTCAGCTTCCTTTAGCTTAGCTCTAGCAGTATCAATATCACCCTTTTTAGCAGCGCGAATTGCTTCAAATGCTAAACTCTTAGCATTGCCACCATTAGCAATTAAGCCCATTGCTGCCATTAACGTTGCTTGTTCTGAATCTTCTGGAGTTTCTTCTTTAGCTGTATTTTTTTCTTCAGTCATATTATCAATCTCCTAAATGTAATAAACAGTAAATTATATATTTAATTATAGCGCTTTCATATAATAAGTAAACTTTTTATCAGCAATTTAGTACTAAGCTTTTAAAAGTCGCTTAGCCAAAGCAAAATTACCAACAGTCGCTGACCCATTATCGGCAATTGCTGGCATCACAATATACTTAGCTAAGTCTGGCACTTCAACATAGCCGTTTAGCATTTTGGCAAAATCGCGACGTACTTTTTGTAAAAATGCTTCACTAGTCACGCCGCCGCCAAAAACAACCTTATCTGGTCTTAAAATTAAAGTTACTTGTAAAATAGCTTGTGCCACATAATAGCTCATTATGTCCCAGACAGGATCAGTCAATGGTACATCCTTGCCGGCTTTACCTAAGCGGGCTTCAAAAGTCGGTCCAGAAACAAGCCCCTCAAGGCAATCCTGATGATATGGACATACACCCGTAAAATTTAAGTCCCCTGGATGACGCTTAAGTAAAACATGTCCCATCTCAGGATGCCCTAATGAGCCAACCAGCTTACCATCAATAATCGCGCCACCACCAACACCAGTGCCAATTGTATAATACACCAGAGAATCAATATCTTCATTGGATAATAATGACATGACATATTCGCCATATGCGGAGCCATTAACATCCGTTGTAAAAAAGATGGGCACATTAACTTGTTTTTTAATAAAGCCGACAAAGTCCGTATTCTGCCAGCCCTTCTTAGGAGTTGTAGTTATATAGCCGTAATTAGCTGCTGTCTGGCGAATTTCAATTGGACCAAAGGAAGCGATACTAATCGCTGTTATTGGAAATTGTTTAAAATAAGCGGCAGCCTTTTGCAAGGTTTCGTGCGGTGTTGTTGTCGGAAAAGTTATCGTATCTTTGACTTGGTAATTTTCATTACCCACTGCACAAACAAACTTAGTCCCGCCAGCTTCAATTGAACCTAATAACATACTTTATCTCCTTCATTTACCAAACAGTGAACTTATATTGCCTATTAATTCATGTTACCCATTTTATAAAGCCCTTTCAAGCACAGATTTTATCTTTTAATACCAAAATTATTAACCAAAATCTTAAAATATCGCTTGTTTTAGTGGTATTACAGCAAAAACTACAGTAAAATATTATTTGATAAAAAGGAGAGTCTGAATGTCTAAACTTGAAAAACCCGTCGTAATTGGGATTACCGGCGGTTCGGGTAGTGGTAAAACAACGATTGCCCATAAAATTGTTGACCAAATGCAAGAAAATGAACACGTCCTAATTATGACGCAAGATTCATACTACAAGGATAATACCGGTATTCCAATGAGCGAACGGATGAACATCAATTATGACCATCCTGATGCCTTTGATATTCCGCTGCTTAAAGCCCAAATCAATGACTTGCTTAACTACAAGCCAATTGAAATGCCCGTCTACGACTTTAAGGAACATACCAGAAGCACTGAAACTATTCACATTGAGCCCGCTGATATTATTATTCTTGAAGGAATTTTGGTTTTAGCAAATGAAGAAATTCGAGACTTAATGGACATCAAAGTTTACGTTGATACCGATGATGACATTCGCTTCATTAGACGGCTTGAGCGGGATATTGATGAACGCGGACGTTCAATTGACTCCGTAATCGACCAGTACTTGGGTACCGTTAAACCAATGTACCACCAATTTATTGAACCAACTAAGCGTTACGCTGACATTATTGTTCCCGAGGGTGGCGAAAATAATGTTGCCATCGACATGCTAACCACTAAGGTTCATGCAATCTTAAGAAAAGAAGCTGCTAACTAAAAAGGCCGAGGTAATTATCCTCGACCTTTTTGTTTACTCAAAATTATTCCACTTTCGGCTTTAATGCGCGATCAAACAGGTTAGTAATTAACTTAACCAGAACACCATCAAATAAAACTGACGAAAGGATGCTGACAAAGAACATCACAATTTGCACCTTAATCGCAAATTTATACCAGCCATACATCAGATAACACGGAATAAAAAAGCCAAAACTAGCAAAAAATGAACCTGTTAAAACACTTCGCCATGAAAATTTCTGGTAACGGGACTTTTTCGGGAAAAAGCCAATTTCATTGGTCAATCCTTGCATTAGTCCCGAGACTACAGTGGTAATGCCCCATTGACCGCCGCAAGCCATCTCCACGATTGAAGCAAGCAGCTCTCCTACTAATCCTGAACCTTTTGTTGGGACAAAATACATTGCAAGAGGTGCTGCCATTAACCACAAACCGGCAAAAAAGGCGTCAGTTGCTGGGGCATATCCCGTCGGCAGCAATAACATTTTGACTAAGTTATACAGGTCATTAGTGCCATAGGTATAAAAAATACCCATGAGAATACCAATTAAAGCAACCAAAATTACCGACTTAACATTCCATTTTGATGATCTTGTAAACATGATTTACCTCAATCTATGCCACTTTCGGCTTTAGCGTGCGATCAAACAGGTTAGCGATTAATTTAACCAGTACACCGTCGAAGACAAGTGCCGAAATCATGTTGGTAATGAACATTACAATCTGAACCGTCATGTTAAATTTGCCCCAACCGTAAAGAATATATGATGGAATAAAAATCCCTAGTCCTGCAAAGAAGGCACCAATCATAACACTCTTCCAAGAAAATGCTTGATAGCGTGACTTCTTTGGGAAAAAGCCAATTTCGTTGGTTGCACCTTGAATAAGTCCTGAAATAACAGTAATCGGACCCCATTGACCGCCAATTGCCATTTCTACGATCGAAGCTAGCACTTCGCCAATTGTCCCAGAACCAGCCGTTGGTACAAAATACATTGCTAACGGTGCTGCCATTAGCCATAAACCCGAAAAGACCGTATCGGTTACTGGGGCAAAGCCTGTAGGAACCAGTGCCATTTTAATAATGTTGTAAGCCCAATTAAAGCCGTAGGTATAAATTACCCCCATAATAATTCCAATCAACGCGACCAAAATTACCGACTTAACATTCCATTTTGATGATCTTGTGAACATAAAAATACTCCTAACTAACTATTAAGTCAGAAGGAGTACAGTTAAATGCTTATTCAAACACTTCCCTAACGCAGGCATTGTCCTGTTCAGGTTCCAAGGGTAATTCTCAGCTAAGCGCACCCCTAGTGACTAAAATCTATTTATAGGTAGTATACCACAATGATAATTATTATAAAACCATTCTTTTACTTCACTAATTATTTGCCAGCTTTTTCAATCCAGGCAGGCTAATCATAATTATCAAGCTGATAATGTATAAACTTGATAAGAAACCCATAACAACCGTTAAGTTGTAGTGATCCATCAAGATACCAATCACAACTGATGAAAACCCGCCAATCGCACGACCAATATTAACAATAATATTATTCGCACTCGAGCGAATCTCCGTTGGGTACAGCCGGCTAATTACCGCACCATAACCACCGAACATCCCATTAGAGAAGAAGCCGACAATTGCCCCAATGATAAGCAAGGTTATCATGTTAGTAGCCAAGCTTAAAGTATAAACCATAATTGCCGAGCCAATTAAGAAGATACCAAAGGCCCGCCGTGGACCAAAATGATCGAAAATTGTGCCGAAGGTCATCATTCCAATGCTCATTCCCATAATCGTTGCAATCATCCATAAACTTGAATTGGCAACATTCAAATTTAATTGTTTCTGTACAATTGTTGGCAGCCAGTTCATTAAACCAAAGTAACCCGCAATTTGCACCGTCATCATAATCATCAAGCCGATACTCTGCCAAGCAAGCCGCGGTGTCGCGAACATCTTGCCGGCAACATTGGTTAATAGTGAACCTTTTTCTTCGGCCTTAGCCGTTAAAAATTGCTTACTTTCATGCAGGTGTTTTCTAATAAAAACTGTTAAGACTACCGGCACAATACCAACTAAAAATAACATATGCCAGCCAGCAGTTGGAATAATCCACGCCGCGATTAGCGCCGCGAAGATTGCTCCCACCTGACCGCCAACTGCCGCAATTGAGGTCATTTTACCAATTTCTTTTTTCGGAAAAGCTTCGGCAATTAATGCAATCCCAACACCATATTCACCGCCGGCACCAATTCCGGCCAAGAAACGGAGTGCATAAATCAAATAAATGTTATTGGCAAAGGCCATACAGGCTGTCGCCACCGCAAAAATAATCACGGTATGGCTGAAAGTTTTGACGCGGCCGATCTTATCGCCCAACATGCCAAACGCAATTCCGCCAAATAACATTCCCAAATTAGTAATCGATGAAATTAGCCCTGCCGCACCACCAGACAGGTGCAGGTCAGCAATCATCGAACTCATCGCAAACGATAGAAAAAGCACATCCATGTTCTCTAACATAAATCCCGATGAAGTCGACGCGATGGTCCACTTCTGATCTGTAGTTAGTGCATGACTGTGCTCATTAGTTGTATCCATATTTAATTCCTCCGAAACAAGCGCTCTCTGTCGCCTAATTATTTCTTTGGAACATTATTTTACTCGTTTAATAATTTTTTGCAACCAAAATATTAAATTTACTTAAAATTGGCTGAAACTAGCTAATTTTTCAGTAGTTAAATCACGAATAATTGCCACTGTCATTTCAACGGCTGCCTTAAAATCTTGGTAAGCACTAAAGCAATATGGTGAGTGCTCGTAACGAACTGGAATACCAATTACAATTGTTGGTGCCCCATTTTCATAATAAATTGCGGCACCATCTTGGCCGCCGCCAGTTCTAACCGAACGTGTATAAGGAATATGATTCTTATCAGCAACATCACAAGCGTATTGCTGGAACTTAGGATTAGGCAAGAATGACGTATCCATGTCACGCATCATTGGTCCGTGCTTTAAGGCAGTTTGCGAAAGCCAATCAGGAGTGAAGGTATCATCAGCTGGACAAGATTCCAGCACAATACCTAGGTCTGGCTTAACAGTGCGAGCTGTAACATAAGCTCCGCGCAAGCCTACTTCTTCTTGGCTTGACAGTGCAGCAACAACGTTAAATGGCGTTTCTTCACCGTCTAATGTTTCCAAAACATCAGCCATGGCTGCGGCACCAAAGCGGTCATCAAAGTCCTTGCCAAAGAACAAGCCCGACTTTTCGTTATATTCACACTTAACGTCAACAAAGATTGGACAACCAGTATCAATCTTATAATCGTTCAATGTTTCTTCACGCGAACTTGAACCAACATCAATTGACATATCAGCAACATCAGGCACATTATTGCGTTCAGCTTCCGTCATAAAGTGCGGTGGCTTAGTAGCTACAACACCGGGGATATATTCACCATCACGATTTTTAATTCGAACTCGCAATGCTGGAATATTGTACTTAACCCAGCCGCCTAATGGGACAAACTTAATCATGCCGTTAGGTCTAACTGCCTGGGTGATAAATCCGACTGAGTCTGAGTGGGCGTCAAGCTGAATAACGGGGCGACCTGCCTTATTTTCCTTCTTAGAAGCATAAGCATTTAACATGCCGTCAACCTTAATATTGGCAAAATCCTTAACTGTTTCGGTAAACAATTTGACAAACTCGCCTTCAAATCCTGAAGTTGAATTTGCATCCGAAAAAGCTTTTAACATTTTTATTTCTTGTTCTTTTTCCATTTTGCTTAACCTTTCATACAAAAAATATTTACTTATATTGTAGCAAAAATAGTCACGTAAAATTAAAATATTTAAGTTATTTTTCAGATAAAAAAGCGATTTTTTAATTTAAGTAAAATATTAGCAATTAAATCCGCGCAAACCCCCGTAAAAAGTGTAAATCTAGCTACTTTTTATGCAAAAGAATGATATAATCGAGTCTATTAGGAATCTTGAATTAGTTGAAGTGAAGGGTAGATAAATGCCAAAAAACGACAATATTAATAGAATTATTGACCATAAATTATTTACTGAAGACGATATTCACCAAATGTGTGTCCGCCTAGGCAAACAATTGACTGAAGATTATGCCGGCAAGAAGCCACTGATTGTTGGGGCACTCAAAGGTGCGATTTTCTTTTTAACTGATTTGGTCCGTGAAATGAACGTTGAAGAAGAAATCGACTTTATGGACGTTTCCAGTTATGGCGATGGTTTTGTTTCTTCAGGCAAGGTTGATTTGATTACTGACCTAACTACTGATGTTAAGGATCGCGATGTCTTAATCGTTGAAGATATTGTTGACACTGGTCTTACCTTAAAATACATGAAAGACATGCTTAAGGAACGCGGTGCTAGGAGTGTTAAGTGCTGCGTGCTTCTTAACAAGGAAGCTAACCGTGCTGCTGATGTCGAAATTGAATATTACGGCTCCAAGGTTGGCAATGAATTTGTCGTTGGTTATGGTCTGGACTTCATGAATGCTTTTCGTAATATCAAATATATTGGCGTTTTAAAGCCTGAAGTAATCAAGCTAGTCGATAACAAATAACTTTATAAAAAAGCGTTACTTAATCAAAGTAACGCTTTTTTATTGGTTTAACTTTATTCTTCTTTATGCACAGCAGGCTTTTTAGCCAAGCGTTTAACGATAAACCAACGCATAAAGCCTTGCTCAATATTATCCAGCGTGAACGAAAATCCTTCAAACTCAACTGATTCATCCTTTTTTAAGTCTGGATAATGTTCCATCATATAACCACCAATGGTGATAATATCACTATTTTGAAAACTCTTTAAATCCGTTCTGAAATAACGCTCAAAATCATACAAGGTAGTTTTTCCGGAAACATGAATATTGCCTTCCGCATCCTTAATGATGTAATCATCGGAAACGTCATCAATCTCATCCTTAACTGTACCGAATAATTCTTCATAAATGTCTTTATCGGTTACAATACCGCTGGTACCACCATATTCATCAACAACCAAGACAATCGGCGTATGCTTCTTAATCATTAAATGCAAAACATCCTGAATTGGCATTGATTCTGGCACTGTAATCATGGTGCGAATAATCCGTGTTACTGGCACATGAGCATCAATACGGCTTTGCTGCACCACATCAAAGGCATAAATATAACCAACAATGTCGTCTTTATTATTGTCACGCACTACTGGCAACCTGCTTGCACCTTCTTCAAGATACATTTCTAACGCCTGAGCAATAGTATCAGTTGAATCAATCACAATTAACCGTGTCCGGTCAGTCATAATATCCTTAGCAACCTTATCGTTTAGTTCAAAGGCACGTTTCATGTATGTTAAATCGTTTTTATCAAGAGAGCCGCCATGCACTGCTTTACGCGATAATTTGATAATTTCTGATTGTGAATAAACCTGATTCTCTTCATCGGCGGGTTTAAAACCTAAAACCTTTAATAAGCCATTGGAACTAGTATTAAGCAGCCATACAAACGGATAAACCAAGGTGTGAAAAGCCTGCAGCGGTGTCGCTAATTTCAGCAGCATTTTAACCGGCATATCAATCGCGATATTTTTAGGGACGATTTCCGTAATGACGACCTCTAAATATGTTAGTAAGATAACACCCAAAAGAGCACTTATTGACCGGACAAGTGAAGGATTTAGATGCGCTAAATTTAACAAGTCTGCAAACAAAGTTGCGAATGTATCAGCAGAAAACCAACCTAAGACAACCCCCACAAGCGTTGTCCCCACCTGCGTGGTTGATAAATATTCATTTAAGTTGTGAACCATGTGCAACGCACGCTTTACTTTGCGACGGTTGCCGGTATTATTTGTCAGCATATCTTCCAGCTGACTTGATCGAGTTTGGACTAATGCAAACTCTGCAGCGACAAAAAACGCCGCAAAGACAAAAATTACCAACGTCGCTATTAAGTAAGTAATTATTTGGGCTATACTCAAAATTTGTCACCTTTTTGTCAAAAAATTCTATCCTTTATTTTAGCATCAATAGCGCACTTTTAATCATCAAAAGTAATCTTACTTGACCAATTTATAAATCTTTTCAAATGGCAGCCTTGCCGGATAATATTTAGGATCATTAACTTCAGCTGCATTATCTTTGTAGCCTAAACCAATGGCCATGCCTACAAGCTCATTTGCCGGAATCTCTGCATACTTACGTACCAATTCTGGATAAGCAACCATTGAGTGCGCTGGCATCACCGCCACTCCTTCATTAAGTGCCAATAACATGATACTTTGAGCAAAAACACCCAAATCAAACACTGACCATGCAGGCGAAGTCCGCGGAATTGTCATGAATGCCACATCCTGCGCGTTAAACATTGTATTATTAGAGTGTGTAAACAATTCTATCTTATTATTGTAAAAATACGGCTGCGATGCCCCCACGGTTGCCAAACTTTGACTTGGGTAAGCATCCCAGTTAAGCGATAAAATCGTGGCAAAATCTTCATGCGGGTCAACGCCTTCCTTGATCTTTTGCATGACTTCCTTTTTCAAATTACTCAGTGCGTCACCGGTTACCATATATATCCGCCAAGGTTGTGAATTAAGTAATGACGGTGATAGTTGAGCTTTTTTAATGATTTTTGCAAGCAGCTTCTCGTTAACCTTTCGGTTAGAAAACTTACGCGTTACACGTTCATGATTATATACGTCCTTAAATTCCATTTAAAATTCAAATCCTAACATTTTAGTTTATTAAATATTATTTTCTCTAGCCAAACAGCTTAACTCTATTATACCACCGCTAGAACATTGCTTAATCCAATATCCAACTAAAACAATTTAACAATCTTATTGTCTAACTTATGAGCAATATATACAATGACAATATTAATAAATGATACATGATTATGCCAAAAAATAACAGTCACAAAATAAAATTTTTGGTAATTGAATAATTATCGGACTTGCTCAAAATCTGATTAATGTCTTCAAACTGCCTATTAATATAACTTTGTTATATACAAAAAGCAGTTTGATTAGTAATAACCAATCAAACTGCTTTTTAAGCTTTATACTGACGGCGAAGCTCGCGTTCT
Organism: Lactobacillus sp. ESL0701; assembly: GCF_029433445.1. Classification (GTDB taxonomy): domain Bacteria; phylum Bacillota; class Bacilli; order Lactobacillales; family Lactobacillaceae; genus Lactobacillus. The sequence continues at coordinate 11,800 of NZ_JAQTIC010000003.1, read as the reverse complement.
TGATCGCGTTTTTTAATAGTTTCGCGCTTATCATACTGCTTTTTACCCTGACCAACACCAATTAAAATCTTGGCAAAGCCGTGTTTCAAATATACTTTAAGCGGAACAATTGTCACGCCGCGCTCAGCCTGCTCTTTAGCTAATCGTGTCAGTTCCTTTTTATGCAAGAGTAACCGGCGACTACGCAAGGGCTCATGATTATAACGATTACCCTGCTTATACTCGCTAATATGCACATTTTCTAAAAAAGCAGAACCATTAATTACCTGCACGTAGCCGTCACGCAAACTAATCCGCCGCGCGCGCACGGACTTAATTTCTGTTCCCGTCAGTGCAATTCCAGCTTCGTATGTTTCCTTGATGAAATAATCATGATGCGCTTTTTTATTCTGCGCGATTAAATTTTCATTCTTTTCTTTCATCGGCTTTTGGTCCTAATGCTTGTACTTACTAAAATGCGGATGGTTGCCGTTCTTACGGAAACCATTGCGACTGCTGCCGTTATGACCGCCGCGATGGCCGTGATCGTTATGGAATCCGCGACTGCCATGACGCCGATTGTTATTGCCGCGATTATGATGTGGGTGCTTTGGCGCATTTGGATCATAAACTTCAAAGTCTAACTGGTGCTGCTCAATATTAGCATTAATTAACGTGACCTTGATTGGCATGCCGACACGGTATTGCTTATGCGTGCCGCGACCCGTCAAGGTTAAACTCTTCTCATTAAAGCTATAAAAATCATCATTCAAATTCGAAATGTGAATCAAGCCTTCAACCGTATTTGGTAATTGGATAAACATTCCAAAACTTGTTACCGAAGAAACCACCGCATCAAAATGCTGACCAACTTGATCGGCCATAAATTCGGTCATCTTCAAGTCATTAACTTCTCGCTCGGTGTCAATTGAAACTCGCTCTTGAGTTGAAGTTTGCTCAGCAACATCAGGCAAGTAACTAGCAAAATGCTGCTGGACTTCCTTACCCGTCCCTTGATCACTGTAAGCATGAATCATGCGGTGCACCATCAAGTCAGAATACCGTCTGATTGGCGAAGTAAAGTGGGTATAGAACTTGGCAGCTAAACCAAAGTGACCTAATGCTTCTTCTGAATAATGTGCTTGCTTTAAACTGCGCAGCATCATCATTTGAACAACGGCTTCCTCAGGTGTTCCCATTGTCTTAGCAACTACCTTTTGCAAGTCAATTGGCTTGATGTGATTTGGGTCAGCCTTAATATCTAACCCAAAGGCACTACAAAATTCAAAGAAGTTCTTAATCCGTTCACCATCAGGAGTTTCATGAACCCGGTACAAAAATGGCACATGCTTTTTGAAGAAGTCTTCAGCTACTGTTTCGTTAGCCACCAGCATGAATGATTCAATCATCTTTTCAGCAGTGCCCCGATTGTGCAAAACAATATCAGTTGGCTTGCCTTGCTCATCAACAATAATTTTAGCTTCTGGTTCTTCAAAGTCAATCGCACCGCGTTGGTGACGCTTCTGATATAAAGCGTTATGTAATTCCGCCATGTCTTGCAGCATTGGCCGCAATTTAACATACTTTTCTTCTAATTCATCAGAATTATCAGGATCAAGTGCCTGATTAACCTTGTTATAAGTTAAACGTCCATGTGATCGCATCACTGACGAATGAATTCGATAATTTACCCGCTCACCTTCTGGGGTAAATTCCATTTCACAAGATAAAACCAGCCGGTCTTGCCCCTCATTAAGTGAACAAATCCCATTTGACAACCGGAATGGCAGCATTGGAATTACGCGGTCAACCAAGTAAGTACTATTGCCACGCGCAAAAGCTTCCTCATCTAACGGTGTTTTTTCTTTAATGTAATGAGATACATCGGCAATATGAACACCCAAATGATAATTGCCATTAGGTAATTTCCATAAAACTACCGCATCATCGAAGTCCTTGGAATCATCACCATCAATCGTGACAGCTGGCTGATCGGTAATATCCTCGCGGTTATTCCATTCCTCTGGCTCAATATGATCAGGAATGGCATTAGCCTGGTCCATTGCATCTTGAGGCCACTCTGTGCGAACATCGTGCGCAGAAACAATTGACATAATGTCAACGCCAGGATCGTTCTTGTTACCAATAATCTCAATTACGACACCAGCCATTGAGTCTGGATTGTCTTCACTTGGATAATTGGCAATTGATACCTTAACCATATCGCCCATTTGCGGGTGCAAGCCATCTTCACCAACATAAACGCGATACTTATGTAGCTTCTTATTGGTACTCAAAACATACCCTAAAAAGTGGCTAGCCTTAACTTGTGCGTCAGTTATTGGGTGAAATTCACCAACTAACGTGTCAAGGCTGCGTTCAATAATTTCCTGAACTTGACCTTCTGGACCCTTGCCATTCCAAGGATTACCACCAGCAGTAATCTTAACGCGCACCTTGTCGCCGTCAACAGCATACGCGGTATAATCACTAGCAATAAAAATATCATCTGCTTCTTCATCTTCAAGCTTGACAAAGCCAAAGCCCTTGTCATTAGCCCGAAATGACCCTTCAACAATGGTATTTTCTTCGGCTAACTGGTAATGACCATTACCATCAGTAATAATTTTCTTTTCTTGTTCCAAAAAGGAGAGTGCCTTGACAATATCAGAAAAACTGCCGAGGCGGTCCCGCCGCAGCATCCTGTCAATTTGCTCTACTTGGTATTGTTTTTTGGGATTATGGCGAAAGATTTCTAAAACATTAGCTAAAATTTTTTCGTTTTGTGCCATGCACTAATCTCCGTTCCTTATTAAAAAATATAAAAAAAGTCCTCCCCAACATTTGATCGGGAGGAACTAAAACTTACTTTGAAGACAAATAAGCTAACACAATAGCAAAAGCGAAAAAGAGAACCAACAAAACTGCTGTAACTTTTTCCATAAATGCTTCAAAACCACGTTTCTTCGTTTGGCCACTAAAAACTGCGCCGCCTGATAGGGCATTCAATGCATCCTGTTGCTTTTGCGGCTGCATCATTGTTGCAATAACAATTAAAATTGAAACAATAATTAGTAGCGTCATAAATAAATTGTACAATGCGCTGCCTCCAATATACAGATCGATTACTTACAAAGTTTATCATAAAAGACGGCTTTTTTCGAGTATTTATTTTTCAAGTTCCGGCGCATCCGTCTTAAATTGTTTCTGCGTCGTCTTCTTATGATTTTGGTACCACAAAGAAGTTTTGTTAGGACTAAACAGCTTCTTCAGTGCCTTGTCCTTATTATAGTCATAATCATTTGCTTTGACCTTTTTAAACCACTTAGGCTTGTAAAAGCGCAGCAAATTACCATCAATTACCCGATCGGACAAGGATAACTGTGTGGTTACCCGGTTTGAAATTGCCATCAAATGTAACTTCAATTTTTTATCAGGATCCACAATTTTCATGCCCGTCTTAGTATCATAATAAGTCCCGCCAACTTTAGCATATTGCGGCGTGATGAAGTCGCCGTTACGCTGCGCCACAATCTGCGGTGCCTGTGAACTAAGCAAGTCATGACCAAACTGAATCGTGCCTCTGTCATTAATCCCCAATAAGTTAAGCAAGGTTGGCAAAACATCAATCTCGCCGCCATAAGTCTTGTCAATACCGCCCTTGAGTCCCTTCATATGGAACATCAACGGCACCCGCTGAAACTTCAAATTGTCAAAGTCAGTGAACTCATCCTGCTTTAATAATTGAGCACTAGCCTTATGGTGGTTCCCAGAAATACCGTAGTGGTCACCGTACATTACAATCAACGTCTTTTTATCAAGCCCGGTTTTCTTCAGCCAATGCATCAATTCCCCGATTGCCTGATCCAAATAATGCGCGGTCTGCACATAACCATCAACAGTTTCATCCCCCGTATCCGTTTTATCAATCGACTGGTTCTTCTTGTCAATCTCATAAGGATAGTGGTTAGTCACCGTAATCATCTTTAAATAAAACGGCTGCGGCAGACGCTCAATGTACTTAATCGACTGGTTAAAGAAGATCTTATCCTTTAACCCGTAACCGATATAATACTTCGGTTTATTCTGATAATACGACAGCGGCATAAAATACTGGTAGCCAAACTGCTTGTAGGCATTATTCCGATTCCAAAACGAACCCGCGCCGCCATGCATTACAGCTGTCGTATAACCACCTCGTTGGTTTAAAATTGCCGGCGCGCTTTCAAAGGTGTTCGACGTGCCGTAACTCGACATTGCCGACCCTGACTGCAAACCATAGAGTGAATTTTCCAACATCATTTCCGCGTCTGATGTCTTTCCCTGACCAACTTGGTTATAAAAGTTCGCAAAACTCAATGTATCTTTAGCATGATACAGCTTGTTCAGGTTGGGCGTAACTGCCTTGCCCTTCCACTTATAACCAATTAAAAATTGTTGGAAGCTCTCAAGATGGATTACCAGAACATTTTTGCCCTTAGCTACACCAGTATATTGCGGATTAGGCTTCACATAGTTAGCCTTCAGATATTTTTGAACAGAGCCAAGATCGGAAACATTGGCCTTAGCCATCTGCGCGCTTGTTTGGGCAGTTTTAAAGCCGTCATAAACAGCATACTCGTTCATTCCCAGATACTTAACAATGTAGTTATTGTCAAACGTCCTTGTTAATAGTCCCGACCGATCCTTTTGCGCCATTTTCAGATTTAGACCAATCATCATGACAGCCAAAACCTCAACTAACACGTTGAACTTGAGTTTAAGCGGTCGCAAATCATACTTAATGACTTTACCGCACAATAGCCCAATAATGACTGCAACATCAAGTAAGGCTAAAAAGTCGGTTGCATGGGTTATCCCCACGATACTTTTACCTAAATTATCCGCGGTTGAACCTGAAGTCTTAATAATTGATAAGGACAAAAAGTTAGAAAACTCACGATAGTACAAGATGTTGGCAAACAGCCACAGACTTAATACAAGATCAATCGCAATAATAATCCAATACGATTTGCGTCCCTTAAAAAAGAGCCCGATTCCTAATAATAATAATCCCGCTGGCAGCGGATTAAGCAGGAGCAAAAAGTTCTGCATTGCGCCAGCTGCACCCAAGTTAAATTTCGTTAAGTAAATTGCGTATGTTTTCAGCCAAAAGGCAACTAAAACAGTAATGAAAAAGCCTAGCTTGGTTTCTGTCAGCCATTGCAAAAAAGACTTGATCCGTGTCATTCTATTCTCCTCTCACCATGCTAATATACTACGCTAAAGCCTGATTAAACAAAGTGATTTTAGCAAAAATTAATTATTTGGGAGAACTCGGTATCTTCCGCGGTTTAAAAATCCAGCCAAAGATACCCAGTATCATTCCAAAGAAGTACGTCACAAAGCGCCATAGGAACATCCCTAAAATCAGAGTGCCATTTGACGAGATAAAAGTTGAAAACAGCGTTTGAAAACTGTATTCAGCCCCACCAGACGCACCAGGAATCGGAATAATTGCCATAAACATGATAATCATGATATTCATTTGTGTCACGCTAACCCAATCAGCTGGGACATTGAGTGTCACCAGCACCATGTAAGGAATTGAGTAAAAGCATATTAACTGCAAAACAGTGAATAGCGCGCTTAACAGTAGCTTCTTTTTTTCTTTTTTTAATTCCTGGCTTTCACGATAAAAGGTATCAATCTTCGCCATCGTATTTTGGCGCCAAATAGCCACTCTTTTGGGATTAATCACTTTGGCAAGCAAATTCAAGATCCAATTAGCCGTCTTTTTGGTCCACTGATAAGCAAATAAAACCCCTAGCAGCAACACAATAGAACTGACATGAATTAAAAAGCCAATGGCAATAAAAAATGCTAATCCGCCAAATTTAGTTGCTACCATGTGAAAGCCACTAATAATCGTGACAACATAGGCAATAAAAACCACGATTTGGTAAATGATAAACTTCATCAATAATAATGAGGTCGCCCGACCGCCTTCGATTCCCATCTGCACCATTGCCGCTAATTGTGATGGCTGACCGCCAGTAGACATCGGGGTAATTGCATTAAACAAGGCTTGAATTATCGGTATCCGTAAAAATGACCAGCTCGAGCGTTTCGGCTCGTTTTTGCGTTTTGCCAAAACTGCCAAAATACTGGCTTCAAAAACGTATGACAGAAGCATTAAGCCAAATACTGCAACTAGCCCCAAAAGGTTAATATTCTGGGCGGCTGCCCAAAGCTGAGCAACGGGTGTCTCCTTTAAATCGACAAATAAAACACCGCCGCTGATAAGTAAAACAATTAGGATCCCCCATAAGTGTTTTTTATTCATTAGCGAATCTGTCCCAACTTTTTACCCAAGTCGTATTGTTCATGATAAAATTCATTCCAAATTTGAGCTAAATGATCTTCAGAATACTTTTGGCTAGCTAAATTTGATAACTTACTATACTTATTAAGCACAGACTGATCGCTAGCCGCACGCTGCAATTGAGCATTCATCTCGGCAAAATCATGACCACTCATGTAATAGCCATCAATAATTGCCTGATAGAGGTCCAAATCACGCAATAGCACCGGTGTACCACAGCTAAAGGCTTCTAGTACCGACATGGGGAATAACTCATCATAGGACGGTAAAACAAACAAGTCAGCGATATTCAGATAGTCGACCAATTTTGCCCGGTCAATAATTCCGGTAAACTTAAGGTTTTGTGGTGGATCGTCAACTAGCTCCTTAAAATGCTCGTAACCATCAGTAATTTTACCGAAAGAAAAGCCACCAGCCCAAATAAACTGAATATCAGGATTCGCCAGTGCCATTTTGGCAAAATCATCGACGCCTTTACGTTCCTGAACTTGTCCATCACCAAAAACCACAAACTTATCTCGGGGAATACCTAATTCATGGCGAAAGGCGTCCTCCTGTTCTTGAGTTTCAGGATAAAATTCAGTCTTAGAAACAAAATTAGGAATGTACTTAACTCGCTCACGTTTAATGCCATACTTAACCAATTTATCAATAAAAATCGGATTAACAACAACAATCTGATCCATGCGTTTGTAAAAGTCGATGACGTAGCGATAAAAGACGTTTTTAGCGACCCCCGGCAGTTTGATTGAACCTTCGAGCGTTTCCGGCAAAAAATGGACATAACCAATTTTACGACCACGGCTAGGTGAAAAACTGTTAGCGAAATAAGTCGGATTAATCGTATGGTAATGCGTTAAGTCACTTGCACCATATTTATTATTTGTCACATAAAATTCGTCAACTAAATGAGTTCTTAATAAGCTCATTAACTCATTATAGGCGGAGCCAACACCCTGTCCCTCAACTGATGCAGCTTGTGAGAACATATTTATTCTAATCATTTTAATCCTCTTTGCGCTTTTCTTGATAATTAGCAATTACATCTTGGTAAAACTGACAAACACAATTACCAAAATGTTCTGCCGAAATCTGCTTAAGTTTATCGGTCAATTTAGCCTGTGGAATTTGAAAATTGCCCTTTTGTAAATAAGACAAAATTTCCTTTAGCATTTCACTTTGGCTTGTAAAAACCTGCCCTAGATCAGGATCATCAAAGACATGTTCCGTATAATCCGTGTCATAGACAACAGACTTCGTACCAGCCGCTAAAGCTTCAATATATGTCAGACCCTGAGTTTCCGTATCACTGGCTGAAACAAACAGGTTCGCCATTTGGTAATATGAACCAACATCCTCATGCGGCACATTTCCCGCGAAAATCACGTAATCTTCAAGTGTCAGCCGCTCAACTTGCTGCTTCAAAACAGAAACATCGGGACCATCACCAGCAATTACCAGCCGAAGCTTAGGGAATTCATCAATGATTTCTGGCATAACATTTAAAATACGGTCAATTTTTTTCTCACCAGCAATCCGACTTAATGTTAATAATACCGGACTATCAGTAGCGATGCCTAATTCCTGACGAATATCACGAGTCGGCTTCTGATTCATCTCATTAACGGCTACGCCGGTCGGAATGACTCTCATCGGTATAGTTACACCATAGCGATGCAATAACGCTTCTACGCGCTCGCTAGGAGCAATCACACCATCCATATTTTTGAGAAAGACATTGGTAAATTGCTTAACGTGATATGGTCTAAGCAAATGACCGTTTAAAACGTAATGTAAATAGTCCTCATACATTGTATGGTAAGTGTGAATTGCCGGTATTTTAAGCTGATGTGCAACATATTTACCGATCATTCCCAACGCAAATTCTGTTTGCGTGTGAACAACATCCAGTTTAACTTCACGAGCCACCTTAGTAGCTTCAAAAAAGCCACGAAAAGCAATCCGCCGATCAGTAAATGAAATAAAAGGAATACTACTAAACCGAAAAACGTTAGCTTCAACTGTCCCCTTTTTAACATGCGGATCAGTTGTCGTAAAAATAAATACATTGTGTCCCTGAGCCTCAAGAGCATCCTTGAGTGTTTTGATTGATGTTGCAACACCACTAATCTGTGGGAAATATGTATCGGTAAAAATACCAATATTCATCTGACTACCTCCATCTACTGGTATTATAAAGATTCCGCATTACTTGTGCAATTTTTATAAGCAAAATTATTAATTGTAAAATAAAAGCAGCTCCTAGATAGGAGCTGCTTTAAATTATAGCGGTGATCGGGGTCGAACCGATACGTCCGAAAAGGACACCAGATTTTGAGTCTGACGCGTCTGCCAATTCCGCCACACCGCCATGATATTTAATTATTAACCAATAGTTCTAGCAATGAACCATAAGGCGGGGATCGGATTTGAACCGACGATTAAGGTTTTGCAGACCTCTGCCTTACCACTTGGCTACACCGCCATCAGCTATTTTAATAATAGATTGGGATAGCTGGATTCGAACCAGCGCATAATAGAGTCAAAGTCTAGTGCCTTACCGCTTGGCTATATCCCAATACTAGGGCGGAATATGGGATTCGAACCCATGTATGCCGGATCCACAAACCGGTGTGTTAACCCCTTCACCAATTCCGCCATGAAGGTAAACAGGGATAGTAGGAATTGAACCCACACTAGCGGTTTTGGAGACCGATGTACTACCTTTATACGATATCCCTATTATGGAGGAAGGTGGATTCGAACCGCCGAACTCAGAGAGAGCGGTTTTACAGACCGCCGCGTTTAGCCACTTCGCTATTCCTCCAGGCTGATGGCGCGGGACGGAATCGAACCGCCGACACAAGGAGCTTCAATCCTTTGCTCTACCAACTGAGCTACCGAGCCATCTTACGGTCCATATCAGATTTGAACTGATGATCTTCTCCGTGACAGGGAGACGAGATAAACCACTGCTCCAATGGACCAATTGCGGGAGATGGATTTGAACCACCGACCTTCGGGTTATGAGCCCGACGAGCTACCTAACTGCTCCATCCCGCGATGTTTTAAAAGGAGGATGTGGGATTTGAACCCACGCACGAGAAACCCGTCTAACGGTTTTCAAAACCGTCCCCTTAAGCCACTTGGGTAATCCTCCATAATGTAAAAATAATATATATACCAATATTGTTGGTAATGACCCGTACGGGATTTGAACCCATGTTACCGCCGTGAAAGGGCGATGTCTTAACCACTTGACCAACGGGTCATATTCGTTTTCTTCTTAATACATAAGACGCTTAATTATAATACCTAATATTAATTAAAAAGTCAACTATTTTATTTTTGTAATTCAGAGCTATCAGGCGATACCTCAATCACAACGTTATTAATAATACAGGATTAGACGTCATCTTGCAAGACTTTTATTCAAAAATATTTCGTTTTTTATTTAGAAAGCGCATTAAGCCTAATTTATCAATGCTTTTTTGTGTCACTTTTTAGCCAATTTCCTAGTATTAATAGCTAATTTGCTGTTAATTTTCTTGCTTATTAGCATCAATGAAATTGTCTCATCCATAACTTTAACTTCTATTGATGATTAATTTTAGTAATAAGTCATCTCCTGTCGCCGAGTTAAACAGAAAGTTATTAATTATTATCTATAATTCATACTTAAAAGTTTTGCTTTACCTGCTACTTGTTCCAAATTATTTTATTTTTAGTAGGCACATTGCTACTACTAATCCCATTGTTACCCTTTTAAGCCAAGTACGCCCCCTATTCTTCTCTTATAGATATTAGTTTCTTAACTACTAGCAAGTATCGCTTTATTGCTAATTTGACAAAGCAATTTATAAGTTATCAGCTAATTACTCATTAAAGCTAACAAAAAATATGAGATTTTAAAATTTGAAGACAAAAAAAGGAACCTTGAACTAACAAGATTCCTTTATACTACGGAGACTGAGGGATTCGAACTCTCGCACCGGAATAACCCGATCTACACCCTTAGCAGGGGCGCCTCTTCAGCCACTTGAGTAAGTCTCCAATGGGCCTAAATGGACTTGAACCATCGACCTCACGCTTATCAGGCGTGCGCTCTAACCAGCTGAGCTATAGGCCCATTAAAGCGGGTAACGAGAATCGGACTCGCGACTAAAGCTTGGAAGGCTTTCGTTTTACCACTAAACCATACCCGCAACAAATTAATATAACAATAATGGCGCGGGACGGAATCGAACCGCCGACACAAGGAGCTTCAATCCTTTGCTCTACCAACTGAGCTACCGAGCCATCTTACGGTCCATATCAGATTTGAACTGATGATCTTCTCCGTGACAGGGAGACGAGATAAACCACTGCTCCAATGGACCAATTGCGGGAGATGGATTTGAACCACCGACCTTCGGGTTATGAGCCCGACGAGCTACCTAACTGCTCCATCCCGCGATGTTTTAAAAATAAAAGTACAAAATCCAGTTTATGGACCTTGTAGGACTCGAACCTACGACAGGACGGTTATGAGCCGTCTGCTCTAACCAACTGAGCTAAAGGTCCAAGCTCTAGTATAGCGGCGGGGGGGATCGAACCCTCGACCTCCCGGGTATGAACCGGACGCTCTAGCCAGCTGAGCTACACCGCCAAAAAATTAATAAAAGTAACCAATAAAATATAAGATTACAATCGGGAAGACAGGATTCGAACCTGCGACCCCCTGGTCCCAAACCAGGTGCTCTACCAAACTGAGCCACTTCCCGAGATAATGCGCCCTGAAGGATTTGAACCTTCAACCTTCTGATTCGTAGTCAGACACTCTATCCAGTTGCGCTAAGGGCGCGTCATTATATGCCGAGGACCGGAGTCGAACCGGTACGGTTGAAACCAACCGCGGGATTTTAAGTCCCGTGCGTCTGCCAATTCCGCCACCCCGGCAAGTAATGAAGCGGAAGACGGGATTCGAACCCGCGACCCCCACCATGGCAAGGTGATGTTCTACCACTGAACTACTTCCGCGTAATATATAAATGCCGATTATACGATTTGAACGTACGACCCCCTGTTTACAAGACAGATGCTCTACCAACTGAGCTAAATCGGCAAAATGTAAATATGGTACATAATATTGGCAAATACGGGTGGTGGGACTTGAACCCACACGTCCTGAAACACTAGAACCTAAATCTAGCGCGTCTGCCAATTCCGCCACACCCGCAAAATGGGGCCATGAGTCGTGACGGGCTTGAACCGTCGACCCTCTGATTAAAAGTCAGATGCTCTACCGACTGAGCTAACGACTCGGTATGGAGGATACAGGGCTCGAACCTGTGACCTCCTGCTTGTAAGGCAGATGCTCTCCCAGCTGAGCTAATCCTCCAAAGCACGGCAGCGTCCTACCCTCGCAGGCAGTCTCCCACCAACTACTCTCGGCGTGAAGAAGCTTAACTACTGTGT
>NZ_JAQTIC010000002.1 GCF_029433445.1 Lactobacillus sp. ESL0701 | reverse complement strand
GCTGATAGTCAAAGTGAAAGTTACAGTAATTCACTGAGTCAGAGCAACTCAGCAGCTGTTAGTCAAAGCAACAGTATCTCCAAGAGTTTGCAGGATTCATTTACCTCGGCAATTAACGCTTCGGGTAACTCGAATGCTTCTGAAAGTCAAAGCAATAGTCGTTCATTAAGCGACAGTAACTCGAAGATTAGCAGCGCTAGTCAAAGCTTCAGTACTTCAATCAGTGACAGTAACAGTACAGCTAGTCAAAGCACTTCCAAGAGCCAAAAGGACAGTAAGTCGGCAGCTGATAGTGCAAGTGAAAGTTACAGTAATTCATTGAGTCAGAGCAACTCAGCAGCTGTTAGTCAAAGTAACAGTATTTCCAAGAGTTTGCAGGATTCATTTGCCTCAGCAATTAACGCTTCGGGGAACTCGAATGCTTCTGAAAGTATGAGCAATAGTCGTTCATTGAGCGACAGTAACTCGAAGATTAGCAGCGCCAGTCAGAGCTTCAGTACTTCAATCAGTGACAGTAACAGTACAGCTAGTCAAAGTACTTCCAAGAGTCAAAAGGACAGTAAGTCGATAGCTGATAGTCAAAGTGAAAGTTATAGTGCTTCAATAAGTAATAGTGATCAGCTTGCAAGTACCAGTCGTTCAGTTAGTGCAAGCCAAAGTAAATCTAAGGCTGATAGTGCTAGTGAAAGTTACAGTGATTCTGTGAATAACAGTTCATATTCAGCAAGTAGAAGTACTTCACTGAGCCAAAGAGATAGTAAGTTTATTATTGATAGTCAAAGTGAGAGCTTCAGCACTTCAATTAGTGACAGTAATTATTTAGCAAGTAAGAGTACTTCAATCAGTCAAAGAGATAGTAAGTCATTGGCTGATAGTCAAAGTGAAAGTTACAGTAATTCACTGAGTCAGAGCAATTCAGCAGCTGTTAGTCAAAGCAACAGTGTTTCCAAGAGTTTGCAGGATTCATTTGCCTCAGCAATTAACGCTTCGGGTAACTCGAATGCCTCTGAAAGTATGAGCAATAGTCGTTCATTGAGCGACAGTAACTCGAAGATTAGCAGCGCCAGTCAAAGTTTCAGTACTTCAATTAGCGACAGTAACAGTGTTGCTAGTCAAAGCACTTCAAAGAGTCAAAAAGACAGTAAGTCGATAGCTGATAGCTCTAGCCAAAGTTACAGCACTTCAATTAGTGATAGTGATTCTGTAGCAAACAGCAAGAGTCAAAGTACTTCAAAGAGTCAAAAAGATAGCAAGTCAGCAGCTGACAGTAGAAGTGAAAGTTATAGTACATCAATTAGTGACAGCAATTCATTAGTTGATAGTAGAAGCCAAAGTTACAGTAAGTCATTGAGTAATAGTAACTCAACTGCAATTAGCGATAGCAACAGTATCTCTAAGAGCTTACAAGATTCATTCACTTCGGCAATCAATGCTTCAGGTAACTCGAATGCTTCTGAAAGCATGAGTGCTAGTCGTTCATTGAGTGACAGTAATTCTAAGGTTGCTAGTGCAAGTCAAAGTTACAGCACCTCAATTAGTGATAGTAACTCGAAGGTAGTTAGTCAAAGTGAAAGCTTTAGCACTTCAGTAAGTAATAGTGATCAGCTTGCAAGTACCAGTCGTTCAGTTAGTGCCATTCAGAGTAAATCTAAGGCTGATAGCGCGAGTCAAAGTTACAGTGATTCTGTAAATAACAGTTCATACTCGGCAAGTAAGAGTACATCGATTAGCCAAAGAGACAGTCAATCATTAGTTGATAGTAGAAGCCAAAGTTACAGTAAATCATTAAGTGACAGTAACTCAACTGCAATAAGTGAAAGCAACAGTATTTCTAAGAGCTTACAAGATTCATTCACTTCGGCAATCAATGCTTCAGGTAACTCGAATGCTTCTGAAAGCATGAGTGCTAGTCATTCATTGAGTGACAGTAATTCTAAGGTTGCTAGTGCAAGTCAAAGTTACAGTACCTCAATTAGTGATAGTAACTCGAAGGTAGTCAGTCAAAGTGAAAGCTTCAGCACTTCAATTAGTAACAGTGATTACTTAGCAAGCAATAGTCGTTCAGTTAGTGCAAACCAAAGTAAATCTAAGGCCGACAGTGCAAGTCAAAGTTACAGTGATTCTGTAAATAACAGTTCATACTCGGCAAGTAAGAGTACATCGATTAGTCAAAGAGACAGTCAATCATTGGTTGATAGTCAGACTCAAAGCAATAGTATTTCATTGAATAATAGTAATATTTCTGCCAGTCAGAGTTACAGCACATCAGTTAATGATAGTAATACTTCAGCTAGTCAAAGTACTTCAAAGAGTCAAAAGGACAGCAAATCATTGGCAGACAGTCAAAGTGAAAGCTTCAGCACCTCAATTAGTGACAGTAATTCATTAGTTGATAGTAGGAGCCAAAGTTACAGTAAATCATTGAGTAATAGTAACTCAACTGCAATTAGCGATAGCAACAGTATCTCTAAGAGCTTACAAGATTCATTTGCTTCAGCAATGAACGCTTCGGGTAATGCTAATGCTTCAGCTAGTGAGAGTAATAGTAAGTTATTGAGTCAGAGCACTTCAAGAGCGGTTAGTGCGAGCCAAAGTTACAGCACCTCAATTAGTGATAGTAACTCAACGGCATTAAGCGAAAGTAATAGTGTTTCAAAGAGTATGCAAGATTCACTTACATCAGCAAGTTTGAGTAATAGTGTAAGCAACTCAAAAGCTGTCAGTCAAAGTGAAAGCTTCAGTACATCAATTAGTAACAGTGATTACTTAGCAAGCAATAGTCGTTCAGTTAGTGCAAGCCAAAGTAAGTCTAAGGCTGATAGTGCTAGTGAAAGTTACAGTGATTCTGTAAATAACAGTTCATACTCGGCAAGTAAGAGTACATCGATTAGCCAAAGAGACAGTCAATCATTGGTTGATAGTCAAACTCAAAGCAATAGTATTTCATTAAGCAATAGTATTGCTTCAGCAAGCAAGAGTACTTCAATTAGTGCCAGTCAAAATCAATCAGCTGTAAATAGTACTAGTGAGAGTTACAGTGCTTCAATTAGTGACAGTAATTCATTGGCTGATAGTAGAAGCCAAAGTTACAGTAAATCATTGAGTAATAGCAACTCAACTGCAATTAGCGATAGCAACAGTATCTCTAAGAGTTTACAAGATTCATTTGCTTCAGCAATTAACGCTTCAGGTAATGCCAATACATCAGCTAGTGAGAGTTACAGTAATTCACTTAGTCTTAGTGAATCTAAGGCAGTTGTTGCTAGTCTGAGTGCAAGCAAGTCACTTAGCGAAAGTAATTCAGTTGTTGTCAGTCAAAGTGAAAGCTTCAGTACATCAATTAGTAACAGTAATTACTTAGCAAGTGTCAGTCGTTCAACTAGTGACAGCCAAAGCAAGTCATTAGCTGATAGCATCAGCGCTAGTTACAGTACTTCAGTTAGTGCTAGTGATTACTTGGCAAGTACCAGTCGTTCAACTAGTGCAAGTAACAGTAAGTCATTCGCTGATAGTAGAAGTGAAAGTTACAGTATATCTGTTAACAACAGTTCATACTCAGCAAGCTTGAGTATTTCTGCAAGTCAAAGAGATAGTCAATCACTTGTTAATAGTAATAGCGAAAGTTACAGTAACTCAATTAATAATAGTAATTCATCAGCAAGTCAAAGTACTTCAACTAGTCAAAGTGACAGTAAGTCAACTGCAACAAGTCTTAGTGATAGCTACAGTAAATCCTTGAGCGATAGTACTTCATTAGCAGTTGCAGCCAGCTTGAGTGCAAGTAAGTCATTGAGTGAAAGCAACTCAGTAGCTGTCAGTCAAAGTGAAAGCTACAGCACTTCGATTAGTAACAGTGATTACCAGGCAAGCATGAGTCGTTCAACTAGTGCAAGTCAAAGTAAGTCATTAGCTGATAGTACTAGTGAGAGTTACAGCATTTCTGTCAACAACAGTTCATACTCAGCCAGCTTAAGCACTTCTACAAGCCAAAGAGATAGTCAAGCACTTGCCAATAGTACTAGTGAGAGTTACAGCAACTCATTGAGTGCAAGTAACTCAGCAGTTGTTAGTGCCAGCTTGAGTGCTAGTCAATCAGAAAGTGAAAGTACTTCAACTATTCTTAGTCAAATCGCAAGCTTCAGTACTTCGATTAGTACAAGCAACTACGTTGCAAGTCAAAGTCGTTCAACTAGTGCAAGTCAAAGTAAGTCATTAGCTGACAGCACAAGCGAAAGCTACAGCATTTCTGTCAACAACAGTTCATACTCAGCCAGCTTGAGCATCTCTGCAAGTCAAAGAGATAGTTTGTCACTTGCTAATAGCACTAGTGAAAGCTACAGTAACTCAATTAACGATAGTAATTCATCGGCAAGTCAAAGTCGTTCAACTAGTCAAAGCGACAGCAAATCACTAGCAGATAGTGAAAGCATCAGCTACAGTACTTCAATTAGTAACAGTAATTCATCAACAGTCAGTGAAAATTACAGTAACAGTAAGTCACTTAGTGACAGCAACTCAATAGCTATCAGTCAGAGCGAAAGCTTTAGTACTTCAATTAGTGAAAGTAATCAATCTGCTTCTATGAGTACTTCAGATAGTCAATCAAATAGTAAGTCAGATGCTGATAGTAATAGTCACAGTTACAGTACTTCAATCAGCGATAGCAATTCAGTAGGTGCTAGTGAAAGCAACAGCTTCAGTACTTCAATTAGTACCAGTGATTACTTGGCAAGCATGAGTCGTTCGACTAGCGAAAGTCAAAGTAAGTCATTAGCTGATAGTACAAGTGAAAGCTACAGTGAATCTGTTAACAACAGTTCATACTCAGCAAGCTTAAGCCTCTCTACAAGTGAAAGAGACAGTAAGTTTACAGCAGATAGAGCTAGTGAGAGTTACAGCACATCACTTAGCCTCAGCAACTCAATCGTTGTTAGCCAAAGCGAAAGCTTCAGCGTTTCAATTAGTACTAGTGACTACCTTGCAAGTATGAGCAGATCAACTAGTGACAGCCAAAGCAAGTCAATTGCTGACAGTACTAGTGAAAGCTACAGCACTTCAATTAGTGATAGCAATAGTTCAGCTAGTGCAAGTATGAGCCGTAGTAATTCGATTGTAAGTAGCGCAAGTGAAAGCTTGAGTACTTCAATCAGTGACAGTAATAGTTCAGCTAGTGCAAGTACTTCAATGAGTAACAGTACAAGTACCTCAATTAGTGATAGTACTAGTGTTAGTGACAGTACCTCAACTAGTGTAAGTATGAGTGATAGTATTTCAACATCAACTGTTGTTAGTCAAAGTATGAGTACTTCAATTAGTAATAGTAATTCGGTAGCTAATGACTGGAACAATAACTATGTACCATCCTCAACTACACCAACTTCAAATTCAGCATCTACATCAACTTCGTTGGCTGCAGATAATGCGGTAATCAAGGAGTTACGTCACAATGCTTATGTTTACGATAAGAATGGTAACCGCGTTAGTGACCTGGTTATGTCAATTGGTACAATGGTTAAGACCTACGGTGATAAGCAGTTAATCAATGGACGTTACTACTACTACATTGGCGATGATCATTATGTTGTTGCCAAGAACTTTGACGGCTTTGAGAAGAATTTACGTCATAACGCTTATGAATATAATTCTAAAGGTAAGCGTGTTGGCAAGGTAGTTCTGAAGAAGGGTAAGAAAGTCAAGGCCTTTGAAACAATCCACGCTAAGGGACGTAAGTTCTACAGTATCTTACATGGTAAATATGTCGCAGCAGGTAACTTCAAGGGTAAAGAATTACACTTAAAGCATAATGCTTATGTTTACGACGAAAAAGGACACCGTGTAAGCAATAAGGCATTGCCAAAAGGTAAAAAGATGAAGATCTATGGTACTAAAGTAATTAATGGTAAGAAGTATTACCATTGTCGCTATCGTCAATACATCTTGGTTGGTAATTTTAAAAAATAATGTAATGCATTTATTGTAAATAAACTAAGAAAGCATCCTCATAATGAGGATGCTTTTTTGGTGTAAATTTTATGCTTAAAAGTAATAAAATATCAAAACATCGGTTGACTAAGTCTAAGATTGTTGTTAATATATTAAATATAAATTAGATAAGGGAGGTAGCTCTAATGAAAAATATAAATATTATTAAGCAAATTACTATTAGAGCTGTTTCCGCATTAAAATCTTTAGCCTTGTTGTTGAACGTAAAGGACTTGACCTAGATAATTACTAATTTAGTAATTTATGTAGTTAAGCCCTTATTCGCGTTCTAATGAATGGGGCTTGACTACAAAGATAAAACCTCATTCATTAAGTTGAATGAGGTTTTTTTATTGGTAATGAGAGGTATAAGAATGAATTTTAAATTCAAAAGGTTAATGCAGTCAGCCATAGTTATTGGTGCAGCGGCGATTAGTTTAACTGGTTGCGGTGGAAAAAACAATAACACTAAAGTTAGCGAAAAATTTCCAATTAAAACACCAGTCAAAAAGGTAAAGCAAGGTGGAACACTTAAAATTGCGGAGGAAACAGATACACCCTTTACTGGGATTTTTGCTAATGAAATTAAAAATACCGCCGTTGATAATGACATTGCCAGTCCTGGTAATGAAAGCTTGTTTGATACTGACAATCATTACAAGTTTAATGATAAAGGTCCAGCCACGATTCGCTTAGATAGAAAAAATAATACGGCAATAATTAATGTTAAAAAGGGTGTCAAGTGGTCAGATGGTAAGCAGGTGATAGCCAAGGATATTGAGTATGCTTACGAGATTTTAGCTAATAAGGGCACGCAATCGCAGAATTATTCCAATTCTTTTGAAAATATTAAAGGAATGAAGGCTTATCATGAGGGACGTGCTAAGACGATTACGGGTATTGAAATGCCAGATGGTGATAATGGTCGTCAGGTAATAATTCATTTTGATGAATTGAAGCCAGGAATGGAATATTCGGGCAATAACTTTTTCTGGGAAACAGCCGAGCCATACCATTACTTAAAGGATGTGCCGTTTGATAAATTACAATCGTCTGACAAGATTAGAAAGTCACCATTATATTTTGGACCATTTAAGCTCAAGAAAATCGTTCGAGGTCAGTCAGTTACTTGGGTGCCGAATAAATATTATTGGCGGGGTCGACCAAAACTGGACAAAATTGAAATTTCAGTTTTAGCTACTAATTCTGCTTCTCAGGCGATTAAGAGTAAAGTTTACGATATTACACAGGTAATCAATTCACAATGGGAACAAGTTAAAAACACTAAGGGTGTTAACTTTGTTGCTAAAGTTCCCCTAGGCTACAATTTTATCGGCTTTAAGGTTGGTAAATGGGATGCAAAAAAGAATAAAAACGTTATGGATCCCCATGCCAAAATGAATAATAAGGCTTTAAGACAGGCGATTGGCTACGCAATGAATACTGATGAAGTCTACCAGCATTATACTCATGGCTTAAGTTTTAGAGTTCCGACATTAATTCCCGCACAGTTTGGTGATGTATTTGATAAAAACGCGCGTGGCTATTCTTACAATTTGAAAAAAGCTAACGAGCTGCTGGATAAGGCTGGCTATAAAAAGAAGGGCAAGTGGCGGGTTCAGCCTAATGGCAAGCCGTTAACAATTCGCTATATGGCAAGGCAAACTGACCCAACTCAGGAGCCGATCCAGCAGAATTACCTGCAGCAGTGGCATAAGATTGGTTTAAACGTTAAGTTAATTGGAAATCGGCTGACAGAGTTTAATTCCTATGTAACTAAGCTTGAGGGTGATAGTCACGACTTTGACATGTGTGAGATTGGCTGGCATCTAGACAGTGAGGCATCACCAAGCAGCCTTTATTCCGATAATTCTCCCAAGAATTACACTCGTTTTGTTACCAAAAAGAATAATGAGCTGCTGGCAGCAATTGATTCGCAGAAAGCCTTTAACCATAAATATCGGGTAGAAAAGTTCCATGAATGGCAAGAATATATGAATGATGAGGCATATGCAATTCCAGAATTTAATTCGTATTCTGTTTTCGCTGTTAATGACAAGGTGACCGGATATTCACTGAATCCGGCGGATAATAATAATAACCACCAATTATGGTATAAGGTCGGTTTCGTAAAATAAGGTCATGATGATTTTTAATAATCGGAAAAGTAAAAAGGAGAATATTTAAAATGACACAAACTATATATCAAAACATGAACCTTTATGATGGTGAAGAAGAAAAAGTTACAAGTAATAGTTACTTTGTTGTCGATGACGAAACAGGTAAGATTACGGCAATGGGAACTGGGACTGCCCCTGCTAGTGACAAGGTCGTGGATCTAGAAGGCAAGTTCGTGATGCCGGGACTAATTAATTGTCACACTCATATTAATAACAGCTCAACTGCATTTGATGGTGATCCAACGGCTAATGTTGTTGAAACGACTGTCCGTGCCGTGCAGCACCTGCATGATTTTCTTAAATCTGGCGTGACTTATATTCGTGAATGTGGATCCACTTATGATATTGATATTACATTGGCGCGAATGATTGAAGAAGGCAAGATTACTAAGACACCGGAGATTATGCCGTCAGGGATGGCTTACTCGATGACTGGCGGTCACGGGGATTCACCGCATTTTGCTCATTTGGTAGACTCTCCTGATGAAATGCGCAAGGCTGTGCGTCAGGGCTTGAAAAAGGGTGCTAAGAACATTAAAGTAATGGCTACTGGCGGTGTAATGACTAAGAATGACTTTATGGACGATCCGCAATTAAGCGTTGCCGAAATGCGTGCGGCAGTCGAGGAGGCTCACCATAAGGGCTTGATTGTTGCGGCTCATGCAGAAGGCAATGCTGGGATTGGCAATGCAATTAAGGCTGGCGTAGATTCCATTGAGCATGGTTTTTATGTTGATGATGATCAAATTGATATGATGCTCAAGCAAGGAACCTATTTAACAGCAACGGTGGTTGCTGATTGGGCCTTTCCTACTTATGCGGTAGGAAAAATGCCGGATTGGGAGGTAAAGAAGGCCAGTGATGCTCTAGACGATTTGCGTAAGAACATCACCCATGCTAAAAACCGCGGCGTTAAGATTACTTTAGGTACTGATGCAGGCACCCCATTTAATGACTACTTCCAAACGCCAACAGAATTGCAATTGTTAGCAGAGCAAGGTTTCACCAATTATGAGGCCTTACAAACCAGTGTGCATTCCGCACAATTGATGAAGATTGACGATGAATACGGTACTTTAGCAATCGGTAAGTACGCTGATTTTCTAGTTTTGGATGAAAATCCGTTGGCTGATGTTAAGGCTGTGGCCCAAAAAGACAAGGCAGTCTACAAGAAGGGGCAGCGCGCATATTAATTATTAGGCAGTAACAAGTTTGTTGCTGCTTTTTTGATTGGGATTTGTTTGCTGAAGTTCAGTTATAAAAAATATTGAAATTGGAAACGATTTCTTTCTTAGAAACCTTTGCAATTTGCGGCAAAATGTTATAACATAGCTATTTGTAATAGTTAGCAAGCTAACTATTTTTTGATTAGGAGGAATTAGATGCAAAGGAAATTAGACGCAAAATTAATTTTATCAATTCTTGCGGCGGGTCTGATGTCATTCTCAGGCGTGTTAATTGAAACAGCGGGCAATATTACGTTCCCTGTTCTAATGAAGGAATTTAACGTAAATATGGCAACAGTGCAGTGGATGACGACTGGTTATCTTTTAATTGCCGCAATCATCATGCCCTTGTCTGCATATTTAAAGAAGAATTTTAGTTCAAAAAAATTGTTTGTGACAGCCGCAATTTTATTTATTGTCGGTTTATTGATTGACTCATTTACAACGAAGTCAATGGGCTTTATCTTTTTAGTTATCGGTCGAATTGTTCAAGGTGCCGGTGCTGGGATTGCCTTGCCACTGATGTTTAATATTATTTTGGAAAGAACACCACTTGATAAAGTTGGCTTGTTAA
Organism: Lactobacillus sp. ESL0701; assembly: GCF_029433445.1. Lineage (GTDB taxonomy): Bacteria > Bacillota > Bacilli > Lactobacillales > Lactobacillaceae > Lactobacillus. Next base: position 299,754 of record NZ_JAQTIC010000002.1, on the reverse strand, counting down.
TGGGAATTGGGACAATGATTACCGCGGTAGCTCCTGCTTTGGGGCCTACGTTTGGTGGTTTAGTTGTCAATACTCTTAGCTGGCGTTATATTTTTATTCTAATTATTCCGGTGATGGTTGTTTCCTTTATTATGGGTGTAATGTGCATCACTAAGGATCCATACCCATTAAGCCATACCAAGCTTGATTGGACTGGATTTATTGAAATTGCCTTGACTTTTGTCGGTTTAATTTTGGCTTTCAGTAATTTGTCAGGAATTCTAATAAGACCATTGGAATTTATAGTGCCACTAGTAATTGGCTTGATTGCTTTGGTTTTGTTTATTAAGCACTCACTTAAAGTAAAAGAACCGCTGTTAAACATTCGCTTGCTTAAGAACAGCAAGTTTACTGCTGGAATCATTGCTTACTTTATTTTCCAAGTTAATACGGTTGGCTTGTCTTTCATTTTGCCAAACTACTTGCAAATCGTAAATGGTACAACTGCTATGGTTGCAGGATTACTGCTTTTGCCAGGTGGTGCTATTGGTGCTATTGCTTCACCAGTTAGTGGTCGAATGCTTGATAATTATGGTCCAAGAAAGCCAATTATGACTGGTTCCTGCTTTGAACTTATTGGCATTATCATGTTCTGTCTGTTTGCCCAACATTTTACAGGTGTTAACGTGCTCATTTCTTACCTGATTATTATGACTGGTACGGGATTGATCATGGGTGATACAATGACTTCATCTTTGAATTTACTTACTAAGGAAGAAAATGCGGATGGTAATGGCTTGTTTAACATGGTGCAGCAATTTTCAGGAGCTGTCGGAACGTCGATTGTTTCTGCAATTATGCAATTTGTGCAACAAGTTAGTGCTAGACCAACAACAGCTGGGAAGCTAGTTGATGGTGCTCAAGTTGGGTTAATTTTCTTATTAATTTTGGTTGTGATTGGCGTATACTTATTACATAAAGCAACTAAAAAGGATAGTTTAAGCGAGAATTAAGTCATGAAAGAAAATTTTGGTTTAGCTTTACAGCGGGCACAAAATACCTTTAATCGCAATGTTGATCGTTATGCGCGAACAATCGGTCTAACAGGTACGCAGATGGTGATTATTCAATTTTTAAGTGCTGTACCTAAAGAAAAGAAGGTTTATCAAAAGGATATTGAGCATGAATTCAATATTCGCAAATCAACGGCAACTAATATTTTGAAGCTGTTGGAACATAAAGATCTAATTACTAAAAAGGTTAATGAGCGCGACAGTCGTTTGAAAGAAATTATCTTAACACCTAAGGCAGAGGTCATTGAACGTGATGCAGCTGCTTATGTTAGGCGTTCAGAAGCAAGCGTTGAACAAATTTTGGGTAAAGAATTGCGTGATGAGGTAACACAAGCTCTGCTTAAGCTGGATCAAGAATTATAATTATGCAAAGAAGTTGTACAGTATTTTATTGTATGACTTTTTTGATATTTGAGTTGTGAATATTAAGTTTTGATAGTAAGCTATCATTTATTTGTGATAATTGGTCATAGTTAAAAAAACAATATTAATTTTTAAGAAGCATGCTCTTGCTTGTAAAATTGTTAAAAGGTGTTTTAATAGAAAAGTAGATTATAATTAAACGATAAACTTACAGGAGGGATCTATCATGGAACAAGAACAAAAATTACAAATTTTACAAGATTTGGTTGCCTTGCATTCAGTCAATGGCGATGAATTACCAGTGGCTAATTATTTAAAAAAATTACTTGATGCTGCTGGAATTGAAAACAAGATTTTGCCGCTTAAGGATGATGCTAATCGGGCTAATTTAGTTGCCGAACTTGGCTCAGGCAAGCCAGTTTTAGTTATTTCTGGACATATGGATACAGTTGATGTTAATAAAGACAACTGGAAGACTGATCCATTCAAAATTACTAAAGATGGCGACAAGCTGTACGGCCGCGGCACGACTGATATGAAGGCCGGCTTAGCTGCAATGGTAATTGCCATGATTGAGTTAAAGGAAAGCGGCACTGAAATTCCTGGCACGATTCGTTTATTGGCAACTGCTGGTGAAGAAGTTGGTCAACCAGGAGCTGAAGAACTGCAAGAACAAGGCTATATTGATGATGCTGATGCGCTGTTAATTGGTGAGCCATCAGGCTTATTTAGAACAGTTTTTGCTAATAAGGGTGAACTTGATATAACAATTTCTTCAGAAGGAAAAACCGCTCACAGTTCGATGCCATTTCTGGGTAATAACGCGGTTGAACATTTGCTTAACGTTTTGGATAACATTAAGAAGTGCATTAAGGAATTGACTAGCGGTGTTAAGAATGACGTTTTGGGTGAAACTGTCTTTAACATTGATACTATTAAGGGTGGTAACCAAGTTAATGCAATTCCTAATTACGCACAAGCTGAATTGAATTTGCGGACAATTCCAGAATTGTCTAATCCTAAGATTTTGGAAGCATTCCAACAAGTAATTGACGATTACAACAATTCAACTACTGGGCACGTTAAAATGTCAGTTGATATGGATATTGTTCCAATTATTGGTGACCGTGATTCTAAGCTGCTCAAGCTTGTTCAAGATACTGCTCGACCATATCTTGCTAAACAAGAGATACCAGCTGAACAACGTGCATTGATGCAAAAAGAAGCACAAATGGCTAATATTGAATATCAAGATGGTGGTTTCTTAACTGAAGGTGTTTCCGGTGGTACTGATGGTTCAAAATTCCTGATTAATCGTCCTACTGGCTTTGCTTATTTAGTATATGGTCCAGGTAGTGATACACCGCACCAAGATAATGAATATGTTTCTGAGAAAATGTATTTAGACTTTATTAATATTTATAAGGACATTTTTACTAATTTTGGTAAATAATTAATTAAATTAAGGCAGCACGCAATCGTTAGTGCTGCTTTTTTTGTGGTCAAGTAGTAGAATTTTCTTATTTGAGTAATCTAGGGCTGTAAAAGGATACAAGGTCTGTTAAACTTGGTTAAGGTGATGAAAATGGAAAACAAGGCAATCGACGTTGGCGTGTTAGCCGCTAAAATTTTAATTGAGTCCGGTTCGGAAATGTGGCGTGTTGAGGACACTACCAAGCGGATTATTGACCATGCCGCCAGTAGTAAGGCTGAAGCTTTTACCAGTTTAACAGGGGTGATGGTCAGCTTAAAAAATGCCTCGTATACTCGTTTTATTCAAATTGAAAAACGTGGCATCAATATGGCACGGATTAATAGTGTCAATCATTTATCGCGACAGTATACTGCCGATAAAATTACACTGGATGAGTTCGAAAATGGTTTGAATAAGGTTCAAACTGCAAAACCGCAGTTTCCAATTTGGCTGCAAACAATCGCAGCTGGCTTTGAAGGTGCCTTTTTTATGTTTATCTTTACACAAACCTATGATTGGCGCGACTTTCCGTTAGCTTTTGTCGCTGGAGCATTAGGCTATTATGTGACATTCTTCTTGTCATCACGTGTACGTATTCGCTTTATTAGTGAGTTCTTTGGTGCGCTGACAATAGGGTTATGTACAGTTATTGGGGTTCATTTTCATTTAGGATTTAATGTTCAAAATATTATTATCGGGGCAGTTATGCCGCCAGTACCTGGAATACCAATGATTACTGCTGTGCGTGATATTTTTGAAGGTAATCTATTGTCAGGATTAGAACGTATGATGGAATGTTTAATTACGCTTAGTGCCTTGGCCTTTGGGATTGGCGTTGTGCTGCACTACATGTAGCGGAAGGGATGGAATAAGATGACTTTTTATCATTTTGTAATTCAGGTTCTTTTCAGTTACTTGGGAACAATAATGTTTGATCTTTTTATCAATTTACCGAAGACTGCCCTTAATACATCAGGTAGCATTGCTTGTGTTGGCTGGTTAGTTTACTGGTTTATGTTTGAGTTTGGACTGGGTGCGATCTTAGCTAACTTTGTGGCTGCGTTTGTCGTTGGTAGTCTAGGGATAATTCTCGCTGTTAAAAAGAAAATGCCGAGTACAATGTTTGTCAGTGGTTTAGTACCATTGGTACCAGGAGCCAGTGGTTACCAAGCTCTGGCAGCGATGATTAATCACTCGCCAATGATAGCTGTTCAAAAGACAATTCACGTGGCAATGGTGGCTGGTGCAATTGCTTTAGGCTATGTTTTCTCGCAGGTGGTAGTTGAATTAATGCATCAAAAGCGACGTTAAGTTATTTTTAAAGATGATATTATTTATAAAATTAATGGTTGTATATTATTAGTATGTTAGCTTTAAATAAGTTGATTTAGGAGATTGTTTAAAGTAATATTAGTTATTAAAAAGAAGCACTACTTTGTTTTAAGTAGTGCTTCTTTTACTTTATATTTCAAATTCAGAATAATTTCTACTGAAGTTATTTAATTATTGATGTAAATATATGCAAGATGGCGCTAATAGCAAACTTGAATATAGTCTATTTTGTTATATATAAGCATAGTGTTTGTATAAAGCAGATTTAGGGTCTACCATAGACTATGTAAGCACTATCAAAAATAATTTTTTAATATAAGAAGGTAGAAATATGCTGGGAAGAAATAATTTTAAGGAAAGATTGAGAAAGACAGAGATGCAATCCAAAAAGGATCGCTTCTCAATTAGAAAATTAACTGTGGGTGCAGCTTCCGTTTTGCTAGGTTTTAGCTTTATGGCAATAAATGGGCAAACTGCTAAAGCAGACACTATTTCTTCATCTGACTCTGATACAGAAGTTCAGACAAGCAAAAATGCTACTACCGTTGGTGAAGATAAGCAGGAGTCTGCAAGTGACAAGACAAGTACTAATGCAAATTTGGCAACTTATTCGGGTTTAAGTTCATTTTTAAAGAGTGCTACTGGTGCTGAAGAAAACTCAACTAATAAGGAACAAGAAAAGCCAGCTACACCCACTCCTAGTGATCCTGATAGTAATGAAACTGCTAAGCCAGTAGAAGATCCAAATACAGCAGATGCTAATGAAGTTGCGACAGGTGCTGCCATCAAGCCGAATAATGCAACGAATGCTAATAAGCAATTACCAACTGCACAGGCAAATGAAGCCGATGTTAGCACTTGGGAAGACTTTAAAACTGCATTAACCAGTGAAAATGTGGAAACGATCAATGTAACTGGGGATATTGCGGCAACTGACAGTAATCAGACCTATACGATCCCGATTAGTAAGATAATTAATGGTAACAATCATACCTTAAATATTGGTTCTAATATCATTCAAGATGATGTCTATGAATATGGCATTACGTTCAATGATATTAAGTTGATGGGGATGAAGCCAAATGACGACCCAACATTGTTCAACTTTTATGGCTACGATAATGATAAGGCTGTTACATTGAACAATGTTGAGAGTGATAACGTTAGTTATGATGCATTGATCAACTTTGAAAATGATGTTCAACTTAACTACAACACTGATGGTAATATCTTTAGTGACTATGCCGAGCCAACAGCAACAACTGGATCTACTGTGACGATTGATTTTGCACCGACTACTGGCACTTCAACTAGTTTTATTTGTGATATTTTCATAATTGAAGATAACGCTCACGTAACAGCCCACATTGCGAACACGATGAGTGCTCTGCGTGGTACGGGGACAATTGATAATGCCAGAATTGAAGTCGGAGAAAATTCAACCTTTGATCTGACGATTGATCCGACGGTTAACTTTTTATACAGAGTTGATTCTGGTATTCCACCGTTAAAACTGGAGTTATTTAAAGGTTCATCAACTCATATCCAAAATAATGCTTCCGATACTGGTGTTAATCCAGGTAAAGATAACCAGCTTATCTTAATTGCTGATACACCGAAAATCTTTGAATTAAAGAGTAATTCCGGTGATGTTAACAACTTTAATTTCCCAGAAACTGATATCTCAGGTGCTAAGATGGGACTGATTGACGACCAGTACAAGTGGATTATTCAAGATTCTGATAATGCTAATATTATTGATCCTAATTTGACTGATGCCCAAATGCAAATTTTAGCCAATCCGACCTTACCGGAAAATATTCTAGCTGATGGTAAGGCTAACAAGACTTTCCAAGATTTGAGTACTAAAGAAGACTTTCAAACAGTTATCCAAAGTGCAGGTGGCTTTAACGGTTCTGCTGGTTTTGCTTTAGGAACTGATCTGTATGATGGCTGGAAGAAGACGGACGCTGGACGATACAATATTTCTGCAACAGGCGTTATGATTCATGCTGGTCAAATTACTGGCATTGGTACAGCTCAAGATCGACTGAACGCGGTTGACAGCAGTGATAATTCTGCGCCAACGCTTGCTCATTTACTGGAACTTGATGATAGTATTAATCCAAGCAATAAGACAATTACTGGTATTGCGTGGCTGCCAAATCAAGCAATGGATGCAAATGGTGAATTAATTGCTGGTGGCTTAGTTAAAGATGAAGACGGTAATTTAATTGATGATGTCGGTTCGCAGGTTGAAACAGAAACCACTAATTTGGGGAATGCCGTCATTCGGGTAACTTATGGTGATGGTACAACTGATGATATTCCAGTAACATTAACGCTAGTTAAGGCTAAATCATCTGGAGATGTGCAAACGGTTGCTCACGGTCAAATGCCAACATTAGCTCAAGCCCAAGATGCTGTTGGCTTTGATGGTGATGCCAGCAGTTTTAATCCAACTTATGAGTGGTATAAGGCTGATGGCTCAGGTCCATTGACAATAGCCGATTTGCAATCTGGTCAAACCAATGATGTTAAAGTTTTAGTAACTTATCATCGTAATGGTCAACCTGATGGGACACAGCTGGTTTCGGCACAAGTCTTTATGGGAGAAGATCAGGCAACAGCTTCAGGAATTACGGCAGGTGCAGGACTAGTAGTCGTTCATGCGGTTACTATTCCAAGTGAGAATGAGCCATTAGTGCCAGAATTTAGTGATTCTAGTAAGTGGAGTACTTACTTAGCTGGTGATTTGACCAACGTGACTGGTGTCGATTGGGATGATGATACTAATGTTGACGATATTATTAATGATGCAACTGGTGAAAAGACAGCTAAATTACGGGTAACCTTTAGTGACGGATCAACTAAAGAAATTGATAATGTTAAGGTTAATGTTCTTGGTGGTGAAAAGGCAGACAATCAATCAACTACAACTCCTAATGGAGTATTGCCAACGATTGATCAGGCTAAAGAAGCACTTAAAGATGAGCCGGCATTAACTAGTGCTTTAAGTGATGCAGGCTATGACGTTGATTATTCATGGGCTAAAGATAACCAAGGAACAGCGATGGATAATAGCTACGTTACTTATAGTGAACAGCAGCCAACTAAGACGGTACCAGGTTACGTTGTCTTAACTTACTATAAGAAGGGTGCAGCTCATACACCAGATAATATTGATGGTCAGCAGATTGTACCAGTTGATGTTACGATTAATAAACAAGCAGCTAACTTGTATCATGATCAATTAGCTGGTTCTGGTCAAAATTCTCGAGGGGTTTCTGTTGCTAAAGGAACGACAATGGATGCTGCGACTGCTAAAGATGCAATTTATAAGCCAGATACATTCCCAGCAGATGCAACTTTTGAATGGGAAAGTCCAGTTGATACTTCGACAACAGGCGATAAACCATCGTGGGTTAAAGTAACTTATGCGGATGGTTCAACTGACCGTATTCCCGTTTTGGTTAATGTTTATGATACAGCTTCAAAAGAAATGCCAGAAGGTATCACTCAGACAGCTGACTTAAATGGTACAATACCTGATGCTCAGACTTCAATTGCCAATAATGCCGATCTGCCAAGTGGTACTACCTATGAATGGCTTAATGCTCCTGACTTGTCACATGAAGGTTCAGCAGTCGGCACAGTTAAAGTAACTTATCCAGACGGTTCAGCTGATTATGTTGCTGTTCCAGTGATCGTTGGTAATGCTAACCCAACTCAGGCTAATGACCCGTTGGGGCAAAGAACTAATATTCCTTATGCAGCTGGATCAACCGCGACTGATGTTCAAGCTAAGGCTGCAATTTCTAATGCTGATAGTTTGCCAGAAGGTACAACTTTTGCATGGCAAACGGCGCCAATTGTTAATGATTTAAACAGATTAGGTGTTCAAGCAGCTGTTGTTCAGGTAACTTATCCAGATGGCACCACTAACAATGTACCAGTAGTTGTTGATGTTACCAGTGATGCTCATTCGGCTTCACGTCCAAGAGCGAAGAATGTTTGCGTCAATGTTGGGGCTGCAATTCCTGACGCAAAAGATGCAGTGATTAATAGTGCTGACTTAACTAACGCAACTAGTTTTGAATATGAAACTGTACCATCTAGCAGTGTTGCTGGCGTAACCCAAAACAAGATTAAGATTACCTATGCAGATGGTTCAACAGATGAGGTACCAACACAAGTTATTGTTAATGAGGTGCCAACTGCCGCGTCAACTGAAGCACAGAAGAATAATCCGCATGTAAAGACGGTTAGGGTTAACATTAATAGTACAGTTAATGCATCTAGCGTGATTGATAACTTTACTGAACTTACTGGTGAGCCAACTGTTGAATGGGTCGATCCTAATGTTGCCATGCAAATTACAAAAACGGAAGGTCTAAAGCAATCACAAGTTAAGCTAACCTTTAGTGACGGTTCGGTTAAGGTTGTGACCGGTTATATCAGAGTAATTTCTGATGGTGAAAAGCATGCCGATTCAGTTACTGGTAAGACAATTACTAAGAAGCCGGGAGCAACAATTACTGCCGCCGAAATGGTAAATGACCTGCCAAACGACGCAGTAGCTACATTTGCTACATCAGTTAACATTACAAATGGTAAAGTAGATAATCCAGGAACTTATGTAGAAACAATTCATATTAAATTCCATGATGGCACTGAAAAAGATGTCGCGTCAGTTTTGACAGTACCAAGACAAAGTTCACAATTAGATTACAGCCAGAGTAAGGATGTTGTCTTACACGTAGTTAACGTGGGCAATAATCCGGCACAAACGCCAGCTGATTTTAGCGATCCTAGCTCGTTCTTAAATAATACGGAAGATGCTAATATTGCTAGTGTCGATTGGGCAACAGATGGTCAACCAAGTGTTGCTAGTGCAGTAGATCAAATCACGGGTAAGATTAAGATTACCTTTAATGATGGCACATCAATTACTAGAGACATCAACGTTAAGGTAATTGGTAATAAGAAGTCAGATACACCAACTACAATTACTACTGGTGATGATAGTAGTAAGCTAAATGAGGCACGGGCAAAGGCAGCCTTAGATCGTGACGATTTGCTAGCTATTGATGCTAAATATCCAAATGCGACATATTCATGGGCCGCAAATGGTGATGGTACTGGCACAGTTGATATTAGTCATAGCGGGTTGCAACATCCATATGTCATTATTGACTATGGTGATGGCACCAAGGAAGCTGTTCAAGTAGACCTAATGGTTAATGAAGAGCCAACTTCTGGAGCTACTTATAGTCCCCAAACAAATGGTGGTTCTGTTACAACGCACATGTCAACTAATGGTGTTGTGATGCCGCCAGAATTCTCTGATCCGGCAAAGATGGGTGCTTTTATGCAGATTCCAGGTGTTACGGATCTTAGCAGTGTTGTTGATAATTTGACTTGGGCTAATGATGCACCAACAGCTGTTGGTGATAACCAACAATTTGATGTAATTATTCATTACAAAGACAATTCAGTCAGTGAAGCTTTCCCGATTAACGTTAATGTATTAAGTGCTAAGAAGACAGCTGACCCAACAGTTATTGCAGCAGGTGATAGTTTGACAGCTGATCAGGCTAAGGCAGCTCTTGATCCAACTGAGAATGCCAAAATTTTGGCTAAATATCCAAATGCTAAGTTTAGCTGGGCAGCTAACTCTGATGGTACAGGAACAATTAATACTAATACTGTTGGGACTTCGCAGCCTTACGTTGTTGTTGATTATGGTGATGGGACAACACAGATTGTTCAAGTTGACTTGAGTATTAAGTCCCAGGCTGATACTAATGAAGGCAATCTTGATACAACGCAAGCTGTACCAATCACGACTCATATTGCTGATGGTTTGCATAATGAAGTTAATGTTCCCGAATTTACTAATCCAACTTGGATTAAAGAGAACATCAAGATTACAGGTGACGACGATTCAACTGTCAAGATTGATCATTTAAGTTGGTCTGGTGCCCAGCCAGATACGATTGGTGATGGTCAACAAATTGAAGTAGTTGCCCATTATAAGGATGGCTCAACTAGTGCGCCATTTAAATTAGTGGTTAATGTCCTCGGTGCTGAAAAGTCAAGTGGTTTAACAACCGTTGAAGTGGATAGTACACCAACGGAAGCTGAAGCTAGAAAAGCTTTAGAGATAGCGGGTGTAGTTAAATTAGACGGTCAGTATCCAAATATTAAATATTCGTGGGCTAAAAATAGTGATGGCACTGGGACAGTTGATACAAGTATTAAAGGTATGCAAACTGCATATGTTGTAGTCGATTATGGTGATGGTACAAAACAGATTGTTGAAGTTAGTCTGAATGTTGACGAGACAAATGCCAAGGAGAACCATCCAGTTGCTGCAGCTGTAAACGCAACTAACCCAATATTGACCCACCTTGTTCATGATTCTGCAACTGGTAATCCTGTTGCCAAGACACCAGCATACTTTAAGAATGACAAGGAACAAATGAAACAGGTCATTACTGGTGTCAATTGGGATCAGGTAGACTTCTTAACTTGGGCTGCTGCAGGGTCAAGTGTACCTGGTGAGCAAAATGTACAAGTTATTGTTCATTATTTGGACGGTTCAATTAGTGATCCAGTAACCGTGAAGGCAAATATTATTGGTGTCCAGCATCTTGATGTTGCCGGTGTAACAACTAACACAGAAGTAACACCTGGCACACAACCAACGCCAGAGCAAGCTAAAGCAGCATTAGGGCAAGAATTGAATGTTGCAGACCTATTGCGGGCATATCCAAATGCAACCTTTGCTTGGGCAAGCAAATCAGATGGTACAGGTACAATCGATACAAGTAAATTAGGACCTAAAAATGCCTACGTTGTAGTTAATTACGGCGATGGTACAAAGCAAGTAGTTAAGGTACCGCTGAATGTTACTAACGATGCTGGTAATCCTGGCGGCTCGGGCAATTCTGGCACACCAAGTGATAATACGCAGCCAATTGGCGGTAGTGTGACAGTTCCGCAAGGAACAGACTTGAGTCAAGATACCAAGTATGCTGAACAAGCAATTAGTAATTCGGCTAGCCTGCCAATGGGTACTACTTATAAGTGGCAGCAAACTCCGGATACATCAGTTGCGGGTAAGACCGTTTCTGCTTCAGTACTGGTAACATTACCTAATGGTACTAGTGTTGTAGTTCCAGTTTCGGTAATAATTGGTACTAAGCAAGGTGAAAGTGTAACTTTGCACCACAATGCCTACCTTTATGATGAAACTGGTCAGCGGATTAATGAAGTGGTCTTTAAGACAGGTTCCGTAGTTCCAGTGTATGGCATTAAGACAATTGCTGGTAGAGACTTCTACATCTTGGACGATAATTATTACTTAGCAACTGGAAATGTTTTAAGCACCAAGCAAAAGTTGATCCACAATGCCTATCTGTATAACAAATATGGCAAGCGGATTACTAAGCAGGTCTTCAAGCGCGGCAAGACGGTTATAACTTATGGTGAGCCAATTAATATTCGGGGTAAGGAGTTCTATAAGACTGATAAAGGCTACTTCTTGAGAGCTACTAACTTTAAGAAGCCGAGTCGCGATCTGACGCCTGTCCAGTCAATTGCAGCTGATCCAACTAAGGATCGAGTAATGCATAATTCTTATCTGTATGATGAAAATGGCAAACGCGCTAATCAGATTATCTTAAATGCTGGTTCGCGGGTTAAGATTGACCAGACGGTACACAGTATTGCTGGTAGAAACTTCTATAAGACTGATAAGGGTTACTACATTGCAGTTGAAAATATCACGGGCACCAAGGTAAGCTTGAAGCATAATGCGTATGTCTATAACAGATATGGTACACGTGCTAACCAAAGGACTTTGAAGCAAGGTAAGATAGTTACCGTTTATGGTGACCCAGTCACGCTTCATGGCACGTCATACTACATTGTTGGTAACAAGACTTATGTTAAAACCGCTAATTTTTAGATAAATTAGTGTAAATGAAAAAACTGTTTGATGAAAATCAAGCAGTTTTTTGTTGTATATTAAGTTATAATTAATATTACTGTATGAGTGTTGTGAGGGACAATAATGGTTGATATTTCAGGCAAATGTTATGTAGCCCCAATAGAAATAAACGGCACGATGTTATTGCCGATATTTTTGATTATTTTTATCATAATTGTAATTCGGCAATTTAAAAGTCAAAAACGTAATTGGAAAAGAATATTACTAAGTGGATTGTTTTTAATTTATTTATGGGTATTACTAGATGTTACAATTTTTCCAATACCTTTGTTTTTGGATAACTCGTTACCAGCTAAGTTAAAGTTTGGTAAACAGCTCTTTATTAATTTAAGGTTCAATATCTTAAAAAATTATATGCCATTACAGCTAATAGGTAATATTGTACTGCTGGCGCCACTGTCATTTTTTGTAGCAGTGTTTAAAGAAAAGTACGCTAAACTTGGGCATAATCTTTGGTTAATGTTTTTAAGTTCATTACTAATTGAGAGCGTGCAATTGATTTTAAGCTTTTTCTATCTTGGAAATAGAATTTTTGATGTTAATGATTTGTTACTGAACACTTTGGGAGCTCTAATCGGGTTTGGCTTTTTCAAATTGATAAATTTATTTTTTAAGCAGCAAGTTGAAGATATACGTTTATAAAAATCAGTTAATACACAATTTTATTTTATTGAAGTCGTGTATTTTTAGTGCATTTAAATCAAATATTAAAATATAAAAATGCTCCTGACTGTTAGTTTGATCTCTAACAATATGGAGCATTTTTTAAATTTAGCCATTAGCAACCGTAAAGCGTTCTTGGTGGTGCTTAGGAGTTAAAAGCTCTTGAACTAAAACCGTGGCCATGGTTCCAGCAGTGGTAACTGATTCACCTTGCTTGTTATATAGCAGTTCGTCCTTGCCGTAAAGAATATTAGCAGCTGTTTCACCCGGAATAAATAAGTTAGCTGGAGAAACCCCGAACCAATCAACATTATCGACATTTTGCAAGAATTGGTACTCAAAATATTGGTTCTTTGGGGTGTTGCGCCATGGTTTAGTTGATTCATCTTGCTCAATATCCTGTAAGACGCGATGGTGGTCAGCACCGGTAGTTAAGCTGCCAGCACCAAGAATGAATGCTAAGCGTGGACTAGTAGTTTCTCTGAATAAATAGATCAAGTGAGCTGCTAGGTCAGTGTGGCGGTATGCTTGAGCTGGAGCCGTTGAAAAGGCATCAACAATTACATCACAGTCAGCGAAATCGTCTTTAGCTAGAGTAAAGGCATCTTGCGCTAAAGTTTGAATACTTGGTACCTCAGATTTTAACTTAGCTAACTTGTCTTCTGAGCGGCCATTAGCAATAACTTCAAGACCATTTTTAGCTGCTTCTTTGACAAAAGCGGAACCAGCCATACCGGTTGCACCGATTACAAATACTTTCATAATTATCCTCCATATGATTAATATTTTATATTACTTGCTTAAAACTTCGTCTAATGAGGTTTGCAATTTTTTCTTTAACACCCGTAATTGTTCGGAATTCACTTGTGCTTCTGGACTATACATTACCTGGGGATCAACCCACCAAACAGGTCCTGGTTTTGGTGCATCTCCAATGTGTCTTGGAAATAGGTGCCAATGAACATGCGAGTCTCCATTACCCAGCAGTTCACAGTTCATTTTATCAGCCTTAAAAGCGATCGCAACAGCCTCACTGACCAAACTCATTTCATGTAAAAATAGATCCTGATATTTTCGCGGTAAAAAATGTAGTTCTGTGACATGTTTTTTACATAAAAATAAAGTATAGCCCTTAAAGTATTGTGTGTCACCTAAGACCACATATCCCGTTGACAATTCTTTGACAAAATAGGGGCTCTGATGATGATCAATGAGCTCAATTCGCCGACAAATTTCGCAATGGCTACCCGCCATTAAAAATACTCTCCTTTACTGTTAATGGTTGATTATAATTTACTAATAATTAAGTAACAGGTCAAGAAAAAATACCTTTAATGAAAGAAAAAAGCTGCAAAATAAATGATTTTGCAGCTTTTTGACTAATGACCCTTATGTTTTTGTAGTTTCTTCTTTTGACGCAATTTAAAGCTTTCCTGAGCAACGTGCACTTTTTGTTGATGTCGTGCCTTTTTCTTAGATAATTTGGCTTGTTCAAATTGTCTTTGTAATGCAATTTGAGCTTTAGTACCAACACCGTCTTTAATTGCCTTTTTTGCTAAACGTTGACGTCGTTTTGGATTAATTATTCTAACTTTAATTTTAGCTTCAGAACTATCTTGGCTATAAAATTTGATTTCGTTCCAGTGATTAATAATTAGCGAATAAATCCGAGTAATCTTCGGTTCAGAAGTACCCAAGTTGACTTTAGCAACCTCATAATTTGTACCTTCACGCCGTTCAAAAATAGCTTGATAAAATGGTGCTTCAAAGATAATAGTTAAAGAACTATAAATAATTGACATAATGCCATCCTCCTTAAAAAATTAAGAAAGATGGACAACCAAGGAGGCAGGTTACTGATGATCAGGTATGGTCACGTCCGGACTACCAGCCGAACTGTGTTTTTACTTTCTTATATTAATATAGCATAAACTATCCTAAGAAGCGCAAAAACCTTGCAATAACAATATGTTTTGCTTAAAATGTTTTTTTGCAGTCGAAACTTGGAGGGAAAAGATTAGCATGGAAGAAATCAAAATGAATGAGCAGTTAATTTCAGTAAATCTGAATAACAGCGCACTTACTAATGCTCAATTAAAAATTGACAAGTTGGGTTTGTCGCTCGCTGAATATTTGAACTTGGTATTGACCAATGTACCCAATAGTCGTACACAGCTCAAGCACATCTTGGCTGAAATTGGCAGTCAACCGGTTGATAAGTCATTAGCAGCATGGCTTAATCGTGTTGATGCAGACTAAGGGTGTAACTCGCTAATTAAAGTTAGCGAGTATTTTTTTTGCAAAAAAGCATTAATGTTTACAAATGTAAATTTAAAATATATACTAATTATAGTTTACAAATGTAGACTTTGATTAATGAGGTAAAAATATGATTAAACTTATTATTTTTCTAGTAGGTATTGTACTAATTGGCTTTATTGCATGGTGGTTCTTTGGCAAGCATCAGGTGCAGGCAGAACAAGCTGCAGTTAATCATGACCACCAGAGTGTGGACATTGAAGTCAAGGGCGGCTATTCGCCTGAACGAATTGTCCTCAAAAAGGGCGTGCCAGCAACATTGAAGTTTAAGCGTACGGATGCGTCAACTTGTCTTGACCATGTTGTTTTTTCTGATTTAGGAATTGATCAAAAATTGCCTCAAGGTCAAGTTGAGGAAGTCAAGATTGACACGTCTAAGTCCGGTGTTTATGACTGGGCATGCAGTATGAATATGTTCCACGGTCAAGTGATTGTTAAGTAGGAGCTATTAAATGAAAATTACGACGCGTTTTTGGACGGCACTAGTGCTGTCTTTGCCAATGCTAGTCGAGATGGTGCTTCAGCCGTTAACTGGTTGGATGCTTCCTGGCGACAAATGGACCATGTCAGTTTTGACAACATTAATCATGTTGATTTCTGCAGGACCATTCATTAGCAGTGCCTGGGCATCATTTAAAAAGCATCACGCTAATATGGACACGCTGGTTGCGTTAGGAACATTGACTGCTTATCTTTATAGTATTTATGCCATGTTTAAGCAGCAGCCGGTTTTCTTTGAAAGTGCCGCTTTTGTGATTACCTTTGTGTTGCTCGGGCAAGTATTGGAAGCAAAAATGCGCAGTAACGCTTCGGACGCGATTGGCAAGCTGGCTAATTTGCAAGCAAAGGACGCGCTCGTTAAACGCGATGATCAGTTTGTACAAGTGTCAATCGCTGAAGTCGTTGCGGGTGATATAATCCAAGTCAAACCGGGACAAAAAATACCGGTCGATGGCGTTGTTGTATCCGGCATGTCTAGTGTTGATGAATCAATGGTCACGGGTGAAAGCATGCCAGTCAGCAAAAGACCAGGCGATCAAGTTGTTGGCGCGACACTTAACCAGAATGGTACCTTTGAATTTAAGGCGCAAAAGGTTGGCCGCGATACAATGCTCGCGCAAATTGTGGCAATTGTGAAAAAGGCGCAGAATAGTCATGCACCGATTCAAAATTTAACTGATCGTGTTGCCGATATTTTTGTGCCCGCAGTTTTAATAATTGCCATTGCCACCTTTTTAATCTGGTATCTGTTACTTGATAAAAGCGTCGGGACAGCCTTAGTCTTTGCCGTTTCAGTCTTGGTTATTGCCTGTCCATGTGCTCTTGGATTAGCTACGCCGACCGCTTTAATGGTCGGTACAGGCTTAGGTGCCAAAAAGGGCATTTTGATTAAAAATGGTGAAGTATTGGAAGCTGCCAATAACTTGAAAACAATTGTATTTGACAAAACTGGCACGATCACCGCCGGTCAACCGCAAGTAACTGATATTATTGGCGATAAGCAGGTTTTAGAAGTTGCCGCTAGTTTGGAAAAATTGTCGGAACACCCGCTAGCTGCAGCGATTTTACAAGCTGCTAAAAAAGCCAAGGTGCAGTTGCAATCAGTAGATAACTTTCGTGTAATTGAAGGTCAAGGTATAACTGGCACCATTGCTGGTAAAGAGGCTATGGTTGGCAGTCGGGCAATGATGTCCGCTATAATGTCGCCTGACATTGCGGCACAAATTACGGCTTTTGAACAAGAAGCGAAGACGGTTATTGTAGTTGCCTTAGCCGATAAAATTATTGGTCTTCTTACTATTCAAGATGTACCTAAGAAAAACAGTGGTCAGGCAATTACACGCCTTAAAGCAGCAGGGTTAAAAACAGTTATGTTGACTGGCGATAATTCTCAAGTAGCTCAGGCAATTGCTCAGCAGGTAGGGATTGATGAAGTTATTGCCGGTGTTTTACCAACCGAAAAGGCAGCGGCGATTCAAGAACTGCAAGAAACGGACAAAGTTGCCTTTGTTGGTGACGGCATTAATGATGCCCCAGCATTAACACAGGCGGATGTTGGGATTGCAATGGGTTCTGGCACTGATGTTGCCATTGATGCGGGTGGAATTGTCTTAGTAAAAAATGACCTAATGGATGTTGTGCGGGCTTTAAAGCTGAGTCGTAAAACTTTTAACCGTATTAAACTCAATTTGTTTTGGGCATTTATCTATAATGTATTGGGAATACCAATTGCGGCTGGCTTATTTGCCGGTATTGGTCTGGTGCTTAGTCCTGAATTAGCTGGACTGGCAATGGCATTTAGTTCGTTATCGGTAGTTATTAGTTCAGTCTTGTTAGGAAAAGCAAAAATTTAGTCACGTAAAAGACACTTAGCATAATTGCCAAGTGTCTTTTTTGCTTATAACTTTTTTGAAAAGCGTTTTTGGGTTTTGTCAAATGAATAGCCGATTTTAGCATAAAACTGATGTGCTTCGGTTCGGCTAGTGCTGGAATTTAAACGGATAGCTGTTATTTTGTGCTGTTGGGCATATTTTTCAACTGCGGTCATTAATTCAGTACCAATGCCGCGATTTTGCGCATCTTTAGCTACGGCTAAAGCCATGATATTAAGCATGGGATCAAAGTAAGTTTCTTGATAAAGTTCCGCGTGAACGTAACCGGTGATTTTACCTGTGTGAGCGTCTTCTGCCACTAAAATTAAGTGGTGGTGGTCAGCGAGCAAGTGCTTGATGTTGGCTTGTGTCTTAGTTAAAGGATAATCATATCCCAACTGCTCGCGATTTATTTTCTGAATGGCAGCACTGTCTGTTATTTTTGCATGGCGAATCATTTTTAATACCGATGTCCTTTAGTTTGACGAATTTGGTTAAGTTGAATTATATAGCCGATTAGACCAATTAGCAACCAAATAATAATTGTTAAATAGCCCATTGCAAGATTAGCATGTCCAGTTTTAATTAAATTAACTGGACCATAAAATGGAAACAATAAGGCAATTTTGGTTAACCAAGTTGGATAGGCGGTGATAATTACCAAAATACCAGAAACAAGTTCAATTAATGAGCTGAACAAGTTTTGCGCAAAGTAAGGATCATTCATTTGCCATGAGATGGTCCAAGCAGTAAAGCCTAAGATAATACCATCAATGCACAGTACCGGTAACATAACTAAGGCGCGAATAATAATTGCCAGTGGCGCTCTTAAACAAAAGGCTAGGAACAGGTTGATTACTGCAAGTAAGCTGCCGATAAGTAGTGCAACTAGTGTTTTACTGAACCAATAACGTGGACTGAATGGCCTTTTAGTAACCATTTCAAAATCAATGCGCAAGTTTGCATCCTTAACTAGTAATTCGTTCATCGTTTGCAATGATAATCGTGCGGCGTCAATCGCAATTGAAGCAATGCCAACAGTCCAATTGAATTTACCGGTGTATTGAGTCGTAATTAGGACTAGTAGTAGCATGTCAATCAGAGGCGTTAGGAAAAAGTAAACTAGTTTTGTACGCCAATTATGTAAGAAAGATAGTGAAGAAAATTGGGTAGCAATCATTAGATAATCTTCAGCGCTCCTTTCTTCCTAGCCAAAAAGTTAACTCTTCGGACAATAATACTGATTAACAATATCCACAGACCAAGACTAGAGCAGTACGCCCACCAGTTAAAGTTAACTTGCCTAGTTAACGTTGCAATTGGCGTGGTAATTGGGATTAGCCACTGCGAAAAATTAGTTATGGGTTTCAGAATTTGGGTACTGCCAAATAAGCCAGCTAATAGGATAATGGGTGTTCCGATTAAAGTTTCATAGACCATTGCATCTGTTGTTAAGGTCAAAAATGAGGCAATCAAGATACCCATTGTAGCCGCGCCAAGCCATAACAAAATAATGGTTAGGATTAATTGCAAACTGACGCTGCCGGTAGCAACGCCAAGGATTTTTGCTAATAAAAAGCTGAGTGGGAAGGCGCATAAGCCGTAAGCAGAAGCAGGCAATAGCAGTGTGATGAGGGATGCACGTTCGTCATATTGGTTGTTTAGTAAATAAGGTAATGTTCCCTTATATTTTTCAAAGCTAATGCAGCCAGCAACGGTTGTACAAGATGACCACATTCCAAAAATGCCGCTTTGCAGCCATAACATAGAATTATTTAGATTATGATGAGCATAGGCAATTGTATACTGCATTAAAAAAATCGCAGTCGTACTGGTAATTGTTAACCAAACAAAATATTGGTCAGACAGATAGTCCTTAACATGAAAGAGGAATAAACGAAGAAAACGCATGTTATTTCCTCCGCAACTGTGGTGCTAAGGCTAGGTAAGATTCTTCTAATGTTGCCGGTCGATCAATGTGATCAACCTTTGACAAGTTAACAATGTCATCAACACTGCCAGTAGCGAAGACTTTACCACTACCCAATAGAACAATGCGGTCAGCTAAGGCCTCAACTTCAGTCATTGTGTGGCTGGTTAGTAAAATGCTAATGCCATTATTTGCTAGATATTTAATTGTATCTCGAATACTCTTAGCAATTTCAACATCGAGACCACTTGTTGGTTCATCAAGCAGTAACAAATCAGGTTGACCTAGAAGTGCACGAGCAATGTGCAGTCTTTGGGTCATACCTTTTGAAAATGTTCCAACCTTTTTGTTAGCGACGTTTTTTAAAGCAACAATTTCTAGAACACGTTCAATTTCAGTTTTTTGCTGACGATAGGGGATTTTGGCTAAATCGGCAAAGAACGCCAGATTTTGTTTAGCAGTGGCATTACGATAAAAGCCTAATTCACCACCAAAGGAAACGCCCATTCGTGGCCGTCTTTTTGCGGTAGTAATTTCTTGACCGTTAACAAAGACTTGCCCAGAAGTAGGAATTAAGTAGCCGCCAATAATTGATACGGTAGTGGTTTTGCCAGCACCATTTGGTCCTAAGAGCGAAACAATTTCGCCCTTAGCAATTGTAAAAGAAACGTCAACAAGGGCATTAAATGTTTGTTGTCCGTTTTCGTAAGTCTTTTTTAAGTGTTTAACTGATAATATATTTTCCAAAAAATTATTCTCCATCAATTAAGTTGTAAGATGATCAATCACTAAAAAGGAAGGTGTGATTACCGATCAGAAGATTACAGGTTAATTTGAAGAACCAGTTGATATAACATTAAGTCTATGAAAAAGATTATAGCATAGTTTTAATTTTATGCTATTAATTTTTAATAATTTTAGATTATAGTATTAATAAATAAGTAAGATACGAATACTTCATTTAAATATTTACAGTAAGTAACTATTGGCAAAACAAAAAAAGAAGGATTTCTTATTTAGGAAATCCTTCTTTTTACTTAATCGACAGACTTTAAAGCTGCCAACATGTCAAGATTTTTTAATTTATAATTAACGGTAAAGCCGAGTGCGATAGTAACTATGCCCACCACGCCCAGTGGCCAAAGAAAACTATCGACAGATAGGGCTGGATTGAACATGACATTGGCTGGCGGCACAACATAGAGAATGTATTGGTAAAGCAGGTAGCCTGTCAAGTAGCCAACTAAAATTCCAATACAAGTCAGCAAGATTGTTTCCCGATAAATGTACATTGTCACTTCATTATTATAAAAACCAAGGACTTTAATCGTTGACAGCTCACGAATCCGTTCAGCGATATTAATGTTAGTTAAATTGTATAAGATTACAATTGCGAGCAACCCCGCCACAATTATCAAAACAAGCATAATCATATTCAGCGATTGAACGACGACATCGAGCTCTTGACTGATTGCAGTATTTTGAACGACCCCGCTCACGCCAGATAACTTCATAAATTGAGCTGCCGTGTTGCGAGTGCTTTGGCGGGAACCATTTTTGAGAATGACCAGATTAGCGTTGGGTTTAAATCTTTTATCAAAGATATTTTGATAGACTGCTGGTGTCATAATTGCGAAGTGTCCCATATACATTTCCGTAATTGCCACCACCTTTATTGTTCGCCGGTGATTGTCTTGGTCGGTTAGAGTAATGTGCCCACCCGGGTTGACTCTTAACAGGTTTGCTAATCGTTCAGAAATTACTACACCCTGATTAGTTAATGAGATTGGTTGTTTAGTTTGCCGGTTGTCTAGATGCAGATATTGGTGCAATTGGTTCTTATTTTGCGGCACAATCATTGTAATATCTTGTGTATCACTATTTTTACCGGCAATTTTGGTCAAGGTTTGGTAATAGATTGGCATTTCTTGTTTAATATCATTAGCTTGAAGTTGGCGCGTTAGTGTTGCTTTTTCCGTATTAGAAATTGGCGATTTTTGGGCGACAATTAAGTTGTAGTGAATTAAATCGTTAAATTGGCGATTATTCATATTACCGATTGAGTTTTTAACTGCAAACCCAGCAAAAAGTAAAGTAGCAGACCCACAGACACCAAAGATTGTCATAAGCATGCGCTTTTTATAACGAAAAATGTTGCGAGCAGTAACTTTATGGGTGAAATTAAGGTGCTGCCAAATAACCGGAATTTTTTCCAATAAAATTTTGGATCCAGCAGCAGGTGGCTTAGGCAATAAGAGTGCTGCTGGTTTTTCTTTAAACTCGTTTCTGGCGGTCAGATATGCTGGTAAGACCGAGCTAATCCAAGCAAGTAAGAGTGCAATTAGACTGATTTGCCAATGAAAATGTTCTTCAATTGGCGGCAAGGTCAATGATTGATAATAAGCATGGTAGACAATTTGCGGCATTAATGTATGTCCCAAATAAATACCAGCAATTGTACCGAGCGTTCCCGCAAGAAACCCATACAGAATAAACTTATTAATAATGACGTAGTCGTCATAGCCAAGAGCCTTCATGGTACCAGAGTTAATTCGTTCCTCGTCAATAAAGCGATTCATTGTTGTAAAGGTAACCAGTGCCGCAACAAAGTACAGGAAGATAGGGAAAACCTTGGCAAGATCTTCGACAACTTGAGCCACTGTGCTGTAGACAATGTTACCTTCGCCGCCTGGTATTTCTCGACGATTGTAAACATGATAGGTAGGTGCTGGTAAAGTGCTAAGCAGTTTTTGAGATTGCTTAATTTGGTGCTCACCGGATGCTAGTTTTGATTTTGTTTGATTGGCATAATGAGCCAATTGCTGCTTTTTAGTTTGTAATAGTTGCGCTTTAGAAGCTAATTCTTGCTTAGCCGCAGTTAATTGTGCTTGTTGGGCAGGGGTAAGATTATTAATTTGACTGGCTTGAGCGGTAAGCTGCGCCTGCTTTATAGCTAGTTCTTTTTCAGTCGTAATTAAGTTTTGCTTGCTAGTTTGAATTTTGACTTTAGCAGCCGTAATTTTAGCAGTTTGCGTATTTAATTTGTGGTTAGCTGCGGCAACAATTCTTTGCTTGCGTTCAGGAGCTTCCGCCTTTAGTGTGTGCTCAAGTGCCCGTTTATGCTTGTTAAGGCGGGTGGCATACAGCTTACCATAAGAGTCGAGTCCACGTAGGTTGTGATAAGTCAAATTTACTGTTGTATAAAGGCTCTGGTCAAAATTGCTAGGCAAGACAACGGCATAACCCTTTAATTCGCCTGTACCACTATTACTTTGCCCGAGATTAACATTTGATAAAATTTGGCTGGAGCGAACAAAGCCAACGATTTTAAATTGGTGCCGCCGCAGCATTTTTGTACCTAAGATAGTCTTTTTTTCGGTAAAAGCAATTGTTTGCCCTAAGTGATAACGTTTTCGAAAGTGAGCAGCAATGGCAATTTCGTTATTAGCTCGTGGCAATCGACCTGCACGGAGTTCGTAATGACCAATCTTTTTTGGCTTAGAAAAAAGGCGCCAGCTTTCATGACTATTTTTCAAAACTGTATCGGTCATATAGCCAAATTCAACTTTGTGATTACCAGCCGCTTGCCGAATTTTCTGTGTGTCCTGTTTGTCTAAACCATAATTGCTGATGACTGTTAAGTCTGGCGTTTTTAATGTTTGGACATAATGATTACCGGTGTCGCGCATGTCAGGACCAGTAACAATCAGCCCAACAAGTGCAAAAGCACCAATCATCATTAGACCAAAAATTGACAAAAATTGTCCCTTAGTATGCTTAATTGACTGCCAGAAGTCTTGCCAAACAACTTTATTCATTGAATTGCGCCTTCTTTACCACTTAACATTAGCGATTGCTTCAGGTTGAGGATTGTGTTCAATTTGCGTAACTTGACCATCATGAAAATGAATTACCCGGTCGGCAATTGGCGCAATGGTGCTGTTGTGCGTGACAATAATTACGGTTGCACCTTTTTTTCGGCTCATATCAGCAATGATTTGTAAGACACTCTTGCCAGTTTCATAATCTAGGGCACCAGTTGGTTCATCACAGAGCAAAATCTTTGGATTCTTAGCAATTGCACGAGCAATTGCTACACGCTGCTGTTCACCACCAGATAGTTCAGCTGGAAAATTATTAATACGTGTTTGCAAGCCCACGTCAATTAATGTTTGCACCGGATCTAACGCATCTTTAACAATTTCTGAAGCAAGTTCAACATTTTCTTTAGCTGTTAGATTTTGAATCAGATTATAAAATTGAAAAACAAAGCCAATATCATTTCTACGATAAGTTGTTAATTGGCGTTTGTTATATTGGGCGATATTTTGACCATCAATAATGACATCCCCGCTAGTATTGGTATCCATGCCGCCCAAAATGTTAAGAATAGTGGACTTGCCGGCACCAGATGCCCCTAAGATAATCGCGAGTTCGCCTTGTTCAACGGTGAAATTAACATCATTGTTGGCTAATATTTCTGTGTCGCCAGTTTGATATTTTTTGAAATTATGTCTTACTTCAATGTAGCTCATATAGCCTTACTCCTTGAAAGAACAAAATTTATCTTAAATATTCTTCTAGAACCTGCAATACCCCCATGTCGTTATTGCTTGGAGCCTCGTATTTAGCAATTTCTTTTAACTTAGGGTTAGCGTTCTTCATTGCATAACTAAAGCCGGCTAGTTCAATCATTTCCTTATCGTTCATGCCGTCGCCAAAGGCAATTAATTCTTCTGGCTTAACGTTGAAATAGCGCAAGAAATATTTGATGCCTTGCCCTTTATTAACGCGATTAGGCATTACATCAATATTCTCAAAGCCACTTGTCGTGCAGTGAATACGTTCACTGCTATTTTGATTAAACTTCAATTCAAGTTCGCTGGCTAACTCAGCATCACAATTAAGGGTCAGCTTAGTCAAATTGTCACTAGTTGGCAGCTGGGTTAGATCGTTAATTTCAATAACATTGGGATAGAAAAAATGCATGGCATTTTTAAATTTTATGCTAGCGCGTTTATTAATGTAAGAACGGTCAAGACCGCTGGCGGCAATCTCAGTTGCAGGATAATTTTCTTGAATAAAGTTGATTAATTTAATTCCTGTCTGATAAGTGAAAACATGCCGCAAAATAATATTGTTGTCCTGCGTTAAGATTGAGCCATTATCGGCTACAATATCAATCCTGTCCAAAAAACCATGAAAATCTTTTTGCAGGCGTGATAATGGACGACCACTAGAAGCAATAAAATGGATATGGTGCTTGCGCAACTCGGTCAAAATCTTATCAAAACGTTGTCGGTCAAATGTCTTTTCGTCATTTTCAAAGGTGCCATCCATGTCGACGGCAACTGCTTTAAAAGGAATTTTTGTCATGTTCTGCTCCTTAATTGTATCCTAAAGTTATTATATAGTAGTTGCGATAATATTTTAATTAATATCGATGATTATTTGGCAAATAAAAACAGCTCCACACTGCTGTGAAGCTGCTTTAAAAATATTCAATTAATTTCTTGCGTTACTTGGCTTTCTTCTGCCAACTAACCAACAAAGCAAAATTGCTAAGATGGCTTCAATAACGATAATAATAATGTTTAAGCCTAATTTGAATTGACCAAAATCTATCTTGCTGAGGTTCTGACCGCCAAGATAGAGATCAAGGACAATGGAGCCAATAATTAGAACAAGCATGGCAATCCATTGGTCGCGGCTAAAGGCGATCCCATATTCTTCCTCGCGGCGTCTAATACTTGGTAAAATCACGCCTAACCCAATTAGGACAACAATTGCAACGATATTAATAATTAATTCATACCACCAATAACTACTGAACTCTTTAACGTCTAATGGGGCAATTCCCAAAATGGTTGCGACAGCTGTAACTACTAGTAGGAATAGTCCTGCTAGGTAGGCTAACTTATCATTTTTGATAAAGACGTAGTCAGACGAGAATTTCTTAGAATTCTTTCTAATTCGCATGAAGGAATAGAAGATCCAGCAGGTAACACCTGGTGAAATGATCCCGTTTAAGTTTAATAACCAATTAAAAATGTCATTCATGTTAGGTAAGAAAATACCAAGAAGCATGATAAATGCTGATAGCGCAACAGTTAGAATGTAACCATTGATTGGCAAGCCATTCTTGTTCTTTTTGCGTAAGAACTTCGGCATATACTTGTCACCAGTATCAGAAATCAGCATTCTTGTCATGGCGTCTAATAAAACAGCTAACAGGGCAGCATTATAAAAGACAGAAGTCCAAGACCATAAGTAAAGCAAACTCTTACCTAAACCATATTGTCGACCAACCATGTCAAAGACGTAGTATTCACCGTTCATCTTCAAGTCATTTGGAATGTGGTTAGCATTGAAGTAAATGCCAAGTGCAAATGAACCAAAGACGGTTAAGAAGATGGTCATAATTGCCAAAGCAATCATGGCTTTAGGAAAGTCGGATTTTGGCTTTTTCATCTTGGTAACGTATGGTGCCACCAATTCACAACCATTAAGAGCATAAATTAACATGGCAATTGTAGTCCAGTAATGCATGTCAAATTTAGGAATGAGTGAGTGCCAAGTGAAGTTGGTGGTTGCCATGTGGCCACCGGATTTACTTAAACCAACAAATGCCAAAAAGACAAACATGAAGGTCATAATCAGCATCATGCCTCCACCAATTGTTGACAATACTTCCATTGATCGTGAGAAGTAATGTTCAATAATAATGAAGATAATAAACATAGCAAAGGTCATGAGCGCAAAGTTTTTGTTAGAAATTTGGTCCTGAAATTTACCAGAGCCGGTAACAGCCCAACCAATATCGACAATAATTGTGTTAGCTGAATCAACTGCATAAGGAATTGAAGCTGCCCAGTATGTCCAAGCAGTAAAGTAGCCTAAAAATTCGCCATCTGTCCCGCGGACCCATGACGATAGACCACCACCTTCCTTATTAAAGACTGATCCTAATTGACCAACCATTAAAGAATATGGAATCACGTAAAAAATACACATGATAATCCATGAAGTAACAACGGGCATTCCCTGATTTTGGAAATTGTACATAATATCGTCCAAGCCGATAACAGTACAAAAAGCCATCAGAGTTAATACCGGCCACGAAATATATTTCTTGTTTGAACCTATTTCATCCACTGAGATTATCTCCTTTAAAAATAATTAACGTTTTCTATTTTACTCATTATTGCATTATCTGACTAGACCCAAATCAGGATATTTAGTTAGAATAATGTTAGAATAGTCCATTTTGAAAGTGATTTTAGTAAAAAATCAGCTGAAATTGCTGCTAGTATTGAATTTTATGCTGCCGTGAGTTAAGATTATTATCGTTAATAACTACAAATAAAGAAAGAAGGATTCTTATGTCAGGACATTCAAAATGGCACAATATTCAAGGCCGCAAGAATGCGCAAGACGCTAAGAGAGGTAAAATTTTCCAAAAACTATCTCGTGAGATATATATGGCTGCAAAGAATGGTGGTCCTGACCCCTCAGGGAATCCTAACTTGCGGATGGTAATGGATAAAGCCCATGCTAATAATATGCCTAAGGCTAACATTGACCGCGCAATCAAGAAGGCTGACGGCAATTCAGACGAGCATTACGATGAGATTACTTATGAAGGTTATGCACCCGGTGGTGTTGCTGTCTTTGTTGAAGCCTTGACTGATAACAAGAACCGGACTGCTTCTTCAGTTCGGGTTGCGTTTACGCGTAATGGCGGTTCACTTGGTGCTACTGGTTCAGTTGCTTACATGTTCAACCGCAAAGGCTACATTGCAATTGACCGGACAACTACTGATGCCGATGAAGACCAAATGTTGCTTGATGTCATGGATGCCGGTGGCGATGATTTGCAAACAAGTGACGAAGCTTACGAGATTTATACCGATCCTAAGCAATTGGCACAAGTCCGTGATGCTTTGGAAAAGGCAGGCTACAAGCTTGCTAACGCTGAGTTAACGATGATTCCGGAGAACACTACACCAGTCCCAGAAGACAAGAAAGAACAATTTGCTAACCTTGTTGATGCCTTAGAAGACGATGACGATGTGCAAAATGTTTATACTGCCGCTGCTGATGAAGACTAGGTCAGACATAAATTAATAATTAATCACTCAATTTTTTGAGTGATTTTTTGTTTACAAAAAATTTCTGACCTCTTTTGCGTATGTATATGTAGAGTACACGCAAAGGAGGGTTTTTATGCGGATTAAAGAAACAGTTAACTGGTTGATTGAAGAAGCAATTGCCAATCATGCCAGTGACATGTTCTTTTTGGTACGTGATAAAGAAATGCTGGTTAATTCGCGGACACTGACTGGTATTAAAGAGCGAGCTAAATTTACGTTAAATGAGGGCAAAGAGATTATTAATTTTCTTAAATATGGTGCGCAAATGGATATTGCAGAACACCGCCGACCACAAGTTGGTGCGTTAACGTATGATTATCATCACGAAAAATATTATTTACGCTTATCAAGTGTTGGCGATTTTGCAGGTTATGAATCTTTAGTACTGCGAATTATTTATCAGGTAAAGGCAGGACGGTATTTTTTACCTGAACAAATTGAACAATTAAAAGAGTTAACTAGACGGCGTGGATTGATTGTTACTAGTGGACCAACTGGTTCTGGTAAAACGACTACGATGTATAAATTGGCGGAAATTGTGGGTCAAGGGCAAATGGTGATGACAATTGAAGATCCGGTTGAAATTCACCAAGCGACATTTTTACAAACTCAGGTTAATTATGAGGCCGAGATTAGTTATGCCCGCTTATTAGAAGCAGCTTTGCGCCACCGACCTGATATTTTGATTATTGGCGAAATTCGCAACGCCCAGACAGCACGTCTAGCAGTTGATGCTGCATTGAGTGGACACTTAGTTTTCGCAACAGTTCATGCTAAAAGCACATTGCAGACAATTTCGCGATTGGAGAGCTTACAGATTAATCAAAACGAGTTGAGTAATTGCTTAACAGCCGTTTCTTATCAACGATTATTGCCAACAAAAAATGGCTTCTCATGCTTACTTGATATTGCCAGTGGAAAAACTCTGCAGGACAGTATCAGTCAAAGTCAGCGTGGTAATTTTGTAAGTTGGACAGATAATTTAATGGAATTGAAACAGCGAGGTGAAATTAGTGCGCCGATATATGAACAATTTCAAGAGGGATAAGTTAACGGGACAAGAACAATTAGCCTTTCTTGATTACTTACAAAATAGCCTTGCTAATGGTTTTGCCCTTAATATGAGTTTGGAATTAATGCCAATTTTATGGCCCAAACGCCGAAAAGTATTGGCTAGTTTGAGCCAAAGAATGACTTTAGGCGCTGATTTAGGTCAGGAAATGTGGCATTTAGGTTTTAGCAAAACGATTGCAACGCAAGTTGATTTGGCAATGCAGCAAGGGAATTTACTTGACTGCTTAGCGCAACTGGCTACCTTAAACCGTTTAAAAAATGAACAGATTAAAAAGTTAAAGACAGAAATGTCTTATCCATTTGTGTTAGTCGTAATGATGATTGGTCTGCTTATCTTTATGCAGACTTTTGTATCAAACCAATTTGCGTCGTCTAATGAGCATACTGGTGATGTAATGCTGGTTGGTTTATTGGTACTTGGATTATTGTTTCTGTATTATTTTACGCAGGTTTTAACACTTTTGCGTAAGCAAGATTATCATTCACTAAAAAGATTATCGCATTACCCAATTATTGGCTCGGCGGTCAAATTATATGTTAATTATTTACTAGTTTATGATATTGGCTTGTTAGTTGCTAGTGGCTTTTCACTGCAAAAGATGTGTCAGTATGCGGCTAATCAGGAATCGGGGTCACTGCAACAATTTATTGGGGCTAAGGTGAACCGGCAATTAGCTAAGGGCAAGAACTTATCGCAAATTATCAAGCAGGAGTTATTCTTGCCAGATGAGCTAGTAATCTTAATTGAAACAGGTTCAACCAAGGGAGATTTAGGCAAGAGCTGTCTACTGCTGGGGCAAACCTTGTTTACTGACTTAACCAGTAAAATCGAAAAGTTAATTGTTAATGTTCAACCAGTCTGCTTTATTTTGATTGGGTTGTGCATTATCGGGATGTATCTGAAATTACTGCTGCCAATGTATGCGATGATGCAGCAGATTTAAGGAGCTATTTATAATGAAGAAAAAATTTAAGCAGTATTTATTGAATATTATGGCTAAATCGCGTAAGATGCAGGGCTTTACCTTGATTGAAATGGTCGTGGTTATTGCCATTATTGTACTTTTGTTATTGATTATCGCGCCTAATTTGACTAGGCAAAAGCAGAGTGCCGCTGAACGAACCGAAGATGCCTTTAAAACAACATTGCAGACACAGGCTGACCTTTATGAAGAAGATAAAGATAGAAAGGGTAAAGATATTACTTTTCAAAATATGTTTGACGATGGTTATTTGACCAAAAATCAGCTAGATAAGTCTAAAAATTATACGGTAACTAATGGTGTGGTTGAAAAGGGCAATTAAAGTAAAGTTAGGTGGCTTTACTTTAATTGAAATGGTTGTATGTTTAGCGATTTCGTTAAGCTTAATAATGCTTGGAACTGTTGAAATTGCTTCATATCGTGAACAACTGATTCTGAATAATACTGCCAAAGAAATTAAGAGTTCTATTGAGCAAGCAGCACGGTTCAGTACAATTAAGCATGAGACAGTTACGCTGATATATCAGCCGCAAACAAAGATACTTGTCTTTGTAGGCGACGGCTTTTCACAACAAATGCAAATTGCGTCAACAATTACTGTTTATGGTTTACATGGCAGAACTGTGATTTCGGCTAAAGGTATGTTAGCCCCGCTAACGATTACTATCGAAGATGGTCACCATTCACAAAAAATAAAGTTACAAATGCAGTGGGGACGGGCAATTGATGAATAAACTGCGGTTAAAAGGCTTTTTACTAGCAGAAAGTATGGTAGCACTTGTTTTGGCAATAATGGGTATCTCAGTGATTGCATTAATTGTTGGTGCTAGCCGAGCAAATGAACGCCAAATTGAATTGAAAACTGATCGTGCTTATGCTTGGCATGTGTTGAAAGAGGAAGATTTAAGTAAAATTACGGTACACGATCGGGTTTATCAACCAGCAGGAGCAAAAAGTGTTTATGATACAACAGACAAAAAGACTTATGAAGTTAAAGAATAAGGGCTTTATGCTAGCTGAAGTGATGTTTGCCGTTTTTGTAACATTATTGGTTGTCTTGATGCTGCAAAATTTGTTAAAAAGTATGACCTTGGCTAATAAGGCAGAGCACCATACCGATGATGTAGTTTTTTCTTATGTGCAGCTTAATCGCTTTTTGCATGACGATCATACTAAATTGGCTTATATAGATGTGGCAAATTCTACTTCAAAAAAGGCAAAAATTGTAAAAATAGACCAAGATAATAGTGAAACGACTTATTTGTTAACTTTTTATAAGAATATGATTCGGGCAACAACCGTAGAAGGCGGACATATGCCGCTGTTGTTGAATATTAGTCAGGCTAATTTTATTACCCATCCAGGGCAGCTTAAAATCAACGTGACAGAAGATGATGGTCGTAAGTCAGAATTATATTTTAAATTGGCTAGGCAGCCGGAAAAGAAGACAAAAAATGAACAAATTAAAAAAGCAAAAAATTAAGGCTAGTGCATTACTTAGCAGTGTTTTGGTATTGACTACCTGTTTGTTATTTTTGCAATTTTATCAAGAAATTTATCGTGTAAGTATGAAAAATGACTTGTTATTGATTGAATATCTAGTCAACAATTGATTTGCTTGCACCAATAACCTTGTTTCTATTAAAATGGTAGTAGATAAGGGGAATTAAGCATGGATAAAATTGAAGAACTTTTTAATAAATTTTTGGACTGTGTTAATTGTTTGCAGAATGCCTTAAATGTTTCTTTTGGTGAGGCTTTAACTGAAACCTTCGATAATCTTGAAACTGGTAAGATTAAGGTGGAGATGGGAGCTCCCGACAAGGAGACTGTTGCCAAGTTAAGCCAAAAATATGCGGCATTAGATTACGATCATTTGGCCCAAAAGGATAAGGTACAAATTTTTACCTATTTGGTATTAAAAGCAATTAATGAAGATGAGCTGGATGTTAATCAAATGCCGACACCACCAGCAATTGCGACAATTATTGCGATGTTAATGAAAAAATTACTACCAACAGATAAGGAATTGACGGTTGTTGATCCAGCAGTTGGTACTGGTAGTTTACTTTATGAGGTCATTAATCAATTGAGAATGGCCAACCATTCTAAGTTAAATTATGAATTAGTTGGCATTGATAATGATGAAGAAGTGCTAAATTTTGCGGATGTTGGCGCTCATTTGAACGGTATTAAGATTGATTTGTATTGCCAAGATGCTCTTAGTCCTTGGTTAATTGAAAGCCCAGAAGCAGTAGTTAGTGATTTGCCAATTGGTTATTATCCAATTGATGATAATGCGGCTAATTTTGCGACAAAGGCTGAAAAAGGGCACTCTTTCGCGCATCTTTTGTTTATTGAGCAAATTATTAAAAACCTGCAGCCTGGTGGTTATGCCTTTTTAGTTGTCCCTAAATCAATTCTTTCTGGTAAGGTGGGGGCTGATTTCATGCCGTGGCTTGCCGAAAAGGTCTTCTTGCGGGCAATTGTAGAGCTGCCAGACAAGATGTTTCAGAATAAATTTAACCAAAAATCAGTTTTGGTATTTCAAAATCATGGTACAGGAATTAGCAGCAGTGAAGTATTGCTCACAAAGTTAGACTCAATTAAGAAACAAGAAGAGCTAATTAAGCTTAATGTCAAGCTAAATGAGTGGTATACTAATAACATTCATTAATTTGTGAAAAATTATAAAGTTACATGTATGGAGGAATTTTATTTATGAAAAAAGTTTTAGCAATTAACTCAGGCAGTTCTTCTTTTAAGTATAAGTTGTTTGCTTTACCAGAAGAAAACGTATTAGCAGAAGGTCTTGCTGATCGTGTAGGGATTGATGGTTCATCATTTGAAATCAAATTGGCTAATGGCGAGAAGCATAAGGAAGAAGTAGCTATTCCAGATCAAGAAACTGCTGTTAACTTATTGCTTAAGGCATTAGAAGAATACAAAGTAATTGCTGACCTAAGCGAAATCGTTGGTGTTGGTCACCGTGTTGTTGCTGGTGGGGAAGCATTTTCTGATTCAGTTATTGTCGATAAGGATAAATTACAAACTATTTATGACCTAAAGGAATATGCACCATTACACAACCCAGCTGAAGGTAAGGGAATTGAAGCATTTATGAAATTGCTCCCAGAAGTACCAGAAGTTGCTGTTTTTGATACCTCATTCCACCAAACTTTGGATCCAGTACACTACATGTACTCAATTCCTTATAAATATTACCAAGAATATGGCGTTCGTAAGTATGGCGCTCATGGTACTTCAGTTCGTTACATTGTTGGTCGTGCTGCCGAAATGCTTGGTAAAGACGCCAAAGATTTGAAGATGGTTGTTTGTCACTTGGGTTCAGGTGCGTCAGTTACTGCAGTTAAGAACGGTAAGTCTTATGACACTTCAATGGGCTTTACACCACTTGCAGGCATTACAATGGGTACACGTTCAGGTGATGTTGATCCTTCAGTTTTGCAATACATTATGAACAAAGACAATATTGATATTAACCAAATGATTAGTATTTTGAATGACAAGTCAGGTTTACTTGGTATTTCTGAAATTTCTTCAGATATGCGTGATTTGGAAAATAACGCTGATAAGAAAGCCAGCCTAGCTCGTGAAATCTTTATTGACCGTGTAGTTCAATATGTAGGTTCTTATGTTGCTGAAATGGGCGGTGTTGATGCAATTGTCTTCACTGCTGGTGTTGGTGAACATGATAGCAGCGTTCGTGAAAATGTCATGAAGGCCTTTGAATTTATCGGTTTGGACCCAGACTTTGAAGCTAACAAGTCTAATGGTGAGAAGTTCATCTCTAAAGACGGCTCAAAAGTTAAGGCAATGATTATCCCAACTGATGAAGAATTGATGATTGAACGTGATGTTGTTCGTTTAGCTCACTTGAACTAATTAATTGAACTTTTTTGATCGTATGTTGATGTGAATTATGCTATAATTAGAGAGTCTCAAGGGGATGTTTTGGGATTCGACAGGCGTAGATTCGCATTGACTGCGATTTGTAGGTCACGTCTACATTAAAACGTCACAGAACTTTAACTGCAAATAAAGAAAATTCTTACGCATTAGCTGCTTAATTTAGCGCTTATGCCTTGCCTAGTACTGGATTACTCACGTTTAGTAATAGGTATCAAATTAGTGAGTTACGTTTAACTACCTCATCTGAATAGTTAAAAAGAGTCCTAAGCAGGTTAGCTAGTTCATCCTAGCCCTGTTATATGGCGTTTTGGACTAGCGAAGTTCAAGTAATATAACTATGATCGTAGAGGTCAGTGACGGAATGCGTTTGGACAGGGGTTCAATTCCCCTCATCTCCATTGTATGTCTAAGAAGTCTTGATTTATCAAGGCTTCTTTTAGTTTTAAAGTAATTCCACATGATTTCCACATGATTAAATATTTAAAGTCTTGATTGAGCTAATGGCATCTTTTCTGTTGGAGTTGTTAATATGGGTATAAATATTCATTGTCATAGCAATCGTTTCATGACCCATTAGCATTTGAACTGTTTTTGGCTTAACGTTTGTTTCACTAATTAGCAAAGTAGCAAAAGTGTGACGGAAGCCATGAATTGTTATCTTTTTTAATTTGGGGTTTGTTTTATAAATTGCCCTTAACCACTGATCTGGTTTACTGAGTGTCAAATATTTTCCAAGTGACGTATGAAATAGTTTGTTAGAAATAAGGGCTTGTTTGCGCTCGTAATTTTGAAATTCTAGTAATACTTGTTTTAACTTTGTAGAAATAGGCACGACACGATTAGACATTTCGCTTTTTGGCGATTGGATAATCAGTTTATTGTCATAACCATATGATAGGGTCTTAGTGATTGATATTTTATTGCCTACAAGATCAACATCATTCCATGTTAAAGCCAAAGCTTCAGATTTACGCAATCCAGTTGTTGAAAGAAGATAAAAGTAAGTGTATGGTCGAATGCTATAATTTTTGGCAGTTGCTAAAAATTCTTCTAGTTCTTCACGTGAGTACACGTTGTGTTTTATATCTCGCCGCGGTCGAGCCGTTCTCTTGGGCATGATTATTCGCTTAACAGGATTTTCTTTTACATATCCAAGCCTGATGGCATATTCGTATAAAATACCTACTTGTCTGACAACATCCTTATATTTAACAATTTCTTTTGCTTTTTTATCGGCAAAACGTTGAATTGTTTTAACCTGTACCTTATCCATGTATTTATTTCCAAATACAGGCTTAATGTGATTACGATACATTATTAGAAGTTTATTTGCAGTTGATTCTTTAACTTGGTCTTTATAATTTTCAAACCAAAGATCATAAATTTCATCAAATTTTATTTGATTTGGTCGTTGATACGACTTTTCAATTCCTTTTGCTTTTAGCTTGGTCAGCTCAGAAGCAGCTTTGTTATATGTATTGAAACCCTGTCTGGTGACGCATATTTGCTTACCGTTTTCATCCAAGCCAATATATGCTTGGAATTTCCATTTTTTCTTGCCAGATTTTAAAGTATATTCTTTAATTTGTTTATTTGTCCTACGTGGCATAACAAAATCCTCCTCATTGTGATAAAATTGGGTAGACAAAAGACACCGATACTGTATCAGCATCTTTTGTTTACTACATTTATAGCTCTCAAGAACAATGTTTGGTCGCGGCGTTCTTGAGGGCTTTTTTTGCGTTAATAGGAATTATTCTAAGCCGTTTTCTGATTTACCAGTGAGTCTTGTTCCAGTAAATTCAAGATCTACTTCAGATCCTACACCGCCTTTAATTCCTGTATACCATGTAAATATATTTTTATAACGTCCCAAAATTAAAGATTGATCTATTTCATCTGGCAAACCGAATTTATCAGTTACTTCATCAGAAGTCGTACTATTTGATAATTTTTTATAAGCTTTACGAGTTAAGCGATTAGATGGTCTATGCCAGCGAAAATCAGTTAAAGATGAGCGCACAACTTTATTATTAACGAAAACAAAGGTAAGAGTCATATCATCGTATTCCCATTTTGCTATTTGAGTTTTAATACCTGAAGTTTCGCTGTCAGAAGCTTCTGAAGGATCAGATTGCAAAGATTTTTTAACAGATGAATATGTAGATCCGCCTTGCCCATTTTGCATAAGATCGCCAACTTTAATGTTTGTATAAATTTGAAATAAAGTAAGATTATCTTGTGTAGTTTTATCACCAAGCTTATCTGAAACTAGTTTTGGTTTAGACTTTTTATGAGACTTTTGTTCAGTTTTAGTGTT
The DNA here is from genome assembly GCF_029433445.1 of Lactobacillus sp. ESL0701. Classification (GTDB taxonomy): domain Bacteria; phylum Bacillota; class Bacilli; order Lactobacillales; family Lactobacillaceae; genus Lactobacillus. The sequence goes on along the minus strand of NZ_JAQTIC010000002.1, from coordinate 263,769 downwards.
ATTGGTATAAGTGCTTTTTTTACCGGCATAAAAGGTAATTCCAAGCAAACCGATAAAAGCAATTACAATAATTAACCAAAACCAAGTTTGTTTATAAAAGGGCTGTTTAGCATTTTCTTTTTTATTCAGCATATATTTCTCCTAAAAAATAATGTTTGGTAAAGTATCGTCATAAGGTACTGTAGTACAGAGGCAATCATAGTGTAATAATTTACGCACCTTGATTTTATCTGCCACTCTATAAACGCCTTTGCCCCAACCGTTATCAGTAGTAGCAAGTTTTTTACAAAGTTGACATGGATTTTTGGAAGGCATCCATTGAAAATATATAATTTTACTTTCTGAATAAAATTTCATCTCATTATCAAATGCTTTTTGAACATTCTGTAACATAGCTTCTTTCTTTTCCTCGCCTTTTAATAATTTTGAATAATCATATTTAACAGGACCAATACCAGTCCAAGATTTTCCAGCTCGATGGTGTTTAATTATTTTAGGATATTTGTTTAAGAAATTGAGACCAGCGTTTGTTATGCTTTTTTCACTTGTAGCAAGTCCATAGCTTTCTAATTTTTTAAGACTAGTAGAAAAGTTAATTCCATACTGCCATAAAAAATATTGTGGAATGTAATCTTTTTTCTTCATGCGATTCATCCACCACAGCATCACAACCTCACCAATTAGTAAGGAATGATCTTCAAACTTAACAGCTTCCATATTTTCTTTAGGAACAGGTGCAGCCATTCTAATGCTGTCTTCCCATTGTTCTAAACAATAATGAGCAAATTGGTCATTTGGTATATAAGGAATAGTTTGATAACCATTTTCCTTATATTTTTCTTGTAGTTGCTTAATAAGGTTGTTTTGCGATGGCGTCTTTTGACTTTTGTTTCCGGCGCTATCTTGGCTTATTAAAATGTTACTATTTTTTAGTGATTTATTTTTATGAATTGATTTCGATTCGTTACCGTTCAGCACTTTAAAATCCTCCTAAAATTCTTTTAATATTTTAGCAAAGATTAATTATTAATAATACCGCTTACTTTAAAATCAAAATAAAAGATCATCGTTATTCCTAAATAAATTCACTACATCGTTATACATTCTAGTAGGTATACCATAAGCTTGCATAAATTGGCTAGGTTCCTCATAACAATCATATTGCTTAGTAGCATAATCAAAAATTAAATTAAGTGAATAAAGGTCAGCATGGCGTTCCTTAGATGTAAGAGAAGTACCGCAATAGCGTGAAATGCCTTGATCGCCATCTATTAAATGACCGATTTCATGGCCAATAATGAAAGGTAACTCAGCCTTATTCTTCCAATTGGTGTTGATAATGATAAGCTTTTTAGTTTTATTAGCAAAAGAACTGTAATCCTCATCAGCTGGAACTAATAGGTAACCAATATCCTGATTAAAAGCGAAATCGAATAAATATTGTATTAAATCGTTCACGTAATTATCTCTTTCTACCATGTTGAATATCAGAATCCATTAGGTTCTTAATAATATTTAGATAATCTTCTGGAATAGGACGACCACGGTAAGACAGCAATTCATCGTTTTCGATGTCTACAGTTTGATCCGACAGATGTAACAGTTCATGGCCGAAATAGTGCTGAAATAAGAATGGCTAATATTTTTGATATGCAGGATAAATGCAAGGCTGTTTATCAAGCAGTAGACCATTGCTCAGATAGCCAAAATCAGCCCTTTAGAACGATTTTAAAATCATTATATATAAGATATGAATTAAAAGATTGGCAAGTGGCTGACAAAGTAAAATATAGTGACTCTCGCTATGGAGATTTAAAGCGTTATGCCTGTTGTCAAATTGCCGATACTATTGAAACTTGGAAGGTTATTTATGATGTAGATATACCAGACCTGAAAATTATAAATCGGTGCAGAATCGGGGTCAGGTCGGGGTTAACAGGTGCTATATTAGTATTGTCGAAAGATTAGGTAGCGGATAATACCGGACAGTTTCGACACTAGTTTTAACGGAGCATTCCTCCTGTATATTGGTTAGCGGTGATGGTCTCTTATATAGGTTCGATTCCTATAACCGCTATTAATGTGAGGTATGTGGTAAAATAACTGTATATTGGTGAAGAAGGTGTTTAAAATGGATAAAGCAACTCCAAAACAAATTAATTATATAAAAATGATGTATGATTTTTTGAATACTGCTGTTAGAAGTATGAGGCCAATTGATTATAATAATTTGACTAAGCCCGAAGCAGATCAGCTAATAAAAAAATTGAAACCTGAATATGAAGAAGCTTATGATGATCCACGTCTTAGAAAATTTTACAATAAAAGGAAATATCCTAGAATTTAAAATTCGTAGCATAAAAATCGATATTTAACTTAATAAGATACTTATTATTTGAGTGTCTTTTTTTTCTACCCAAAATTAAGAAGGTGATAATGCTTGAGTTTAACAGTAAAACAACAAAAGTTTGCAAATGAATACATTAAGTCGGGTAATGCCACGGAAGCTGCAATTAAAGCGGGTTATTCCAAGCGAACAGCTTACTCAATTGGACAAGAAAACCTGAAGAAAGTTGAAATTGCTAATTACTTAGAAAAACGAATGAAAGAAATATCTGACAGCAGAGTTGCTGGGTAAACGGTCAGCAATGTGGACAGAGAAGCATGATGTGAATGCTAGAATTGCAAGTCCAGTACAGATTATTGATGATATTCCAAAGGATAGTGAAGAAGATGGTTAGATTATCTAGCTTGATTGCACCATCCTTTTTTAGTGTCTATCAAGATGTAAAGCATCATAAATATGCCAATTATTGGTTAAAAAGAGGACGTGGCTCAACCAAGTCCTCTTTTGTTTCGCTCGTAATTGTCCTGGGTATGATGCAAGACCTAGAAGCTAATGCAGTGGTTATTCGTAAGGTAGCCGCAACGCTACGTGACTCAGTCTTTGATCAATATCTGTGGGCAATTGACAAGTTAGGTGTATCTGATTACTGGGCTTCGAGTACTAGTCTAATGCAGCTAACTTACTTACCAACGGGTCAGCAGATTAGATTTAAAGGTGCGGACAAACCACAAAAGATTAAGTCGCAGAAGTTTAGACATGGCTATACCAAGTTTAAGCACTTTGAAGAAATATCAGATTTCAAAGGCATGGAAGAAATACGTAACATTAACCAATCTTTAAGCAGAGGTGGTTCTGGCATTGTTACGTTTAGTAGTTATAATCCGCTGGCTAGTCAGCGTAATTGGGTCAACGAAGCAACAGAACAGCAATCACTGCGTAAAGACACGTTAGTACATTCGTCAGATTATCGTTCAGTCCCTAAAGAATGGTTGGGTAAAGAGTTTATTGCTGATGCGGAACAGTTAAAGCATGACAACGAAAAAGCATATCAGCATGAGTATTTGGGTGAAGTAACAGGTACGGGTGCCGAAGTCTTTGACAATCTGACTATTCGACAGATTACTCAACAGGAACGTGTAAACTTTGAAAGTATTTATCATGGTATGGACTTGAAGTTTAACAATAAAGATCTAGCACACGGCTATAATATCAATACGATTGGCTTGTATGCCAAAGAAGATGGTGGCGATGAATTTCTGTATGCTATCACGACAGCTGTTGATCCAGAACATATGCCTGACTTTAACAACAAGGCGATGTTTCAATTCAACGTAACCATATATGTGGTAGTTGGGCAGTCTAGTAGTGTAACGATTAATGTCACTGAAGAAGGTGTTGCTGCTAAGAAATATGTTGATGATGCTTTAACAAAAAAGTTGATAAGACTACTTATGATAAGGATAAGCAGCAACTTGAAGATGGCATTAAAGATGCTGGAAAAGTAGACAGTGTTAATACTATTAAGCCGGATCCTTTTTCTAAAGACGTTTCGCTTACTTCTGAAAACATACCGCACTACAATAGTTCAGTTAAACAAACACTAGATAGTTTAAACAATGGTAAAGCAAGTAAGCCGGATGTCACGGATGCGAAGCAATATGCAGATAGTGCTGCAAAAACTGCACAATCGAATGCCGAGCAATATGCTGATAATCAGATTGGTAAGATACCTAAAACAGATTTAAGTTCATATGATACTAGCACAGTTATTGATCAAAAAATTAATCAAGCTAAGGGTGAAGCTATTAGTACTGCTGAACGATATACTTATAGCAAACAAGACATTGATGCTAAATTTAATCATGATCCAGTAGGCAAAAACTTATTAATTAATAAAGGTACTATAATTTATCCATACAGTGAAACTAAGCAGCCTACTACACTAAAGGAAGATACAGTTTTACCAATAAGTAGAATTGAGACTGATGGAGGACGGGGGCATGACGTAAACTATGTTTTAACAGTAGGGATTGATTTTTATTTTATTTCAGTAGATGATCCAAATATTCGAGTGATTTACTAAAAAAATTTAGCGGTGCAACACCAATAGATTGACGTACTCTAATGCGTACGCTAAAATACATATTATTAGGAGGTAAAATTATGGCAGAAATTGTGACACCAACTAAAGCAAGGTCAAATTTGTATAGCTTAATTAATGAGACTAATCGTGATGCGAAGCCAGTTATTATTGCTGGTGCTACTGATGAAAAAAGTGCTGTTTTAATTAGTAAGCGCGAGTATGATGAACTGCAGGAGACATTGGCACTAGTAGCTAATGGTCAATTGCAAGAGGCAATAAAACGTGATGACAGAGATGATAAGGCGGTAAATTTAGACGATATGATTGCCGAGATTGATAATGAATAAGTGGCAAATCAAAATTAAATCATCTGCTAAAAATGATTTAAGAAAAGTCATGCAGAGTAATTTACGAACGCGATTTATGGAAATTAAGCAAACACTAGAGAATGATCCTTATGAACCAATTCAATCTTTTGAGAAGCTAGAACCTACAGGTCGAGATTATTATTCACGAAGATTAAATGGTAAACATCGGGTAGTTTATAAAATTAATAAGCAAGATAAAGTAATCGAGATTTTGTCTTGCTGGTCACATTATGAGTAAAGCAATTTAGTAAAAGAGCTAAGTTGCTTTTTTAATAGAAAGGATTTTTTAAAATGACAGAAGAAACAAAAACGTATATTTATTATCGTAGCGACAATCAAGTGCCTTATGCAATTGATAGAGAGGAACAGCCATTCGGCGACTATATTCCATATCCTTTTGTGGCCGAGGCACCAGACCCGTCTATTCAGTCACCTAAGTACGATTGGAATAAGCGTGAATGGTACGAATATCAGCCTGATGCGCAAGGTCAATTAATTAATCAATTATCAGCAGATGTGAAAGACGTCAAGACTGATACAGAATCAATCAAGGAAGATAAGACGGCAATTGACCAGACACTTACTTCGCTTCAAACAGGGCAAACAACAATTGGACAACAAGTTGGAAATGTCGTTGATATGATGTCGCAAATGATGGCAGCAATGAACACAGGTAATGCAGGAAAGGAAGCTGAATAATGTTTAACTTAAAACAATTTGCACCGATTATGGAAAAGGTATATCAATCACTTTATAACTCAAAGATTTACAACAAAGCTAAAATTGCTTCGTTTGTAGTGCTCGGCATAATTGATGCGGAAGCGTATAAGCGAATTACTGGCGAAGATTATTCAGAAGCATCTACTGAAAATAGTAAGTAGGTGCTTTTAGTTTGGATTGGAATTTATTATTTGAATGGATTTGGCGCTTAGGTGTGGTGCAATTTATCGTCGGGCTATGGACGGGACATCAAAAACGTGCCCAAACTAATAAAAAATTAGTTAGTGAGATACCTGATTTAGATGAAACACTAGCCAAAATCAATAAGAAATTAGATGTGGTTGGGCAAGGCATGCAGGAAATCTTACATACTGAGCTTGATGAATTGTGTTACCGAATAATTTATGTACAAAAAGGTGGTACAGAACAGCAATTTACAAGGCTAAAGCATATTTATGAAAGTTACCATGCCCTGCAGGGCAACGGTACAGGGACAAAATTATATAAACAGGCAATTGCAATGCCAGTTATTTTAAAGGAGCAAATAAATGAGTGTTAAAGATTATTTAGATTTAAGCTATGCAGGTTTAGTAGTTGTCGCCATTGTGGCTTACGTTGGCGTTAAGGTTTATGGCGAGCACCATACCATTAAAAATAAATGGGTGGCTGAAATTCCTAATTTAGCAGCGGCCTTTGTTCACGAAGCGGAAACTACCGGCGGTGATGGCAAATCCAAGATGAACGCCGTTATTAATGAAGTAACACGTGTACTTTCTGCTCGTGGCGTAAAAATTGACCCGACTATTGAAGCAGCAATTAGAGCTTTTGCTGAAAAGGAAGTTGCTAAGATGAATGCTGATAAGCCAGACAAGACTGATGCAGAAACGCCTGCAACGGCTGACGATTTTAATGAAGACGATGTTAAGGACGAAACTGAAAAAACAGTTATCAAGGATGATGTAAACTCTGGAGCTGATAACAATGCCTAAAGTAAAAAACGGCGTTGATGAATCCAGCTATCAGGACGGTATCGACAATGCTAAGATAGCTGGTGATTTTATACTGGTAAAAGCAACACAAGGTACAGGTTACATCAATCCTGCTATGAATTCGCAGCTAAAAACAGCGCAAAAGGCAGGCAAGAAGATAGGGCTATATCACTTTGCAAATGCTGGCAATTACGCTGCTGAAGCCAATTACTTTTTACGGATAGCAAAGCCCTATCTTAAGAATGCTGTTTTAGCCTTGGATTATGAAGGTTCAGCAGTACCTGTTGGTGGTGTCACATGGGCTAAGAATTTTTTGGATTACGTGTACAAGGAGACTGGAACTAAACCGCTAATTTACATGAGCTTGAGCGATGAAAATAGCTATAACTGGCGTTCCATCAGCAATAAGTATTATCTATGGGTTGCCCAGTATAATTCAATGGCTGTACACCCAGGCTATAAACCACGACCAATTTATGGTCGACTAAATAGTTGGAATAATAGCCGACTGGCCATTGTACAATACACACCAGCTGGAAGATTGAGCGGTTGGCCAGGTGACTTAGATTTAGACTACTATAACGGTCAAGATATTGACTGGAATAATCATGCAAAGAATGAAACGAAAGGGGATATTGAAATGACTTGGCATCCGTTGGTTATGACAACTTATATGGGCGCTGTCTGTGTAACTAAGAAATCAGGTGCAACGCTGTGGGCAGAGCCGAATAACGACAAAAAGTTGATTATGGTGCCTTATGGAAAGACTGTGATTATGCAGGCTGAAAATGACAAAGGCTTTTACAAAATTACTTATAAGGGCAAAACAGGCTGGATTGATTGGCGCACAGTAATTGCCAAAAAAATCCACTGTTCACTAATCCAAACATGCATGCTGTTTGTCAGGTCACTGGGTCTGCAGTTGGCCACGCTCTACCTGCTGGACTTAAGACGGGTAGAAAATTCAAGAAAGGCGATTGCTACAAAGTGCTGCGCATGGAAAAGAATTATTTACTAATTGGTGCTGGCAAAGATAAATGGATCAATGGCAAAAAAGTATATTTAATTTTATAATAGCGATGATATGTTGTTAGGCATATTGATACAAAGAAAGACCACTCTGGAGATTAATTTCTCTGGGGCGGTCTTTTTTCGATTACAACATATAGTGTAGTTGAAAATGCGCCCCACTATATACTGCAATAATTTGACATGATATGTATAATAATATCGATAAGGTATTAAGAGGACAAATTAATGAAATATTATAATCAAGATTATTTTCCTGATAAAAGTGATTATCAGTGTCCGCCTAAGGATGCTATAAAGTATGAGGGAATGATATACAGATTTTCTAAAAAAAGTGATAAAACTGATAAAGAAGATTGGATATCGGTTGCAAAAAGAGGAAGAAAATACGAAGAATGGAAATTTGATAATGATTACACAAAAATGTGTCAGTCTTCAGGATATTCATGTTATTTATCAGAGCAGCAGGCTAGAGATGCCTATAATGAAATGACAAAAGGAAATAGAGGACTAAAAAGAAAATTTAGGAGCTTTTATTCATTACATGTAAACAAATTAGATGGGGTAATACTTGATACTAGTAATCCCGAAAAAGGATATAGACATTTTACCTTTTGGTTAAATTATAAATCTAATATAGTTGAACAAAACTTTTCAGTAACAAAATGGTAGGGCAAAATTATGGAAAAATTAAATTTCAAGCCTTTTAATAAAATAAATATCTTTCATGTTTATGATTATTATGATGAACCAATTTTGTATTCATTTACAACAGAAATTGGCAGCCTTTTTGTCGCTAATTTTATTGATTATGAAGAAAAAGATGATACTGATGTTTGGGCATATTTACCAGTTTCATATGAAGAATTAAGTAAGTTGGAGCATAAGCAAATATCCTTGTTAGATTTGTATAGAAATCTAATTTCTGAAGTAATTTACATAGAAAAACAAGGCGAAAGCAAGGATGTATTTTATGCGGAATCTTCGAAAGCAATAAATCCACAATGGTTACCTGATAAGGACTATTATGTATCATATAAAGAATCCTTAGCTATTGATGATACAACTATCTATGATAATACTTATACTGAAAATAGATATGGCTTAGACTTTTCTATTCAGCCGCTTCATGATAAGCATGAAGTATCAGTAGATCTTTTAGCAGATATATTGCTAAAGATTCAAAATTTGTTAGTTGCACTTACACAGCCAAAAGATACTAAGAAATTATTGAAAGAGTATATAAACAATAAAGCTACACAGCTTCAATTCGTTGGCACGTATGCTGGGTCGTTTGGTACAAGATTACTTTCCAATGGTGTATCATCATTAATCAATGATGATGAAGCTTTACCATATGAAAAATTGGTTGAATTGTTTCAAGAAACACAGAGTGGTGAGAATATAGATGCCGATTTTATAGTAAAAAAATATGGCTGGCTTGTTTTAGATCATATGTCCAAACTTTCTAAGAGTTTCAAAGGAGTTGAAACTGGAAAAATTACAGCTAAAATACCTAAACCTGGTAATAAAATAAAAATTGTGAAATCTACGTTTACTTCGAAGAGTATTGGAACGTTCATTAATAAAGTTGGTGAGTTGCCACCCAATGTAGATGAAGAAACTTTTGAGATTCCAGGAACATTAACAAGATACGACTCTAAATCAGAAAGCTTTTCTTTTACTACTAAAACTAATGATAAGAAAGATGAAATATATAATGGTGTTGTAAAAACAAATGCTAAAAAATTTACTATTCCAAGCGATGGAATAGCTACAATAAAAGAAATAAAGACGTCTGATAATCTAAGACGAGTTGAAGATAAATATGAATATGAGTTATTATCTCTAGAAACAAATAAAAAAGCATATCTTGAATAATATTCATCCGTAAGTTCAAGTAGTATGTTATGTTATAATATTTTTGATCAGGTTCAGAGGATCTAATAGTTGAGCTTCAGACTACAGAATAATATTCGTTAATTCTAGCAGATTTCTATGGACTAAATTTTGGACTAAAAAGTCAAAATTACTCAATAATATAAAATAGCAGTTTACTGTTATATCAATGTTTTTAAGGCATGTAATTACATAAAATGGCATATCTGACGTCCCTCATCTCCATTGTATAGATAAGAAGCCTTGATAAATCAAGGCTTCTTTTAGTTTTAATAGTGATTTTACTGACAAAACTAAAATAAACCATCAATTGTGTTGCTAACTTTCTTTTGCCTTTAATTTATAGTGATGTATATTTGCTTACTGTTTTAATTTGTTATTTGTTTTATGGGGCATAACAGACTCTTTCCTATTATGATAAAATTGAGTAAACAAAAGACACCGATACTAAATATTATCAGTGCCTTTTGTTTATAGTATGTACAACTCTCAAGAATAATGTATGGTCGCAGTGTTCTTGAGAGTTTTTTGTAGTTAATTATTTACCGCCCTTGTTCAATCCAATTTTCAGTATCTTGCTTAACCTTTAATTGCTTAAGTATTGCATTATGGAATTGAAGCATTTCTTCCTGCATATCTTTACTGTTATTCGAAGTTTTTAATTGCTTAACATAGTACATATTAAGTTCAGCAGCGATTTCGTTTTCAGCATCTTGTCTCTGCTCGCCTGTCATTTCTTCAGCTTTATACATCTGTTCGGTTAATGACCAGCCTTTATTGTCAACTAAGTGTTGAGATGTCCACGGAGTTGAAGGAGGAGTTACTTGATTTTCTCCTGCTGTGGATGTAGCTTCCTTAGCAACACAATTGAACTTGATGTATTTATTTTTACCGATTCGGTAGTATTTTTTACCTTTAATCTTTTTTGTACTTAATACTTTAATAGTTATTCCTTTTGCAAGAGGCATTTTCGTTGTCTTTTTGCCATAAACATTATAGATATAGGCTTTCTTACTTAGCTTTTGAGTTGTAGCAGCTTGTACGCTTGTAGCAGCTTCACTGGCAGCAATTGGTACTGATACACCTAAAAGTGAAACAGCAGCAATTCCTGTAAATAAAATTTTCTTAGTTTTCATAAATTTTTCTCCTAAAATTGCCATAGGTTTGTAGTCACTGGCTTGGTGGACATGGTTAGAACTAGTATTTTTCGTTGAATTTCTTATCGCGGTGATGGTCTATTATGCAGACAAGAATAAAAGCAACAACCACAAACTCTATTACATGAATCCAATTGATTGAAAAAATATCGTAAATAATCCATAAAGAAAATAGACCTAATATTGTCCAAATTCCTGAAAAAAATCCTTTCATACTACCTCTTCTTTATTTAATTAATTTATACCAATGCTTAGGATAATTGCCTGCCACCCAGAAATACTTGTGACGATCAGTTTTAAAATAGTCATTAGCCAATCCTTTTTTCTGAACAATCCATATATAACTGGCTGCATGCTGAATTTTAAGTTGTGTGCCTTTCTCAAGCACTTTGTGTCCTATACAGCGTGACTTAGATAATGGCATACCTTTTTTGATTTCGCTAATTTGTACGGGCTTAACAACTTTAACTTCACGTGGTTTGCACCACCATATAAAACTATGTGCAGAAACGTTAGTATTTGTTATGCCTACTCCTATAGCAATTACCAATAATCCGACTATACTATTAGTTTTTCTTTCTTCATTTTAGTCTCCTTATGCAACTGGTTTTAACTTAATAGTTATCTAAGCATCTATTTTAAAACTAATATATCTATAAGTCTACACAAAGACTGAATTAGACTTGTGGAACTACAAAATAATTTACTAATGCTAATTGTTAATTAATATCGGATAGTAAAAAACCATAAATTAATTCGGTTTTATGCCAAAAAGTCTTTATAATAAGGCATAAGATGATAAAGATTCACTAAAAACTACTCCTTTTTTATCAGATAAAAGTTTAAACTAAACATGAGGTGATTAGAGTGGAACCAATATTTTTAACGCCGTATTTCAGACCCAAAATTTGGGGTGGGTGCAAATTACAAACAATTTTTAATTACGATATTCCTACTGGCAAAGTTGGCGAAGCGTGGATTATTTCTGGTTATAAAGATGATGCATCACTGGTTAGTCAAGGCGCATTAAAGGGGCAAACCTTGCGACAAGTATATCAGGAGCATCCCGAACTTTTTGGTAATCCTGAAGAAAAAGAATTTCCACTATTAGTCAAATTTTTAGATGCCAATGATAATTTGTCAGTTCAAGTACATCCAGATGATGGATATGCTAAAAAAGTGGAGCATGACAGTGGGAAAACTGAGAGTTGGTATGTCTTGCAAGCTGATCCTGGTTCATATTTGATCTATGGTCATACTGCCAAGACGCGACAAGAACTAGCAGATATGATACATCAAGGTCAATGGGACAAATTGCTACGTAAAGTACCGGTTAAAGCTGGTGACTTTTTCTATGTTCCAGCAGGGACAATTCATGCTTTAACTAAGGGTATCATGGTAATTGAAACTCAGCAGTCAAGTGATGTTACCTATCGCCTATATGATTATGACCGTGTTGATGAAAAGACGGGAAAGACGCGGCAATTGCATACCCAAAAGTCAATTGATGTTACTACCGTGCCGCATGTTGATCCGCAAGTTTCAGTTCAAATAACTAACGAGCAGGATGCTACGATTAAGACTTTAGTCGAGCCACCGCTTTCGCCGCATTTTTACCTATGGCAGATAGATTTAGAAGGGCAATGGCAAACTAGCTTAAATAGTCACCCATACTTGTTAGCTTCGATAATTGCTGGTTCTGGTCAATTGCAAGTTGGTGAGCAAAGCTATGCACTCAAAGTCGGCACTAATTTCATTATTCCTAATCAGATGAAAGAATTTTCATTCATTGGTAAAATGAAAATAGTGATGTCTGCTCCAGCAAAGTAGAATTAAAATACGATAAAAAGGAAAATAAGTAGAATGATATATATTGCTTGTGGCGCAATTTTGCTTGCCATCGGACTTATTTGGTTAATTAAACCGGCTAAAAAAGCTAACCCACTTTATGGTTATTTGTCATATTTAGCGCAGGTTAATCAGAGTAGCTTTGCTTTTGCCCAAAACAAGGCAAGTCTGTATTTTGCCTTGTTTGGCTTACTGCAATTGCTATTGGGTGTTGGCATTCACCTATTAAAGTGGGATCGGTATTTTTTGATTTGGCTATTGACGTTTTACTTCTTTATCTTGTTTCCAATTATTGCTACCGAAAAAAGTTTGAAACAGTTTTTACTTAAGCGCAATGAATTGCCGTCAGATTATGTTGATCCAGATAAGGTTAAGCATGAAAGAACTAAAGGGTTTAGGGATCGAAAATGAAACTGAAAATTTTGATGGTTGAAGATGATAACTCTGTTGCCGAGATGATGGGGATGTTTTTTGCTAAAGAAGGCTGGACACAAGATGTTGCAGTCGATGGTATACAAGCCGTTGAAATGTTTAAAAAGCATCCTGATGAGTATGATCTAATTACTTTGGATCTTAATTTACCTAAAAAGGATGGCATTCAGGTTGCTAAAGAAATCCGTGCGTTGTCACCAAGTGTACCAATAATCATGTTAACGGCGCGTGATAGTGAGGCTGACCAGATTTTGGGATTAGGCGTTGGTGCTGATGATTATGTTTCTAAACCATTTAGCCCGCTAGCTTTAATTGCACGAATTAAGGCTCTGCATCGGCGAATTATGATTGAAGATAACCAAAACAAGTCTGAGATGGCGCAATCGACTAATAGTTTTGACGTAAATACTACTCATGTCAAAATTTCTAAGGCGCGGCGTGAAGTATTGTTTGATAATAAGAAGGTAGCTAATATTACTCCAAAAGAATTTGACTTACTTTATACAATGGCGCAAAAGCCCAAGCAGGTTTTTTCTCGTGGTCAATTACTTGAAGCAGTTTGGGGGTATGATTATTTTGGTGAAGAACGCACAGTTGATGCCCATATTAAAAAGCTGCGACAAAAATTAGAAAAAGTTGGTGCTGATGTAATTCAAACCGTTTGGGGTGTTGGTTATAAGTTTGATGATGAGCGGGTCAACAAATGAAGTCAATTTACCAGCATTTACTTAGTTTTTTACTAATCATTATTACGACGGTGTCAATTATTGGTTATGCTGAGATTAAGTCGGTAACAACGCAGTCTTATGAGCAAAATTACCAACGGATGGAAGATTATGCATCATCATTAGGTGACTTAGCTGCTAGTGACCAAAAGAATGGTACAGTTATGCTTAATTCTGAATTTTTGGATAAGTTACAATTTGTTTTGCGTGGTGATGACCTACATTTGCATATTTTTAACAATCAGGGAGTACAAATCTATCCTAAAAGTCGGCGCTTATTACGCTTAAAGAGGAATGTGTTTGCTGTTTTAAGTAGCGGCAGAGAAATCCATATTAGAAACAATAATGAAAGTAAGTCATACTTGCACCATACAAAAAATCCGTACACGGGAGTAATTGTGCCATGGATGAGCGGTCATAAGATTATTGGTGCAATTTGGGTAGGATCGCTTGTAAAGGATGTTGAACGTCCAATTGAAACTGCCAAGCATAATTTGATTAATGCTTTAATTATTGCCTTACTTGTTGGGTTAGTTATGAGCATCATTTTAAGTTATTATTCAACTAATAAGATCAATCGGCTTTCACGAGCAACTAAAAAAGTACAGTCTGGCAATTTTGATGTTCAGATTGAATATAAAGGTAATGATGAGATTGACCAGTTGGCTGCTAGTTTTAACAAAATGGTACAGGCGTTAAAGAAATATGACCAAGAAGTTAAAACGCAGGAAAAGCGGCGCGACCAATTTATGGCTGATGCAGCACATGAAATGCGGACGCCGTTAACGACAATTAATGGTATTCTTGAGGGCTTGCAATATGATGCCATTCCAGAAGAATCCAAGCCAAAGTCAATTGACTTAATGCGCCGTGAAACTAAACGCTTAATTCGCTTAGTTAATGAAAATTTGGATTACGAAAAGATTCGTAATAATCAGATAAATTTGAGTAAAACAAAATTTAATGCCAAGAAGATTTTAGAAGATGTTGCAATTCAATTAAGGCAAAATGCCGATAAGGCTAATGATCAACTCGAATTAAAGGTGCCGGATGAATTGCCAATTTATGCTGATCGTGACCGATTAACGCAAATTATTGTTAACTTGGTTCAGAATGCCATTCAATTTACTACTAATGGTCATATTTTGATTAGTGGTCGCAGAATAACCCACGGCACGCAAGTCATTGTCAAGGATGACGGCATTGGGATGAGCAAGAAGCAAATGAAGTATATTTTTGAGCGCTTCTTTAAAGCTGATCCATCAAGAGCGCGGCTAGGAACAGGTGAGTCTGGGTTAGGACTAGCGATTGTATCATCACTTGTTAAGCAGCATGGTGGTAAAGTAGAAGTAACTTCTGAAATTGGGCAAGGTGCGGAGTTTACAATTACCATTTATGATCAGGGTTATGAACAATATTTAAGTAAATAATAGATAGAAAAAGAGCACTTCAAAATGAAGTGCTCTTTGTTTTTAGCAATAAAATTATTTTCCTTCGGCTTGGTGCCACACTTTAGCAGCTGCCGGCAATTCACTTAAATTAGTCATGTCATCTTTACTTACGACAATCAAATTATCTGGTCCAGCGGCTAACTGATTGAAACTGTCCAAGCTTTGATTTCTAAAGTAGCCTTCACTAGCATTAGCAAGACTGGTTTGTAATTGATTAATGCGGTATGCTTCAGCGTCAGCTTTAGTTTTGATAGCTTCGGCGTTAGCCTTAGCAGTTGCAATTAAAGCATCATTTTTAGCTTTAGTTGTTAATTCAATATTTTTGGCTTCACCTTCAGCTTTTTCAATTGCCGCAATTTTTTCACGGTCAGCAGTTAGTTGTTTGTCCATTGCTTTTTGAATTTCGGGACTTGGCAGCAGTTCATCAATGTTAACCCGGACAACGCGAATGCCATAGATATCTGTTAAATCGCCAATTGCTTCGGATAATTGCGTATTAATTTTACTTGTTGAGCCCAATGCCTCGTTTAGGTCCATTCGACCAATAATATCGCGTAAATGACCGCGAATTAATTCAACCATGGATTTAACCGAGTCTGTGTTGTTGTAAAAGTATTTGTAAGAATCAGTTACCAAATAGTTTAAAGTTAAGCTAGTTGTGATTTCGGCGTTGTCTTTGGTAATAATTGAATATTTGGAAATTTCTGCGGGAAACATTGCTAAAGAAACGCGCCGTATTTTTTGAATAAAGGGAATAATAAAAACAAAACCGGCTTTAACAGTTTTAGAATACTTACCTAAAGTTTCAATTAAACCTTCATTATTTTGTGGAACGACCCGGCAGCCCGCGATAAAAAATGCAATTAGGATAATAAGAATAATTAGTAAAAACATTTTGGCTTTTCCTTTCTATATTAGATATAAATAATTATTTATTATATGCCTTTTTCTTGTTTTTACTAGATTTATTTTTCTTTTCTGTCAGATGGTTACCACGGACAGATTCTGGAATTTCGGTAATTTCTTCCTCGCGTCCTTTTAGTTCTGGCGCATCGGTTTTGTAAAGTTTTGTCGTTGAGCCATGATGGACATTAATCAGTGCCGTTGACTTTTTCTTCAATTTATTTTGAATTTTTTCCATTTGTTGAAAATTAGTTAGATAATCAAACTGGTTGGGATTGACTGGTTTAAAGCCTTTTGGCGTGTAAAAACGCAACAAATTATGGTTATTGAGTAAATCAGAATATTTTAAAGATTGCTTTGCCTTTTGGGCAAGACTAGCTATTTCTTCTTTTTCCTGCTTGGTAAAGTTAATAATTTGCTTACCAGTTTTTCGGTCATAAACTAAACCCTTTTTACCTTTAGCACCAATAATCACGTATTTTTGACTGACAATGGTACCGTTACGAAAGACAATCCATGGGCGGTACTGCTTTGATAATAAGTCACTGCCGAATTGCACGTAATGCTTGTTGCTAATGCCCAACAGGTGCATCAAAGTCGGCAAAACGTCAATTTCACCGGCGACTTCGTGGTTGATTTTGCCTTTTAGATTAGGTGCGTGAATCATGAAGGGGACCCGCTGCATTTGCGTATCATTATAACTGCTCCAGGTGTCAGAACTTTCGCCGACAATTGGTGCCAAAGTTTGGTTTTCAGAATTTGTTAAACCGTAGTGGTCCCCGTAGATAATCACCATTGTATTCTTTGCCAAGCCGGACTTTTTCAGGTAAGCAAAGAATTCGCGGATAGACTCATCTAGATAATGGGCAGTTTCAAAATAATTATTGATGGTTTTGTCGCTGGTATCAGTGGTTTGAAAATGGGGATCAAGATCCTGGTCATCCATTGAGAACGGTGTGTGATTAGTTACCGTAATGAACTTGGTGTAGAAGGGCTGCTGCATACGTTCTAAATACTTGATGCTTTCGGCAAAAAGCAGCTTATCTTTGACACCATATTCCTTTTTATCATCCTTATCAGTACTGAAATAATTTTGATCGAAGAAGTAATTGTAGCCCATATTCTTATAGACTTCGTCACGATTCCAAAAAGTACCGACATTACCATGGAACACGGCAGAAGTGTAGTTGCCATGTTCATGTAAAATTTGTGGGGCAGCTTGGAAGGTATTGGAGCCGCCAAGAGCGGTAAAAAGTGACCCGTCAGCAATGCCGTAAGTACCAGTTTCCAGCATGTTTTCGGCATCACTAGTGCGACCAATGCCAACTTGGTGGTAAAAGTTATCAAAGCTGATGGTATGCTTGTCATGATAGATTGAATTTAAAAAGGGTGTTACTTCTTTACCATTGACCTTTAATCCGATTAAAAATTGCTGGAAACTTTCAAGATGGATAACAATGATGTTTTTGCCTTTTTCTTTGCCAAAATAATTGGCATTAGCAGGTATCTTGTTTTTCGTGGTAAAGTTCAGAATTTTATTCAAATCAGCAGCATTGGCATTGCGGTTGACTTGCTCGGTTTGCTCATTTTTAATACCGTCGTAAACCGTATATGTATCAATACCAAGGTATTTAACAACATAAGCTCGGTCAAAGGTGTTTCTTAAAAGCCGTGGTCTAGAAGATTCGGCTAGAAAAATATTTAATGCTAAAACAAAAAAGCCGAATGAGGTAATGGTAAACGGCGTTAAGAGTCCATAGGACTTTTGATCGATTTTTAATTTATGTGTCACTAATAGGGCAATGATCAAAATTAGATCCAGCCAGAGCAGAATATCTGACGGTTGTAATAGTGAAACTGCGCTTTTGCCTAAGCCTGGGGCAACTTTTCCCGCGTTAGCAATTGTCTTAACTGTAATAAAATCTGAAAATTCACGATAATAGAGGATATTAGCAAATAATAGGCAGGTATTGGCAAAGTCCATCAATAGCATGACCCAATAGGAAACAATTGGCTTGGGAAAATAAAAGCCGATACTCAAGAGTAAAATCGCTGTTCCTAGAGGACTAAGCCACATAATGATGTGCTGATAAGGATCAGAAATGCCTAAATTGAAATCATGGTATGCCGCAAAGATGTACTTTAGGACAAATAGCAAGATGAGCAGGATAAAAAAGCCTGTTCGGGTTTGCATGAAGTTTGCTAGATTCTTTTTTTTCAAAACGGACGCTCCTTTAATAATGATTTTAAAGGTTTAACAGGCGTGAGACAATCTTTTAGCGATTATTAGTCATTTTTTAAGATTTGTATACGTGAAATTGGGTATAATTTAATTGAAGTTTATTTTTAGGAATTGATTAAGCATGATTTTTTTAGGACCACTGTATAACATCATTGCGCAAAACTTAGCTACTAAAATCAACCACTTTGCGTTGATTAAGCTGCTGATGCTGGCAATTGACAAAACTATTCTGTATTTTTTACTATTTGCCGTCGTACGCTTACTCTGGTTAATGGTAATTAGGCGCCGGCGCTCAATCAAGTCCGAAGCCAGTGTGTGGCTTTTTGCATTTTATCTTATTTTAGTGCTAATGCTGACGACTTTTCGAAATACATATTTTCCGTGGCAACTGACTTTTTATTTTAGCCGGTCGCTGAGTGAAATTAACTTGGTATTTTTAAAAGAAACATGGAAATTAGTGTATGCTCAAAGCCGACTCGACTTTTTCTATAATTCGTTTGGCAATGTATTGTGTTTTGTACCGTTTGGCTTTTTGGCACCATTTGTTTTTTCAAAAAAACAAACTTTTGTCAGAGTATTACTAGCAGGAATGATTTTTTCGATTTTTATTGAAGGGATGCAATTTTTGCTTGAAACTGGTGTTAGTGATATTGATGATGTCTTTTTTAATAGTTGTGGTGCAGCTATTGGATATTTACTTTATTGGGTGTTTAAGTATGTGCGCAATAAGTTTGCAAAACATTAAAGAAATAACTGGAATTTGCAAAATAAGATTGTTAGAATATTCTTGTGAAATAAATATTTTGTTTAGTTAAGGAAGCGTACTTATGAGTTTGATTAAATTTGACAGTACTAAATTGACGCCATTTGTTCATGAGAATGAACTTAGTGAGATGCAGGCATTAGTTAATGCTGCCACTCAAGAATTAAAAGAGGGCACTGGTGCGGGAAATGATTTCTTAGGCTGGGTTGATTTGCCAGTTGATTATGATAAGGATGAATTTAACCGGATTAAAAAGGCCGCTAAGAAAATCCAAGGCGATTCAGAAGTTTTGATTTGTATCGGGATTGGTGGTTCTTACCTTGGCGCTCAAGCTGCGATTGAGTTTTTGAATAGCTCATTCTATGGTAAGGGTCAAGATAAGTATCCAACGATTGTTTTCTGTGGTAATTCACTTTCAGGATCTTATCTGCATGATTTAATGGCTTGGCTTGGTGATAAGGACTTTAGTATCAATGTTATTTCTAAATCAGGAACAACAACTGAAGCTGCAGTTGCCTTTAGAATTTTTAAAGACAAATTAATTAAGAAATATGGTAAAGAAGAAGCACAAAAACGGATTTATGCTACAACAGACCGTGCTAAGGGTGCGCTGAAGACCGAAGCGGATGCGGAAGGTTATGAAGAATTTGTTGTTCCTGATGATATTGGCGGTCGTTACAGTGTACTATCAGCTGTCGGCTTATTGCCAATTGCAGCGTCTGGCGCTGATATTGACCAATTGATGCAAGGTGCAGCTGATGCCCGCAGTGATTATGATGATACTGATTTGACTAAGGCTACTCCTTACCAGTATGCTGCATTGCGGAATATTTTGTACCGGAAGGGCTACACAACAGAAATTGTTGAAAATTATGAACCAACTTTGAGAATGTTTGGTGAATGGTGCAAGCAATTGATGGGTGAATCGGAAGGTAAGGACAATAAGGGAATTTGGCCATCAAGTGCTAACTTCTCAACTGATTTGCACTCTCTGGGACAATACATTCAAGAAGGTTTGCGTAACTTATTTGAAACAGTTATTCGCGTTGAAAATCCGGCTAACGATGTAGAAATTCCTGCTGATGACCGGAACTTGGACCAACTTAACTTCTTAGCTGGTAAGAGCCTAAATTATGTTAATGAACGTGCTTATCAAGGTGTTGTACTAGCCCATACTGATGGCGGCGTGCCTGTAATGACAGTTAACATTCCTGATCAAACTGAACACACTCTTGGCTATTTGATTTACTTCTTTGAGTTAGCAATTGCAGTTTCTGGTTATTTAAATGGAATTAATCCATTCAACCAACCAGGAGTTGAGGCATACAAGCGTAATATGTTTGGTCTGCTTAACAAGCCAGGTTATGAAGACTTGCACGATGATTTAACTGCACGTTTCAATAAATAATTAACTTAAGTGAACTTTACTTTTAACTATAATTGGCTTTTAATTAAATAAATATTAAAAATATAATTTTATCATTTGAATACTAAATTATATTATTTGGGAGTATTTAATTATGGCAGATGATAGTAAAAGCAAGTTAACACTTGGTCAATTAGTCTTTTTAGCATTGCTGACAGCGCTAAACGTTGTACTTAGTCGGATATTAATTATTCCGATTCCAGCAACTCATGGCAATATCAATTTTTGTGATACCGGAATCTTTTTAGTGGCAATCACGTTAGGACCAGCTGCTGGACTATTAGTTGGTGGGTTATCCGGATTTTTGCTTGATTTACTTTCTGGATACGCACAATTCATGCTCTTTTCATTGGTTATTCATGGGCTAGAAGGACTACTTGTGGGTTTGCTAGTAAAACGACTAGCACCAAACAGCCGTAAATGGTTACGTTGTATCTTTGCGCTGATTGTTGGCATTATTGTGATGGTTGGGGGATATTACTTGGCTAATTGGCTGTTATATTCCACGGAAGCTGGCGTTTTAGGGCTTTTAACCGATGCCATCCAAGGAATAGCCGGTGCGATTGTTGCCATAATCTTGCTGCCCGCTTTGCAAAAAGTGCTGCTCAGATACTGGCAGCTTTAGTTAGACTAGTTAAATAAAGAAGGGGTAAAAGCATTCTATGCTTTTACCCTTTTTTTATGATAAGGAGATGTTTTAATGGAGAAAAAAGTAGTAACCCCAAAACACGTTGGGGCAATTATTAGCTGTGCCTTAATGGCTTTTGTTTCAATTTTGACCGAAACGAGTTTAAATGTTACTTTTCCAACGATGATGAAGCAATTCCATATTGGCTTAGGATTGGTGCAGTGGACTACTACCGGTTATTTACTGGCAATTGCCATAATTATGGTTGCAAGCTCGTATTTAAATGATCGCTTTTCGGCTAAACAATTATTTTTAACGGCAGCGATTACCTTTATTGTCGGGTCATTTGTTGCGGGAACAGCACCTAATTTTTGGGTTCTTCTGACTGGTCGATTAATTTCGGCATTTGGTGCCGGCTTGTCAATCCCATTAATGTTTAATTTGGTGGTTGAGTTGATACCACAAGACAAATGGGGCTTTTATATGGGGCTTACTGGACTCGTAGTTATTTTGGCACCATCTTTAGGTCCAACTTTTGGCGGTACCATTGTTTATTTTTATGGCTGGCCGCTAATTTTTGGCATTGCAGCAATAATTGGTTTAATAATCCTTATTTTGGGTCTTTTTATGGTTGAACAATACCATGAAAAAAAGCATCCACAATTTGATTGGCGCAGTTATATTATTATTGCAGCGGCGATGATTATTTTTAGCTTAACCTTCAATCAAATCGGTCAAGGTCTGGCTAATATTTGGTTTTGGTTAGGGATGATAGTCGTCGCGATTTTAGTTTGGCTGTTTATTAAGTCAGTCAAAAATAGTGCCAAGCAGCTGCTCAATCTAGCAGTTTTTAAAAACAAGGCATTTATTTGCGCACTTATTTCGTATTTATTATTGCAATTTATTAATATTGGTACTAGCTTTGCACTACCAAATTATGTTCAGATTGTTAATCATTCAAGTTCGCTCATTGGTGGATTAATTTTACTGCCAGGATGTATTTTAAGCGGCTTGCTTAATCCGTGGTTTGGTCATATTTATGACCAGAAGGGTGCCAAGTTGCCACTTTTGACGGGAACAATCTTTTGTATGATTGCTTGTATCTTATTTGCAATTTTTAGCTTAAAGATTTCCACATTAATGATTGTTATTTTTTATGGCATTATGATTATCGGGCGACAATTAGCCTTTAATAATACGATGGCAGAAGCCTCTAAATTGCAGCCAGAAGAACTACATACTGATGCAACAGCAGTCTTTCAGACGGGACAGCAGTACGCTGGTTCTCTTGGCACGACAGTTATGGCGGCAATTATTTCGGCTTGGCAAAAGAAACCTGGGAATTATGCGGCAATGACTGCTAAGGGTAGTCAAATTGCATTTATTGTGTTAATTGTAGCAAGTGCTATTATTCTATTTAGCTATCTTAAAATGTTTAAACTTGAACACCAAAATAGTAATTAAATAACGCTTTCATAAAAATGATTGATTTACTTAATTATAATATATGCAATAAAAAATAATTTTACTTATGCTTACGGCTGTAAACATTTGATAACGATAATGATTATAAGTGCTAAATTAAATATTATTATTGAATCATAATTAAAAAACGTAAAAATCGCTTTCAATTGTGCTGAAAATAGGTATAATTTAACTAGTTGTTTAAGCAAAAGGAGTTTTTTAACATGATGTGTGATAACTTAATTATCAAAATTATTAATGTGATTGTGTTTGGAATTACGGCGTATTATACCTTTGCTGCTAGTGCAAACGGAATGATGGTGGCAATGTATTGGATGGCAGGTGGTATGCTATTTGATGCCATAGTCGATTTAATTTGGCATTTTATTCCTAATAAAAAAGATTGCACAAAATAATCTATAGTAATAAACCCCTGAATTAGGATGACTAATTTCAGGGGTTTTATAATGGTTATTTGTCATTTTCAATTAAAAAGCTGCGGATGATTTTTTCGCGCATTGTTAAGAAAATCTGGTTATTACCTGTTGGATGCACGCGATTGGTTAGTAAAATCAATCCGGATTTCTTAACGCGATCAAGCAAAATCAAGGTGCCGGTATATCCAGTATGAAGAATTAGGGGATAGTGGCTCTCAGGATCAAAACGTATATCCCAGCCCCAAGAGCGCGGTTTTACGCCTGCTGGATTTTTGTTTTCAAAAAGTTGGCTAACAACATCTTGGTCGAAAGGTAAAATGTTAGGATTAAGCCCTAAGTAGCCCTTGCTAATTTTGATTAAATCTTCCATTGAAGAAAATAGGCCAGCAGAGCCACAGTCACTGCCTAATTGCCGCGCCTTAGGGTCGTGAGGAACGCCCTGAAGGACTTGCCCATTAAGTAAGGCAGTTGGCACGCAATTGGTAATTTCAGGCTTAAAGGTAGTTTCACTTAGTCCAGCGGGCGCAAAAATTTCGGTAGCCGCGACTTCTTGAACGGGTCTACCATAAATTTGTTTAATTACCAAGCCTAACAAAATGAAATTGGTATCAGCATAACGCATTTTATGTTCAAACTCGTCAGTTACTGGTAAGTGAATGATTGCATTAATTAAGTCGTCATGATTTAATTCGTCGCGATGATTGATCCAGCCACGGATACCACTAGTGTGAGTGAGAAGGTGAAATAAGCGCACGCGGCGGTCGGTAAATTCGGGAATGAAGTCATGCAGGGGCTCAGAGAAGTTAAGTTTGCCCTTGCCGTATAATTTTAGAAAAATATTTTCGGTAGCGAGGACTTTGGTTAAACTGGCTAGGTCATACTGCGCGAACGGACTGAGCTGGCTGACTTGAGGATAGATCGTGGCAAAGCCAACTGTTGAAGTAAAAGTTTGTTTATTTTTAATAAAGGCGTAATTAACGCCTGGCACTATCCGTTCAGAAACCATTGATTCAATAAGGTTTTGGGTGGTTGAGTAATCAATCATGTATCTCTATCCTTTGTAAAAATTTATCTTATTAATTATTATAACTAAAAATCTCTTGACAAGAACAACTTTTACAAGCATAATAATTACTGTTGATTTTGCCCGTTGGTCAAATGGTTAAGACGCCACCCTCTCAAGGTGGAGTTACGAGTTCAATTCTCGTACGGGTGATTTTATCAATGGGATATAGCCAAATGGTAAGGCACAGGTTTCTGGTTCCTGCATGTTTCGGTTCGAGCCCGGATATCCCAATATTCATGATTTGTCTTAGTTTCAACTAGCTTAAAACGTTGATACTAAGGCATTTTTATTTTCTACGATTTTTTGAAATTACACCAAATTACGTACTTAGGTTACAACATTCGGTTACAACATTTTTGCAAAGGTAGATTAATCAAAATATTCTAAAATTGGTCTAGTTGAGCGCTAGAAATGCTATAATATCAGGTGTTCAGCAATTTAATTATCTATTAGTTTAGATACCTCGAGGAGCCTAAAAAGGCTTCTTTTTTTGTCGAAAACAGGCAATTTGGTTACAACATTCGGTGTATTCCTTTAGGGTGTTAAATTGTTTACAGCCTATTTGTTTAAGTTAAATCGCCATAAACCTTGCTGGATAACGAAACGTTATTGAGTTATTCAGTCGTGTTTTTTTGATGATATCAAAAAATCCTCTGCATTAGCAGAGGATCATTTTAATGACTGCCTAAAGTAACCAACTTTAGGACTTTTTGAGGCTAACCTCAAATGAAAATCATTTCAATATCATTCTACAATATTTTAGGTCATTGTCAATGTATAAAATTCTGGTAAAATGACAAATGGAATTATCTAAGACTTAACCAATCTTAATTATGGTAATTCTAGGAGGTGTAAACCTCAAATGGAAACATTTCTTTTGGGTCTAGTATCAGGTATACTAGCTAACTTAATTTCTTCATGGTTATATGACCATTTTAAGAAATAGCCCAAGATTTAAAGGGGGGTAAGCAGGTAAACCTGCTGCTCCTTTTTATTATAGCAGGTTTAATTAGCTGAGATACTGAAGTAGTATTTGAAGGACAGAATTAAAAACTATAGTAATTGTCAGAAATATTTTTGAGTTATCCTGATTTATAAGGCTTCCGCCAAAATGGCGGGAGCTTTTTTAAAACAATCTGATGAAATTACTCATGGTGTCCCATTTTAGCTAAATATGCCGCAAAACTTTCATCTTCAGTAATTACACCAGCTTGTTTTCCCTCATACCAGTTAATCTTATCGTTTAAAATTTGCAGGTGATGCTGGACCTCGTCCAACTGTTTCAAAAAATTCTGTTTAGTCGTACGAAGTAATTCGAGCCGTTCGGGAATTGTTTGATCGCCTTGATTGCGCCAAGCAACGTATTTTTTTAAATCAGTAATACTCATTCCTGTACCTTTAAGGTGCTCCAAGAATTTCATCCATTGCACGTCAGCGTCGACATAAAAGCGGTGGCCATTGGCTGAACGTTGCGGTCTAATCAATTCTTCTTTTTCGTAAAAGCGCAACGTTGACGGTTTTAGGTCAAACAGTGCACTAAATTCCGCAATACTATATTTGTGTTCCATAGTCTCTGTCATTATTTTTCCTCTTTATTTAATAAAGTAATTCTAACATCGCCTTGACTTAAAGTTAACTTTAAGTTCTATACTGGTGGCAATTAATTTAAGGAGGCTTTTAAAATGGCTAAAAAACAAACAGCAGGTCGGGAAAATTGGGGTAAGTTTGCACCGCAATTTGCGGCTCTAAACGATGATGTTTTATTTGGACAGGTTTGGTCTAAAGAAAATGAACTGTCAGCCCATGATCGTTCTCTAGTAACAATTGCGGCACTGATAGCAATGGGCAACACAGAACAAATTACCACTCATTTGAAAATTGGTAAGCAACATGGCATCACTAAAGAAGAGATTGTCGCCGAAATTACACAGCTTGCATTTTATGTTGGCTGGCCTAAAGCCTGGTCAACCTTTAATCGTGCTAAGAAAATTTGGTCAGATGATGTTGATACAACTGAAGTTAAACAGCCGGGAGTATTTGAAACAGGACCTAGTAATGATCGATATGCGCAGTATTTTGTAGGCAAAAGCTATAATAAGGCTTTGGTTTCACCGAATGGTAAGGATGTAACTGTACCAGTTAGCAATGTTACCTTTGAGCCAGGGTGCCATAATAATTGGCATATTCACCATGACGGCAGTCAGATTTTGCTCGCAGTTGGTGGTCGTGGTTGGTGTCAAGAATGGGGCAAGCAGCCGCAAGAATTAAATCCAGGTGATGTGGTAGTTGTTCATGATGGGGTTAAGCACTGGCACGGGGCTGCTAAAGATTCATGGTTTAGCCATTTAGCGATTACGACTGGTTCAACGCAGTGGCTAGAGCCGGTTATTAATGGTGAATATAACAAGTTGCCATAAAGTAATTGAAAGAAGCTGGTTAAGTTTCCAGTTTTTAGCCGCAAGTAAATTTGCTATAAATAAAAAGACAATTCTCATAATTGAGAACTGTCTTTTTTGATTGTTACATACCAGCCTTAATAATTTTCTTTTCAGCCATTGTTTTACGCAAGGCGAGAAGGGCAGTATAAGTTGATAAAATGTAAACTTTTTTAGTTGGCAGTTTAGCGATTTGCGCAATTAAGTCGTCGTTATCGTTAGCTATCGTCATGTTATCAGGATTAAAGCCTGCAACTTCTAACCTAAAGTTCATGTCTTTACGACGCAAGCCACCAACAATAACATGCTTAATCTGCTCACGGTTTAGGTCTTCAAACTGACCGTCCCAAATCCACGACGTATCAATTCCGTCTGCGTGGTTGGCGTTAAGCAATGCAACCAGCGAGTAGTCGTCTGGTTCGGTATTTAACATATGCAAGACTTCGTCAAGCCCCACCGGATTTTTAACTAAAATCAGGTCAATGTCTTTACCAGCATAATTAATTAATTCTTGACGACCAAAGACCCGCTTATTATTAGCAAATGATCGTGCAATTTCATCATCATTCAAACCGAACTCACGGGCAACAGAATAAGCAGCTAGGGCATTATAAATGTTGTAGGTACCGCCAATATTAATTGAATATTCCTTGGCACCCATTTGAAATGCCAATTGATTAGGTGTTTGCTTGATAATCTTATTGATACTGTATTTCAATTCTGGTCGTTTGTAGCCGCAATGAGGACAGAAAAAGTCACCCAAATTAGCATAAATCCGGTCATGAAAGTGAATAACGTGGTCACACTGCGGACACAAGACGCCGTCAGTATTAACAGGAGCCTTAGTATCGTTATCTTTTTGCGCGGAATCTAAGTTAAACCCGTAGAATACTTTTTTGTTAGGCAAATCAACTGATGAAAAAATACTGGCATCACCATTGGCAATAATTGTTGCTTCAGGAGCCAGCTTAATGCCAGCTACAATTTTGGCGTAAGTAGTGTAAATTTCACCATATCTATCCATTTGGTCGCGAAAAATATTGGTCAACACGTAGTAACTTGGGTGAATTAATTCAGTAACCATCTTAACATTGGCTTCATCAACCTCTAAGACCGCAATTTTACGCTTAACCTTCTTTTGCTTATGAGCTAAGAAGGCAGTAACGATGCCTTGTTGCATGTTAGAACCTGACGGATTAGTTAGAATGTCGCCATACTTTTGCTTTAACGCGGCCACAATTAATGATGTCGTCATCGTCTTACCATTGGTTCCAGTTACAATGACAGTTTCATAATCATGTGCCAGTGCGTTTAAAACCTGCGGGTCAATTTTCATTGCTAATTTACCGGGAAAACTGGTACCGCCTTTTAATACATTATGAAGAAACCAGTAGCTTGATTTACCAGCAGCCTTGGCAATTCCTGATTTTAGATTCATCTATATCCCTCACTATCCCTCACTTTAAAATCATTATAACTATAGCATAGCGCCGAGTTGAAAACGAGTTTTCACGACGATTTAACTGCACATAATTTGATTTTCATCTATACTAGTTAAGTTAGGTGAATTTAATTTAAACAAAGGAGCAAAAAATGGCACAATTATTTTTTCACTATGGTGCTATGAGTAGTGGTAAAACGATTGAAATTCTTAAGGATACGCATAATTATGAAGCCCAAGGTCGCAAGATTGCACTCATGACTAGCGGTATTGATAATCGTAGTGGTGTTGGCACGGTTGCTTCAAGAATCGGATTGCACCGGGATGCAGTTCCGATTGAGTCGCAGACAAATATTTTTGATTATATCCAAAAATTAAACGCTGAAGATGAAAAACGCGGTGATGGTTCAATTGCCTGTGTCTTCATTGATGAGGCACAATTTTTGGAGCGGCATCATGTCTTAGAATGTGCCAGAATAGTTGATGAACTTAAGATACCAGTAATGACATTTGGTCTTAAAAACGATTTTCAAAACAAATTATTCGAAGGTAGTAAGAACCTTCTGATTTTTGCGGATAAAATTAAAGAAATCAAAACAATTTGCCACTATTGTGGACGTAAGGCTACAATGAACTTGCGGATTCACGATGGTCAACCTGTTTATGAAGGTGAACAGGTTCAAATTGGCGGCGATGAAAGTTATTATCCTGTTTGCCGTTTTCATTATTTTCACCCGGGGAAATTAAGAACAAGAGAGGAATAGATAAGTATGGATAAAGTTATGGCACAGCTCGAGGGGTTAGTAGCCCATTATGAAGAGCTTCAAGAAATGATGGCTGATCCAGAAGTCATCAATGATACTAAGCGCTACATGGAAATCTCAAAAGAAGAAGCAGATTTGCGCGATGTAGTAGAAAAGTATCAAAAATATAAGGCGGATAAGCAAGAAATTGCCGATAACAAGGAAATTATTTCAAGCGAAAGTGATAGCGACTTAGTTGAAATGGCTAAGGAAGAAAACCACGAGCTTGAACAAGAAATCAGTGAATTGGAAGACCAAATTAAAATCTTAATGCTGCCAAAGGATCCTAATGATGATAAGGATATTATCATGGAAATCCGTGGTGCTGCTGGTGGGGATGAAGCTTCCTTGTTTGCTGGTGATTTGCTCAGAATGTATGAAAAATACGCTGAACGACAAAATTGGCAGGTATCAGTAGTTGATAGTGAACCAACAGAAGTTGGTGGTTATAAGCGAATTGCCATTATGATTACTGGTGATAAGGTTTATTCTAAGCTCAAGTACGAAAATGGTGCCCATCGAGTACAACGGGTACCAGTAACTGAATCACAAGGTCGGGTACATACGTCAACTGCAACTGTTGCCGTTATGCCTGAATATGAACAGGTCGATTTAGATCTTGATCCTAAAGACATTAGGGTTGATGTTTACCGTTCAAGTGGTGCTGGTGGTCAGCATATTAACAAGACTTCCAGTGCCGTGCGGATGACGCACTTGCCAACTGGAATTGTGGTGGCCATGCAGGATCAACGTAGTCAGCAACAGAACCGGGAAAAAGCAATGCAAATTTTGAAGTCACGGGTTTACGACTACTATGAAAGTCAAAACCGCGACCAATATGATGCTAAAAGAAAGAGCGCCGTTGGTACTGGTGACCGTTCAGAACGGATTCGGACTTATAATTATCCGCAGAATCGGGTAACTGACCACCGAATTGGCTTTACGTTAAACAAGCTTGACCGGGTAATGAACGGTGAAATGGATGAAATTATCGATGCGTTAATTTTGTATAACCAAACTAAGCAGTTAGAGGAGTTAGCCGATCAAAATGCCTAAATTAACAACACTAAAAGATTTACAAATTTGGGCGACGGAAACTGCACCAGCGGCGCGCCCTGAAGATGTTGAATACCTATTGGCCGAACGATTAGACTTAACGCCCAGTGAGTTTGCGCTAAAGCAGGACTTAGAATTAACCCCAGCGCAATTGAAACAGGCGCAAAAGGATATTAATAAATTAGCTAAGGGAGTATCACCGCAATATATTTTGGGCTATGCCTGGTTTTATGGCTATAAAATCATGGTTCAACGTGGTGTTTTAATTCCCCGTTTTGAAACTGAAGAGTTAGTTAATTGGGCATTAGCTCATTTAAAATCAGGTGACAAGGTTTTGGATTTGGGTACAGGTTCCGGCTGCATTACGGTTGCCTTGGCAAAAGAAGCAGCTAAACAGGGAATTACTGATCTAGATTTATATGCTTCAGACGTTACTGATGCAGCATTACGGACAAGTGAGGAGAATTTTGTAAACTACGACCTTGATGTGACAGTTCGAAAGGCTAACGTGTTAATTGGCTTAGAAAAATTTGACAAGATTATTTCTAATCCGCCTTATATTAAGGAAACAGAAAAAAATGTCATGGACCAAAATGTCTTGCAAAATGAGCCCAAAGAAGCTTTATTTGGCGGCAAAAATGGCTTAGATTTTTACCAAAAATTTGCCAAACAAGTCCGTGAGCATTTAAATAGTCATGGCGAGTTCTTTTTGGAGTATGGCTTTAGTGAACAAGAGCAGTTAAGCGACTTATTTGCCAAAGAACTGCCAGACTTTACGGTCGAATTTAAAAATGACATGGCAGGTAAGCCACGCATGGTTTACGGAAAGTGGAATAAGTAAATGGAAACGAAAATTTTTTCAGAAGGACAAATTGATGATGCCGTCAAATTACTGGCTGCGGGTGAATTAGTCGCTTTTCCAACAGAAACGGTTTATGGTCTTGGGGCAATTGCCACTAACGAAAAGTCGGTCAAGGGTGTTTATGCAGCCAAAGGCAGGCCGAGTGATAATCCACTAATCGTGACAGTTTCAGATGCTGAAATGATGGCAAAGTATGCTAAGGAAGTTCCAGAACGTGCCCAAAAGTTAATTAAGCACTTCTGGCCGGGTCCATTAACTATTTTGCTGTTTGTTAAGCCGGGGAGTTTACCTAGCGCGGTTACTGGTGGACTTGATACAGTTGCCTTTCGCTGCCCAGATGATCCATTGACGCATGATTTAATTGCCAAGTTGGGTTCTCCAATTGTGGGGCCATCAGCTAATACCTCGACTAAACCTAGTCCGACAACAGCACAACATGTGTATCATGATCTTAAGGGCAAGATTGCCGGTATTATTGATGGTGGTGAGGCAAGAGTAGGTCTAGAATCAACAATTATTGACTTATCGGTTGCAAACCCAGTTGTTTTGCGTCCAGGTGAAATTACTCCAGAAGAATTAAGTGCAGTTTTAGGCGAAGAAGTATTAATTAACACTGGCAAGGTAAGCGATCAGGCTGTACCAAAAGCCCCAGGAATGAAATATCGTCATTATGCACCAGCAGCTGCTGTAATGGTTGTTGATGATGCTAAGGACTTTGCGCAGATTAATTTTGATGAGACAACAGGTGTCATGGCGCTTGATTCTGAATTAGCTAAAATTGCGGCACCAAAAGAAAACAAATTTAGTTTGGGACAGAATTTAGTAGATGCTGACCACCAATTATTTGGCGGGTTGCGCTATTTTGACGATAAAAAGAATATTAAGCAGATTTTTGTTCAAGGTTTTAGTGGCAGTGAAGCAACTTTGGCTTATATGAACCGGTTAAATAAGGCGGCTGCGGGTCACCATTATCAGGCAAAATAAAAATTTACCTGCAAATGACTTTAAACCCTTTACTTTTTTGATTAAAATACTTGTTAAGGATAATTTATATTTTTAGGAGGAAACTATGGGCAAATTTACAGTTTTGGATCACCCATTGATTCAACACAAATTAACCATTATCAGACGTAAGGAAACGAGTTCTAATGAATTTCGGCGCATTGTTGGTGAAATTGGTGGTCTTATGACTTATGAAATCACCAGAGATTTGCCATTAAAGGATGTAGAAATTGAGACGCCAATTGGTAAAACTACCCAAAAGGAAATTGCCGGTAAAAAGTTGACCATTGTACCAATCTTACGTGCTGGTATGGGGATGTTGAATGGTGTAATGGAAATGATTCCTTCAGCTAAAGTCGGTGTTATTGGGATGTACCGCGATGAAGAAACTTTGAAGCCACATGAATATTTCTGCAAGATGCCAAAGGATATTGCAGAACGTGAATGCTTAATTGTTGATCCAATGCTTGCAACCGGTGGTTCAGCTAACATGGCGATTGGTGCCTTGAAGAAGCGCGGCGTTAAGGATATTAGATTAGCCGTTTTGGTTGCTGCACCAGAAGGTGTTAAGGCAATTCAAGAAGAAAATCCAGATGTTGATATTTATGCTGCAGCTGAAGATGAAGAATTATTGTCAAATGGCTACATCTTCCCAGGTCTTGGTGATGCTGGTGATCGGCTGTTTGGGACCAAATAATCTACATTTGATAAATTAATTATAGAATTCGCTTACAATTTTTCACAAAATTATTGTTTGGTGTTAATATTGTATGAGTGTTCGATAATTGAGCACAGGAAGGGAGGTCCGCGAAGTAATGGAGAAATCATTTGTTTTTAAATTTTTGGGCTTAAACTTTGATCTTAGTGGGATTATTGGCTCAACTTTAATGGCAGCCGTGATTTTATTTGTCTGTATTTGGCTTTCACGTAAAGTTGAAATGAAACCAAACAAAAAGCAAAATGCGCTAGAGTATCTACTCGATTTCACGAATAATATTGTTAAAGACAATGTTGAAGATGAAGATGCGCAGAAGCATTTATCGCTTTATGCTTTCGTTTTATTTCTCTTTATTTGGTTTATGAACATGCTTGGTCTGTTCTTGGAAGTCAAAGCTGGCGACTATATGTTTGTCAAGTCGCCAACAGCTGACCCAGTGACGACAATGTCGTTTGCAATGATGACCTTGCTTCTATCATTCACGTTTGGAATACAAAAGTTCGGCGTTGGTGGATTTTGGCGCAATTACGCTGCACCAGTTGGTTTTTTGTTCCCAATTAATATGATTGAGGAAATTACTAACTTTTTAACGTTGTCTTTGCGTTTATACGGGAATATCTATGCTGGTGAAGTTCTGTTAACGTTAATTGGAAATAGTTTAGCTCCAAGCTTTGGTATTTCTACGTTAGTTTTAGCAGCGCCGCTTGCAATGATTTGGCAAGGTTTCTCTGTCTTCATTGGCTCTATCCAAGCATATGTTTTCGTAACTTTGTCGATGGTTTACATTGGAAAAAAGGTTACAAAGGAATAATTTTTTGGAGGTTAAAATATGTCACAAGGTTTTAAATATATTGCTGCAGCAATTGCAGCCGGAATCGCTGCTTTAGCTGCTTCTTGGGGTAACGGAAAAGTTATTTCAAAGACTATTGAAAGCATGGCTCGCCAACCAGAAAGTGCCGGCAACTTGAGATCAACCATGTTTATCGGTGTTGGTTTGATTGAAGCCGTTCCTATCTTGGCAGTCGTTGTTGCATTCCTGATTCTCTTCCTTTAATTTTTACTAAAAGATTTAGGTTGAAAAAGAGAGAAGGGCAGTAAATGACATTTCAAACTTTATTTGCAGCCTCAGGTCATATTTATCTTGGCAATACCCTTTGGTATTTAATTGTTTTTGCAATTTTGTTAGTGCTAGTTAAGCATTATGCTTGGGGACCAGTTTCCGACATGATGGAAAAACGGCGCCAAAAGGTAATTAATGATTTGGATTCGGCTGCAAGCGATCGTAAAAAAGCTGAAGTTTTAGCTAATGAGCGTGAAGCTGCCTTGAAGAATTCAAGACAAGAGGCAACTCAGATTCTCTCTGATGCCAAGGCTAACGCGCAAAAGACAAGCAGCAAGATTGTGGCTGATGCCAATACTGATGCTGCTTCAATTCACGATAAAGCAAAAGCTGATGCTGCTCAAGCAAAAGCCGATGCTTTGAATGAAGCGCGTGGTCAAGTTGCAGATATTTCGGTAGCAATTGCTGAAAAGGTGATTTCTAAAAACTTATCTGCTGCTGATCAAAAAGATTTAGTCGATCAATTCATTAAGGGGCTGAATGAATAATGGCCTTAAGTAGAGAAGAAATAGCTGCACGTTATGGAACAGCACTGTTCGGCTACGCGCAGGATATGAATTCTTTGGATGCTGTTCATGCAGATTTACAGGAGTTAGCACAAGCTGTTTCTGTTAATCCGCAGATCTTGAGTGTTTTTAGTGATCCAATTTTTAATAGTGATGAAAAAAAGGCTTCACTTTCGGTTATTGAACAAGGTTTGAATGCTGAAGTGCAAAACTTTTTGAACTTTCTATTAGAATATGATCGTTTTGCGGATTTACTTGATATTATTGATGAGTTTAACGATTTATATGATCGGGCAAAAAAGATTACATCGGGAACTGCAATTACTGCAGTTAAGCTTGATGATACGCAACTAGCTGCTTTGAGTAATAGTTATGCGCAAAAATACGGCTTAAAAGATGTTCGTCTTAAAAATGAAGTAGACGAAAGTATCTTGGGCGGTGTAATCTTACGCATTGGTGACCGTTTAATTGACGGTTCCATTAAAAACAAGCTGAAAAAAATTCGCGTTCAGTTAATAAATAAAGATTAAAAGAGGTGAAACCATTGAGCATTAAAGCAGAAGAAATTAGCTCTTTAATCAAGCAGCAACTTGAACACTATGATGACAAGCTCGATATTGACGAAGTCGGGGTTGTAACTTACATAGGTGATGGTATCGCCCGGGCTCACGGACTAAACAATGTTTTGGCTAATGAGCTGTTGGAATTTGACAATGGTTCTTACGGAATTGCACAAAACCTTGAAGCCAACGATGTTGGTATTATCATTTTGGGTAATTTTGATGATATTCGTGAAGGCGATCAGGTTAAAAGAACTGGTCAAATCATGCGTGTTCCAGTTGGTGACGCATTAATCGGTCGGGTTGTTAACCCATTGGGTCAACCTGTTGATGGTTTAGGCGACATTAAGACGGATAAAACACGCCCAATCGAATCGAATGCTCCAGGTGTTATGGAGCGTCAGTCAGTTAATCAACCATTACAAACTGGTATTAAGGCGATTGATGCATTGGTACCAATTGGTCGTGGTCAGCGTGAGTTAATCATTGGTGACCGTAAGACTGGTAAAACTAGTTTGGCAATTGATACTATTTTGAACCAAAAAGGGCAAGATGTTATTTGTATTTATGTCTTCATTGGTCAAAAAGAGTCAACCGTTAGAACTGAAGTAGAAACTTTAAAACGCTTCGGCGCAATGGATTATACTATTGTTGTTGAAGCTGGACCTAGTGAACCAGCACCGATGCTGTATATTGCACCTTATGCTGGTACTGCGATGGGTGAGGAATTTATGTACAACGGTAAGGATGTTTTGATTGTCTTTGACGACCTATCCAAACAAGCCGTTGCTTACCGTGAACTCTCCTTGCTTCTCCGTCGTCCGCCTGGTCGTGAAGCTTATCCTGGTGATGTTTTCTACTTGCACTCACGTTTACTAGAGCGTAGTGCGAAGTTAAGTGATAAATTAGGCGGCGGTTCAATGACTGCTTTACCATTTATCCAAACTGAAGCCGGCGATATTTCTGCATATATCCCAACTAACGTAATTTCAATTACTGATGGTCAGATTTTCTTGCAAAGTGATTTGTTCTTTGCCGGAACCAGGCCAGCGATTGATGCCGGAAACTCTGTTTCTCGTGTTGGTGGTAGTGCGCAGATTAAAGCAATGAAGAAGGTAGCTGGTACTTTGCGTACTGACTTAGCTGCCTTCCATGAATTGGAAAGTTTTGCTCAATTTGGTAGTGACTTGGATCAAGCGACCCAAGCTAAATTAAATCGTGGTCGCCGGGTTGTTGAAGTTTTGAAACAACCTTTGCATGATCCGATTCCAGTTGAAAAGCAAGTCTTAATTCTTTATGCCTTAACGCATGGTTATTTGGATTCAGTTCCAGTTGAAGATATTGCACGATTTGAAAAGGAAATGTACGATAACTTTGATAGTTCTCATGCTGATCTGTTAAAACAAATTCGTGAAACTGGTGAATTACCAGATGAAAAAGAATTACAAGCTGCAATTAGCAAATTCGCTGATAGTTTTTCACCAAGTAATAAATAGGAGGTAGCTTATGCCTGCATCTTTACTTGAGTTGAAGAAAAAAATTGCTTCAGTTAAGCAAACTGGTAAAATCACGGAAGCCATGAGAATGGTTTCCGCATCAAAGTTAAATCAAACTGAAAAACGTGATCAAGGTTATACTATTTATAACGATCACGTGCGGCAGACTTTGTCGCGGTTGATGAGTACTCAAGTTGTTAATCATTTGCACAAAGAAATGGCAAATGCTGACGAGGATACTATCAGCAAGGTTGACTATGAAAATGTTTTTGGTCTTGGAATTGTTTCCGATATGGTGCAAGAGCGCAAGAAAATCAAGTCAACTGGTTATTTGGTAATAACTGGTGACCGCGGACTTGTTGGCTCGTACAACAGTGCTGTCATTAAAAATATGATGGGCTTAGTCGAAGATTCCAAAGCCGAAAACAAAGATATTAAAATCTTAGCTGTTGGGTCAGTTGGTGCTGACTTTTTCAAGAAAAACAATCTTAACGTTGTTTATGAAAATGATGCAATCTCTGATGTGCCGACTTTTGATGAGGTTTTACCGATTGTTTCAACCGCAATCAAGATGTACTTAAATGGAGTTTATGATGAATTGTATGTTTGTTACACGCATCATATTAACTCTTTGTCATCTGCATTTCGGATTGAAAAAATGCTGCCAATCGTTGATATTGATATCGGCGTTGAGGAAGCTGAAGTACATAAAGATTTAGAATATGATATTAAGCCAGATATTAATACTGTCTTGACAACTCTAGTGCCGCAATATGCACGTTCAACAATTTATGGTGCCATTTTGGATGCTAAGACTGCTGAACATGCTAGTTCAATGACTGCAATGCAGAGTGCGACAGACAATGTTAATGACTTGGTATCTAATTTAACTACTAAATTAAACCGTGCAAGACAAGCTGAAATCACTACTGAAATTACTGAAATTGTCAGTGGTGCGGAAGCTTTGAAATAAATAGAGAAAAGGAGGTAGATGTTTTGAGCGAAGGTGAAGTTGTTCAAGTAATCGGCCCAGTAGTCGATGTTAAATTTCCACTTGATAAAAACCTACCTGATATTAACAACGCTTTGCGCGTAGTCGTATCAGAAGATACTTCTGTTGTCCTTGAAGTTACACTTGAGCTTGGTGATGGTGTCTTAAGAACAATTGCCATGGAATCTACTAATGGTCTCAGACGCGGGATGAAGGTTGAAGACACTGGTGGTCCAATATCAGTACCAG
The DNA here is from genome assembly GCF_029433445.1 of Lactobacillus sp. ESL0701. GTDB lineage: Bacteria > Bacillota > Bacilli > Lactobacillales > Lactobacillaceae > Lactobacillus. The sequence goes on along the minus strand of NZ_JAQTIC010000002.1, from coordinate 226,553 downwards.
TCGGTAATGATACTTTGGGTCGTGTGTTCAACGTTTTGGGCAATCCGATTGATAATGGTCCTGAATTTAGTAAGGATCATCCGCGCAACAGCATCCACAGGGAAGCTCCTAAGTATGCTGAACTGACAACTAGTCAGGAAATTCTTGAAACAGGAATTAAAGTTATTGACCTGCTCGAACCTTACGTTCGAGGAGGTAAAGTTGGTCTATTTGGTGGTGCCGGTGTTGGTAAAACCACCATTATTCAGGAGTTAATTCACAATATTGCACAAGAGCACGGTGGTATTTCTGTGTTTACTGGTGTTGGTGAAAGAACTCGTGAAGGTAACGACCTTTACTTTGAAATGAAGGCTTCTGGCGTTTTAAGTAAAACTGCCATGGTCTTTGGTCAGATGAATGAGCCGCCTGGTGCCAGAATGCGGGTTGCTTTGACTGGTTTGACTTTAGCTGAGTACTTCAGAGATGTTGAAGGACAAGATGTTTTGCTCTTTATCGATAACATTTTCCGGTTTACTCAGGCTGGTTCAGAAGTTTCCGCTTTGCTTGGTCGGATGCCTAGTGCCGTTGGTTATCAGCCAACTTTGGCAACTGAAATGGGTCAATTGCAGGAAAGAATTACTTCAACAACGAAGGGTTCAATTACTTCAATTCAAGCCGTTTATGTGCCAGCCGATGACTATACTGACCCGGCTCCAGCTACAACTTTTGCTCACTTGGATGCTACGACCAACTTGGAACGTAGCTTAGTTGAGCAAGGTATTTATCCAGCTGTTGACCCACTTGAATCAACTTCTAGTGCTTTGGATCCAGAAATTGTTGGTAAGGAACACTATGAAGTTGCTACTGGTGTACAGCATATTTTGCAACGTTACCATGAATTGCAAGATATTATTTCCGTTTTGGGAATGGACGAATTATCCGATGAAGAAAAAGTAATCGTTAGTCGGGCACGGAAGATTCAATTCTTCTTGTCACAAAACTTCTTTGTTGCCGAACAATTTACAGGTGTTCCCGGTTCTTATGTACCAATTAAGGATACAATCAAGGGCTTTAAGATGATTTTAGATGGTCACCTTGATGACTTACCTGAAGATGCTTTCCGTAGTGTTGGTCCAATCGAGGATGTCCTTAAAAAGGCACAAGAGATGGGTGTTACAGCTAGCGACCCAGCTGCAAAAGCATTATTAGAAAAGTAGGGTGATGTCAAATGGCAGATCCAGAGAAACTTTTTTTGGTAAATGTTGTCACTCCTGATGGCGTGATCTATTCGCATCATTCCAGTATTGTGGAAATGCGGGCGATTGATGGTCAACGTTCAATCATGTACAATCACTTGCCGATTCTAACTCCACTAGCAATTGGTGAAGTTAAGGTTAAGCGTAGTCAAGAAATGAACGAGGCCGTTAATCATATTGCTGTAAGTGGCGGTTATTTTGAATTTTCAGATAACGTTGCTACAATTATTGCTGATAGTGCTGAACGTGCCAAAAACATTGATGTTTCACGGGCACAAGCTGCTCGTGATCGAGCACAAAAGCGCATGGAAGAAGCAAAGAAGCAGCATGATCAACGTTCATTACAGAGAGCTCAGGTTGCGTTAAAACGAGCTGTAAACCGGATTAGTGTTTACAATTCTGATAATTAGTAATATGAGTTTTAAAACGGATGCACGAGAGTGTATCCGTTTTTTGTTAATAAAGAAAAGCGAGAAGTAGAATGTTTCAACTTGGAGTTCATGCTTTAATCAGCATTGTAATCTATTTGATTACCATTGGTTTATCCTTTCAAATCATGAAAAGTGTCCGCATTGAAAGGATTATCCGCAAGGGCAAAACTTTTGAGGCACAATTATTGCTGATTTTTACGGCAATTGGACTTGGCTTTTTAGTCGGCAATTTTTTTGTGACTCTGATTGATACGTCATTGCAATTAAGCAATTTCTTTTAAGACTTGGTAAAAAGGTAAAAGTCAAAGGAAAAGCTGTTTTCTTTATGGTAAAATGAACAATGAATATTTATGGAGGATTATCGTGGCACGAGATATAGGAATCGATTTAGGGACAGCCAATGTACTTATTAACGTCTCCGGCAAGGGGATTGTGTTAAATGAGCCATCAGTAGTTGCTGTCAATACAAGTACAAATAAAGTGGTTGCAGTAGGAACCGAAGCATATAAGATGGTTGGTCGGACTCCGGGCAACATTCGGGTTATTCGCCCACTCAAAAATGGGGTAATTGCGGACTTCGACATTACAGAAGCGATGCTGTCGTACTTTATTGAAAAATTAAACGTAAAAGGCTTCATGTCCAAGCCAAATATTTTGATTTGTGCGCCAACTGGTGTAACTTCAATTGAGCAGAAAGCAATTATTCAGGCAGCTGAAAAATCTGGTGGCGGTAAAGTCTACCTTGATTTTGAGCCGAAGGTTGCTGCTGTCGGTGCTGGTTTAGATATTTTTAAGCCGCAAGGTAATATTGTGATTGATATTGGTGGGGGCACAACTGATATTGCTGTCCTATCAATGGGTGAAATTGTCACTAGCCAATCTTTGCGTTATGCTGGTGACCACATGAACCAAGCTGTTGTGTCTTACATTAAAAACAAGCATAATTTATTAATTGGTTCACGGACAGCTGAACAGATTAAGATTGAAATTGGTAGTGCATTTGAACCTGATAAAGATCAAACCATTACGGTACGTGGTCGAGATATGGTTGATGGCTTACCTAAACAGGTAACTGTTTCTGCACCTGAAATTCAGGAAGCACTGCAGGATGGTCTGATGACAATTGTTGCTTCAACAAAAGAAGTTTTGGAAAAGACACCGCCAGAGTTGTCTGCTGATATTATTGATCGCGGAATTATGCTTACTGGTGGTGGGGCACTGCTTAAGAATATTGATAAGATGATTTCATACTATTTGAAAGTTCCTGTTTTAACAGCTGACCATCCGTTAGAAGCCGTTGCCTTAGGGACAGGTACCTTGCTTAAAAATATTGAAAAGCACCAACGTCATTAATTCGCGGGAGAAGTTAACTTGCGTAAGATTTTGATTTTTTTAGTTAAAATGTATCAAAACTGGATTTCACCGATTTTACCGCCAACATGTCGGTATTATCCAACGTGTTCGACCTATATGATTGATGCCTTGAAAAAGCATGGTCCTTTGTTAGGGTTAATTATGGGTATTTGCCGTATTTTGCGGTGTAATCCTTTTGTTCACGGCGGAGTTGATCCAGTACCTGATAATTTTACTATTTTTCGTAATCCCCATCCTGAAAAGTATGAGGATGAGATCATTGCAAGAAAATTTCACCCAGATGTGAAGTAGGAGATAAAATGTCAAAAAAACCAGAAAATATTAATATTGAAATCAATGAAGTCAAGGGTAAAGAAGTCCCGACTTGGGAAGTGGTTATCCCGAATAAGAAGTCAATTGGCTTAATTGAAAAGATCACTGGCCGTTATCGGGCTACTACTGTCAAAACTAACAATGTTTTATACGCAAAGACACTTGAAAGTAGTGTAAATGACTTATTGTCATACTTTGCGTTACATGAAAAATAGATGTGATGACTAATGGTAAAAGTAGAAAATAAAACGGATTTATTTGACCGGATTGCGTGGAATATCGTTATTCCAGTTATCTTGCTTGCCTTAGTGGGGCTGTATTCGATTTATTTTGCGGCAATTGATGATCCTAGTCACATGGGGAGTCCGATAAAAGCAGTAGTTATGCAAGGACTGTGGTACATCATTTCGCTGGCAATTGTCGTCTTTGTCATGCAATTTGACGCGGATCAATTATTGCGTATCGCCCCGTACATTTATGGCTTCGGTATTATCTTGCTGATTGCCGTCCTGTTTTTCTATAATCGTAGCGTTGCGGGAGATACAGGTGCTAAGAGCTGGTTTAAGCTGGGACCAATTTCATTTCAGCCATCAGAGGTCATGAAGCCGGCATTTATCTTAATGCTGGCGCGTGTTGTTCATGAACATAACCAAAAGTTCGCGCACACGATTAAAAATGATTGGCTGCTGATTGGTAAAATGGCTGGCTGGTTATTGCCGATTGCGATTTTGTTAAAATTACAAAATGACTTCGGAACGATGTTGGTCTTTATCGCCATTGTTGGTGGTGTTGCCTTAGTTTCAGGTATTTCCTGGAAGATTATTGCTCCGATGTTTGCGGCCGTATTTGTTTTGGCGGCAGTTGTGATTTTTATGGTAACGACACCTGGAGGACAGGCCTTTCTTAGTCATTTCTTCCAGGCCTACCAGTTTAAACGAATTATGTCATGGCTCAATCCGGCGACTGACACTTCAAAGGGTGCATATCAGTTATGGCAAAGTATGCAGGCTATCGGCTCCGGACAGCTGTTTGGCAATGGCTTTGGTAAGTTAAGCGTCTATGTACCAGTTCGCGGCTCAGACATGGTTTATTCGGTTATTGGCGAGTCATTTGGCTTTGTCGGCAGCGTAGCGGTTATCTTGCTTTATTTATACCTAATCATTCAAATGGTTAAAATTACCTTTGATACGCGAAATGCTTTTTATTCCTACGTATCCACAGGAGTTATCATGATGATTTTGTTCCACGTTTTTGAAAATGTGGGTATGAGCATTGATTTATTGCCGCTTACGGGGATTCCACTACCGTTTATTTCACAAGGTGGTTCGGCTTTGATTGGTAACATGATCGGGATTGGGATGATTTTATCCATGAAATTTCATAATCGAGATTACATGTTCAGTCAAGCTGGTGACTTTTAAACTTTATAATATAAAAAAAGCATTCAACTCAAGTTGAATGCTTTTTGTGTTGTCTAATAATTATTTGGTTAAAGCTGAATTTTCTTTTGAACGGCAAACCAAAATGTCACAATTTGCAGTTCTAGTAACGTATTCAGTTACACTGCCGATTAATAGACGTTCAACAGCGTTAAGACCAGTGGCACCAATGACAATTAGGTCGACCTGATGCTTCTTAGGAAAATCATGCGCAATAATTGCTTTTGGTGAGCCAAATTCAATTGAAAAGTGGACTTCCTGCACACCTGCTTGTTTAGCGTCCTTGTAGTATTGTTCCATTTTTTCTTTTGCATCACTAGAAACTTGTTCAATCATTTCAGAGTCAAAACTGGACACGTTTTGGAATGATCGCGTATCAATGACGTGCAAGATTTCTAAAGTTGCGTCGTTACGAATGGCAACAGAAATTGCTTTTTTGAAGGCTAAGTCAGCTTCTTTAGAACCATCAACAGCAACTTGGATGTGGTGATATTGTTTCATCATTTAAAAACACCTCTTTCACCATCTATTTTACCAAATTTTTGGTTAATTATTCATTCTTTTGATTAATTAATAGGCTAAAAATCAAAACTGTTAATGAGCTAATAATCAAAGTAACCAAATTGAGATAGCGACTTCTTTGTAATAACAAGAAAATACCCAAAATTATTTCAATCATAAGCAAAATCGAGGTCCAACGCATAATTGTCTTAAAGTTGGCGGTGCTTTTGCTGTTATAGATTAAAAATTGCTTGTCTTGACAGTGCCAGAGATAAAGGGAAGTTATTAGTAAGATCAAGAGATAAATTCCCATAATAATTTTAATAGCCATAAAAAACTCCACAAAAAAACGGTCTTACGACCGTTTACTTAAATTTCAAAATAAATCCGAGTTGACCAAACATAGCATAATGACGCTTGTTGAACCCGCAGTGTTCAAAAATTGAGTAGTAGCGCAGCGAATATGGATCCTATTCAATGATAGTTTTCCGATTCGGTAGTTATTTACTAACTCGCACGTCTTTAGTTTGATCGGTCAACTTTAATACATTTAAGCTTGTCGATCAACTCAGATCAGTTATTATACTACCCAAGATCATAATAAATGTCAAGATTTTAATCCATTTACTAATTAGCGCTTTCAAAGAGAAAATTAATTTTAAAAATGCCTTTGGCTTTAGGTAGTTTTGTATATTTAAAAATGATTAATAATTTACTTGTTAAAAATATTATAAAACGTGAATTACTTAGCTAAAATAGAATATATTAATACTCCTATTGACTAAATTTATCTTATAAATAAGTTTATATAATAATTAATAAAATAAGTTAAAATAATAAAATTAAAATTACATAAATTTATCTTTAAAAATTCCAATAAATTGTATTCATAAATATCATTTAAGTAAGCAACTTAACCAATTTGGCAAAGTGATATAAAAATTATACTATACAAATTGTGTTTTTAAATTAAATCGTATAGTTATTGAATAAACTCAACTGTAGTAAACGCTTTTTTGATTTTTGAGATAATTTTAAATAAAAACATGGTTAGTGTTATTTTATGTTTAATGCTGTATATAGCTGTAATTAAGCGGCTTTAAAGAATAACTTTGCTCTTTAGTAAAAAATATTATTGAGAAAATTCAAGTACTTGTTATTTGTAAAAACACAAATAAAATTCAAGCCTATATTTACATTTTTATTTAAATGTTCTACAATTCCATATGTATATTTGTATTTGTATTGAGAAACAAATAAGGAGTAATTATGCTAAGTAAAAATAATTTCAATGAAAGATTAAGAAAGATGGAAATGCAAGCCAAGCAGGACCGTTTTTCGATTCGAAAATTGAGTATTGGTGCGGCTTCGGTGCTGCTTGGCTTTACCTTTTTTGGGATGGGCAGTCAAAGTGTACAAGCGGATACTGTGACCCCGGCATCGCAGATCAAGGAAGCTGCCAATCAACCAACTTCTACTACTGATTCTGCGGCTAATAATGAATCAGTTGATACGGGTAAAAAGGTAGTTACTACTTCAAACGATAGTAACGATTCGCAAGCTAAAAAAGCTGCCAACGACAAAAAGGAACCAAAGCTTGATACTTATGAAAAGTTAAGTAAATTCTTGCGTGATAGTGTACCTGTTACCGTTAGTGACGGTGATGCAACTCAACCAGCTGAAACACCTAGTCCAGCTGCGCCAACAGCTAAACCGGACCAAAAGCCAACTGCGCCAACAGGTACCAATACCGCAAGCGATATTACCGCTAATAATGGTTCGACTGCACCAGCAGACACTAACAAGCCTGCAGATGGTAAGCTGCCAGCTGATGCCGATATTGCATCCGCAACTGCTAAGCCTAGTCAAAAGCCAGTTACTACTGACCCAGCTGCTGGAGGCGCAACAATCACAAATAGTGACAAGCCAACTGCTCCAGATCAAGACGACAAAAAGAAGCCGGTAACTCAGGAGGAGGGTGTTTCTACACCACCAACAGATGGTAAAGATTTTGCTCAAACATATGATTATACAGTTCATGTTGCTAATTGGAAAGATTTTGTTGCAGCATACAGCAATACACACATATATGTAATTTGCTTAAAAAATAATATTGCTGCTCCAGATGCAGTTGCAAATAGTGCGCTTAATTTTGGTACTCGTTATCTTAATATTACATCTGATACGGCTGCTCCTACAGGTGGATACACACTTGATTTTGGTAATTACACTAAGAGATCTGATAGCAATGGAAATACTAGCTTTTCAAGTGCTTATACTAAATTTAATAATGTGCAAATTTTGTCTAGTGCGGCTGAAGTTTCAACTTGGAAAGACTTTTCTGATGCAATGACGGATTTTACTATTTCTGCAATTAATTTAGAAAATAATATTGCTTCCACCAATACTACTGGTAGAGCAGATCTTAATTTTCCGCAAAGAAAGTTATTAATTCAGTCAGATCCTAATAAAAAAGAACGTTTTGTATTAGATTTGCACTATTCCGGCCCAAGACCTGATGATGGTACAACTGATCAGTATGTTGACAATTTTTTAGGCAGAGGTAAATCTGATGTTACATACAATAATTTAAGCATTTACTCACAAAGTTATTATGGTCTGTCAAATTCAGTTGATGGAACTGATTCTTTATCTAAGCTTACACTTCAAGATGTTGATTTTCATGGTTCACAGGTTACTTATAGTGGTCAATATACTGATATTTATATCAAGGGAACGGTTAATGCTGATGCCGTAGCTTCTTATGTAAGTCCAATTGATCAAAAAAGTTATCAAGCTAATGGTTCTAACTCAGGGGACGGTGGTCAACAATTATTTGAATTAATGGAACAAGGTGAAAATCTTTACTTCACTAAAGGTTCAACTTTTGTGGGTTCAACTTGCGATGGTAATGTAATTGAATTACATGGTGGATCAGATACTACGAATACTACTACAGGAAGAAATAATAGAAATAATGTTTATATTGAAGAAGGTGCAAATGTAACCTTAAATCCTCGTATGCTTGATGGTTCTGATGGTGATAATGCACAAAATACTTCTAAGGCTAGTGGTATTGTGGTTCGTGATGGGGAAGGTTCCGTTTTTGTTAATAAGGGAGCTAACTTAGTTATTAATGTTGGTACTCCAGATTATTCTGGTGTGCTTGATAAACATCGTGCTGCAGCAATTACTTTGACGAGTCAAACTGGTAAAGCTCAAATAATTGACAACGGAACGATTACAATTAATACTAACGGCGATATTAGTGATAGTACTGGCGGTAGTAGTATGGCAAGTGTTCTACTTTATGATCAAGGTACTTTAGATATTGGTGCTGGTGGCACTCTTAATGTATATGGTAAAAATATGCAAAAGTATTCTGGTACTTTAATATATATTGGTGGTAAAGCTGATTTAGAAAATGGTACTTTGGATGTTGAATTACAGAATGATCCTAACCATCCAAATGATAAAAATTACGGTGCTGGTACTGGAAAAATAATGTTGGTTGATGTTGCCAGCACAGATGCTTTAACAGTTAACAACCCACAGAAGTTGGTGTTAAATGCTTCACTGAATACTACTGACGGTACAAGTATTATTGGTAATAATGAAATTGATATTACTAATGTTCGCCAAGTATTCGACTTTTCTGATAAGTTCCCTAATATGCCGCCAATTATGTTGCCAGCATTCCACGTATTAAAGATTAAAAAGACTGATACAGGAATTAGTGTTATCCCTAATGGGATTGAGGTCTTGAATGGTAAGCAATCACTTAGCCAAGCCACTCTTAAGACCATAGCTGGTGACCTGAAGGAAAATCCTGGCCTTGCAAATATTCTGATAGAAGCATTTGGCGTTTCAGATCCCAGCACTTTACTTTCTAAACTTAATGGTCTTGTAACTAATAAGGTGCCATTTGACCAAATTTTTGCAGGTGTTATTGAAAAAGCCTTCTCATCCAAAGGCAATATTGGTTATAACAATATCAAAATGTTGCCAGCTAATTCTGGTGGTTTCTTAAACATTCAAGATGATAATGGAAATATAGGCAAGCCATCATATCATCAAAACGATGATGGTTCTTTAACTGTTAGTGGGAAAGTCACTGGTTATAACAAAGATGTAGATGGTTATGATCAACCGAATAATTTATTTAGTAAGGTGATGCATTGTGGTACCGATATTTATATTGCTGTAAAGATTGGCAACTCAACAGAATACTACAAGCCAACTAAGCCAATTGAAGACCCATATGCAGATACTAATGACGGACCAAAAGGAGTTACTAATGATTTGCCGCATACATATGTAGCAAAGGCTGACCCGACTACTGGTGTATTTTCATTTACACTGCCTGTTGGCTCCTATCAAAAGGGTGATGCAATCAATGTTGTTCCAGAAGCTAACTTTATTAGCTATGATCCTAAAGATCCAGCAGGTAGTCATTCTACAGGATTAAATGATGGCATTGCAGATCCTGCTGAAAAGCAAAAAGATGCAGTCAATGCAATTAATGCGGCAGCAAATAATGCAAAAGAAGCAATCGATACTGCTGCTAAGGCAGATCCTGATCAAACTCCAGAACATCAACAAAAGTATACAGATTATAAGCAAGCAGTTGACGATGCAGTCAATGCAGCTACTGCTAAACCAACTTTAGATAATGGTCAGCCTAATCCAAATTATGATGCAGATAAATCTATTTATGGTTCTGATGATTTTGGTAAAATTAACACGGCTAAAACTAATGCGCTGAATTCAATTAGTGCAGCTCAAAATAAGGCTCAAGCATACAGCGATATTCAACAATATATTGCAAAAGCTAAGGATGATTTGAATAAGGCAGGAGTTGATACTACTGACTTTACAGGTGAAGGCTCTGGCTTAACTGATGCTGATATTGATAACGCGCTTAACTCAATAGCTGCTGATGGTTCTAACAAGGACACGGTTGTTAATGGTGTTAAGCAAACAGCTTTTGGCAAGTATAAGGAAAAGCTATCGACTGCAATTACAGATTATGATGGTACAAAGGGCAACGAATTATCCGGTTTGACTTTACCTACTGGTTCTACGTACCAAAGTGACATTGATAATTCTAAAAATAATGTTGCTAATGATTTAGCCTTTAAGGGTGACGGCAGCGAGTTTACTGGCAGTAATGATATTACTAATGCTAAGAAAGCAATTGATTTGTCTATTGCTAAGGCAAATGCTGCTTCTGAATTGCAAAAGTATGCTAACAGTATGACGGATGCTTATCCAAATTGTACCGCTGCTATTAATACGGCTAATGGTAATGCGCAGGCTGCAATTAGCGGGGAATCTAATATTGCCAACTTGCAAGATGGCACTCATGCCAATGCTAATGCAGACAACCAAGATAGCGTTACTGATGTTAAAAATGGTATTGATGAAATTAACAAGGCCATTGCAGGTTATAAAGATGGGTTAAAGAGTCATCTTAATGCTCAAATTAATGGTGGTACTGATAAAGACGGTAATACTTACGACAGTCTGACTAATAAAGTTAGTGACATGAAGGGTAACCTAAATGGAGCTGGGATTGGTACAGATTCTGATATTGTCCAAGGAATTAATGCTCTTAACAAAGAACTAAATGATGCAGCTGCCATTGCTAAAGACGGTGGCGCCATTGATACTGCGAAGAATGATACGGATGCTGCCACTAAGAATAAGCAAGCACAAGCCTTAATTGATGATGTTACTAAACGTTTGGCTGCTCTTAATAAATTAAAGTTAGCAGCTGATCAGGCTAAACAGACTCACCCTGAACAAGCACCGGCTATCAATGATGCTTGGAAACAAGCAGTTAAAGATGTACTTAATGCAGCTAAGGATACGGACAAGAATACTGATAAGAATGGCAATGGTCCTATTGAAGCAGCAGCTGATAATGGAACTAATGCAATTAATAATGCGGTCTTGCATGGTGATGCAGAAGATGGACTTGACCAAGCTTATCAAGCTGCTAAGACTCGGATTAAGAATTCTGGTTTGTCTGCAAGTGAGCAAGATCAATATAACCAAGCCCTTGATCAAGCATACAAAGCTGCGACTGATAAGACTGATAAAGACAGCAAGGATTCAATTTTCGCCACGAATAATGCCGATGAGATTAATAATCGAAAGCAAAGAGCTCTTAATAAGTTCAACAAGGAAGCTGCTGAGGCTGAAACTGCTGGTTACGCAAATCAAATTAAGAATGACTTAGGTATCACTGGCGCTAATCAGGCAATTGATGATGCTTTAACTAAAGGTGAAAGCTCAATTGATGGAATTTCTGATGGTGATACAACAACTGCACCAGATAATTCCCAGCAGATTGCTGATAAGGAGCAAACGGCTAAGGATAATATTCTTGCGGCAGCTAAACAAGCCGCCCAAGATTTACTTGGACAAAAAGAAAAAGCCGTTGATGATGCTCTTGACAAGCTGGCAACTTTAACTGGCGATAACCTAGCTGCAGCAAAGCAAAAAGCTAAAGATATCGTTGATGCTGCTAATAAACAAATTAATGCCGCCCAAGATAAAGATGGCGTTAAGGATGCCTATAATAACGGTGTTGCCAATCTTAATAATTTATTAACCAGTGAAACTAATAAGGATAAACGCAGTCAAGCTGTTCAGGCAATTAAAGATGAACGTGATAAGGTTTTAGCTGCTCTTGATAAGAGTAAGGGCAAATATCCTGACTTAACTGATGACCATCGTCAGCAATTAGTCAATGATGCTAATAATGCCGCAGCAGCTGGAATTGATGCACTTGCAACAGCAAATGATTCTGAAGTTGAGGACGATAAGAATAAGGCCATTCATAATATCGACAATGTTTTAACTAATGCTGCAAATGAAGACAAGACTGATAAGGAAAATAAAGAAAATGCGGTAAATAAGGCTAAGAATGATGCACTTAATAAGTTAAAGGATGCATATGACGCAGCAAAGTCTAAGGTTAACGGTTATAAGGATACTCAAGTTAGCTCAAGTGATAAGTCGAAGATTATTGATCAGCTTGACGAAGATTATCAGGCTTCCCAATCAGCAATTAATACTGCTACAAATACTGCTGATGTTAATACTGCCGAGCAGAAGGGTGAAGATCAGCTTAAGCAAGATGCTGCTCAAGCCGATCTTGAAGCAGCAAAATCTGACGCAATTACTGATTTAGATACTGAACGTGATAATGATCTTCAGGCAGTTGAAGCTGCACATAATAACCATTCAATTACTGATAAGCAGTATACTGACATGAAAAACCAAATTAATGGCTTCCATGATGCTGGCACCAGCGCGATCAATAAGGACACGACAAAGGATCAAGTTGGCAGAGACAAAGAAACTGCTATTGATGAAATGCAGGGAGTTGTTGATGGTATTTCAGATACGGCTTTGTCTAACAGTAAATCTGACGCGTTGCAAGCTCTTGAAGATGCCGCTACTGCAGCTAAGAAGCATATTGATGGCTTAACTTCTCTTGGCTCAGATGAAAAGAAGACTTTTAAGGATAGAGTGGATGCCGCATTAACTGCCGCTGAAACTGCTGTTAATACTGCAACTACACCTAGTGATGTAACTAGTATTGTGGCAAATGCTAAGCCGAAATTTACTAGTATTAGTGCTGCAGCTGATTTGCAAAACGCTAAGAATGCTGGCAAACATCAGCTGGATAACAAGCAAACAGCAGTTGATAATGCCATTGATGCATTGAAGAACCTTGATACGCCAAGTAAGGATGCTCTGAAGCAGAGTGTTCAAGATGCCTATGATGCTGCATTAGATAAGGTTAATAATCCTAACCCTGCAACCCCAGCTCAAGTTGGCAAGGATGCACAAGCTGGCTGTGATGCTATGCAAGATATTCTTGATAAAGCTCAAGGTCTTGATACTGTTAAAGATCAGGATAAGGTTAAACTAGACCAAGCTGCTCAAGACGCTAAAGATCGAATTAAGCAGACTAATTTAACTGATGATCAGAAGCAAGATGCTTATACAGCAATTGATAATGCTCGCGATACTGCTAAAGCTAATGTTGATAAGGCAACAGACAGTCCTAGTGCTAACCAAGCCGAAAAAGATGGTGAAACTGCAATTGCCGATGCTGAAGCAGCTGCTAATCAGGATTATCTTAATGGCTTAAAGGATCAAGCTGATAAGGATATTGATACAGCATGTAATGATGCCGAAAAAGCTTTAGCTAATGAATGGAACACTTTAACTCCTGCTGAACAAGCTGAAGCTAAGCCGACTTTTGATAAGGCTAATAAAGATATTGAGACTGCTAGGACAGAAGGTAAAAATGCAGTATCTGCTGCTAAAAACAAGCAAGATATTGCTGATGCTGTTACTAATGCTCAAAACACAGCTGCTGCTGCTGAAAATCCAGCATTGTTAGCCTCAGCTAAAGCCAAGGGTAAGCAAGCTATTAAAGATTACGGTGAGAAGATTAAGGGGCAATTAACTAATCAAAATGATAAAGATACAGTTGATTCACTCGTAAACGCTGCTGTGAATGAAATTGATAATACTGATCAGACACCAACAGCTGTTGACAACACAGTTAAGAACTATGAGAACAAAATTGATGGTGTTAAGAATACAGCAGATTCTAATGAAGCAGCCGCAATTAATACAGCCAAGCAAGATGCAATCACGGCTTTAAATAACAAACTAAATGGAGATGGTAAAGGCAATAAGGGTGTTCTTGACCAAATTGATGATTTAAAGGATGACCTAACCCAAGATCAATTAGCTCAATATAAGGATCAAGCTTCAAAGGCTCATGATGATGCTGTAAATAATGTCAAAGGTGATTCTAATACGTCTGATATCACATCTGATCGCGATCAGGGTATTAGTGATATGCAGGCAGCTTTAGATGCAGCGAGTTTACAAGCAGCTAAGAATAAGGCTGATGAAAAGCTAAAACAAGATGCGCAAGCTGCTATTGACAAGATTAATGGTTTAACTAATTTGACTGACAAGCAGAAACAAGATGCCATTGATAAGGTTAATAAAGCAATCTCAACCAAACCTGATGGTGGTCAATATGAGATCAATCAGACGACGGATCAAAGTAAGATTCCTGATATTGTCAATAATACAGAGGATGCTATTAACAATATTACTAATACTGCTTCTAATACTGCTTTCACAGCTGCTCAAAAGACAGCTAAGGATAGCTTAAAGGATAAGGCTGATAAACTTAAGCAAAAGATTAAGGATGATTTAGCTGCCGGCAAATTAAGCGAAACTCAAGCTAATGGTACTGATGGCAAGGGCGGTCTAAACGCAGAAGTTGATAATGCTTTAAGTACAGCAGAAGGAAAGATTAACGCTGCAACTGACCAAGCTGGAATTGATAAAGCTGAAAGTGACGGTAATCAGGCATTAGATGCTGCTAGCGATGACATTAATAAGGATGAAGCCCAAAAGGCTGACTTGGATAAGGTAGCTGCTGCAGTAAATGTTGCAGAGAATGATGCTAAGAAATTACTTGCAGAACACCCGAATATGACCGCTGATCAGAAGCAGAGTGTTTATGATGCAATTAATAAGATTAGTAACGCGGCTAACAATAGTATTAACAAGCATCGTCAGGATTCTGAAAATGCAATTGATAAGATGAATGCTGATGCTAATGATGCTGTTAAGCAATTGACCAACTTAACCAATGGTTGGGATATCAAAGAAAAGGCAGTTGAAAAGTTAAAGGCACATGCTAAAGCTGATCAAGGTACTGTAACCAATACTAATCCTGATTTTGACCAATTAACACCGGCTGAAATTGCGGCAGCTCAAGAGGCTATTCATACAGCCCAACGCGCTGGTGAAGATACAATCTTTGGTTTAGATACTAATAAGGATGACGTGGATAACGTAGAGCAAGGTTGTGAGACAGATGTTGACAATGCATTGCTGCCTTACAAATTATTGAATCAGCAACATCATCAGACAACCGCACTTAATGACTACATTGATGGTCAATCTGGTGCTGATGCAGCAATTGATGCTATGCCTAATTTGAATGCTCAAGAAAAAGCCGACTATAAGCATCAAATTGATACTGCTCGTCAAGAGGCTGCTAAGAACATTAACGGTGTGAAGCTGCCAGATAAGCCAACGAGTGATGATTATGCTGCTGCTGCAAAAGAAGTAGATAATGCGGAAAAAGCTGGCGAAAAGGCTGTTGATGCGATTATTAATAAGGCAAAACTGAATGATCATAAACGGCAGGCTGACAAAGATTTGGAAGATGCAGCTAATAAGGCGAAAACAGATAATCCTGCTTTAGCAGACGATATTGGTAAGGTAGTTAGTGATGCTGAAAAACAAATTGCTGATACTACTAACGCTGACCCAACCGATCCTAACTCTCCAGAAGGTATTAAGAATACCGCGGTTGGTAAGATTAATAAGCTGATTGACGGAGCCAAGATTAACAATCATAAAGGGGATGCAACTAAGAAGTTAGCTCAAGAAAAAGCTGATGCAGATAAGATTATTGACCGTTCACAATTAACTGATGATCAAAAAGATGCAGCTCATAAAAAGCTGCAAGATCTTTATGATGAAGCACAACAGCGACTTGAAGATAATAAAAAGGACGAAAATGGTCAATCGTTATCGGCAGCTGCTTATGAAAAAGAGACGGAACAAATTGCTAATGATTATCAAAAGATGATTGACAGAGTCATTAAACAAAATGAACAAAATACTACTTATCCTTGGTTTGATGACGAAGCTGACAATGCTCATCAGGACCTAAGTGATAAGTGGAACAGCTTTAAAGACGGCTTGTCTGCTAAGCAAAAGGATACGTATAAGGATTTAATTGATACTGTCAATAATAGTATTAAGCAACTTGATAAAACACAAGATGGTCATAAGACTACAATTCCAGATGCAACAGATGCCTATGATGCCGGTTTAACAGCTTTGAACAAGCTTAAGGCAATCAAGGACGTTGAAGATGCTGAAGCTGCAGCCAATGCCGCAATTAATAACAATTCTAACTTAACCGACGATCAAAAGAAGCCGTATGAAGATCAAGTTAATAGTGATGCTAATAATGCAATCAATAATATTCTTGGTGTTACTCCAAGTGCTAACGACACGGTCGGTAACCAAGGTAAGATTGATAAAGCTAAGGGTGATGTTGTTAATGATATGAATACCCTTGCTGATAGTGCTAAGAAAGATGATGCTGGTAAACTTGCTGATGCTAAAACAAATGCAGCAGCTAAAATTGATGCAGCATATAACTCGGCTAAAAAGAAATTAGGGGCTGCTTATCACCCAGGTGGTGAACTTGATCAAGTTCACCAACATGAACTCGACCAATTGAATGGTCTAGCCTTAGATGCTCTGCAAAATGTTGATGATGCAATTAAGAATATCGATAAGGCAGCCGTTAATGAAGCTGGAACTTATGCCAAGGACCAAATTGATAAATTACCTAACTTTACCGATCACCAAAAAGAAGCCTTAAAGGGTCAAATTGATAAGGATGTTGCAGCTGCAACTGGCGACCAAGGTACAATTACGACGGGAACAACTGAGCCAGACACTGTTACTGAGGCTCGTGATACCGCTATTGATAAAATTTTAGCTGATGCAACAGGTAATTCTAATAATGACAAGGATGCTTTAGCTAATGATCCAGCAGTTCAATTAGATAAGGCTAAAGCACAAGCTGAAAATGACTTAGCAGCTGTCTATAATGCAGCTAAGAATAAGTTACCTAAAGGTACTGATACTACTAATCTTGATAATGCTTATAACACTAATAAGAATGTTACTGGTTCAACCCCTCAAGCCATTAAGGATGCTGTCAAGGCAGCTGAGCAAGAAATTGCCAAGGGTGCTATCAAAGATGCAGCTAATGCAGCCAAGAATCACATTAAGAATTTGAAGCATGGAGATGGTTCAGCTTACACTGATGCTGAAAAGAATGCGTTGGATGCCTTAATTGAGAGTGATGTTTCTAAGGCAAATCAGGATATTAATAATTCTACTCAAGATAAAGATGGTATTAGTCAGGAAGAAGCTGAAGCTGCAACTAAAGATGGTACAGTTAGTGGTACTTTAAACGATAATTTGAATACTATTGCTGATGATAGTGCTGGTAATACTGATGCAGATCAAAATGCACTAAATACTGATAAGAATCTTGTAACTAATGCCAAAAACAAGGCTAAGCAAGATGTTATCCAGGCTGGCAAGGATGCCGCTAATGCCGTTGACAAGCTGACTAATCATCAAGATGGAACTCCTTACACTAATGCCGAAAAGCAAGCAATTAAGGATGCTATTCAACATGAAGTTGATAAAGCCAACGGTACTAAAGATAACCAGGGTACTATTGATGCTGCTAAGACAGTTTCTGATGTTGATACAGCTAAGCAGACTGCTATTAATGCCATTAACAAGATTAAAGGTGATTGTGACAATAGTGATGAAGCTGCAATTAATGCAATCATTAATCAAGATTCTAATGTTAAAGAGGAGCGTCAAAATAAGCAAAAAGCCCAAAAAGCTATTCAAGATGCAGCTGATAGAGCCCGTCAAGATTTAGGTGTCGCAAAGAATAGTGACGAAGCAGCCAAAATTGACCAAGCAGAACATGATGCATTAGCTGCGATTAATCAGGTAACTGATGGTGAGTATAAGACCGCCGAAAATAACGGTTTAGCTAATGTGGTTGAAGCGGAAAAGACTACCGCAAAAGATCAATTAGGCAATAATGCTGACACAACGGCAATTGATGCTATTACAAGTGCTGATACAACAAGTGCCAACGTTGCTGATAAGCAATCAGCAATTAAGAATGCTTTTGACGCCAGCAAGAAAAAGCAATCAGCAATTGCTGCGGCTAATAATGCTATTAGTGCAGCCCACAAAAACGCAATTGATAAGCTGCACAGCCAATACGGTCCAAACGCTGATACTTCAAAGACTGATGCTGCATTTAATAAGCATCAAGTTGCTCAAGGCGATACTGCTGAGGCAATTAATGCTGATGCCTTAGAAGCGGAAAAGGAAATTGCTAAGGGTGAAGTGGCAGATGCTGCAGCTAATGCTAAGAATAAGATTGATCATTTGACTAACAAGCCAGATGGTACACCTTATACCGATACTGAGAAGCAAGCTTTGAAGAACAAAGTTGACAAGGAAATTGATGATTACGTTACTCAGGGTGATCGTGACATTGATGCTTCAGATACAGCAGATAAGGTTAATAAGGCTAAAGATGATGCAATTAATAATATTAATAATGCAATTTCTGATAATAATTTAGCTGATATTTTAAACAAAGACCCTAATGTTGCTAAGAATAATGCTGAGACTGCCATTGATCATGCTGTTACAGAAGCCAATGCGGCAATTGATAACAACAAGAATTGGAGTAAGGATCAAAAGGACAAGCTGAAAGATAAAGTTAAGCAAGATGCCCAAGCTGGCAAAAATAAGATTGAGCATGATTCTGATATTAATTCTATTAACCAAGATCGAGATAATACTATTAATCAGATCAAGAATGATTACACTGATGAGGCAACTATTAATACTATTATTGGTAATAATTCTTCATCATCAAATGGTGAAGCTGCACAACAACCTGTACAGCATTCAAATGACAGCGAAGAGGATCTAATCTTGATGCATAACGCCTATCTTTACGATGAAAACGGCGAACGTGCTAACATGGTTGACTTAAAGGCTGGTTCAGTTGTTAAGACTTATGGTAAAGAGAAGATTGGTGACAAGGATTACTTTGTCTTAATCGACCATGGTGCTAATGATAAGAAGTATTACGTGGTATGTACTAATATCAACAGCATCCACACGACTTTGAAGCATAATGCCTATGTTTACAATGAATATGGTCAAAGAATTAAATCTCGTCATGCTATCAAGGCAGGTACTAATATTGCTACTTTCGGTGATGCTGTTACGATTCGCGGTATCAAGTATTACATTATTGGTGAGAATAAATTTGTTCGGGCTACTAATGTATCAGAGTCAGATGCTGCTGATACTGAAACTGTAACTAAGACTGCTAAAGTTGAGGCAACAGTTGGTCCAATTAGCGACAAGCCTGATGCACCAGTTCAAAAGAAGATTATGCATAATGCTTATGCTTACAATGACAAAGGTGTTCGTGCAAATGGTTTGATTTTCAGTGCTGGTACAGTTATTACAACTGCTGGTGCTAAGTCAATCGACGGTGTGATTTATTACGAACTCGATGATGGTATGTATATTAAGGCTGCCAATATTGATGCCAAGAAGTT
The DNA here is from genome assembly GCF_029433445.1 of Lactobacillus sp. ESL0701. Lineage (GTDB taxonomy): Bacteria > Bacillota > Bacilli > Lactobacillales > Lactobacillaceae > Lactobacillus. The sequence goes on along the minus strand of NZ_JAQTIC010000002.1, from coordinate 206,934 downwards.
GCGCTTGCAGCACAATGCTTACATTTACAGCCAATATGGCAATCGTGAAGGTAAGCGGGTGCTTAAGAAGCATAAGTTAGTTAAGACTTATGGTAACCCAATTTCAATTCATGGCAAAAAGTATTACATTACAGCCAAAGGAAAATTTGTTAAGAAAGCTAACTTCGATAAGAAATAAGCTTTAAATTAAAAATGTCCCAAATTGTTAAAATGACAATTTGGGGCATTTTTTGTTTTATATAGAATTACTTCTGCTTGTTAAGACCATCTTTCTGCATTTGCTGCAAAATCTGGTATTGTTTCTTGAGTGCTTTTTCAATTTTGGAATTGCCCTTGGGCGTAAAATATTGCTTACCAACTAATTGATCTGGTAAGTATTGTTGGGCAATCCAGTCATTAGGGTAATTATGAGGATAAGTATAACCTGTGCCGTGACCCAACTTTTTGGCACCAGAATAATGGGCATCCTTAAGATCGGCTGGAATTGCACCAATGTCATTTTGACGAACATCACTAATGGCGGCATCAATTGCTGCCATTGCACTGTTACTTTTAGGTGAGAGTGCTAATTCGATAACTGCGTTAGCTAAAGGAATGCGTGCCTCGGGAAAGCCGAGATTTTGGGCGGCTTGAATGGCAATAATTGCATGTTGTGCTGCTGCAGGATTGGCTAAACCAATGTCTTCATAGGCAATAACACTCAAGCGCCGGCAAATAGAAACTAAATCTCCGGATTCGATTAAGCGCGCTAGGTAGTGCAAGGCAGCGTCAGTGTCAGAACCACGAATTGATTTTTGAAAAGCCGAAACTAGATCGTAATGACCGTCGCCGGAGGCGTCAAAGTTTTGACTGCGCATCTGAATAGAATCGGCCATTTCTTGCTGAGTAATGGTAAAGCCAGTGTCTTCTTTTCCAGCAGCAATCAGTTCCTGCTTGGTTGACCGCACTGCTAGTTCTAGACCGTTTAAGGTTGCTCGTAAATCGCCATTTCCTTTTTGAATTAACAATTTTTCCGCATCATCGGTTAGTTTTACCTGATATTCACCAAGACCATTTTGCTTATTGGTTAGAGCGCGTTTAATTGCTTGCGCAACATCGTTTTCAGCTAATGGTTTAAGTTCAAAAATCTGACAGCGTGATCTAATAGCAGGAGAAATTGAAATATATGGATTTTCAGTTGTGGCACCAATCAGAATAATTTGTCCAGATTCGAGCAGTGGCAGAAGATAATCCTGCTTAGTTTTGTCCAAACGATGAATTTCATCCAGTAATAAAATTACTGTCCCGCTCATTTTGCCTTCAGCGGCGACCTGTTCTAATTGCTTCTTACTGTCAGTGGCAGCATTAAGTTTGCGAAAAGCATATTTGGTTGAACCGGCAATTGCACTGGCAATACTGGTCTTACCAATTCCCGGCGGTCCATATAAAATCATGGAAGAAAGTAACTTGGCTTCAACCATGCGGCGAATAATCTTACCAGGACCAATCAAATGCTGCTGACCAACAACTTCGTCAAGATTTTGTGGGCGCATGCGATAAGCTAACGGCTTCATTAATTTCCTCCATGAAAGAGTCGGTGCCAGAAGCTTGGCTTTTTCTTTTTAGACTGTCCTAATTCCATTTTGGGCATTTCTGGCGGATAAACTTGACCAATTTCAACGCGCATCTTATTGATTGCAGTCTTAGCCACTACAAGAACGGCGGTATCTTGGGCGCCAGTTCGTGCAGTTTCATTATTGACGAGGGTAAAGGGAACATTGTATTGCCCACATTTAGCTTCGATTTGGTCCAAAAATTCACCGCTTAAATTGCCGTTAATTAAGATTGAATAATTACGATAATCAGCAAAATGTTCTAAAAAAGTGGTAGTTAATTCAGGCTTTTCAACTTCAGTATTGTCCATTCTAACCAATACGCGCTCACGCAAAGAGCCCAAAAAGCGCCGCCGCTCATCTGGTTTAGTTTGCGGAGTAATTCCTTGAGCAGCATTTTCAACTCGAGTATTCAAATCTTCTGTCATAACTGATATTTCTTCTTTCTTGGATAGCAAAAACCCCTCTCCAAAGTGGAAAGGGGCATGCAAATGTAGAAATTAAAGTAACTTGTTGTAGTATTCAACAACGAGGGCTTCGTTAATTTCTGGTTCCATTTCATCACGTTCTGGAAGACGTACAAGAGTACCTTCCATCTTGTTGTCATCAAATGAAACAAATGATGGACGAGTTACGACTGCTTCAAGAGCATCCTTAACTTGTTGTAAGTTCTTTGACTTTTCCTTCAAGCCAATAGTTTGACCAACTTGAACTTCGTATGAAGGAATATCAACACGTTTACCATCAACAGTGATGTGACCGTGGTTAACTAATTGTCTAGCTTGTTGTCTAGTAGTAGCTAAACCTAAACGGAAAACAACGCTGTCCAAACGACGCTCTAATAAGATCATGAAGTTAGTACCGTGTTCGCCTTCACGAATTTTACCAGCTTGAATGAACAAAGTTCTAAATTGACGTTCGTTTAAACCGTACATCCAACGTAACTTTTGCTTTTCGTGCAATTGTTCGCCGTATTCTGATAAACGACCACGTGAGTTAGGACCGTGTTGACCAGGAGCATAGTTACGACGACTAATTTCCTTGCCAGTACCTGAAAGTGAGATACCTAATCTTCTTGAGCGTTTCCAACTTGGACCTGTATATCTTGACATAAAATCCTCCAATAAAATCTGATAACAGTTTCTGGAGTAAAATATTACACATAAGTTCAACATTCGTGCATCTTAATTTTCATTTTCGCCTGTTGCAGCGTCGGTTACTCGTTCACTAAAACGTATTAAGATGTTGACGTTCTTGTCACTTATAGCTGCAAATATTTTACACGAAGTTAATTATATCGGTGTTAACTTGCTAAAGCAAGGAAAAAGAAGCTTTTCACTGCTTTCATGCTTAAAAAGATCAATTTTTTAATTAAATTGGGCACATCTTTAAAACCGAAGCCCACAGCAAGAATAAATTTGTTATAATAAAGGGTAGTTTTGGAGGAGAAAATATGTCACCAACCCAATCTATAATAGTAGTAATTGCAGTTTTACTTATCCTAATTGTTGTTGCCCTTATGCTCTACATTAACCGTCGTCAGCTGCGGGAGATTTTGGAGCTAGACGACTTAATTACCAAAATCGAAAAAATGCATTTGCAACAAGATATTGACCGGTTAAATAAAATGGATCTTGCAGGTGAAAGCCTGACTACCTTAACAACTTGGCGCAAGAGTTATCAGGAAGCAACAAGTAAGAAAATTCCGCAGGTACAAAAATTACTGGAACAAGCTGCCGATGAAAATGTTCACTACCGGTTATTGAAGTCACACCAAAACATTAAACAGGCACAAGCAATTATGAAGCAAACCTTTGATGATGCTAAGAATACAAGGGATGTTTTCACGGAATTACTTGAATCCAATCGGGAAAATCAGGTACAGTATGAAGCCTTAATTAAGATTTATCACCAGTTGCGCAAGAATGTGTTAGCTGATTCGTTTGATTATGGTACTGCATTAGATCAGATTGAAAATAATTTGTCGAGTTTGGAAAATGACTTTACTGAGGCCAAGAACTTATCGTCGCAGGGTGATCAAGTTGAAGCCAAACGGGTTTTATCAAAAATCAAGGCAACTTTGGCAACACTCCAAGAGGAACTGCCTGAGCTCAAGGAAAGTCGTCATGAATTAGATTCAGTCTTTCAAGATCAATTAGGGGAATTATCAGATTCCTATAAAAAGATGATGGCTAACAAGTATTACATTACTGAAATTGATGTTTTAGACAAAATCAAAGAAATTCGGGATCAAGTTGCTGAAGCTGGGCAATTCTTAACTGAGTTGAAATTGCCGGAATTATCTAAGTATATTAAGGAAATCAAACAAGAAATTGCCAGTTTATATGATGTTTTAGCCAAAGAATATAAGGCGCGACCATTTGTTGAAGAAAACCAAGATAAAATTCAACGCTTATTATCGCGTGAACAGGTGGAATCCAAGAATTTAGTTGCTAAGTTGCGTCATATTGATGAGAGTTACGAATTGACACACGGCGAACTAGCAAAGAGTCGCCAGCTTGAACAGGAAGTAAATGACATGAACCAGCAATATACAGTTGATACGCAGAATGTTGCTGATGGTAAGGGTGTTTATTCTGAAATCAAAGACTCTTGGCTGGCAACTCTAGAACGCTTACGAGAAATTGGCGAGCAGCAAAAGCAAATGGCAGAAGATGTTGATGGTCTGTATGATTCTGAAAATGTAGCTAATGACTCAATCAATCGCTTTAAGCAAGAAGTTTCTTTGGTATATCGACGTTTAGAACGCAAAAAATTGCCGGGCAATCCTGATACCTTCGTGCAAATGTACACTCTAGTAATTAATGAAATTGCGCATGTTGCCAAGGAATTAAGTGAAGTGCGAATTAATATGGAAAAGATTTCTAACGAATTGATTCAAATTTCTGATGATGTTGAGCGTTTGAAACGTGAAGCTGATGATATTATTAATTCTGCTGATTTGGTTGAGTTGACATTGCAATATTCCAATAAGTATTCGGATAATGATACAATTAAACGGGCTCAAAAGAAGTCGATGCAGCTTTATAGTCAAGACTATAATTATAAGGAAGCTTTAGATACAATTGCAACGGCGATTGAGAAGGCAGAACCTGGGTCATACCAGCGATTAGAGAATTTATATTATTCCGATAAAAAGGTCGAATAAATCTTTAAAACAGTTTTAGGAAGTTCCTAGAGCTGTTTTTACTTTAAAATTAATATTAATTGAAGCAAAACTATATTTAAGTTACAATTTATAAGTTGAAGAAGTGCCTCAGTAGGCTTTTTTGAGGGGAGCAAGGTTTGTGATTTATTTTGACAATAGTGCGACAACTAAGATTGATCCGGCAGTGTTAGCTACTTACGATCAAGTTGCGCAAAATATTTGGGGGAATCCGTCTAGTTTGCATAAGATGGGCGATCGTGCTTATCAATTACTGACAAGCTCGCGCAAACAAATTGCAAGCCTGTTGGGTACTAAACAGAATGAAATTTTCTTTACTTCTGGTGGAACCGAATCTAATAATACAGCAATCAAGGGAACGGCAATTCAGAAGCGCGAATTTGGAAAACACATTATTACTTCAAGTGTTGAACATGCTTCGGTTGCTAATGCTTTTAATGCTTTGGAAAACTTAGGTTATCGCGTGACCCGGCTTCCGGTTGATAAGGAAGGTCGCGTGAATGTCAATGATTTGCGGAACGCTCTTGATACGGATACAACTTTGGTTTCGATTATGGGTGTTAACAATGAAATTGGCACGATCCAACCGATTGAAGCCATCAGTGATTTATTAACGAATTACCCGACAATTCAATTTCACGTTGATAATGTCCAGGCTCTGGGCAAGAACATTTGGTCAAGAGTATTTACACCACGGGTTGACTTGTCCAGTTTATCAGCACATAAGTTCCATGCACCACGCGGCATTGGCATTTTGTATAAAAAAGAAGGCAAGATGCTATCACCGCTGCACGATGGCGGCGGACAAGAAAAAGGCTTGCGTTCTGGTACTGAAAATTTGCCGGCAATTGCGGCGATGGCTAAAGCAGTACGGCTATTATTAACCGATGAAGCAGATAAGGCTAATCGTGAAGCAGCAATTAAGCGTAAGATTGTTGATTATTTACAGGATAAACCGGGAATTAAAATTTTCTCGCCGGTTAGTGATGACTTCACGCCGCACATTTTGTGTTTTGCCTTAGAAGGTATTCGCGGGGAAACACTGGTACATACTTTAGAAGAACATGACATTTACACGTCAACCACTTCTGCTTGTGCCTCGACTAAGACCGATGAGGCAAGTACGTTAGTTTCAATGCATGTTGACGATAAGATTGCGACTAGTGCAATTCGGTTAAGCTTTGATGAAAGCAACACCATAGAAGAAGCCGATGAGTTTATCGCTGTCTTTGATAAGATTTATCAACATTTTGCTAAAATTAATCACTTGGGAGAATAATTAATGGAATATACGGAAATTATGGTTCGCTACGGCGAACTATCGACAAAAGGAAAGAATAGGAAGGATTTTATTGGTAAGCTTGCCGGTAACGTGACCAAGGTGCTGCGCAAGTTCCCGCAAGTTGAAATCCATCCGCGTCATGACCGGATGCACATTGTTTTGAATGGTGCACCATTTACTGAAATCGATCAGCGGTTAAAAAAGGTCTTCGGCATTCAGACTTACTCACCAACAATTAAGGTGGAAAAAACGCTGGAGGCGATTGAAGAAACATCTTTAGCCTTGATGAAAGAAACTTTTAAGAAGGGCATGACCTTTAAAGTTAATACCAAGCGTAGTGACCACCATTTTGCTTATGATACTAATGAGTTAAATGCCTTGGTTGGTGATTATTTATTTGAAAACATGTCAGACCTAAAGGTGGAAATGAAGCATCCTGACCTAGTATTGCGAATTGAAGTTCGTCAAGATGCAATTTATATTTCTAACCAATTACTGCATGGTGCTGGCGGGATGCCTGTTGGTACCGGCGGTCGTGCTGTAATGATGCTTTCGGGTGGGATTGATTCGCCGGTTGCATCATACCTAGCTTTAAAGCGTGGGGTTGATATTGAAATGGTTCACTTCTTTAGCCCGCCTTACACTACCGAAAAGGCTTTGAACAAGGCAAAGGAATTAACTGGTATCTTGGCAAATTATGCTGGTCGGATTAATTTTATCGCCGTGCCATTTGCGGAAATTCAAGAAACAATTAAAGAAAAAGTACCGGAAGGTTATTTAATGACGGTTCAACGTCGGTTTATGTTGCGGCTTGCTGATGAAATTCGGGCTAAAAGAAACGAATTGGCAATTTTTAATGGCGAATCAGTTGGTCAAGTTGCTTCTCAGACTTTGGAATCAATGATGGCAATTAACGACGTGACGACAACTCCTGTTGTGCGACCAGTAGCGACAATGGATAAGACCGAAATTATTCGCTTAGCTGAAGACATTGGTACCTTTGATTTGTCTATCAAACCATTCGAAGATTGCTGTACTATTTTCGCGCCGCCGCGACCAAAAACTAAGCCAAAAGTTGACAAGGCTCGTGAATATGAAGCTCGTCTTGACGTTGATGGCTTAATTGAACGGGCTCTTGCCGGTATCGAAGTTACGGCAATTTATCCTGATGACAAGTTTTTGGCTGATAAAGCTGAAGAAGATGCTGCATTACTGTAAAAAAGTGCTATAATAACTAGCAAAGCAATAACCAAGAGGTATTAACTTTACAAACAGAGAAAGGCTAAAATGGTGCAAGGCCGAAAGTTAATTGGTAGCTTGGTTTTAACTGATTGACTGAACTAATAGTAAGTTAATCCGGCAAATTTCGCCGTTATCACGATGTAAGAGAAGCAGTAATTGCTTAACTTAGGTGGTACCGCGGTTAGTAAATCGTCCTAGACATAGAATCTAGGACGATTTTTTATTATCGGAAAGAAGGAAATTATATGACAGATTTGGCGCCAAAATATGATCATCAAGCAGTTGAAGATGGTCGTTACCAAACTTGGCTAGATGAGGATTTATTTAAACCATCAGGTGACAAAAAGGCTCATCCATATTCAATTGTTATTCCCCCACCAAACGTAACTGGTAAATTGCACTTAGGTCATGCTTGGGATACAGCAATTCAAGATACGCTGATTCGTTTTAAGCGGATGCAAGGCTATGACACATTGTACTTGCCAGGAATGGATCATGCGGGGATTGCCACGCAAGCTAAAGTTGAAGCTAAATTACGCAAGCAAGGCAAAGATCGTCACCAAATGGGGCGTGAAGCTTTTGTCAAGCAGGTTTGGGACTGGAAAGATGAATATGCTAATATTATCAAGGGTCAATGGGCCAAAATGGGTCTGTCACTTGATTATTCGCGTGAGCGTTTTACTTTAGATGAAGGATTGTCCAAAGCTGTTCGGCGGGTATTCGTTCAATTATATAACGAGGGCTTAATTTATCGCGGTCAATACATTATTAATTGGGATCCTGCTCTGCAGACGGCCTTAAGTGATATTGAAGTTATTCACCAAGACGACAAGGGTGCCTTTTATCACATTAAATATCCGTTTGCGGATGGTTCAGGCTTCGTTGAAATCGCAACGACACGGCCAGAAACAATGTTTGGTGATACGGCCGTTGCGGTTGCTCCTGGGGACGAACGCTATAAGGATTTAGTTGGCAAAGAATTGATTTTGCCGCTTGTTGGTCGCCATATTCCAATTATTGAAGACCAACACGTTGACCCAGACTTTGGTACCGGTTTGGTAAAGATTACACCAGCTCATGACCCGAATGACTTCGCCACAGGTAACCGTCACAACTTAAAACGGATTAACGTGATGAATGATGACGGTACAATGAACGAGGAGTGTGGCAAGTATGCTGGCATGGATCGCTTTGACTGCCGTGAGCAATTAGTTGCTGATTTAAAGGAACAAGGCTACTTGATTAAGGTTAAGCCAATTGTCCACTCAGTTGGTCACTCAGAGCGTTCAGGTGTTCAAGTTGAGCCACGTCTATCGACACAATGGTTTGTTAAGATGAAGCCATTAGCTGATAAGGTATTAGCTAACCAAAAGACTGGCGATAAGGTTAATTTTGTTCCTGAACGGTTTGAGCAAACACTTGAACACTGGATGGAAAATGTTCATGACTGGGTAATTTCACGGCAACTATGGTGGGGTCACCGAATTCCAGCTTGGTACAACAAGAAGACCGGCGAAATGTATGTTGGTGAAGAAGCACCTAAGGATATTGAAAACTGGGATCAAGATCCAGATGTTTTGGATACTTGGTTCTCAAGTGCTTTATGGCCATTTTCAACGATGGGTTGGCCTGATGAAGATTCAGAAGATTTTAAACGCTACTTCCCAACTAATGCTTTAGTTACCGGTTATGACATTATCTTCTTCTGGGTATCACGGATGATTTTCCAAAGTTTGCACTTTACCAATGAGCGTCCGTTTAAGGATGTTGTTTTGCATGGCTTAATTCGTGATGAGCAAGGTCGCAAGATGAGTAAGTCATTGGGCAACGGGGTTGACCCGATGGATGTTGTGAACGAATATGGTGCCGATGCATTGCGTTGGTTCTTATTAAATGGGACTGCTCCTGGTCAAGATACTCGTTATAATCCAAAGAAGTTAGCTGCAGCTTGGAACTTCATTAACAAGATTTGGAATGCATCACGATTTGTAATCATGAACCTGCCAGAAGATGCTCAACCGGCTCATATGCCTGATACCAGCAAGTTTGACTTAGCTGATAGCTGGATTTTTGACCGGTTGAACCATACGGTGGGTGAAGTTATTCGTTTATTTGATGAATATAAATTTGGTGAAGCCGGTCGGGAACTGTATAACTTTATTTGGAATGATTTCTGTGATTGGTACATTGAAATTTCTAAGGTTGTTTTAAATGGTGATAATGCTGAATTAAAGGCAAGAAAGCAGGATAATTTAATCTGGATTCTTGATCAAATTTTGCGGTTAATTCACCCAATCATGCCGTTTGTAACTGAAAAATTATGGTTATCAATGCCGCACGCTGGTAAGTCAATCATGGTTGCCAAATATCCTGAAACTCACAGTGAATTTGTTAATTCTCAAGCTACCCGTGATATGTCGTTCTTAATTGAAGTTATCAAGGCAGTCCGGAATATTCGTATGGAAGTTAATGCGCCAATGTCATCACCAATTGATATCATGATTCAACTTGATGATGCCGCAAATGAACGGATTTTGACAGATAACGAAGATTACGTTAAGAACTTCTTGCATCCGAAGAAGTTAGAGATTGCAACAGAAATGGCTGCGCCAAAATTAGCTAAGACAGCCGTTATCTCTGGTGCCCAGATTTTTGTGCCATTATCTGAATTGGTTAACGTTGATGACGAAATTAAGCGAATGGCAAAGGAAGAACAAGACCTTGAAGCAGAAGTTGCACGTTCAACTAAGAAGCTAGCTAACCAAGGCTTTGTTGCTCATGCTCCAGCAGCTGTTATTGATAAGGAAAAGGCTAAGAAGGCTGATTATGAAAGTCAATTAGCTAGTGTCCGTCAACGGATTCAGGATTTGAAAGAGAGTAAATAATGTGATTTTTACCAAAGCGCAAGATGTGATATCTTATTTATATTCGTTACCTAAGTTTCATGCCAAAGGGGATTTAACTTTCATTAGAAGAGTCTTGGCAGAACTAGATAACCCGCAAGATAAAGTTAAGATGCTGCACGTCACGGGCACTAATGGTAAAGGTTCTACTTCGTATTATTTAAGTAATTTATTGCAAAAGGCCGGTCAAAGGACTGGTCTTTTTGTCTCACCATATATTTTTGCTTTTGGTGAACGAATTCAATTAGATGGTCAGAATCTTAGTGATGACGATTTGGTAGCGACTAGCAATTTGATTGAAGAAGTTTTGCAAAAAATTAGGCAGACAGACCCTGACTTTGGGTTAGTTACCTTTGAATACGAAGCAGTGATGGCTTTTACTTATTTTGCTCAAAAAAAATGTGACTATGCCGTAATTGAAGTGGGAATTGGCGGTACCCACGATTCAACCAATGTTATTAAGCCGGAAGTTAGCGTTATTACAACTGTTGGGCTTGATCATGAACAGGTTATTGGTCCGACAATTCAAGATATTGCCCGTGAAAAAAGTGGGATAATCAAAGATCAGCGACCAGTTGTTATCGGAAATGTGCCGTCAGAAGTTGTACCCATTATTGAGAATAAGGCTAAGGAAGAACAAGCGCCGCTATTTGAGTTAAGGCAAGATTTTACAGTAAATAATACTTGGCGGATAAATTATCAGGACCCAGAGCGAAAATTAACCTTTGCCATTAGACCCAAGGTTGAAGGCTACGACATTGCTGTTGCCGTTCGCGCCTTTAGCACGCTTAATTTACCGCTGAGTAATTTACAAATAGAAGCAGCGATTAATCAAACAATAATTCCGGGTCGCTATCAAATTTTGCAGGAACAGCCCCTAATCATTTTGGATGGGGCACATAATATGCAGGCAATGAAAAACTTACTTGATTTTGTTCACCAGCAGCAGACAAGGCGACAAGGTAAGGTGCGGGTATTGATTACAATGATGAAAGACAAGGATTTAGTAGAAGTTTTTTCTTTATTTAAAGAATCAGATCAGGTGGAATTGACAACAATTGCATACCCGCGGGCTGCTAAAAAGGCGGACTTTCCAACTTCAGTGCAGGCAAGATACCCCTATCATTCAGATTGGCAATCTTGCTTTACGCAATTAAAGCAAGATAGTCAGCCAAATGATATACTGCTAGTAACAGGATCCTTTTATCTTGTCGGCGAAGTTTTGCAATTGGAGGCCACAAATGCACGTTCAAGGTATTGATGAAGAAATTAAGGGAATCTTATTTGATATGGATGGGTTGCTGGTTAATTCTGAAAATTTATACTGGCAGGCTAATATTCAGGCGTCAAAAGAAGATCATTTGGATACACCCGATGATACTTATTTAAAATTGGTCGGCTCGACTACGAAAGAGATGCGGGCATTTTATCAGCGTTATTTCAAAACCGAAGAAGAACGTGTACGTTTCATTGAAAGAACTAATGAATTAGTGGAGCAATGGATTGCAGCAGGTAAGCTCAAGCTGCAGCCGGGAGTTCAGCGGGCACTTGATACGTTTTATGAGCTTAACTTATCGCTGGCAGTTGTTTCTAGTAATTATGAAAAAGATATTGAACAGGAAATGTGGGCAACGGGGATTCGCAATTATTTCCAGTTTCACTTGAATTATGATGATGTCCAAAAGCATCACCTGAAGGCCAAGCCTGCACCGGATATCTACTTATGGGCCGCGCAAAAAATAAATATTCCTAAACAAAATTTGCTGGCCTTTGAGGATTCATCAACTGGGGTTGCCGCAGCTAGTAATGCTGGACTAAAATGTGTCATGATTCCAGACTTACTCCCGCCAACTAAAGAAGATCAAGCAAACGCAACGTTAATTTGTCATGATTTTAATGAATTTCTAGAAAAAGTTAAGTGATTTTGGTGTACGTAAATAGTGAAGGGAGTGATTTGAATGGAAATTATCAAGTCCAATCACTATTTAGTAAAGACCGATATTGAGTTACTAGGAAACTTATTTAATCAGCTGCGGGCAAGTGGTTTAACTGACCTAACAAAACTGGAAGCCAAATTAGTTCAGCTGCATCTAAGCAGTTTTAATGATTTGGTCAAATACTTTTCAGGTTCTGAGTGCAATCCGCAATTGGCAGTTGTTGGCGAGGAATTAATTGATCGCTTGCGCAATACGGTTCCAGATCGTGAAGCTGTTCTGACTTCAAGCAATGAGGTGGGAACATACTTAGCTGATAAACTTGCTGGTCATAAACAGGAAGAATTATGGGCAATTTATATCGATAACAGTAACCATATTATCGCTGAGAAGTGTCTGTTTAAGGGAACAATTGACAAGTCGGTGGCTCATCCGCGGGAAATTTTTCGGTGGGGGTTAATCTATGCCTGTGCCGGGATGTTTGTCGTTCACAATCATCCTAGTGGTAATTTGATACCGTCACAAAGTGATCTTAAATTAACGCGGATGCTTGATGAGTCAGCAGCCATGTTGCAAATTGATTTTTTAGATCATTTTATTGTTGGAAAAAGCAAATTTTTGAGTATGCGTGAGCACGAATTGTTTTAAATTCGTCTAAAACTTGCTGCGGAATTCTTTTTTAAACAGTGCTTTGTGCTATAATTATTCAAGATTTAAAGACTGCAATAATTAAGGAGAGATTTTCGTGTTTGGATTTGGAGCAAAAAATATTGGTATCGATTTAGGTACGGCCAATACACTTGTTTATATGGAAGGTAAGGGAATTGTCCTTAGAGAGCCTTCTGTTGTGGCAAAGGACACCCGTGCTGATAAAGTAATCGCAGTTGGTTCTGAAGCCAGAGAAATGATTGGTAGAACACCTGCTACGATCGTTGCAATTCGTCCGATGAAAGACGGTGTAATTGCCGATTACGATACAACTGCATCAATGCTAAAGTACTTTATTGATAAGACTGTTGGTAATTCAAAGCCATCAGCAATGATCTGTGTACCATCAGGAGTTACAGAAGTAGAAAAGCGGGCAGTAATTGATGCTGCACGTGTTGCGGGTGCTCGTGAAGCATACGTTATTGAAGAACCGTTTGCTGCAGCAATCGGCGCCGGTCTTCCAGTAATGGATCCGACTGGCTCAATGGTTGTTGATATCGGTGGTGGGACAACTGATGTTGCTACAATTTCACTTGGTGGGATTGTTTCATCAACTTCGATTCGCCAAGCTGGCGATAAGTTCAATTCAGCAATTGTAAATTACGTTCACTCCAACTTTAACTTATTAATTGGGGAAAGAACTGCTGAAGACATTAAGATTCAAATTGGTTCAGCTTCAGTTGAAAAAGCAAAGGAAATTGAGTCAGTTAATATTCGTGGACGTGATTTAGTAACTGGTTTGCCGAAGTCAGTTGATGTTATGGCAGTTGATGTTGCTAAGGCAATTCAAGACGTCGTTCAAGATATTATTATTGCGATTAAAGAAACTTTGGAACAAACTTCTCCTGAAATTGCAGCCGATGTAATTGATCATGGTATTGTGTTAACTGGTGGTGGTGCCTTACTTAAGAACCTTCCAGATGTTATTTCTGAGGCTACTAAAGTGCCAGTATTTATTGCCCAAGATCCACTTGATTGTGTGGCAATTGGTACTGGTGAATCACTTAAAAATATTGAATTAATGCGTAGAAGTCGCAAATAATACTGAAGCCGGCTGTTTTTGCCGGCTTTTCTTTTAGGATTGATCCCATATGAAAAAATTTCTACAGAATAAAAAATTATTAACGGTATGTGTTGTTATTATTGCCATTTTTTCTGTGTTGGGTATCAGTGTTCATTTACGCAATAAACGCAATACGCCGCTAATCATTCAGAGCTTAGGTAATGATGTTGTCGCAGTCGGCACTAGAGTGGTTGATTTTCCAATCAGTCTGGTTTCTGGAGGGTTAAGCAACGTTAATGAACTGCTGAATACACAGAATGAAAATAATTATTTAAAGAGTAAGGTAACTGATTTAGAGCAGACTAAAGCACGTAATGAAACTTTAGAGGCTGAAAATAAGCAATTGAAGTCAGCTTTAAAGATTAAGGGCACATTGACTGATTACGACTTAATCAATGCTTCAGTTATTTCACGCTCGCCTGATAGTTGGACAGACTTATTGGTAATCAATAAGGGCACAACTTCTGGATTACGTAAAAATATGGCCGTAATGAGCGGCGACGGCGTAATTGGCAGAATAGTCGAAGTTAGCGCAGCTTCTTCAAAAGTTGAATTAATTACAACTAGTGATAAGGCTGCTAATCGTTTTGCGGTTGAAGCTACTGCTACTAATGGCAAAAAGGTTCACGGTATTATTACTGTAGTTGGCAGTAATTCTTTGGCCTTCACGCAGGCACTTGATAGCAATAAGTTAAAGCAGGGAACCAAAATTTACACCAGCGGCATGGGCGGTAATTCTCCTAAAGGTCTTTTAGTTGGTTCGATTGCTCGGACAACTCATGATTCCTTTGGCTTATCAGATTTGATTAAAATTACGCCAGCAGGTGAACTAAATGATCCTTCTGTCGTAACGGTCATCAGGAGAAAGGTGGAAGACTAATGCGGTCTTGGCGTAAGTTTATTTTGGCTTTTGCCTTGTATGTAGCTTTGGTACTTGATGGCAGTTTAGCACTTTTTTTGCATCAATTTATGACTTACGGTGATGCAGCTTGTTTAATTATGCCAATTGGTATGATGTTAATTGCCCTATTTGATGATTTAAATGGTAAGGAAATTTGGTTGGCTTTAGGAGCCGGCATTGTTGCTGATGTTTATTTCTTTGGCATTGTTGGTGTATACACAGTTATTCTACCAGTGGTAACCTGGCTGCTTCAGAAGTCGGCAAGATTTCTTCCGGAAGTCTTTTGGGCAAGATTACTTGCGGTTTTAGTTGGGGTTATGATTGTTTGCGTATATAACTGGATAATTTTGAGTGTGGTTGGCATAATTGCTGTCCCACTTAAAACAATGCTTTTTAGTTTATTGCCTACGCTAGCTTGGTCCTTTATTTTTGTGATTTTATCATATTCAATTTGGGGGCGGTTAGCACGCAATCATCCATTTATGATTAATCTAGATAATTATCAACACTAAAAAAGCGTGAGAATTTTCTCACGCTTTTGTTTTTAACCGAATGTACCATTGTTAACTAATACGATTGCCACTTGAGCAATGATTGCTGCTAAAGTGATGAATGCCATCAGCCATGCCATTATAATAGTTAACTTTTGAAATCCTGATTTTTTCTTCTTTCTCCGTGCCATTGGTTGACCTCCTTGTTTGAACAATATTTTATTCTTATTAGGAGTTTTTTTCAATTACGTAGTAAGATAAAATAAGTAATGGAGGAATTATCATGCTTTTTGTCTTTTTATTGCCGCTTGCTGGCTTGGCTTTAGCATTTGTGTTGAACAGATTTTTTCCTAAGGCACAATTTCGCGGTTATGATGTCTTGCCATTCTTTTTGATTTTGGCATGTTATTTAATCACAAAGGTAGAGAAACGTCCTAGTTTTTTACCGTACGGTTTTTTTACTTTCTTTATCTTGGTAATTATTGTTGCCGTTAGTGAGGCAATCAAAAATAAAAATATTTCACTTGGAAAAACTCTATATCAAATTTGGAATTATTTAACGGTTTGCAGTATTTTTTGGTATATTGGCTTGTTGGTAATGATGATTTAATTCCCACTAATTTTATCAATCAATTTTTGCAGAAAAAGGCTAAAATTCAATGAATTTTGGTCTTTTTTTGCTTAAAAATAATTTAATAATTAAATAACGGACTTTTTTGGGGAAATTGTGGTAGAAAGTGGTGAAGTGTGGTAAATTATTCATTGGAAGGGGGCTAGACCATGTTCATGGGTGAATATCATCACAATCTTGACAGCAAAGGACGGCTAATTATACCAGCTCGTTTGCGCGAACAGATTGGTGATCAAATGGTGTTCACTCGCGGAATGGAAGGCTGTATTTTCGGCTATACCACCGAGGCATGGCAGAAAATGGAAGCCAAGTTAGCGCAACTTCCGTTGACTAAGAGAAATGCGCGTAGTTTTACGCGTTTGTTTTACTCTGGTGCAATGGAATGCGAATTCGACAAGCAGGGGCGTGTTAATCTGACCACAACATTGAAGAAACACGCAAACTTGACGAAAGAATGTGTCATCGTTGGCGTTTCCGACCGAATTGAAATTTGGTCAAAGGAGCGCTGGGAGAACTTTAGTGATGAAGCGAACGAAAATTATGATGATATTGCAGAAGATTTGGACGATATTGAACTATAAATTATGGAATTCAAACACACCAGTGTACTCTTACACGAAACAATAGATAATTTAAAACCAAAAAACGATGGTCTTTATGTAGATGCAACTTTTGGCGGTGGTGGGCACGCGAGTTACTTACTGAGCAAGCTTGAACGAGGAACATTGATTGGTTTTGATCAGGATGAATATGCAATAAAATCGGCTAAGTTAAACTTTACTGATTTATTGCAGGCTAACAGCAATCCTAGGTTAGAGTTAGTTCACGACAATTTCAGTCATTTGCAAAAGAATCTGGTTGAGCTGGGTTATACAGATGGCATTGACGGAATCTACTATGATTTAGGTGTTTCTTCACCCCAGTTTGATCAGGCAGGACGCGGCTTTTCATACCGTTTTGATGCTCGATTAGATATGCGGATGGATCAAAGCCAGACCCTTGATGCGTACCAATTAGTGAATAATTCAAGTCAAAAGGACTTGGCAGCTATCTTATATAAATATGGCGATGAAAAATTTTCACGTCAAATTGCCCGTAAAATCGTTGAAAGAAGACAAGTTAAGCCAGTTGAAACAACATTTGAATTGGTAGATTTGATTAAGGAAGCAATTCCTGCATATGCAAGACGAACGGGAGGACATCCAGCTAAAAAGACTTTTCAGGCATTACGTGTGGCTGTTAATCATGAACTTGATGTTCTTAGAGAATCACTTGAAGAAGCCATTAAACTTCTAAAGCCTAATGGTAGAATCAGTGTAATTACCTTTCAGTCTGACGAAGACAAAATCGTTAAAAATATCTTTAAAAAATATTCTGAGGTTGAGGTACCACGTGGAATGCCAATGATACCAGACAGTATGAAGCCAACGCTTCGTTTGGTTAATCGCAAGCCGATTGTTGCCTCGGATAAAGAGTTAGATGACAATAACCGCTCACACAGTGCAAAATTGCGAGTTGCGGAAAAATTGTAAAGAGGAAAAAAGATGGCTGATAATTTAGCGAGAAAAATAGAGTTTAATCCTAATAAGCAAACGGAAACAGAAACTCAGCAGCGGTTGGTGCTTGATCATCGCCGTGTTACTTGGTCTGCTTTTGAAAAATCTCTGCTTGTATTAGGAACCCTAATAACTTTAGGTTTGATGACTCTGTTAGTTTCTTCTAGTATTTCTGCTACTTCAGCTCAACATGAACTCACCAACGTGCAACAGTCTGTTGCCAAGAAACAAAGTCAAGTTAGTGATTTACATCAAGAAATAGGTGAGTTAACTTCAAGTGCACGGATGAATAAAATCGCGCGCAGTAAAGGGTTAACTCTGATTGAGAAGAATATTAGGACTATTCACTAATGAAAAAACGCATTAGTAATTTAAGATTACAAAAATCCAAAGCCCACAGCTACCGTTTCACAGTAGGGAGATTTCTCCAAGTAGCTGTTGCTTTGGTTTTTCTTGTATTTACAGGTAGATTTTTATATATTGGTATCTCGCAGAAGGTTAGCGGTGAGAATTTAAGCCAGCGCACAGAGCAATTATATAAGCGTAATGAGGTATTAAAAGCTAATCGCGGAACGATTTATGATCGTAATGGCTTGGCTGTCGCTCAAGACTCGCATTTATATACTGTGTATGCGATTTTGGATAAGACTTCGATTAATTATCACAATAAGCCTGAATATGTGGTTAATAAAGAAGAAACTGCCGAAAAATTATCTAAGGTTTTACCACTTTCGGCAGATACAATTTTGCATTATTTAAATCCTGCTCATACAGCTTTTCAAGTACAATTTGGTGCTGCCGGCAGCGGCTTAACTAAAGAAGATAAAAATAAAATTGAGCAGATGAAGCTGCCGGGAATTAAATTCTTTGAGACGCCGGCGCGACTGTATCCTAATGGCAATTTTGCTTCACATATTGTTGGGATTGCAACGCCAAAATACAATAAGAAAACAAACTCAGAAAACTTGATAGGCACAATGGGTCTGGAAGCTTGGTATGATAACCTTTTGACAGGTAAAGACGGGTATCGGGTTTCATCAGTTGATGCGTCTAACTACCAAACGCCGAATAGTACACAAGATTATCAGGCACCCAAAAATGGTGATAATCTTTACTTAACAATTGATTCACAGCTGCAGGATTACTTGGAAGATCGGTTAACTTATGTGCAGAAAACGTATAATCCTGTTTCAATGACAGCAGTTGTTGAAGATATGAAAACTGGTAAGGTACTTGCCGCGTCACAACGACCAACGTTTAATCCGCAAACTAAAAAAGGAATGTCTAAGTCATATCGCGATATTTTAGTTCAAGATACATATGAGCCTGGATCAGTCTTCAAAGTATTGACGCTATCGGCTGCAGTTAATAGTGGTAGTTATCACCCGAATCAGTATTATAATTCTGGATCAGTCACTGTTAGTGGCTCGACAATTCATGACTGGCAGACTTCTGGTTGGGGCAGTATTCCATTTTCACAGGCCTTTCCACGTTCGAGTAACACGGGGTTTGTTCATATTGAGCAGCAAATGGGCGCCAAGACTTGGCGTAAATATTTGCGCAAGTTCCATATTGGGCAAAAGACGGGGGTTACTTTACCAGGTGAACAAGTGGGGCTATTGGCCTTCAAGTCACCAATTGATCAAGCAGTTACTAGTTTCGGTCAAGGAGTTAACGTTAATGTAATGCAGATGATGCAGGCATTTAGTAGTTTGGCGAATAATGGTCAAATGGTAAAGCCGCAATTTGTTGAAAAAGTAACGGATCCTGATGGTAAAACAATTACTGGTTACCAAATTAAAAATGTGGGTCAGCCAGTATACTCTGCTGAAACAGCCCAAACTGTTTTGGCTAATATGCGGCGAGTGCTTAATAAACGAATTGGTACTGGTTATGCATACAAGATGGATAATGCAAGTATTGCTGTCAAAACGGGAACGGCTCAAATTGCTAATCCCAAAGGTGGTGGCTACTTAAAAGGCGATAGCAATTATACTTTTTCAGTGGTTGGTGTCACCCCAGCCAAACATCCGCGTTACTGCATTTATATCACCTTAAAGCAGCCACGGCGGATGATTAGACCAGCGGAAACTATTTTGTCATCAATTTTTAAGCCAATGATGCGGCAAATCATCTTAATGGCGAAAAATGACCAAGATAATTCAACCGTAGTTAAGGTGCCTGATTTAAAAGGTCTTACTTATTCGGCTGCTGAGCAGGAAGTACAACGAGTAGGCTTGCGAATTGTTAAAATTGGCACAGGTGATAAAATTACTGCTCAATCATATGCTAAGGGGCAAAAAGAACAGTCTGGTAAAAGAATGTTTGTTTTGACTTCTGGCAAGGTTATCTGCCCTGATATGAAAGGCTGGACACTGGATGATTTGCGGCAATTTGCAGAATTAACTGGAGTTAAGCTGAAAGTTTCGGGTAGTGGTACTGTCGTGAAGCAGAGCATTGCCCCAAAGACCAAGCTCAAGTCAAAAACCAAAATTGTAATTAATTTAAAGGAGTAAACACAATATGCTCATTACTAGCATCATTGCATTAGTTAGTTCATTAGTTTTAACGGCAATCTTTTTGCCGTGGATGATTATTTTTATGCGGTCACACCACGAGGGTCAAGAAATTCGTGATGAAGGACCAAAATGGCACCAGAAAAAATCTGGTACCCCAACAATGGGTGGTGTTATTTTTGTCTTAGCAGCAGCCATTTCTTCAATTTGGGTTGCTGCTTGGCAGCATGGCATTAATAAAACCATTTGGATTTTAGTTATTAGCCTTTTAGGCTATGGCATTATCGGCTTTTTGGATGACGGCATTAAGCTCTTTTATAAGCGTAATCTAGGTTTACGGGCATGGCAAAAATTATTGTTACAGATTTTGATTGCCGTAGTCATTGTTTGGATTGCTGCAACAGACAACTTTAAATTTAATTTGTTTATTCCATTCTTTGGTGTTATCACAAGTGTGATTTTGTTTACGCTGTTTGTCATTTTTTGGTTAGTTGGTTTCTCCAATGCGGTCAATCTTTCGGATGGACTTGATGGTCTAGCAACAGGATTGTCGATTGTAGCTTATGGAACTTATGCTTATCTTGCCTTTAAGCAGAAGAACTTTGCCATTCTAATTTTTTGTATGAGTGTAATTGGTGGCTTAATTTCATTCTTTATTTTTAATCATAAACCCGCTAAAATTTTCATGGGTGATGCTGGTTCACTTGCTTTGGGCGGTGGACTTGCAGCCGTCAGTGTCTTTTTAAATAGACCATGGTCACTGCTTTTAGTCGGTATTGTGTTTGTTTGTGAAACTGCCAGCGTTATTTTGCAGGTGATTTCATTCCAAACAACGGGAAAACGAATTTTTAAGATGACACCTGTCCACCATCATTTTGAAATGCTGGGTTGGTCAGAATGGAAGGTTGATATTGTTTTCTGGCTAGTAGGACTGATCGGTAGTATTTTGTATTTAGTAATCTGGGGTTAAGATAGTAAAAATGAAACAGATTGACATGTATAAGAATAAAAACATTTTGGTTTTGGGTCTTGGAAAGAGCGGCTTTGCAGTAAGTACGTTATTGCTTAAACTTGGTGCAAAGCTGACTTTGAATGATAAGACAGATTTAAAACAAAATGAACATGCGCAGGAATTGGTAAAGATGGGGGTTCGGGTAATTAGCGGCCATCATCCAACCGAGCTATTTGACCAAGAGCACTTTGATTATTTGGTTAAAAATCCGGGTATACCATACGAAAATCCGATGGTAGAAAAAGCAGCCGAATTAAAAGTGCCAATTATTACAGAGCCCGAAATTGCATTAAGTGTCAGTGAAGCACCGTATGTCTGTGTTACGGGATCAAATGGTAAAACGACAACAGTAATGCTCACGCAGCAAATTTTGGATCATTATTTAGCTAAAAGTGGTCACCATGCCTATGCCGTAGGTAATATTGGCGTGCCAATTTCTGAAGTAGTTACTAAGGCAACCAAAGATGATATTCTCGTAGTTGAGATGTCCAGCTTTCAATTATTGGGCGTAACTGACATTGATCCGCGCGTAGCAGCAATTGTTGACATTTACCATAATGTTCACTTGGATTATCATAAAACTTTTGCCAATTATGTTAATGCTAAATTGAATGTTACACGAACTCAGTCTGCTGCTAATTACTTCATTGCTAATTTGGATCAACCAGAGATTTTTACCCAAGAAAAAGCAATGACTAAGGCCCAGATCCAAACCTTTTCGGAGACTGACCAAACTGCCGATTATTTTATTGGTGATGGTTATTTACAAAGCCAGTCAGATAAGATTATTAAGACAAGTGAAATGAAACTACCTGGAATCCACAATCAGCAGAATGCTCTAGTTGCAATTGCAATCAGCAAGCTGATGGGCGCAGATGATGCAGATATTCGGGCAGTCTTAACAACTTTCACTGGTGCAAAACACCGGCTGCAATATGTGATGACTTTGGATAACCGCAAAATTTACAATGATTCTAAGTCAACTAATATTGAAGCTGCAACGGTGGCAATTCCCTCATTTACAGAACCAGAGGTTCTAATTGCTGGCGGACTTGATCGTGGTTTTACCTTTGATTCATTAGTGCCGCTGTTTAAAAAGCATGTTAAAGCAATCGTGCTTTACGGCGAAACACGTTATTTGCTGGCTGATGCAGCTCGCAAAGCTGGTATTAAGCAAATTGTAATTGAAAACACCTTGCAAGAAGCGGTTCCTAAGGCATACGAACTGACTGCTGCTGGTGATGTTTTACTGTTTTCGCCTGCATGTGCTTCTTGGGATCAATTTAGAACCTTTGAAGATCGCGGCGATTACTTTATCAAGTTTGTTAAGGATTTAAAGACAAAATAAAATGAGAGTTATTTTTACTGGTGGCGGTACAGGCGGTCACATTTACCCAATTATGGCAATTATTGAGCAGTTGAAGGAACGTCAGCTTGCGACAAATGATGAAATTTTATTTGTCGGTACTAAGCGCGGACTAGAGTCGAAAATTGTTCCGGCAGCTGGAGTTAATTTTAAAACGATTGAAATTCAAGGTTTCAATCGTAAACATTTATTAAAAAATTTCAGTACTATTAATATGTTTCTTAAGGCAACTAAACGTGCCAAAAAAATTCTGCAGGAATTTAAACCAGATGTTGTTTTAGGAACAGGCGGCTATGTCAGCGGCGCGATTGTTTATGAAGCTGCTAAAATGGGAATTCCGACAATGATTCACGAATCAAATTCGGTTGTTGGGGTGGCCAACAAGTTCTTGGGTCACTATGTTGATAAGATTTGTTACAGCTTTGATGATGCTGCTACACAATTTTCAGAAAAGAAAAAACTAGTTAAAACTGGTAATCCGCGTTCACAGCAAGTTTTAGGCTTAAATGAGCAGCATGTTAACTTGGAAGCCGAATGGAATTTTAATCCTAAAATTCCGACTGTCCTTGTTTTTGGCGGCTCACGTGGTGCCTTGGCAATTAATCGGGTAATGCTGCAATCATTATTGAAACTGAAAGACAAACCATATCAAATTGTTTGGGCAACAGGAACTTTGTATTTTGATAAAGTTCAAGAAAAATTGCAGGGAATTGATTATGGTAATAATATTAAAGTCTTACCTTATATTAAGGACATGCCTGCAGTCTTACCAGAAATGACTTGTGTAATTTCACGCTCTGGTGCTACAAGTATTGCGGAATTTACTGCATTGGGTGTTCCCGCAATTTTAATTCCTAGTCCTAATGTTACGCATAATCATCAAATGAAAAATGCAACTGATTTGGAAAAAGCAGGTGCGGCATTAGTAATTGCGGAAGATGATTTAAATACTAATAGTTTTGTTTCATCGATTGATCATATTTTGCTTGATACAAAATATGCAAATGAAATGAGTAAGTCATCAAAGAAGTTGGGTGTTCCTGATGCTTCTGATCAGGTAATTAAGGTTATGCAGTCGATTGCCCAGTAATTGATAAAGGTGGTGAGGCAGATGCCAAAGAAACGGATAACCAAGATTGATCCTAAAGAAAAGTTATCGCATTATTTAGATTATCAAGCTGACCAACATAAACATCAGCAGCATAAAAATAAGGTTTCTGCCTCACTTAATCACTTGCATAGTGAACGGAAATCGGCGCTGATTAGGCGGTTAGGTTTGATTGTTGGGATTGCTTTATTGGCAATAATTGGGCTAGGTTATTATATTTCCCCACTTGCGAATATTAGTAGTGTGCAAGTGACAGGTGGCGATGATTTGCCAGCTAAAGAAGTAGTTGCGACATCGGGAATTAAGCCGAGTGACAAGGTTTGCGACTACTTTTTAAAGCAAGCAGCAGTTAATCACAAACTAACTAATAAATATACAGAAGTAAAAAATGTTTGGTTTACTGTTAAAAATTTCAATCAATTAGTTTTACATATCAATGAATTTAAAACAATTAGTTATATTAAAACAGATAATAGGTACCGTAAAATTCTTTCGCATGGTAAACTAGGTACAAGGCTTTTGTCATGGAATATGGTAGACCATGATAAGCCGATTTTTGTAGGTTATAGTCATAAAGTTTCTTTAAAACAAGATCTTTTATTATTTAATAGTTTACCTAGTGATTTTCAGGAACAAATAAAATTATTAAGTGGTAATACTAGACGTAAATCACAAGTTATTTTCGTGATGAAGGATGGCAATGTGATTACAGGAAATGTTTCTACTCTCAAAGATAAAATAAAGTACTATAATGAAATCAAATCTAAAGTAAAGAAAAATAGTTTAATTGATTTAGAAGTAGGAGTTTTTAGCAGACCGCTTACATCAAGTGAAAAGCGAGCTTATGGCATATCATAAACTTGATTAGAGTTTTTGCTAAAACTTACTAATGCGTATCGATGGGGGGTTAATTTTGGACAATTCAAATTTATTAGTAGGCCTTGATATAGGTACTACAAGTGTGAAAGCAGTAGTCGCTGATTCTGGCAAGGTAATTGGCGCAGTTGCAATTCCTAATAAGGGTATGCGGCACGGTAATATCATTGATATTGATGAGACGGCAAGTGCAATTAGTCGTGCGTTAAAGGAAATTGCCGATAAGACAAATGCACGGATTTATAGCGTGGTTACAGGAATACCTGTCGGACTCTTGCAACTTGAGACAGCCAGTGATCTGATTAATGTTAGTGATAGTGGTCAAGAAGTTGGTAACAGTGATGTTAAGCGTGTATTACAGGCTGCAGTCAAGTCTGCAGTTAAAAATGAACGTGAACCAATTGCTTTTTTGCCAAGCCGATTTTTAATTGATGGTAAAACTGAGGTTGATGATCCACGTAAAATGATTGCCCATTCTCTTGCAGTTCAAGGAATTTTATTGACTGCGCCAGCCAGTCCTTTGCATAATATTAAAAAGGCAATTGAACGTGCGGGCTACCAGAATAATTTCTTTGTGCCAACCCCTCTGGCTATTGCAAGTGTTGCTCTTGATGAAAGTGAACGTACTTTTGGTTCAATTATTCTTGATTTGGGTGGTGGTGTGACTACTGCTACTGTTATTCATGACGGTCAAATTAAGTATGCAAATATTGATTTTGAGGGCGGTAGTGATATCAGCAATGATATTTCAGTTGTCCTAAGCACTTCCAAAAAGGATGCGGAACAAATCAAATTAGACTATGGCTATGCTGATCCAGATTTGGCTTCAACAAAAGACAAGTTTGCTGTTAACAGTGTTGGTACTGATGGTCAGCAAATGGTTGATGAAGCATACTTGAGTAATATCATTAATGCACGATTAATGCAGACCATTGAACGTATCGGCAAGGGCTTAAGTAAGCACGATGCGTTAAAATTACCGGGTGGTATCATTATTACTGGTGGCAACAGTTTACTTCAGGGAATTGATAATATTGTTGCTAATGCTTTAGGAGTAAAAACGCGGATTTATCAACCCGATCAGATTGGAATGCGTAATCCAGTATACTCTGCAGCTTATGGTATCGTTAATTATTCGTATAGAATGTCTGACATTGACTTTTTGGTTATTAGTGCAATTTATGGCAAGAGTTTGCTTGGGCAAACAGATGATGAGCCAACTCACGAGAATATAAAAAAATCAAAAAGACCGGCAGCTGCTAGTGAAACCAAAGTAAAAGAAGAATATAATAGACATGAGATGCTAAAGCGAGATAAACAATCGCAAAGTAAGCAAAAAAATAATAATCAAAATCAAAATAAAGGCATTAAGAATTTTTTGAAAAAGTTCTTTGATTAAAGGTGGTTAATTTAGATGGATTTTACGTTCGATTCAGACGACAATAAAAATGCTGTGATCAAAGTAATTGGTGTCGGTGGTGCTGGTGGTAACGCTGTTAATCGGATGATTGATGATGGTGTTCAAGGCGTTTCTTTTGTTGCGGCCAATACCGATGTGCAAGCACTTAACAGTAATAAAGCAGAAACTAAAATTCAGCTAGGGCCTAAGCTGACCAGAGGACTAGGTGCAGGTTCGCATCCGGAAGTTGGTCAAAAGGCAGCTGAAGAAAGTGAACAAACAATTGAAGATGCACTTAAAGGCGCTGATATGATTTTTATCACTGCTGGAATGGGCGGCGGTACTGGTACTGGTGCTGCGCCAATTGTTGCTAAAATTGCCCGTGAAACTGGTGCGTTAACTGTTGGTGTAGTTACAAGACCGTTCACTTTTGAAGGACCAAAGCGTTCAAAAAACGCGACTGAAGGGATTGCGCAATTAAAGCAATATGTTGATACACTAGTTATTATTGCTAATAACCGTCTGCTTGAGATGGTAGATAAAAAGACACCAATGATGGATGCCTTTAAGGAAGCTGATAATGTCTTGAAACAAGGTGTTCAAGGAATTTCTGACTTGATTACGTCAACAGATTATGTGAACTTGGACTTTGCTGATGTAAAGACGGTTATGGCTAACCAGGGTGCTGCTTTAATGGGCATCGGTCGTGCTAGTGGTGAAAATAGAACGGTTGAAGCTACTAAGTTAGCAATTTCTTCGCCATTACTTGAGGTTTCAATTGATGGTGCTAAGCAAGTGTTATTAAACATTACTGGTGGTCCAGACTTAACCTTGTTTGAAGCTCAAGATGCTTCTGAAATTGTGTCTAAGGCAGCTGGCGATGACGTTAACATTATATTTGGTACGTCAATTAACCCTAACTTAGGCGACGAAGTTGTTGTGACCGTGATTGCGACTGGAATCAGTTCTCAAGCTGAAGAAGAAGCTTCAAAGCAACTTCCGGGTCGCAGTCATCAAGTTAAGGCACAAAAGCCAGCTAACGAGATTAATCATGAAAAGTCCGAACCACAAGACCAGCAAGTAATAAGTCATGAACAAACTGTGGATCAGTCACCCGTTCAATCTGCACCAAAGCACAAGCCAATGGTTGATCCAACTAGTGTTTGGGGTTTGAATAATGACAGCCAGGAAACAAGACGGTCAACACCAAGCATCAATCAACAAGATAATTTTAATTCATTTGATGAAGATGAGCAGAGTAGTATTTCGCAAATCGAAACTAGTGCCCAAGATGATGACGATACTGATGATATTCCGTTTTTTAGGCACCGTGGTGAGAACTAATAGGAGGCAAAAGAATTGGCTTTTAGTAAAATAGGTAAATTTTTTGGCATTTCTGATGAAGATGAAGACATGCTTGATACAGAAGAATACCTTGATGACCAAGAGATTGACAACGATAATGTTCCAGCCAATACAATTGATCATGATAAGATAGTTTCAATTAAGTCAGGGATGAATGCTGCTAAAAGCAAAATTGTCCTATACGAACCGCGAGTTTATTCTGATGCCAAAGATGTTGCCCAAAATTTGCTGAATAACAAAGCAGTTATCATTAATTTTAGTAGAATGGAAGATACATCTGCTAGACGGATTGTTGACTTTATTACCGGGACAGTTTATGCCCTGAATGGTGAAATTCAACGTATTGGTGATAAGATTTTTTTGGCAACGCCACCTAAGTTTGTAACTAACGGTAAAATTAGTGATTTAGTTGATAAGAAAGATAATTTAAGTTAATGCTCACAATAGTTTCTTATGTTTTAAGTGCAATCAACTGGATAATCTGGATATACAGTATCATTATGGTAATTGATGCGATTATGAGTTGGGTACCGTTTTTGCGAGATTCGGCTGTTGGTAGATTTCTTAACCGAATAATTGATCCTTATTTAAATATTTTTCGTAAGGGTCCAATTCAAAAATTATCGTATGCAACGGGGTTAGATTTGTCTTTCCTGTTAGGACTATTACTTCTCTATTTTATTCAGGATTACGCCCTAAATTGGCTAGCTAATATACTATTTCGGGTGTTAGGCTAATGTTAAAGAGGCAGGCAAGTAGCTTTTACCCACACTTTGATTCAGAAGAAAAATCGACTGTTGACAAGATGGTCGGTTTTTTTAATCAGGTTATTTTTAAGCATGAGGCAATGCTGACAGACTTTTTGGATCCCGCCCAAAGGGATATTTTGAAAACGGTTGTTGGCAGCGACTTATTTATCCAGGAGTTTGGTGGCTATAATGATGCGGAAAAAAAGCGCGTCTATTTAAGTGAAGACTGGGTTAATTTAATGCCGATGGACTACCAAGTAACGGCATGTGAAATCTACTATCCTAGTAAGTTTGCTCAACTAACTCATAGTTCAATTTTGGGAACATTAGCTAATTCAGGGATAGAAACAAATACCTTTGGTGATATTATTACTGATGGTACTGGTAAGTGGCAGTTCTTCATTAAAACGGAACTACTTAATTTCTTTATTCAGCAAATTGACCGTATTGGTCATACGCAGGTCAAGATTCGCTCAATTTTGCCAGCAGAAATTTTAGTACCAGAAGATGATAGTCAGATTGTCCCGCTGATTGTTGCTTCTCTTAGAATTGATGCGGTTTTGGCCGGTATCAGTAAGACGAGTCGTGGGCAATTAAAAACGGCAATTAACACCAATTTAGTAAAATTAAATTGGCATGGAGTGCAAGATTCTAATATAATAGTAAAAGTAGACGATGTCCTTAGCTTAAGACATTTTGGCAGAAGCCAAATTATGGACATTACAACAACTAAAAAAGGTAAATATAGGGTGGTGCTAAAACTGTGGCAGACAAAGAAACACAAGTAAATAGATTGACGCCAATGGACATCCACAACCAAGAATTCAAAAAGCGTGGACTTAACGGTTATGATCGTGAGCAAGTCGATAGCTTTTTGGATCAGGTTGTAGATGATTATGGTGATGCTTTAGACCAAACGGTTGATTTGAAAAATGATATTGTTGGTTTAAAAGATCAAGTTGCAAAATTACAGACGCAAGTTGACCAGTATCAGAAAACTAAAAAAGAAACCGAGCAAGCGTTTGATAATGCGCAAAAACAGGCACAACAAATTATTAGTAACGCGACGCAACAAATTAAAACGAACACTAATTATGAAAAGCAGCAACAGGAAACCATTAAGGCAGATTATGAACGCCTGAAGAAGGAAGTAGCTGGCTACCGTAATTATATTCAAGATCTGTTGCAAATTGCGATTGATAATTTAAGTGATGAAAAATGGCAAAAAGCACTCGACAAATATTTTTCAACAGAACGTTTTTATCCGCCAGATGGCTCTGAACCAATTACTTTGGTTGATGACGATGAAGACATGGAAGATGATGAAGAGCTAGATGAGCTTGACAATGATGATGAAGATGACGTAAACTTTGAGGAAGATATTGAAGAGGATCAGTTTACGGACCAACCACAACCAATGACGGGTGATAGTCCAAGTAATGAAACTGTTAATCGTCAATCGTCTAATTCATTAGATAATGATTCTGGACCAGTAATTATTTTTCCAGATGATTACAAAGATCATAATTAATAATAAACTGACAGTAAAACTTGCAGGCAATTCAGCGAATTAGCGCTGGTGGGAGGCTAATGTAAGAGCCTAATAGTTGATCAGCTGCCTTATTTAGTTTATTTGCGTCAATTGCACGATACGCAATACATAAGTGGAGCTTAACAGCTCAATTTAGGTGGTACCACGATGATAAACCTCGTCCTAATTTAGGGCGAGGTTTTTTTGCAGAAAGGAATTTGAAAATGCGAGTAAAAGATACACTCAATTTGGGTAAAACCAAATTTAAAATGCGGGGCAACCTGCCGGTTCGTGAAGCTCAATGGCAACAAGAATGGGAAGAAAACAAGTTATACGAGCAAAGATTGAAGTTGAACGAGGGTAAACCACGTTTTGATTTACATGATGGTCCCCCATTTGCCAATGGTAATATTCACATGGGTCATGCCATGAACAAAATCTCCAAAGATATTATTGTTCGTTACAAAAATATGGATGGCTATTACGCACCATACGTTCCCGGTTGGGATACTCACGGCTTGCCAATTGAACAACAATTAGCTAAGCAAGGAATCGACCGTAAAACAATGGATCGAGCAGAATATCGTAAGCTCTGTGAAGAATTTGCTAGAAAAGAAATTAAAAAGCAAATGGCTGACTTCAAGCGGCTTGGCGTGATGGGTGATTGGGATCACCCATATATCACTTTGCAGCCTGAATATGAAGCCGAAGAAATTCGCCTCTTTGGTAAAATGTACGAAAATGGCTACATTTACAAGGGTAAGAAGCCCGTTTATTGGTCACCGTCAAGTGAATCAACCTTAGCTGAAGCTGAAGTAGAATATCACGATATTAAATCTCCAGCAATCTATGTTGCTTTTCCAGTTAAA
Source organism: Lactobacillus sp. ESL0701 (assembly GCF_029433445.1). Taxonomy (GTDB): domain Bacteria; phylum Bacillota; class Bacilli; order Lactobacillales; family Lactobacillaceae; genus Lactobacillus. The sequence continues at coordinate 176,653 of NZ_JAQTIC010000002.1, read as the reverse complement.
GATGGTAAGGGAATTTTAGATGACAAAGATACATACTTTGTAATTTGGACGACGACACCATGGACAATTCCTTCAAACCTGGGAATTATTGTTAATCCAAAATTTGACTATTCTGTTGTTCAAGTTGGTGATAAACGTTACGTAATTGGTACTGACCGTCTTGAAGCAGTTGCCAAAGACCTTGACTGGACTGATTATCAAGTTGTCCAACACATGCAGGGAAGCGACATGGACCGCATGGTTGCTAAGCACCCATTGTATGACCAAGATTCACTAGTGATGAATGCACTCTATGTTACTGCTGATGATGGTACCGGCTTAGTTCATAGTGCTCCTGGCTTTGGTGAAGATGACTATAATGTTGGTCAAAAATATGGTCTGCCAGTTTTCAGTCCAATGGATAACAAGGGGTGTTTTACTTCTGAAATTCCCGATCCAGATTTGGTTGGTATGTTCTATGATGACGCTAATAAGGTTGTCAGTGACAAGTTAGAGAAATCTGGCAATTTACTTAAGTTAAGTTTCTTCACCCACTCATACCCTCATGATTGGCGGACAAAGAAGCCAGTTATTTATCGGGCAACGACGCAATGGTTTGCCTCAATTAAAAAGTGTCGTGACCAAATTCTTGAGCAAATCGACAAAGTGAACTTCACACCATCTTGGGGTAAGTTACGTCTGCACAATATGATTAAGGACCGTGGCGACTGGGTAATTTCACGTCAACGGGCATGGGGCGTGCCACTGCCAATTTTCTACGCTGAAGATGATACGCCGATTGTTACTCCGGAAACGATTGAGCATATTGCGCAAATCTTTGCTAAGGAAGGTTCAAATGCTTGGTACACACATTCAGCTGAAGAATTGCTTCCAGAAGGATTTACTTCAGAACATTCACCAAATGGGAAGTTTAGAAAAGAAACTGATATTTTGGATGTTTGGTTTGATTCTGGGTCATCACATCAAGCAGTTATGGCTCACCGTAAGGACTTGCGCTTCCCAGCTGACTTGTACCTTGAAGGCAGCGACCAATACCGTGGCTGGTTTAACTCTAGTTTAATTACTGCTGTTGCAACAACTGGTCAAGCACCTTATAAAGGTATCTTGTCACAAGGTTTTGTTCTTGATGATAAGGGTCACAAGATGTCGAAGTCTCTTGGCAACGTAATCTCGCCAAACGATGTAATCAAGCAAATGGGTGCGGAAATTATTCGCTTGTGGGTAGCTTCAGTTGACACTACTTCTGATGTTGCTGTTTCACAAGATATTTTGCGTCAAACTTCAGAAGGTTACCGTAAAATTAGAAATACCTTCCGTTACATGCTTGCTAACACCACTGACTTTGATCCAAGCAGCAATCGGGTAGCTTACGAAAACATGAATTCAATTGACCAATACATGGAAGTTAAATTGAATGACTTGATTAAGGAATGTCTTGACAGCTATGATCATTATGACTTTAATAGTGTTTATAAGAAGGTCTTTGCCTTTATTTCTAATGACTTGTCAGCCTTTTATCTGGACTTTGCCAAAGATGTTTTGTACATTGAGAGTAAAGATGGTCTTGCAAGACGTTCAATGCAAACCGTTATTTATGATGCCGCTGTTAAGTTAGCTAAGATCTTAACGCCAATTTTGCCGCACACAATGGAAGAAATCTGGTCATTCCTAAAAGAACCAGAAGATTACATTCAACTTGCAAATATGCCAGAAGTTGAAGAATTTGCTAACCATGACGCATTATTAGATAACTGGAAGCAGTTTATGCACTTGCGTGATGATGTTTTGAAGGCATTGGAAGAGGCACGGGATAAGAAGTTAATCGGTAAATCATTTGAAGCTGCCGTTACTATCTATCCAACTGCAGAAACTAAGGCTGTCCTTGATGAATTGGCTGCTGATTTTAGACAAATTTTAATTGTTTCTAAATTAGTGATTGCCGATGGTGAAGCTCCAGCAGATGCTGAGCAATTGCCAAATGCTGCCATTGTTGTTGAACATGCAGCAGGTGAAGCTTGCCCACGTTGCCGGATGATTAGGACAGATATCGGTAGTGATACTGACTTGCCTTTGCTTTGTGGTCGCTGTGCTGCCATTGTTAAAGAAGATCATCCTGAAGCAGTTCAAGAAGGATTAGAAGAATAATGCGTTTAGGAACAGTAAAACAGTTTGACCATGACAGTAGTTTTGGTTTTATTGAGGATAATGACAACCATAAGTCGTACTTTGTATTTTATACAGCGATTAAAGAGGAGGGCTATCGCCGTCTTCAAGTGGGCCAAAAGGTTAAGTATCAACTTGCACAAGGTAAAAATGGTTTGCAATGTGTTAACGTGTATTTAGCTGATACGCAGGAAAGTGAGTAAATGGATTTAACAGAGACTGAAATTTCTTCAAAAGAAATTTTCAAGGGCCGAATTGTTGATCTTGCTGTTAGAACAATTAGGCTGCCTAACGGTGCTAGTGCAACTAGAGAAGTGGTTAACCACCAACCAGCTGCGGCGGTAATTGCGGTTAATAGTAAGCAGGAAATGCTGCTGGTTGAACAGTGGCGTGAGCCGATTAAAGAATTGACTTTGGAGATTCCAGCTGGGTTAATTGATGAAACTGATGCTAGTCCATTGGATGCAATGAAGCGCGAGTTGAACGAAGAAGGCGGCTATCGCGCAGATTATTGGGAAAAAGTCGCTGAATTTTATTCTTCTCCCGGTTTTACTAATGAAAAATTGCATTTGTTTTATTGTGATACATTAACCGAGTTAACTGACAAGCGGCCCCTTGATACTGATGAGTTTTTAACTACTCATTGGTATAATCTAGCTGATTTAAAGCAACTGTCTGCTCAGGGTAAAATTGTTGATGCTAAAACCTTATATGCAATGAGTGTATGGGAAAACATGCTGCTGACAGGTGCAAAAGCAAAGGAATAATATGACTGAGAAACGATCCGATTACCGTAAACAAGTAAAACGTAAAAAGAATAATAACCTTTTACATACGATTAAGTCAGCTTTTGATGGTGAAGGCGAAGAAGTTGATGTCAATCCTGATTTTAAGCGCGATCCTGAAGAAAAAAGGCGTGCGGAGCAGAAAACTGCTTCAGGATCAAATACGCGACTTCACGCGACGCGTGAAGCTGAGGCAAAAAAGACTACAAAAGCAGGAAAAGAGCCTAGTACTGACAAGGCATTACTTTTAAAGAAAAAGCTGAATCGAGCAATTCTGATTGTAATTGTTTTAATTGTTTTGGTATTATTGGCATTGTTTCATTTATAAAGATAAAATTTTATTTGAGGATAAAGATGAAGATAGCAATTATTGTCCCGATGGCAATTGAGGCAGAATATTATCGTAAAAATTTTCACTCAGGTAACAAAGAAATGTTCGGATCAACCGTATTCGAGCATTTTTGCGTTAACGGCAATGATATTTATTTGGGCTTGAGTGGAATTGGCAAGGTACAGGCAGCAATGAATTTGGCAAGCCTATTAAGTAATGTGGATGTTGACTTAATCTTGATGACGGGAACGGCTGGCTCACTAGCTGCCGCAGTTCATAGGGAAGACTTATTATTAGCAGATGCATTCACTTATCATGATGCACACAATACCTTGGCTGGTGATTACGTTGAAGGCCAAATTCCGGGAGAACCAGCAGAGTTTAATTTGACCTCACCAGCTAGAGAAGACTTTAAGCAGTTCCTAACTGAGCAAAAGGTGCCCTTTAAGGAAGGTTTGATTGTTACTGGGGATGCCTTTATTGGTTCTGATGTCCAAAAAGATGCGATTAAGCAGAATTTCCCTGATGCCTTAGCTGTAGAAATGGAAGGGGCTGCTTTTGCGCAAGTTGCTTACCACTTTAATAAGCCGTTGATTGCTTTACGGGCAATTTCCGATAATGGTAATGATGATGCTAACGAAGATTTTGATGAATTTGCCCAAAAAGTTGGTGCTAAAGCGGCTAAACTGATTTGTGCTTATTTAGAGAAGATGAATTAAATGCAAGAAATTTATTTAGATAATGCGGCAACAACACCAATGTCACCGCAAGTTATTGATGTTATGACTCGCGAAATGAAAAGCGATTTTGGTAATGCATCTAGTACTTATGAATTGGGTCGTAAAGCACGCCATACGGTCGATCATGCTCGCAGCCAAATAGCCAAAGCAATTAACGCAGATGATAGTGAGATTATTTTTACTTCGGGTGGTTCAGAAAGCAATAATACGGCGATCTTTGGTGTAGCACGCAGCCAGCAAAAGATTGGCAAGCAAATTATCACCACTAAGATTGAGCATCCGTCAGTTTTAAACCCAATGCGTCAATTAGAGCGTGAAGGGTATGAAGTTACTTACTTAGATGTTGATGAGACTGGTCATATTTCACTTACTGATCTAAAAAATGCATTAACACCCGAAACAATTTTGGTGTCAATTATGGCCGTGAATAATGAGGTTGGTAGTATTAATCCACTAGCAGAAATCGGTGCAATTGTGGCAGATAGTAACGCCTACTTTCATGTTGATGCGGTTCAAGGTTTAGGTAATATTGATCTTGACGTTAAAGAAATGCAAATTGACTTATTATCAACTTCGGCGCATAAGATTAATGGACCAAAGTTTTTGGGCTTTTTATATGAAAATAAACAAATTGATATACCACCGTTAGTCTTAGGCGGCGAGCAGGAAACTAAACGGCGAGCTGGTACAGAAAATGTGCCGGCAATCGCGGGCTTTGGTGAAGCAGTTAGTGAAATTGCGGCAGTTGATAAAACCGTTTTACAGGCAAAGTATGCGCATTGGCAAGAGATGATTTTACAAGAGCTTAATCAAGCTGGTGTCGCATATGAGGTTAATGGTGGGCGCGGCGAACACGTATCGCATCATGTGCTTAATTTGCGAATTACCGGTGTCAGCACGACAATTTTGCAGGCAAATCTTGATTTAGCTGGATTTGCAGTTTCGGGCGGTTCTGCCTGTACGGCAGGTTCACTTGAACCTTCGCATGTTTTGGTAGCCTGCTTTGGCAAAGATTCGCCACGTGTTAACGAATCAATTCGGATTTCTTTTGGGCGGTATAATACTGATGAGGAAGTAGCTGCTTTTGCGCAAGAATTAAGCAAAATTGCTTGTAAAGTACAAAAATAATTGCTTTCTTTAGCAAGTTAACTTATTATAAGTAAGTGAGGTAAAATTATGGCAAATACAGTTGTAATTAATGGTGATCAGCGCAAGTTTACACTTAGTCCTGATTTGAAACTCTATGCGTTGATTGATGCCGGTTTTGTCAAAACCGCTAAGGGCAATTATAATTATGAACATCCGCTTTATAATGATTCCCCTTATGATGCACCAACTAAACTTAAAATGACGATTAACAAGGACATGACGCGGTTAACAATGGTGGTAACTGATCGTAATGGCCTGCAGAAGGTAAATATTTTTAAGAACAAGCAATTAGCGCAAACAGTAGAACTGTTAGATTATATTTTAAAGGATCTCGAAGAACGCAAAATTATTGTTCCAGTAAAGGATTGATGAAGGTTGACAGAAAAGAAGACAAGAGTCGTTGTCGGCATGAGTGGTGGTGTAGATTCATCTGTATCGGCACTACTTTTAAAAGAGCAGGGCTATGATGTCATTGGCGTCTTTATGAAAAATTGGGATGACACTGATGATGCGGGTGTTTGTACAGCAACCGAAGATTATGATGACGTTAAAAGAGTGGCGGATCAAATCGGCATTCCATATTACTCAATTAATTTTGAAAAGGAATATTGGCAACGCGTATTTGAATACTTTTTAAGTGAATATAAAAAGGGCCGCACACCTAATCCAGATATTATGTGTAACAGCCAAATCAAATTCAAATCATTTTTAGAATTTGCTTTGAACTTAGATGCCGATTATATTGCCATGGGTCATTATGCTAAGACGGTTACTGACGCAAATGGTATTGCTCATATGATGCGTCCAAAAGATGGCAATAAGGATCAGACATATTTCCTAAGTCAACTAAGCCAGAAGCAGATTAGTAAGGTTATTTTTCCACTAGCAAACCTGACCAAGCCACAGGTGCGTGAAATCGCAATTAAGGCAGGCTTGGCAACAGCGAAAAAGAAGGATTCAACGGGAATTTGTTTTATTGGTGAACGCAATTTCCGTAAGTTCTTGAGTGAATTTTTGCCAGCTAAGTCTGGTAAAATGATTACACCAGATGGTAAGGTTGTTGGCGAGCATGCAGGACTGATGTATTATACAATTGGTCAGCGTTCAGGTCTTGGTCTTGGTTCAACTAAGGAGTCAACTGATCCTTGGTTTGTCGTTGGTAAAGATCTTGAGAAGAATGAATTGATTGTTGAACAGGGCTATGATAGTGAACTGCTATATGCAACTAAATTAGAAGCCAGTGATATGTCATTCTTTACTGGTCAGCCAGATCATGACTTCAAGATCCATTGCAGTGCGAAGTTCCGCTATCGCCAGTGTGATGTTGGCGTGACGGTTGAATATCATGCCAAGCAAAATACTGCGACAGTTTACTTTGATGAACCAGCGCGGGCAGTTACTCCAGGACAGGCACTCGTACTTTATAACGGTGAGGAATGTCTTGGTGGTGGCAATATTGACGCCGCATACCAAGAAGATAAGCAATTACAATTAGTTTAATTTGATTTAAAAGAGGAAGGCACAATTTGCTTTTCTCTTTTTCTTTTACCTTCATTAAATGATAAACTAGACAAGTAACAGCAATAGAAAAGAGATAAAATACTGATGCGGATTTATTTTGTACGGCATGGCAAGACTGAGTGGAACCTTGAGAAGCGCTTTCAAGGCGGACAAGGAGATTCTCCACTATTGCCGCAAAGTCTAATTGATATTAAAAAACTGGGGCAGCATCTAAAAAATACTAAATTTCGGGCAATTTATTCTAGTCCGTTAAAGCGTGCCTTTGCGACTGCACAGGGAATTGACGATGCAATGAATGCCCAATTGCCAGTGATTATTGATGAGCGCCTGCGTGAATTTAATTTAGGTAAAATGGAGGGCATGCAGTTTGAGGCTGCTCAGCAAAAGTATCCGGCACAAGTTGATGATTTATGGCATCATCCTGAAAAATATGATGGACACTCAATTAACGGTGAAGATTATCCAGAAGTTATTGCTCGCGGACAAGATTTTGCACGTAGTGTAGCTCAAAAATTTACTAACTCAGATGATAAGGTATTAGCAGTTAGTCATGGGGCTGCTCTTTCGGCAATTATGGGTGGTCTATTAGGCTTTTCTCTCAAAAATTTACGGCAAAACGGTAGTTTAAATAATACTAGTTTAACGATTTTAGAAACAAATGATCAAGGGCAGACGTGGCACTCATTAATTTGGAATGAAACTGACTTTTTAGACCGCAAACTTTCAGAAACGGACGCATTATAAATGGCAAAACAGGATAAACATCAAGCAGACATTGATCACAAAATTCATCAATTAATAACTAAAATTGATCGCGAGCCGCAGAATCCAGATAATTATCTGCAGCTAGCGACTTACTTATTAAATGAAGGCAGTTTTACCCAAGCAACACAGTTGTTGGAGCAGGCTAAGCAGTTAGTTAAAAAGCCGCAAGACTTAGATTATGATTTAGCAGTATGTTATTACATGCAGGGCGATTTTGACAAGGCATTGACCCTACTTGACCAAATTCCTAATGATGATTTGGTTTTATACCAAAAGGCATTAGTTTATCTTAAAATCGGCCAAAAGCAAAAGGCCCTAGCCTATGCACTGACAATCAAGCAGATTGATAATCGCGTGCGGGAATTATTGGGTGATATTTGGCTTAGCCTTGGAGAGTTAAAGGAAGCGCGCACTATTTATGAACAAATTCCAACTCCTGATAGAAGTGCCAAAGTTAACTTTTTGCTGGGAATTACGGTTTTAGAAGATGATCGCAAAGAGGCCCGACAATTTATGCAAACGGCGAAAAAACAGGACCCTAAATATTATCAGCAAGCACTCGACCAGTATGCATCAATTCTTAAATTAGTTAAGGATAAGGATAAGGATAACGGTAATGACTGAATTTGTAGGCAAGATTAACGGTATTGTTTTTGAAAATAATCAGGACCTATACAAAATTCTTGATGTGACAATTAACGGTAAGTTAGCTGATTATGATCGTGATGAGATTAAAGTCACTGGCAACTTTGGCGAGGTACAAGTTGGTGGAACCTACCAATTCTCAGGTAAATTGGTGGTTCACAACAAATTCGGATTGCAGTTTCGCTGTGATAGCTACCAGCAGGCCTTACCACATGAGGAGGGGAGTTTAAGCCGTTATTTGAGTTCAAGCAAGTTCCCCGGAATTGGCAAAAAAGCCGCCAATACAATTATTGCTGAACTGGGCGTTAATGCCTTGACAGTGCTCAAAGAAAATCCGGCTAAGATTGCCACGCTGCCCTTGACGCAAAAGCAAAAAGACAGTTTGCTTGCCGGTGTGAATTCGATGGATTCTTATTCAGAGATTATTTTGAAGCTGACGCAATTTGGCTTAAATAAAAAAGTTGCCAGTCGTCTGTATCAAATCTATCACGGTGAAACGTTAACCAAGCTGCAAGAAGATCCCTATGCTTCAATTGACGAGGTCACAGGTTATGCCTTTAAGAGTGCTGACCGTATAGGGCAAGAACTAGGGATTTCAGTTGATGACCCACGCAGAATTAACGGGGCGATTTTTCAAATTTTGCTTGATGAGTTAAGTAAAGCGGGGAACACCTATGTTAACTTAGCTCAATTATTGACGGATACTAGCAAGCTTTTGCAAATCAATCAATTTGATCCTATCGCTAATTGCGTGAATCAGCTCCAACATGATGGCAAGGTAGTTGTTTCTGGTGAAAATGCGGCATTGCAAAATATTGCCCAGACGGAAAATGATATTGCCTTAACCATGAAAAACTTGATTGAACGGCGCAATGAACAGGATGAAGATGAGCAATATAGTGATCACGACGTTAAAAAAGCCATTAAAAAGGCTGAAAAAGAGCTAAAAATCAAGTATGATGATACGCAAAAAGCCGCCATTAAAAACGCTTTGACCCACCCGATTTCAATTTTGACAGGTGGACCTGGTACTGGTAAAACGACAATTATTAACGGGATTTTGTTGGCGTTGCGCGATTTGGCAGAGATACCTTCTTCTGCTCTATACAGCAGTGATCCGCCATTTTTATTAGCTGCTCCAACTGGTCGGGCGGCTAAGAGAATGGAAGAAATCACGGGTATCACTGCCAAGACAATTCACCGCATGTTGGGAATGGGAATTGGTGAAAATGATGCTGCTGATCTCAATGAACTAAATGGTGAAATTTTAATCATTGATGAAATGTCGATGGTTGACATGTTCTTGTTTAAGCAGCTGATTTCTAGTATTAATCAAACTAAGCACGTTGTCTTTGTCGGTGATAAAGATCAGCTGCCGTCAGTCGGTCCGGGTAATGTCTTCAGTGATTTAATTAAGTCGCAAGTTTTACCAACAACTGTTTTAACCCAAATTCACCGCCAGGGGGATGACTCAAGTATTATTACCTTGGCACATGATATTAATGAGGGCACCGATCAAGATGCCATGTTTCAAAAGACCAAAAATTATTCATTCATTTCTTGCCCGCCGCACGAGATTGGTCATGTTGTCAGTCAAATTGTTGAGCGGGCTCTGCAGAAGTTTAGTCCGGATGATATTCAGGTTCTTGGAGCAATGTATCATGGTGAAGGCGGCGTTACCAACTTAAACAATTTAATCCAGGAAATTATGAATCCGGCAAAGCCTGATAGCAAGTATCTTGAAGTCCATGATGAAATCTTTCGGATTGGCGACAGGGTTTTGCAGCTGCAAAATAATCCGGAAAAAGATATTTATAATGGTCAAATCGGTAAAATTATTTCGCTTGATACTAAAAATGCTCAAAAATGTCTGACAGCAGACTTTGATGGTCGCGAAGTCAATTTTAGCAAGAAGGATTTGTTTGACCTGACGCGGGCTTATGCAATTACAATTCATAAGTCGCAGGGGTCAGAATTTCCGTTGGTCATTCTAAATTTAACGATGCAGAATTACGTGATGCTTAAGCGGAATTTGCTATATACGGCGGTGACGCGGGCAGAGAAAAATTTGGTTTTGGTTGGCGATCCACGCGCCTATGTAATGGCACTTAATACATCGGGGAATGACCGCAAAACTGGCTTGACTACCAAGTTGCAAAAATTACTTGGACAAGAACCAAATAATGATGCCGTGGATGACGAGCTGGTCCCGGCAGCGGAAACCACTGATGAACAGAATAAGCAGCCGCAAGATTATATTTTGACATCAGAATTGATTTATTCTGGTGAAATTGATCCAATGATTGGGATGCAGGGCATTAAATTAACATCACGAACATAAAACGGGGGGTAAACAATGGTAAAAGAATTAGCGAACCAGTTACAACTTAACCAAGCAATTGGCGATTGGGTGGCAGCACACACTGGGGTTACAGCCGTTAGCAGCGACACTTTAGAGGTGGCAACAACGGCGATTGACTCTTATGGTGATACGGTATATTGCTTTGTCCAGCAAGTTGGTGAGCGATATTTAGTCACTGATGATGGTCGAATGCTGTTTAAACTTGATCCTGGAATCAGTGATACGGATTTATATGAAACAACTGCCGAAATTGCTTTAGGGGCAGGCTATGATTTTAATGAAGAAAATTGTGAAATTTCTGTCCAAGTTGAACAGGACAATTTGGCTCAAGCAATAGTCAAGTTAGCTCAATTACAAGTTGCGATTTCATATTTAGGTTAAAAATAGCAGTGGTGACCGTCTAGGTTGCCACTTTTTAATTGGTTGCGGTTACCTTAATTATTATACTTGACATTTATACTAGAAAGGGCAAAATTAATTTTATGAAATGAGGTAATAAAAATTAAAAAACAGAAAATTGGGTTGGTATCACTGACTCTTTTGTCATTAGGTTCGATTATTGGCTCGGGTTGGCTATTTGGTGCCGGAGAGGGTGCACATTTAGCAGGACCCGCGGCCATTTTTTCTTGGTTGATCGGTGCCGTTATTATGGGCTTTATTGCCATTGTTTATACTGAAATGGGTACAATGTTTCAGCAGAGTGGGGGGATGAGCCGCTTTGCCCAATATACGCACGGGTCACTGCTTGGCTTTATTGCTGCTTGGGCTAACTGGGTTTCGCTTGAAACAATTTTGCCGATTGAAGCCGTGGCTGCGGTTCAATATTTGAGCTCTTGGCCATGGCCGTGGGCAAGAAGCTTCCATCAATTAATGCATCACGGGCAGATTACGGGCATTGGCTTGTTAGTTGTTTTTGCCTTTATGGGGATCTTTACCTGGATTAATTATTATTCCGTTAACTTGATGGCGCGCTTTTCCAATACCATCACGTGGTTTAAAATTATTATTCCAACGTTAACTTTTATTTTGCTGTTGATGTCGGGCTTTAATGCCCATAATTTGGCGTTAACGACTACTAATTGGTTTCCTAACGGGACAGCGCCAATTTTTACAGCAACTACTAGTGCGGGAATTATTTTTTCTTACGATGCTTTTCAAACGGTTATTAATCTGGGCAGTGAAATTGAAAACCCGCAAAAAAATATGCGGCGGGCAATTATTATTTCGCTAGCAATCAGTGCCTTGCTATATACATTGTTGCAATTCACTTTTGTGGCTAGTATGCCGCATCATTTAATTCAGATAAAAGGCTGGTCAGGAATTAATTTCAGCTCACCATTTGCTCAACTAGCAGTGTTACTGGGACTTAATTGGTTGTCAATTTTGCTCTATATTGACGCCTTTGTTTCTCCATTTGGGACAGGAATTGCCTTCATGGCAACTACAAGTAGATCACTTGCCGCAATGGCTGAAAACAAGCACTTGCCGCACTTTTTAACTAAATTGGATTCTAAGTATCACACGCCGCATAAGGCAATGCTGGCAAGTTTAATTGTTAGTATCATTCTGGTAACCCTGTTTCCTAATTGGGGACAATTAGCAAGTGTGATTGCCACCTCCACTTTAATTGCATATTTGACCGGTCCGGTTTCAACGATGGCTTTACGTAAGTTAGCACCTAAGTTTTATCGCCCAATTAAGTTGCGTAACTTAAATATCTTAGCGCCGATAACCTTTGTGTTAACTAGTTTGGCAGTGTATTGGGGACAGTTTCCAACTACTTGGGAAGTGATGCTGGTAATCTTGGCGGGAATGCCAATTTACGCTTACTATGAATGGAGGAATAACGACCATCAGTTTAAGCAGGCCTTGAAGGGTAGTTGGTGGCTAATTAGCTATCTGATAGTTATGGCAGGATTGTCCATCTTGGGTGCTAAGGAGTTTGGTGGCTTGAATTGGCTGCATTATCCTTGGGATTTGGTCATTGTTGCTTTAATTAGTATTGGCTTTTACTATTGGGGCGTCCGCAGTGCTTATGCTGGTCCTGATTTAGAAGAAGCAGCCCAAATTAACCAAAAGGCTCAGATAGAAGAATAAATAAAAAACATTTTCGTAATTACTAGTTACGAAAATGTTTTTTACTTTAACAAATTAAAATGACTAACCCGCAATTTTAAATTAAAGGTGCGCTGATTAATTTCCTCACCATCTACTTGCGCGAATTCCTTTTGTTTAGTTTTAACGATTATTTCTTTGGCTTCAATGTAATGGAATTGCGGATCATTAATATGGGAACCATCTTTAAGCAGATGATAGAGTAATTTAAGCAGTTTAGGGATACTGAACTTTTCAACGACAATCGTATCAATTCGGTGGCTTGTAAGACTGGCGCTTGGTAATAACGGGAAGCCGCCACCAAAGTATGGCTGATTAGTTGTCGTCACTAAAAAGGCATCATCAAATTGTATTTTCTTGTTAGCGCTGCGTACTTCAATGCTAAAAGTATCTTGACTGCGCAATGCACGTAAAATGTTGGCACCGTAAATAAGCTTGCCTTCATGTAACTTATTTAGTACTTCTTTTAGTTTGGAATGATTACTAAAATGATTAACTGAAGCATCAAAACCGATACCGAAGCTGTTAGCAAAATAACTTGGCTGATCCTGATATCCAGCTAATTGAAATTTGCCACAGTCAATCTGCTTAGGTACTAAGCTTTTTTGTAAGTTTTGCAATAATTTTTCTGGATCAGTTGTTAGTTCAGCCGCGCGGGCAAAATCATTGCCAGTACCAGCAGGCAAGTAGGCAAACGGTGTTTCAGGATTAGCTGAGCGTTTAATCCCGTTTAGTACCTCGTTGAGCGACCCGTCGCCGCCGATAATTAGTAGAACATCTTCAGCATTATGTTTTTGATTACTGTAATCTTGGGCTAATTTAATTAATTCACCAGCATAAGTGCTTTTCTGGAAGCTAAAATTAATGTCGGCATCAACTAGTAGCTTTACAAGACTAGCAAAACTTTTTTTGCCTTGACCATTACCGGCTGTTTCATTAACTAGCAGGTGTAATTTCATTTTATTACTCATCTTTATATACTAAAAAAGCCCCTGAGGGCTTTTTATTATTTCTTTTCAATAATCATTGGCAGGATCATTGGCCGTCTCTTGGTTCTTGAATATAAAAAGTCAGAAAGATTTTCAACAATTGCCTTACGGATAACACTATCCTTAGGATGATCGGTCTTATCCATTTCTGATTTAAGCACATGGTAAATATGCTTCTGAGCCTGACTAATCAGGTCCGTTGATTCACGCATGTAGACAAAGCCGCGACTTAAAACATCAGGTCCAGCGAGAACACGCTTGTGCTTGTAATCAACAGTTGCCACAGCTACCACTAAGCCTTCTTCAGATAGAACTTGGCGGTCATGGACAACAACATTACCAACATCAGCAGTACCTGAAGTATCAACGTAAACATCGCCTGCCGGAATATGACCAGCAATTCGCGAACCTTCTGGGCTAAAGCAGAGTACCTCACCATTTTCTAAAACGAAGGTGTGATCTTTAGGAACTCCTGCAGCTTGCGCCAATTCTGTATGAACAACCTGCATACGGTATTCACCGTGAACCGGAATCATATATTGCGGATGGGTCAAACGAACCATCATTTTCAGTTCTTCTTGACCGCCGTGTCCAGAAGTGTGCACGTTGTTAACTCGGCCGTGAACAATATTAGCGCCGCCTTCCATTAACTTGTTAATCAAGTGGTTAACACTCAAAGTATTACCAGGGATTGGGTTAGAGGAGAAAATAATTGTATCTCCTGGCTGCAGACTAATTTGTCTGTGCGTACCATTGGCAATCCGTGAGAGGGCAGCTAATGGCTCTCCTTGCGAACCGGTACATAAGATCATGGCCTTATCAGCTGGTGTATGGTTAATTTCATTAGCATCAACGATTAAGCCCTCCGGAACATTCAAGTAGCCGAGGTCAATTCCGTTTTGTACGCCATTTTCCATACTACGACCGAAGATAGCGACTTTACGTCCCGTGTCAATCGCGGCTTGAATGGCTGTTGATACCCGATAAAGATTGGAAGCAAATGTGGCAAAGATAATTCGCCCGTGAATTCCAGTGATAATATCGTGCAATGACTTAGCCACAAATCGTTCGGATTTAGTAAATTGGGTAACTTCCGCGTTAGTCGAGTCGGAAAGAAGGGCTAAAACTCCTTCTTTACCTAACTGAGCCATCTTTTGGAAGTCTGGTGCTGGTTGGTTCATTACGGGGGTTAAGTCGAACTTAAAGTCCCCAGTAAAGACAACTGCACCCAGTGGTGTATGAACAGCAATTCCTAATGTATCAGGAATTGAGTGGGTAGTTCTAAAGAATTCAACAGATAGCTTCTTGAATTTAAGGACAGTATCTTCGTGTTCTTCGTGAAGTTCGGTTGTTCTTAGGATACCGTGTTCTTCAAGCTTGCCCTTGATTAAGGCCAAGGCAAATGGAGTGGCATAAACCGGAATTTCTGGAATTTTTTCTAGTAAAAACGGAATACCACCAATGTGGTCTTCGTGTCCATGACTGACAACTAATGCCTTGATTTTTTTGCGATTCTTAACTAGGTAAGAATAGTCTGAAATGACATAGTTAATTCCTAGCAAATCGTCTTCTGGGAATTTAATCCCGCAATCCATGATGACAATTTCATCCTGGTATTGGACACAGTACATATTTTTGCCGATTTCATGCAACCCCCCGATTGCAAAAACGGCAACTTCATTATTTTTAATGCGCACGGAAAACTACTTCTTGTTCTCAAACGACGTTAATTTAAAATCAGCGTGTTCTTTTTCGTAATCCAATGAATTACCTGCAAGTTCTTGGATGAGTTCAATGTTGTAGGGGGTATTTTCCTCAACCAATGTTCTGGCGTTAACCAAGTTGTCAGCTTCCATGTAAAGAGTTTCGGTTGTTTCTCTTCTTGGGTTAACAACCTTGTCTTTTTGATACAAAACTTTGTAGATCATCTTTGTATTCTCCTATTCAGTTATAAAAACGTTCTTAAGATGAATATTTATGAAAATATTCAATAGCTAATAAAAATTCTACCATAATTGCAATAGCAAGTATAGAAACAAGTTCCAATTAATTAAGCAAAAAAGCCGTCAAACAGGCATTGGCGGCTTCCTTGTCTTTTAACTTAACTAATAAATAACGACGGTATCTTCATCTAAATTAAATGGATCTTGCTTGTTGATGCGGTCGTAAAAGAGGTGACCACGTAAGTGCTCAATTTCGTGGGAAGCAACAATAGCTGGGTAATCCTTTAAGCGAATGGTCTTTTCTTCACCGTCAACAGTGTAATAATGAATCTTTAGCTTATCAGGACGAGGAACATATCCATCGATAACCTTGTCAACGCTAAGGCAGCCTTCGCCTTCACTAAGGCAAGCCTGACGAACAGATTCAGATAAAATTTCAGGATTGACAAAGGTTTCTTTAAAAATAATTTCGCCTTTTTCATTTGGTACAAGCAAGGAAGCCATTTGGACGCTTTCACCAACCTGCGGTGCAGCAAGACCAACGCCGGCACGTAATTGGTGTTTTTTGGCAATCTTAGGATCTTGCGAATTAATTAGGTATTCCATCATCTCGTCAGCTAACTTGCGATAATGGTCACTAAGCGGAAAACTCAACGGTTGCGCTACTTTACGCAATACAGGATTACCATCGCGGGTAATATCTTTCATTAAAATCAATTAAATTCACTCTTTCATCTAAAAGTTCTACATCTATTTTTACCATAAATCTGGTTTAATTGTCTGACTTTTATTCTATACTATTTTTCAATTTTGAAAAAGAGGGATAAACGTTGACCTACATATACTTAGGTGGTAAAATCAATGAGCGTAACTACACAGATATTAAAACACTTCGATCAGCATGTTTTTAAGCGTGCCGCCGAAACTGTGACCAGGTCACAGTTTTTTTATTGAGGAGTGGAGGAGGAATACTTTTGTCAGAAAAAAGAAGAGACGATATTAGAAATATAGCTATCATAGCTCACGTTGACCACGGTAAGACTACTTTGGTTAACCAATTATTGAAGCAATCCGATACTCTGCCTGAGCATATGGCTTTGGAAGATCGGGCAATGGATTCAAATGATATTGAACGTGAACGTGGTATTACTATCTTATCTAAGAATACTGCAGTTAAATATGGTGATACAACTATCAACATTTTGGATACGCCAGGACACGCCGATTTTGGTGGTGAAGTTGAGCGAATCATGCACATGGTTGATGGAGCATTGCTATTAGTTGATGCCTACGAAGGTACAATGCCGCAGACTCGTTTCGTATTGAAAAAAGCTTTGGAAGCCGGTGTTAAGCCAATCGTTGTTATTAACAAGATTGACCGTCCTGGTGCTCGTCCTAAGCAAGTTATGGATGAAGTATTGGAACTCTTTATCGAATTGGGTGCCAATGATGAACAGCTTGACTTCCCAGTTGTTTATGCTTCAGCTTTGAACGGTACTTCTTCATACGAAGCTGACCCAGCAACTCAAAAAGAAACAATGGATCCAATTTTCGATACCATTATTAAGGCAATTCCAGCTCCACTTGACAACATTGATGAACCATTACAATTCCAAATTACAATGCTTGACTGGGATGACTACGTTGGTCGAATTGGTGTTGGTCGAATTTACCGCGGTCAAGTTAAAGTTGGCGACAACATCACTGTGATGAAGCGTGATGGTTCAACGCAAAACTTCCGGGTTACTAAGCTCTTTGGTTTCTTCGGTTTGAAACGTAATGAGATTAAAGAAGCCAAAGCTGGTGACATCATTGCCATCAGCGGAATTAACGATATCTTCGTTGGTGAAACAATTGCTTCAGCTGAGAATCCAGAAGCATTGCCATTACTTAAGATTGATCCACCAACTTTGCAAATGGACTTTGTTGCTAGTGACTCACCATTTGCTGGCCGCGAAGGTGACAAGGTTACTCCTAAGAAACTAGAAGACCGTTTGATTAAGCAAACTCGGACTGATGTTTCTTTGAAGGTTGAACCAACTGACCAAATTAACGCTTGGACTGTTTCTGGTCGTGGTGAATTGCACTTGTCAATTTTGGTTGAAGAAATGCGGCGTGAAGGCTTTGAATTACAACTTTCACGGCCAAAGGTTATCTATCGTGAAATCGACGGTACAATGTGTGAACCATTTGAAGCTGTTCAAGTTGATACTCCAGACGAATACGTTGGTTCAGTTATTGACTCATTGTCACAAAGAAAAGGCGAGATGCAGAACATGACCTCAACTGGTAATGGTCAAACCCGTCTTGACTTCTTAGTACCATCTCGTGGTTTAATTGGTTACAACAACGAATTCATGTCACAAACTGGTGGTTACGGTATCATGAACCACAGTTTTGATTCATACAAGCCAGTTGTTAAGAATTGGGAACCAGGTCGAGTAAACGGTGCCTTAGTTTCAATTAGTCAAGGTAAGTCAACTACTTACTCATTGCAAACTGTTGAACAACGTGGTCAATTGTTTATCGGTGCTGGTGTTGAAGTTTACGAAGGAATGATTGTTGGTCAATCTTCTCGTGATCGCGACATCGCAGTTAATGTTATTAAGGGTAAGAACTTAACTAACACTCGTGCTGCTGGTAAAGACCACGCTGCTGCTATTCATGCACCTAAGAAGTTGACTTTGGAAGAAGCAATTGAATTCTTAAACGAAGATGAATATTGTGAGGTAACTCCTGAATCAATTCGTCTTCGGAAGAAGATTTTGAACACTTCAGAACGTCAAAAGGCTGATAAGAAGCGTAAACGTAACTAATCAAAGTTTAATAAATTCAAAAAAAGAGCATTCACTTGATGAAGTGGTGCTCTTTTTGCTTTATAATAAAAACAGGTTTTTTACCCTAAAGGAGAGGCTATCCGTGCGTGAAAAAATACACCATTTAGATTACAAAATTTTAGTGCCATATTTGTTGCTGATTGTTATTGGGATCATTATGGTTTATTCGGCAAGTTCTGATATTTTGCTGGTAAATGGTTTTAAGCCATCAGTTTATGGTGTTAGACAGGCAGAATATGCGATTGCTGGATTAGCATTTGCCTTTATATTCTTTAAATTAAAACTTGAGAATTTAAAGAGCGCTAAGTTTGTTGAGTGGTTTTTAGGCATTAGCATGCTGCTGCTGCTTTATTTAATTGGTTTAAAAGTTGTCAAAGGTTCAGCTGCCGCTGTTAATGGTGCTGTTGGCTGGATTGATCTGAAATTTATTAAAATTCAACCGCTGGAAATTGCCAAATTAGCTCTAGTAGTTTATCTTGCGTTTATTTTAGATCGGCATGACGGTGCCTTTCGGCGCGGTCATATTATCGAAAATTTGTCGCGTCCAGCAATATTAGCTGGAATTATGATGTTTTTGGTATTGCTTGAACCCGACTTTGGGGGAACAGCAATTTTAGCGATGATTGTGATTGTGATGTTTTCCATGTCGGGGGTGCCCGCTAAGACAGCATTGATCTGGCTAATTGGTATTGGTGCGGGCGTCTTTTTGCTGGTAACGCTAGTCATACATTGGAATCCCAAATTTTTGCAAGATAGCTATCAATATCAACGTTTTATGTCCTTTTTGCACCCATTTCAATTGGAGCAAAAGGGTGGCGCGCAGCTAGTTAACTCTTATTATGCAATTCATAATGGTGGTCTGTTTGGTGTAGGTCTTGGCAACAGTATGCAAAAGCGTGGCTATTTGCCGGAACCATATACAGACTTTATTTTGTCAATTGCTGCTGAAGAACTTGGCGTAATTGGCGCAATCGTAATTGTTGGTCTGCTCTTTTATTTAATGTGGAGCATTATGGAAGTGGGGATTCATGCTAATTCTCAATTCGATGCTTTGGTTTGCTTTGGCGTAACCACAATTATTTTTACAGAAACTTTATTTAATGTTGGTGCGGTATTGGGGCTGCTGCCGATTACTGGGGTTACCTTGCCGTTTATCTCTTATGGTGGTTCGTCAATGATTGTTCTTTCCGCATCAATTGGTTTAGTGCTCAATGTGGCAGCTAATGAACGAATGGAAAAGGAGGGTGAATAATGAGTATTAATCAGGACTTACAAGACACCCCAATAACTAAAAGACAAGGGCTAATTGTCTATCTTGATTCCGCCAGTAACCAGTACAAGTTACGGCATTATGGCGATATTGTCTATTTTTCTAAAAAAATGTGTTACTGCGTTTTATATACCGATCAAAAAGAGATTGACCAGGTAATGCAAAAGTTAACCTCACTTGATTTTGTCAAAAAAGTTGAAAAATCAGGTGAAGAAAATTTGGACTTATCCAGCAGCCATATTGAACAACAGATTACGGAAATGGCTCAGGCCGCAGAAGATAAACTATTAAAAGAACAGGAAAAACTAGAACATTTATCATGAGAATTATTTCTGGCAAGTATGCCAAACGCAACTTATTTACGTTAAAGAGTCAAAAGACGAGACCAACCAGTGATAAGGTTAAGGAATCACTGTTTAATAGTCTGGGGCAATTTTTTTCAGGCGGGCAGGTGCTTGACTTATATGGCGGCAGCGGTGCCTTGGGCATTGAAGCGGTATCGCGCGGCTGTGATCATGCAACAATCGTTGATATCAATTATGCAGCCGTGGAAATTATCCGTAAAAATGTCGCTCTCACTAAAGAAGAAGAACGATTTTCAGTTTATAAGATGCCCAGCAATAACGCACTTAAAAAGTTGTCTCAGGATAAGCAGCAATTTGATTTGGTATTCTTAGATCCGCCTTATGCTAAACAGCAAATAGTTAAAGACATGCAAAAAATGCTGGCATTAAATTTACTAACGTCAGAAGCAATAATTGTCGCTGAAACTGATGATGAAACTAGTTTGGACGATATTACCGGTTTTACATTGCTTAAAGAGCATCATTTAGGTAAAACGATTGTTCGTTTCTATCGGAGGGCTGAGTAATGACAGTTGCATTATTTCCGGGGAGTTTTGACCCGATTACGAATGGTCATGTTGACGTTGCCAGACAGGCGGCCGGAATGTTTGACAAACTATATGTAGTTGTAATGACTAATACAGCTAAAGAATATTTGTTTACCGTCGATGAGCGGGTCGCTTTTGCACAAGATGCGTTAAAGGATTGTCCGAATGTTGAAGTCTTGAAAAGACCGGAAGATTTGACAGTTAATGTTGCGCGTGAGTTACATGCTCAAGCTATTGTTCGCGGTGTCCGCAACAGTTCTGACTTTTTGTACGAGCAAGAGATTGCGGCAATGAATAAAAAAATGGTACCAGAAATAGCGACGGTGCTGTTATTTACCAAGCCTGAAGATAGTTTTGTTGCTTCGAGCATTATTAAGGAAGTTGCTCATTTTCATGGTGATATTAGTGCTTTTCTGCCCCAAAAGGCAGCTGAAGCCTTGAAACAAAAGTTGGGATAATTTTATGGTACAAGAGCAGCAATCAAAGCGACAGGGCAAAAAACGGGCACGAAATTGGCTATTATTCATTATTGCCCTGGTTTTAGTAGTTGTTGGTTTAAGTTGGCCAACAAATTATTACTTAGAAATGCCAGGTGAAGCGATTTCTACTGGTCAATTTGTGAAAAGCAAAAAAACTAAGCCTAATAACTTATATTTAGTAACAGTTAGTGAAACTAGTCGCCCAGCCACAGTTTGGCAATATTTATGGAGCTACACGCAAAAATATACAACGCGAATACCAAGCTCAGAATTATTGGGCGGCGAAACTAACAGCCAGTACGAGGAGCTGCAAAACTGGTACATGGAAACTAGCCAGCAAAATGCAATTTATTATGCAGCTAAACAGGCAGGTCTAAAGCCCGAGCTGCATTACAAGGGCGTTTATGTAATGCAGGTGCAAAAGCAGTCGAGTTTTAGGGGTAAATTACAAGTCGGCGATACAGTTTTAGGAGCTAATGGTCATCAGTTTAAGTCGACTGAAGAAATGATGCAATACCTGCAAAAGCAGCCGCTTCATGCACGAGTCAAAATTATGGTATTACGTGAGGGTAAACAGCAGTTTTTTACTGGCAAGATTGTGAAAGTCGCGGGAACTGGTAAATCAGGAATCGGTATTCAGCTAGTTGAGCATGTTCAGGTCACTACAAAACCGCCATTAACCATTAACGCGGGTGAGATTGGTGGACCATCTGCGGGATTAATGTTTGCTCTAACCAGTTATGAAACATTTACTGGGAAACAACTGGCAAAGGGTCACAAGATTGCCGGTACAGGAACAATTGCTCCAGATGGTAAAGTTGGCATTATTGGCGGCGTTGACAAAAAAGTTGTTGCCGCGGATAAAGTTGGTGCTGAAGTTTTCTTTGCCCCGACGGATACAACTGGGGTCAAAAAATCAGCTAGTAATTATTTGATTGCTAAAAAAACGGCGCGGACAATTCATTCAAAGATGAAAATTGTTCCCGTAAGAACTTTCACTGATGCCCTCAATTACTTAAAACAGAATTATTAATTAAAAAAGTCCAGAAAAATTTCTGGGCTTTTTTCGTATCTAATAATTGAGGTGAAAAACGTGAATTGGGAACAGATCAAAGATTTTATTTTAGATCACAAGCAGTATTTTTTAGTTGGTTTAGTTGTCATTGGGATTGTTCTTTGGGCTCATCAAGGCAGTAATCAAAAGGATACTGCTACTGAATTTACTGAGGAGCAACATCCAGCGCAAAAAGGAATGCCAGCTAAAGAAACGGCTACTGAAGTTAGTAAACAAGAGCCGGAGCCGGCAAAGCCTAAGAACGTAACGTGCGACATTTCAGGAGCTGTTAAGCATCAAGGCGTCTATACCTTAAATACTGGTGCAAGATTGCAGGAATTAATCGAAGCGGCTGGGGGCATTATGAATAATGCAGAATTAAAGCAGGTTAATCGTGCCTTGATTTTACAGGATCAAGATAAGGTTCATATTCCTTATCGAGGCGAAAAAATTAAGGCTAATGAAATTGTGACTTCGGTAACTGGCAGTTCTAATGTTGCCCCAGCAGATGATTCCAGCAGTTCAACTACTGAAACCACCGCTGACCATTCTAAAATCAATTTGAATACAGCAGATGCTCAAGGACTGCAAAAGCTTAATGGGATTGGGGAAAAGAAAGCAGAACAGATTATTGCTTACCGGCAAAAGAATGGTAATTTTAAGAAGATTGAAGATTTGAAGCAAGTTTCAGGAATTGGGGATAAAACCTTTGCGGCGCTTAAAGATCAGTTGGCAATCTGAATTATTAGCGCCCGGTTTTTTCTTATTGCTGGCATTATTAGGCGTTGATGTAAGTTTTGGCGTTTACCAGAGCCACGGTTATTTACAACAGTTAACTTGTATTTTGTTGGCAGGTTACTTAGTCTGTCTACTTTTGAAAAAGTTTGGTCGCTTAAAGTGGCTTGTTGTTGCATTTTTGGTAGTTGGGATAATTGATGTTGCGTTTCATAACCATAAAGCGCATTTTGCATTGTCAGAAAATGTGGTAATTAAAATCTATCCCGATCAAGTTAAGGTTGATGATGACTGGCTGTCTGGTGTCGGTAACGTAAAAGCCGGTCAAATTTTAGTTTCAGGAACGGTAACCAAGCAGCAGGTTAGGCAGCTTAATCAAGGTCAGCCAGTTTATCTATCAAATTTAGTAGGTGATGTTAAGCCGATTGAACCAGCAACTAACTATGGTCAATTTGACTCGCGACAATATTATGCTGGTAAAAATATTTGGCAGCAGATTAAATTTAAAAGTTGCCAAATGCAGATTGGAGCTGGCAGGTGGGGCGATTATTTTCATTATTTAAGGTTTAAATTACAATCTTACTTTAAAAAAATGCCCCGTATTTTAGGCTTTTTTAGTAGCGAATTGATATTGGGAGAAAATCCCAACCAGGATAATCAGCAAATTTTAGATAATTACCGTGATCTAGGGGTAATTCACATTTTAAGCATTTCGGGCTTGCACGTTGGGATTTATGCGCTGGTAATTAGTACACTTTGTTATTATCTAAAATTTACCGAGGAAGAAACTTTTGGCTGCTGCTTGCTTGTCTTAGTGGCTGGGGTATTTTTGAGTAGTGGTCAAGCAGGTTTTGTACGTGCCAGTCTAACCTATCTTTTAGGAAAAATTTTCGATTTCAAAAATTGGCAGATAAAACATTTTGATTTGTTAGGTTTAACTTGCCTAGTGCATTTATTGCTTAATCCGCGATTGATGATGGGGGTTGGGGCAATTTTAACTTACATATTGGCTTTAGGGTTAGAGATGACTAATAAAATGACCAGCCTGAAACAGTCAGTGCTACTTAATTTGTTGCTAACTCCTTTGTTACTGGTATATTTTTTTCAATTTAACTTGTTGACGGTCATTTTTAATTTGCTAATTGTACCGTATTTTAATTGGGTAGTAATGCCGCTGACATTTATTAATCTGGTGGTATTTAGCTGGCATCCGTATCTGTCTAAAATATTTGCGAATATTTTGAATTATGGTGAACAGATAATTGGTAAATTATCGGCAACTAAAATTGGTTTGTTGACTTTTGGTAAGATTAATTGGTGGCAGTGCCTCTTTTTGCTAATTTTAACGGCGGCTTTATTAATTAATATTAATGAAGACGGGCAAATAGTTAAATTAAGTCGCAATTTAACAGTTGGACTTGGCACAACTTATCTATTGCTACTACTTATGATCCACTTTCCGCTTACTGGACAAGTAACTTTTATTGATGTTGGGCAGGGCGACAGCATTTTAATTACAACACCGCTCTGGCGCCGCGTATACATGATTGATGTTGGTGGCAAATTGAATTTTGGTGACAAAAAATTAACGCCGCAAGTCAATAAAATAACCATTCCACTGCTTAAAGCTGAGGGAATTAGTCAAATTGATGGTCTGTTTGTTTCGCACCAGGATGCCGATCATGTTGGTGATTTGGGTCCTCTTTTAGAACAAGTAAAAGTTAAAAAGTTGTATATGGCGCAAGGATTAATTAATAATCCGTCTTTTCAAAAAAGAATTAATGGGCGAATTACTAAAGGGCAGATTGTTCAATTGCTGGCAGGGATGACGGTTCGCGGACCAGTTACTTTTCATATTGTTTATCCTTTTAAACCGGGATTAGGAACAAATGATGATTCGTTATCGTTGACCTTTACATTGGCACATAAAAGTTGGCTCTTTACCGGCGACTTGGGTCAGGCTGGCGAGCAAGAGATTATGGCGAGGTACGGCATCCATGCTGATTATTTTAAATTAGGACATCATGGCAGCAGGACAGCATCGAATCCAGAATTTTTGCAAAAATTACACCCAGCAATGGTCTTTATTTCTGCTGGTCGTAATAATCGTTTTGGTCACCCGCATCCAGAAACTTTGGCGACATTGCAAGCACAACATATACCGTGGGCTTCAACCCAAGACTGTGGTATGATTACATGGACTTATGGTATAACTAAGCCTAAACTAACACGTTTTATCACGGTGAATAACAAATGACATTACTTTCTTTATTTAAAAATTCCAATAGCAGCAATCCGCAAACACTAATCTTAGGTGAAGATAGCTTTTTAAATGACTATCTAGCTCGTTCTTATACGCGTGAGGAACGCTTTAATGACTTGGAACGGGTTAATGTTGATTGCGAAAGTGAAGGCATTGATGAATTAATCGCGGACCTTACCGAATCAAGCTTATTTAGCCAACAAAAAATTATCACGGTCAAAAATCCATTCTTCTTAACGACCAAGGCGCCTAAAAAAATGCAGAAGCAGATGGATCAGTTACAAGAAATTTTTGCAAATCTGCAGCAGTTGGATGACCTTGTTGTGCTGGTAGCGTCATATGACAAGGTTGACCGCCGTAAAAAATTAACTAAAACCGTCTTGCAGCAGTTTAATGTTGTTGAAACTAAGGTTAAAACTTATGAAGTTGCGCCGGTAACTAAAAATTTAATTGCTGCTGAAGGTTACCAAATTTCGCGCACGGGATTGCAATTATTACTGCAGCGCAGTGATCAGGTATTGGATACGATTTTAGGTAATTATAATAAGCTGAAGATGATTGCAGTTGACGGAAAAATTACTGAACAGGAAATTGTACAAAATGTCGACTTGTCGCTTGCACAAAATGTTTTTGCTATTTTGGAGTCTGCATTAAAGCATAACTATCAAGAAGCGATTAACCGGCTTGATAACCAATTGCGTGAAGGGAGTAATCCAATCCAGTTGTTAGCAGTTTTTGAAAATCAATTAGAATTAATATTAGCTGCGAAAATTTTGCAAAAGCGGGGAAGAAGTGAGTCCCAGATTGTAAAAGCACTTGGCGTGCATCCGTACCGCGTAAAGTTAGCGTTGGATAATCGGCTAGCCCTTGAAAAATTAATGAGCCTGCTGGAAGAAGCAATTAAGCTGGACTTTAATTATAAAAACGGGCAGTATCATGAAGATAATTTTCTAAAATTATTTATCTTGAATGTATAAAAAAAGACAAGAATCGAAATGATTCTTGTCTTTTTAATTGTTAGTCAATAAAAATCGGGCTAACTATTTAGCCAATTTAGCCAAACGACTCTTGTCACGGCTAGCCTTGTTCTTATGAATAAGACCCTTTGAAGCAGCCTTGTCCAAAGCACGAGCAGCAGCAATGTGTAATTCGGAGGCGTCTTCAGCACCGGCTGCTTGAGCAGTCTTGAACTTCTTAACAGCAGTTCTTAACTGGTTCATTTGAGCGGCGTTACGCTTTCTAGCAGCATCTTGAGTTTTAACACGCTTAATAGCTGATTTGATTTGTGGCATGAGATTCACCTCCATTGATCGTAATTTTACTTAATTGATTATACTGGAGAATAATCTCAGATGCAAGATAATTTATACTTGCTTTTTAAAAAAATAATCTGTATTATACTATTGTTGTGAACCGTTAACGCTGTTTGCACGCTCACACCTGACGGTTAACGTTGTTAACGGCAATTATTTTAGTGAAAGGTGAAAAAATATTATGGCAATTTCAAAAGCTGAAAAAGACGAAATCATTAAGAAGTACGCAACTCACGAAGGCGATACAGGCTCAACTGAGGTTCAAGTTGCAATCTTGACTACAGATATCAACAACTTGACTGAACACATGAAGAGTCACTCACATGATCACCATTCTTACGTTGGTTTACTGAAGAAGATTGGTCACCGTCGTAACTTGCTTCGTTACTTACAAGATAACGATATTAATCGTTACCGTGAATTAATCAAGAAGTTAGGTTTACGTCGTTAATTGCAAATATGATAAAAAAGTCAGCTCGTTTCGAACTGGCTTTTTTATTTTTGTCATCATTACTTTTTATGCTAAAATTAATAAAGATACTTTTTACGTTGTGATCGCTATGATCCATAAAATAACAACTGAATAGAAATAGAAAAGGAAGTATAATGGCTGATCAAGTTAAAATAATGATTTTGAGCGGCGTCCGCGAACAAGGAAAAGACATGTTCGCTGTTCAAGTCAATGATGAAATTTTTGTCCTTGATGCAGGACTGAAGTATCCTGATAGTTCTTTGTTTGGAATCGATTTGGTTATTCCGGATCTTGATTTTTTTGAGCAATACGGCGATCAGGTTGTCGGCATCTTTTTGACGCATGGACACGCTGACTCTATCGGTGCCTTACCGTATATTTTGCGAGACTATGATATTCCGGTATTTGGCTCACAATTAACGATTGAACTCGCTAAGATCAAGGTTAAGCGGGTCAACAAGCGTTGTAAGAATAGTCTGTTTCATACAATTGATGCGGAAACTGAAATTGATTTTAAGAATGCGAATATTTCGTTTTTCCATACAACACATTCGATTCCAGATTCATTAGGAATTGATGTCCATACTCCAGCCGGTGAAGTTGTCTATACGGGAGATTTCAAATTTGACCCATCAGCAGCGCCGAATTATCGCACTGATATGGATCGACTCGCTGAAATTTCGCAAAAAGGTGTTTTAGCACTTTTAAGTGATTCGTCAAACGCGGAAGCATCGTTACCAAATGTTTCTGAGCAAAGTATTGGTGACTACGTTACTAATGTCTTTCGTAATACTGAGGGACGTATTATTGTTGCTGCCAAGGCATCTAATATTATTAGAATGCAGGAAGTTTTTAATGCCGCTCAAAGAACTGGCAGACGCGTTTTATTAACTGGCCGCGACGTGGCTAAGATTGCTCGAACAGCAATGGAATTAGGCTATCTTAAGGCACCTAAGGGCTTATTAATGCGGGTCAAAGACCTGAAGACAACTCCTGATAATAAGACGGTAATCTTAGAAACCGGTCAGATGGGTGAGCCGCTTAATTCTTTACAGAAAATGGCACAAAATCGGCATAGCATGATTACAATTCATCAGGGCGATTTGGTCTTTATTTCGACAACACCGTCTCACGCGGTTGAAACAACACTCGCTCAAACAAGCGATATGGTTTACCGTGCTGGAGGAACTGTAATCCAATTAGGACATGCCAAACATACAAGTGGTCATGCGACTGGCCGCGATTTGCAGCTATTAATTGATACTTTAAAGCCAAAGTTTTTAATCCCAGTAATTGGTGAATATCGTCTGCTTGAAATCCATAAGGATTTAGCAATAAGAACTGGCTTGAAGAAAGAAAATATTTTTATTACCAAAAATGGTGACTGCTTGAGCTACGACTTCAAGCAAAAGAAATTGTACTTAACTGACCCAGTACCAGGTGAGGATACCATGATTGACGGCTCAGGTATCGGGGATGTGGGCAATATCGTTTTGCGTGATCGAGAAGTATTGTCTGATGATGGTATCTTTATTGCTGTTGTTACAATTGACCGCCGCAAGAAGAAGATTATTGCCGAGCCCCAGGTTACCAGCCGCGGATTTGTCTATATTAAGGCTAATCGTAAGCTAATGCATGACAGCATTGAGTTAATCAAGGAAACTATCAACAATAATTTTGCTCATAAAAAATTTGATTGGACTGAGATTAAGCAAGATGTCCGTAATGACCTTGAGAAGTTCTTATACAAGCAGACTAATCGTCGACCTGTTGTCTTGCCAGTTGTGATGGAAGTTAATCAAAATCGCCATCGAGCAATGCAAAAGCGTAATAATAAGCAGGATGCTGAACAACAAGCGCCAACAAATAAAAAGTCGAACCAAAAAGCTGGGCAAAAGGACTAAAGATGACTTCACTGAGTCAACAAAATTTAATTAATTTAGCCCAAAAAAGCGCAGCAGCTGGTGATTTTGAGCAGGGAATCCAATATTTAGAAGAAGCATTGCGCAGTGGTCGCACAACTGAATTAGTAATCAGTCTTTGTGATTTATACTTAAAAGCTGGGCAAGAGTATGCTGCTTTTGCGTTAATTAAAGAAGAACCTGATCTTTTTTCTGACCAAGCGATTTTTGCGGAGTACAGTAAAATTTTACAGGCAAATCATTTTTTGATTGAAGCGCTTGAAGTCCAAAATTTAAGTAAAAATAGGGTTAAGATTACTGTTACGCCAATTGCTCTAGCTCAGCAGCAAGAGGTAATGCAAAATTTTAAGCAGAAAAAGCAGGTTACCCAGTTTGATTATGAGCAGTTGTTCAAATTGGATTTACCTAATTTTATTAACTTTGCTCAAAGCCTTTTGCTGGATCCAAGCTTAAACTTTGCCGTGCGGATTGCTCTGTGCGAAGATTTAGTTCGTCTTGGGGTTAAGGATAAGATTCACGTTTTGGTGTTAGGTCAAAATGAAGAATTTATCCCTCAAGAAACTGAATTATTGGAAAAGGGTACAGTTTACCGCGAAATTATTTCAGCAATCGGCTCGCGATATTATCATCGTCCTAATCAATTACCAACGGTTTTGGGTGAAGTAAACTTGATTTTAGGCAGTCTTTATCCTAAACTAGCTAAGTACGTTGATGAGCCAGACAGCTTTGCTAGTGATCTTGCATCATATATTGAACATCACGATGGTCGAGGTCACCGTAAGCTGTTTGAGCAAGTTTATGCTAATTTACCTAAATAATTTTGAATAAAAAGACTTTACTTTTTGAAAGTATTTAGTATAATAGCAAAGGACGTTTTCATTAGGCATGGCTCTATGCATTAAAATACTAGGCATTTGCCAATGAAAGTAGTACAATATTCAACAGAGAATTATCCGTTACTTACTCAACGGACTTCTTGCAAAATTACAGGAGGGTCATTTTAATGGCAGAAAAAGAACATTACGTTAGAACGAAGCCACACGTAAACATTGGTACTATCGGTCACGTTGACCATGGTAAGACCACTTTAACTGCGGCTATTACTAAAGTTTTATCAGAAAAAGGCTTAGCAAAGGCTGAAGATTATTCAGAAATCGATGCTGCGCCAGAAGAAAAGGAACGTGGTATTACTATCAATACCGCCCACGTAGAGTACGAAACTGAAAATCGTCACTACGCTCACATGGACGCTCCGGGTCACGCCGACTACATCAAGAACATGATTACCGGTGCTGCTCAAATGGATGGTGCTATCTTAGTTGTTGCCGCAACTGATGGTCCTATGCCACAAACTCGTGAACACATTTTGCTTGCTCGTCAAGTTGGTGTTAACTACATCGTTGTCTTCTTAAACAAGACTGACTTAGTTGACGACCCAGAATTGATCGACTTGGTTGAAATGGAAGTTCGTGACTTGTTAACTGAATACGATTACCCTGGTGATGATATTCCAGTTATCCGTGGTTCAGCTTTGAAAGCTTTACAAGGTGACAAGGAACAACAAGACGTTATCATGAAGTTAATGGACACTGTTGACGAATACATTCCAACTCCAGAACGTCAAACTGACAAGCCATTCTTAATGCCAGTTGAAGATGTCTTCACTATTACTGGTCGTGGTACTGTTGCTTCAGGTCGTATCGACCGTGGTACTATCAAGACCGGTGACGAAGTTGAAATCGTTGGTTTGGTACCAGAAGTTCTTAAGTCAGTTGTTACTGGTTTGGAAATGTTCCACAAGACTTTAGACTTGGGTGAAGCCGGAGATAACGTTGGTGTATTGCTTCGTGGTATTGACCGTGATCAAGTTGTTCGTGGACAAGTTTTGGCTGCACCTGGCTCAATTCAAACCCATAAAGAATTTAAGGGTCAAGTTTATGTTTTGAAGAAGGAAGAAGGAGGACGTCATACTCCATTCTTCTCAGACTACCGTCCACAATTCTACTTCCACACCACTGATATTACTGGTGAAATCGAATTGCCAGAAGGTACTGAAATGGTTATGCCTGGTGATAACACAGAATTTACTGTTACTTTGATTAAACCAGCTGCCATTGAAAAGGGTACTAAGTTCACTATCCGTGAAGGTGGTCGTACTGTTGGTGCTGGTCAGGTTACTGAAATTCTTGACTAGTTTCTAAAGAGACAGTTAAAAAAGATGTACTTCTTCATAGAAGTACATTTTTTTTGCCTAAATTTGTTTTTTGCGCGCGTTTAATGTAAGATAATTTAGTACGCAACAAAGCGATCGAACTCGACATTGGAGGTATTTAATTAATGTCTGTAAAATGGAATAAGACCGGTAAGACTGCCGGAGAACTTACTTTTGATATTTCTCAAGCTGAGGTTAAGCGCGGCTTGGATCAAGCTTTTAAAAGAGTAAAGAATAGTTTGCGTGTTCCTGGCTTTAGAAAAGGTCATGTTTCTCGCGTTATTTTTGACCAATACTATGGTGAAGAAGCATTATATGAGAATGCTTTGAACATTGTTTTGCCAGAGGCATATTCAGCTGCTGTTGAAGAAGCTGGTATTGCTGCTGTAGGTCAACCACAAATTCAACCTATGGCAATGGATGCTGACAAGGATTGGACAATGAAGGCTATTGTTTCCGTTGAACCTGAAGTTGAATTGGGCGACTACAAGGGTATTGAAGTACCTAAGCAAAACACACGTGTTTATGCTAAGGATATTGATGCTGAACTTGAAAAAGACCGTGAAAAGAATGCTGAACTTGTTCTTAAGAAGGGTGCTTCTGAAAAAGGCGACACTGTAACAATTGACTACAAGGGTACAATTGACGGCAAGACCTTTGATGGTGGCTCTGCTGACGATTACTCACTTGAACTTGGTTCTAACACGTTTATCCCTGGCTTTGAAGACCAACTTATTGGTCACGAAGCTGGTGACGATGTTGATGTAGTAGTTACCTTCCCAGAAAACTACGGTGCTAAAGACTTAGCTGGTAAAGAAGCTCACTTTGCAACTAAGATTCATGAAATCAAGTCAAAGCAAATGCCTAAATTAGACGATGAATTTGCTAAGGATGTTGATGATTCTGTTGAAACTCTTGATGAATTAAAAGATAAGATCAAGAAGAGCTTGAAGGAACAAAAAGAAAATACTGCTAAGGATGCTATTGAGCAAGCAGCTATTGAAGGTGCTGTGGCTAACGCTACAATTGACGAAATTCCTGATGCAATGCTTCAAGAAGACGTTAACACCCAAATGAACCAGTACTTGGGTAACATGCAACGCCAAGGTATTAGTCCACAAACTTACTACAAGTTAACTAATACAACTGAGGATCAATTGCGTGCTCAATTTAGCAAGGACGCTGCAGAAAGAGTTAAGACTAACTTAGTTCTTGAAGCAATTGTTAAGGCTGAAGATCTTAAAGCTTCAAAGGAAGAAATTGACAAGGAAGTCAAGGATCTTGCTAGTGAATACAATATGGATGAGAAGACTGTCCGTGGTACTTTGACAGATGAAATGCTTGCTCATGATATTAATGTTCGCAAGGCCATCGATCTTGTAGCTGACAACGCTAAACAAGTTGCTAAGTCTAAGATTAAAGAAGACGACAAGTCTAATAAAAAATAGAATTTAATTTCTAATAAAAAAGGTGGTTTGTGATAAACCACCTTTTTTATTTTCTACAAGCAAATAGTTCTGGTACTTTTTAAAATTTATGATAACCTTATTCTTGTAGATTACAGGAGGAATAGTATGGCAACACAGTTTACTGATCAGGAAGAAATCAAATGCTCTTTTTGTGGTAAAACACAAGATCAAGTTAAAAAGATGATTGCTGGTAACGGAGTATATATCTGTAATGAGTGTGTTGATTTATCTAAAAAGATTATTGACGAGGAGTTAAAGTCAGACTCACTAAAAAAAGCCCATGACCTGCCAAAACCAATGGAAATCAAGAAGCAACTTGATCAATACGTGATTGGGCAGGAACGAGCTAAAAAGGTTCTTTCAGTGTCTGTTTACAACCATTACAAGCGAATTAGTCAAATGGATGTTGACTCATCCACGGAACTACAAAAATCAAATATTGCCTTAATTGGACCAACTGGTTCTGGTAAAACCTATTTGGCCCAAACTTTGGCGCGAATTTTGGATGTGCCATTTGCAATCGCTGATGCAACTACCTTAACTGAGGCAGGTTATGTTGGCGAAGATGTCGAGAATATTTTACTTAAATTATTGCAAAACGCTGATTATGACATTGATCGCGCAGAACGCGGCATTATTTATATTGATGAAATTGATAAAATTTCTAAAAAAGCAGAAAATGTTTCAATTACGCGTGATGTTTCCGGTGAAGGCGTGCAGCAGTCATTATTGAAAATCTTGGAGGGAACTATTGCTTCCGTTCCACCACAAGGTGGACGTAAGCACCCACAACAAGAGATGATCCAGATGGACACAACTAACATTTTGTTTATTGTTGGTGGTGCCTTTGATGGTATTGAACAAATTGTTAAGAATCGTTTAGGCAAAAAGATTATCGGTTTTAGTGCTGAAAATGAACTTAATCAGGCGCAGGATGATGCCTGGACGCAGCATTTGACAACTGCTGACCTAGTTAAGTTCGGCTTGATTCCCGAATTTATTGGTCGGATTCCAATTATCGCCACGCTTGATAAGCTCAATAATTCCGACCTAGTCCGGATTTTGACAGAACCAAAGAATGCGTTAGTTAAGCAATATACGAAGTTATTAGCGCTTGACCAAGTAAAATTGAAGTTCACGGATGGTGCATTAAAGGCAATTGCTGATATGGCCATTGAACGTAATATGGGCGCGCGCGGTTTGCGGACAATTATTGAAAATGCAATGATGGGTATCATGTATAAAACGCCAAGTGAAACAGATATTGAAGAAGTAGAAGTTACTAAGGACGTAATTACACATGATGCTGAGCCCAAAATAACTCGCCACGTAGAAGACGATGAAATGAAGGTAACCGCAAATGATCATTAGAAGCAGTGATTATGCGATTAGTGCCGTTCGTGAAGACCAGTATCCAAAAGATGATCTGCCTGAAATTGCACTTGCGGGACGATCTAACGTTGGTAAGTCAAGCCTGATTAATTCTCTGT
Organism: Lactobacillus sp. ESL0701; assembly: GCF_029433445.1. Taxonomy (GTDB): domain Bacteria; phylum Bacillota; class Bacilli; order Lactobacillales; family Lactobacillaceae; genus Lactobacillus. The sequence continues at coordinate 142,737 of NZ_JAQTIC010000002.1, read as the reverse complement.
TAAACCGAAAAAATCTTGCCAGGACTTCATCACAACCGGGAAAAACGCAAACCTTGAACTTTTACATTGTCAATGAGGAGTTTTATCTAGTCGATGTTCCTGGTTATGGCTATGCTAAAGTTTCAAAATCGCAACGAGCTCAATTCGGTGAAATGATTCAGGATTATCTTGAAACGCGAGAAAATTTGAGGGGCTTAATCATTTTAGTTGATTCGCGTCATGAACCAACTAAAGACGATATTGCCATGTATAATTATGCGCAATACTTGAATTTACCGATTCTATTGGTTTGTACCAAAATTGATAAGGTCAAAAAAAATCAAGTTAATAAGGTGCTTGCTAATTTGAAAAAGACACTGGATTTGTCCTATGACAATGTTACTGTTCTGACATACAGCTCAGTTAAAAGAATACATGTCAAAGAATTAAGTGACTGGATCGAACAACATTTACAGTAAATAAAAATGACTCTGATTAGAGTCATTTTTATTTGTCTTTAGTTTTCTTTTTAATGTCTTTGCCTAATTTTTTCTTTTTATCTTCTGGTACAGTTGCGAACTTATCAAATAATCTTTCTAGTTCATCTTGTTTTTTAAAAGTTAAGCCCATAAATATCATCCTTTCGTTAAGCTCATTATAATAAAATTTGGTGGCGAGAGCTAGTATTAAATTATTTTAAATAATTTTAATTATGTAAAGCTAATGGCGAAGTTAGAATAAAACCGATTTCAGTTGAGTTATGTTAAAATTAATAATACATTTTGGGGGGAGTGATTTTTTGGCGACAGAATTAATTGAAAACAAATTGAAATTATTACCCGCGCAGCCGGGCTGTTACTTAATGAAGGACATTAATGGGACAGTTATTTATGTCGGTAAGTCAAAAAATCTAAAAAATCGGGTACGCTCATATTTTAAAAGTAAACAAGTTGGTCGGCGCGCCGAATTAGTACGGGAAATCCGTGATTACGATATTATTACGGTGTCGACTGACAAGGAAGCATTTTTATTAGAAATTACGCTAATCAAAAAATATCAGCCTTATTATAATGTGCAATTAAAACAAGGTACAGGTTATCCTTACATTGAAATCACCAATGAGCGTGACCCACAGACAAAGTTAACGAGTATTGTTCGCCGCGATGGCGGTTACTATTTTGGTCCGTATCCTAATGTCTATGCGGCTCAGGCAACTTTGAAATTTATTCAAAAAGTTTTTCCCCTTAGGCATTGTCATGGTAAAGAAGGGCGCCCGTGTCTGTATTATCATATGGGACAGTGCTTGGGTGCTTGTTTTAAGACTGTACCTAAGGCAACGTACGATGCTCAGATTAAGAAAATCAAAAGCTTTCTTAATGGTGATATTGCTTCAGTTAAGCAGGATTTGAACCAAAAGATGCTGGAAGCATCACAGAATCTTGAATTTGAACGGGCAGCAGATATTCGTGATCAGTTGAAATACATTGAAGAAACCGTTGAAAAGCAAAAAATTATCTCGAATGATAATAAGCAGCGCGATATTTTTAATTTTTATGTTGATAAATCTTGGATTTCGATTCAGATTTTCTTCTTGCGGCAGGCTAAATTACTACGTCGTGAAACGCGGATGTATCCGTTAACTGATACCAGTGATCCAGAGGATACTTTTGCATCGTTTATCGTGCAGTTTTATGGGCAAAAGAACCGAATTTTACCCAAAGAAGTATTGGTACCACAAGGTTTAGATAATGAAGCATTAGCCGAGGTGTTGGCTGTACCGGTTAGAACACCGCAGCGCGGGCAAAAACGAGCGCTTTTAGATATGGCTAAGGATAATGCTAAATTAAAGCTTGACGATAAATTTAGGTTGTTAGAACTAGGCAATCGCAAGACTAAGGGGGCACAAAAAGAAATTTTTGCGTCACTTGAGTTGCCTTATGGCCACGTTATTGAAAGTTTTGACCACTCACATATTCAGGGAGCTGATCCTGTCTCGGCGTTAGTTGTCTTCAAAGATGGTGAGCCTGACAAAAATGCCTATCGGAAGTATAAGCTCAAGGGTGAAGTCGAACACCAAAATGGTGGCGATGAAGTCAGAAACACGCGGGAAGTTGTTAGACGCCGCTATGGCAGGCTGCTGCGTGAACACCAGAAGATGCCCGACCTAATCCTAATGGATGGGGGACAAATCCAAGTTGAAGCGTGTGAAGACGTATTGCGCAATGAATTAAACCTGAACATTCCGGTTGCGGGAATGGTTAAGGATGATAAGCACCGCACCAACCACTTGCTTTTTGGTGATCCAATTAATGGCATACCCCTAAAGCTGATTCCGCTTGATCCAAAATCACAGGGCTTTTACTTGATGACTAGAATTCAAGATGAAGTCCACCGGTTTGCGATTACCTTTCACCGTAAAACGCATGCCAAAAATGCTTTGTCGAGTAAATTAGACTCGATTAAAGGAATTGGTCCCAAGAGTAGAAATAAATTGTTGCGGCAGTTCGGTTCTCTTAAAAAGATTAAAGAAGCATCAATTGATGAATTGCGAGCTGTGGGCTTAACACTGCCGCAAGCGCAAACAATTAAGTTAACCCTGTAATTGTAAAGTTAACGGGTGATAACAGTAGTTTTTATGTTATAGTAATGTATTAGAGTTTAAGAGACGGAAGGAGAATTGACATGCCTACATTTGTCGATCAAACTAAGATTGAAGTCCAAGCCGGTAAAGGCGGCGATGGCATGGTTGCTTTCCGCCATGAAAAGTACGTTCCAAATGGCGGTCCAGCCGGTGGTGACGGCGGTCGTGGCGGCAGTATTATTTTTGTTGCGGATAGCGGATTAAGAACGTTGATGGATTTTCGTTATCGGCGAAAATTTAAAGCGGAATCCGGTGAAAATGGACGCATTAAGTCCCAATATGGGCGTGGTGCAAAGGATTTATACTTAAAGGTCCCGATTGGTACAACAGTTTATGACTTTGATACCAATGAAGAAATTGGTGATTTAACCGAAAACAAGCAGGAATTAGTTGTTGCACGCGGCGGACGCGGCGGACGCGGCAATATTCACTTTGCCACAAGCGTAAACACGGCACCAGAAATTGCTGAAAACGGCGAACCGGGAGAAGATCGCATCTTGCGGCTGGAATTAAAGGTATTAGCTGATGTTGGGTTAGTTGGCTTTCCATCTGTTGGTAAGTCGACCTTACTATCAGTTGTTACTAAAGCTAAGCCAAAAATTGCAGCTTATTCGTTTACTACGTTAACGCCTAATTTAGGCATGGTGATCCTGCCTGATGGTCGGGACTTTTCAATGGCTGACTTGCCCGGATTAATTGAGGGTGCCAGTCAAGGTGTTGGCTTGGGAATTCAATTTTTACGCCATATTGAGCGAACTAAAGTTATTTTGCACCTCGTTTCAATGGATCCAGCTAATGGTCGTGATGCGATGGCTGATTACAAGGCGATTCGTAAAGAATTGTTGACTTATGATGATAATCTTGAAAACAAGCAGGAATTAATTGTTGCTTCACAAATGGATCTTCCTGGTTCAGATGAGAAGCTTGCTGAATTTAAGCAAAACTTGCAGGCAGCAGGGATTACAGAACCTGTTTATGCAATTTCAAGTGTAGCTCATCAAGGCGTTGATGTCTTGATGCAAGATACTGCTACGATGGTTGCTGAAGTTGAAAAGCGTCAGGCTGAAGAAGCTCCTAAGCAGGTTGAAGAAACTAAGGAATACAAGTTTACTGCTCCTAAAAAGAATGAGTTTACAATTGAAAAACTTGAAGATCATGTCTTTGAGATTAAAGGTGAAAGTTTGCTTCGGCTGGTTGAACGTACCAATATTGACCACCACGATGGGGTTATGCGGTTAGCTCGTAAGCTGAAGAATTTAGGCGTTGATGACGCTTTACGCGAAAATGGAGCCGTAGACGGCGACGACGTAATAATTGGTACATTCAATTTTGAATTTGTCCAATAGAATCATTAAATAGAAAAGTTTGACAATATGACAAAAAATCGGTTTATTACAGGATATTCTGGACTTAGAGCATTGGCAGTGATTGGCGTGATTTTATATCACCTCAATCCTAATACTTTCGTCGGCGGTTATCTTGGGGTGCCGATCTTTTTTGTGTTATCGGGATATCTAGTCACGGATCATATGTTTAAGGCATACCGCGAGCAAGGGTATTACGATCAACGCAAATTTTATTTAGGTCGGATTAAAAAATTATATCCGCCGTTAATTGCTGTTTTGTGGTTATCGGCAGCTTATATCTTTTTGTTTCAACGTAATTTGCTAGTTAAATTAGCACAAGTTGTGGCAGCTAACCTGCTGAATGTTTATAATTTCTGGCAGATTTTAAATGGTCAAAGTTATTTTGAACGGTTTGCTACTAATGAATCACCGTTTACGCATTTATGGACAATGTCAATTAACGGTCAGTTTTATCTTTTATGGCCAATCGTAATTTTTTTACTAGTTAAGTTTGCTAAGAAACGAAAAACAAGTTTTTGGATTTTATTCGGTGTGTCTATTGCTTCAGCGCTAGAGATGGCAATTATGTATCATAGCGGTGTTGACATTAATCGAATCTATTATGGTACAGATACACGCTTCTTTTCGTTAGGGTTAGGTGCAGCTTTAGCAGTAATCTGGCCAATGGAAAAGTTACGTAAGAATGTTACTAAGGTTGATACTTGGCTGCTTGACGGCGTGGGTTTAGTATCATTATGCGGTTTAATTTGGTTGTTCTTTAGTCCCCAGATGAATCCAGAACAGGCATTTCCTTATTATGGCGGGATGCTATTATTTACGTTATTCACGGCTATTTTGGTCGGAATTATTGCTCACCCAGGTAGTCATTGGAATAAGTGGCTGACTAATCCACTATTTAACTGGATTGGTTCACGCAGTTACGGAATATATCTCTATCAATTTCCCGTAATGATTTTCTTTGAAGACAAAGTAACCAATATGGCGGATCATGTTTTGCTGTATCCGTTAATTGAAATTGTTTTGATTTTGCTGTTAAGTGAAATTTCCTACCGTTTAATTGAACAGCCACTGGGCAAAACTACGTGGGTAAAATTTAAAAAATATTGCAGTCATTTGTTTAAAAAGTCAACTACAAATTATTTAACTAAATTACAAGCAATTGTTAGCTGTTTGATATTTTTAATTGGTACCACGGGGATTTTAGTTTCACCGACGGTTAAAGCACAAGATTTTAATAAGTCGCAATTGGCTACACGGATTAGGATAAATCAAGTACAACAGAAAAAAGATAATCAAATTTTAATTTCTAAATTGCAAAAAGCCAAGAAAAAAACGCGGCAAAGGACTAAACTAGTTAATGAGGCACAACGCACCGCAAAAAGTCATCCAGTTAACCGGTCATTTAAAAAATATGGCATTTCACAATTAGACCTGCAATTAGCACAAAAAGTGCAGTTAACGGCAATTGGTGATTCCGTAATGGCAGGTTCGAGCAATACGCTTGCGCAATTGATGCCTAAGGCTGTAATCGATGCTGCAGTGTCACGCCAATTAAGTGTGGCTACGGGATTAATTAATCAGTATCAGTCCCAAAAGGCCTTAGCCAACAACGTTTTAATTGGTCTTGGGACTAATGGACCATTTTCAATGCGTGACTTAGATCGGCTAATGAAGCAGATGGGACCCAAGACGCAGGTCTTTTGGATTAATACACACGTGCCAACTAAGCCATGGCAAAATCAGGTTAATAAGTTGCTGCAAACGGCAGCCAAAAAATATCCGAATTTAATTATCATTGATTGGTATAATTATTCAAAGAAGCATTCCAACTGGTTTTATCAGGACAATACACACCCAACACCAGTAGGATCAAAGTATTATAGTGTTTTGATTGCGAAGACAATTGTCAAGCACGCAAGATTTTAGAACGGGAAAGATATGGAATTACAATTTCTAGGTACAGGAGCGGGCCAACCGTCCAAAAAGCGTAATGTTTCAAGTATTGCACTGAAGATGCTTGATGAAATAAATGAAATCTGGTTATTTGATGTTGGAGAAGCTACGCAACACCAGATATTGCGGACAAATATCCGTTTACGCAAGGTAACCAAGATTTTTATTTCGCATAATCATGGCGATCACATTTTTGGTCTGCCGGGCTTACTTGCAACTAGATCTTTTCAAGGTGATGTTGGACCTTTGACAATTTATGGTCCAAGTGGACTGGAACAGTTTGTGCGTACAGCTTTGCGAGTATCACGCACTAAGGTTACTTACCCAATTAAGTTTGTTGTGTTAGACCAGGGCGGCTTAATCTATCAAGGACAAGGTTTTAAGGTTTATGCTGAAAAATTAGTTCACCGCGTACCTAGTTTTGGTTATCGGGTAGTTGAGGATTCACATCAAGGTGAACTTTTAATGGATAAATTAGCGCAATATAATGTGCCAAACGGTCCATTACTTGGTAAACTAAAGAATGGTGAAAAAGTTTCACTAGCTGATGGTACTGTTTTAGACGGTAAGGACTTTCTCGGTCCTGATAAACCTGGTAGAATAGTAACAGTTATTTATGATACTCGTTCAACACCAACAATTGCTAAATTAGCACAGAATGCGGATGTCTTAGTCCATGAATCAACATTTGCCGGCAATGAAGCTGACTTAGCGCATTCATATTATCATTCGACTGCGGTTGAAGCAGCCAAAATTGCGCGCGATAATGGCGTCCAAAGTTTATATTTGAACCATATTTCGGCAAGATATTTGGGCGCTAAAGCTAAGAATTTGGAAAAACAGGCACGAAAAGTATTTCCGAATACTAATTTGGCTAATGATTTTGACCGAGTAGAGATTCCAATGAAAGGTGAAAACAATGAGTGATTCGTTAAGAAATAAGGTTGTAGTTGTAACTGGTGCTTCCAGCGGTATTGGTCGTTCAATTGCGTTAGAGAGCGCTGGGCGTGGAGCCACAGTCATTTTGATTGCTCGCAATCGTAGCATGGATAAGCTTAAGCAAATTGCTGCTGAAGCGCGGGAACTTTCGGGTGCGGCTTCTTATACTTTTGCTACTGATATGGGAAAAAATGACCAAATTGACGCTACTTTTAAGGAAATAACCAAGGTAACCAAGCACATTGATTATTTGGTTAACTGTGCTGGCTTTGGTAAGTTTGAGCAATTCGTTGATACGGATCGGCGAGAAACAGCAGCAATGTTTCAAGTTAATGTCTTAGGACTAATGTATTTTACCAGACTAGTTGGTCGGGTCATGATCGAGCAAAAAACTGGTCAAATCATTAACTTGGGTTCAGTTGCGGGTAAGATTCCAACGGCTAAGTCTGCCGCATATAGTGCTTCCAAAGCCGCTGTTATCCAGTTTTCTAATGTTTTACGGTTGGAATTAAAGCCATTTGGTGTCAAAGTCATGACCGTTAATCCGGGACCTGTTTACACTAATTTCTTTAATATTGCTGATAAGAGCGGTAAGTATGCTCAAAGTGTAGAAAAGTTCATGCTTGATCCTGATGATGTTGCTTGGCAAGTTGTTCATTACTTTGGCAGTAATAAACGTGAGCTTAATTTACCACTTAGCTTAGCTGCTTTGGCTAAATTGTATAACTTGTTCCCAACTATTGGTGATAACCTATCTTTAAAGTATGCTTCTAGAAAGTAGGGCCTAACATGAAAAGTAAATGGCAACAGGTAAAATTAATTTTTAGTTTAGTTCTAATTCTGTTGGCAGTGATTTTCGTTGTGCTTAATACTAAGCCAGTGGCAATCAATTTTGGCTTCTTTGACGTTAAATTACCGTTAATTATTGTATTAGTAGTTATGATAATTATTGGTGTTTTAATTGGTTGGTTCTGGGGTTCAAATAAACATAATCAAGGTAAGAAAAGCTAATAAATCTTGATTTATTTATCATTCAATAGTATCATTAACACACGTGAGGTAATTTAGGCACTTTTATTAGCGTCCTAAAACTTAAATCTACAATAAAGGAGATCAATTTAAATGGCAGTTCCTAAGAGACATACTTCTAAACAAAAGAAACGTTCACGTCGTGGCCATATCAAGTTAGCTGTTCCAGCAATGCATTATGATGCAACTACTGGTGAATACCGTTTGAGTCACCGAGTTTCACCTAAAGGTTATTACAAGGGTCGTCAAGTGGTTAACGAAACTAGCGCTAGCGACAACAACTAATTAAAAGACACCGAAATTTTGGTGTCTTTTTTTTGCCCAAATTTTCTGAAAATTATAGAGAGAAAGATTATGAAATTAGTATTTTTACATTCTAGTGATATCCACGGTTACTTGTTGGCAACAGATTATCAAGATAGCACTAATTATAAGGCTCCCTTTGGTTTAAGCCGGGTTGCTAGCGTCATTAAAGCGCAGCAGGCAAAATATGGTGCTGAGAACGTGATTGTTACCGATGCGGGCGACTGTCTTCAGGGAGCGCCATTAGCGTCTTATGTCCACGCTGCAGATACAAAAATCGCCCTTAAAGAGTATACAGCTAGTTATAATACAATTGGTTATGATGCCCGCGTTTTAGGAAACCATGACTTTAATTATGGTCAAGATTATTTGAAGTATTATCTTGCGCAAAATACAGCGCCAATGTTGAATGCTAATATTTTAAATGAGCAAACTGGTGAACCGGCATTTGGGCAAGCCTATCGCATAATTGAAAAGCAGGGAATTAAGGTCGGCATAATTGGCATTACGACCCAATACATTCCCCATTGGGAACCGGATGACCATCTTGCTGGTTTAAAATTTACTTCAGCTTTTGCACAAGTTAAGCATTATGCCCAAATTTTGCGACCACAAGTTGATGTTTTGGCAGTTGTTTATCATGGCGGCTTTGAAAATGATCCGCAGACGGGTAGTGAACTTATGCCGCATAATGGTGAAAATGAGGGTTACCAAATCCTAACGCAAATTCCTGAAGTTGATGTCTTTTTAACTGGGCACCAACACCAAAAAATGCAATTGGTAGTCAAGCAGACGGCAATTGTGCAGCCGGGTTATCGCGGCGAAGCCGTTGGTAAGGTCGTACTTGATATTGATGAAGCGACTAAAAAAATTACGTCAATAACAACTGAATTGATTGCCACTAAGGATTACGCGGAAGACCAGACCATTACGGAATTAACTAAACCGCTAGATCAGGCAACGCAAAATTGGTTGGACAATCCAATTGCGACATTAAAAAAGCCAGCACCAATTGGGGATGCTACTAGAGCGCGGCTAGAAGGGGCACCATTTATTAACCTATTGCAGTCAATGCAGCTGCATTTTACCGGTGCCGATATTTCGGCAACCGCGGTAATGAGCGAGACGGCTAAAGGCTTTGGCAAGCAGGTCACGATGCGTGATGTGGTGCTTAATTATCCGTATTCTAACCAGTTATGTAAGGTAAAATTAACTGGTCGTGAATTACGTCATGTGATTGAACATAGCTTGGCATTTTTAACTAAAGATGCTGCTGGTAAAGTGACATTTTTACCAGAAAAACGTGACTTTCTCTTTAACTTTGATGTTTTTTATCCCGTGAATTACGAAGCAGACATTGCACGACCAGTAGGACAGCGTTTGACCAAACTGGAATTAAATGGTCGCCCGCTTCAAGATGAAGAGACTTATTACTTGGCCGTTAACAATTATCGCGTGATGGGGGGCGGCTTTTATCCTGAATATAGCCCTGATAAAATTCTTGAAATTTCTGACAAAGATTACGTGCAAATGTTTCAAGCATTTTTAACAAGTAATGAAGTTAAAGTTGATTCACAAACTAATTATCATTTTTATTAAATATAAAAACCGCCAGCCAAAACAGCTAGCGGTTTTTAAATTCAAAATTATTTAAGCTTGGTAAAATTACTTTTATCTTTACTTGAATGAGCGGTAATTGTTGGTATGATTGCCGCAAATAAAATACCGAAGATTACGCCAACAATGATGGCATCTTGTAAATTAAAGACGCTTTGTGTTAATGGTGCAGCGATAAAGCCCACGATTAACATATAGATAACGCTCCAACAGATAGTCACGATATAACGACCCATAGTAGTACCCTCTTTCATACATAGTAGAATTTTAGCAAAGTTCATGTGCTTTTTCAAACTAAAAAGTTAGTTTTTGGTATACTAATTTTAGAAGAAAGGTGGCTCTCAAAGATGAAAATCGCCGCATTACAAAATATTAGCACGTTTACGCTGCTGGAAAGTCCCACTAAAATTAATGATTTGCTGCAAACGGCAAAAGATCAGGGCTATGAGGCTGTTGCACTAACCGACATTAATTTTACTTACGGATTGGTTAATTTTTATGAATTAGCTCAAAAAATTGGGATTAAACCGCTATTGGGAATGCAGTTGCGGCTCAATGGCTTAATTGACAGTGCCCACCAATATGATCTTATTGCGCTGGCAAAGTCAGATGCTGGTTATCGTAATATTTTACGGTTATCGAGTGCAATTAACTTGTTAACTGAAAACGGGACTAACCAAAAAATCTTAACATTAACTGAATTAACCAAGTACTTAGGTGAGTTAATCTTAATTGTACCTGCTAATGATAATAGTGAATTAGTCCACCTGCAAGAGCAGCAGGAGCAATTAGGAAATGACTTTATTCGGCAGCTGCTCAAATTAGTACCGCAATCCAGCTCGCTATATTTGGGTGTATATGCCGCGCGGCATCAAGAGAATTATCTGGCTTACGTGCAAACTTTGGCAAGACAATTCTCGCTGCCTCTAGTTAGTGTAGAAGATACACGTTATCTAAAGCCTAATGACCAGTTCTTACGTAAGACGTTGCAGGCGATTAAATCAGGAACTGTTTTGCAAGATACAGAAGCATTGGCTAAGCAAAAGGGGTCGCATTTTTTAGCCTCAGCGCAAGAGTTAAGCAGTCGCTATCATGAAATGGATCTTGATGAGGCATTGGCTAATACTTGGCAAATTGCCCAAGATTGCAATGCCAAGGTGGTTTTTCGCACGCCAGTTTTGCCGCAATATAAGCAGCAGAAATTCCCAACGTCGAAGGAATATTTAAATTATTTAGCTCAAAAAGGGTTACAGGAACGATTTTTGAATCGCCAAGTTCCAGTCGATTATCAAAAGCAGCTTAATTACGAATTGGGAGTCATTGACCAGATGGGCTTCAATGACTATTTCTTAATTGTCTGGGATGTAATTAATTATTGTCATCGCTCAGGGATTACCACTGGTCCAGGGCGAGGGTCAGCTTGTGGGTCACTAGTGTCTTATTCTTTGCGGATTACAGAAGTTGACCCTATTCAGTATCATTTATTATTTGAACGCTTTTTAAATCCGGCAAGGCATGAAATGCCGGATATTGATTTGGACATTCCAGATAATCGCCGTGATGATGTGATTAAGTACATGTTTCAAAAGTATGGCATGGATCATGCAGCGCAGATTTTGACCTTTGGGACGTTAGCTGCCAAGCAGGTATTGCGTGATACAGGGCGTGTGTTTGGCTTAAGTGAAGCTGAATTAAATAAGTGGTCGAGCGGTGTGCCTTTTGCTAAGGGCAAGATTACATTGCAGGAGGCCTACCAGCAATCAACGAAGATGCGGTTGTTAGTTGGAGCCAGCGTCAAAAACAAATTATTGTTTCAAACAGCTAGCGGCTTAGAAGGCTTGCCGCGGCATTATTCAATTCATGCTGCTGGGCTAGTAATTAGTGATAAATCCATTGCCGGGATTTCTGGTTTGCAAACAGGACAATTAGGAATTCCTGTTACTCAGCAAACCAAGAAGTATGTTGAATCGCTGGGACTATTAAAAATTGACTTTTTAGGCTTGCGTAATTTAACCATTTTGGGTGATACTCTCGAGTTAATTGCACGCCAGGGTAAAAAAATTGATCCTAACCAAATTCCGTTAGATGATTTTCAGACAATGAAAGCCTTCCAACAGGGAGAAACTGACCTGGTTTTTCAATTTGAATCAGGTGGGATTAGGCAGGTATTGCGAGAATTACATCCAGATAATTTTGAAGATTTAGTAGCTGTTAATGCGCTCTATCGTCCGGGTCCAATGCAAAATATTCAAACCTTTATTGCCCGCAAAAAGGGTAAGCAAAAGGTTACTTACCCTGATCCAGCACTTAAGACAATTTTGGCGCCGACTTATGGCATCTTGGTCTACCAAGAGCAAGTTATGCAGACGGCGCAAGTTTTAGCAGGCTTTTCTTTAGGTGAAGCCGATATTTTGCGGCGGGCAATGTCTAAAAAGAAACAGGATGTTATTGAGCAGGAGCGGACAAAGTTTATTGCTGGCGCGGTTAAAAAAGGTCATGCTAAAGAAGTCGCTGAGCGTGTTTACAATTATATTGAACAGTTTGCCAATTACGGCTTTAACCGGTCACACGCGGTGGCTTATACGAAGATTGCCTTCTGGCTAGCGTATTTGAAAGTTCATTATCCAGCTGAGTTTTATGCAGCGATGCTTAATTCAAATAGCGGCAGCCGCCTTAAACTAAGTGACTACGTGATGCGCGCCCAAGAAGCCGGTACTAAGATTTTACCGCCCGATATTAATCATAGCGGCTTAGATTACCAGGTAATTAAGGGCAAAATTCTGGTTAGTTTAAAGGCGGTTAAGGGTGTGCGGTTAGACTTACTAACAGAAATTATTCAGCTTAGGAAAGAGAAACCATTTACGTCGCTTGATGACTTTTTGCGGCGAATTGATGTTAAATTTATTAAGGTAAAGGTTATTCAGGCGTTAATTCAAGCTGGGTGTTTTGATCATTTGTATCATAATCGTAAGGAACTATTGGCAAACAGTCAGGAAATTATTGAAAATGTTCAATTAACGGGGCAGAATTTAGCGCTTTCTGAAAGTTTAGGCGGGGTGCCAATTAAGGAAATTCCTGAAGCTACTAAAGGAGAACTAGCAGAAATGGAAAATGAGGTACTCGGCTTTTCAACAATGACCTCGCCTTTGGTTGCTGCGCAAAAATATGCCGAACAGTTCAACGCGCGATCTTTGAGTGATTTTGCGATTAATGATACGGGGATTGCTGTGGGTAAATTGATGACCCTCAAGTTAATTAGAACAAAAAAAGGCAGCACGATGGCTTTTGCCAGTTTTGCTGATTCGACCAGCCGGCAGGAAATTGTGATTTTTCCTAATATTTATGAAAAAGTGCAAGATAATCTCAAGGAAGGCAATGTTTATTTGCTTGGGATTAGAATTCAAAATGACCGTTATGATTCAAGTAAAAAACAATATATTTTAACCAATTTAAAGGCAATTAATTTTAAAGGCTAAATTATTTTTTTGCGCAAACCTTAACAATTACGCTTTGGTAGCGCTACCATTTAAAAAGGCTGCTAAAGCGGGAAAAATAATCGTTTTTTGTGAGATTTTTTACCAAAAAAATGTTAGAATCTAATGGATGTGAGAAATTACACAATAAATCTTGATGAGGTGAATTCATGAAACGAATTGGTATTTTAACCAGTGGCGGGGATGCTCCCGGGATGAACGCGGCTATAAGGTCAGTGACCAAGACCGCAATTCATCACGGACTCGGCGTCGTTGGTATTCGTTATGGTTTTGCTGGGTTAGTTGCGGGTGATTTTATTCCGCTTACGGCGGAAGATGTTGACCACAAAATAAGTTTAGGTGGCACATTCCTTTATAGTGCTCGTTACCCTGAATTTGCACAACAGGAAGTGCAGCAAAAGGGTGTTGAGCAGCTAAAAAAGCATGGAATTGATACTGTTATCGTTATCGGCGGTGACGGTTCATATCATGGTGCATTAGCCTTAACTCGTCTCGGTATTAATTCAATTGGTCTTCCGGGAACAATTGATAACGATATTCCGTATACTGATTATACAATCGGCTTAGATACTGCATGTACAACTGCGATGCGAGCAATCGACAAGATTCGCGACACTGCTAGCAGCCACCACCGTGTGTTCATTGTTAATGTGATGGGCCGCGATTGTGGCGATATTGCGATGCGTGTTGGTCTAGCTAGTGGTGCTGATGCAATTGTGATCCCTGAACGTGAATATAGCGTTCAGAAAATTGCTGAAACACTCAAGCGTGGTTTTGCAGACGGTAAAGACCATGGTATTGTTGTGTTAGCTGAGGGTGTGATGAACGCCAATGACTTTAAGAATGAACTCTTAAAGTATGGCAATTTTGATGCCCGTGCTAATGTTATCGGTCACATGCAACGCGGCGGTTCACCGAGCGTTATTGACCGGATTAATGCCACAAAGATGGGTAATTATGCGGTTAAGTTACTTCTTGATGGTCAAGGCGGTTTAGCTGTCGGCATGGAGAATAACGAGTTAAGTACGCATGACATCCTTGATTTGTTTGATGAAAAACACCACAGTGATGAAACACTGCTAGATATAAATGAAGAAATGACTAAGTAATTAGCCGATTTTTGGGGAGATTTTTACATAATGAAGAAAACTAAAATTGTTAGTACGTTAGGGCCAGCTTCAAATGATATTGAAACAATCACAGCTTTAGCTAAAGCTGGTGCAAATGTATTCCGGTTTAACTTCTCGCACGGTGACCATGCAGAACACCTTTCACGGATGAAGATGGTTCGTCAAGTTGAAAAAGAAACTGGCTTAGTACTTGGTATTTGTTTGGATACTAAGGGTGCTGAAATCAGAACCACTGACCAAGAAGGCGGCAAGTTTACTATTAACACTGGCGATGTTATCCGTGTTTCAATGGATGATTCCCAAGAAGGTAATAAGAATAAGATTCACGTTACTTATGCAGGTCTTTACGATGATACTCATATTGGTGGACACGTTTTAATTGATGATGGTTTAGTTGACTTATTGATTACCGATAAGGATGATGAACATCATGAATTAGTCTGTGAAGCACAAAATACCGGTGTAATCGGCTCAAAGAAGGGTGTTAACGCACCTGGTGTTGAAATTCGGCTTCCAGGAATTACTGAAAAAGATGCTGACGATATTAAATTCGGTCTAAAGCATGGCATTAACTTTATTGCTGCTTCTTTTGCTCGTAAAGCTCAAGACATTTTAGACATTCGTAAATTGTGTGAAGATGCTGACTGTGACTACGTCAAAATTTACCCTAAGATTGAATCTCAAGAAGGTATCGACAATGTCGATGAAATTTTGCAAGTTTCAGACGGTTTAATGGTTGCTCGTGGTGACATGGGTGTTGAAATTCCATTTATCGATGTTCCATTTGTTCAAAAAGATTTAATTAGACGTGCTAATGCACTCGGTAAGCCGGTTATTACTGCTACCCAAATGCTTGACTCAATGCAAGAAAATCCACGTCCAACTCGTGCTGAAGTTTCAGACGTAGCTAACGCTGTTCTTGATGGTACTGATGCCACCATGCTTTCTGGTGAATCTGCTAATGGTTTGTACCCAGTTAAAGCCGTTAAGGCAATGGCAGAAATTGATGAAAGAACCGAAGAACAATTACTTAAGCGTAATACTTTGGCTTTACAACGTTTTGAAGAATACAAGGGTTCAAACGTAACTGAAGCAATCGGTGAATCAGTTGTTCGGACTGCTCAAGAATTGGGTGTTAAGACAATTATTACGGCAACTAACTCAGGCTATACTGCTAGAATGATTTCGAAATACCGGCCAAACGCTGATATCTTGGCTTTGACTTTTGATGAAAAGATCGAACACTCATTAGGCATTACTTGGGGCGTCCAACCATTATTGACTGAAAAGCCAACATCAACTGATGATATGTTCGCAGTTGCTGCTAAAGTTGCTAAGGAACAAGGTTACGTTAAAGATGGTGACTTGGTAATTATCGTTGCTGGTGTTCCAGTTGGTGATTCAGGTACAACCAACTTGATGAAATTACAAATTATCGGTAACAAGTTAGCTCAAGGTCTAGGTGTTGGTAACGGCTCTGTTGTTGGTAAGACAGTTGTCGCAAATAGTGCTGAAGAAGCTAACAGCAAGGTTAAGGAAGGCGACATTTTAGTTGCTAAGACTACGGATCCTGATTACATGCCAGCAATTAAAAAGGCATCTGGTTTAGTAGTTGAAGCATCTGGATTGACTTCACATGCCGCTGTTGTTGGTCTGTCACTTGGCATTCCAGTTGTCGTTGGGGTTACTGACGCAACAGAAAAGATTGCCAGCGGTATCACCATTACGGTTGATGCACGGCGCGGTGCCATTTACCAAGGTGAAATTTCTAACCTGTAATTAATGCTAAAATTAAATAAAATAGTCAGCTTGAGTGCTGGCTATTTTATTTTGCATCATTTTCTTTTATACTTAATAAAGACAGAATTATGTAAAATTAGGAGAAGTGACTATGTTAGGCACGATTGAAACAGGCAAAGTAATTGATCAAAATGAAGACGCATATTACGTGCAAATTGATGGCATTACTTATGAATTAAAGCGTAAGGAAATTACCCAAGAGGAAACACCCAAAATTGGTGATGAAGTTCGCGGCTTTTTGTATGATGATAAGCAGCACAATCGTGAAATGACACAGTTTTTACCATTCGCGCAAAAAGATCAGTATGGCTGGGGCAAGGTCACTGAAGTTAAGTACAACTTAGGTGTTTTTATTGATATTGGGCTGCCGGATAAAGATGTGGTTTTATCAGTTGATGACCTTCCTTTTGATAAAGATCGCTGGCCACGCAAAGATGATCAGCTGTTAGTTCATTTGATAACTGATGAAAAAGACCGGATTTGGGCAAAATTGGCTGATGAAAATATTTTTGAACAATTATCCGCGCATTTTCCTAATGATATGGAAAATAAAAATATCTTCGGTACGGTTTATGCTAGTCGGGAATTAGGAGCCTTTGTAATTACTAAGGAATATTACTTGGGGTTTGTTCATTCTTCACAGATGGCGCGCCCACTTCGGTTAGGTGAACAATTTAAAGGACGCGTTGTTGGCATTAGTCAGTATGGCCGGCTTAATTTGAGTAGTTTACCGCGGGCTTTTGAAGAAATTGACGATGATGCGCAGATGGTCTTGATGAGTTTACGCCGAATGAAGACGAAAACCTTACCTTTTTACGATAAGTCCGATGCTCAAGAAATTAAGAATTATTTTGGTATTTCCAAGTCTGCTTTTAAACGTGCTTTGGGTCACCTGTTAAAGGGAAGATATATTACTGAAGACAAGGTTAGCGGAACAATCAGCCTCGTCAACGATCCAAATGATGACCAAAATGAGTAAATTGCAGGAACAGATTGAAGATTATCTACGTTATAGTCAAATTGAACGGGGGCTGAGTGCGAATACGATTACAGCATACCGCCAAGACTTAACGGAATTTCTTACTTTTTTAACGCAAGAAAACTTCACGTCTTGGCCAACTAAGGCATTAGATATTGATGCCTTTTTGGCACAGCAGCGCGATTTAAACAAGGCTACCAGTTCGATTAGCCGGATGATCTCAAGTTTACGCAAGTTCTACCAGTGGTTAGCACGGCAGAACATTCAAAAATTAAATCCTATGCTGGAAATTGACCCACCCAAAAAGGAGCACCGTTTGCCAGTAGCTCTGACTGTTGATGAAGTTGAACGTCTTTTAGCACAACCAGATGTTCACCAAAAGCTAGGGCTACGTGATCGGGCTTTGCTTGAGACGCTTTATGCGACGGGAATTCGGGTTAGTGAATTGATTAATTTGAAATTTGATGATTTGCATGAGGAATTAAAACTACTAAAGGTTTTAGGTAAAGGTTCTAAGGAGCGCCTAATTCCGATTAGTACGGTTGCGATTTCGTGGATTGAAAGTTATCAGACTAAGGTCCGTGAACCATTACTTTTAAAAACTGGTAAGGCCAGCGATTATATTTTTCTTAATAATCGTGGCGGGTCATTAACGCGGCAAGCTGTTTGGCAGATTATTAAACGTTATTGCCAGATGGCTGGGATAACTAAAGATGTGACGCCACATACGTTACGTCATACTTTTGCGACTCATTTGCTTGAAAATGGCGCTGATTTACGGGTTGTACAGGAAATTTTGGGTCATTCTGATATCAGTACTACCCAAATTTATACCAATTTATCACAAAAGCATATTTTACAAGTCTATGCCAAAACACATCCACGAACTTAGGTGATTAAATGTTAATTGAATGTAAAAGCGACAAAGAAAAGGTGGCAATGGGACTGCTATCTTATCTACCTGATTTTAAAAATCTTGCCAATTTGAAAGATGAAATAAATTTGAATAAAAATGGTTCGGAGTTTCAGCTTTACCTATATCGCGAAAATGATGCTAATTTTGTCGGGGTTATTGGCACGCAAAATGATGCCAATTTTATTGTTATTCGCTATTTGTCATTTGCGCCAGATTATCGCGATATCAAATACGAATCAGCGGCAGTTCGCGAATTAGCAGCCACTAATCCCAAGAAGAAGGTAACGGCTTTGCCGGAATGGACTTATTTACTTAAATATTTAATAGAAAATAAAAATCATGAGTGATAATTTAACTTTAGAACTACCTAATTTTGAAGGACCGCTAGATTTACTGCTGCACTTAATTAAGTCACAAAAAATTGACATTTATGATATTCCGATTGCCCAAATTACAAGTCAATATTTAGCTTATTTGCAGCAAATGCAACAATTAAACTTACAAATTGCCGGTGAGTATTTTGTAATGTCATCAACACTCTTACGAATTAAGTCGCAGTCATTGTTGCCTCAAAATGATTTTGTCGCGGATGAACCTGAAGATGATCCAAGAGAAGAGTTAGTGCAACAATTGGTGCAGTATTCAGTCTTTAAAAAGATCTCGGCATATTTTAAGAAGCGCAACGAAATGGTACCAATTACTGCGGCTAAAGAAGAAAGTATCCCGCAGACTAAGAAGGTACAGCCACTTCCAAGTGGTCAGATTACAGCCACTGAATTAACCAATACTTTCATTGCTGTATTGCAGCGGCTCAAAATTAGACAGCCCGACATTGCATCAGTAAAAGTGAAGGAAACACCGATTACAGAAATGATTAATTTTTTGCAGGAAAAAACAGCCGGTCGCAAAAAGGTCAGCTTTTTTGCATGCAGTGACCAAATGCATAGCTTGTCAGATATAATTGGCTTATTTTTAGCATTACTGGAATTATGCAAAAAGCAAAAAATCAAGGTTAGTCAAGCACGAACATATGGCGACTTAGAATTAGAGGGAATTGATGTCGATGCCAAGTAAGATTGCGCAATTAGAAGCCTTGCTATATGTGGCAGGTGATAACGGAATTGCTGGTGATAATTTATGTGAATTATTAGCAGTAGGTCAGTCAGCTTTACGCGAATTAACTAAAGATTTGGCTGATAAGCTGCAAGAAAATCACGATTCGGGACTGCAGCTACTGCATATTAACCAAAATTATAAATTAACAACTCGTCCTGAGGTTGCTAAAACGATAGAGGGCTATTTTCAAAAAGATTTAACTAAAACATTAAGTCAATCAGCTTTAGAGATTTTGGCAATTGTTGCTTATCGCCAGCCAATTACCCGAGTTGAAATTGATGATATTCGCGGTGTTAATTCGTCTGGTGCATTGCAGACCTTAATTTGGCGCGGACTGGTTAAGGTTAACGGAAAAAAAGAAGCACCAGGTCATCCTAACTTATATGTCACTAGCGACTACTTCTTGCAATATTTTGGTTATCAAAGTTTAGCAGATTTACCGTTAATTGAGGATTTTGAAGATGATAGTATTAATGCCGATGGCGAAATAGATTTATTTGCGGCTAAGGGTCAGGCTGATAAAAACTTGGCTAGCATGCAAAAGGGAGAAAAATAATGACGTTACAACGTTTACAAAAAGTAATTGCTGAAGCAGGAATTGCCTCAAGGCGTAAGGCTGAAAAAATGATTACGGAGGGTCGCGTCACGGTAGATGGTGAAATTGTTACCAAGCTTGGTACTAAAGTAGAAACTTTCAGTAACATTACGGTTGATGGTGAACCAATCGAGCGTGAAAGCCTGCACACTTACTTGTTTTATAAACCACGCGGGGTTATTTCAACAGCTAGTGATGATAAGGGTAGAAAGACTGTGGTTGATTATTTTAGTGATTTACCATACCGTTTATATCCAGTGGGACGGCTGGATTATGATACGTCAGGCTTATTATTAATGACTAACGATGGTGAACTGGCTAATTTATTGATGCACCCGCGCAATAAGGTAGCTAAGGTTTATGTTGCCCGCATTGAAGGTCAGTTACTACCTGAGGAAAGCAAAAAGTTAGCGCGCGGAGTTGAATTTGACCACCACAAGAGTGCTCCGGCTAAGGTAAAAGTTATTCGCACAGACAAGAAGCGTAACCGTCAAATTGTTCAATTAACAATTCATGAGGGTCACTACCACCAAGTTAAGAACATGTTCAAGGCAGTTAATCATCAGGTTGAAAAGTTAGCTCGAGAAAAATATTCGTTCTTAACACTTGATGGGCTTGTATCTGGCAAATATCGCGAATTAACTCACGAAGAAGTTGACAGATTAAAGCGTGTGGACTAATATATTGATAGAAATAAATACAGAGTTTGTTGTCTTCATGGCAGGGTGAAAATCCCGACCGGTGGTGCAAGTCCACGACCCACGTAAGTGGTGGAATCTTTTGAGATACCGATAGTTAGAGTCTAGATGAAAGAAGACAGACTAAACTAAAAGAAAAGTAAATTAAAAACGCTTACTTTTAATAGGTCTGTTGCTGGGGAGCAACAGACCTATTCTTGTTTGGAGGTAAGTTTTTTGAAGAGTAAGAATACGAGTAATTTAGCATTATTAATCGCATGTGCGATGTTAGGTGCAGTATCATTTGTCATTATTAAATTTACAGGGATTCCTATTTTACCAAATGCGAGTTTTTTAAAATTTGATTTTTCGGATGTCATTATTACAATCGGGATGTTTCTGTTTGGCATTTGGCCGGGGATTTTCATTGCGATTATCAGAATGTTGTTAAGTTTAATTTATAGTGGCTTTAGCCTGCCAAGTATCGTTGGGCAATTAGCAGCTTTAATCGCCTCAATTTGTTATGCATTGCCATTCTATTTTGTTACTAGACACGTGAAGCGTGATGAAACTAGCGGCATGAAGCGTCATGTTAAGCCAATTATTGGTTTAATTTGCGGAACACTTGCGATGGCAGTAATTTTAGCAACTCTGAACGCTTTGATTTTGACACCTATGTATGCCGTAACAACAGTACCTAACCTGCCGGCAATTCACGGGTATTCCGGTTTATTAGGCTTTACCGAAAAGGTATACTTAGGACAATTACTGCATATTCCATCAATGGGGACATATATTTTTGGCATAATTGTTCCGTTTAACCTCTTAAAGGGATTAATCAATAGTATTGTTGTTTACCTATTGTTTGAAGCAGTCTTACGTAATTTAAAACCTTTTGTTCAAAAGAATTTTAATTTAAAAAGCTAGTTTTTTAAAAATCGGTCATGTAAATGGCCGATTTTTTTATCCAAAAAGACTGGTAAATATGCTAAAATTAAACAAGTTAGGTGAATCGAGGTATTTTGATGAATCAGAAACAGGAAAAACCATATAAGCATTATGCACGTCCAAGTGAATCGAGGACCACAATTTATAAGTCGCATTCTAAAGGCTGGCTGATAACTCTGGCACTGCTAGTCATTGTAATGATTGCTCTTGTTCCTATTGTTCATCACTTGGCTTCAAGTAGTCAGACTAAAGAGCAGGCTGTTGAATTACAAAAAACGACTAAAAAGTCAGTTAAGAGTGTGAAGCAAAAGCAATCAGCTAAGTCTAAACACAAAAAGGCTAAAACTTCAGTTAAGGTTAAAGCTAAGAAAAAGACGACCAAACGAAAGTCAAATAAGTATGTTGTTCAAGATGGTGATACTTTAAATAGTATTGCCCAAAAGAAAAATGTTTCGTCGAAAGTATTAACCAAGCTTAATAATCTTGATGATGATGGACATGTGAACGCCGGACAAACACTTAAATTAAAATAATTATTGAGAAGGGAGAGGGACTGTGTGTCCCTTTTTGATTGAATGCAAGTAGCAATTGATGGACCAGCTTCAGCTGGCAAAAGTACAGTCGCAAAAATTATTGCGCAAAAATTAGATTTTATTTATATCGATACTGGAGCGATGTATCGCGCATGTACGGTAATTGCCAGAGAGCAGCACCTTGATTATGGGGATGAAGCTGGAATTTTAACGGCAATTGACCAAGTTGGAATTGAACTTAAAGTTATTGATGGTGAGCAAAAAGTATTTGCCGGCAGCCAAGATATTTCTCAAGAAATTCGGACGCCTGAAATTTCTGCTAATGTATCACAAGTATCTGCTTTAGCTGGTGTGCGGGCTAAAATGGTCAGTTTACAGCGGCAAATGGCTGGTAAGGTCAATGTGATTATGGATGGCCGTGATATTGGAACAACAGTGCTACCTAATGCCGAAGTTAAAATCTTTTTAGTAGCTACCCCAGCATCTAGAGCTAAGCGGCGAATGCTTGACTTGCAAGAACGTGGTATTAAGTCTGATAAGACCGTTGCTGAAATTGAACAGGATATTGCCAGTCGCGACTATAAAGATTCACATCGTGAAGTTTCCCCTTTAAAGAAGGCAGCAGACGCAGTTGAAATTGACACAACATCGCTGTCAATTGACCAAGTAGTAGCTGCAATTTTAGCCGAAATAAAAAAAAGTCAAAAAAAACTATAAAAAAGGGGTTAAAACAGTAGAAAAATATCTCACTTTCATTTAGAATTAGATTATGATATTGGGAGGTAAATAATGTCAGAAAACAGTAATCAATTTTTAGATGCATTGAAACAAATGCAAGGAGTTGAGGTCGGAGATATCGTCGATGTAGAAGTATTAGACGTTGAAGACGGCCAAATCGATGTCGGTGTTGAAAACGCTGGTGTCGAAGGTGTAATCCCACGTCGTGAATTCACTTCAGACCGCAACGCCGATTTACGTGACCTTGTTAAGCCAGGTGACAAACTTAAGGCTTTAGTTTTGAGAAAAGCCGGCGGCGACAAGGAAAACGGTGAGTTCTTCTTCTCAGTAACTCGTCTTAAGGAAAGAGAAGCTTATGACGAATTACAAAAGGACTTCGAAGCAGGTAAAACTATCGAAGGTACTGTCACAGCTTCTGTTCGTGGTGGTTTATTAGTTGATGTTGGTACTAGAGGATTTTTGCCAGCTTCACTTATTTCTAATCGTTATGTTTCTGATCTTAAGCCTTACATTGGTAAGACAATGAAACTTAAGATTACCGAAATTGATCCAGGTAAGAATCGTTTGATTCTTTCACACAAGGATTTAATCGAAGAAGAACGTGAAGAAGCCTTTGATAAAGTAGCATCACAATTAGTTGTTGGTGATGTTGTTGAAGGTAAAGTTTCTCGTTTGACTAACTTTGGTGCCTTTGTTGATGTTGGTGGTGTTGACGGTTTAGTTCACATCTCAGAAATTTCATACAAGCACGTTGATAAGCCTAGCGATGTATTAAAGGCTGGTCAAGATGTTAAGGTCAAAGTTATTGGTATTGATGATGACAGACATCGCATCTCCCTTTCAATCAAACAAACAGAACCTTCTCCATTTGAACAAGCTACTTCAGAATTACATGAAGGTGACATCTTTGAAGGTGAAGTTAAGTCATTGACTAACTTCGGTGCTTTCGTTGAAGTTGCTGATGGTATTCAAGGCTTAGTTCACGTTTCAGAAATTTCATACAAGCACGTGGACAAACCTAGTGATGTTTTGGAAGTTGGCCAAACTGTTAAGGTTAAGGTTTTGAACATTGACCCAAGTGAACGTCGGATTTCACTTTCAATGAAGGCAGCTGATTCTAAAGGCTCTGACAATGAAGGTTCTCGTTCACACAGTTCATACAACAACAGAAACAACTCTGTTAACAAGAAGTACATGAACAACGAAGACAGCGGTTTCGCTTTAGGTGACATTATTGGTGACCAATTAAAGGACCGTCGTTAATCATAATAAAAAAGCCGACTGAATAGCCGGCTTTTTTTATTTTATATTATAAAGGAGGCTGAAAGATGGTTTTACCAGTAGTGGCAATCGTTGGCCAACCAAATGTTGGTAAATCAACGCTTTTCAACCGGATTATTAATGAGCGTTTGGCAATTGTTGAAGATAAGCCAGGCGTAACTCGTGACCGTAATTATGCCCAAGCTGAATGGATGGGGCAAAAGTTTGACCTAATTGATACTGGTGGTATTACATGGGAAAACGGGCGCATTGAAGATGAAATTCGTGCGCAAGCAGAAATCGCGATTGATGAAGCTGATGTAATTGTAATTTTAACTAGTGTCGCTAATCATTTAACGGATTTAGATGAGCGGATTGCACAATTACTTTACCGTACCAAAAAGCCAGTTATCTTGGCTGTAAATAAGGCTGATAATCCCGAACAGCGAGCAGATATTTATGACTTTTATAGTTTAGGATTTGGTGATCCGATTCCTGTATCTAGTGTTCACGGTACTGGTATCGGTGACTTACTTGACCGGATTGTCAGTGAATTGCCAAAAGACTTAGATAAAAAGGATGACGATCAAATTTCTTTTAGTGTTATTGGTCGTCCAAACGTTGGCAAATCATCAATTGTTAATCAATTAGTTGGTGAAAAACGGGTTATCGTCAATAATGAGGAAGGAACGACCCGTGATGCCGTTGATAGTCCATTTGTTTCAGAAGATGGTACTAAATTCCGAATTGTGGATACTGCTGGCATCAGACGCCGCGGCAAAGTTTACGAAAAGACGGAAAAGTATTCTGTTATGCGGGCAATGGGGGCAATTGAGCACTCAGATGTTGTCTGCCTTGTATTAGATGCCAGTACCGGGATTCGTGAGCAAGATAAGCACGTTGCGGGCTATGCCCACGATGCTGGTCGCGGCATAATTATTATTGTAAATAAGTGGGATTTGCCAAAGAAAAATAGCACTAGCGCCAAAGAATTTGAGCAGACAATTCGGCAAGAATTTCAGTATCTCGATTATGCGCCGATTTTATTTGTTTCTGCTAAAACAGGTCAACGACTTGACCAAATTCCCAAAATGGTTAAGCAGGTCTACCAAAACCAAACTCAACGGATTCAGTCTAGCGTGCTCAATGATTTATTGTTAGAAGCAAGTAAACTAGTACCAACACCGATGATTAAGGGTAAACGTTTAAGGGTTTACTATATGACTCAAGTTTCGACTAACCCGCCAACGTTTGTGGTCTTTGTTAATGATGCGGAATTGATGCACTTTTCTTATCAACGTTTCTTAGTAAATCAATTAAGAGAAAATTTTGATTTTACGGGAACACCAATTAAAATAATTGCTCGTAAGCGAAAGTAATTTTGTATATTGCAAATGCATAAAAATTAATCTTTTTAGCAAAAAAGCTTGTTGTACTAAGGCTTTTGTGCTATTTTGGGTCATAGAAACAGTGATTGAATCAAAATCATTATTTCTCGTTCTTCAGTTTGAAGAATAGGCTTTGGATTTAGTTAAGTGGATCCAAATTTTGGGAGGTGAAGTCCAGATGGCAAATAAAGCAGAATTAGTTTCTGAAGTAGCTTCAAGAACTAAATTAACTAAGAAAGACGCAGCTACTGCTGTTGATGCAATTTTCAGCTCAATCCAAGATGATCTTGCAAAGGGTAACAAAGTTCAATTGATTGGTTTTGGTACTTTTGAAGTTCGTGAACGTGCAGCCCGTAAGGGTCGTAACCCACAAACTGGTGATGAAATTAAAATCCCAGCAAGTAAGGTTCCTGCATTTAGACCTGGTAAGGCTCTTAAAGAAGCTGTTAAATAGTTTAATAGTTTTACCCTAAAAGATGGCAACGTGATTGTTGCCATCTTTTTTGATTGGTGTAAATAATTCGGGATATTTTTTGTTAGGCTGATTTTATGGCATAATTAGGAGTAATGGAGGGACTAAATGTATTCTGAACAACTACTTGATTCAATTGAAAGACAAGATTTTTCACAGGAAAAAGTCTTACTTAAAAAGGCCTTGGATAACGATGACCCAGAAGTCTTGGCATCTTTGGCTGAAAATTTAACGGGCTTAGGCTTTACTAACTTATCTAAAGAAGTTTATCGGAGCTTGATTGCCCAATTTCCAAAGGAAGACTTATTTAAAGTCTACTTAGCTGAAATTTTGTTAAATGATGGCGAAGAAGATGATGGTCTGTCATTGCTATATAACATTGATGAAGCTTCTTCTGCCTACCTGGATAGTTTGTTAGTTCAAGCTGATTATTATCAAACTAACGGTTTGCTTGAGACAGCTCATAGCAAGCTGCTGAAGGCGGCTAAATTAGCTCCAGACGAAGATGTTATTAAGTTTGGCTTGGCTGAATTAGATTACCTGAGCGGCCATAATGAGCAAGCTTTGACTTTGTACCAAGATTTATTAACGCGTCACAAGAATATTAGTGAAGTTAACTTAACTGACCGCCTGTTTCAAACCTTGGCTAAATTGGGCCGTTATGAAGAAGCCAGCAAGGTAATTGAAGAGCATAGCGGCGATATTTTAGATATTGACAGTAAGTATCAAGCTGCTTTGATTATGCTTAATGTTAATAAAGATGATCAGGCAATTACTTATTTAAATGACGTAATTGATCAGAGTCCGGATTACGTCAATGCTTATCCGCTCTTAGCTACTGCCTATGAGCATAAAAATGATAACGAGCAGGTTTTGCGTTCTAGTCAGGCAGGACTAGCTTATAACGAACTTGACCCAATATTGTATTCTAAGGGTGCCCGTGCAGCAGCTAATCTCAATGACCTAAAGACGGCTGAGGATCTATTGACGCGGGGGTTAAAGGTTCAACCGGAAAATAACGATTTGCGGCTGCAATTGTCTAATCTTTACCTACATGAAAATAAGAACGAGGCTAATCTTAAACTGTTTAGTAAGCTTGATGAAAGTGATTTGGAGCCGCAAGCTCACTGGAATATGGCCCTTTCTTATGAGAATTTGGATAACAGCGATAAGGCCAAGAGTGAGTTCTTGCTGGCGTATCCAGAATTTCAAGGTAATCCCGCTTTTTTGAAGCAAATGATTCGTTTCTTTAATACTGAGGCTAATGCTACTGAAATCGTCTTGCAGCTGTTAGAGCGCTATTTAAAGCTGGAGCCAGAAGACGGCGAGATGCAGGAGTTGTACAATCAATTAGCTGATTAATTAAATTTTTTAACACAAAAAGACCATGATGTGGCCTTTTTTGTTTGGCAATTTTTCGAGATAATACAAGAGAAGTCGTGTTTGATTCGTAAATAGGCTATAATATGCAGTGACACTATTATAAATTAAAATAATGGTGCTTATTTAACTGACAAAAATTAAGATAAATGAGTTGATTATTAATGATGAAAATAAATGAATTACCCGCGATCTTTACGGCGGCGCTACCCGTTCTTAAAACATTAGAACAAGCAGGCTTTGAAGCCTACTTTGTTGGTGGCTCTGTTCGTGATTTATTGCTAGGACGGCATATCCATGATATTGATATTGCAACTAGTGCATATCCAGAAGAAGTTAAGGAACTGTTTAATAGGTCAATTGATACTGGGATTAAGCATGGAACCGTGACTGTCCTGTATGATAATGAAAGTTATGAAATTACTACTTTTAGAACCGAATCTGGCTATCAGGACTTCCGCCGACCTGATCATGTGACGTTTGTACAAAATTTGAGTGAAGACCTTAAACGGCGGGACTTTACAATCAATGCCTTGGCAATGAATACGAGCGGTGAAATTATTGATTTGTTTGATGGTCTAGGTGATTTGCAAAAGCATGTGATTAGGGCGGTTGGCGATCCCGAAAAGCGCTTTAACGAAGATGCCTTGCGAATGATGCGTGCGGTGCGGTTCATGAGCCAGCTGCAATTTGACTTAGAAACAAAAACAGAGCAGGCAGTTAAGGATAACCACCAGCTCTTACAAAAAATCTCGGTAGAACGGATTCGTGATGAATTTGTTAAGATGGGTATTGGACCACATTCACGGCAAGCTTTTCAGGTCTTTTTAGATACGCAATTAAGTGAGGATGTTCCCGATTTTTGCGGTAAAAGTGACCTGCTAGCAATTTATCCCAGCTTAGAATTTAATCCGGATATGGAAACTAGTCTTTGGGCAATTGTGATAATTTTGCTTAAAATTCCTAATAAACAAATCACGAAATTTATGCGTGATTGGAAAAATTCAAATGCCATGACTAGCGAGGTTGAAAAAATTGTTACCTTGTTTGATTTGCTTTCAGAACGGACACCAACCGATTTTGAGCTCTTTGAAGCAGGAAAAGAAATCTTGTTAAATGCAATTGATGTTGCTCATATTTTAGGTCAACCAGTTAATTCTAAAGCTCTGGTTGATCGCTATGTTGCCTTACCGATTAAGTCGACAGCAGAGCTCGCGATTGATGGTCGCTTTTTGATTAATTCTGGAATTACTCCGGGACCAAAGTTGGGACAATTATTGACCTCAATTAAGCAAAAGATAATTTCTGGTGAACTTGAAAATACAGTGGAGGCAGTCACTGCTTTTTTGGCAGATAATTAAACGTAAAGTAGGACCGAAAAGTACATTAGTCCTGATCCCAGCATGACAAATAAGTGCCAGATAACATGGATAAAGGGAATATGCCGCATTGTGTATAATAAGGCACCGACAGTATAAGCAATTCCGCCGCCTACAAGCAGCCAGAAACCAACCGGACTAAGACGGATATAGAGTGAGTGTCCAGAAAAAATCACCAGCCAGCCCATGGCAACGTACAAAACGGTATCAAGAATAGTATGTTTGCCACGGTTGAAGATGTAGTAAATAATGCCAAAAATGGTTAATGCCCAGATAAGGGAGAATAAAATCCAGCCCCATATCCCACCGATAGCAACAAGAGAATATGGGGTGTATGAGCCAGCGATCAATAAAAAGATTGATGAATGATCAAAAATTTGAAAAACATTACGTGCTCTAGTAAAGATTAAGCTGTGAAAAAGAGTCGAGAACAGGTATAAAAAGACCAAACAGGCACCATAAATACTGAAAGTAACAATGCGCAAGGCATTTCCAGTAGCTGCGGCTCTAATAATTAGCATTACTAGACCGGCGACAGCTAAACCAAACCCAATTCCGTGGGTAATGGCACTAAAGGTATTGTCTAGGATGTAATATGTTTTTGATCTTGTTGTTGGCTCTTGCCAAAGTTGTTTTAATTTCATTATCAAAATAGTCCAATCATTTTCTTCTGCATTAAGTTTTTTTGCTATAATGCTTGTATTGATATTGTTAACATCTTATCATAAAATGTAACGCGAATTAGAATTGAGGGCGAATACGTTGTCAGAAATAAAAATCATGACAGATTCTTCAGCGCAGCTAACGCCAGAGGAAATCGAAAAATATCATATCACAGTTATCCCGTTGTTGGTGACAATTGATGACAAAACATACGTTGATGGCGTGGATATTACACGGCAAGAATTTGTTGAAAAGATGATGACAGCAAAAGAATTACCGAAGACTAGTCAACCGCCAATCGGTCAGCTAGTTGATACTATCAATCAGTTGACTGCTGATGGCAGTGAAGTTATTGGTATCTTTTTAGGCAAGGGCTTGAGTGGAACGATTGACGCAGCAAGACAGGCCGTCAAAATTGCTGGTAAGGATGAGCAGGTAAATTTAGTCGATTCAGAATTAACTGATCGGGCTGAAGGATTACAGGTTTTAGAAGCTGCCCGTGGTGCTTTGAAAGGACAGACAGTCCAAGAAATCTTAGAACACATAGAACATATTAAGAAGACGCAGCGGTTAAGACTGATAGTTGTTAATTTAGAAAATATCATCAAGGGTGGACGACTGGGACCTGTTTCTGGTAAAATTGCTACTCTACTGAACATTCGCCTTGAGTTGCAGATGCCGGGAGGTCATTTAAAAGTGGCCAAAAAAGGACGCGGCAAAAAATTCTCAATAGCCTTTGACAATCGAGTTTTAGCTGATATTGAAGCTAACAAGGATAAGATCAAGGAAGTAGGAATTTCTTATGTTTCCCTTGATGGTGTTCCGCAAAAATTAAAAGATTTTACCCAAAAAATCAAGGAGATTAATCCTGATATTGACGTACTGGTGCGTGAAACGAGTCCAATTATTGCGACTCATACAGGGCTAGACGCTTATGCAATTTTGTACTATACGGAGTAATCATGGCTTATCGAGAGAGTTTTTATCGTTACTTAATGACCCAGCGTGATAGTGATTCAAATGATGAAATCGCGCAGTTTGCAAACAATGCTCAGAATGATCAGACTTTTCCTAAACAGGAACAGGATTACGAAAAGCTGTCTGATTATCTTGAACTGAATGCTGGTTATTTATCTAGCATGAGTATTTTTGATCAGGCCTACGAGATGTATCAAGAAAAGATGGCGTATTAAGTAAAGCTCCTAACTTTTGGAGCTTTTTTAGTGTTAAAGAGGACAAAAGATGGCGACAATTCAATGGTATCCGGGACATATGAACAAGGCGCGTAACCAGCTTGAAGACAAGATGGGGCTAATTGACGTTTTAGTTGAAGTCTTGGATGCCCGTATCCCGCAATCATCAAGAAACCCAATGATTGAGGAATTAGTAGGTACTAAACCGCACTTAATAATTTTAAATAAGGCAGATTTAGCTGATCCGGTATTAACTAAAATTTGGCAAAAGAAGTTTGCGGGCAAAGGCAAATTTGTCATGGCGATGGACTCACTGCATAATACTAACATGCAAGTGCTAGTTCGCATGGTTAAAAAAGCCGCAGCAGACAAGGTGGCTAAACTTGAGGCCAAGGGGGCTTCTAATCCAGTGATTAGAATTGCCTTAGCCGGCATCCCTAACTGTGGCAAGTCAACAATTATTAATCGTTTGGTTGGTCGCAATGTAGCTGCAGTTGGGAATAAGCCAGGGGTAACCAAAGGTCAAACTTGGCTTAAGACACAGACTAATATTCAAATTTTAGATACACCAGGAATTTTATGGCCTAAATTTGACGATCAAGAGGTTGGTTATAAATTAGCTGCATTTGGAGCTATTAAAGACAGTATTTTTCATGCTGATGACGTGGCGCTATTTTTAATGAAGAATCTGCGCAAATATTATTTGGCTGATCTGGCAAAATTCGCCAGAACTCCTAAAGACGAAGTAGTTAAGATTAACGATACTGACTTATTGCTGGCAATGACCGAATCCTATGGGATGCGGGATGATTATGATCGCTTTTCACTTTACTTACTGCAGCGGCTGCGTAAGGGTAAAGTTGGTCGAATTACGCTGGATCGCCCATGACAATTAAAGAAGTAAAAGAGCTGCTTACCACTGAGGTTAGTGAAGCAGAATTAGCTTCGTTAAGTACTGACCCACGTGCGGGAGTCCAAAAGTTATTAGCTAGTTATTATCGCCGCAAAGAAAAACTGGCGCAAAAAAAAGCCGACTTTTTAACTAGAATGCGGTATGAACAGGAATTTTGGGCTAAGGGTCAAATGGTTGCCGGCGTGGATGAAGTTGGCCGTGGTCCTTTAGCTGGACCAGTAGTTACGGCTGCGGTAATTATTGATGCTAAGTTTGATCTGCTTGATGTTAATGATTCTAAAAAGTTGACACCGCAAAAACGGCTGGAACTATACCCGAAAATTTTGCAAGAAGCAGTCAGTGTTGCCGTTGGAGTCAAAAGTGCCCAGGTAATCGACGAAATTAATATTTATGAAGCTGATAGGTTGGCGATGGCGCAGGCAGTTATGGATCTTGATCGTAAGCCGGACGCGTTACTAGTTGATGCGATGGATGTCCCAGTTGACTTGCCGCAGGTGCGCCTAATTAAGGGGGATGCGAAGTCTAATTCCATCGCTGCCGCCTCAATTGTCGCCAAGGTTTTTCGTGATCAGTTAATGACTGATTATAGTAAAATTTATCCGCAGTACCAATTTGATCACAATGCTGGCTATGGGACCAGTGTCCATCTTGCCGCACTGAAGAAATACGGACCAACTCCAATTCACCGTAAGACTTTTGCCCCAGTTAGTGATTTTTTTAAATAAAAATAGAATATTTCCTCCTTTTTCACGTATGTGTAATTAGGAGGCTTTTTTAATGGAAAAAACAAATTTTTTGTTACGCCTAAAGTTACAAAAGGGACTGGGTTACGTCAAAATGCTGCAAATTGCCAGCCAATTGGACGATGAGCAAGTAAGTATCCAAAAATTAAAACAAATGACCTTGCCACTGGCAGTGAAAGAAGCCGGTATAGCTGCCTTTAAGTCAGAAAAATTTGGCAAAGTGATTAAGCGAATCAAAAAGCAGTGTCAGGTAATCAGCTTTTTTGATGATGATTACCCTGAACAATTGCGGCAAATCTATCAGCCGCCCCTAATTCTGTTTGCTCGCGGGGATATTGCCTTGCTCCAAAAAAGAATTGTGACCATTGTTGGTTCACGACAGGCAACGGCATATAGCCAGCAGGTTTTGGCGCAACTTGTGCCTAATTTGGTTAAGCATGACATTGTAATTGCTAGCGGTCTAGCTAAAGGCGTTGATGTTTTAGCACATCGGGCAACTTTACAAAATCGGGGTCAGACAATAGCGGTTGTTGGTAACGGCTTAAATCATTATTACCCGATGGTTAACCACAACACACAAGAAAAAATTGTCCAGCAGGGGCTGATTTTGAGTGAATATTTACCTGACACGCCGCCGCGACCTTTTCGCTTTCCTGAGCGTAATCGTATTTTAGCGGGTTTAGCCGAAAGTACCATAGTCACAGAGGCAAAGGAAAAGTCAGGTTCCCTGATTACGGCTAATTTGGCTTTGCAAGAAAATCGCAATGTTTATGCGGTGCCAGGTCCGATTACTAGTCCATTATCAGCAGGTCCCAATAAACTAATTGCGGCTGGTGCTAACCCAATTACTGACTTTAAATTAAATGAAAGATTTGACAACTAGCCATTAAATATTCTATTCTCAGAATAGTATTTTTTAAAAATAGAATTTTAATGAGGAGGCATTTGATGCCTACTAAGTCAAAGAAACGTAAAAATAAAAAAACATTAGTTATAGTAGAATCGCCAGCAAAAGCTAAGACGATTGAAAAATATTTAGGTCGTAATTATCGCGTAATTGCTTCTAAAGGACATATTCGCGATTTGCCTAAGTCACAAATGGGAATTGATTTTGATAATGATTACAAGCCAAAATATATTTCGATTCGCGGCAAAGGCGACACAATTAAGGAATTAAAGTCGGAAGCTAAGAAGGCTAAAGATGTTTATCTGGCATCCGACCCCGACCGTGAAGGAGAAGCAATCGCGTGGCATGTTGCTCATGCATTAAATTTGGACGATACGGCGAAGAACCGGGTAACTTTTAATGAGGTTACTAAGGATGCCGTTAAGGAAAGCTTTAAGCATCCCCGGGCGATTGATATGGACACGGTTAATGCTCAGCAGGCACGGCGAATTCTTGACCGGATAGTGGGTTATTCACTATCTCCAATTTTATGGGATAAGGTCAAAAAGGGCTTGAGTGCTGGTCGGGTGCAGTCAGTTGCCTTAAAATTGGTAATTGACCGCGAAAAGGAGATCAAGAACTTCAAGCCGGAAGAGTATTGGACAATTGATGCCGAATTTAAAAAGGATCAGCAAGCTTTCAAATCACAATTTTGGGGTGTTGACGGTAAAAAGAGGGAACTACCAAATAATGATGCTGTTCAGGACGTTTTAGCCAAAATTGATAAGAAAAAGCCGTTTAACGTGAGCAAAGTTGTTGCCCGTGAGCGTCGCCGCCAGCCAGCTGCCCCATTTACAACTTCGACAATGCAGCAGGAAGCCAATAAGCGGCTCAATTACCGGACGCGGCGGACCATGAGCATTGCCCAGCAGCTCTATGAGGGAATTAGCTTAGGCAAAGAAGGTACGGTCGGTTTAATTACCTATATGAGAACCGACTCTAAGCGGACATCACCAATCGCGCAAGCTGAAGCATCCAAGTTTTTAAATGAAAAATATGGTCAGGAATATGCAGCAAAAGGTCAGCGACACTTTAAAAATGCCCAAGATGCCCAAGATGCCCATGAAGCGATTAGACCTACCAGTATTTATCGGACACCAGAATCACTTAAGGAAGTCTTAACTACTGAGCAATACCGGTTATATAAACTGATTTGGTCACGCTTTTTAGCTAGTGAAATGACACCAGCTGTCTATGACACGGTCAGAGCTGATATCGCGCAAAATGGTATCATTTTTAGAACAACTGGTTCGAAGATGAAGTTTCCTGGATTTACTAAGGTTTACGATAATCAACAGGAAAATAGTGTTGAATTGCCAGATTTAAATGAAGGTGATCAAGTTAAATTAGTTAAGTCGGATAACAAGCAGCACTTTACATTGCCGCCGGCACGATACACTGAAGCTAGCTTGGTTCGTTCGCTTGAAGAAAATGGTGTCGGTCGCCCGTCAACATACGCCCCAACTATTGATACAATTCAAAGACGCTATTACGTTAAACTTGAAGGTAAGGCAATTGTTCCAACAGAATTAGGTGAAATTGTTGATGATTTAATTGAAAAGTTCTTCCCTGACATTGTTAACGTTGATTTTACCGCGCAATTGGAAAATGACCTCGATAATGTTGAAGAGGGTAAAAAAGATTGGGTCAAGGTAATTGATGAATATTATCATCCCTTCAAAAAGGAACTTGATAAGGCAGATACTGACATCAAGAAGGTTCAGATTAAGGATGAACCAGCTGGTTTTAACTGTGATATCTGCGGGGCACCAATGGTAATTAAAATGGGCCGGTACGGTAAGTTTTATGCTTGCTCGCGCTTCCCTGATTGTCGTAATACTAAGGCAATTGTGAAGAAGATTGGTGTCACTTGTCCAAAATGCGGCAAGGGGGATGTCGTTGAAAAGAAATCTAAGCGTAACCGCAAATTCTTTGGCTGTTCCCGTTATCCAGAATGTGATTTTGTATCATGGGATAAGCCGATTGGTCGTAATTGTCCAAATGATGGTCACTTTTTGGTTGAAAAGAAAAACAAAAAAGGACTGGTCGTGCTATGTCCTAATGGCGACTACAAGGAGGAGCCTAAGGATGAAGGCGCTGTAAAAGAAAGTTAAATTTAAGTTAATATCATCAAGTCAGATATGGTTTGATGATATTCTTGTATTTAGAAAAATATTTTTTAGAAAAGGAATATCTTAGAATGCCTAAAAATGTAACAGTAATTGGCGGTGGACTTGCCGGCAGTGAGGCAACCTGGCAGTTAGCAAAGCGTGGAATTCAAGTTGACTTGTACGAAATGCGACCTAACAAGTTAACACCAGCACATAAGACTGGTAATTTTGCGGAGTTAGTTTGTACTAATTCAATGCGTTCCAACCAGTTGTCAAATGCCGTGGGCTTATTAAAAGAAGAAATGCGGCAGATGGATTCACTTATTTTGGAGGCTGCTGATAAGACGCAAGTTCCAGCAGGTGGCGCTCTGGCTGTTGATCGGGACAAATTTAGCGATTATGTTACCCAAAAGTTACGCTCGCTGCCTAATGTAACCTTTCATGATGAAGAAATCACAACTATTCCTCAGGATGGAATTACGGTGATTGCAACGGGACCATTGACAAGTGACACCTTAGCTAGTCAAATTCAGCAATTTTCTGGAACGGATAGCCTGCACTTTTTTGATGCGGCAGCACCAATTGTGGCGGCAGATTCGATTGATCAGGAAATCGTTTATAAAAAGTCACGTTATGACCGCGGGGAAGCAGCTTATCTGAACTGTCCAATGACTAAAGAAGAATATGACCGTTTTGCGCGAGAATTGGTTAATGCGGAAACCGCTGAAATGCACGGTTTTGAAAATAGTGACGTATTTGAGGGCTGTATGCCAATAGAAGTTATGGCTGCGCGGGGAAGTAAAACAATGTTATTTGGTCCCCTAAAGCCAGTTGGTCTGGAAGATCCACATACTGGTGAAACGCCGTATGCGGTTGTTCAATTACGCCAGGATAATGCCGCTGCTTCGATGTATAATATCGTTGGTTTTCAAACTCACTTAAAATATGGTGAGCAAAAGCGGGTCTTTTCAATGATTCCGGGATTAGCCGATGCGCGGTTTGTCCGTTACGGTAAAATGCACCGTAATACTTACATGGCCTCACCAGAAGTCTTAACCGCCAGTTATGAAGCTAAAAAGCAACCAGGTTTGTTCTTTGCCGGACAAATGACTGGGGTTGAAGGCTATGTCGAAAGTGCCGGCAGCGGTTTGGTTGCGGGGATTAACGCGGCTAGACGAGCAATGAGTGAAGAAACTGTTGCTTTTCCTAAAGTGACAGCTCTTGGATCAATGGCTAATTATGTGACTACAACTAGTGCAAAGCATTTTCAGCCAATGAATGCGAGTTTTGCTCTTATTCCCGGGCTTGAAGGTAAAAAGATCCGTAATAAGCGTGAACGGCACGAAAAGATTAGTGAACGCGGGTTAGCCAGTTTGGCTAAATTTAAAGAGGAAGTCTTGGGTTAAATGTCAACGCAGGATCGAGAATTGCAAAGCTTTATTTCTTATTTGCAAAATGAGCGGCATTACAGCAGCAAAACGATTAAGTCTTACCAAACTGATTTGCTTGAGGCAAAGACATTTTGGCAGACCAATGGTGGTTTTGTGGCGTGGCAAAAGATTACCGAACGCGATGTTGAGATTTTTTTACAAAGTCTTGCAGAGCGCAACTTAGCGCGATCGACACAAGCCAGGAAGATGTCCAGTTTACGGTCCTACTATCGTTTTTTAGTGCGACGTAAGATCGTCGTCAAGGTTAATCCAACACAAACGATTACGCTGCGCAAAAAAGACCGTAAATTGCCGCAATTTTTCTATACTCCGGAAATGAAGCAGGTTTTTGCGACTTTGACAGCTACTGATCCATTAACAGAGCGTAACTTAGCAATGTTTGAATTGTTCTATACAACTGGCATGCGGGTGAGCGAAGTTAGTGCGTTAAAGATCCAGCAGCTGGATTTGGATTTAAAAGTTATCTTGGTTCATGGTAAAGGCAATAAGGATCGCTATGTGGCCTTTGATGAGCAAACTAAAGCTGCCTTGGTGCAGTATCTAACAGATGCACGACCGCAGCTTCTTGGTCAGCAAGATGATACCCAAACAGTCTTTTTAAATAATCAAGGGCACCCGATTACGCCACGGGGAATTGAATATGTGATGCAAAAAGTATTTAATAAGGCGGGAGTTAGTGGTAAGGTGCATCCCCATGAATTGCGACACTCGTTTGCGACAGCAATGCTTAATAATGGCGCCGATTTGCGCAGTGTGCAAGAATTATTGGGGCATGCTAACTTATCGACTACCCAAATATATACCCATGTTACAATGAGCCACTTACAGGCTAATTACGAACAGTTTTTTACTCGTAATGATCAGAAAGATGAGGCAAAATAATGACAACAATTTGTTCAGTAAAATTTAATGGTAAAACAGCAATTGCCGGTGACGGGCAAGTTACCTTGGGCGAAAAGGTAATTGCTAAGGCAACAGCTAAAAAGATTCGCCGGATCTATCATGACCGCGTTGTAATTGGCTTTGCCGGCGGTGTAGCTGATGCCGTTAGTCTGCAAGACATGTTAGAAGGTAAACTAGAAGCTTTTGGCGGTGATTTGCGCCGGGCAGCTGTTGAGATGGCACAATCTTGGCGTAAGGATCCAACATTGCAAAAGTTAGAAGCAATGCTTATTGCATTTGATGAAAAGGACTTATTGCTGATTTCTGGAAATGGTGAAGTGCTTGAGCCAGATGAAAACGTCGTTGCCATCGGTTCTGGTGGTAACTTTGCTCAAGCTGCTGCAATTGCTTTAACGAGACATTCTTCGGGGATGTCAGCAGAAGAAATTGCTCATGAAGCAGTTGAAATTGCTTCGGGAATTGATATTTTTACTGATAATCAAATTATTACGGATGAACTCTAATTAGGAGAAAAATTCATGGAAATAAAAACGCCAAAGCAAATTGTTAATTTGCTAAATGAATACATTATTGGGCAAGATGAGGCTAAAAAGTCGGTTGCGATTGCGCTTTACAACCGTTATCGCCGCATGCAGCTGCCAAAGAAAATGCAGGAAGATATTACGCCGAAGAACTTATTGATGGCTGGTCCAACTGGTGTTGGTAAGACCGAAATTGCACGCCGGCTGGCCGCAATCGTTGATGCGCCTTTTGTTAAGGTCGAAGCAACTAAATTTACCGAAGTTGGTTATGTCGGCCGCGATGTCGAATCAATGGTACGTGACTTAGTTAATGAAGCTGTGCGGATGGAAGAAAAAGATCAATTTGACCATGTGCGTGCTCAAGCTGCTAAGGAAGTCAATAAGACTTTGGTGCGGTTACTAGTACCTGGTATTAAGCATGAAAAACATCAAAATCAGATGCAGGAAATGCAAAATATGATGTCAATGTTAATGGGTAGCGGACAAAATGAATCTAAGGACACTGACCAAGAAGAAGTGACTGATGAAATTCGCAATGAGCGCTTAACGGTCGCTGAACAATTAAGTAAAGGTTTATTAGAAGATCGCGAAGTTACGATTGAGGTTGAGCAAGCACCAAAAGTTAATCCAATGGGTGACATGATGGGGCAAATGGGCGTTGATATGAGTTCAATGTTGAGCGATTTGGTACCTAAGAAGAAGGTTAAGCGAACTTTACCTGTAAAAGATGCTCGTGAAGTCTTAATTCAAGAAGAATCACATAAGCTGATTGATTACGACACGCTTTACCAAAAAGCAATCGAGCGGACTACCAATAACGGGATTATCTTTATTGATGAAATTGATAAAATTACTTCCGGTAATAAGAAAAATTCTGGGGAAGTTTCCCGTGAAGGTGTCCAACGTGACATTTTGCCAATTGTTGAAGGGTCAACCGTGCAGACAAAGTACGGTCCAGTCTCAACCGATCATATTCTCTTTATTGCCGCGGGAGCATTTGCTGAAACTAAGCCCAGCGATTTAATTCCCGAATTACAAGGTCGGTTTCCAATTAGAGTGGAATTAAATGCTTTATCTAAAGATGACTTTGTTAAAATTCTTAAAGATCCAGAAGATTCACTCTTAGAGCAATATGTTGCCTTATTAAAAGCTGACGGAATTAAATTAATCTTTACACAAGAAGCCGTTGAACGGATTGCGCAGATTGCCTTTGATGTTAACCAAGGTACAGATAATATTGGGGCTAGAAGACTGTCAACAATCCTCGAAAAATTGCTTGAAGACGTTCTGTATGAAGGCCCAGACATGGAAATGGGTGAAATTACGGTAACTGAAGCATATGTTAATGGAAAACTTAGTGATATAATAACAAATAAAGATTTAACTAAGTTTATTCTTTAACAAAGGATGATGAGTGAGATGGACTACATTATCAAAAATACAATTTTAAAAGTTGTAATTTCAAGTAAGGGTGCTGAATTACAAAGCGTTAAAAGTCAGCATGACGGCTATGAATACCTCTGGCAGGCAGATCCTAATGTCTGGGGTCGCCATGCACCAGTACTGTTTCCAATCGTTGGTCGACTAAAAAATGATGAGTATACCTATCAGGGTAAGACTTATCGTATGACGCAGCACGGTTTTGCACGTGATATGGAGTTTAGTGTTGAACAGCAGACGGCAGAGAGTATTACCTTTTTACTTAAAGATACTCCTGAAACAAGAAAAATTTATCCGTTTAAGTTTGAATTGCGGGTCAATTATAATCTGTTAAATAACTTGCTTGAAGAAAATTTCAGTGTGACGAATAAGTCCGCTGACGAAATGATTTTTGGTATTGGTGGGCATCCGGGATTTAATATCCCGACAACTAACTCAATTACTAAGGAAGATTACTACTTTAGTACTAAACCTTCGATTGCAAGAGTGCAAATTCCATTAAAGGATTCGTACTTAGATTGGGATAATCGTTCACTAGCTTCAACTAACAGTTTGATTAC
Source organism: Lactobacillus sp. ESL0701 (assembly GCF_029433445.1). GTDB lineage: Bacteria > Bacillota > Bacilli > Lactobacillales > Lactobacillaceae > Lactobacillus. Next base: position 102,660 of record NZ_JAQTIC010000002.1, on the reverse strand, counting down.
ATTAAGTGACCATCTATTTAAGAATGACGCTTTGATTTTTCAGATGAAGGGTCATGATAATAAAGTTTCGCTTAGAACCGAAACAAGTGATTTTCATGTTAATGTTTGGCTGCGGGATGCACCATTTGTCGGTGTTTGGTCACAATATCCGCAAACGGCCGATTATGTTTGTATCGAACCTTGGTGGGGAATTGCTGATCTAAGTGATACTAATAGTAAGTTGGAAGAAAAGTATGGGATGAACCATCTGGCTCAGGAAGCTACTTTTACAGCTGGATTTGGGATGGCTTTTCATGATCAGGATTAAGTAAAAAGAGACACTAACGTGTCTCTTTTTACTTATAATTAGTACTTGCGAACAATTGTTCGAATAGCTATAATATAAAAGCCAGTAAACTACGGTTTAACTGGCTGTATTTATTTCTAGTTTATAATTTGTGGTGTCGTTTTTTATACCAATAAAGCAAACCAAACGGAATAATATTCTCGCTGTGGTGCTCAAGGCGCTTAATGTTATCGCGGTGTCTTGTAAAAAGAATAATGAGCATCACGCCCGCGATGATAGTTAAGAAAATATCGTGAAAGAAAAACGTCGCGATAAAAATTGCTGTAATTGCGATTAAGCTTGATAAACTAACGTACGATGTAATAAAGACCAGCGGTAAGAAGATTGCCGCACAAACACCAAAGAATTGGAGATTGTAGCCTAAGAAGACACCAGCGCTAGTAGCTACTGCCTTGCCGCCCTTAAATTTAAGGAAAATTGAGAAGGTATGGCCTAAAACAGCTAACCCGCCGCAAATTAGTAAAACATACTTAGGATACGGCAAATGAAAGATCCGCGGTAGACAGGTTGCAAGTGTCCCCTTTAAGACATCGACAACCAGTACGAAACTGCCGGCAACTGGTCCGAACACTCGGAATGAGTTGGTAGTACCGATATTTCCTGAACCGTATTTACGGATATCTTCATGGAAAAATAGTTTGCCGACAATTACCCCCGTCGGGAAGGATCCTATTAAGTATGCTAGAATAAATACCAGTAATAATTTCAAATTTATCATTTAAATCCTGCTCTCTTAGTGTATTACAGCTATTTTAGCAAAAATTATCCAAGTTGGCGGTGAATTTTTAAATGATTTAATAACTGGAGGAATTTATTTGGTTAAAACAAATAAAAAAACAAGTTCTTACGATGACTCGTCAATTCAGATTCTTCACGGTTTAGAAGCGGTCCGAAAGCGGCCGGGAATGTATATCGGGTCAACTGATATCCATGGTCTAAATCAATTAGTTTACGAAATTGTCGATAATTCAGTTGATGAGGCGATGGCCGGCTACGGTAAAGAAATCGATGTAACCATTCATCGGGATAATAGCGTGACCGTACGCGATTTTGGTCGAGGAATGCCAACAGGGATGCACAAGTCAGGAAAGCCCACAATTGAGGTTATCCTGACCGTTTTGCATGCCGGTGGTAAATTTACTGAACAAAATTATAAGACATCAGGTGGTCTTCACGGAGTTGGTTCTTCTGTTGTTAATGCTCTATCTAGTTATCTAAAAGTTAGGGTTGTCCGTGACGGTGAAGCTTATGAAGAGGAATTTGCTGACGGCGGTCATCCAGTAGGAACTTTAAAGTCACTGGGTAAAACTAAGGAAAAAACTGGAACAACAATTACGTTTAAGCCTGATGAAACTATTTTTTCAACGGTTAAGTATAAGTATGAAACGATTCAAGAACGAATTCGTGAGTCGGCATTCTTGTTAAAGGGTGTTCGGTTTGTTTTGACTGACGAACGTGAGCCGGAACATCATGATGATTTTAAGTACGATGATGGGATTAAGTCCTTTGTATCTTATTTGAATGAAGGTAAAGACACTTTAAACGATGTTTTTTATTTTGAAGGCAAGCAAGATGGGATGGAAGTTGAGTTTAGTGGTCAGTATAGTGACAGCTATTCAGAAAACTTAGTTTCATTTGTTAATAATGTTCGCACCGCTGATGGTGGTACTCATGAAGTTGGTGCTCGAAGTGGTTTTACGCGGGCATTTAATGACTATGCCAAAAAGCAGGGGCTGCTTGGTAAAAAAGATAAAAATATTGATGGGTCTGACTATCGTGAAGGTCTTAGTGCCGTTCTTTCAGTAAAAATTCCGGAAGAACTACTTGAATTTGAAGGTCAGACTAAGGGTAAATTGGGCACGCCGCAGGCACGTTCAGTAGTTGATACACTCGTTTATGAGAAGATGTCTTACTACTTAATGGAAAATGGGGAGTTAGCCCAGGACTTGGTTAAGAAGGCGCAACGGGCGAGGGATGCTCGTGAAGCAGCCAAAAAGGCACGTAATGAGAGCCGTAATGGTAAAAAACGCCGCAAGAAAGAAGTATTGTCTGGGAAGTTAACGCCAGCGCAATCACGTAATCCTAAAAAGAATGAACTATTCTTAGTTGAGGGTGATTCTGCCGGTGGTTCTGCTAAGCAAGGTCGCGACCGAAAGTTCCAAGCAATTTTGCCGCTGCGGGGTAAAGTTTTAAACACCCAAAAGGCTAAATTACAAGATATCTTCAAAAATGAAGAAATTAATACCATGATTTATACCATTGGTGCTGGTGTTGGTGCCGAATTTAAGGCAGAAGATTCCAATTACGACAAAGTAATTATCATGACGGATGCCGATGATGATGGTGCGCACATTCAAATCTTGCTGCTGACGTTTTTCTACCGGTACATGCGGCCAATGATTGAACAAGGCAAGGTTTATATTGCTCTGCCGCCGCTTTACCGTCTGCAAAAGGGTCGCGGCAAGAAGGCACAAGTTAAGTATTCTTGGACCGATGAGGAATTAGCAACTGACGAAAAGAATATGGGTCGGGGCTATATGCTGCAAAGATTTAAGGGTTTGGGTGAAATGAATGCCGAACAGTTATGGCAGACAACCATGAATCCAGAATCCAGAATGCTAATTCGGGTGAAGATAGATGATGCTGCCCTTGCTGAGCGCCGCGTTACAACATTAATGGGTGATAAGGTTGCTGCTAGACGGAAATGGATTGAACAGAACGTTAAATTCAGAATGGGCGAGAACGCGTCAATCTTAGAAGAAGAAAATGAGTAAAGAGGTTTTTAATTAATGGCTATACAAGAACGAATTCGTGAAATGCCGCTTGAGCAGGTCATGGGTGAACGATTTGGACGATATTCCAAATATATCATTCAAGAACGGGCTCTACCGGATATTCGTGATGGCTTAAAGCCAGTGCAAAGAAGAATCCTTTACGCAATGTATCAGGATAATAACACTTATGACAAGCCATTTAAAAAGGCAGCCAAGGCTGTAGGAAATATCATGGGTAACTTTCACCCGCATGGTGACAGTTCGATTTATGGCGCCCTAGTTCACTTATCACAAGATTGGAAAATGCGCGAGCCACTAGTTGAAATGCACGGTAACAACGGTTCAATGGATGGCGATGGTCCCGCGGCTATGCGTTATACGGAATCACGACTGAATAAGATTTCCAACATGCTGCTGCAGGATATTGACAAAGAAACCGTCAATATGGTGCTGAATTTTGATGATACGGAATACGAACCGACAGTTTTACCAGCAAGATTTCCTAACTTACTGGTTAATGGTTCAACAGGAATTTCTTCAGGTTATGCAACAGATATTCCGCCGCACAATCTGTCTGAAGTGATTGATGCCACGATATATTTATTGAAGCATCCAGATGCCACGCTTGACGACCTAATGAAGTACGTTCAAGGCCCAGATTTTCCTACTGGAGCAATTGTTATGGGGCAAAAGGGACTGCGTGAAGCTTATAAAACTGGTCGCGGGCGGATTCAAGTCCGGGCTAAGACTTCAATTCAAGAAATTCGCGGCCATCGTCAAGAAATTGTAATTACCGAAATTCCATTTGCTGTCAATAAGGCCTTAATGGTTAAAAAAATGGATGAAATCCGCCTTAATAAGGAGATTGACGGGATTGCAGAAGTTCGTGATGAAACTGACCGTCATGGATTATCGATCGTTGTTGAACTTAAAAAGGATGCTGACGCGCAAAATATTTTGAATTATCTATTCAAGAATACTGAGCTGCAAGTTTCTTATAACTTTAACATGGTTGCAATTGATAATATGACGCCAGTTCAGGTGGGGTTGAAGCATATTTTGGCTTCATATCTTGACCATGAAAAGGATGTTGTCATCAAGCGAACCAAATTTGATTTGAACAAGGCACAAAATCGCTTAGAAATTATTCAAGGATTAATCCATGCAATGGATATCTTGGATCAAGTGATTAAGGTCATTCGTGGTTCAAAGAATAAAGCTGATGCCAAGAAGAATTTGACTGCTGACTTTGACTTTACATCAAGACAAGCAGAAGCAATTGTTTCCTTGCAATTGTACCGTTTGACTAATACCGATGTTGACGCACTAGTTGCTGAACAGAAAGACTTAAATCAAAAGGTCGATCAGTATCAACAATTGTTATCTGATTCGAAAGTTTTGGAAAAAGAAATTATTCGCGAATTATCAGCTGTTAAACGTGAATTTGGTAATCCACGGCGAACAGAGATTTCTACTGCTACTGCCAAAATCCAAATTGATGAAAAAGCATTGGTTACTGATGAACAGGTTCGTGTTTTAATCAGTCGTGATGGCTATTTAAAGCGTTCATCATTACGCTCATGGCAATCAAGTGATGATACCGAAAATGGTTTACCTGATGGCGATGATGTTGTTTTTGAAAAGACAATCTCAACATTAGCTAGTCTGTACCTGTTTACTAATCGCGGTAATGTTATTTATCGTCCGGTTCATGAATTAGTTGAGGCTAAATGGAAAGAGACTGGGCAGCACTTGTCACAAGAAATTGGCTTGCCAAGTGATGAACAAGTAATTCGAGTTTTTGCGTTTGATAAATTAGACGAAAAGATTAACTTCTTGCTGGCTACCAATGACGGCTACATTAAGCAGTTAGAGTTAGTTAATTTACAGCCAACGAGAACATATCGTTCAAGGGCAATGACTGCCATGAAGATGAAGTCAGCAGCAAGCCAAGTAGTTCGCGTTGATGTGGTTCAACCAGATACAAAAGCAGAAATTATCTTGTTCACGCGTGATGCTTATGCTGTTCGTTATGATGTAAGTGAAGTGCCGACATCTGGCGCCAAGGCCATTGGGGTCAAATCTGTTAATTTGAAAGATGATGATTTTATCGTGTCTTACATTTTAATTGATCCTGAATATCTTGATCTAATTAAAGTCGGTTTGATTACGCAGCGTGGAGCCTTCAAGCAATTCAAAGCAGAATTAATTAACAAGGTGTCGCGGGCTAAGCGTGGCGTGCTTGTTTTACGTGAATTAAAGACAAAACCACATAGAATTTCTGCACTGGTATCTTATGGTCAAAATCACACTTTAAATATTATTACTAGCAGTAAAAGAAAAGTAACATTGCAAACTAATGAATATCCAATAGGCGACCGGTATTCAAATGGTTCATTTGTAATTGATACAATAACCGATGGTCAGCCTACCAATTTGCTGCTGGGTCAGCCTTTAAGCAGTAACAATTAAAAGGCTTACAAATTAAAAACACATTTTTTATAAAATGTGTTTTTAATTGTGTTAAAAGTTTTTGAATTATACTTTGACATGAGCGTAATTTTATTTGATAATAGCATGTAAATATAAATATATTCTTGCTATGATAGAGGAAATTATTACATGCCTAAAACAGATACAATACTTTCAACTAAGTCCTTACATTATTTTTTACAATTAATTGATACGATGAATTACACTCAGGCTGCTCAAATATTGGGAATTACGCAGCCGGCATTGACGCAGCAAATAAAAAAGATTGAACACGCGATTGGTACACCGCTGTTTGGTCAAATGGGTAAAAAGCTTTATTTAACTGAAGCTGGTAAAGAACTGCAGACTGGGGCAATTAAGTTATTAAACACGATTAACTCAGTTGTCAGCGGTATCCAAGAGTTTACTCAAGCTGACAAGGGTCAGGTTTCAATCGGTATCTTAGATAGCATTAACTCTGAAGTCTTGCGGCAATTCTTGGTTGCTTTTAACCAAAAGAACCCTGATGTTACGCTTAATGTGACATATTATGACCGTAAGAATTTGTGGTATAACTTGGACAATAACTTAATTGATATTGCAGTTATGTTCTTACCTGATAGTACCAAGAAGAGTCAGGCTGAATTACAGCATCAATATGAGCACTGCACTATTTATGAAGACCAATTGACGGTTTTAACGCATAAAGATACAGTTGAGGCAGGGCAGTCATACCCAATTTCACGCTTTGCCCATCGAGAGTGGGTTGCTTATCCAGATGATTTTTACTTAACCCAGCTAATGAAGAAAAAACTTGGCGCTAAAACAAATGTCAAAGACTGTCTGACGGTTCCAATTAGTTTTTCATCAACTGAACAACTAGTTAAGACTGCTCAAGAGACGGATTACGACACGTTTGTCAGTGATGCGTATTACCAAGCTCATAAGAATGAAATCACGTTAACGCCAATCCATTTAAAAGAAGTTAAACCATTTGCCGTGTCGTTAGTTTATCGTAAAGGTAAAAAAGATATTCCGCGGATCAATAATATTTTGACCGAATTTAAAAATTTCTTGGATAAATAACGTCTATTAGCTAAAATAGAATAGAACGATTATTTTATAAAAGAAGAAAGAGGAAGATTAATGGAAAAAGAGTTAGTTTTTGGTCACCAAAATCCTGATACTGATGCGATTGGGACTGCGATAGCTTACTCATACTTACAAAATAAGTTGGGCTTTAACACTGAAGCCGTGGCATTGGGTGAACCTAACGATGAAACTGCCTATGCTTTAAAGAAATTTGGCTTTGAAGCACCACGAGTAATTAAAACAGCTGCTAACGAAGTTGATAAGGTAATGCTGGTTGACCATAATGAGCCGCAACAGAGTGTCTCTGATATTGATCAAGTGACAGTAACTCACGTTGTTGACCACCACCGGATTATGAACTTTGACACTAGTTCGCCATTGTTTTACTTAGCAGAACCTGTTGGTTGTACAAGTACAATTATGTGGAAATTGTACAAGCACTTTGGTGTTGAGATTCCGCAAAACATTGCCGGAATTATGCTTTCAGCAATTATTTCTGACACTTTGCTGCTCAAGTCACCAACAACTACAGATGATGACAAACAAGCTGTTGAGGCTTTAGCTAAGATTGCTGATGTTGACTACCAGACTTATGGTCTTGAAGAATTAAAAGCTGGTACAAACATTGCTGCTAAGTCAGAAGAAGATTTAATTGATTTGGATGCCAAGAGTTTTGCTCTTAACGGCAAAAACGTCCGTGTTGCCCAAATCAATGTCGTTGATTTGCCAGAAGCAATGGAACGTAAAGATGCGTTCTTAAAGACAATGCAAGAAGCATCAACTGCTAATGGCTATGACATGTTTATGCTCTTAATTACTAATGTTCTTGATTCCGATTCAAAAGCTCTTGTAGTGGGCTCAGATGAGGCTCAAGCAGCGTTTGAAAAGGCATTTGGTAAGGTGACTGATTCAGAAATCAGCTTACCAGGTGTTGTTTCGCGTAAGAAGCAAGTTGTCCCACCATTAACTGAAGCTTTTGCATAAATTTAAATATCAAAAAAGACGAAGTAGGAAATTAGTCCTACTTCGTCTTTTTTGTTTTGCTTTTAAAATTAATCTTTGTTAATTTCTTTTGCTAAAATAATGAAAGACTTACATACGCGCTCAGCCTTTTCAGGAGCCATTTTTCTTAATTCATTAAGAACCTTCTTAATGAAGACTGGGGTATTATCTTGATGATTTTCAGCTTTAACTTCCTTAAAGCGGTAAGCATTCATGATAATATCAGGTGTCGTGGTATTCAAAGCTCTAGCAATTGAATCAAGCTTTTGAATACTAATGTTTTGGTTCTTAGTACGTTCAAGACGTGAGATGAAGTTAACTGACAAATCACTTAATTCAGCGAGATCCTCCTGTGTCAGCTTTTGTTCACGTCGACGACGGCATATTTCTTTTCCTAAATTTATACTCATGGAATAAACAACCCTTTCAAAAAATAAACTCTATCCTATATATTATAAAATAAATATATTACAAAATAAAACAATAAAATTAATAAGTGCAAGCCTTAGGTTTAACTAATAAATGTAAAACTTAAAACTCACTTTTAAAAACCCCAGATAGTATTGTAGGACATTTTGCTGAAAATTCAAATAAAAATGCACCTAGAAAAATTCAACTTAAAATAAAAAAGGGAAAAAGTGGCAAATATTATCTTAAATGGCCAAATTGCTTGTCGTATGGGAGGGTAAAATAGAAAGATTAAAGCATCGTTAATTATTAAATGCTGGTTATTAAAATTTATCCAAGTAAGGGCTTCAACTTTAAAAAATTAAAGAATAAATCACCTAAATAGACAGCTAAATTAAATAATTACTTGATCTAAGTGAATATTTATTAATTATAAACAGTTAAACTCGTTTGCAATCAGCAATTAGTTTATGAAATTGCCTAGTGCAAATCATTTTTTAGTATCAATTAACACTACAAGAAAAAATTAGAAGGAAACAACTTTGGAAGGAGAATATACAAGAGTAATTGTGGAAATTATGCAAGTTATAGCTTCGTATAATATATATTATGTAAAGTAATCATGGAAAATAACTATATTTTGGAAGAGACACTGTTAATTACTAGTAGCATGCAAAATTACTAGTAATAAGATTATTTGGTTAATCAGCGGCAGCAAAATTAATTTTGTGAGCAGTAATCATTGTTATTTGTTGCTGAGATTGCAATTCTACGGTCAAATTAATTGGTTTTGCCCGATAACTGTCAAACTTAATTACCTAGTTTGGATTATTAACAGTTTAAAGGCTAATAATAATTAGTTGTAAGAGAAATTAGCAATTTAAAAATTAATGTTTATTTTCTGATTAAGCCACATATTCATAAGAGGAGTACTTGATCGAGTTTGGTGTTTGGTTAAGCCAGGTTTACTTAAACTTAATAATTTTCGCTTGCTTTCATTAAAACTATAATTTTAATGAAAGGTATAAACGGCTGTATATCAGTATTTTTAGCTAAATTTGCTTAATTTGATTACTAATTTGCAGATGGTTTTTATAAAATATTATTTTTGAATTTTAAAAGTCATCTGCAAAAGCTAAACTTAATTTTGTCAAAATCCCTTTGCTACATTTTATTTTTAAAATTTAAAACGAAAGAGCCAACTAGCCTAGTGCTATTGGGTATTGTGTTCTTCAATCCTACTATTTTCCCCTCCTCTGCTTATTTATAGTACTTTCATAGTCAAAAATTCGAACATACATTCTAGTTTTGCTTTATAATTATTAAATATAATCAACTTTTTAAGGAGAACAGATTTGTGGAAACTAAAAAGTATTTAGACTTAATCGAAACTGAACTTAAAGGTATGCCGGATTTTGTCAAAGAGTATAATTTTGGCACGGCCCACTCTTTAACGACAACATACCAGTATTTAACAGAAATTCGCCGCTTTTTTGATTGGCTGCGTCAAGAAGGAATTTCATCTGCTCCTGATAATAGTCAGATTAGTGTTGATACACTAGCTAATTTGCGGCGCAACGATATTATGCTGTACATTAACTATTTGGGGCACGTGAAAAATCAACAGGGACATTTAAATTCACCGACAACAATTAACCGGTCAATTAACGCTCTACGCTCTCTATTTAAGTTTTTAACGATTACAGCTGATAACAATGATGGTCAACCCTACTTTGATCGCAACGTCATGCTCAAAATCGACTCGCTTAATAACACTAAGACTTTGAATTATCGGGCGCATGTTCTTGAATCACACATGTACATTGGTAAGTTAAAATATCAGTTTCTTGATTTTATTGAAAATGAGTATGAGCAGCATTGCAATAAGCAAGCATTGCCTGCTTTCAAAATCAATAAAGAACGAGATATGGCAATTATTGCTTTAATTTTGGGAACAGGAATTAGAGTTTCTGAATGTGCTGGCGTTAACTTGGCGGATTTGAATCTTAAAAAAGCTACACTTGATGTAACTCGTAAAGGTGGTCAGCGCGACAGCGTTCCAATTGCTGAATGGACGTTAGACTATATAACTGAATATCAAAAAGTCAGACGTGAGCGTTATTCTGCAACTAAGAAAGAAACGGCATTTTTCTTAACGCGGTGGCACCAGCAAACAAAAAGAATGACGACCAACGCGATTGAAAAAATGGTTAACAAGTATTCTGCTAGCTTCGGTCATCCGCTAACGCCACATAAATTGCGCCATACGCTTGCTTCTGAGCTCTATGGCGTGACTAAAGACCAGGTGCTTGTAGCACAGCAACTTGGGCAAAAAGGCACTTCAGCGACGGATCTGTATACGCATGTCGATCAAAAGAAGCAGCGTGACGCATTAAACGAAATTTCTGAAACGGAAAATAAATAAAAATAAACCAAAAGCCCAGTTATTTAACAATAACTGGGCTTTTGGCATAAAAGTTCTACATTTATATAATTGTTATTGATGTTGATCAAACCATTCTTTAATATCATACATTCTGTGGATTCTAATAGATGGCAAGCCATTACGTGACACGCCGTGGAATGATTGCGGATAACGAATCATATCGGTTTCTCCCCCTGCCAGTTTGACGGCAGTAAAGAACTCCTCACTTTGTGAGATTGGACAGCGCATGTCCCATTCACCATGGAGTAGTCTAATCGGCGTGGTTACATTTTGGGCATAAGCTAATGGGGACATGCGCCAATATTTTTGCCGGGCTTCGTCATCGCTAAATAAGTCTGCCTGTAATTCTTGACGGTCAAACCAATAGCCGATATCTGAAGTACCATTCATACTAATCCAATCACTGACGCAGCGCTGGGCAACTGCTGCTTTAAACCGCTTTGTGTGCCCCACAGCCCAAGTTGTCATGAAACCGCCGTAAGAGCCACCAGCGATATATTGGTGGTTCTTATCTAGCTCAGGAAAATGTTCTAAGGCATAATCTAAGCCGGTTAAGACATCAGAAAAGTCATTTTCACCGTAATGACCGTCAACATCATCACAGAATTTTTGCCCATATGTGGTTGAACCACGTGGATTAACGTAAACTATTCCGTAGCCCCAACTGGCTAAAACTTGAAATTCATGGAAAAAGGCTTCACCATAAGCTGCATGTGGACCACCGTGAACATACAGCAATACTGGAGATTGTTTAGGCTGATTTGCTGCGGGTAAATACCAACCTTCTAATTCTTGTGTTTTATCTTTAGACAGATAAGTGAATTTTTGCGCCTCAAGGTAACTATGGGTCTGTTCAAAGTCATGATTAGGATTATACAATTGGCTGGTAGTTTTAGTTTCAAGGTCAAAGAGTAACAATTCACTTGGCAGCGCCTGCTTTGAAACTGTCAGTAATAACTGTTGCGGACCAGCCGTACAAAAGTCAGTGATATCTTCAGCTTCATCACGAATTAGCTGCACAGTACCCTGGTTACCCAGATACAGTTGACTATGACCGTGATGTAAAGCAGTAAACACACACTGGTCATTATCTAACCAAACGACACTGTTACTGCATAAATTTTGGGCGAAATCTGCGGTTAGCGCAGCTTCATATCCTACATCAACGTCAGATAACTGCCGCGTTAAATTAGTTAATTGCTTAGTTTTTAAAGAATACAGCCATAGATCGTTAACAGTTTGCCCTGGATGACTGTTATCATTGCCGACTAATGCTAAAGTTGTGCCGTCTGGTGAAAAAGCTGCGGCAGAAAAACTCCCTTGAGCAACTTCAGCAGTAATCAATTGGGTTTTGCCTGTCTTTTCGTTATAAAGATACACTGCCTTGGTGTAATCAATGTCTGTATCAAGTTCAGGCTGGCGCCCTCTGATATAAGCAATAGTCCCGGCTTTGGCTGCTGCTAATTGGAAGTCGTCTTTAGTAGTAAACAAAACTGTTGCTTCTTGCGTTAGTTTATCTATCTTAATCAGTGAAAACTCGGCATCATTTTCAAACCAACCATAGCCATCTAATCGACCATTAAGCTTGGTTACGTGTCTAACTGGCGGAAATTTTTCCGTTTTGAATTTAGGCTTTTCCTTAGTCTTCTTAGTTTTTACATACAGAGCTTGCGCGTCATTTGAAATAACTAATTCTTGAACTGAAATATCATCACTGTCAGTTAACAAGAATGGCTGTGAGCTGCCGCCATCAATTGGCATCCTGTAAAGTTGCGGCTTTTCCCCGTCTTCTTGATGGCGATAATAAAGAAAATCTCCCAATACTCGCGGACTACTATTTAGCCCGTCATGACTCCAAATGCGATAGTTTTTGTCTTGATCGAGACTAACCAAATTGGCTAAATAACTGTTGCTGTCTTTTTTAATGAAATTTTCAGTAAAAAAGATTTTATTATCGAAAAATCTTACTTGCGAAACGGATCTTAACTGATAAAGGTCTTCTGGTGCGATGTTTTTCGTCATAAATCTGCACTCCTTTGATTAATTAAATTAAATATTATTTCATTATTTATTAATTTAATTAATCTTACTATTCTGACCTTTTTTGTCAATGCTTTAATTTTTTAGTTAATAAAAACACACGATTAGGTAAAGTTTCTGTCAATCGTGTGTTTTAAATTTTATTCAAAAGTTGTCTGCCAGTTAGAGTCGTGATATGCATCAAAGCATGTCCTGATTTCTGCTTCACTATTGCGTTCAATTGATAACTTGGGTAGATTTTCAAGGCTGAAATAGCGACAGTCAGTTGTTTCAGTATTTTTGACAAATTCTCCGCCTAGTTCATGGCATAAAAAGAATACATTAACAATATTAATTGCTCGTTCACCGCGAATTGTATGGTTGTGATTGCAAATTGTAATCACGCGCTCAATTGCCACATCACGTCCTGATTCCTCTTTGGCTTCCTTAATACAGTTTTGAGCAACTGACATGTTAGGCTCACACCAGCCACCAGGCATTGACCAAGCACCATCGATAGTTTCTTTGACAAGTAAGATTTGATCATCCTTAAAAATCGCTGCTCTTGTCCCCAATTTAGGCGTCTGGTAGCCATCATCACTGCTAAATAATGATTTTACTTGCTTTATTGGCAAACCCGTTTTAGCAGCCATCATCTCGGTTGCAATGGCTCTGATTCGTTCATAGCGTTCCAGGTCAAAATTGTCATGACCATATTCTAAACCATTTTGAGCTAAACTTTGTAACTCGATTGCCCAGTTAGTAAACTGATCTTTTTTATCCATAATTTTTGCCTTTACCTTTGAATACTACAGAAAAAGCAGCCATCATAGCTGCCCTTTATTTTGTTAAATCAATTTTATCAATATCTATCATCCAACCAATGGCAAGTGATTTTTCGCCTAAGTGAGTAGCAATTCCGGGACTAAATTTAGTAATTGAAATTGTCTTATCTGGAAATTCTTTTAGTAAGAACTCATTGGCTTCCTTAACTTGACTTTCATCGTTTGAATCAATAATGAATAACTTGATTTTATCTTTGTACGGTAATTGATTGATTTTTTCAATCGTTAAATTTTCCATTTTAGAAAAAGCTCGTTTCATTGACCGGATTTTGTCAAATGCGACAATGTCACCATTTTCAAAAGTTAACAGCGGCTTGATATTGAGCATTGAGCCAATAAACGCACCAGCGTTACTTAACCGACCACCACGGCTTAGATTCTTAAGATCATTAACAACAAAAACTTCATCAATTGTTGCTCTAATCTTATCCAAGTGATCAAGAATTGATGATAAATCTAAACCATTTTTGATCATTTTAGCAGCAGCTAATACTAAATTACCTTGCAAACGTACCGTCATCTTGGTGTCGATAGGATGAAGATTGTATGTAGGATGATTTTGCGCGATATTACATAAAGTCTGATAAAAACCAGAAATACCACTAGAAAGTGTGATTGCAATAATTGCCTCATATCCTTCTTCATGTAACTTGTCAAAAAGTGTAATCATATCGCCCATACTTGGTTGTGAGGTCTTAGGAAAATCTGCACCCTCTCTCTGCAGCTCAAAAAGCTTGTCGGAAGTAATATCAACGCCTTCTAAGTATTCCTTATTACCAATAATAACTGGAATTGGTACAACGATAATATTATTGTCTTCAGCTTCTTGTTTAGTTATAACGCTAGTACTATCGGTAACTAATGCAATTTTCATCTAATTAACCTTTCGCTTATTAATATGTGATACAGAGAAATTATAGCATAAAAATAGGCGGTCATTCTACTATCTAAAGAGACTTTGCAGTTTCTAACTTAGTTGCTAGCTGGCTGATGATCGTACTTAACTGGCTAATTTCACGTTGTGAAAGGTCTTCAAAGAGTATCTGTTCAATTTTCTTTAAAGTAGCCTTTAACTCACCTGCTTTGCGAATACCAGCATCATTTAGAGCAACTGACTTGCTAGAATCACTCTCAGAACGAATAATTTTTACTAATGTTAATGTCTTTTTCTGTTGTAATTGCCTACTTAAAGTTGACAAAGAAATATTTAGATTAGTTGCTAAACTACCCATTTTCAATGGCTGATTACCATTTTTATCAAAATATAGTAAAATCCTGGTTTGCGATAAGTTTAACCCGCATGTACGACTGATTTCATTTTTTATTTGCGCTGCAATTGTGCTAAAAGATAAAATATCCATTCAACTAAACCTTTTCCTCTGAATAACTAAAAGACAAAATTATTTTGCATACTATAAATTTTAACAATTTAAAAGTTAAATAACATTGTTAAATAAGGTTTCATCATATCAGATAGAGTGTGAAACAGCAATGGTAAGTATGCAAATAATTTTATCGTGAAACAATTTTGCATTATTTTTTACTTATAACTAATAAATACCAGTATCCATTAATATATATTACTAGTATAGCATCTTTTTGCAATAATTTGTTTTGCTAGAGTAAATTTAATTAATATATTGTGAATGTACGTTATTTTAAGAATGCGGTTTAAAAAGACATCTTATACTTATTGCTAAATAATTGGTATAATAGAGTTCGTATTTTGAGGTGATATTTATTATGGCATTCGACGGCTTATTCATTCATAGTCTATTAAACAGTGTAGCCCCAGTTCTTATTGGTGGGCGCTTATCAAAGATTTACCAGCCCTTCAATCAGGATCTAATTTTAACTTTTAGAAAAGAACGCAAGAATCAACAATTGTTAATCTCGGCTAACGCACAATATCCGAGATTTTATTTAACTAAACAGGCAATTAGTAATCCCGATAAGGCACCTACTTTTGTAATGGTATTGCGAAAATATCTTGAAGGTTCAGTTTTGCAATCAATCAATCAAGTTGGTGTCGATCGTATTATTAACTTTTGTTTCAGTAATCGCAATGAGCTTGGTGATCAAGTACAACTTATTTTGTCAATTGAGTTAATGGGACGCCACAGTAATGTAATTTTGTACGATCAGACAAGTGGTCATATTATTGATTTATTGAAGCGAATCAATCCAGATGAAAACCGGGCACGAATTTTGTTGCCCAAGGCTAAATATGAACTACCACCCCTTAATCCGGGTTTAAATGGCTTTGACCTAACAGAAAATGACTTTAAACAAGAAATAACTGGGTGCGAGCCCGCCATTTTTGCTAAAAAGATTGGCGGTTTGGACAAAGATGATCGTGATGAATTGACCGGCTATTTGGAAGATGATTATACATACTCCTCTTTTACCACTTTTATGCAGCAATTTGATAAATCTGGTGCCTTTGTTTTAAAAACACCAAACAATAAGCGAAAAATCTTCCCTTATCTTCCCTATCATCTCGATTTGGTAAAGGAAAGTACGGATCCTGATATAAATCATGCTTTAGATGAATTTTATCAATATCAAGCTAACCGTGATTGGGTTAAACAAAAGGCAAGTCAAGTTGAACGGATTGTCAAAAATGAACAAAAAAAGTTAAGTAAAAAAATTGTTAAGCTTAATCAGCAGCTTGATCAGGCAGAAAATTCTGAGGGGTATCGTATTCGCGGCGAAATTTTAAACGCTAATTTAGGTCAAGTTAAACCAGGAATGACAAAAATATCTTTACCTAATTATTATGATAATAATGAACCAATTGAGATTAAATTAGATGCTGCCCTATCCCCTGCACGTAATGGTCAAAAGTATTTTACTCGTTATAAAAAGTTGCGTGATTCGATTAAGCATGTTAAAGAGCAGATTGAAATTGCCCAAACTAACCTAACCTATTTTGATTCAATTCAAACGGCAATTGATAATGCGGAACCGCAGGATATTGACCAAATTACTGATGAACTAATCAGTCAAGGTTATCTTCGCAAACCGCAAAAGCAAAAGCGGCGGAAAAAAATCACCGAGCATAATTTAAATAAGTTTAAACTAACTTCTGGTAAAACTGTTTTAGTTGGGAAAAATAATTATCAGAATGACTGGCTAACGCTAAAAAAAGCTAATAAAACCGATCTTTGGTTTCATGTTAAGAATATTCCGGGGTCACATGTTATCTTGCAAGATAGTTCGCCAACTGACACAGATATTGCGGAAACTGCCGAAATTGCCGCCTACTTTTCTAAGGCAAAAGATTCAGCACACGTGCAAGTTGATTATGTTCAAGATAAGCGAGTTAAGAAGCCTAATGGTGCCAAACCTGGATTTGTTATCTATACTGGTCAGAATTCAATTGAAGTTACACCAGAAAAAGATCGTGTTTTGAGTAAAAGAATTGATTAAAAAAAGCGAGAATGTAATACATTCTCGCTTTTGCGCGTTTTAATTTATTTTTTAAATTGGCTGCGTGGTTAAAGACAAGGATTCTAAGACATGCAAGATTAATTCCGTAGTTTCAATACTAGAAAAAACAGGAATATGTGTGTTCAAAGCTTCGTCCCTAATCTTAATTGCATCGCCGCTTGCTGTATCAGAAAGATTAGTAATATTAATTACCATGACAATCTTATGCTGGCTAATTTTTTCTAATAAATTATTGGGATCTGAATGAACCTTGCTAACTACACCAGTTGTAATTCCAGCTTCAGCGAACGCATTAGCAGTCCCCTCAGTGGCAACAATTTTAAAGCCTAAACGGTTAAATCTTTGCGCTAACTCTGTCATTTTTTTCTTGTCTTCATCACGAACAGAAATAAAGATGGTACCAAAGCTTGGAATATGTAAGCCACTGGCTTCATAACCTTTGTAAAGAGCCTTAGCAAGTTCTGTATCACGACCCATGACTGAACCAGAAGATTTCATTTTTGAGTCAAAAGTGTTGCCACTATTATAGTCAACATATGAAAAGACGGGCATCTTAACATGGATAAAGTTGTTTGAATGCCATAAGCCTGTTTTACAGTCTAGGTCGGCTAAATTTTTCCCAGTTAGTACTTCTGTGGCACAAGCTGTAATATCTTTACCTAGCGATTGTGACAAGAAGGCGACGTTATGCCCCGCGTATGGCTTAATTTGTAATAAATAAATGCTTTTATCGACGATTAAAAAGTGTAGTGTAAAGATACCCCGCATTTTTAGCTTTTTAATTAATTCAGATGCGTATTCAATTAACAGTTTCTTGCCTTGCTTAGATAAGTTTTGGGGTTTAAAGACCGCGATTGAATCCGAAGCATGCGAGCCGGACTGCTCTAAGTGCTCAATAATTCCTGGAATAGAGACATCTTTACCATCAGAAATGGCTGTAATCTCGTACTTGTTGCCTTCAATAAAATGCGACAAAGTTACTTTTGATAATTGGGTTTCTGCGACATATTTTTCTAAAGCTGGCTGATCGTAAACAACGGCTGATTTTTGCTTGACGCCTTGATTATTAAAACCACCAATTAAAATCGGAAAATTATGTTCCTTAACAAACTTTTCTGCTTCTTTTGGATCAGTAGTTGTTAATAGTGAATTTTGTTTGAGTGATTTTACTGGAGTTGACAAAAGCTGTTTAATTTTATCAACGGGATTTTCACTGTGATTACCCAAAACATTTAACCCGCGTTGAACAAGTTTATCGCCCATAGCGTTAATTTTTTTACCAGAAAATTGCAGCAATACATTTTTGATGTTCTCTTTGTGAGCAACCTGAACAATATTTTCGACTGTAACGGGTTCAAAATAGATACGATCGGTATACTTGTAACTAGTAGCTACAGACTCATCATTGTTGGAAATGAGTACAGTGGCATAATTATTTTTATGTAAAGTTTCTACTGCATGGCTAACCATGTAGTCAAATTCATTGGTAACTGATACCTGTGCTGGCAACATGCCAATGATCAATATCTTATTATCAGCTATTAGCGGTTGCACCTCATCTTGAACACCAAAGGCACTGTAATATGCTTGAACTTTGGGCTGATAAACGCCTGCTGAACCATCAATCTCTAAGTAAGATGGTGTTAGGTGCAATTTTTTAAGATGTTTTTGTAAGGCATCAAGATTAATGCCAGTTAATGTTGCTATCAACTCATTACGAAAGCCGCGCCTTTTTGCCTCAATTAGTAGTTCATCACTTGGCTTATTGTCTTTTAACTTACGACTGATGTCAGCAATATTTTGCAATTTTTGAAAATAAACGGGATGCAGCTGCACCAACTGTTGCAATTCTTGGTAAGAAAACCCCTTAGCAATAGCTGCTAACAATCTAATCAAGTGTAATTCATCGGGATGAAGTAAATCTTGCTTAATTTCTTCCGGATTCTTATCTTTTTCAGCAATAAATAGTTGCACTGCCGTGTTGAGATTAACGGTTGAAGCCAATCCTTTTAAAAAGGCGGTTTCAAAATTACGACCAATGCCAATAGCTTCCCCACCCGACTGCATTCTTTTGCCTAAAGAATAATGATTAGTACTTAATTGCGTTAATGACCAATATGGCATGCGAACAGCAACCTTGTCTTGAGTTGGCTCAATTGCCGCATTTAATCCTGACATTGGATCTGTAATCTCATTTAAGCGATAACCAATTGCAATCTTGCAAACAACATAACCAATGCTATAAAGGTCAATTCGTTGCGACCAAATTGCACTCCTAGTTAATCGCGGCTTAATTGTTAAAATCTTGACATCAAATTTTGTTCCTTGATGTTTGACAGCAAAATGAATATTTAAAATGCCAACAATTTTTAAACTTGTAGCAATTTTCTGTGCTATTTGCCTAATCCGTTGAACTTGGTCATTGTTTAAAGTTAATGCCGGCATCACCATCGCGGAATCACCAGCATTGACGGCAACTGGTTCAATTGAATCAGCAAAGCTAGTAAACAATACATTACCATCATTGTCGCGAATAATATTAACGATAACTTCTTCCCATGAAGACAAGTCTTCAATTAAGCGGTAATTATCACAACAAAAGCCTTCACATTGCCGCTCTTTTTTGATGTAAGCAACTAAGTCTTGGCACTTTTGAAAAATGATTTGCTTATTAGACAAGTAACGTTCTCTCTTAATCATTAAAATCGGGAAAGTAACTTTAGTGTCCAATTCGTGAGCTAAATTATCACTAGA
This sequence comes from Lactobacillus sp. ESL0701, assembly GCF_029433445.1. Lineage (GTDB taxonomy): Bacteria > Bacillota > Bacilli > Lactobacillales > Lactobacillaceae > Lactobacillus. The sequence goes on along the minus strand of NZ_JAQTIC010000002.1, from coordinate 83,049 downwards.
AAAGTCTGATAACTTCCAGCTTTGATTAATTTCAAGACCATTTTGCTTGAGAAAAGCGGTCATCTTCTGTTGGGAATTAATCATTAATGTTTCTTTATTTAACGTGAGCAGCTTAATGCCCATTTGTTGCAAAATACCATCATTAACTAGATCAAGCGTTACCGATAACCCAGTGGTTGAACCGTATGCAGGAATAATTGCATCTGGTTCTTCCATGCGAATAATTCGCTTGAGAAAGTCCAAGGTCATTGGCTCCAAATAAACAGTTACTCCCGGTCTTTTATCAGTTGAAATTGTTGCTGGATTAGGATTAACAAGAACTACATGGATATCCTCTTCTAAAAGTGCCCTGATAGCATCAGAAGTAAGTAAATCGGTTTCTGCAACACTTCCCACTAATGTCGGTCCCGACCCAATGATTAAAATTTTGTCTAAATCATTTTCTAAAGGCATACTCTACCTCATCATCTTTACAAAATCATCAAAAATAGATAGTGCATCAAGACTACCCGGTGCACCTTCAGCGTTAAAAGCTGTGCCGATTATCTTTTTCTGTGGATTACAAAACCCGGCTAACAAGTCACTGTGCAGGTCAAAATATTCCTGCTGCATTTCCATTTGCACACTATCAGCTAACACTAATTGCGAAATGTTCATTGCTGTCTGCCAAATATGGTTACAGTTTTGTTCAATAACCGGATAATTAGTGCCATTAAATTCTTCAGGCAGATCAACTAATTCAAAATTGAGATAATCGCTAAGTGCTAAAAAGCCCAAGCCAATACCCCAGATCGGATATTTTCCATAAAAATGAGAGAATACAGGTTCTAAAGTAGCTTTGACTTCAGCAGCTTTCCCGGGACCTCCCGAGATAATAATGCCATCTGGGCGCAAATTATCAATATCTGTTACGGAAGCATCAAATGGCAGTACAGTCGCGTTAATCTTTCTTAACGATAACTCGCGCAGCATTGAATGTTTGAGACCCAAATCTAAAACGGCAACAGTTTTGCCAACATTTGGCGCCGCGTAGGCATTTTTAGTTGAAACTGCAGCCGATTTATTTTTGGGTAGAACAAGCGCCTTAATTTGATCAAAAGCATGCGCATCACTGGCATCCATAATTGATGCTTTGATTGTCTTTTCTGCAATTAACAAGTGTACCAGTGCCCGTGTATCGACCGCATATAATGCTGGGATTTTCTTTTCTTGTAAAAAAGAATTTAAATCTTGAAAATTTTCACTATCAGAGATGTTACGGGCAACATCATTGGCAATAATCCCCTTAACGGTGGGATTAATGCTCTCATAATCGATTGCATTAATCCCATTGCCACCAATCATTGGTGCTGTAAAAACAAGAATTTTACCAGCATTAGTTGGATCTGTTAACGCTTCTTGGTACCCAAAATTACCGGTCTGAATTGCCAATTCGCCAGTTGAAATAATTGAGGCACCAAAGCCCTCACCTTCAAATGAACTGCCGTCTTCAAGAATTAAATATCGTTTCATCTAATCACTTAGTTTCTCTTAATTCGGATAGCCGCTGCAGAAAAATCTGAGGTGGTTCTACCTGAAATTCAAGCCATTTGCCACTAGATGGTTGTGAAAAGCCCAGAATTTGGGCATGTAAAAATTGACCATGACCTTGCAAGGTATGGTGTGGACCATATAGAGGATCACCAGCAACTGGGTGACCAATATAAGACAAATGGACACGAATTTGGTGTGTCCGACCTGTTTCTAATTGACAACGGATTAAACTGTAATCCTTAAATTGTTCTAAAACTGTAAAATGAGTTACAGCATCTTTGCCATTTTCAACAACAGCCATTTTCTTACGGTTATAATGATTACGCCCAATTGGTGCGTCAATCACACCGCTGTTCTCACTAAAATTGCCATGAACAATGGCTAAATATTGCCGTTTGTTAGTTTTCTGAGCTAATTGTTCTTCCAAACTTTCGCGAGCATGGGCATTTTTGGCAATCATTAATAAGCCTGATGTATCCTTGTCAATCCGATGGACAATTCCTGGGCGAAAACCTTCAGGACTAGCTGCCAAATCCTTTGTATGATATAACAGCGCATTAACTAAGGTATGGTCGGGATGTCCAGCTGCTGGATGAACCACCATTCCCTGCGGTTTATTGACGACAATCACATCTTGATCTTCGTAAACGATGTCTAGCGGTATATTTTCAGGAGTAACGGCCAAGGGTTTTAGTGCCGGCACAGTTACAGTAATTTGATCGCCATTCTGGATTTTATAAGACACTTTTTCAAGTTTGTTGTTAACCAATATTTGTTTATCTTGAATTAACTCTTTGATCCGTGTGCGCGATAAAGTTGTAATTTGAGCTGCAATAAATTTATCGAGCCGACCTTGCTCACTTTTAACTTCAAGCTGATAGTTTTCAGTCATTCACGTTACCACTTTCATCAAAAAATAATAGATAAATAAAAATCAAAATAATTCCAACAGTAATTGCTGAATCAGCAATATTAAAAATATTAAAATGGATAAAATCCACTTGTAACATGTCAATAACATATTTAAGGTGAATTCGATCAACTAAATTACCGATAATTCCGCCTAAAACAAGGGCTAGTCCACAATCAAACAACCAGTTTTTGTATTTGGGTTTGAATAAATAATAAAGGCAGACTCCAATTGCAAAAATACTAATTAGATAAAACAGCCACATTTGTCCAGTAAGAATATTCCAAGCAGCACCGTTGTTTTGGACATAAGTAAATGACAAAACATGAGGTATGACTTGGTGAACCTCACCTAGGCTATAATTATTACTGATAAAGGATTTAAGCCCTTGATCTGCGAAAACAACTACGAAAGAAATAATTAAATATAAAAGTTGCATAAATAAATTTTAGAATAAACCACTAATTTTACCATCATTATCAACATCAATATCAAGTGCTGCGGGATGCTTAGGTAATCCTGGCATGTCTAAAACATGTCCGGTTGTAATTACGATAAAGCCAGCACCATTTCTTAAACTTGCACCCTTAACATGCAAAGTGAAATCAGTTGGTGCTCCCAGCAATTTAGCATTATCAGTGAATGAATATTGAGTTTTAGCAATAATAACCGGTAGTTTATCTTTTCCAATCTTTTCTAATTCATGAATATCATGCTCAGCTTTTTCGCTGTACTCAACACTTGTTGCATGATAAACTTTTTGGGCAATTTTGGTAATCTTAGTTTTGACATCATCATTTTCCTGATAAGTTGGCTTTAAGTCAGATTTTCCAGAATTAGCCAAGTCAATAACAGCTTGAGCAGCTTCAATACCACCCCTTGAACCTAATTGATGATAATCAACAACTTGAGCTTCAATTCCTTGTTCGTTAACCAATTGCTTTAATAGATCAAGTTCTGCTGGTGTATCAGTCGCAAAGCGATTTATTAAGACAATTACAGGAATATTATAGTTCCGCATATTATTCATGTGGCGTTCTAAGTTTTTAAAACCGCTGCGTAAAGCAGGCAGATTTTCGGTACCTAGATTGTCAGTTGAGCCTTCTGCCTGATATTTTAATGCGCGAACAGTTGCCACAACAACACTGGCATCTGGCTTTTTATCAAGTTTGGTAGATACAAAATCCATGAACTTTTGCCCGCCAAGGTCACTACCAAAGCCAGCTTCAGTTAAGGTATAATCGCTGAGGTGCAGAGCAAGATTAGTTGCCATAATTGTGTTAGCTCCATGAGCAATATTGGCAAATGGTCCACCGTGAACTAATGCGGGTGTGTGTTCAATTGTTTGTACCAAATTAGGCTTTAGTGCATTAGAAAGAAGAGCCGCAATTGCCCCTTGAAAACCGAGTTGCTTAACGTAAACGGGCTCATTAGCTGTTGTATAACCAACTAACATTTCCCCAATTCGTTTTTTCAAATCATTAATGTCTGTGGCTAAACACAAAATGGCCATCAATTCGTTAGCAACTGTGATGGCAAAGCTTGATTCGTGCTCAATACCGTTGAACTTAGACCCTTGACCAACTGTAACTTGTCGTAGACTGCGGTCATTAACATCAATTCCGCGTTTTAAGACAATTTTATTAGGATCAAGATGTAAGTCGTTTCCTTGGTAAATATAATTGTCAACAAGTGCTGCCAGAGTATCAATTGCGGCAGTTAATGCATGCATGTCGCCAGTGAAGTGCAAGTTAATGTCTTCCATGGGAATGATCTGAGCTTGACCACCACCAGTTGCGCCGCCCTTAAGACCGAAAACAGGACCCATTGACGGCTCACGCAGAGCAATCATTGTTTTTTGGTGCAATTGGTTATTAATGGCATCGCCAAGTCCAATTGTCATTGTTGATTTGCCCTCGCCAGCTGGAGTTGGTGAAATCGAAGTTACCAAGATTAACTTGCCAAGATGACCGTTAGCTTGGCTTCTCTTAATGGCTGACCAGTTGATCTTGGCTTTGTCGTAGCCATAAGGTTCAAGGTCAGTTTTAGCTAAGCCCGCCTTAGCTGCAATATCACTGATTGGTAGAGTTTGTGCTTCTTGAGCAATTTGAATATCTGTTTTCAATTAGAATTCTTCCTTCTGTTTTTAAAATTAAGTTGTCATAATACTTGCTTGCCTTTTCATATTAGAATTTAGGTCCCACCTTTATTTAAAATCAACTGCTATTATAACAAATTTTAAGAACATTTTCTTTATTGCAGGTTAATTTGCAAGCAATAAAAATAGCCAGCTTTTTAGCTGGCTATTTTTTAACTTAATTTTTAGCGATTCGTAATAAATAATATTTTTCTAAATCGGCAACAGTAATTACGTAAATATGTAAATAATGCCACTTCCAAAACAATTTGGGTGGTTTATTATATTTTACTTTAGTTCTAAATGGCAATTTAAGATAGTTTTTATTCCAATATGAAGTTAAAAAGGTATAAATTAACAATATTACAAAAACTAGCCCCAAACTTATTGCTGGCCAATTTTTGACGTGTGTTCCTTCGTAAGCCAAGATTAAGCTGAGAAATAAAACAACAAATACCCAGCTAAAATAAACTAACCCTACACGTCCAAGAATAATAAAGTGCTTCTTATTCATTTAGCTACTCCTGATTAATATTCAACTGTTGCTTCCAAGTTACTGTGATCTGTTGAGTCATACAATGTTCTCATGTAATTACGAAATTTAGGATGCTGCGCTTCAAGCGTTTGGTAAGCTACGGAATCATAAATTTGGTCAAGTTCTTCCTGACTAATATGATTATGACCAGTAAAATAATTATAATTCATACTGAGAAATAACTTGTTTACCTGCTGGATTAATGGTGGTTGATTTTCAGCCAAAGGATCAAGGTTACCAGAATTACCACTTAGATTGCGCAATTGAATGTCTTTCAAGTATTGATGAAAATGGGTCAAGGTATAATTTTGTTGTTGTGACTTAGTTAAGTAAGGTTCCATTTCAAAAGTTTTTCTTTGATACGTAACTTTATTAGGATTTACTTGGACAACACCATATGCTTGATCGTAGGAACAAAAGCTTGAGGTTACAACTTCAATTGTAGGTGTCTTGTCAACTGGACCGACAATATTTTGGGCATGAATATGACCAGAAAAAGCCATCTTGATGTCAAATTCTCTGCATATTTGCCTAAGCATTGGCGCATTATTTAAAACAAATCCGCGATTAACTGCCGGATTATGAACATATAGCGTATGATGCATAAATAGCAGCGGCCGTAAATGATGTTTACGCGCGTTGATTAATTGATTCTCAAGCCAAACAAACTGGTCGTCACTAATCTGTCCTGCGGTAATTGGTGAAGTATAGTTTTCTTGAGTGCCATAGATATTTGTATCCAGCATTATCAACAGATATTGCGGATTAAGCTGCACACTATATGCTAGTGAATGTGGATCTTGACTTAGACTACAATCGTATGACGACTTGTAAATCTGCCGCCAAACTTGAGGTCCAACTTGCGGGGTTAAAATTTGTTTTTCACCCTTAAAGCTGCGTGCCCAACCATCGTAAATGTCATGATTACCAGGTAAAACCAATAATTTGGTTTCAGTTAAACTACTAAAAATCTCTTGAAACTTCTGCGCGGAAATTAGTTCCCCATTAAAAGTCACATCGCCAGTTACAATAACAGCTGCGGGTTTCTTTTCTTGGGCCATCTTACAAAAGGCACTCAAAGCTACTTCTTGATATGCCAAGTCCTTACCTTGACTTGTATTTTGCATACGAGCAAAAGCCGGACCATTGTCATGAAGACTATCTGCAATTAAATGTGTATCTGTAATTACCCAAAATTCAGTGTTTAACTTATCTGTGATCATTTTTTATTTGCCCAATATTGGTAAAAGTCAACGCGCAAGTTACCGTTAAATAATTTACGCTTTTTAGTTGCGCGTGCACCAAAACATTTTTCAAAATCGGGATCACCAACCAAGTAATATTGACTAAAGCTGTCATATTTATGGAAAACTTCACCCATTTGCTTATATAAAGCTTCGGCAGATTCCTTATCTTTCAAACGTTTACCGTATGGCGGGTTAGCAATAATAATGCCGTTTTCTAAATCTGTCGCAAAGTCTTTAACTGCAATCTGCTTAAAATTAATATCCTGCAGCACGCCAGCATTATGGGCATTTAACTTGGCAATTTCCAAAATAGATTGGTCAATATCACTTGCCCAGATTGGCTGCTCAAGTGGTCGCACCAGTGTTTTGGCTTCTGCTAAAGCTGTTTCGTGCAGGCTGGTATCGAACCAGTCAAAGCCATCAAAGGCAAACTTCCGCCAAGTACCCGGTGCAATGTTTCTGGCAATTAAAGCTGCTTCAATTGCCAATGTTCCCGACCCGGTCATTGGATCAATTAACGGATGCGTACCATCATATGGGGTTAATTTAATTAAACTAGCAGCAAAGTTTTCTTTTAAAGGGGCGCCGCCGTGTTCAATTCTGTAACCACGCTTAAAGAGGCTAGCACCAGTTGTATCTAATGAGATTCGGGCTGTATCTTTATAAATGTGAATGTCGAGCGGATATTCATTACCACTTTCTGGCAAAAAGCCACGCCGATGATACTGGTCAGACATTTTATTAACGATTGCCTTTTTGACAATTGATTGAATGCCCGGCTCAGAATGCAATTTTGACCTAACTGAACGCCCTTGAACTGGGAACTTAGCATCAATCGGCAATAATTCAGCCCAATCAACATCATAAACTTGGTTATAAAGCGTATCAAAATCAGTCGCTTTGAATTCTTTCAGCAGAATTTTGACACGGTCTGCAGTCCGCAGCCAGAGGTTAGTCTTAACGATATCTGCTTGATTACCCTTAAAGAAAACCCGACCGTTTTCTGTTTTTGTTTCATAACCAAGTGATTGCAATTCTTTGGCAACGACACTTTCGAAGCCCGCGCCCATTGTTGTATAAAGTTGGTATTGTTTCATAATAATCCTTTTCATTTCTTTAAAAAAAGCGTTGAGCCCTTTGAAAAGCTCAACGCTGCCAGTGCAAATATTTATAAGCCACGTTCTGTTCCAGTAATTTTGGCAAAATTACCTTCAGCAGCCATCTATCTTTACTATTAAAGTAATCCAACCTTTAGTTCAATTTCTTAGGTTGAGACGCCCCCACCAAATTTGGGTTGCACGCTCGCAGGGTTTACCTCGTTCCACCAGCAGCGTTTCCACTGCTGCTTCGTCACTGTGGCACTTTTCAGGATAGTCATGCATATCAATAAGACGTAGCACTTTTTCCGCCGTAATTAAAAATTCTTTAGCTTATTGAGCTAAATACGAACACTACAAGCATCGCAGCTCGTGCGTGCGTGGACTTTCCTCAGCTCGGCACAAAGCCAAACCGCGACTGCTCAAAATTCACACTAAAAAAGATTATACCAAAAGAAATTACTTTTGTAACCCATAAACTTGTCTTTCCAAGTTATAAACTTTGCGTTCGAGTGCCGAAATGCGTTGAATTATCGCCATATTAGTCGAATTTTCGGTTTCTTGCTCGCTATCTGCAAAAGAGTTAAAAGTGCTGACTTGACTACTTGGAGTATACGTCCGGACTGTATCTTCAGTTGGCGCAACGCGGCGTGACTTTGGCTGTTCCGCGGTTTTTTCTTTTTGTCGGTCATTGATTAATTTTCCTTGCAAATCACCAATTTGACCATAAAGATCCTCGATAATTTGTTCAAAAGTATCATAATCCGCAATTACCTTGTCTAAAAAGGCGTCAACTTCGTTTGGGTCAATTCCCTTAACTTTAGTTCTGAATTGCTTTTTTAAAATATCCTGTGTGGATAATTGAATATCATTTAAATCTGGCATAGTGACGACAACTCCTTTATCATACCCTTTTATTTTAGCAAAAAGAGTGCGTGCTTAAAACCGCAAATTTAACTTTAAATAAACTTTTAAGTTATTCTGAACGGTTTTTTTCCGCCAGACTTTCTTGATATTCTTCAGCAGCATCTTGTAAATCATAAAAATCAATTAATTCTAGCGGATAATCCTTGGTTTCTTGGTGTTTTTTGATTAAATTATAATCAAATTTAGGTTTACCCGGATTTTCAGGATCATAAATCATTAATGCTTGATCCGTGTGCATCAGCATAAAATTTTGGTAGTTACGCAATTGAACTGGACTTTGATACGGATGACTTGATGTTGAGGCATAGAAGTCAACTTGATTTTTTAAATTAAGAAATTTGCCTTGGTTAGCTTCGTTCCAGCGTCCTGCGAATTCTTCATAAGGTATAATCATTGAAACCCGCAAAGGATAGTGGTCACGTAAGCTAATTGCAACTTCACTAGCCCATTGCTCAACGCCCAAGTTAGCACCAGTAATCACCCAATCAAGTTGACCGTCTTCTAGCCGCTCTACCATGCGCTTTTTAAGAACAAGCTTGATGATTTTAATCTTAGGGTCTTTATCGCCAAAAGTACTCAATTCGTAATTTCTGTAACCGGTAACCCATAGTCGTTGCATAGTGAAACAGATAGCTCCTTGTTCAAAAAAATTTTCTTTATTGCTATAATGCTAGCAGGAGTGAGATTAATGGTCAAATATCCAAGCGGCAGTTTAGCCGCATTTCGTAAATCAACTGAAGAACCCAAAATCCGTAAAAATTTTGAGCATCGTAAAAATGTTAGCTTTTCGGGACGTGGGATGACTTTAGAACAAATGATTAACGAATCAAATAAATATTATCGCCTAAAGGAAATGGCCGTTGTTCACAAAAAGCCAACGCCAGTGCAAATTGTGAAGGTAGATTATCCTAAGCGGTCACGAGCAGTAATTCGCGAAGCATATTTTCGCCAAGAGTCGACAACGGACTATAATGGAGTATATAAAGGTTATTATTTAGACTTTGAAGCTAAAGAAACCAAAAATAAAACAAACTTTCCGCTGAAAAACTTTCACGAACACCAAATTGTGCACTTAGCAGAATGTTTAAAGCAGCAGGGAATTTGTTTTACAATTATTGGTTTTACAAGCTTAAAACGGTATTTTGTCACTCCAGCTAGTTTTATTATTAAAGCTTGGTGGACTAAAGATAAAAGCTCAGTGACTTTACCCGAGGTAGAAAAGTGGTCAGTTGAAATTAAGAGTGGTTTTCAGCCTACGCTGCCCTATTTAATTGCTGTTGATCATTTTATTACAGATAGGAATATGAATAATGGCAAACAATAAATCTAGTTCAAATAATCAGCGCCAGTCGCGTCAAGAATATCGGCAAAAACAGCCCAAACCGTTGTGGCGGCGGATAGTTAAGTGGTGTCTGATAGCTGCATTACTGCTAATTGTTTCGGGAATTGGTCTTTTTGCATATTATGCAAAAGATGCACCTAATATTAGTCAGGCACAGCTTGAAAGCGGGGGTTCATCCGGCTTTTATACAACTAATGGTAAGTTTCTCTTATCGCTTGGTTCAGAAAAGCGCATCTACGTTAAGGACAGTCCTAAGCTGCAGCTGCTTAAGGATGCAATTGTATCGGTTGAGGATAAACGCTTCTATAAGGATAAGTTAGGTGTTGACCCAATTAGAATTGCTGGTTCAATGTTAACTAACGCCCAAAGCAAGAGCATTGCCGCTGGTGGGTCGACAATTACCCAGCAGCTAGTTAAACTAACTGTTTTTTCTACTAATGCTTCGCAAAGAACGCTGCGCCGGAAAGCTCAAGAGGCATGGCTGGCAATGAAAGTTCAACGCGAATATACACATGACCAAATTCTGGAATTTTACATTAATAAGGTTTACATGAATTACGGTAATTACGGGATTGGAACTGCTGCTAATTATTATTATGGTAAGAGTATTGGTGAACTTGACTTAGCTCAAACAGCTTTACTTGCAGGAATGCCTAATAGACCAACTGCTTATAATCCATATGCTTACCCGAAATATGCTAAATATCGCCGAAATATTGTTTTAGACGCAATGCTGGATAATAAGAAAATCACACAAGCCCAATATAATCAGGCACGCAAAGAAAGTGTTAAAAAAGGTCTTAAATATCATAGTCAAAAGGCGCAAACTAATTTGCGTAAAATTGATGATCCGTATATTAAGGAAGCAATCGCTGAAGTACAGGCAAAAGGCTTTGACCCCTACCGTGATAACCTCAAAATCACCGTCAATATTGATCAAAAAGCCCAAAACAAGCTTTATGAGCTTGCTAATAACGGTCAAGTACCATTTACTAGCGACCAAATGCAGGTTGGAGCTACCGTAGTTGATCCTAGCAGCGGTCATATTGTTGCGATTATCGGTGGTCGCCACTTACCTTCTGTTCAGTTAGGTCTTGACCGTGCCGTTCAGACTAGTCGTTCAACTGGATCTTCAATTAAACCAGTTCTTGACTATGGTCCAGCAATTCAGTATTTAAATTGGTCAACAGCCAAAATGCTGGATGATAGTAAATACTATTATCCTGGGACGAATGTTCAGCTTTATGACTGGGATAACAAGTACGATGGCATGATGACCATGCGTCATGCGTTAGAACAATCACGTAATGTTCCTGCTGTTAAGACGTTAAAGGAGGTTGGTGTTCCTAGAGCTGCTGCTTTTGCTCAAAAATTAGGAATTAATGTTCCAAAATCTTCCGGTTTATCAGTAGCGATTGGGGCAAATGCTTCAAGTATGCAGATGGCTGGTGCCTTTAGTGCCTTTGCGACGATGGGCGTTTACCATAAACCGCAGTTTGTTTCTAAAATTGAAACTCCAGATGGTTTAACAAGAAACTATGATTCTGCCGGCGTTCGAGTAATGAGCAAGTCTACTGCTTACATGATTACCGATATGCTTAAGGGTGTAATTAAAACTGGTTCTGGTACTAGTGCTAAAATTGCCGGCTTGCACCAAGCTGGTAAAACTGGTTCTGTTAAGTATTCCGATCAAGATTTAGCTCGCTACCCAAGCTATGCTTCTACACCCAAAGATTCTTGGTTTGTTGGGTATACCCAAAGCTATGTTATGGGCGTTTGGACGGGCTATGATAATCTAAAAGACGGAACAATTTCTGGGATTGGTCAACAATCTGCTCAATTATTGTATAAGAGCATGATGTCGTATCTGATGCAGAATAAGGCAAATGCTGATTGGCAAAAACCAGATTCTGTTATTCGGGCAAGAATTGCTAAAAATTCTAACCCACCTGAAGTTTCTACAAGTGGTCAGTGGCAATTGTTTGTTCGCGGACATGCTCCAAGTGGCATCGTTGATGATAGTAGCTACGATGAAGATGATGAAGAAACTGATACAAACAGCTCCAGTTCAACAACTAATACGCAGCAAAATCATGCCATTACTCAGCACCAACAGCAAAATGGTTCTACTGCGCAGTCCCATGATAGTCAGCATCATACAAATACACATCAGAATAACCAAAACAACCAAAATAACAACAATAATCAATCTGAACATCATCAGTCCAATGCTAATAATTCTTCATCAGGTTCAACAACTAATGAAGGATCGACGTCAACGACAGACAATAATTCAACTGCTAATAAGCAGCATCACTAAATCAGATTGATAATCAAAAAGCCTCACGGTTAATTACCGTGAGGCTTTTATTTTATTTAGTTAATTGGTTTATCCTTTGGGTAATTGCTGCTATTTCTTTAAGTTCGACCGACGGATCGGCAATCATCTGGTCACGTTTAAATTTAAGCAATGCAATCTCCTCTGCTCTATTATCACTATTTGCTTGCAAATAGGCGCCATTAAGTAATTGCCTATCTTGAATTTGCCATTTAGGAAAGTTGAGATCAGCCATAAACTGCTGGTCGTGTGACACGACAATTAGTGCAAACGGATAATTATTTATAAAATTAGTTAGTGCCGTAATTGAACCAATATCTAAAAAATTAGTCGGCTCATCAAGCAAAAGTAGGTTATGCCGACCTAACAAGATACGAGCTAAGTTAAAACAAACTAGCTGCCCACCACTTAACTGTCTAATTGACTCATTAAAGGCTGACTGTAAATTCAAGTCTCCCAATAGCTGCATTGTTATGCTGCGTGTAAAAATTGATTCGCGTAATAGTTTGTCTAGCACAGTTTCATTAGTTAATGAAGTTGTTAGATCCTGATTAAATAGTCCACTATCTAACTGCAGATTATAAAAGCCAGATAGTTGTTTATTGACCAACTTTTTCAAAAAAACCGACTTACCGCTGCCATTAGGCCCAACTAAGGCAATTTTACTGTTAGTTTGCAGTTTCAATTCATGAGCGACTGTAAATAATTTTTGCTGTTGCCAGTAAACAGACTGCGGCTTAATAGTCACTAAATTAGCTTTGATTGGTAGTTTTAACTTATTTAAATGTGCTGTAATATTTTTTAGCGTGATTTGATCATGTTCGTGGGGATGCTTAATTGCCTCATTTTCTGCGGCTATCTTCTTTGTTAGAATGCGGCTTTGTCTGAGTAGTTTTCGCTGTGTACCGCTGGCATCACCACGAGATTTCCAATCTGCAACTGAAATACCAGCTTTACGTTTGCGGGCAGTGTGACCCTGAGTTTGCTTACGTTGATATTCTTTTTGCAGTCGCTTGCGCTTTAATTCGTGTTGATGATTTTGGGCTTGTTGGTGTTCTTTCTTCTTGGCTAAAAATTGTTCATAAGCCGCAAAATTACCTTTATAGACTATGATTCTTTGTTCTTTTAATTCCCAAGTGAGATTAGTAACTGCATTCAGCAATTTTCGATCATGACTAATTATCAGCATAGGACAACTTAATTGCTGCAGATAGTTAATTAACCATACTTGTCCAGCTTTATCTAAGTTAGAAGTAGGCTCATCAAGTAATAGTACCCTGTTTCTTTGTCCCCCTAGCAGCTGAAAAGCCTGATTAAGTGCAGCCTTTTCTTTTTCACCACCACTTTGATCTGTCTGCGGTAATAATTGTGGTACGTAAATAGGTGAACAATTTTTAATAACTTGACCATGTGTATCTTCAGGTAATTGTAAAATTGTCTGCATTAAGGTCGTTTTGCCAACACCATTTGCTCCAATTAATCCGATTTTTTCATTGGTACTAATTTTTAAATTAGGAATGGTAAATAACTTTACTCCCTGATAATTAATTGTAAGATCAATAATTTTAATAAATTCCATAACTATCACACCTTAGTAATAATATTTTTAAATTATGGAATTTGTCCTAACAAAAGTTGATCTTTAACTAAAAATTGCTCTTGTTAGGCAATTTCCATCGCGTTTTGATTGACTAGTAAACTTCTCATCATAATCACTTCCTTGTAAACGAATTTGCCTTATGACATAACAGTATTTTTAATAATTTTATCATTAATTACCAAAATAAAAAAGGCATAGCTGAACCATGTCTTTTTAAGTTATCGTTGATACTTATTCTTTAATGTTTTACCGACTTGGCGCACAAACCAATTGGCGATACTTGGCGTGTCGTCATTGTGCCGTCCAGGAAAGCCTTTAGACAGTAAGTGAACTTGCGGATTACGCTTAACTAAAAACTCCCTAAGTTCCGTAAAGGCATTAGGATCGTAGTCATCATTTTCCATGTAACCCAATGCAAAGGTGGTATTGGTAAAATAACCATTGGAAAGTTTACGCCACATGTGGTTATTCATTTTCTTCTGGGCAGTTGTATCATTAGCTCCTTCATTAATTAAAACTAGATCACTGGCACACCTAAAATCTTCTGGGCGCTCAATGCTAATGTTTCCCGCAATGGTACCAATATTTAGTAAAATTTTGGCAATAACAATTGCACCAGGGTCTAATTGTGCCCCATAATACATTGCGCCATAGGTACCCATTGACATTCCTGATAATACTAAATCTTGATTAGTAAAGTTTAGCTTATGTAGGTAGCCTTTAATGACGGCAAGTACCTTTTGCTCGAAGTGATCAGAACCAATATAAAAGCCGCCGCCCTCATAACGCAAGTCACTAATCAATAGAAAAGGTGCGTGCAAGTTCTTCATCATTCGATAACCTTCAAACGATTCAGCCGTATGATAACCACTGAAAATAACGTTTAGCGGTGGCTTTAAGTCACCAGCATTAAACAAATAAGCAATATCCCCGCTCAAATGGCGGTCATCGTTTATTGTCTTAGCCCCAAGTACAATATTGCCGTACTTGCCAAGTGAGCGTCTAATATGAATATACCCTAGATGTAAATTTCCTTCACCGCGAACATAAAATTGGAGAATAAAATACGTTGCTTCTTTTAAGCCGGCAATAACTAACTTACCGTCGTGTAACTCTTTGCCACTTTTGCTAAACTTACCAATAATTTTGCTTTGATCTAGTGAAAAACACACGGCTTCAACCTTTAACTCAACTGATCCTAATTGTTGAAACTCAATAATGATATCTTCATCCATTTCAAGCGGTAAGTAGACACTATGGCGTAATTCTCCCAACTTAGTCCAGCCATCAGTTGCCGCAACTTTGAGGTCATAATAATTATTACCAACTAGCTTGGCATTAGCCATGAACTGTTTTTGTAAGACAAATTCAGCCAAAGTGATGCGGTACCCTTCACCGCGACCATAAAAATAATGATTAAGGGTAAACTGTAAGTTGCTTAAATCAGCGCCAAACTCGAGCTTAAAAGCCCCACGCAAATTGAGCAATCGTTGCACCTTACTAGATAATTTAGCCTGCTTACTATAAATTATCTGATTAGCGGGCAGTTGCTTTAACAATTCATAGTCTGTCAGCCATGGCGAAGTTTCATCTAGCAGAAAAAAAGCGTCAGAATAGTCTTCATTAAACTCTGATTTATTGAAAATTGGTTCTAAATCATTCTTGCGCAAATTAAAAGTGTCAGCCCAAACATAAGTAAAAGTTGTCAGAAATTTCGCAGTTAAATTATAGGATTGCTGCCCACTGTGGAACAGGTATCGTTTTACTTTCATTTAAATTAGACCTTTCCAGTTCTCGACTAATTTTTCCGCTGAAAATTGTTCAATTACTTTAACGTCCTCAATTGCTGCATCATTCCAAGCTGAAAATTCACTTAAAAAAGGTTCGAGCTGTTGCGCTAATTTAGCTGGCTGCTTAATGCAATAACCATTAACTCCTTCATGAACCACACCATTAGCCTGTTTAACTATCTGCGGAATACCAGCAGTAACTGCCTCCAGTTGTAAGGAAAAGTAAGTCTTATTTCCAGTATCTAAATACAGCCGGGCTTGCCGCAATAATTTTTTTCTTGCTTGATAATCGGCTAGTTCTTTAAAAGTAATACGATCAAATGCCGCTATTTGTTGCTGGGCTTTTTTGATAGCAGCTTCATTGCGCGGCTGCTTCTTGTCTAAATCGCTTAATTCTTGGTTAAATTGCTTGATTAAGATTTTAATTAATGCTTTTAAGAATTGACTGTGGATTAAATCAGTATCTGTGACAACCGTTACATTAGGATGAACAACTAGTAAATGAAGTAGTTGATATAAAATCTTGGTAGTGGCATCATAGCTGCTTTGTCCAATACGCCAATAAATCAGTTGCTCGGCTAAATAATTGCTGTTGCTAAATGAAAAATCAGGGAAATACGGCGCAATAATTCGAGTTTGTTCTTGGCTGACGGGATAATTAGCTAAAAAGCTATCTCTGACACTATCGTTAGGAAAAACGTAGGTGGCAGTATGCTGCTGTGCTTGATTAAATACATCTGCTGAAAACTGTGCCAAATCTTCCACTGAAAAATAAAAACGCTGCCCCACTAACTGTTCTTGTAAACTAATGCTAGTATTCCAAGCATCAGCAATGACCGGATCATTTAAATTAAGGTGCGGTTGGGTAAATTCAGCGATTATTTCAGCTAAATTAGCATACTTTCTTTTTTTAAATCGATCCTGCTGCGCTTTAGCAATCAAAATTTGTTTTTCGGTAGCCGTCATTACTAGATCATTTTGACAATTAAACCATTCTTTTTTAAATGGTTTTTTTGGCTTGGCGGTCGCAAAATAACTGCGACTGCTGCGAAAGCCGCGAATATCATATTGATCTCTAATTAATGATGAACCACTTATCTGCGTAACTGTGTCAATGCAGCCATTTTTAGTCAATTTGACCTGTAATGCTGGCTGATGATCACGGTAATATGTCACAATGCCGCTTTGGCTGTCGCCATAGGAAGGAACATAGGTAGCCGAAAGATTTAAATCCGTTAAGAATATGGGACTTCCGGGAACATCAATTCCCTGAATTTCATCAAAAATTATGCAGTAATGCTGGTTGGTAATACCAGCCTGTTTAAGCAATAATTCAGAATCAGGAAATTCATCAATTATAAGCAATTGGCAAGATAGTTTTGCCTTAGTAAAATTCGAATATAAGTTTAAAATGTTGTTTTCTTGGTAAAAATCATTTGTTACCCGTAAATTAGGAACTAAAGTTATCATTTTTTCACCTAATCATTAGTTTTTGGCCCACATATTAATGACATATTTACGTTCATTATTGAGCGTTTGATATTCTTGCTTGGCGGCATAGACAATTGTAATAATGATGAATGCATTACCGATAAACGGCGTCAAGTTAGCTAATTGGTGCCATTTAAGTCCCAATATTAGTGGCCATACACTAATCAAAATCAAAAATAAGCTGCTAATCCATGTTAGCCTGATAAAGTGCTTTAGTAAAAAGCTTTCTGTGTCAGCCCCAGCAACTGTTTCGTAGAAGTAACAACCAGATTCTTTTAATTCTCTCGCCTTAACACTTGGCTGCAGCGAGATAATACCGAAGATAAAGTTCAAAATTATAATTATCAGGATATAGAACAGAATGCCGCTTACCTGATTAAGTGATGTTAAACTAAGAACGATATTTTTAAATTTTTTAACATTGCCTGATAGCATTCGCGGCAACATAAATAATGTATTGGAAAACATAAAGGGCATTGCGCCGCCCAATAGTAAACGCAATGGAAAGAATGATTCCGCAAAATTGCTGGTTAACATTGGGTTGCGCAAAGGAAGCCGTTCCTCAGCTCTAGTCAAGGCTAGTCCGCACGGAATTAATAGAATAACAACTACGAAAACGATAATTAAATTGCTGGTTGTAAATTTGTAAGTTCCGTTGCCCCAACCATGCTTGAGAATTGTTGGCAATGATACTAACAGCTGCGGTAGCATCAGCATTGCCGAGCCACCAATTCCTTTCTCTGAATTAAGGTTAGCTAAAAAGACGGCAATCATTGCTCCCGCGATCAAAACGATAGTTGTTAATAAAAAGCTGACATTATGACCAAAAAAGCCAATATAAATCAGGGCAGGTCGTAAATTATAGGCATACATAATTCCTTGCAGAATTCCGAAAAATAGACTTAAAAAGTTAATTAAAATCCCGGTGTCGTGAGCTGACATGTTTCTTAACTTAGCAATATCTAATGAAGTTATTGCTTGTAAAACAATGTTGGCAGACATGTAGGGACCAATGCCTAGCATTAATAAAGATGGTCGACTAGTCTGCGCCCCAGTGTACATCCCAATTACCCGTAAAAGTGTATTCTTCCGCAAATAATGTTCCGCAATTTTAGTAGACACGAATGGAATAATGATAAACTGTCCCAAACAATAAACTGCCACCAAAAAAAGCAACCACAGAATTCGTTTTTGTAAAGTTCGCTTTTTCATTGGCGCATTGCCCTCCTATTTCTATTCTTTACCACAGCTGTTACTATGCAAAGTAAATCTGCATCCCTTCATCAGAGTTCCCGTCAGCGTCTGAACATAAGACGTTTTTCATTACCCGTTGAGCAATATCTTGCCGCATCTTCATAAAACTATTTAGCGCGTCTTCTTGATACTGATACATTGGATTACTTTGTCCCGTAGTTTTTTGCTCAGTTTCTACTCGTAAAGTTTCCAGTGTATCTACTTGCGTTACCCATGAATCATCAATTGCCTTTAAAATCGTTAATTTCTCATAATAATGCCAAGCTTCCGGATTTTTAAACTGCTTTCTTTTGTTGTCTAAAGCAGTAAGCATGATCTTTTTAAGCTCATGACGACAATTAGCTGTTGAACGATTAATATTAACTCGCGTTACAAATTCCGGATCAATATTCTTT
The DNA here is from genome assembly GCF_029433445.1 of Lactobacillus sp. ESL0701. GTDB lineage: Bacteria > Bacillota > Bacilli > Lactobacillales > Lactobacillaceae > Lactobacillus. The sequence goes on along the minus strand of NZ_JAQTIC010000002.1, from coordinate 64,453 downwards.
AACAGATAATCCATAATTGTTGCTGTCTGCAGATTATCTTCGACTGCAAAATCATCAATTGCCTGCTCACTATTCTTAATCACTAATTCGTCTAGGTCCTGATATTCTTCCATAACTTGTGCCCGGGCATGATAAACAGCCTCTCGCTGCAGGCGCATAATCTCACCATATTGCAGGGTCATAAACCGTGAAGACTCATTTTGGTGGGCAACCTGCTTTTGCAAATTATCAAATAAATGCTGATAGCGAAAATGCCCAGTAATTTGTTGATCGGACTGTTCTTGATGGCGGCTAATTGTCTTACTAATTCTAGAAGACGGAAACTTATTAACTAGTTGATCCTGCAAAGAAGTATAAAAAATCGTCGTTCCTGGTTGTCCTTGCCGTCCAGCACGTCCTCTTAATTGATTGTCAATTCGCTTAATGCTCATTCGCTCGGTACCAATCACTAATAGACCGCCTAACTTTTTAGCCTCATCAGATAAGACAATATCTGTTCCGCGACCAGCCATTGAAGTTGAGACAGTTACCATCCCTACCTGTCCTGCAACAGCAATCATTGCTGACTCTTGTACAACACTGCGAGCATTTAACAAGTTGTGCGGAATATGTTCTCTGAATAATAAGTCAGAATATAAGTTAGATAATTCCAAAGACCCGGTTTCGATTAATATTGGGCGTCCTTTTTCATGGTTTTGTTTTACTAATTTTAACGAGCTTAATAATTTCGCCTGATTAGTGAAAAACATCTGGTCTGGCTTATCTTCCCGAATACTTTTCTTATTAGTCGGTACCTGAACAACGGCTAAGTTATAGATCCGCATTAATTCACTGCGATCAGTTAATGCCGTCCCAGTCATTCCTGCCAGACTTTTAAACATGCGAAAGAGATTTTGATAGGTGATTGTCGCAATGGCTTGCTGCTGGGGAGTTACTTCCAAGCCTTCCTTAACCTCAATTGCTTGGTGTAGACCTGCCTGTAACTGCATGCCATTCATCTTGCGACCATTATTGTCATCAATCAGGACAATTTTACCGTCATCGACCAAGTAGTCTTGATCACGCTGTAAAATGTAATTAGCTTTAAGAGCTAGATATAAATAACGATAAATGTCAGCGTATTTTTGCGCTAGAATATTAGGCACGCCATAAAATTCGCTGGCTCGTTTAATTCCAGCCTTCAAAAACCAGACTTTCTTTCGGTCTTTGCTATAAGCAAAATCACGTTTCTCTTTTGCGGTCTTAATAAAGGTATCTGCTAACTTAGGATAATTTGATTGTCCTTTAGGCCGACCAGAAATTACTAACGGCGTTGAGGCAAGATCTAATAAAACCGCGTCAACTTCGTCAATTAGAGCAAACTTAAAGGGCGGCATAAATTGCTTTTCAGTTGTTGATACGAGGTTATTAGTCAAATAGTCAAAGCCAAAGGTGCCACTATCGGTATAAACAATATCGGCTTGGTAAATTTCTTGCTTTTGCTCGTTATCGGTCGCGTCTTCACTATTATAGCTGACAGTCAAGCCCAACCAGCGATATACTCGCCCCATATTAGTTGCGTCACGCTTTGCCAAGTACGAATTAGCTGTAACCAAAAAGTTACCAGGACCTGTTAAGCCATGCAAAAACATTACCATCGTTGCGGTAAGTGTCTTGCCCTCGCCAGTTTTCATCTCGATGACATTATTGTAGTGCATTGCCACGGCTCCAAAAATTTGCACCTTAAACGGACGTAAACCTAAGACGCGTTCATCTGCAATGCAAACTAAGGCGTAAGCTTGCACTAAGAGTGAATTAAGTGAGGCACCTTGCTGGTACTGCCGCCGCAATTTTTTGGTTTTAGCCTTAATTTCATCATCACTTAGCTCAGCAAACCGGTCGCGCAACTTCATAACTTGTGTAGTCTTTTGCCAATAGCGATGATTTTTCAAATATGACTTCATGTTTTTTCTCAGATTATCTAATTAATAGTTGAATTAACGGGTAAACCGCGCCAATAATAATTCCCAGCCCCAATAGTAAACTAACCAAGATGGTCAATTTTTCCGTTTTTGTCTTCTGGGTCTTTTTAATTATTGGGTACTTCTTTTCTTCATTTCCAAACTGCTTTTGGATTTTTTCATCAAGTGGACTTTTCATTAAATCAGCCTCCTCGTTAATATTAAAAGCTGAAATTAACTATTACGACTTTAAAAGTGGCTTTAACTGGGTAACAATAGTTTTTGTTAAATTATCATGTGCCGGTTGATTAATGAGCTGATATAACTCAGCATCAGTCAATAGCTGTCTTAATTGTTTAACTAACCGCGTTAAATCAGCAGCACTTAATCTAAACTGCCCATTTTGATCAAGCGGCAATGTAATGAACATATGGTTGTAACTTTTGTTAAAATTCAAGCGCTGCACCACATTCGCTTTTGTCTGAAGGTGCAGTAACAATGGTTTATTGCTGTGTTTCTTAGTTTGAATTTTAATTAAGCAAAATGCTGCAGTGCAGCTTAGCTGGATATCCCATTTGCTCATTGTTTTAGTTTTAGCAAGGATAACAGCAGTAAATTCAAACTTTTGGTTGTTTAAATTAATTAAATCAAGTTGATAATTCCTTGTTTGCGGTAAGACCGTGAACACACCGCTCTTTTGCTCAAAAACATCGTGCTTAATCTGACCATTAGTATCATCAAATTGCGTGACTGCTAATGATAGTGAATTGTGAGGCTGTTCAGTACTACTAATAAAAAATTGGTATCTTTGCTTAGCTTCAAGTATTGGTAAATACATACTTGGAATTTCATCAAGAGCCAAGTGCGCATTACGCCAAGTAATTAATGGCTGACCGGGCGATAAAATGGCATTTTCGTAACTAATTTTATCGTTGCCAAAATTAATCTTAGCCCCGTAAGTGTAGAGATAGAACAAATTTAAGGGACAAAAAAAGAGATAGACATTTCCCACAATCTTAGACCTCATAATCATCAAATAAATCAATGAACGATAACTATAATATTCATTGATATACTGAGATTATTATAACATAAACCACCTATATTTATTACAAAATTTGAATATATAAAAACACCCAATATTTATCTTGGATGTGATAAATATTGGGATGTTTTAATTAATAATTCTAATGATTAATTAAATATTACCTGCGGCAACATAGATACCTTTACCAATGTAGATGAAGTCTCTGCCTCTAATCCGCTTGATAGTATATGCCTTAACTAACTTGCCTTTCTTCATTACCTTTCTGTTCATCCGGTGACCCTTCTTATTGTAGTAGAAGGCATTATGAACTAAGCGGCGCTTAATTCCGGCAATATTACCTGCAGCAACGTATCTACCTTTACCAATGCTGTAGAATTTCCGACCTTTAATTACTTTAACGCCGTAAATTCTGATGGTCTTTCTTCTTCTTAAGACTTTCTTGCCAACACGCTTGCCCTTCTTGTTGTAGATGTAAGCATTGTGGATCAAAAGTTTATCTTCAGGAGCATAGCTGTTGCTGCCACTATTTGAAGCTGAATTGCTTGCGGAATTAGATGCGGAAGTGCTAGTTGAACCTGGATTTGATGTTGAAGTCGAGGTTGAGTTGCTCGATTGCGACATAGTCGTACTGGTTGAAGTAGAAGTACTTGCACTAACAGAACCAGACAGACTAACTGAAGTCGATGAAATACCAGCTAAACTATCACTAATTGAAGTTGATGTAGATTGGCTAACCGATTGACTTTGCGAAGCTAAACTAGTTGAAGTAGAAGCACTTACTGAACTTAAACTGCTTGATGCTGTTGATGCTGAATTAGATAGACTTGCTGAAGCATTATTTTCAGCTGTACTTTCACTATTTGCTAGTGATTCTGACGTACTGGTTGACGCATTTTCACTATTTTCAATACTAGTTGAAGTTGATGCACTCTCACTAGCTAAACTACTACTAAGTGATGCACTTGCTGAACTTAAGCTTGCTGAAGCAGCTGATGATGCTTCGGTTAAACTAGAAGTCATTTCACTTGCAGCTGTACTCAAACTTGATGCAAGTGATTCTGAAGTACTGGTTGAAACACTTTGACTATTTACAACACTAGTTGAAGTTGCCGCACTCTCACTAGCTAAACTGCTGCTAAGTGATTGACTTAATTCGATCAAACTACTTGATACAGCTGTACTCTCACTAAGTGAATTAGCTTGACTAGCTGAAAGCGAAGAAGCCGCACTTTCCGAAGCAGCTGATAATGATGATAATTGCTCCGATGTGTAACTAGTGTTAGCTTCAGAAAGCGATGAACTATCACTAATAGAATTACTTACACTGGCTGAAGTACTGGTTGAAGCAGCTGATGATGCAGAAGTAGATACACTAGCTAAACTTTCAGACGTACTACTTTCAATTATACTTGCGCTACTTGAAAGTGACGCTAAAGTACTGGTGGACTTACTCTGACTATCAAAAATACTGGTTGACGTTGATGCACTCTCACTAGCTAAATTTTGACTAGCTGAAGTACTTGCTTCTTCTAGGCTAGTTGAAGCTGATGCTGATTCAGCAGCCAAACTAGAAGCAAGGCTACTTGCAGCTGAACTTGCACTATTAACGAGTGATTCAGCCATGCTGATTGATGAACTTAAACTATCAATAATGCTAGTTGACATTGATTGACTAGCTGCAGCACTTACGCTGGCTAAACTTTGGCTGGCTGATACACTTGCTGCCTCTAAGCTTGCTGAAGCTTCAGTTGATGCACTGACTACCTCAGATGCATTTTTACTTGCAACTAAACTTATACTTGTTGAAACTGATTGAACAACACTTGCCAGGTGACTTTCACTAGTTGATGTGCTTTGAGATTCAGATACTGAAGTTGACATGAACTTACTAATCGAAGCTGAAGCCGATTCACTAGCATAGCTCAGGCTTTGTTCAGCAGATAAACTGTAACTTGCTTGAGCACTGTATACTTCCAATAACGAAGTTGATGCACTTGCTGATATAGAAGCAATAACACTACTTAAACTAGCTGAAAGTGACGCACTAGCAGAAATCAAACTAGTTGATGCAGATTCACTAAGACTAGTTACAGTACTAATGCTTGCGGAAACTGTACTTGATAAACTAGTCGAAACTGATGCGAGTTCACTTGAAGTGTATCCGCTATCAGCGCTAGACATTGATGTACTTAAACTTGCCGAAGTGCTTTGACTAAGTGAAGCAAGAGTTGAAGCTGCAAGTGAAGCGCTAGTTGAAATTGAGTTTACTGTGCTGGTAGCAGTGCTTAAACTGGCTGAAGCTGAATCTTCTAAACTAGTTGATAATGAACTAGCCACACTTTCAGCATAACTCATACTGGTTGACAGTGAACTTTCCAAACTAGTTGATAGTGAATTAATGCCACTAATAGCAATACTTTCACTGGTTGAAATTGATGTTTCCAGACTAGCTGAAACACTTTCACTGGCAACAGCTGATACACTAGAAAGAATACTTTGCACGGCACTTAAGCTTTGTGACAGTGAGGTTGCAACACTTGTTGATTCACTTGCTAAATTTGAAGTTGATTCCGAAACAACTGTCGATAAACTAGCACTTGCACTACTTAATGATGTTGAAATTGAAGTAGAAGCTGAATTGTACGAGTCAAGTAAACTCTGTGAAGTTGATGCACTTAGACTAGCAATACTTTCTGAAATAGAAGTGCTGGTTGAAGCCAAACTCTCGCTTTGCTCAGATAAGCTGGTTGAAAGTGATGCCGACAGGCTGCTTAAACTGGCTGAAGTTGACGTACTGATAGTTGAAGCTGAGGTGCTGGTGCTAGTTGATGCACTTACACTTGCTGAAATAACAGTAGAAAGACTAGCTGATAGATTTGATAATTGTTCTGAGGTATATTCTTCATTTGCCTCAGATCTAGATGTACTTTCACTAGCACTAGTTGATTCACTTTCAGAAATCAAATTCGATAAACTAGTTGACAGTGACGCAGAATCAAGGCTTTCCTGACTGGTACTGAGTGAGAACAGTTTTGAAAAACTAGTTGACAGTGACTCAAGCGTGCTGGCGAGTAAGCTAGCACTAGTTGAAGCTGATGACAATAAACTAGTCGAAACAGAGTTAGCATAGCTTACTGCCGTTGACAAACTAGTTGAAGCCGAATTAACCAAACTAGTCGATAATGATGCAGCTTGACTTTCTACTAAACTTTGTTGAGTAGATTGTGAGGCAACTAAACTATTTGAAATTGAAGTTGCCGTACTTGTCGCGATACTCAAACTAGTTGAGACTGAATTAACCAAACTAGTTGAAAACGACGCAAGTTGACTAGCTGATGTACTTAAACTGTTAATCATTGAAGTTTGGACACTAGTTGAAACTGAATCAGCAAAGCTAGTTACAATGCTCAAACTAGTTGAGTTAGAAGCAACCAAACTAGCTGAAATTGAAGTTGCGGTACTTGCCGCAGCACTTGCTGCGGCACTCAAACTAGCTGAAGTTGAAGCTGAAGCTGATGCTAGATCGGAAAGAAAATCTTTAGTTCCCCAACTTTGATCTTTAGTTAATGAAGTTGATTGCGATTTCTTAACGGTTGTTGATTCAGATAACTGATCACTTTGTGAACCAGTAGTTGATGAGTTACTTGTACTTGACTGACTAACTGATTGAGCAGTTGCTTCTGAAGTACTTGAAGAATTAGAGTTAGAATTAGTTGTACTCTGTGATGAAGCGCTTTGTGAAGCAGGGATTGCTGCTGATTTAGCATTTGCCAGAACATCATCAGTGGTCGTCACCTTACCTGTTGTTACATTTGCAGCGTGAGTAACACTGGGTGACACAGCTAGACCACCGAGGATACCACCAATTGTAGCTGTACCAGCTGCAGCAATATTTCTAGCTAATTTATGGACTTTATGTTTTTGCGTTTTATTTAAGAGACTTTGTTTCTTTTTATGATTTGAGCTCATTATAAACTTCTCCTTAATAATAAATCTACTATATAGTATATATATTTATACCACTTTTATTATATAGCTAAATTTAATAATAATGCCAAAAAAGGCTATTAAATAACACTGCTAGATCGAAACGCATACACAGCTTTAGACTATGCAAAATCATGGCATACAAATAACACGTTAACTTTTAAAATAGCAAATAAAAAAACGCTGCTTATATAAAAATATAAACGACGTTTTTTATAAAACTAATTCTATTAAAAATTTTTACTATATTATTTCAAATACGTATATGGGTTCTCTTTATCGCGAGCGGTCATCGAGTAACGTCCAAATAAAATCATGGCGTGGTGCGTATGAATCCATTCGTCAGGTGGCAAAATTTCTTCCAACCTTTTTTCAATTTCAAGTGGTTTGGCATTCTGTGGTACAATGTGAAATCGCTTGGAAATGCGGGCAACATGAGTATCAACCGCAATTGCTGGTACACCAAAGCCATCTGCTAGAACAACATTAGCTGTTTTGACACCAACTCCGGGTAAGGTTACCAATGTCTTCTTGTCTTCAGGAATTTGGCAATTATATTTATCAACTAAAATTTGTGCTGTTTCCTTGAGGTACTTGGCCTTTGAATGATACAAGCCAATCTTAGAAATATGATCTTCAATATCTGCAATCGTTGCCTGTGCCAGTTCCACGGGTGTCGGATAATCAGCAATGAATTTGGGCATTACCCGATTAACCATTTTATCAGTTGTTTGGGCACTCATTAGGACCGCGCAAAGCAAGTGAAAATTATTGTCCCATATTAGTTCACTTTTGGCATCAGGATACATCTTATTAATTGTACGCAATACTTTGCGTGCTTCTTCAGTGCTTAACAATTCTTCTTGTGACATTAACGGTTCCTTTGTAAAAACTTTTGAACTTGCGCGACGGTTTTGAGATTATGTCTTTGCCAATTTAACAAAATGCGATCAACATACTTTAAGCTGTATGCTTGCGACAAAACCGCTTCTCGCAATGCTAATTTAATAATTTCTGGATCATAGTGGTCAACACTAAGCCAGGCAGCAATTTCTTCGCGTTCGATTGGACTTAAATAGCGCCCAAACTCGATTTCAAACTGCCTTGCCAGTGTACTAAGTGGATTATTATCAAGACTATCACTAACTTTTTCGGTGTGATCCTGATGACTTTTAACCATTACGTTAGCGGTTAAAAAGTCATCAAGCTTATGGTAAAGGTTAGCTAAATTATAAAAATTTCCAATTCGACCTTGTTTGTCAGTTAATTGGTCGATGGTTAAATAATTTTGGTCAATCAGCTGTTGAATAATGCTGGCTACCTCACCAGTTGAGAGATTAGTATTGGCAGCGATTTGTTCATTTGTTGGGAAGTTCTCTCCTTTTTGGGCAAAAGCCTCTAACTGAATGATTAGAATTAATTCAGGATCACTAATTTTAAGCTGTGGGTAATAGGCAATTAAACCGTTCTGCAGTGTAGTAAAACCTAATTTGCGAAAATCATTGTAGTGCAATTAAATTCTCCCCTTTAAAAAAGTTGAACTAAAAATTTTAGTCCAACTTTTAATTATATTCTATTAGTAACTCTATGGCTCAATACGGTTAATCATTCTTGGGAATGGAATAGCTTCACGAACATGGTCTAATTTACAGATCCAAGCAATTACCCGTTCAAAGCCCATGCCGAAGCCAGAGTGCGGCACACTACCGTACTTACGCAAATCAAGGTACCAGCTGTAGTCATCTTCGTTTAAGCCAGCTTCAGCGATTTGCTTCTTCAAAATTTCATAGTCGCTTTCACGTTCTGAGCCACCCATGATTTCACCATAACCTTCAGGTGCTAAAACATCAGCACATAGGTATTCCTTAGGATTTTCTGGGTTCTTCTTCATGTAAAATGGCTTAATAACTGTTGGGTAATTTACGATAAAGAATGGTCGATCAAATTTTTCAGAAATGAAAGCTTCATCAGGAGAACCAAAGTCATCGCCCCACTTGAAGTCACGACCAGCTTCTTGAAGCATCTTAACAGCATCATCGTATGACAAACGAGTGTAGTTGCCTTCTGCAGCTGGTTCAAGCTTCTTAGGATCACGACCTAAAAGTTCTAGTTCGTATTGGCAGTTATCAAGTACTTGCTTAACAACATAGGACAAGAATCTTTCTTGAATATCAAGTGATTCATCTTGATGCATCCATGCCATCTCTGGTTCCATCATCCAAAATTCTGTCAAATGACGTCTAGTCTTGGATTCTTCAGCTCTAAATGTTGGTCCAAAGGTGAAGATTTTACCAAAAGCTTCAGCACCAACTTCGCCGTATAATTGACCTGATTGTGATAAGTAAGCATCCCCACCAAAGTATTCAGTATGGAATAATTCAGTAGTACCTTCTGGTGCAGAATGCATGAAAATTGGCGCGTCAAATTTAACGAAGCCTTCATTTTCAAAGAAATCAACTGTTGCTTTGAAAATGACGTTTCTAATGCGCATAATTGCAAATGGACGCCGACTTCTTAACCATAAGTGACGGTGATCGAGTAAAAAGTCGATTCCGTGTTCCTTGTTTGTAATTGGGTAGCCTTCATTGTTAGTGACAACTTTTAAGTCCGAAATTTGAATTTCGTAGCCAAAGTGAGACCGTTCATCTTGATGAACAGTACCTTTAATGTAGAAGCTAGCTTCTTGGTGCAATGATTTTGCGGCTTCAAATACCTCTTCGGAAACGTCATTTTTCCGAAGAACTCCTTGGAAAAATGCGGTACCATCACGCAATTGCAAGAAAACAATTTTTCCACTTGAACGTTTGTCTGTCAGCCAAACATGCATCTCAACTTCTTCGTCAACATGCTTGGAGCAGTCTCTAATTGAAATTAATTCTGTCATAAATTCTTATTCCACTTTCCTTATTGTATCAACTTAATCATACCAAAGTTTTACCTTTTGCGCGACTTAACCGATAAATTTTCCGGTTTTAAATTCATATAATTTGTAACTATAATCACCTGCCGCATTTTTAGCAGTTACTTCCCAAACTGGCTTATTCTGGTACCAACCTAAGTTAACCTCATTAATCTTACCACCAGTATGCTTTTGATTAAATTCAGCTCTAATTGTGGTCTCATTGACACCTTTTTTAGCCGGATAGAGGTAACCCTTCTTGGACCCAGGCAAGTAAATAAAATAGTACGTGCCATTCTTCTTACTAATGCCCTTAACGGCATAGCTATTAATTCCGCGATCTAAGTGATAATGTGCTTCTACCAGCGTAATCGGTGTCTTACTGGTTGCAATTTGCTTAACATTTTGAGTTTCACTACGTCCAGGTTGACCTGCTTGGTAAAAAAGGGCCACAAATGCAAAGTAGAGCAATACTACAATGATTACCACCCAAGTAACGAACTTAATTGTTTGTCTTGTATCATCTTTAATCATAATTAGCCAACTTATCTCGTAACTCCTTTAAACTGACTTTCTGTGTTTTAACCGGAATTGCATCCAAAAATACTTTACCATAATCTCGCTGCCAAATGCGCGAATCTAAAATGACAAATTGCCCTCGGTCTTCTTCGCCGCGGATTAACCGACCCATTCCCTGCCGAAAGCGAATAACGGCGCGCGGCATTGTATCAGTTTGAAAGACATTCAGTCCTTGGTCTTGCAGCCTTTTTTGGCGTAATTTAACTTCTGGCTGATCCGGCGATTCAAACGGTAATTTAGCAACAATTACTAGGTCAATTCCACATTGGTGGAAGTCAATACCCTCCCAAAAACTATCAGCACCAAGAATAATTGCTTGGTTAGCAATCGCGAATCTTTTGGCAATTCGGTTGTTTGACCCGGATAATCCTTGAGCTAAAATTTCAAAGTCCTGCAAATTCGGCGAGTTTAAAATCGCGGTAAAGACTTCTTTAATCTGATCTAGATTAGTCATTAGTACTAATACATGCTTTTTATTACCTAAATCATTGGTTAACATATCTGCCAGCTGGTCATTATATTGCTCAGCGGTAAAGTCCGGCATGTCTTTAGCTGATAAGACCTCAAGGTGCTTCGCCAATTTGAATGTACTTTTACCAATGTACTCCTTGGGCATTAAATCAGCTAGAGCCAACTGGTTAATCGCAAATGCAAAGCTATTCTCACTAGTTAAAGTTGCGCTGACAAATAGCAGGTGATCAAAGCGGGCATAAATTTGCTTCAACTCACTGCTGGCATCTAGCATTAGCCAACTAATATTAGCACTAAGCGGATCTTGCGGATTAGTCAACGTAACAATGAACCCTTCCTGCTGTAAATTCGCTTGGTCGTGCAGCAGGTCAGACAATTGGTAGCTCTTTTCAATGTAGAAGTCGAGCCGGTCAAGCTGGGCAGTAATTTCACTTAAAAGTGCATCTTCATCATTGGTAGTATCGCCAGCTTCCTTATCCAGTTTAAATAAAATTTGGTTAAGTTCCTGGCGGACGTTTTCTAATCGTCTTTGAAATTCACTCAGTCGCGCCCTAAACTCCCCTTTTTTAGGGAACAGGTCTGTTCCTTGAAAACTAAGAAGTAATTTACCATTTGCCAGTAAGTTCTGGTTAAGAGACTGTTCTTTTTGCGCATACAGCATTTTTTGCAAATTATTCATCGCGTGAATTAAATCAAGCAGTTCTGGATTCAATTTTTCTAGTAAAAAGTTAAGCTGTGAGTCATTGCCGTATTGGTTTAAAATGCTGTCATCAGCGTAATACAATAAGTTGCGAATATGACTAAGCACGCCCCAAAGCGATTCAAACTGAAACGAATCGTTACGCGAAGTAATCACATTGTCGACAAATCTATGAGCCTCATCAACTACTAAGTAAGGATTTTGTCCCCAAATTGAATCATTATAATGATTAGCCAAGTAAGCGTGGTTGGTCACCAAGATGTCGGCTTGTTCCTGCCTTTGTCTTGCTAAGTTCCAAAAGTCAACCGCCGCAAAATTGCTGCCGACACGAGCATCTCCAGGATGCGATATTTCCGTAAACAACGGCGCACGATAATTGGTTAATTGTAACTCATCTAAGTCTCCTGTTTTGGTTTGCGTTAACCATACCAAAATCCGCATCTGCAAAATCAATGTCGGCTTGTTCTGTGTTCCCTGATAAAGACTTTGATAAAAGCCGTCTAAGTCAAGATAATGGCTGCTTGATTTAACTACTTCTGCAGTTAGATCAAGCTTAGTAACTGCCAGCATTTGCGGAATTTCCTGACTGATAACCTGATTTTGCAAAACCTTGGTTGGCGTAGCGATGACTAACTTCCGGCTGGAATACAGCTGGTAAGCATAAGCGAATAAGTAGGAGAAAGTTTTCCCCGTACCATTAGGTGCCTCAACTAACATGGCTCGCTGCTGACTATCACGCAAAAAGCCATTAATCTGGTTAATTAGGTCAACTTGGGGCTGGCGATAATTAATTTTATCCTTAAATAGCTTACGCTTAACCTCATCCTTAATCGGAAACTTGGCTCTACTGCTCCGCGGATTACTAGTAGGATTAACCAGCTGCTTTTGCAGGACAATATTGCGTACCTGCATGCGATCTTTACTTAACGGGCGTTTTTGCTGGCGGGCGTTTTCCGCGATTGTTGTAAAAATCCACGAAGTATCACGAATTAAGCCATGAGCTAGTGAGCTCAACGTATTCAGTGTTGCTTGAGGCAAGGCTTCAAGTTCATGAATAATTTTAATTAATAATACCGCGGTTCCATAGGCATCGGAGTCAGCTTTATGGGGATTTAAATGCTTGATGTTTAATTGGGTCGTTAAGTCACCGAGCTTATATGATGGCAAGGTTGGAAAGGCAATCTTAGCTAATTCAACCGTGTCAATTGCCTTGTTGGGCAACTCATCAAAGCCATGACTAACTAGTTCATAATTTAAAAACGGCAGATCAAAATTAACATTATGCGCAACAAAAACCGTTCCTTTAAGGATTTCAATGATTTTGGGAGCATAGTAAGTAAAGTCCTTTTGCTTTGCGACGTCCTCATTATGAATATGGGTCAGATTTTGGACTGCCAAGGGAATTTCACGGTGGGGATTAATCATGAATGAATAAGTTTTGACAACCTGCAGATTTTTAATAATTGCGCAGCCAAATTGAATAATATGATTATCATCTTCGCGCTGCGTTCCGGTTGTTTCCAAATCGACCACCGCAAAAGTATCTTTAGCAAATGATGTCATGTTCTGCCCTCCTTTTCTTCTCTATTTAACTTCTACTGCCCTTTTTGCGTCAAGCAGAATTAGATATTTGTGGGTTACTTTTTGATTAGCAAACGAATTAAGTGCCTGCTCGTATAACCTAAGCTGGCCCGTGTATTTTTGCTTAATCTTAGCGATTGCCGCGTCTAAATTAGTTGGATCAACGTGATCAGTCTTATAATCGAACAAAATAATCCCGTCGTCAGCTTCAAAATAACCATCAATGGTTCCGTGTACCAGAATCTTGGCATCAGGATCACTAAATTGCTTAAACAGTGTTGTTGCTGCAATTAAGCTGGAAAAGTCTACTTCACGCTTTAACTTATCTGGCTTTTGCCAAAAGTCACGAGCGAAATCACTATGTACAAACCAGTCAATCTCGTCCTTTTTAAGACTAGCAACGATTTGCGGATTTAGCTTCTTTTGCTTGACCAATTCTTGAATCTCGTTATCTAACTGATCGTCATTGCCATTACCGCGATAATCATAATATTGCAAGATTAAGTGGGTTGCCGTCCCAATTTCTGCACCCGTAAATTTTGCTTCAAATAGAAAATTGGGTTTGGTGTCGATTGGCTGCAGGTAACGGTTAGTAGATGACAAGAGGTGGGCATTTTCCAGTTCGGTATCAATTGGATCATTGAAGGCCTTCTTGATTTCCGAAACAGCTTGATAGGCTGTTGTTTGACTAGCATCGCTAAACGGGTAAACAAAGTCATACAACTTCTGGGCGGTCTGATTAAGCAAGGTTAAATCCTGCTTTTCTTGCTGCTGAGCTTTTTGAGCGGGTGCAGCTGTGATTTGTTCTTCATCATATTTGATGATTAATAAGTCTTGGCTTTGATCTAATTCACTTGTGACGTCACTAATTGTTTGAGTAGGATATTCATCAAAGTGAATTGCCGGTCCAATAAAATTCATTGGACTTGTAGCTGCTAATTTGTCAGCTAATGCAAGTTGGTTTTTACTATTCAATTGTTGCTGCCAAGCCGCGACTTTTTTAGGAAAACTCGGAATATCCGCCACTAAAATGAGTTTCTGCTTAGCCCGCGTCAGCCCAACATACAAAATCCGCGCCTCTTCTTCTAATAATTGCTGCTTTTGCTTAATATTATCAATTGACTTGACTAGTGAATCTGCCCGATAGTGTTTGCGCCGTAAAGTCAAGCCAACATTATCGGCATTAATAATATAATTACCGCTTAAATCACGCATTTGAAAGCGATGCTGCAAGCCAACATAGAACACAATTGGAAATTCTAGTCCTTTAGAGCCATGAACTGTCATCAGTCGAACCGCATCACCAGCTTCTTTAGTTAGTAGCGGTTGCGCCAGGTCTTTTTGACTGCGGCGCATGCGCTCAATAAAGTTAATGAACTGGTACAAGCCCTTAAAGCCAGCACTTTCATAGGAACTTGCCCGCTCATAAAGAGCCTCAAGATTAACCCGGCGCTGTTCACCATTAGGCAGCCCGGTCATAATTTCTAAAAGACTTGTTCGTTCGTAAATACTCCAGATTAACTCCGAAATACGGTGGTTAGTCGCAAACTGCCGTAAGTCATCTAATTGATTTAAAAAGGCTTTAATGCGACCACTTAATTGGTCACCGACTACGACATACGAAGTTAATGCATTGTAAAAACTAGCGTTTTTGCTATGAATCCGAATTTTAGCAAGGTCGGATTCTTTGAAGTTAAACAGTGGGGAGCGCAAAACCGTGACTAGCGGGATGTCCTGATCCGGATTATCAATGATTTTTAAATAATTCATCATCACTGTTAATTCTAGGGTCTGAAAATAATTCTTAGCATCGGTCACAAATAATGGTAACTGGTTCTTAGCAAACTCTTGCATAATCATTAAATTATCGCTGCGGCTTCTGGTTAAGATAGCAATATCGCTGTATTTAAAAGGTCGCTTGTGTCCCAAATGAGCATCATACACTTGTAAATGTTCTTTTTTAAATTGCTGAATCCGGTTAATAACCATCATGATTTCACTGGCATCAATATCCAGCACTGGTTCATCTTGATTTGTTTGTGTTTCTTTTTCATGATAAAGAATTTCACTAGCTGCTGGCAAATCAGACGGATAATATTGTGCGCCAAATATCAACTGACCTTCATGAGAATAATCAATTCCCCCAAAGTCAGTGCTTAAAATGCTGTCAAATACTTGATTAACCAGCTTCACAACTGGTTTAGCAGAGCGGAAATTGGCTGATAATAAGATTCGTTCTTGGTTTTTATTGTCAGCTTGTGCCGCGGCATGATATTTATGCAAAAATAGACTGGGTTCAGCTTGGCGAAAGCCGTAAATTGACTGCTTGACATCCCCCACCATAAAGAGGTTGTTTTGTCCCTCCTTTTTCAGTAATTGCAAAATCTTTTCTTGCAAGGCATTAATGTCCTGGTATTCATCAACCAGAATTTCCTTAAACTTATTGCGATAATAGTCACGAGCCAGTTGTGAATTAGATGTATCCTGACTAAGAATTTGGTAAGCTAATTGCTCCATATCACTATAATCGAGCAGATTTTCAGCGCGCTTTAATTGATTAAAACGATCAATCAAAGCCAATTCAGCCTTAGTAATTGCTGTCATAATTTGCTTTCCCTGCTTTAACAAGTCGAGCTGCTCTTTCTCGTCTGTCACGTAAAAAGAAGTATACGTTGAAAAAATTTGGTTTTTAGCTTCTTCTTTTAAAGTCTGACTTTCTTGATAGACGTCAAGCAGATCCTCATCCCATTTGCTCGATTTACGGTAAGTCCCAGTAAAAATGCAGCTGCGTAAAAATGCTCGCTGGGTTTCGTAATCTGCATCGTCTGCTAAACTTTTACGATAATTTGCTAACGCCTGCTGAAATTGCGTAAAACCTGCTTGCACCTTACTTAATTCTTTAGTCTCAAGCTGACTATTTGTCAGCAGCCGCTCAACTTTTTCATTGAGACCTGCAAAAGTATTCGTTAAGTACGGCTTAATCTGCTTCTGCCACAAAGAAGATTTAATAATACTATCGCCAACTTCATACTGCCGACTTAATTGCTTGAGCCAATCACGATAATCGGGCTTAGCCATAGCAAAGTCATACAAGTCCAGCAGCAACCCTTGAGCAGAATCGGCATCCCGATCACCAGCAAAATTATCATAAAAGGCAATGAAGTCCTTATCCTTTGCCTCTAAAAATTCGCCTTCGATTTCGTGCAGCGCCCGTTCACGCAGCAATGCTGCTTGCGTTTCATCTGTTAAGACGCTGAAGCTGGGATCAATGTCAATGACATAGTAAAAACGATGGATCACATCCAAACAAAAGGCGTCAATTGTTGAAATATTGGCGGTATCAACTTGATTCAGCTGCTGGCGCAGGTAACGTTTATTAGAATTTGGTGCCGAGCTTAACTGTTGTTCTAGTACCTGCTTAATCCGGGTCTTCATTTCTTGAGCGGCGGCTTTAGTAAAGGTTACAACTAATAACTGGTCAACCCCCGTGCCCGCTAAAATTTCCTGCATGACCCGTTCGACTAAGACTGTGGTCTTGCCACTACCAGCTGATGCGGAGACCAAAATATCCTGCCCGCGATCATTAACTGCTTGTTGTTGCTCTTTAGTAAATTGGGGCATTATTTAGTCACTCTCTCCTAATTTTTCTTTAATTTTCTTGAGTAGCTCTTTTTTGCTTAAATTACTGATTTGATGATACTTATTATCTTTAAGCATGGAGTCAAAAAAGAAGACATCACGATAGTCGGAATAAGTTAAGGCATTTTTACTCTTGCCGTATTTATAAGGATTAAGCTTAACCTGCCCGGATAAAATCTGACTGGAAGCCTCTTTGATTAGGTCTTCATCGTACTTTAACAATAGGTTGATTTCATCTTCAGTGAAGTCATTCTTACTGCTAAAACTAAAGCCGCCCTTTGCCTTAGTTTTAACACCAGTATACAGCTCTGAGACCTGACCTGTTTCTTCAAGCAGCGGCTCCGCCTTTAATAGTAAGTCGGGGTCATTATTGATTAGCCCCGTGTATTTCAGCCGCGTTTGCCCATCTAGGGATGGCTTTTTAAGAAGCAAATCCGTACCAATCAAATCTTTACCATTGAGTCGCTCAATCTGCCGGGTGACTGTTTGATAAAATGCTCCTAGTAGTGATAAAGGATTGCTGCCAGTAAAAAAGTCCTGGTTTTGGGCTAAGACATCAAGATAGGATACCATTTGCAGGGAAATTCCGTTATAAAATAACCCAAGATTGAATTTTTTCGCCGATGACTTATAGTCAATGACCTGAGCTAAAAATTCCCGCTGGTCAGAAATTTGGGCAAGATCAACCCGATCGATTTTGCCACGTAAATTGACGTGGTGGTCTCCTGTCAAGTTGGGAACCGTAAAGTTTAGTCCCTTAACTTGTTCGCCTAAGCCGAAACTTAATTCTGAGTATTGCGCCCGCAAAGGAGTTTTTTGCAGTGAACGGTGCCAATTAGCTGCCACCTTAGTTGTTGTCTGATCTAAACACCGAAATAAGTACTTATTAAACGGATCATTCATCAACTGTTGGTATTTAGTTTCATCCTGCATTTTTGCGCGAGCTAATTCAAGCAGCCTTTGCAAAGTCGTCTGATCAATCTCTGCTAAGTCCAATTTGCGCTGATTTAATTCCTTAACCAAGCGGTCAAACGTTTCATGGAAATAATTCCCAGCTTGGATAACATCAAGCTCATTTTCAAAGCGTTTGCGCAGGCGTAAGCCGTAATTTAAAAAGTATTCATAGGAATTTTCATAAAAGGTTTCTAATTGTGAAACCGAAGAATTAAGATTCTCCCCGTATAACTTTTGGGCTAATTCTGCCCCGATATCTTCCGGTTGATTATCAAATTGACTGGCTTCAAGGACCATCGCTGTCTTTTGCGGCAAATATTTTTGTGTTAACGTCAGCAGCTTTTCAACATGAGGCTCTGGCTGATTTTGACTTAAATAAGTTAAATAACCCAGACTGGCCTCAGGATTAGTTAAAAATGATAACAAATTCTGTAACTTGTCTGGCAAATTATGCTGACTAAATTCGGGAGCGCCAGCCTGTTTCAGCCGTTCATAGTAGATTGACGGCTCTAATTCTTCGTTAGCAGCATTTAAAACCGGATAAGAAAGGTAAACCTTATCTTGCGCTAAGGCAAGAGACACGCCAAATTGATAATTCTGATCTAAGTTACTTAGCTCTTGACTGTCTTCCAAATATGAATCTTCACCAAATGCCTGACTTAATTTATCTATGTTTTCCGAACTTAAAAAGCCCGGAATATTTTGGATTGCCGGCAAATTATTACTGGTTGCCCCAATAATAAAGACCTGCTTGTAGCCGCTAGTTTGAATCATACCCATTTCGGACAAGTTAACGGCATCTAAAGTCGAAGGAATTTGCGAGAAAGTTGCTTCCTTAAAGCCATTGGTTAATACATAAAAAAAGCTGTCAATATCGAACTTATCGGGGTTAATCAGAAGATAATCATGAAGTAAGTTAATCAATAAATCCCATACCTGCTCAGGCTGCTGCGCTTGTTGTAATTCACCTTGTTCTTGCGCATTCTCACGCCACTGTTCTAAGCGCTTGGGAATACCATTTTGCGTTAGAAAGTTAAAGAAAATGGTGACAGCTTTTTGACTGTCGGTTTCTTTCTTCATCTCAGTAAGCAAGTTTGAAATACGGTCTACAAAATAATCTTTGAGCTTGCTAATCTTGGCTACTTCATCGGGAATCTTGTCTAATCTGATAACCTCGGCAGCCACATAATCAGTAAAGTCACGCCGCCATAAGTTATGGTTAATTCCGTGCGCTAAGACAAAGTTTTCTAGTTCATCGACATCGTGAACATAGGCCGCTTCATCCTGATACCAATCGGGAATCAACAAGCGAGTTTTTAAAATTGCTAGTAAGTTGCTGGTTTGCAGGGGTCTAGCAAGTAGTTGGGCAATATTTTCAATTAGTATTACTAAGGGATGGTATTTCATCTCCTGCTGCAAGTCATTAAAAAATGGAATCTTATTTTGCCGCAAAATTGGTGTTAGATAGGTTTCATATTCGTGCAGATTAGGTGTTAAGACCAAAAAATCACGGTAACGATACTTACTAAGAGCTACTTGCTGGTAGATTGTGCGTGCGACAAAATAGGCTTCAGCGTAACGCGAATCAGCTCGCACCAACTGTACCTGCTTCAATTCTTCCGGTGGTGTAATTGATCCTGTCCAATATTCATTTAATAATTCACGATTTGATGGCTTAGGTGCAATCGGCGTGGTACTTACTTGATAATCTAAATTATGGTCATCTAAGTAGTGCATCAATTGACCAATTGTTTTTTGGATGACGTAATCATAGTCACCAGCTTCGGCAGCGGGATCAATTTGCCCTAGTTTGGTCTTAAAGGCCAAGGTAACACTGCCAGCATACATCATTAACAGCTTAATAGTTAAGCATTCTTGTAATGAAAAATGTGAAAAATCACTGAAGTAAAAATCCGTCTGGCGCAGATCTTTCTTACTGGCCAAGAGTTCGTTTAACTGTAATTGAACTTCGTTTTTGGTGGAAAACTTACCCGTAATTTCTGTGATAAAGGCATCATAAATCACGCGTAAGTCAGCAATCTTGTTCTTTGTTTCTAAATCTAAATTGCTGTCATCGAGTCCGTCCAGATCCAAATTACCAGCCCGCACTTGCAGAATAGTATCGTAAAGCTGCTTGACTAAGCCAGAATTAACGCTGACATTTTTAAATAAATGCAGCTGCTCGCGCTTTTCCTCAATAATCTTAGCTAATAACATGGCTGCTGCCGCATCGTCTAATTGCGTGGGCAATCCTTCTTCTGCGTCCTTTAAAAAATACCAGGCCAGTCGTGAAAACGACAGAACCTGCAAATTCTTCACTGACTGTTCTACCTGCTTTTGACTTACAGCAAGCTTATTTATTGCCCTAATTTCTGTGGTAAACTTAATATGATTAGGTACAATGATGAAAGTTTCGTGTTCTGGCTGCTGTTGATAATTTTCAATTGCTAGTTGCAGAATTTTTTCTTGCAAAGGATCTGTCTGCCGACCGACTAGAATCTTGATCATTTGTTCACTTCTCCTTAGCTATTATTTTAGCATAGGAGCCACAATTTTTTACTAACATTAAGGATCTTAAATAAAATGAAATGTAGTTATTTAGCACATGGTAAAGTTATCTTAATTGGTGAGCATGCGGTTGTTTATGGCTATGATGCCTTAGCCTTGCCAATTATGTCCCTGCAGATTAAGACAACGGTTGAACCTAACTCACAAATGTGGTTAGACACCGCTTGTTATCAGGGGCCCTTTTTTACGGCTCCGGATGAATATAACGGCTTGAAGTATGTCGTCAAGACGATGCGCGCTAAGGCAAACAGCAATGAGCCTCTCAAAATCACTTATACGGGAGAAATCCCGACTGAACGCGGCTTGGGTTCTAGTGCAACCGTGGCACTAGCAACAAGTCGCGTCTTGAATGAATATTTTGTATTAAACTTAACAGAAGAAGAAATCATGGCGATTACCAACCATGCCGAAATGATTAATCATGGCAAGGCATCTGGGCTTGATGCGGCAACTGTTAATGCAACTAATTTGGTCTTTTTTAACCAAAAAATGGGTCCGCAAACTTTGAATGCCAAATTGGCAGCCACCCTGCTTATCATGGATACCGGTGAATTAGGCAGCACCAAAGAAGCCGTTAACCAGGTCCATACCCAAATGGAGCTAGACCCCGCTAAAAAGCAAATGATTGCGCAATTGGGGCAATTAGCCACGGCAGCTAAGACAGCATGGCTGAACCAGCAGCAAGTTGAGGTGGGTCATATTTTTAATCAAGCACAAGCAATCTTGCAAGCCTTCGGTTTAGCCACAACTAAAATTAACCAGTTGCAAAAATTAGCCCTAGCTAACGGAGCATTAGGATTCAAGTTATCTGGCAGTGGCCTTGGTGGAATCGTCATTGCTCTGTGCCCTAATCGGGAAACGGCAGAAAAAATCATCGCCGCAAGTCAAACGTTAATTGCAAATTCATGGATCGAGGAAATTTAATGGCCAAAACAGTCCGCGCGCACACAAATATCGCATTAATTAAGTATTGGGGTAAGGCTGACGACCAATTGCGCTTGCCGCTTATGTCTAGTCTATCAATGACCTTAGACCAATTTTATACAGATACGAAAATCAAGCCCAGCACAACAGGAAATCATTTTTTCTTAAACAATGTTGAACAAACTGGTCAAAGCGCGCAGCGTGTTTTTACTTATTTAAAAAAACTGCAACAGCATTTTAACGTCACAGGTCCATTATCCGTTTACTCGACCAATCACGTGCCAACAGCAGCGGGACTCGCTTCATCTAGTTCTGCTTTTGCGGCCTTAGCTGGGGCTTTTTGCTCATATTACCAATTAGATGTTACGCGTAAAGAACTCTCTTGTTTAGCGCGGCTGGGTTCGGGTTCAGCCTCTAGGTCAATTTATGGCGGATTTGCGGTTTGGCAAAAAGGTACAGATAATGCCAGTTCTTATGCCTATGCTTTGGATGAAAAGCCACAGATGGATCTACATCTTTTAGCAATTGAGTTAAACCAGCAACCGAAAAAATTATCGTCAACTGGCGGAATGAAGCAAGCCCAATCTTCGCCACTTTTTAAACCGTGGCTAGCGCGTAATGAACAAGAAATGGCGGCTATGATAGCTGCCATCAAGGAAAATGATTTTACTAAATTAGGACAACTAGCTGAACTTAACGCCAGTGAAATGCATGCAATTAACCTAACCGCTCAACCTGGCTTTACTTATTTTGAACCAGACACTATTCGCGCGATTAAACTGGTTGCCCAATTGCGAGCTTGCGGAGTTGAATGCTACTACACAATTGATGCTGGACCTAACGTTAAAGTTCTCTGCCAGTTAAGAAATGTAAAAGATGTGACCAATTCATTTGTGTCTGTGTTTAAGAATGCTAAGATAGTAAATGCAAGTTTTGGTCCAGGTATTTCATGCCTGGACTAATTAATGTAATTTAATTGATTAGGAGATTAAATTAATTGATCACAGAGCAAGCACCCGGGAAATTATATATTGCTGGTGAATATGCCGTCTTAGAACAAGATTGCCCAGCAATCTTAGTTGCAGTTAACCAGTTTATTCGGGTTTCGATTACTAAAAGCAAATCAACAACGGGCTCAATTCACTCCAAGCAGTATTCACAAGACTCAATTCACTGGGTACGCAAAGGTACCAAAATGGTAATTGATAACCGTGATAATCCTTTCGAATATATTTTAGCTGCAATTTCATATACGGAACGTTACTGTATTGAACAAAACGTTACGATGGAAGTTTATGACTTGTACGTTAATTCAGATTTAGATTCGGCTGATGGCAAAAAGTACGGCTTGGGTTCTAGCGCGGCAGTAACAGTTGCAACCGTTAAGTCAATTTTGCATTTTTATAATGTGCCTTTTAGCAATGAATTAGTTTATAAATTATCCGCCATCTCTCATTATTCGGTTCAGGGTAACGGTTCTGCTGGCGATATTGCAGCCAGCGTATACGGCGGCTGGCTGGCTTACCAAACCTTTGATAAGGCATGGCTGACTAGTGAATTGACTAGCAAAACATTATCAGAAATCGTTAACGAAGCATGGCCGGGATTAAAAATCCAATTATTAACGCCACCAAAAGGGATGCATCTAATGATAGGCTGGAGCCAAAAGCCAGCTTCAACATCACGGTTAGTTGATGAAACTAATGCTAATCGCGCCGCTCTAAATGGTGAATATCAAGAATTTTTGCGGGCGTCACGCGAGTGCGTGTTGAACATGATTACTGGATTTGAACAAAGTAATATTGACTTGATTAAAACACAGATCCGTGTCAATCGCGGTTTATTGCAGCATTTTGCCCAAATTAACCAAATTGCGATTGAAATTCCGCGCTTGTCCAAATTAATTAGTATTGCTGAAAGTTTTGGCGGTGCAGCTAAGACATCTGGCGCTGGTAACGGCGATTGCGGTATTGTAATTGCAGACAAAGCAACCAACGTGGCTGCTTTAGAAAGTCAATGGCAGGAAAATGGAATTCAACCGCTCAACTTTCACGTACACCAAGTTAAACTTGCCCAATAGGAGAAAAAATGTCAATCAGATCTAAACGCAAAGAAGAACATTTAGCGTTAGCACAAACTTTTTTTCAATCTGAAAAAGCCAATAGTTTTGACCAAATGCACTTATTACGACCAGCTTTACCTGAAACCCAAGTTGACATAGCTGCAATCAAAACAACAATGTTTGGTAAAAAAGTCAATGCCCCCTTCTTCATTAACGCGATGACTGGTGGTTCACCTAAGTCACTGGTGATTAACAAAGAGCTAGGTAAGATTGCCAATCAAACTAAAATCGGGCTGGCGTTAGGTTCAGCTAGTATCTTAGTTAAAGAGCATGCACAGCTTGATAGTTTTTTGGTTGCGCGCGAGGCTAATCCAGATGGCGTGATTATTGCTAACGTCAATGCTAAAACCGCCCCAAAAGATGCCCAAAAAATTGTCAACGAATTGCAAGCTGATGCTTTGCAGGTTCATTTAAATACAGTTCAAGAGATTGCCATGCCTGAAGGTGAACGCGATTTCCACTGGTTAGATAATCTTAAAAATTTGCGCCAAGAAATTACTGTCCCAATCATTATTAAAGAAGTTGGTTTCGGCCTTGACCAGGCAACCATTCGGCTATTGAAAAATGAAGGCTTTGAATGGTTTGACGTTGCTGGCAGCGGCGGCACTAATTTTGCCCAAATTGAAAATGCTCGTAATCAGAGTGACCTTTCTTATTTAGAAGATTTAGGTTTGCCAACAGTTATCGCGGCAATGATGGCTCAAAAAGAAGACGTTAACCTAATTGTTTCTGGTGGCGTTCGCAATCCTCTTGATGTATTCAAGGGGTTATGCTTAGGCGGTCAATATGTCGGTATTTCTAATGTCTTTTTACAAGCAATGGAACAAAATTCACCGGAGTTTTTGTTGCAAATGATTCAGAATTGGCAGCATGAATTAGCTGGCTTATTAGCAATTTTTGGGCAAAAAGATTTGACTAACTTAACAAGTATTAAGCAATATTTTGACCTGCCCTTGCATGACTTAATAATGCAATTAAGTTAAATACTTTACATAATTTTAATTATGACATAAAAAAGAACAAGCATATTCTGCTTGTTCTTTTTTCTATTTCAGTTCAAAACCTTGTTTTTGCAAAAATGCGCCCACATCTGGTCTTCTTACTTCACTAAAGAAATCAATATTCTTTTGCAGCCAGTCGGTTTGCTGCTGGTTGCTATTACGAGCAGCATAATATGCAGCAGTCACCTGCTGATAATTGCTTAAATCAGTGAACTTCGTTTTGTCATAGCTATTTTGAGCAACTTTTTGCTCTAGTGTCATTCGCGGCTTTATCTCATTCTTCTTAGTCGGAATACCTACTGTCATCCCCAAAATAGGCACAGTATACTCTGGTAATTCTAAGATTCCACTTACTTGTTCGAGGTCATTCCGAATCCCGCCAATATAGCAAATTCCTAAATCAAGGGACTCAGCTGCAACTGCCATATTCTGTGCTGCAATCGTCGCGTCAATTACGCTGACTAACAGCGCTTCCATATTTTTAATTCCTGCTAGTGACTGCTTTGCTTTTTCTAAAAGACACTTTTGCCGGTACAAATCCGCAACGAAAACATAAAAGGTCCCACTGTGTACCACATATTCTGGACAATTGGCAATTTCACCTAATTGCTGGCGTTTTTGCTCGTCTGTAATTTCGATGATTGAAAATGCCTGGACAAAATTTGATGATGATGCACTATTAGCAGCTTTGAGTAGTTCTTCTTTAGTTGCAGCTGGCAAGGGTTCATCGACAAATGAACGTACGGATACATGTTGTGTCATTTTTTGAATAAAATCATTCACTATTCTTAGTTCCTTCTTTAAATATTAAGTTAATTCAATAAGTGCCATATTTCTTTTTGGACAGCACTGTCGTTACTGGAACCGATAATTCGGTTTGCGGCACTTTTAGCACTTGGTAAAGCTGTCCCAGTCGCGTAACTACGACCAACATATTTAAGCATGCCAACATCGTTGCCACTGTCACCAAAGGCAACCATTTCGCGCGGATTAATCCCGAGCTTCTTACTTAAATACTGTAAGCCGACAGCTTTATTCATGCCTTTGGTTGACATATCAATCGAACCGGCAGAACCGGAAACAAAGCCCAGATTAGGATAATTGCGTTTCAGTTCTGCTAACATTTGTGGCATTTTAGCTTCAGCGACATCAAAAGTGACTTTAAAGACCTGATCTTCTAGGTGTTCAAAGTCTGGTACTAACGTGATCTTGTGGTAGTACTTGCGCAATTCTTCAATCGATTCAGGATCTAGTACGTATGCACTGAGTAATCCAGAAACAACGGCTTTTTCTTTATATTGGTGTGTAATCTGCAAAATTGTCCGCAAATCATTGTCAGATAAGCTATCGGTATGAATTACCTGCTTACCTTTAGCAACCAGCGCCCCATTTTCAGCGACAAAATAAATTTGATTAGCTACTTCAGAAAAGCGAGTTATTAAATTTTCGTACTGATTACCACTGGCAACTACAAATTTAATATTACGTTCCTGCATAATCTTAAATTCACGCAAAAACAGGTCAACATCATAGGTCTTGGCATCAGTCAGCCAAGTACCATCCATATCTGTTGCAATTAACTTAATCATTTTAATTAACCTTTCTTGAGTGTTCGCAAACCTTTAGGATAAAAATTCTTAAGGACACCATTGCCAGTAATCTTACCAAAGCTAAAAATTAGTTGGTGCGCGCTAACTAAAACAAAGCCGCGTAAATCCGTTTTTATCCGCACTGTTTCGCCATGTAAATAAGCTGCATAGTCATCATCATTTAAATCAACTGTGCGCTCCTGCTTAACTTGGCTTAATGCCATTGCTAATTGGTGTCCCGGCTCAAAGCGGTTTTTCTTTAAGACACCTAATTCAAGTCCGTTATTAATTATCTTGAGGTGCAGGTTAGAAGTTTTGAGTGCGGGAATAAAAACATGATCTTGGCTAACGCGCGCTTCCTCACGCCAGTTTAATAATGCTTGTGGCAAATCAAATTCCGCCAAAACTGAAGTTACTAATTCAGTTTGTTCTTTTGTTAAAAGCAATTTTGACCGGTGCTTTTTATGCTTTTTTTCTTTAACTGAGTGCTGTTCAATACTGCCAGGTAATTTTAGCTTGGCTGCAAACTGTCCTTCTCCTAAGTCATCCTGCGGCCAAAAGCGAAGGGTCTCCTTCAAGGCTGGCTGATTATCACCCCATTCAGGTCGACCATGACTTATCTTAGTAGAATGTAAATTCGTCGCCTCTACAGAAAAGCCAAATTCCGTCATTAACCAGCTGACAATCTGCTCATCTTCTTCTGGAGCGTAGGTACAAGTCGAATAAACCAACTCCCCACCTGGCTTAAGCATTTTGACGGCTTGCGTTAAAATCTCTTGTTGGCGTTTTTGGCAAACTAGTACATAATCCTGTGACCAATAATTAACTGCATCTGGATTTTTACGAAACATGCCTTCGCCGCTGCACGGGGCATCAACTAAGATTTTGTCAAAAAATTGCGGGAATTGCGGTGCTAAATCTACCGGATCTTCACTGGTAATCAAGCAATTAGTGATGCCCCAACGTTCAATATTTTCTCGCAAAATCTTGGCCCGCGTCGCGGAAATTTCATTAGCAACTAATAACCCTTCGCCAGCTAACTGCTCGCCTAAGGCGGTGCTTTTTCCGCCTGGGGCAGCACAGAGATCAAGGACTTTATCACCTGGCTTAACTGCCATTAACTTGGCTGGAAACATCGCTGACGGATCCTGGGAATACACCGTGCCGCTAACCCACTCTGGATCATTGCCAGCAACTTGACCATAATACGCTGTTTTAATTTCAGGAATTGGTTCTTCACAATCATATGCCACCTGTTGCGTAAACTTCAGTGGGTTAAGGCGAAAAGCCTTTTTACTTGGTTGTGCCATTGCTTCAAACATAATGGCTGCCTGCTTTTTGCCAAGTAATTTTTGATATTTAAGTGTAAATTCTGCGGGTAAGTTAAGCACGACGCCGTTCCTTTCGTGATAAGTACAAAATGCCAAGAATATAAGCCCAAATGATGACAAACCAGCTGAATATTAGCAGCCATAACAAATGATCGGGTTTTGAATAAAATGCTCGCCAGCATAAAAAGAAATAGGCTCCTACCATGGTTAATAATTCAGTTAGAATTAGTCTAATGCCACGATTAATCAGCCAATTACGTAATAGATTGCCAGTAAGGCTGGTCTTTTTAACTGTTTGCCAATCAATTAAGGCAAGCAGCAGATTACAAATTGCTGCAACTAAGCCAAAAAGAGCAATCAGTAAAATTTCACGAATAACCGAAAATCGATGAATTTGATGTTTTTTTACAAATAACGGTGTTCTAACCTTACCGCCATAATGCGCCGCAATTTTATGAATGACCTTGTCTGATGCATCAATAATAATTTGGTAATTGTTTAGCTTAAATTGTCCTGTCGGCTGCTTAGGACCAGTCGATAAGTAATAGCCATCTTGCTTCATTTGGCGGTAATGCTTGAAGGTGCCAATTACCGAATAATATCTATGGTGCAATACAACATATTGGTTACCTTGCGTTTTTAACGTTTTGACCTTGGCGTTTAGCCCCAGTACCGCAAAAGAAACTTGTCCCTTAAAATCATCCGCCGAAAAATAGCGTCCTGCTTCGGTCGGCAAACTAATAATCGTATGGTTAGCCCAAATTAACGTTTGGTGATTTTTATCTTGATGATCAAGATGTACCTGAATTTTGTTCTTGGGGTAATTTTTAGTTAAATATCGTAAAAAAGTGCTGACCTTCTGCCGACTATTAATATCAATATAGCGTGTACTATTGCTTAAACCATAGGCTTCTAGCAATTGGTCAGCTTCACGTGACTGCACGTTGGATAACATACTACCAATTCCTAAAAGTGCCAAGAAGAAAACTATAATTAATCCGAATTTTTTAAATTTCATGTTCTATCTCAAATATTTGTTCATTAATAAAGTCGTAACTTTGAAACGATTGGTTAATCTTTCTTAGTTGTGGTGAATGATGACGTTTGATTGTTTGCCAAAAAGCGGGTGAATTAGTTGCACCATTTTTTTCACCAACAAAAAGAAAGTGACTCTTAGGATTATACTTTTTCCATGCTGCAACTGCCAGTAAATCACTCTCAGTAAAGTTGGGTGCCCATGAGCAAATAATCAAATCAACATCTGCAAACTGCTTAATTGCCTGTACTGCATCTAAGTCTACTACATCAAAAGCTGGGTGACTGCCTGTTGCTGAAGTCTTAGACCATTCTAAAGAATCAGTTGCAATTGTCCTTATATGTGCCTTAGTCAAAGCCTTTGACCAATATGCGTTACCTGCCATAATTTCTAATGCCGTTGTCACGTGCAATTGCTCTTTAATTAAGCCTGCTGTTGTCAGATTGGGCAATGACCAAAGACCATACCTAATTGATAAAAATTGCCGCAAGCTGTTAAGCAATTGGTTCAATACTTTGAGGTTTGTATCTTGTTCATCCCCCACTTGCTGCAAAATCACTTCAACTTCATCAGGCAATAAGCCTAATTTTGCCGGAGCCGTTTCCAACACTTGGTGTTGGTTCAACTTAGTGATAATTTGATTAATTTCTGCAACCTGCCGATTGACTAATGGATGCTTAATTTGCCTGTCTAATTGGTTAATTTTGTCTAAAAAATTTGTCATAACTTCAATCCCTCTATTGATTTTACCATTCAAACAGACAGATTTCAGTTATAATAAAAGATAATAAACAAAGGAGAAGTTTTATGGCAAAAAAAGGAAATAAGCAAAACGAAGAAGAAAGTTTAGGAAAATTTATCCTTGACGTTGTAGTAATGATGGTTGTAATTTTAGGTATCTTTTGGCTGGTCTTCACCTATGCCCTGTCAAACGATAGTGTATCTGGTCCATCAATGCAGCCAACATTTCAAGATAGTGACCGGTTAATTTCGGTACGGCACTTTGAACCTAAGCGCAACGATGTTGTTGTTTTGAAAGCACCTAAAGCAGCCCAAGATGTTCCTGGCGCCCTTTATATCAAACGAATTATCGGTCTACCCGGTGATAAATTGGTTTCTAAAAATGACAAAATGTACATCAATGGCAAGTTATTTAAGGAACCGTATTTAGATAATAGTCTTAAAAAGGCTGATAATGAAGCTGGTCAAACTTATACAAACAATTTCACTTATACAGTTCCTAAGGGTTACTACTGGGTCATGGGTGATCACCGTGATATCTCCAAAGATTCACATATTTTTGGTCCCGTTAAAAGAAGTGCCCTAGTTAGCAAAGTTGTCTTTCGTTATTGGCCATTCAATAAAATTCAAGGATTTTAATATTGTTTCTCTTTGAATTTAACGGTTTTTTCGTTAAAATGAAATTGTAAAGGAGGATAACTTATGAGTCATCAATTAGAAGAACTATCCGATGCGATTATTGATTATCAAGTACAACATCACGTCACGGATACTGATTTAGCCTTTGCCAGCCACTTATCAGTTGAAAAAATTCATGCAATGAAAACTGGCGAGGGTGAATTCACTCCTGAAGAAATTAATCAGCTTTACGATTATATGGCGGCCAGCCATTAAATCTAACTTAACAAAAGACCTTCAAGTTAATCCTTGAAGGTCTTTTAGTAAGTTAAACGTTTTTTGATAGTACGCACTTTATAGCTCCTATTTAATCCAACTTATGACATTTCAAACTATGGATATAGCAGAAACAATTAGCGAAACGATTAAAAATATTTCTTCAGATTTTTTCATTTGAAAACTCCTTGAGTTTTGCTATACTTAAGACAAAGGGACAAGCATTAGCCCGTCCCCTTGTCAACTTCTTAAGGGTCTAAAATAAGAGTTGACGCATAATACTGATAAGGTTTGCAATTAGGTCGATAATGAAAGCAATTTGCTTAAGTCTTGCTTTATGATCGGCTTTTTGTTTTGCCTTACGGTACTCCATGCGGGTCATTTTCTCACCCCCTTAAGTACACATGTTAGCTATTTTAGCTAACAATCATATTATACATATTCAAATATATAATAAAAGATGATTTTGCAATTTTTTGAAAATAAAATCACATGCAAAAAGTGCTCCTAATTGTGTTAGGAGCACTTTTTTAGTATTAGTTATTAGCCTTTGCTTC
Organism: Lactobacillus sp. ESL0701; assembly: GCF_029433445.1. Classification (GTDB taxonomy): domain Bacteria; phylum Bacillota; class Bacilli; order Lactobacillales; family Lactobacillaceae; genus Lactobacillus. Next base: position 33,892 of record NZ_JAQTIC010000002.1, on the reverse strand, counting down.
AACGACCTTATTAATTAAGTAAAGATTAATTGCTAGAAGCAGGATACCTATTAGCAGTAAAAAGCTAACTGTACTATGAACACCAGTCATATCTTGACCAGCAATAAAATTCAGTGGGTAATTTAATGCTTGGGGCAAAAAATTTAGCGTTGTCAGCAGTGGCCGATAAATGCCAGATAAAAATAACAACCAAAGTAGCATTAATATTACGCCATTGGATTTGCCATTAAAAGCAGCGCTAATAATTTGCCAGCAAAAACAGATTAAGTTAATTACTAAAAGACTAACAATCACCAGCAATAGAACTAGCCCAATTAATTCAATAAGTCTAATAGCAGCAGCTCCATTCCAGCTAATCAGTTGGCTGTCTTGATGCAGTTCTTGTAAAAAATCATTATGAAAGCTGCTGCTGTTCATAAAAGAAAGACCAAAAATACAAATTAAACCAAGTAATTGCAAAACTGCTAGATAAATTATGCTAATGAGTGCACTTAGCAGGTTAACTAAATAAAAATTAGTGTCACTAACAGGAATTAACCGCCAAGTTTGGCTAGTACAATTTTGTTGCATTTTAAAGATAATTATTGTGACCAAAATTAATTGACACAAAAAACTCAAAGCAATTGTAAAGATTCCCCACTGCGGTAAAAAGTCAGTCATTGCTAAATGGTAAAAATAAACTTGCATTCCATTATGGCTAAACCAATTGAAAACAGTAATTACCAATGCTGCCAATAACTGCATCCCAAATAGTAAGTAGATTGTTTTTCTCATTTGCTTGAGCATTACATTAAATAACTTGGTACAATCAGTCATTTTTATACCTTCTTGCTACTGCAGCAACTATTTATTAGCCTTGGCTTCAAATGTTTTATTGATTAAGAACAGATCTATTGCTCCAACAAATAAATTAAAGATTACCAAGGCAGCAATTCCGCCTAATAATTGAAGTTTTGCGGCACCCAGAAACATTAATTGGAATGGCAATTTTAAAATTGGTAAAACAATGTTAGCAGCACCAACACTCAGCCAGTAAACTAACAAAAAGATAATGAACCTAGTAGCCTTTAATCCTAATTTTCCTGAAAAATTTGGCAAAAAGTCAACAATCGTCTGACTGCTGAAATTTAAAAAGCTAACGGTAAGGTAAACAGCCAAAGTTATTAAAAATAATACCACTACAATTTGGCACCACTTGAACCAACCAATCTTCGCCATATCATTAAAGAAGTCCATCACCATTGACCATTGTCCGCTTATTGAATAGTGCAATAACATCGGTCCAATTCCGCAAATAAACTCTAGCAGGACTAAAATCACAAATGAAACAAGTGAACTGGTAATGTTGCTCAAATAAATGGTATTTTCAGTAGTTGGAACCAGCCGCCAAGTTTGACTATGGTTGATTTTTTCTACGTCAGAGATAGTCGCAAAGAGACTGCCCAAGACAGCTATTAACCCAGTCCAGGCAACAACTCTTGCTAAATTTAACAAAAAGCTGCGAATCATATTTAAATAAGGATTGCCAGGCATTGCAATTGCCTTAAAAGTCATTACTCCCGCTAAAATCACGGCAGCAACCAATTGAATGGCAATGACTTGCAACAACTTTTTGCTCTTACTTTTAAATAATTCTCCAAATAACTGTCTAAAACTGATCATTGCAATGCCTCCTGCTTCAGTTACTTATTCGGTTCGGCCTCGAAAAACTTATTAATTAAAAGCATGTTGGCCAACAATAATACAATATCAATCACCAAAAAAATAAAAATAATTCCGTTTAAAGTAATATTCATATTACCAAATAGATAATTTGTCGGTGATAAGATTACATTGCTAAATAATTCGAAAATCTTCTCTAATAACTTAGCGATAACAATAATCAATACTAATCTAAGTATGGTAACTGCGGCTTTGCTTGATATTCCTGGTAAATAATCAACGATTGCACGAGTAGAAAAATTCAGAAAGCTAACGATTAGATATGTAAACAGACTAATCAGAATGGTTAAACAGATAACCTGCAATATGTTGCCGAAAGCTACATTATAATTAGTACCAGAAAGGCCATTCATCAAGCCTTTAAAGGCATCATTAAGATTTTCATTAAACAGTACAAAACTAATCCCAGTTAAAATCGCAATAACTACAATTTGGACAATCAGCAGATAAATAACCGAAATAAATGAACTTAACGTGTTGTCCAGGTAGAACATTTCATCACTGATTGGTGCTAAACGCCAAGTTTGACTGCGATTAACGTGCTCATTTTTATAACAAGTAACAACCAGATAAATTGGCAAGGCAATAATGCTAGTTACTGCAAATAAAATAGCGAACATCGGCAGCACCATTTTCCAATCTTCAGCCTCATACCTGCCTTCTGCCACAAAACTAATAATTGTTATCGCTAACGCAGAAATCAACTGAATAATAATTACTGCATTAGCATTGCGATTCTTTTGTTTAAATAATTCTTTAAATAGATGATTAAAAACTGTCATTTTTCTGCTGCTCTACTTATTTTGCTTTGCTTCAAAGAACTTACTAATTAAAAACATGTTCACGGCTGCTAAAACTACATCAATGATGGTGAATAATCCCACTGCTGGCCAAAGTTCTAACTCTTTTTCACCGAGTAAATAGCTTAACGGCGAAGCCACAATCGGCTTAACAAATAGGTAAACTCTGGTTAACAGCCACATAATCGCAATAATTAAAATTAAACGAATAATCGTAACGATAAATTTACTTGAAACTGCCGGCAAAAAATCGACAATTGCCTGACTAGTAAAGTTTAAAAAGCTGATAACTAAGTAAACTAATAAACCAAGAAGGATTGCAATCAAGACAATACCAAGTAGGTCAGTAAGCGTTGCCCGACTTTGATTGCCTTTTCTGATTGCCGCAAGCATGCCATCCCAGCCATTCTTAGTCCGCTTATTGAATAAGTAACTGAGCCCAAATAAGACTATTGAGCCAAGTGTTTGCAATAAGGCTAAGTAAATAAAGTTAACAAATGAGCTTAACGTGTTATCCAAATAAATATTGGCATCACTCATTGGTGCTAAGCGCCAAGTCTGACTATGATTAATCCGCTCATTCTGCAAGCTGGTTACAATTAGGTAAATTGGCAAAAACAAAAAGCTAAATAGGAAAAAGATCGCGAATAAAAATGGTAAAAAGCCATTTTCTTTTTGCAAAACGAATTTCATTTCGCCAGTGCTTTCGAAATAATTAAAAATAGTAGTGACTAAGGCAGATACAAACTGCAACATAATCATTAAGTGGGCTTTCTTAGACTTTTGCTTGAATAATTCGGTAAATAAACGTTCAAAAACAGCCATTAATCTTCCTCTTCTCCATCGTAAAGGCCTTCATAATACTGCTCGATACTCTCATGATTATTACGAATTTCATCAGCTGATTTATGAGCAAAAATAGTTTGATCCTTAATAACGACTACTTCATCAAGCAGCGACGCAATTTCATTAACAAAATGGTCGGAAATCAAGATTGTTGCGTCATCATTCTTCCAAAGAATAATTGAATTAATAATCTTTTTACGTGCCATTGCATCAATTCCGCCAAATGGCTCATCAAGCAAATATAAGTCAGCTTTACGAGCAAAAGTCAGGGCAATTACTAATTTTTCGCGCATTCCCCGCGACAACTGGCTCAAGCGCATCTCAGGGTCAAGCTTCATGAACTTACGCAATTGCTCAAATTCGTCCTTGTCAAAATCTTGGTAGACAACTTCGTAAAAGTCAACGACCGCCTTAATCTTAGTTGAGTCACTGAAGCCCGTTAAACCATCAGTAAATGATAAATGTGCTTTTTTCTCGGCGTCCTTGTCAAAGCCATCAATTTTCACACTGCCACGGTAATTTTTAGCCATGCCACTGATAATCCGCATCAGCGTGGTTTTACCAGCACCATTTTCTCCAAGAAGAGCAACGATTTTACCGGGTTGCAAAGTTAAATTGACATCTTTTAAAATCAATTTTTGATTCTTCTTATAAGTTACATCCTTGATTTCAAGTACATTTTTCATTACAAAACTCCTTACTTCAAATAATTAGCTAGAATTGAACTAAGCTGATCATTGGTTACACCTAAAGCATTCATACTCTGAACAAACTTGTCCAATTCATTATTAATTAAATTTTGCTTAGTCTGCGCCAGTAAAGCAGTATCTTTGGTCACGAAATTACCTTCACCGCGCTTAGTATATAAAATTCCTTCATCATTCATCTGTTGCAAGGCACGCTGCACCGTATTGACATTGACCGTTAATTGTAATGCCAAGTTCCGAACTGATGGGATTTTTTCTCCGGCTTGCAATTTACCTACGGCAATTTCTCGGTAAAGATACTGCTTGATCTGCAGATAAATAGGAATATTATCTTTAAATTCCACAAGGTCACCTTCCATTTTCACTGTACTATTTTCCTAGCACACCTATATAGTAAACTATTTTAGGTGTGAGTGCAATCTTTTTAAGTTACTTCCAATGTTTCACAAAAGCATTTTTAGGCTTTTGTGCAAACTAAAAAGTCCATTAAAGTTGTTATATCAGCTTAAAAATGGACTTTTTTGAATTACTAAGTTATTTGTGCATAACTTTTTTAAATCAAGGAAAAAGTTATTTTACTTAGAAAATAAGTGTTTAGCTTTTTCAAATAATTCTAATAAAGTACTGAATTATTACAGGTTTTGTTCCACTACTAATGATTGGCGGCGTTTAATTCTGCCATCTTAACCATTACGTCAACTGCCTTGTACATTGATTCCAAAACGGTATATTCATAACGACCATGCATGTTTTCTTCACCGGCAAAGAGATTAGGACATGGCAGACCCATGTAAGTTAATTGCGAGCCGTCTGTGCCGCCACGAACAGGATCTTCATCAATTGTTAGTCCTTCTGCCTTATAAGCATCACGAGCCAAATTTACAATGTCCATGTGCTTAGCCAGTTCATCAGCCATGTTGTAATATTGATCCCACATCTTAAGCTTAATCCGCTCAGTACCGAATTCTTCATTCATCTTAGCGACAATTGACTTAACCAAGTTCTTACGTTCTTCAAGACCATCACGCTCAAAGTCACGGATAATATAGTCTAAATGAGCATTATCAACAGTACCCGCAAAGTTCATTAAATGATAAAATCCTTGCTTACCATCTGTTTGTTCTGGTACCTCATCTTGTGGCAATTGATTTTGGAAATTAATTCCAACTTGAATGGCGTTAATCATTTGTCCTTTGGCAACAGCTGGATGTACATTAACTCCTTGAATATCAAGGCTAAACTGTGCCGCAGAAAAAGTCCCCCAGTCAAGCTTGCCAGGAGCTTCACCATCAACTGTAAAGGCAAAATCAGCACCAAATTCAGGAACATCAAAGTGCTCAGCACCCGTACCGATTTCTTCATCAGGTGTAAAGGCAAGCCGAATTTTCCCGTGCTTAATTTCCGGATGAGTAAGCAAATATTCCGCAAAAGTTACTAATTCAGACACACCACACTTATCATCACCACCGAGTAATGTATCACCGGAAGCAGTGATAATTGTTTGTCCTTGATAATTTTTTAAATGCGGAAAAACTTCTGGATCTAAATAAAATTCGGAATCACCCAATTGAATTTTAGAGTGACCATCATAATTTTTATGGATTTGCGGCTTGACATTTTCTGAATTAAAGTCAGCCGTATCACTATGAGCCAGAAAGCCCATGACAGGTACATCTTTAGTAATATTAGCTGGAATTTCAGCGATCACACAGCCGGACTTTTGGTTATAATGAACGTCACTTAGACCCAATTCCTCCAGATCCTTCATGATTACCTGCTTTTGAAAGTCTTCTTCTCTTTTCGTTGATGGAAAACGAGTTGAATGCTCATCAGAGCGTGAATTAACCTGTACATATTTTAAAAATCGTGGTAACAAATTTGGATATTCCATTTTTACTCCTTAAATTAAATCTTGAAACGGATTGGTAGAAACCTGAGAAACGGCAATTTGTACTTGCCAATTTAATTCGGTATTCCATTTTTGCAGCAAGTTATAGATTCGATCCTTAAATAACTTCTCAGTATAGTGCCCGGGATCAACTACTGTTAACCCTGCAGAAATCATATCATGACCAGTATGATAATAAACGTCGCCTGTAATAAAGGCATCTAGCCCATCAACGACTGCTTGGTGCCAGTATTTACCGCCATCACCACAAATAAAGCCAACTGTTGAAATTAGCTGCTGATTATCAGCAGTAATTAACCGCGCCATTTTGATATTCATTTTCTGTTTGACATAATAAGCAAAATCATAAGCAGTCATTGCTTGAGGCAATTTGCCTTTGCGACCAATGGCAATTCCGTCATCATCTAAGCAGAACGGTTCAACATCAGTTAACCCCAGTTCCTCTGCCTGCCAATCACTGGAACCATTTTGTGCCTTATCAGAATTAGTATGAATTGAATAAACAGTAATGCCATGTGCAATGATCTGACCGTACATGGCATTTTGCGGATCCGCAAAGTCTAAATTTCGCGCTGGATGAAACATTAACGGATGATGGCTAATAATCAAATTAGCGCCTTGATTAATTGCTTCAGTAACAACTTGCGGCCGCACGTCAAGTGTAGTCAGTACCTTGGTAACCGGCTGCTTGAGTGATCCAATTTGCAGTCCAACTGGATCACCTTGACTGGCAATTTCTTCAGGAAAGTCTTGCCGCAAACGAGCAACAATATCTTTAACCTTGGTCATTTAATTCCTCCTCAATCAGTGTAATTTCATGCTCAATTTGTTTAATATGCTCTGTATCCTTGTTTTTAGCCTTGTTTAAATTGGCTAATAGCTTCTGGTGATAAGCAAGTTGACCATGCCATTTTTGGTAAAAAACAGGATTTTTGGTTTGTAAAATTAAGGGTCCAAAGAAGATTTCTGCACTACTTAACTTAACTGGTGTTTTCACCTGAATTGCCTTAATGAGTTCATATGTATGACCAGCTTCCTCAATCAAGTCTTCTGCCACAACTTGATAATTATGGTCTACAAGCCATTTTCGAACCCCAGGTTCACCAACATTAGGCTCAAGCACTAGTGTATTAAATTGGAAACCATTCTGCCAAGCGGCAGTGAGAATTTCTGTCATTAACTTGCCACCCATACCAGCAATTACAACCGTATCAATTTTATCTTCATGCGTAATTGTCACTAGACCAGCACCCAAACGCACATCAATCTGCTTCTCAAGACCAGCCTGAGCAATGTCATCTCGGGCATTATCTAGTGGTCCTTGAGCAATATCACTGGCAATTGCGTAGTCAATTTTACCAGATTGGACTAATGCAATTGGCAAGTATGCATGATCGGTGCCGATGTCAGCAACTCGTGCCCCTTGATCGACCATTTGCGCTAAAGTATTTAACCGTAAATTCATTTTCATTCCTCTGCTCTCTAGGTATCACTCAAATTTTAACATAATAAAATTATTAGTTGGAGCCAGTAAAATAAAAATTAGTGGCTATTTATTATTTTGGTCTACTAATAGCCCCAGAACTGATTTTTATGCAGGCAAGCTAAGTGGTAAGATTATAGAGAAATTCAAATTAAAAGGAGTAATTATGGATCGAACCGAACGTGTTACGTTAACTAATATGTGTATGATAACTAAAGACGATAAAATTTTAGTCTTAAACCGCAATGACCCCACGTGGCCTGGACTAACTTTCCCAGGTGGTCACGTGGAGGCACATGAATCATTCCATGATTCAGTTGTCCGTGAAGTTAAAGAAGAAACAAACTTAACAATTACCAAGCCACGTTTAGCAGGAATTAAACAATTTTATGACGAGAATGGTGATCGCTACATTGTGTTGTTTTATATCGCTGATAACTTTACTGGTAATGTTCAAGCTTCAAATGAAGGTGCTCTAACTTGGATGACCAAGGATGAATTAATGAGCCACCAACTTGCCTACAACTTTGATCGGGATTTACAAGTTTACTTTAATGAGCAAACTTATGAACACTTGCTTGACGGTAACCGTGACGAATTATTTTAAACAAAAAGGATGATGAAATCGTACGATATTCATCATCCTTTTTTATTATTAATCTAAAAAGTCACGTAATTGGTTAGAACGGCTAGGATGACGCAACTTGCGCAAAGCTTTAGCCTCAATCTGCCGAATCCGTTCACGAGTAACACCGAAGACTTTTCCTACTTCTTCAAGTGTCCGTGTCCGACCATCGTCAAGACCAAACCGCAACCGTAAAACATTTTCTTCACGGTCAGTTAGGGTATCAAGGACTTCTTCCAATTGCTCTTTGAGCATCTCGTAAGAAGCATGTTGTTCAGGACTAGTGGCATCTTTATCCTTGATGAAGTCACCTAAGTGTGAATCATCTTCCTCACCAATTGGGGTTTCTAAAGACACTGGCTCTTGAGCAATCTTTAAGATGTCGCGCACCTTGCTTGTTGGCATATCCATTTCAGCACCGATTTCTTCAGGCACTGGTTCACGACCTAAGTCTTGCAATAGTTGCCGTTGAATCCGAATTAATTTGTTAATGGTTTCAACCATGTGAACTGGGATTCTAATTGTCCGTGCTTGATCGGCAATCGCACGCGTAATTGCTTGTCTAATCCACCAAGTTGCATAAGTTGAAAACTTAAATCCAAGGCTATAATCGAATTTGTCGACAGCCTTCATTAAGCCCATATTACCTTCTTGAATTAGATCAAGAAACGACATTCCACGCCCAACATAACGTTTAGCAATGGAAACAACTAACCGCAAGTTAGCTTCTGCTAATTCCTGCTTAGCTTCTTCGTCGCCCTTTTCAATTCTCTTAGCCAAAGAAATTTCTTGGTCAGCATTAAGAAGTGGTACACGACCAATTTCTTTCAGATACATCCGAACTGGATCGTTCATACGCACACTTGAAGGTGCAGACATGTCTTTTAATTCAGCCTTTTCAACATCCTTTTGCTTTTTCAAGGCTAATTTTGAAGGTTCACCCTTTTCATCAACGATGCTGATACCATTATCTTCAAACTCCTGCACCAATTGATCAACGGCCTTACCTTGCAGTTTATACGGCTTAATTAACTGCTTAGTAAATTCTTCTTCGGTAATTGCCTTGTCTTTTTTAACTTCTTTGACAATTTTTTTAACTACCTTGTCTAATGATAGTTCTTCTTCTTGGTTAGTGTTTTTCTTTTCTACCACTAAAAGGCCCCCCTTTGACCCTGAATCCTCTTTAACTGCAAAATTTTCTGAGTAATGGCAATAATTTCATTTGTGTCTGTTTTGCGTTTGGCATCCTGCAACTGATTTTCTAGATCTTTCAGCTGGGCATTAATTTTACGCATCTCAAGTGCAGCCATCTGCTCTTCAAGTTCGCGGTCAGAAAAATCCTGGGGCATATCTGTCATTTCAGTACTTACTATTATACCTTGAAGTTCGTCAGGAATAAAATCTAAGAAACTATTTATTGTTGGATTTTCATGTTCTTCACTAAATTTTAACCATAATTCAGCTAAATCTGCATATTTTTCATCTGGAAATAAAAAATTATTTTCAAGCAAAAAATCACGGGCATGTTCTGAATGCATAAATAAATATAATAATCTAGTTTGAATCGGATCAATTTTGGCAGTTTGTTCGGCTTCAATAATTGGTGTCGAGTCATCCTCCAAAATAGGATCAACTGGACCACCACTATTTTTATGTCTTTGAGCTGCATTATTAATCCGGCGCTGCCGCAGCAGGTTGACCTTGAGAGAATCCTTAGAAACATTCTGCGCCTGAGCAATCCGTTCCAAATATAAGTCTTGCTCAACTGGATTTGACAATTCAGCAATTTCCTTAACGGCATCGTTGAGATAGGCGATTTTTTCGCGGTCATTAGCTAAATTATACTTTTGTGCTAATCGCTTTAAGAAAAAGTCAGTCGGCGTTAATGCACCCTTAATTTCATCGCGATATTTGGCAGCACCATATTTTTTGACATATTCATCGGGATCCAATTTTTCTGGTAGAACAACAATCCCAATATTAAAGCCGCCAGCCTTATCAAACATTTTGGCAGCTCGCTCTTCAGCATGAACTCCGGGATCATCACCATCATAATTGATGACAATATTTTTGGTAATTCGCCGCAGCATGTAAACCTGCTGATCCGTCAAACTTGTTCCCATTGAAGCAATTCCAGACTTAATATCCGCCTTGTAAGCTGCGATTACATCCATATAGCCTTCATATAACACCAAATGCCCTTCATCTCGAGCTGCTTTTTTAGCTTCCGCAAAGTGAAATAGCAACTTGGATTTGGTAAAAATTGGCGTCTCTGGACTATTGATATATTTCGCTTCTGTCTTATCTGTCGACAAACGTCTACCGGAAAAGCCAATAACGTAATCACTCTCGTTACTTAGCGGAAACATCAGCCGATCACGAAAGCGGTCAAAGAGCTCACCATCTTGAGTCTGTACAAATAAGCCGCTAGAGGCTAACTCATCGTTTGAATAACCACGTCCCTTTAAGTATGTCAGCAATAAATTGTTTTGCTTTGGCGCGTAACCAATCTTGAAGTGAGCAATAATTTCATCGTCAAGTTCTCGCGATTGCGCATATGCTAGTCCCCGTTTACCAGCGTTAGTTGAGGTCAACACCCGCTGATAAAAGTCACAAGCATCTTGATGCATTTTAATCAGCGGGTTGCTGGTTTGACTGCTTTGTCCGGTTTCGCCAATATCAATATGGGCAAAATCGGCAACCTTACGCACACTTTCGGGAAAAGTTAAATTGTCCTTCTCCATTAAGAACTTAAAGACATTGCCCCCCTTGCCGCAGCCAAAGCATTTGAAAAATTGCTTCTCTTCATTAACGGTAAACGATGGTGTTTTTTCTTCATGAAAAGGGCAAAGACCAATATAGTCTTTGCCTTTCTTTTCAAGTGAGACATACTGGCTGATTACATTAACAATGTTAACATTATTGCGCACCTTGGCAATTGTTTCTTCTGGAATCAAACCAGCCATTCATATCACCTATTCCTGATTAACTTATTTAATAACTAATTTACTTAAATCACCCAAACGTTCAGCCAAATCGCCAACTGCACTTAATTGTGCTAGTCGGTTATTTTTAACGGCTTCGTCCTTAGCCATAATCATATTAGTGTCAAAGTAGCGGTCAATGACCGGTTGTAATTTAACAAAACCATTATATAGTTCAGTTAAATCTGTTAACTCTTGTAAGTTTTGCACACCAGCATAAAGTTCAGTTTCAGTTGCATCGTCAAATAAGTCTGGATTAATTGTAATCTGTCCTTTAAACTTAGCTTTCTTCAAAATATTATTGATTCTTGTCAAACTTTCAACAACTGGTTTAAACTGCTCGTCATCATGATGTGACTGCAGAACTGATGCCGCGGTTAAAATTTGAATTGGATCCTGTTGGCTAGAAGCAAGAACCGCATCAATAATATCATACTTAAACTTATTCTTTTGCAAGTATTGATTGATCCGATCACGAATGAAGGAAGCAATCTCTTCATCTTGACTTTCTGATTTTGGCATCTTGGCAGCAGTTTTACCATCAAGCAAGCTGACGATTTGTGGCAAAACTTGATTAAATGGTAATGACCACTCTTGGTTAAGTAAAATGCGAACAATCCCATAAGCGTACCGGCGCAAAGCATACGGATCATTAGATGAGGTTGGAATCATACCAGCAGCAAAGAAAGTAATGATGGTATCAAGCTTATCAGCAACTGATAACAATGCACCAACAGTTGTTTGCGGCAGTTGACCTTCAGCAGATAATGGCATGTAGTGTTCCTTAATAGCAACAGCAACATCGTCATTTTCACCGGCAAGCCGAGCATAATGCATGCCCATTATCCCTTGCAATTCTGCAAATTCACCGACCATTTGCGTAACCAAATCGAATTTGTATAATTCGCTGGCACGATCAAAGTCAGTTACAGTTTGCTTGTCCAAGTTCCATTTTTCAGCTAAAAAGTCACCAATAATCCGAACACGTTGAGTCTTTTCGGCCATCGAACCAATCTTATCGTGGAAGGATACATTGTTCAATCTTTGAACAAAATGACTTAATGGATACTTGCGGTCCTCATCATAGAAGAATTGAGCATCGTCAAGTCGGGCAACCAATACCTTTTCGTTACCAGAAATAACATTATCCAGGTAATCTTTATTACCATTACGAACAGCAATAAAGTGGTTGATCAGTTGACCTTGCTTGTCGTAAACCTCAAAGTAACGTTGGTTATCCTTCATTGAAGTAATTAAAACTTCTTGCGGCATTTCCAAGTATTTTTCGGCAAAAGTACCGGCAAAGACAGTTGGATATTCAACCAAATTAGTAACTTCTTCAAGTAAGTTCTTGTCCAGTTTAATCTGCCAATCGTTCTTTTCAACCAAATCATTCATCTGTTGAACGATCATTTCTTTACGTTCGTCAGCGTCAACAATTACAAATTGATTCTTTAATGCTTCTTCGTAATCATCTGCACTAGCTAAAACAACGGAATCGCCTAAGAAACGGTGACCTTCGGTTTTACGACCAGCAGTAATATCTAAAATTTTAACCGGAATAACGTCACTGCCAAATAGTGAAACCATCCAGTGAATTGGCCGTACAAATTCGAAGTCATGAGAATCCCAACGCATCTTAGTTGGGAAAGTCATTGCTTTAATAATGTCGCTCATTCCCAGCAAAATATCGCTGGCTTTTTTGCCTTCTTGCTTGACATGAACATAAGCATATTCGGTACCTTTGAGTTCTTCAAAGTAAATATCATCGGTTGTCATGCCTTGACCACGGGCAAAACCTTGAGCTGCCTTAGTCCAATTACCGTCAGCATCCTGAGCAATCTTCTTAGCTGGACCTTTTTTAATTTCGTCAATATCAACTTGCTTTTCAGCTAATTCTTCTACAACAATCGTCAAGCGGCGTGGTGTTGAGTAAGTCTTGATATTCTTAAATTTTAAACCGTTTTCTTTTAAAAATTTGCTGGTTCTGTCAGCTAATTGCTTCACACTTCTTGAAACAACATGTGCTGGCATTTCTTCAATTCCAATTTCAAACAAATAATTTTTAGTCATTTTCAAGCCCCGCCTTCTTGTCTTCTGCATTTTTTAATAATGGAAAGCCGCGCTTTTCACGTTCTTGAACAAAACAAACAGCTACTTCATGGGCTAAATTACGAATTCTTGCCAGATAACCTGCACGTTCAGTAACCGAAACGGCCCCGCGCGCATCAAGCAAGTTAAAAGTATGTGAACACTTCAAAATATAGTCATAAGCAGGTTGAACTAAGTTTTGACTTAACAAACGTTTAGCAGTTTTTTCATAAACATCGAAGGATTTTAATAAATTCTCTTGGTTTGATTCTTCAAAAGCATACTTAGAGTGCTCATATTCTGCTTCTTTAAAGATGTCACGATAAAGTACACCATTGCCCCATTCAAGGTCAAAGACAGAATTAACATCTTGAATATAGGAAGCAAGCCGTTCAACCCCGTAAGTGATTTCACTCATAGTTGGCTTAACGTCAAGTTCACCGACAGTTTGGAAATAAGTAAATTGACTGACTTCCATCCCATCAAGCCAAACTTCCCAACCAACACCAGCACAACCCATCGATGGATTCTCCCAGTTATCTTCAACAAAGCGAATATCGTGCTCTAATGGATTAATGCCTAATACCTTCAAGCTATCCAAATAGTATTGTTGAATATTTTCTGGAGCCGGCTTAATTACTGCCTGAAATTGGTGGTGCTGGAACAGCCGGTTAGGATTATCACCATAACGACCATCTGCTGGCCGTCTTGATGGTTCCACATAACATGCTGCCCATGGCTCTGGACCTACTGCCCGTAAAAAAGTATACGGACTCATTGTTCCGGCCCCTTTTTCAACATCGTATGACGGCATAATCATACAACCCTTGGAAGACCAAAATTCTTCCAATTTAAAAATCATTTCTTGAATTGTTAATTTTTTCTTTGCCATATTAATTCCTCCCTGCATGAGGCCATAAAAAAAGCCTATGCAAAACTTGCATAGGGACGAGATTTAATCGCGGTTCCACCCTAATTCAGAGAATATCTTCTCTGCTCTTAATTGATTTGGCTAGAGGTGCCTGTTTCCCAGATGTCCTTACACTACCGACACTCGCTTAGCTGGTACTTTTTTAAATCCTCATTATTACCAAAGTACATTGGTATTTTACCATAATCACGGATGTAAACAAAAGATTTAGTCAAAATAATTTTAATTCATCTAAGAACTTCTTCGTCTTTAAATTTAGGTCAACAGTTTCTTGATAAATGAGGTCAATAGCTTTGCGAGTTGCCTTTTTGGTTGGTTCATTAACCGTAATTGAACCTAGCCGCGCAATCGGCAGTAAACCAATGGTTCTTAAAACCGCTGTTTCTTTCGGTTCTAAATGCATGCGACTAGCTTCTTGATAAAAATGGTCACTGCAAATAATGCCGCCGCGCTTAATTGAATAATCAAAAACGCCTTGTTCCTTCCCACAAATAACGCACCTGCGTAATTCTGGGGCAACCCCATAAGCATCCAACAGCTGCATTTGACAAATTTGCGTAATCATCTCTGGATCAATACCCGCATTGATTTTTTGTAAGGCAAATTCAATCAATGAATAATACTTACCAAGAGGCTGGTATTCCACAAAAGCATGGTCAACCAAATCTAAAATAAAAGAAGCATAAGCATTCTTGGTTAAATCGTTAAATAACCCATCAAATTGCTTTACTTCTTTATAAGTGCGCAAATTACTTAGACCTTGACCACTCGTATAAATAATATACGTTCCGTAAGAAAAATTGAGTAAGGCTGCCCCTAATTTTGACTTAGGTCGCAATGCTCCACGAGCAATCATCGTAATGATGCCATTTTCTTTGGTAATAATCTTAGCTAGTAAATCTGCTTCTTTAAATTTTTGGCGTTTAAAAATAATGCCTTGAACTTCTTTAAGTTCACGTGTCATTTATGAGAGTGCCTTCTTGTCATAACCGATTTGCTTTAAAAAGCTTGGGTCAGACCGCCAATTATGTTGCACCTTAACCCATAAATGCAAATTAACCTTTTCACCGAGCAAATTTTCGATTTGACGGCGGGAATTAATACCAATCTGCTTAAGCATTTTTCCGCCCTTGCCAATAATAATTCCCTTTTGCCCATCTTTTTCAACATAAATCGTTGCTTCGATTTGCAACTTGCCCTTCTCGTGCTGGTTCATCCGTTCAACCCAAACAGCTGCAGCGTGCGGTACTTCTTCAGCCGTTAACTTTAGAATTTGTTCACGCACTAATTCTGCAACCATAAAATATTCGGGACGATCAGTAATCTGTTCAGGATCATAATAGTCAGGACCTTCAGGTAAATATTGGTGCAAAGTAGCGATTAAGTCGGTAATGCCAACTCCTTGAGTTGCGGAAATTGGCAAAAATTCCTTGAACAAATCAAGTTTGCGATACGAATCAATAATTGGCAATAAGTTATTCGGATTAACTTGGTCAACCTTGTTGATTACCAAAAAGACAGGTACTTTGACCTGCTTCAACAAGTCGATGATATATTCGTCACCCTTGCCCATTTTTTCCGGTTCAACCATAAATAAAACTAGGTCAACATCGTTTAAACTAGAAATACTAGCTTTATCCATGTAATCATCTAGTTTAAGATGCGGCTTAAAGATTCCCGGCGTATCAACAAAGACAACTTGCATATCATCTGTTGTGTAAATACCAGAAATCTTATCGCGAGTTGTCTGCGGCTTATTAGAAGTAATTGCCACCTTTTGACCAACCAAATTATTCATTAAAGTTGATTTACCAACGTTTGGTCGACCGACTAATGCAACAAAACCAGATTTATTTTTCTTATTTTCAGTCATTATTTTCCTCTGCCTTCATCTAATTGGTCAGGATACAGTGGTAAGCCGTATTCTTCAAGTACTTTGCCTTGGATACCAAACATTTCTTTTGCTTCATCAGGCTCAATATGGTCATAACCATTAAGATGCAAAAAGCCGTGAACTAAGGTATAACCAAATTCACGGTCCCAGCCTGTTCCGTATTCCTTGCTATGACGTTCAATCACGCTCGGACACATAAACAAGTCGCCGATATCTTCTTGAAAGTCGGGATCTGTAGTAAAAGCTGCAAGATTTAAGTCATCTTCGCCATCTTCAATTGCAAACGAAATAACATCAGTTGGTCGATCTTTTTCACGATATTGTTTGTTAATCGCATGACTACGTTCTTCATCAACAAAATTGATACTCATTGCCAAGTTATTTTCTTTAGCAATTGCCTTTTTAGCAAGTAACAACAACTTCGCAATCCAATCCTGCCAATCACGATCAGCATTCTCTAAAAAGCCAACCTCATCATTATAGGTAATTTCAATCGACGTCATTAATGTCTTTCGTCCTCTTTCTCATAAGCATTAATAATTTTAGCAACCACTGGGTGACGAACAACATCATTAGCGGTAAAACGAATAAATTTAATTTGGTCAATGCCTTTTAAAATTCGTTGAGCATCAATCAGTCCACTGCGCTGGCGACCGGGTAAGTCAACCTGCGTCATGTCACCATTGACAATCATCTTTGAATTAAAACCTAACCGCGTCAAAAACATCTTCATCTGTGCATCGGTCGTATTTTGGGCTTCATCCAAAATAACAAAGGCATCATCAAGTGTTCTTCCCCGCATATATGCTAGAGGAGCGACTTCGATTACGCCTCGTTCCATCAACCGGTCAGTTGTATTAGTCCCCAAAATTGCATAGAGCGAATCATAAATTGGCCGTAAATACGGATCAACTTTTTCCTTTAAATCTCCGGGTAAAAATCCTAAAGATTCGCCAGCTTCAACAGCTGGTCTAGTTAGAACAATTCGAGAAACCTCACCCTTTTTAAAGGCTGCAATAGCACAAACGACAGCCAAAAATGTTTTACCGGTACCGGCAGGTCCGATCCCAAATACAACATCACTTTTTTTAATGGCTTCAACATAGCGTTTTTGCCCCATATTTTTAACTCTAATCGGTTTACCTTTAGCATCCCGAATTAAAATCTCTTTATATAAGTCAGCAAAATACTCTGTTGTTCCCTTATCTGCCATTTTCATTGCGCTGACAACATCAGGCGCGCCAATGTTAACACCAGTGCTCACAACATTGTCTAAAGCCTTCAGGACTGCGATTACTTTACGCGTATTTTCAACATCGCCGTCAACGACAATTTGGTTGCCGGTATCAGTCACGCTTAAATCGTAACCTTCAGCTAACAAGTTAAGATTACCATCATTAATTCCAACTAATTTTTGGATATTCTCTGGATTTTTAGGAATAAAATTGGTTCGAGCCAAAAAGTTCGCTCCTTTTCTTGCTTAATTTAGATGATTACGCACTGCGCTGGAAGCTGCTTTACCATCAGCCTTGCCCTTGATCTTAGGCATCAAAGCCTTCATCACTTTACCAAAATCAGACTTACCTTTGGCGTCGACTTCGGCAATTGTCTCAGTGACAATTTGCTCTAATTCATCTTGGGACAATTGCTTCGGCAGATAACTTTCAACAACTGCCAATTCCTGTTTAGTTTCGTCAGCTAAATCAGTTCTAGCAGCCTTGGTAAATTCTTCAATTGATTCTTCACGTTGCTTCTTTTCCCGATTCAAAACTGTCAATTCCTCGTCTGAACTAAGTTCATGACCTGCCTTGATTTTTTCATTCATCAGGGCTGATTTAATCATCCGCACCGTATTCAATCTAACTTTATCACGTGCTTTCATGGCTTCCTTCATGTCGACCATGATTTGTTCTGATAAACTCACAAGTACTCCTTCTTTCTAAATATAGAATCCAACTAAATTATAGCAAATCTAGTCCGTGGTAGAAAACAATTAATCAAATTATTCGAATAACGTAATTTACCTGTAAAAAAAAGCGACCCCTATCAACAGATAGAAGTCGCTTCTTTATATATTAATAATGTCTACGTTTCCGTGCTGCTTCAGATTTAAGCTTTCTACGTACACTAGGTTTTTCGTAGAATTCGCGTTTGCGGTATTCTTGCAAGGTACCACTTCTTGAAACGGAACGTTTGAAACGACGAAGAGCATCATCAATAGACTCGTTTTCGTGAACGACTGTCTTGGCCATGTGTGATCCCTCCTTCCATTTCTTGACGTTACCGTCATACATTTATTTAAATTATATCAAACCTCACGCAAGGGTCAATACATACATGCAATATTTTTAAAAAAGTTTTTTAGCAGCATTATCTTAACTAAATCTGTTAATAATTTCTCAAAAATGTATAATTAATTAAAAAGGAGTTAACAATGAGCGAAGAAACACTAAAAAAAGAAGTTAACATAATTATTATTTCTGATTCCGCTGGTGATACTGCTTTTAACAATGCTATCGCGGCGGCAGCACAATTCCCTGATGCCCAAGTTAATTATCGGCGTTACCCATTCATTACCGATAATAATAAACTTGATGATGTTTTTGAGGAAATTGAGCAATATCCTAATTTAATTATCATTTACAGTCTGGTTAAAGATGAAATGCAAATTCCAGTAATCAGATTTGTTCGTGAACATAAGATTCAAAGTGTCGATATTTTATCCCCTGCTCTGGAAGCCATGCAAAAAGTGACTGGCAAGCGACCATTAGAAAAAATTGGTGCCCAGCATAAAATGAACCAGCAGTACTTTGACCGAATTTCAGCGATGGAATTTGCGGTTATGTATGATGACGGTAAAGACCCTAAGGGCTTTTTAGAGGCTGATGTGGTCTTATTGGGGGTTTCGCGAACTTCAAAGACACCATTGTCGTTATTTTTAGCCAATAAGAACCTTAAAGTTGCTAACTTACCGCTTGTACCTGATACACACATTCCTAAAGAAATTTATAAAATTAATCCGAAAAAGATTATTGGCTTAACTAATGACCTATCAGTTCTAAACGAAATTAGACGCCAAAGAATGATCTCTTATGGTTTGAGTCCAGATACAACATATTCCAATACTGATGCAATTAAAGCAGAACTTGATTCCGCACAAAAGTTATATGACAAGCTTGGTTGTTATGTGATCAATGTTGCTCACCGCTCAATCGAAGAAACTGCAGCCTTAATTATGGATCACTTAGGGATTGAACAGCTATAATTAGTTAGTAAGTACTTAATTTATACTTTGCTAAGAAAAATATTTGGAGATAACTAATATGAACAAACAAGAAGATACTGCAATTTTTGCCGGCGGCTGTTTTTGGTGTATGGTTAAACCCTTCGACAGTTTACCCGGCGTTGAAAAAGTTGTTTCAGGCTATACTGGCGGTCACGTTGCTAATCCAACATACGAACAAGTTTGTGCTGGTACTACCGGTCATACAGAAGCAGTTAAAATAACTTTTAATCCGGAATTAATGCCATATGAAAAATTATTACAGTATTATTGGCAAGTAACTGATCCAACTGATGCTGCAGGACAATTTCAAGACCGTGGTGATAATTACAGACCCGTAATTTTTTATAATTCGCCCAAACAAAAAGCTGCTGCCGAAAAGTCAAAGGCAGAATTAGCAAATAGTGGTAAATTTGATAAGCCAATTGTTACTAAGATTGAACCTGCTGCCCCTTTTTATGATGCCGAAGATTACCATCAAGATTTTTACAAGAAAGACCCACTAAGATATTCTTTAGAAGAATCTGGTGGTCGCGACAACTTTATTAAAGAACACTGGTCCAAATAAAGTTGTAACTAAACAATTAATAGCAAATTGATGATACGATGTAAATGTGGATGTTGATCAAACGATATTTAATATACTTAAAATAACAATAATTATACTATCTAGAGATTTAATTTTACTTTGTTAAGCGTCCACAAAAGCCATCATTATTACTGATGGCTTTTTTAATGTTTTTAAAAATCAATTTACTAGTTTGTAATAATTTTTAATATTAATGCAAAGGCAAAAAAGCAGAAGAATGATACAATGTAAAACGAATTGCGTAAGTTTTTAAGATAATTGGGATATAAATATCGTAAAAATCCCAATTTCTTTATTTATAAGGAGTTATTACTAACTATATGGATCAATTGGATAAGTTTAATAGGCGCTATAATTTACTTTCCAAAATTTCAGCGTCGTTCTTTTACTCGCTGGCAGTCGCGGTTGCTTTGAATTTCTTTTGGACACCAGGACATATGTACTCATCTGGAATAACTGGCTTTGCCCAGCTAATTAACACATTAAGTGAACGCTTCTTACCCTTTACATTGACGACCTCTGTCATGTATTTTGCGCTTAATGTCCCGTTGTTCTTATTAGGTTGGTTCAAGATTGGGCACAAGTTTACCTACTTTACCATAATTTCAGTTGTCTTGGGCACAATCATGATGCACGTAATTAACCCAGTCAACATGCATGTTGATCCGTTAGTTTGTGCTATCTTTGGCGGCATGATAAACGGCTTAGGTACTGGCTTTGCTCTTAAAAATGGTATTTCAACTGGTGGGCTTGATATTATCGGAATTGTCATTAGAAAGAAAACGGGCGCCAGCTATGGCAAAGTTAATATTATGATTAACTTAGTAATTATTGTGGCCGCGGGCTTTGTTTTTGGTTGGAATCGCGCACTCTATTCTGCTTTAACTATTTTTATTAATGGTCGAGTAATTGATGCGGTTTATACGCAGCACCAAAAGTTGCAGGTTACAATCGTAACTGAGCATCCTCAAACAATTATTGATGGCATTCAAGACAAGATGCATCGCGGTATTACCATCTACCACGATGTTGAAGGTGCATACAGCCATGACGAAAAGACCGTTTTAGTTACAGTCATTGACCGTTATGACATGTATGATATTTTACAAATTATTAAAAAAAGTGATCCGTATGCCTTCATGAGTGTCAGTGAAGTTGAGCATGTTTATGGGCGGTTCAGGGAACAAGAAATCGTTTAAACTAAAAGAGTGTTAGAAATTTTCTAACACTCTTTTTAATGTTCAAAAATTAAGCAAATAATTTTCGATATTCACCGTACCCTGCTTGCTCAAGCTCATCATACGGGATAAATTTTAATGCCGAAGAATTAATGCAGTATCTTAATCCACCTTGATCACTTGGCCCATCAGTAAACACATGCCCCAGGTGTGAGTCTGCATCTGGACTCTTTACTTCGGTTCGTTCCATATTATGAGACTGATCGCGATGATAAGTTAATTTTTTAATTGGCTTAGTAAAGCTGGGCCAACCACAGCCAGCATCATACTTGTCTTCACTAGAAAATAATGGCTCGCCTGAAACAATATCAACATAAATTCCTTTTTGATAAAAATCGTCATACTTACCACTAAAAGGATAATCCGTTGCCGCATTTTGTGTTGATGCATATTGGTCTTTTGTTAACTCTTTTAGTCGTGCTTCTTTTTTTGCTTGATCCATAAAATACACCATCTTTCCTCTTAACTATAACAAAATTTGATTATTGGAGTACATTTAAAGACTTATTAAATTTTTTGTTTTATAATTCCACTATTGCCGTA
Organism: Lactobacillus sp. ESL0701; assembly: GCF_029433445.1. Taxonomy (GTDB): domain Bacteria; phylum Bacillota; class Bacilli; order Lactobacillales; family Lactobacillaceae; genus Lactobacillus. Next base: position 12,247 of record NZ_JAQTIC010000002.1, on the reverse strand, counting down.
TGGTTTATAATTAAAAGGTAAAATAATTAAATAGAAAGGATTTTTTAATTATGCCACATCTAGCAAAAAGTTTGTCTAGAACAATCAATACCAAAATCGCACAATTATCTGATTCACAAATAACTACGTTTAATAACCAAACATCCAAAATTCCTGGAATTATTAAATTAACAATTGGTGAACCTGATGTTAATACTCCAGAGCATGTTAAACAGGCCGCAATTGCCGATATTGAGAAAGACGATTCTCATTATGCCCCAGAAGCTGGTAAGCCAGAATTACTAACCGCAATTAGCGACTATTTAAATGATAGCTTGGGCGTGTTTTTTGACCCTGCCACCGAAATTTGCGCAACTGTCGGTGCAACTGAAGCATTAAATGTTGCCTTTATGACCCTGCTTAATCCTGGTGATAAAATTTTAGTACCTACTCCTGTTTGGGGTGTCTACTTTGGCATTATCGAAATGACTGGTGCAGTTCCAGTAGAAGTTGATACCTCGCAAGACGGTTTTCTTTTAACTGCCGATCATTTAAAGGAAGTATTGGCAAATGAAGGAAAAGGCGCAAAAGCTGTTGTCTTAACAGATCCATCTAACCCTACTGGTCGCGTTTACAGCAAGCAAGATTTGCTAGAACTAGCCCAAGTTATCACAGATAATAATCTCTTTGCCATTACTGATGAAATCTACGCCGAATTAATCTATAACGACAAAAAGCACTACTCATTAACTCAGATTATTCCTGAACGGACATTACTTTTATCTGGTTTATCTAAGAGCTTTGCAATGACTGGATGGCGCATTGGTTACATTGCTGGTCCTAAAGAAATTATGAAGTCGGTTATTAAAGTTAATTCATTTTTGATTACTGCTGTTACTGATAATGTACAAGCTGCTGCAACTGAAGCCCTAGTTCATGGTGCAGCTGACTATCCGATTGCCCGCAATACGTATGAAAACCGTCTAAACATTATTGAAACTGGTTTACGCAAATGCGGCTTTAGCATGGCTACCCCTGAAGGTGCATTTTATATTTTTGCTAAAATTCCTACTAAATTTGGACAAGATGATGTTAAATTCGCGACTGATTTAGCTACTAAAGCAAAAGTTGCACTAATGCCTGGCAGTTATTTCGGTCAAGGCGGTCAAGGCTACGTACGTTTGTCTTATGCTGCTTCAACAGAAGACCTAGAAGAAGCTGTTCGCCGGATTACTGCCTACGTTAATGACTTATAATCAGTAAGCAAAGTAGACGTAATTCCGCGCTCTTTATAGTAGAATTGAATAGATAAACAATTTATCAAAATAGAAAACAGTTAAACGAAGGGATTTTATTATGAAAATTACAAGATTAAATGAGCCTCTATATACTAACGGTGAACCACCTAAGGTTGGCGACAAGTTGCCAGATTTTACTGTTGTTAGAGCTGATGGTAGTAAAGCTACTAAGGCTGACTTATTGTCTAAGCCAACTTTAATTAGTGTTGTTCCTGACCTTAACACTAGTGTCTGCAGTATTTCAACTAAACGTTTCAACAACGAAGTTGATAAGTTTGACGGCATTAACTTCTACACAATTTCTACTAACACTCTCGCTGACCAAAAGAATTGGTGTGCTGCTGAAGGCGTTAAAAACATGGAAATTTTATCTGATGAAAGCCACAACTTCGGTGAAGAAATGGGTCTTTACCTTGAAAGCGGCGTAGATTCAAGAAGTGTTTGGATTATTTCCGCTGACGGCGAAGTTTTGTACCAAGAATTGGTTTACGAAATGACTGATGAACCAGATTACGATGCTGCATTAACATTTTTAAGCAACTTAAAATAATTAAGCATTAATATTAAAAAAGATAACCATTACTGGTTATCTTTTTTAATACACTGATTTAGTTAATACGGACCATGCCCCAAAAGTTTGGTCGGCCGGATTAAATTGATAATTATTCTGGATAAACTCTTTGGCTTTTAGAACCAAGGGTGACGAATTCGCCAAAGTAAGCTGCGTTAATGGCACAGCAACTGCTCCCAAAGAATCTTGCCCGGCAAATTGCTTAACTGTTTCCTGTAATTGTCCCTGCCACTTCTTAATTTGGTAAAACACACAAAGGTGCTGATTGAAATGCCATTCTTGATAATCCCAAGGATAACGAAAAGAAGTAATGCCTAATTGAACCATTTCAAGAGCAGTTAACCCTGTTTCTTCATATATTTCACGTTCAATTGCATCCGTAAGCTTTTCGCCATCTTCAAGACTGCCTCCGGGCAAATCATAACGGTTGGTATAGGGACCGCCACGTTTTTTGATAACAATTAACTTTTCTTGCTGCTGCATAATGCCATATACACCAAATGCGCGATGATATTTGTCTGTCATTTTAAAAAGCCTTCTTTATTTTTAAATAAACAAAAACGATGTGAATTTATTCTATCACATCGTTTTTTGCTGTTTTATTTATTCATCCCAAGTTGCGTTTTGATCCGCATCTTTTTGGGCTTCTTCTTCTAAACGTGCTTCTGTTTGCGCAACACTTTCTTGGTATTGTTCTTCAACTTCAATTCCCAAGTCAGTTAATTGCTGCTCAGCAACTGGCGCTGGTGCGTGCATCATTGGTTCTGAAGCACTGGCATTCTTTGGAAAGGCCAAGACATCGCGGATATTATCCTTCTCTGCTAACATCATGGCAAAACGATCAAGTCCAATAGCTAATCCAGCATGTGGTGGGAAGCCCATGTCAAGAGCAACAAGCAAGTAACCAAACTGCTCATATGCTCGCTTCTTAGTAAAGCCAAGTGCCTTAAACATTTTTTCTTGAATTGAACGTTTGTGGATTCTGATTGAACCACCACCAAGTTCATCCCCGTTCATGACAATATCATAACTGCGGGCATGAGCCTTATGTGGGTCAGTATCAAGCAACTTAATTCCTTCATCATCAGGCATTGTGAATGGGTGGTGGGCAGCAATCCAGCGACCAAAGCCCTCATCGAATTCAAACAATGGCCAGTCAACAACCCAGACAAAGTCAAAGACATGCTTAGGAATAATACCAGTTTCTTTAGCAAATTCACGCCGTAAATGATCTAAGGAATCACAACAAACTTTCCACTTGTCAGCAACAAAGACAAGCAATTCGCCGCCTTCAAGATCAAATTCTTTGATTAAAGCTGCCTGATTGTCATCTGTTAAGAAGCGACTAACGGGACCAGAAAATTCACCATCTTCAAACTTAACCCAAGCCAAACCTTTGGCATGGTAACGTTTGATGTAGTCTTGCTTTTTCTCAATCTGCTTACGTGAATATGCCTTAGCACCATTCTTAACGGCAATTCCCTTAACGAAACCACCATCTTGAATTGCATTTGCAAAGACTTTAAAGTCACTATCGGCAAAAGTATCGTTCAAATTATGAATTAACATGCCAAAACGGGTATCGGGCTTGTCTGTACCGTAATTATTCATTGAGTCAGTCCAAGAAATTCGGGCAATTGGCGTCTTTAAGTCAATACCCATAACGTCTTTCATGATTTTTTTGAGCAAGCCTTCAGTATAATCTTGCACTTGCTGTTCATCAGTGAATGAAGTTTCCATATCAATTTGGGTAAATTCAGGTTGACGATCGCCTCGCAAGTCCTCATCACGGAAACATCTAGCCAGTTGGTAGTACTTGTCAAAGCCCGCACCCATTAATAATTGCTTAAACAATTGCGGTGATTGTGGCAAAGCGTAAAAACTTCCAGGATAAATTCTTGATGGTACCAGGTAATCACGAGCCCCTTCTGGAGAAGACTTTCCTAAAATAGGCGTTTCAATATTAATAAAGCCATTTTCATCAAAGTATTCATGAGTTGCACGCAAAATCTTTGACCGTAAAATAATTGCTTGTTGTAAATTTGGTCTACGCAAATCAAGGTAGCGGTACTTTAACCGAGTTTGTTCACCAACTTCAATGTCATTTTTAATTTCAAATGGCGGGGTCTGAGACTTATTTAAAATTTTAATTGCAGAAGCTTCAATTTCAACTTCCCCAGTTTTCATTTCTGGATTGACACTTGAACGCTTAACAACCTGACCTTTAACTTGAACAACATACTCATTACCAAGTGATTCAGCTGTTGCCATCAATTCTGCACCAGAATCGTGGTTGACAACGACTTGCACTAATCCTTCGCGATCCCGCAAATCAATAAACAATAAATTTCCTAAATTGCGGACACGTTGCACCCAACCATACAAATTAACTTCTTGGTCAAGATATGCAGTAGTAATATTGCCGCAGTAGTCTGTTCTTTTTTCCATTTGTTCCATAATTAATCCTTTAATTGTTCCATAACTGTTTTCATATCGTCGACGTCTTCAAGCTGGAGGTCGATTGTTTTGCCATCAGCTAGTCGTTTAACGTTTAACGTGCCGTTAGCCAATTCTTTGGCACCAATCGTAATCACGAACTTAGCGTAGACACGGTCGGCCTTCTTAAATTGCGCCTTCAGCTTCTTTTGGTCAACATCATATTGCGCTCTAAAGCCTTGCTTACGTAGTGAGCGGGCGATTTCAACAGCTTTAATTCCAGTTCCTTCACCAATATTAGTAATGAAAAAGTCAATCCCTTGATCGGCAAATAGGTTTGGATTTTGCTGTTGTAAAACAAGCATCAGCCGTTCTTCACCAATCCCAAAACCAACAGCTGGAGTCTCTGGCCCATCAAACTCTTGTACTAAATGATCGTAACGACCACCACCCAAAATGGTAGTTGCTGATTCCCATAAGTTCTTATCTTCAACCATAAACTCAAAAATAATTCCGGTATAGTAGTCCAAACCGCGAACTAAATCGTTATCAATAACGTACTTAATCTCAAGTTGGTCAAGGATACCAGTAATCTCATCAAAGTTAGCCTTAGAATCTACATCCAAGTAATCAATAATCTTAGGTGCATCTGGTAAAAATTGTTTATCCTGTTCATCTTTAGAATCCAAAATTCTGAGTGGATTCTTTTCTAAGCGACGCTTAGAATCATCAGACAATTGGTCTTTTAGCGGTGTAAAGTAATTAACCAAGGCATCATGATAATCTTGACGCACTTGCGCGTTACCTAACGTATTAATATGCAATTCGTAATTTTTTACACCAAGTTTGGCAAGTAAGTCGTGAGCTAAGACAATTGTTTCAACATCTGCTAAGGGATTGCTGGAACCAAAACTCTCTACCCCAATTTGGTGGAACTCACGTTGGCGACCAGCTTGCGGACGTTCATAACGAAAAGTTGACTCGATGTAGTAAACGTTAAATGGTTTGACTACTTCTGGAGCATACATTTTGTCTTCAACATAAGCCCGAACAACACCAGCTGTCCCTTCTGGACGCAGTGCAATGTGCCGACCACCCTTATCGTTAAAGTCGTACATTTCTTTTTCAACGACGTCAGAAGTTTCACCACTTGAACGGGAGAAGACCTCATAATTTTCAAAACTCGGTGTTCTAATTTCTCGGTAATTGGCTTGCTTAAAGAAGTCACGGACAGTTTGCTCAACCTTTTCCCATGAACCAGATTGTTCAGGTAAAATATCGACTGTTCCTTTTGGTTTTTGAACTCTCATTTAATCATCCTTTTAAATATAAAAAAGCGTCCTTGAAAAAATCAAGGGCGCTAAATTTTGCACGGTACCACCTTTTGCCTGCTGCGAATAACGCTCGCGACGCGCATATTATCTGCTAAAGGGGTCACAGTCAGCTTTCTATCCGCCTTTTACACCAATCAAGCGGTCTCTGTCATAGAAATTGCCAATCTTCAATCTTTGTCATTGATAATTCTTGTTTTAGCTTATAGTTTTAAGGGGCAAAAGTCAACCTAGAATGCAAATTTAGGCTATTTTTTATAAATCCAGCACAATCGTAAACGGGCCATCATTTTCAAGATCAACCTTCATATCCGCGCCAAATTCACCAGTTTCGACATGTAAACCAGCATTAACCAGTTCTTGGTTGAAATCTTCCCATAATTCTTTTGACTTAGGTGGTTTCATAGCCTCAATAAAGCTAGGACGATTACCCTTCTTGGTATCAGCCAATAATGTAAATTGACTGACACTCAAAATTTCACCGCCAACATCCTTGATTGCTAAATTAGTCTTGCCGTCTTTATCTTCAAAAATCCGCATTTTAGCTATTTTAGCCGCTGCTTTTTGAACAATTGCTAGGTCATCACCTTCTTTAATCCCAACCAGGAGAAGTAGACCGCGCTTAACTTGACCAACAGTCTTACCGTCAATATTTACTTGGGCACGATTAACCCGTTGAATTACTACTCGCATTTAATTATCTGCCCTTCGTGTTTCATAAATGTCTGGAACATCACGTAATTTACTCAAAATTTTGTCCAGTTGAGCCGCATTTTTAACTGCCACCGTAGCGTAAATGTGTGCAATATTATTTTCGTTTACTTTACCCGACAAATTATTGATATTAGTCGTAACAGTATTTAATTTGGTAATCACATCGCTTAACAGACGTTCACGATTATAACCAAAGACCTCAATATCAGCGTTAAAAGTTTGTTTAGAACCATCGGCACTATCGTCAACATTTTCCCATTGCACATCAATTAGTCGCCCTTGACTAGCTGCATCATTGGTAATATTGCGGCAATCTGCGCGGTGAATTGTTACACCACGTCCTTTAGTAACATAACCAACTATCTTATCACCAGGAACTGGATTACAACACTTGGCCAAATGCAGCATTAAGTCGCTAATGCCTTGGATCATCACGCCATTCTTGTGCTTAATCTTCATTGGTGAACTAGCCGACTTGTTAGTCTGAGTTGATGAAGCAGCTTTTTGCCCCGAATTTAGAATCTCATCTTCAAGCTGCTTTTGCCGTTTTTCTTCTTCTTGGCGCCGTAAATCTTGAGTAAGCCGATTAACAACGCTGATTGCAGAAAGATCACCAAAACCAACAGAAGCGAACATTTCATCAGCAGTATGGTAATTAAACTGATCGAGAACTTTTTCAAGGTGGTCTTTGTCCATAAATTCTTTGGGAGCTAAATCTTGGTCACGCAGTTGATCGGCAACCATTTGTTCGCCCTGCTCAATGCTTTTTTCTCGATCTAAATTACGGAAATAACGGCGAATTTTATTTCGCGCCCGTGAAGTCTTAACAATATCCATCCAGTCACGCGACGGTGTCGCATTTGACTGGGTCATAATATCAATTACATCGCCATTTTTCAGCTTGTAATCAAGGGGTACTAGTTTACCATTAACCTTGGCACCAACAGCATGACTACCAACTTGCGTATGGATTTGATAGGCAAAATCAAGCGTAACTGCGCCCTTAGGCAGCTCATAAACCTCGCCTTTAGGAGTAAAAACATAAACGCGATCAGAAAAGATTTCACTTTTGACGCTCTTCATAAATTCGCCAGCATCTTGGGTTTCATCCTTTAACTCTAAGATTTCACGAACCATGTCTAGTTTTTCATTTGAACTAGTTTCTTCAACACCAGTAAAATTACCCTGCTTATATGCCCAGTGAGCAGCAACCCCGTATTCAGCAACTTCATGCATTTGTTCAGTTCTAATCTGAATCTCTAACGGACGACCGCCGGGACCAATAATTGTTGTATGCAGCGATTGATACCCATTAACCTTAGGAACTGCAATATAGTCTTTAAAGCGACCAGGCATTGGCTTCCATTTAGTATGAACCGCACCTAAAACTGCATAACAATCCTTGACAGTTTCAACAATTACCCGAACTGCAGATAAATCGTAAATTTCATCGAAGTCCTTATGTTTATCGACCATCTTTTTATAAATGGAATAAATATGTTTAGGTCGACCATAAATTTCGTATTTAATCCCCAGACTATCAAGACTTGCTTCAAGTGTATCAATTGCATCCTGGATGTACTTTTCACGTTGACTACGCTTCAAGCTCATCATATTAACAATTTGATAATAAGCTTCAGGATTTAGATAATGAAAACTCATATCTTCTAATTCCCATTTAATTGTCCCGATACCCAAGCGATCTGCTAGTGGTGCATAAATGTCCATTGTTTCTGAAGAAATTCGCCGCTGCTTATCTGGACGTAAGTGTTGCAGAGTGTGCATGTTATGCAGTCTGTCAGCTAACTTAACCATAATGACGCGAATATCTTTGGCCATTGCAATTAACATTTTACGGTGATTTTCAGCCAAAAATTCTTGGTGTGACTTATATTCGTATTTGTTAAGTTTGGTCACACCATCAACAATAAAGGCAACATCTTTGCCAAACTTTTCTTTAATATCATCGTTAGTAACAGGTGTATCTTCAACAGTATCATGTAAAAAGCCGGCAGCAACTGTATCTGGATCAAGACCCAAGTTTGCTAAAGTTCCGGCTACTTGAGTTGGATGCACAATATATGGCTGACCTGAAGCCCGCTTTTGTTCCTTATGAGCATTATTCGCAAATTCATAAGCTTTTTCAACAAAGGCAATTTGCTTATCAGTCATATATTTTTTACAGGCTGCTATTACCTGGTCATGCGTCATTTCAATGTATTTCGACATTTGCAGCACCCTTTCTAGTTATAGATCTGTTTATCCATTAAACCAAAAATTTCAAAAATGAGATATATTATCCCAAACAACAAATTGTATTTAGCAAATTTAATAATTATCGTCAAACAAAAGACCACTGGTAACATTAATAGCCAATACCTAGGCAATTTAAGGGTAATTATTAAACGACCAACATGGTAGCTGATAATGCAGTTAATAACGATAAATAATAATCCAACCCGCCAGACAATTGGTATCCTAAAAAGGCTGAAGCCAAACGGCAAAATCGCCACTAATAGACTCCACCAAACGATTGGCATTGCTTGCAATTGATTTAATTTATGAATTGGGGGAATTGCCAGAATTTTTTGTTTAAATTTTTTGAATTTAATAATCAATCTATTTTCCTTACTTAATTTAACATTATAGTCTTTTTTATTGTTCTTTGCGTTCAATTATTAATCCTACCCAACGATCTTGGCGCATTGTCAAGGTAATCTTAAAGTTATATTGCTCAAGGGCTGCTTTGATTTTGTCCAATTGTAAATAATCAATACCTGAAAAAATAACTTGGCCACCTTCATTTAAATGATCATTCAATTGTGGAATTAAATCTAAGAGGATTTCTGCCAAAATATTAGCTACAATAATATCAAATTTACCACTAATTCCTTGCAATAAACTAGCTTTTTCTACCTTAATATTAGTTAAATTATTTAAACTAATATTTTCACCAGCTGCTGTAACAGCTTCATCCGAGATATCAGTTGCCACAACATTTTGAGCACCAAGAAGAGCAGCAGCAATAGCTAAAATGCCGGAGCCAGTGCCAACATCAATCACATTTTTAGGCGTTGTCATCGCACGTTCTAAGCCCATCATTGCTAACTGGGTTGTTTTGTGATTACCTGTCCCAAAGGCTAAACCCGGATCAAGTTTAATCAATTGCTGGTCTTTAAAGGCAGGTTCATAGTCTTCCCACTCAGGTACAATCGCCAAATGCCGTGAAAAGTCAATCACATGGTAGAATTTTTGCCAAGCAGTATTCCAATCTTGATCTTCAATATAAGATGTTGTAATTTGCTCTAAGCCAACAGCCAGGCCATAGCCTTTTAATTCCGCAAGCTTATCATGATATTTTTGGACTAATTCTTCTGCATCTGCTTCTTCATCGAAATAAGCAAAAAATTGCATGTCGTCAGGCAAGTCCTTAATTTCATCTAAATTAACAATTGTTGAATCATGCTCCCAACCGGCATGTTCAAAGTCGGTTCGTTTCCTAGTTTCGGTTCCTAGCGCACCCAAGATATCTTGGCTATAAACGCTGAGCGCATCTTCTACTTCATGACTGGTTTCAATTTTAATAATTAATAATTTCATTTTAACTTAAACTCCCTTTTTATTTTTATCCGCACAATGCTATCATAAAAAAGGTGATAAATATGGCAAAGAAAAAAAATAAACTTGAAAAAACTTTAGTTGAAAAAATTTTAGAGCGGAACAAAATTCCGTATGAACAAACCCAGTTTACAACCCACGAGGATTCAGGTGGTGTTGCTCAAATGGATACTTCTATTTTAAACGAGAATGAACATTTGGTCTACAAAACCTTGGTTTGCACAGGTAATAAAACTGGTCCCCTTGTCGGTGTAATCCCAGTAACTGAGCATTTAAGCATGAAAAAACTCGCTAAAAATTCTGGTAATAAAAAGTGTGAAATGTTACCACTTAAAGACTTGGAAAAGACAACAGGCTATGTTCATGGTGCTAATACACCGATTGGTATCTATTTTAAGCATCATTTTCCAATTTATCTAGATAATGGCATGAATAATGAAGAAAAAATTGGTGTTTCCAGCGGTAAAGTTGGCCGTAGTGTCTTTTTAAGTCCTGATGATCTTCAACAGGTTACCAATGGAACATTCTGTGACTTATTAGAATGATTTTATTTAGCAAAAGGGTAAAATTTTCCCGTATAGAGTAAAACAATCAGGCAAATTTATTCATTTGTAATATAATATAAATTAATACAAACAGATAAGGAATAAAAACATGACATTATTAACAGATGAACAACTTGCAAATATTGCACACGATTATTTTTTAAGTAAATTAAATATCGCTGATATTTCCAAAAAGTATGACCTTTCGCGTTACCTGATTACCAAGGCGTTAGAGGAAGCCGAAGAAAAAGGAATTGTCAAAATCAGCATTTATCAAAGTCCCAAGCGAGCTGAAAAATTGGAGCGTAAGTTTCAACGATTCTTTAATTTAAAAGAAGTATATATTTTAGAAGACTTAGAAACCAAAAATCAAGATAACGAAATGATCGTTAATTACGCCGCTAAGCAAATTCAAAACTATACTAAATCGGCTCACGTAGTCGGTCTGACTTGGGGAACATTAATTCGCGATATTATTAATAATTTTCCTGAAACTGAACGTGAAGATTTAACTTTTGTGCAGCTGGTTGGACAGGCAGTTAATGCAAGCAAACGAAAAAACCAACTAGTGCAACAGGCAGCTGATAAGTTTGGTGCCAATTGTTTAACTTTTCCAGCTCCTCTTTACGCGCTTAATCCGGATTTTGTAACAGACATTATGCAAGAGCCCTTCTTTGAATATATCAAAACTTTTTACCCTAGAATTGATTTGGTTTTTGCAAGTATTGGGACAGCACAATCATTAGAATCCGGACAATTTTTCATGGATTATTACGCAGATAAGTTATTTAGACATATTGACCGCAGCAAAGTCGCAGGTATGATTTTTGGGCGACCATATGATATTGATGGTAACTTTTTTAAACCGATTGAAACACATATTTGTGGCATCAGTTTTGCAGAAATCATGCAGATCCCCAATCGGTTTGTGATTGTAAAAAATCGTTTTAAAGAAGATGCTCTCTTAGGCGCATTAAGAAGTGGAATAATTACGCACTTAATTACAACTAGTGGTATTGCTGAACGGGTACTACGCAAAAATATTGAATTTAGCTAAATTCTTCTTGATATATTTTACTAATATAATCTTGTAATTCTGTGACTTGGTGGCGGCGCGAGCGTGCACATTCTTTAGCTGGTCGATTACATAAAAAGCAATGCCGTCTAGGTTGTCCTAACTTTGATCGTGAAAGGGCTGCTGGTTGATTTTTAACTAGCACATCAGCATCAAACAGACGTCCTAGTTTGTTTTTATCTTCAAATGCAATTGCCACTTGCTTTACGGATTCAGCTGCAACATTTAATAGGTAAAAATTCTCACAGCCACTTGCTTGGTCCCAACTACTTACCAAATAATATTTAAATCCTTGAATTTTTAAGTCTTGCTCTAAAGTTGCACACCCCTTATTAAATAGCTGCTTCAAATAACGATTATTTTTGATCGGACCCGGTATATTTAGCTTTACATCTAATAGTGTACCTTGCGGATTTTGGCTAAAAAGCTGCTTTTGCAATGCTGCCCGCTGATCTTTAGCAGCCAATACATCAGGGATACTTTGCGGTTTACCTATTAAAAAAATTGATTGCATTACTATAAACTTCCTTTTATCATTATTATAACTAAAAAAGCGTGGAAACGAGTCATTACTTATTTCCACGCTTTTAATTTATAATTTTTTAGTCTTTAACTTGCTTGATAGTATCAATGATTGAGCCATCACGATATTCAACTAAAGCAACTGTCCGATCAGTATA
>NZ_JAQTIC010000017.1 GCF_029433445.1 Lactobacillus sp. ESL0701 | reverse complement strand
CTCTGCGAATCTGAATCGGCAAAACTCTTATTCTTATAAACTGACAAACTGATGCTTTGACTATTCAGCTTACTAATCGTGTTTGATCTAGACAAGCTGTTGGCAAAACTTTGCGCGGCATCACTAGCCAAACTAGCCGAACGTGAGTAACTATTGCTTATTAAGCTTTGGAATGAATTGCTGGCAACATTTATGCCTGAAATAAAGTCTGAATCAACCTGCGAATCATTAGAAGCAGCTTCTGAGTTTCCTGCAATTGTTGCGCTATCAATAATATCATCAACATCGGCAGCATCTTTTGAGTTTTGACTGGCATCCATACTGCTGGCCAATGAATTAGCCAAAGAAGCTGCTAATGAACTCTTATCGGTTAAACTCTTGGACGCGGAAGTATCACTGGTATTATT
>NZ_JAQTIC010000016.1 GCF_029433445.1 Lactobacillus sp. ESL0701 | reverse complement strand
AATGAATTAGCCAAAGAAGCTGCTAATGAACTCTTATCGGTTAAACTCTTGGACGCGGAAGTATCACTGGTATTATTGGCAAAACTCTTCGACTGTGAGTTAGATACATAATCCGTCAGTGATGAATGGTTAGCACTAGTATTGGTAAAATCATTGGCAATTGAATTTGCCTCTGAATTAATGTCATACTCATCTTGCGCATTAACTCGTGAACTTACGGTTTCCTTAGTTGCTTTAGCTGCTTGTGACTGTACAACTTCTTGAACGCGGCTGGCTTGACTAGTCGCACTCGTTGAAGCTGATTCCGTCTTAACTGCCTGTGAACTAGCAGTTGTCTTAGTTTTTGCAGCAGAACTCTGCGCTTTTGTTTCGTCAGTCGTCTTCACTACCTGACTTTGAGCAGCCCTAGTTTGGGTTTGGCTCATTGCTTCCACATTACTATTGGAATTTATCGTTTCCTTAGTCTTCGTCGTGCTTACTTGTGTTGCACTTTGTGAAGCCGGAATTTCTGCCGAATTGGCATTAACCAATAAATGTTCAAAACTGCTCGTTTTGACCTTAGGCACATTAGTTGCCGCATGGGCAACCTGCGGTGAACTCAATAGACCACCTAAAATACCACCGATTCCGGCAGTAC
>NZ_JAQTIC010000015.1 GCF_029433445.1 Lactobacillus sp. ESL0701 | reverse complement strand
ATTAGTAAGCTGAATAGTCAAAGCATCAGTTTGTCAGTTTATAAGAATAAGAGTTTTGCCGATTCAGATTCGCAGAGTGCTGGAATTAGTCAAGCTGAAAGTATTAGTGCCTCAGATGCCAGTGAAAGCAGCATTAATGATTCGCAGAGTGTTTCGATCAGTAAATCAGTGAGTGCATGGTACCTGTCTGCTGGTCAAGACGTAATAAAAGAAAGTAAGCAGGCTTCTTTAACGAGTCTAGAGGATAGTCAGAATATTTCAACGGTTGCTTCACAGTCATATTCATTCTCAATTCATGCATCATTGAGAAAATCGACTGACATGAGTTTTTCAAACTCAGCCGCAACTTCGGCAATTACCAGTATGAAGGCTGAAGTCTTGAAATTGAGTCAGTCAATTAGTATTAGTAATTCGCTTAAGGATTCACAATTGACTAGTTTGAGTAATGTATCGCTGGCAGCTTCGGAGAGTATTTCTAATAGTATTAATGCCAGCTTAAGTGCTTCAGAAGTGACAAGCAAGAATTATGCTTCAACAGTTTCACGGTATCTGGACTTAAGCAGTAGTAACTCCTCGATGCATACAGTTGTTTCGAACAAGAACTCGAAATACGCTGCAAGTGCTTCAGCGCAAAGTTCAGCCTCGATTAGTGCAAGTTTGGCTGAATCACAGGGTAAGATCGCGGCAATTTCTAATTCGAATTCGGAAAGTTTGGTAGCTAGTTCACAAGCATCGAACGCAGCTTCAATTGCCTTAAGCAAGAATATCGCGGATTATAACTCTGCTTCAGCTTCTGCAGGCAGCTACATTAATTCGGCTAGTCTGTCGGCAAGCAATAACAGCACGAGTATGAATGAGAGCATGACTTCAGAAACAAGTCGGCTGCACGCATCGTTGACTTCACGGGGACAACAATTATCCGCCAGCATGCAAAACTCATTGTCAGAGGCTGGTAGTTTATCAGATGCCGCAACGCATTCAGAGATTGAAAGTTTGTTAATTGACAATTCGCAAATGAGTCAAAGTGCTAGTCAATCAGCAGCTGTTAGTCAAAGCAACAGTGTTTCCAAGAGTTTGCAGGATTCATTTACCTCAGCAATCAATGCTTCAGGTAATTCGAATGCTTCTGAAAGTCAAAGCAATAGTCATTCATTGAGTGACAGTAACTCGAAGATTAGCAGCGCTAGTCAGAGCTTCAGTACCTCGATCAGCGACAGTAACAGTACAGCTAGTCAAAGTACTTCCAAGAGTCAAAAAGACAGTAAGTCGATAGCTGATAGTCAAAGTGAAAGTTACAGTAATTCACTGAGTCAGAGCAACTCAGCAGCTGTTAGTCAAAGCAACAGTAT
>NZ_JAQTIC010000014.1 GCF_029433445.1 Lactobacillus sp. ESL0701 | reverse complement strand
TGATCTGAACCCTAAAATTAGGACAGATTATTAAATTTTAACTTAGGACTAGTTCCCGATATTTTATCGGAGCTAGTCCTTTTAGTTTTATTTTGATTCTTTCGTTATTGTAGTAGTCAATATATTCTCTGATTGCTTGTTCTAATTCAGTTAGATTCTTAAAGTTCTTCTCAAAACCATAAAACATTTCCCGTTTTAAGATACCAAAGAAGCCTTCCATTAACCCATCATCTAAGGAATTCCCTTTACGTGACATTGATTGCTCAACACCATGATTCTTAAGCCATGCCTGAAATGATGCGTGCTGATACTGCCAGCCTTGATCGGTATGAAAGACTAAGCCATTTAATGCTGGATGTTTCTGCCAAGCTAACTTTAACATGTCCATTGTTTGCTTTAAATTAGGACTGCGGGAAATCGTGTAAGAAATAATTTCCTGCGTGCAGCCATCAATAATTGGTGACAAGTATGTTTTTTGACCATTAAGGTTGAACTCAGTGACATCGGAATACCATTTGTGATCAGGTAAAATAGCACTAAAATTACGCCGGATCAAATCTGGCTTAATTGGTCCCTGAGTGCCGCGATAACTATTGTATTTCCGCCAGCCCTTAATTCTAATACCATATAATTTCATTTTAGTCATTAATCTTTGGATCTTTTTATGATTAACCTTAATACCTAAATTTTGAATTGTTTGAGCAACACGGCGGTAGCCATAACGCTGCTTGTTATCTTCATATATTTTGCGTATTAAGGTCATTAACGGCTGATTTTTAGTATCTTTATCTGTCTTATTAATGGTGTAATAATAATTACTACGCGACATGTGCGGCAGATCAGGATTGTCATTAATAGTTTCAAGAATAAAAGTTACACTGACTTTAAGTTCACGTCTTAGCTGGGTAACTGCCGCAGCTATTTCTTCGGCTTTTGATTCTTGTTCCTTTGGTTGACTAAGACGTGCAATTTTTTTACAAATTCGTTTTCGACAGTAAGTTTCAAGTTCGCTTGACGTAAGGCTTGGTTTTCTTGCTTCAAGCGGTGATTTTCCTGCTTGATCAGCTTGTCTTTGGTGTTCATGTTTAGGGCGTCCTTTCGGTTTAATAACGACATTATACCCATTTTCTTTGAAAGAGCGTACCCAATTAGTTAACATACTAGGAGTTTTTAATCCTAATTCAACAGAAACTCCATAAATAGCTTCCTGATTAACAATAATTCGCTTGATAGCCTGCTCTTTAAACTCAAGCGAGTAACGAGCATGAGGTTGGTCTAAGATTTTAAAGCCATGCATTTCAATTAAAGCAATTAAATAGGTGATACCTTTTTTATTAACCCCATATTTGTCACTTAGCTTTTTTGAACCAATATGATTATTTTTCCATAAATTATAAATATCAATTTTGTCTTGTTTAGATAATTTAACCATAGTAAAACCCCGAAATTAGTTTGTTCTAATTTCGGGGTTCATATCA
>NZ_JAQTIC010000013.1 GCF_029433445.1 Lactobacillus sp. ESL0701 | reverse complement strand
GTTCAGAATGCGATTAAAGAAGCTAAAGCCAAAGGTTCAGGTGTTATTTCAATGAACGGTAAAATGGTTGATAAACCAGTTGTTGCTAAGGCAAACCGTGTTATTGAAACTGCCAAAGCTTCAAACTTAATTGATGAGGAGGGTAATTACATTGGAGAATAAGGTTAACCGTAAATTACCAGATGAATTAATGTCAAAAATGAATTTAAAACCATTTGAATCAGCTACTATTGGTAATCCAGAAGTTCAAAGGGTTGCACCTAAAGTACGGGTTACTGCAGGCGAAGATAAAGTTGTTGACTCACTTGAAGATGTTATTAAGAATAATCTTAAAGATGGTATGACCATTTCTTTCCACCACCACTTCAGAAATGGTGACTTTGCTTTTAATAAAGTAATGGATAAGATTATTGAAATGGGTTATAAAGATTTAACTCTGGCACCATCTTCTCTTACTGGCGTAATGAATGATAAAGTAATTGAAGCTATTAAAAAGGGCGTTATTACTAATATTGTTTCTTCAGGAATGCGTGGTTCACTTGGGGACTTTATTTCTCATGGTGGTCTTAAAAATCCAGTTATTTTCCGTTCACATGGTAATCGTGCTCGAGCAATTGAAGAAGGCGACATTAAAATTGATGTTGCGTTTCTAGGTGTGCCAGTTTCAGATCCAGCCGGCAATGCCAATGGTCAAGACGGTGATGCTGTCTTTGGTTCACTTGGTTATGCATTGATTGATGCTCAATACGCTGATAAGGTTGTTCTGTTAACTGATAATATTGTTGATTATCCAAATACACCAGCTTCAATTAAACAAGACCAAGTTGACTATGTTGTTAAAGTAGATAAGATTGGTGATCCAGATAAGATTGGTTCAGGAGCAACCCGTTTTACCAAAGATCCAAAAGAATTAAAGATTGCCCAAATGGTTAATCAAGTAATTATTAACTCGCCATATTACAAGCAAGGCTTTTCATTCCAAACCGGTTCAGGTGGTGCTGCATTAGCTGTAACGCGTTATTTGCGCCAATCAATGCTCGACGATGGTATCACAGCTTCATTTGCTTTGGGTGGTATTACTAAACCAACAACTGACCTTCTTGAAGAGGGATTAGTCAAGAAAATCATGGATGTTCAAGATTTCGATAAAGGTGCAGCAGCTTCAATGGCCCAAAATAAAGACCAGCAAGAAATTGATGCTTCTTGGTACGCTGATCCACATAATAAGGGTGCAGTTGTCAATAATTTGGATGTTGCAATTTTATCAGCTCTTCAAATTGATACCGACTTCAATGTTAACGTAATGACTGGTTCAGATGGTGTTATTCGGGGTGCGATTGGTGGTCACCAAGATGCAGCCAATGCCAAAATGACAATTATCACCGCGCCGCTTGTTCGTGGACGTAATGCAACGGTAGTCCCATCTGTTGAAACAGTGGTTACACCAGGCGACTCCATTGATGTATTAGTAACTGAACGCGGAATTGCCATTAATCCTAAACGGCAAGATTTAATCGCTGCATTTAGTAAGGTTCCAGGCTTGCAAATTCTTGATATTAAAGATTTGCAAAAGATGGCTGAAGAACAAGTTGGTATACCAAAGCCACTTGAATATACTGATCGGACAGTTGCTTTAGTTGAATATCGTGATGGCTCAATCATTGATACTATCAAGCAAGTTAAAGACTA
>NZ_JAQTIC010000012.1 GCF_029433445.1 Lactobacillus sp. ESL0701 | reverse complement strand
CACCTATTCGCTCTTCCTTAGAAAGGAGGTGATCCAGCCGCAGGTTCTCCTACGGCTACCTTGTTACGACTTCACCCTAATCATCTGTCCTACCTTAGACGGCTGACTCCCCGAAGGGTTATCCTACCGGCTTTGGGTATTACAGACTCTCATGGTGTGACGGGCGGTGTGTACAAGGCCCGGGAACGTATTCACCGCGGCGTTCTGATCCGCGATTACTAGCGATTCCAGCTTCATGCACTCGAGTTGCAGAGTGCAATCCGAACTGAGATTAGCTTTAAGAGATTCGCTTGCCTTCACAGGTTCGCTCCTCGTTGTACTAACCATTGTAGCACGTGTGTAGCCCAGGTCATAAGGGGCATGATGACTTGACGTCGTCCCCACCTTCCTCCGGTTTGTCACCGGCAGTCTCATTAGAGTGCCCAACTTAATGCTGGCAACTAATAATAAGGGTTGCGCTCGTTGCGGGACTTAACCCAACATCTCACGACACGAGCTGACGACAGCCATGCACCACCTGTCTTAGTGTCTCCGAAGAGAACTTCATATCTCTATGAATTGCACTAGATGTCAAGACCTGGTAAGGTTCTTCGCGTTGCTTCGAATTAAACCACATGCTCCACCGCTTGTGCGGGCCCCCGTCAATTCCTTTGAGTTTTAACCTTGCGGTCGTACTCCCCAGGCGGAGTGCTTAATGCGTTAGCTGCAGCACTGAGAGGCGGAAACCTCCCAACACTTAGCACTCATCGTTTACGGCATGGACTACCAGGGTATCTAATCCTGTTCGCTACCCATGCTTTCGAACCTCAGCGTCAGTTACAGACCAGAGAGCCGCCTTCGCCACTGGTGTTCTTCCATATATCTACGCATTCCACCGCTACACATGGAGTTCCACTCTCCTCTTCTGCACTCAAGAAAGGCAGTTTCAGATGCAATTCCCCGGTTGAGCCGAGGGCTTTCACATCTGACTTGTCTTCCCGCCTGCGTTCGCTTTACGCCCAATAAATCCGGACAACGCTTGCCACCTACGTATTACCGCGGCTGCTGGCACGTAGTTAGCCGTGACTTTCTGGTTGATTACCGTCAAATAAATAGCAGTTACTCTATCTATCCTTCTTCACCAACAACAGAGCTTTACGATCCGAAAACCTTCTTCACTCACGCGGCGTTGCTCCATCAGACTTTCGTCCATTGTGGAAGATTCCCTACTGCTGCCTCCCGTAGGAGTTTGGGCCGTGTCTCAGTCCCAATGTGGCCGTTCAGTCTCTCAACTCGGCTATGCATCATCGCCTTGGTAAGCCGTTACCTTACCAACTAGCTAATGCACCGCGGGTCCATCCTCTAGTGACAGCTCGAAAGCCGCCTTTCATAGCTAGATCATGCGATCTTACTTCTTATTCGGTATTAGCATCTGTTTCCAAATGGTATCCCAATCTAGAGGGCAGGTTACCCACGTGTTACTCACCCATCCGCCGCTCGCGCTTTTAGCTTCCTACCCGAAGGTATTCCGTTAAAATTGCTCGCTCGACTTGCATGTATTAGGCACGCCGCCAGCGTTCGTCCTGAGCCAGGATCAAACTCTCATTTTTAATGTTTGTTTGAATGTTTGCTCATTCGTTCCAAGATTTGCATCTCGGATTTATTTGCTTGCGAAATTGACTTCGCTTTTTTGTTTTGGGTTCTTACACCCGCACACTTTGCGAAAACATTGTTCAGTTTTCAAGGTACTACCCGCTGATGTAATGAGTTACATCAGCGCTTCTTTATTTTAACAGAAGCAATTTCTTTTGTCAAGAACTTTTTTCTGACCCGCTCCTGAAGAAGTTTTCAACTCCCTCAGCAGCGTTTATTATCTTACTAAACCTTC
>NZ_JAQTIC010000011.1 GCF_029433445.1 Lactobacillus sp. ESL0701 | reverse complement strand
GTTAGTACATTGAAAACTGAATATAATCCAAGAAAAAACCGAGACACAATCAAAGAGAAAAGAAACAGATTGCAAGAGCGACCGAGAGAGTAACTTGAGTAAGGTCAAGTAAATAAGGGCGCACGGTGAATGCCTAGGCACAAGAAGGCGAAGAAGGACGCGACGAACGGCGAAATGCTTCGGGGAGCGGTAAGTACGCAGAGATCCGGAGGTATCCGAATGGGGGAACCCAGTATGAGAGATCATATTACTAGCTGATGAATACATAGTCAGTTAGGGCAAGACGCAGTGAACTGAAACATCTAAGTAGCTGCAGGAAGAGAAAGAAAAATCGATTTCCCTAGTAGCGGCGAGCGAAGAGGAAAGAGCCCAAACCAAGTGATTTATCATTTGGGGTTGTAGGACTGCAGTAAGGTAGTGCAAGAGATAGCAGAATTATCTGGGAAGGTAAGCCAGAGAGGGTGAGAGCCCCGTAAGCGAAATTGAATGCACGCTGAGCAGTATCCTGAGTAGGCCGGAACACGAGGAATTCCGGTTGAAGCAGCGAGGACCATCTCGCAAGGCTAAATACTAATTTGTGACCGATAGTGAACCAGTACCGTGAGGGAAAGGTGAAAAGAACCCCGGAAGGGGAGTGAAAGAGAACCTGAAACCGTGTGCCTACAAGTAGTCAGAGCCCATTAAAGGGTGATGGCGTGCCTTTTGTAGAATGAACCGGCGAGTTACGTTAACTAGCGAGGTTAAGTCAGAAAAGACGGAGCCGCAGCGAAAGCGAGTCTGAAAAGGGCGAGAGAGTTAGTTGATGTAGACCCGAAACCAAGTGACCTACCCATGGCCAGGTTGAAGGTGCGGTAAAACGCACTGGAGGACCGAACCCACGTAAGTTAAAAATTGCGGGGATGAGCTGTGGGTAGCGGTGAAATTCCAAACGAACTTGGAGATAGCTGGTTCTCTCCGAAATAGCTTTAGGGCTAGCCTGGTGCGAGGATGATAATGGAGGTAGAGCTCTGTTTGGACGAAGGGCCCGTCAGGGGTTACTGAATTCAGATAAACTGCGAATTCCAGATATCAAAGCACTGGAGTCAGACTGCGAGTGATAAGATCCGTAGTCGAAAGGGAAACAGCCCAGATCACCAGTTAAGGTCCCAAAATCTATGCTAAGTGGAAAAGGATGTGGAGTTGCGTAGACAACTAGGATGTTGGCTCAGAAGCAGCCATCATTAAAAGAGTGCGTAATAGCTCACTAGTCGAGTGACGCTGCGCCGAAAATTTACCGGGGCTAAGCATAGTACCGAAACTGTGGATGTGTAGTAATACACGTGGTAGGAGAGCGTTCTAAATGCGGTGAAGGCTAATCGAGAGGATAGTTGGAGCGTTTAGAAGTGAGAATGCCGGTATGAGTAGCGAAAGACAGGTGAGAATCCTGTCCGCCGAAAGACTAAGGTTTCCTGGGGCAGGCTCGTCCGCCCAGGGTAAGTCGGGACCTAAGGTAAGGCCGAGAGGCGTAGCCGATGGACAACAGGTAGAGATTCCTGTACTGCGTTAAATCGTTAATAGCGAAGGAGGGACGCAGGAGGCAAGGAACGCATGGCGCTGGAAGCCCATGTTCAAGCAACAAGTGTGAGAGTGAGTCAAATGCTTGCTTTCAAAAAGCACAAGTTGTGATGAGGAGCGAAATAAAGTAGCGAAGGTTCTGTAGTCACACTGCCAAGAAAAGCTTCTAGTGAGAGATAACGTACCCGTACCGCAAACCGACACAGGTAGTCGAGTGGAGAACACTAAGGTGAGCGAGAGAACTCTCGTTAAGGAACTCGGCAAAATCGCCCCGTAACTTCGGAAGAAGGGGTGCTGGTGTAACAGCCAGCCGCAGTGAATAGGCCCAAACAACTGTTTATCAAAAACACAGGTATCTGCAAAGTCGTAAGACGACGTATAGGTGCTGACACCTGCCCGGTGCTGGAAGGTTAAGGAGAGAGCTTAGTCGTAAGACGAAGGTTCGAACTGAAGCCCCAGTAAACGGCGGCCGTAACTATAACGGTCCTAAGGTAGCGAAATTCCTTGTCGGGTAAGTTCCGACCTGCACGAAAGGTGTAATGATTTGGGCACTGTCTCAACGAGAGACTCGGTGAAATTATAATACCCGTGAAGATGCGGGTTACCCGCGACAGGACGGAAAGACCCCATGGAGCTTTACTGCAATTTGATATTGGGTAGCTGTTAAACATGTACAGGATAGGTAGGAGCCAGAGAAGATAGGACGCTAGTCTTATTGGAGGCAATGTTGGGATACTACCCTTGTTTGATGGCTACTCTAACTAGTATCTCTAAGCGAGATATAGGACAGTGTCAGATGGGCAGTTTGACTGGGGCGGTCGCCTCCTAAAGAGTAACGGAGGCGCCCAAAGGTTCCCTCAGAATGGTTGGAAATCATTCACAGAGTGTAAAGGTATAAGGGAGCTTGACTGCGAGAGAGACAACTCGAGCAGGGACGAAAGTCGGGCTTAGTGATCTGGTGGTACCGCATGGAAGGGCCATCACTCAACGGATAAAAGCTACCCTGGGGATAACAGGCTTATCTCCCCCAAGAGTTCACATCGACGGGGAGGTTTGGCACCTCGATGTCGGCTCGTCGCATCCTGGGGCTGAAGTTGGTCCCAAGGGTTGGGCTGTTCGCCCATTAAAGCGGCACGCGAGCTGGGTTCAGAACGTCGTGAGACAGTTCGGTCCCTATCCGTCGTGGGCGTTGGAAATTTGAGAGGAGCTGTCCTTAGTACGAGAGGACCGGGATGGACATACCGCTGGTGTACCAGTTGTCTTGCCAAAGGCATCGCTGGGTAGCTAAGTATGGCAGGGATAAGCGCTGAAAGCATCTAAGTGCGAAGCCCCCCTCAAGATGAGATTTCCCATACGAAAGTAGTAAGACACCTCTAAGACTAAGAGGTAGATAGGCTAGGAGTGGAAGAGTCGTGAGACTTGGAGCGGACTAGTACTAATCAGTCGAGGACTTGACCAGAGCTTGAGCAGTCTGGAGAGTGTAAGAAAGTTTTTTCAAGAGATTATATTTAGTTTTGAGTGTAAGAACTCAAAGGAAAAAGTACGGTGGCAATAGCAAGAAGGAAACACCTGTAACCATGTCGAACACAGTAGTTAAGCTTCTTCACGCCGAGAGTAGTTGGTGGGAGACTGCCTGCGAGGGTAGGACGCTGCCGTGCTTT
>NZ_JAQTIC010000010.1 GCF_029433445.1 Lactobacillus sp. ESL0701 | reverse complement strand
CAATTTTGTCTTGTTTAGATAATTTAACCATAGTAAAACCCCGAAATTAGTTTGTTCTAATTTCGGGGTTCATATCAGAATGACGGTTTTGTCAAAACATTATTTTCAGGTAGTAAACCACTTTTAGTGGAATCTACGTCAGGGAGTTGTGTAACCAGCGCAACGCCCTTTTTATTTACAATGAAATTATATCATCTATAAAAGTAATATTCAAAGTAATTTGAATTAGTAATAATGTTTCGTATTTGACAATTAATTTTCAATTTTTTTCTAAAAATTTTATTGAACCTAAATTTACAAAAGCGTAAATTATAATAGTATAGTAATTTATTTGGAAGGGTACAGAAAAATTATGAATAAAAAAATCATTGTTACAATGATTACTGCTCTTGCATTAATGGGCTGGAAGTCGACTGCAACGGTTAAAGCCGCAACCACTACGCCAGCTGACAATCAAAACACTGTTCAAGAGGCAAATAAAATTGACACTGCCAAGCAGGATAATAATACGAATCAAAATAGTGCCGCAAGTGATGCCGAGACCACGACAACTGCCAAGCCTAAACCGCAAAAGCAGGGTTGGGTTGTAAATGGTAAAAAGACTTACTACTATAAATCCGGTCAAAAAATTAAAGGTACAGTTAAAATCGGTCAAGCTAACTATCTTTTTGATAAAAATGGGGTTATGCTTACAGGCGTGAGAAAGACGCCGCATCGTGCAACTTATAGTTATTACGGGACAAATGGTCAGCGTCATGAGTCTTCAACTTCGACAAACAGAGCATATTATTGGATCGAAAATGGTAAGATTACTGGGATTAAAAATAATGCTAAAGTAATTAGTCAAAGACCAGAATTGCCAACAGGTTGTGAAATGACAGCCGTAACAATGATGTTAAATTTTGCTGGCGTCAAGGTTTCTAAATTTACGGTTGCCAAGAAAACGCCACGTAGCAGTAATCCAGATAAAGGTTTTATTGGCTCACCGTATAAGGAATATCCGGGTGGTTATTGGGTAACGCCAAATGGAATTAAAGGTGTAGTCAAACATTATTTGGGTAAAGCTAAAGTAATGACTGGCGATAGTCTAGCAGCAGTCAAAAATAAATTACTTCATTCACATTTAGTGGTTGCTTGGGTGAAGGACGTTGACGGCTTTTCTAATCATGCGCTAGCTTTGACAGGTTATCATAATGGTCAAATTTTTTACAATGATCCTTGGACTGGTAAAAAATCTGCAATGAGTGAGAATGAATTTATTAACCACTGGCGCGGCGATGGCTTAAGAGCTTTGAGCTATTAAATAATTCAAAATCCAATTTACTTATTAAATCGCTAATGATATTATATTGTCAGTTAGTTTGATTTGTATTTTGGAAGGAAAAAGATGAAATATAAGAAACAATTATTTGCTGGCGCTGCAGCAGTAATGTTATTAGGTGGTTTAACATCAGGGACGATTGTTGAAGCCGATAGTGTTAGTCCGACTACTGCGGCAAGTAATTCAAACCAAGAAGCTGCCAATAATACTGCCTCACCTGCAGATACTAGTAAGCCGGAAAATAATACTGTCAAAGCAGCAACTACTTTTAGTAATTTAAGCACTAAATATAAGTGGACTGCCGGGGATAAAATTGAGGATCAAGTTTCCTTAAACAGTAAGGAAATTCGACCAGTATATTTACAAAAATGGGATGGCAAGAAGTATGTTGATGAGAAGAAATATACTACTGATGCTGATGGTAAATTTACGGTAACTTATCCTGCAGCTTGGTATCACCGCCTGCATACTACTTGGCGTTTGTATGCCCCCGCAACTAATGATGCGACTTCAGCTGAAAGCTCTAAAATTGAAATTTCAACAGTACGTCGTTACCAGATTCCTAAGCAATACCGGCAGTTGCACATGAAGAGCTTGCATTTAAAGGGTTACTATACTAGTCCATTTGACAAGAGTCTAAATTATGCTTCAACTAGAAGTGACTACGTCAAGGCTTTTATCAAGCGCGGCTATCAATATAAAAATGCGGGTACTGCTTGGATTGACTTTACTTCTAAGAAGCCGGGAACTTCGGTTGATTGTTCAGGACTCATTATGCAATGTATGTATGCAACTGGAATTGATCCATCACCGGCTAATCCAAGATGGCATTCAACTCATGAATGGGGCTGCCGTTCATTTGTACAAAGCAGCACTTTGCAGACAGTCAGCTTAAACCATTTAAAACGTGGTGACATCATTTTCTATGGTCAACCAAAACCAGATGTTTATCATGTTGGTATTTACTTAGGTAATAACAAGGCCTTGCATTCATGGCCTAATTGGGGAGTAACGGTAACTGCGGCAAACTTTCAACGGTATTATTATGCCAAGCGAATTTTTCCAGTGACTAATTCTAAGACAATTCATGAAAGAAATTAATTACAAAAAAGCACTTCAATTGAAGTGCTTTTTGTTTTTAAATGATTCTTCGAACAATACCATCAGGGTGATGGATTATTTTTGATTTGGTAGAACGAGAATTCCAAAATGCATCATGTAGACTCGAAACGTCAACGCCGCCGGTAGTTGTATAGGGACTGTCGTGCAGAAAAAGTCCTTTGCCTAGATAAAGCCCAACATGTGCTAAGTGACCATCAGATGGGTCATCAAAGAAAATTAAGTCACCGCGTTTTTTATGCTGGTAACTAACGCCGCGACCATTGTTACATTGACTAAATGTCGTTGAGCCTAAATGGTGACCAATACTTGAATAGAGGTAATTCATGAAGCTGGAACAATCATAGTGGCGGGTATTTTCATTATAAACAGAATGACCAATCATCTTTTCGCCTTTGGTAATGGCACGCTCTAACTGGCGATTATTGCCCTTTAAGGCATTTAGGTTGAACTTTAATTTTGATCCTGGAAGCCAATAATTTTGGTGGTTAAAGTTGAACCGATAATAAGTAATGTTTATGTTAGTATGCGCAATCATATTAACGTGCACCAATTTGTTTTTGAGGTCTAGATTGTTGATGGTGGTGATTTTGCGCACGCCATTAGTGTAAGCCGGCTTGTTATACAAGGAGGCATTAGCATTAATCTTCATCTTGTAATTTAATTTATTTTTAGTGATTAAATACTGATTGAACGCATTTTTGTTTAACCAGCCATATTTTGTTTTAACAAAAGTACCTTTAGCAGTTCGAGCAATTTTAGAATAGTTGATTCGTTTATTATAGTAGCCTTTAGCTGCTCTGCCTTTTTGGTTTAGTTTTTTACTGAAGCCATAATGAGTTTGGAAGATAACACCCGAACCTTTTTGATGATAAATAATCGGCTCTGGCTTTGCGGCGGCTGCATCTGTTGGGGCAGTCTGCTGGTTGTTATTTTGTGCTGCTTGACTTGGAGTATTTGGCACAGCTTCTTGACTAGCAGCCATGACTTTAACGTTGGCACTATGAATGCAGGCTACACTAATTAATAGAGCAGTCAAAAAATGCTTAACTTTAATTGACATCTTGGGGTCCCTTCTTAAAAATGCAATACACAGTTAATATTTTATATTATAATGGAGTGCGTGAATGATTATTTTTAAAATAAATGTTAATGAATAGCTATATGGGAGGCTGTTAAATTTGAGGATTAGGCGTTACTTTGTGGGGATTACGGTAATTTTTTGCCTATTAATTAGTGCAGTTATTCCTGTTAAGGCTACTAATACGGGACTAACTGATGAAAGTGCGCTGACGCTGCATCAAAAGAAAAAGCAGGTGTATAGTCATCATCAAGCGAAAACTGTTGGTCAGAGTGATGGGCAAATTCTTGCTAAAAAGCCCAAGACTAAGGCGAGAGCATACATTGTACTTAATCGCAAAACTGGGGCAATTTTATTGCAAAAGAATGCCAATCAACAATATTTAATCGCATCAACCGGAAAATTAATGACAATTTATTTAGCTAGACGTAAGTTGGCTAATCACCCACATGCTTGGCAAGAAAGGCTTAAATTTTCTAAGTCACTAATTAAAATGGGCACCAATCCAAACTTTGATGGTTTTCATGCGAAAAAAGGTCACACGTATACTGTTAAACAGGTACTTGAATCGGCAATTATTGATTCTGATGATAATTCGGCGATTCGGTTAGGACAATGGGTTGCCGGTTCAAACCGCAAATTTATTAAAATGATGAACAAGCAGGCTAAGTTATGGCATGTTAAGGCTAAGTTTACGTCAGCTTCGGGACTAGAAAATGACGATCTGGCACGCTATGGTTACTATGTTAAAGGCGGCCTGACTTCGGGGAATTTATTGTCGGCTAAGAGCTTAGCAGTTGTCGCATATCATGTGGTCCATGATTATCCAAGTTTAATGAAGTATTTTGCGACTGAGTCAATAAAGGTTGCAGGGCAAAGATTAGTCAATCAAAATCGGATGCTTCCAGGCAAAAAATACTATCATAAAACATTTAAAGTTGATGGTATGAAGACTGGTTGGACGCCGCGAGCTGGTTATTGCTTTGTTGGCAGTAGCCGCAAGGATACTGGCTTGATTACAGTTACATTGCATGATAATAGCGAGTTTTCCGATACAGCTAAGTTGATGCGTTTTACTTATCGGAATTTAAACAATTAGGGAAGAAAAATTAATGATTAAAAAAGTTCGCTTATTAGTTATTGGCTTAGTAGTTAGTGGAATTGCCTTATTAAGCAGTCCATTACCAGTCAATGCCAGTGATGAAGTACCACGGACAAATATGCGTGAACCAATTAGTTATACCAAATCATCTGAAGTTAAGCCGTACCCCAAGCACTTAAGTGCCAAAAAAGACCGCATTATTGTTTCGCTTAAAAAACAGCGGGCATATTTAAAGCGGGGGAAAAAGACGCGTTATGAATTTTATGTTTCAACTGGTGCACACAATCAAACACCGCGGGGACATTACCGAATAAATACTTATCGCGCGCCGTGGTTTTATTCAGCTAGTGAACAGATGGGAGCCAGATATGCGGTGGGCTTTTTGCAAGGTGGATTGTACTTGTTTCATGAGAATCCGCGCACTCTGCAACATAAAACGATTAAGTCAGTTGCTAAAAATCTTGGTAAAAAGCCCACTTCTCATGGTTGTGTTCATTTGAGCACTAGTGATGCCCGGTGGTTTTATCATCATGCGCCAACGGGGATGCGCGTGATTATTAAGTAACGATTAGTGAATATAGGAAAAGATCGTAAAAATGAAACTTAATTATCGAAAAATAATGATTGCGGCTGTTGCTTTAGGCTGCACGTGGGGCGGTTGGGCTCTGAATAATGATGTTGCCAATGCCGAAACCAAAACGGTCAACAATTAAAGATTTTTCAATTAATGAGTTTCGCCAAGAGTTTTTGAAAGATCTTAATGAGGAACGCGCGAAGCGGAGTTTGGCGCCAGTAACTGAAGATCCCCATTATGATGAAGTTGGCAACTTTATTTTGGAAGATTATTTTACTAAGGCGGGTATTTCATATCATAGTATTGCTGAATATATTGCAATGGATCCGTGGGGCTGGATTACTAATCATGCCAATAAGGAGTTGGAACCTGCACCAAATGGTGGCACATCAGCTGATGTTGCAGCTTCTAATTGGGGTCATCGTGATATTTTGCTTAATCCAAGTGACA
Organism: Lactobacillus sp. ESL0701; assembly: GCF_029433445.1. GTDB lineage: Bacteria > Bacillota > Bacilli > Lactobacillales > Lactobacillaceae > Lactobacillus. The sequence goes on along the minus strand of NZ_JAQTIC010000010.1, from coordinate 41,103 downwards.
AGACAATTGGTGTTGGAGCTGCAACCACGGTCGATGGTTATGTTTATTCAGCTGTTAGGGTCACATATTAAGTTAAAAAGCACTTCATTAAGAAGTGCTTTTTATTTATTCTTGATAATTAAAATATTGATAATGCTTATTTTCAAAGGCTTTAGCGAGTTCTGGTGTACGGTATGCATGATGGTCAACCCAAATTTTAGCACCACTAGCATTAGTTAAAATCTCGGTACCATCAAGTGTAGCCGTATTGTAGTAAGCACCGTCACCCATCCCTTGATTCCAGCCGCGAATATTAAGCCAAGTTAAACCATTTATAGTAGTGCTGTTATTGGCATATGCCCAATGACCTGTCTTTTGTAAGTAGGCGTTGTTACTTAGATATTGATCGTGTTTAACGTAGGTGTGTAATGTATTGTAGCCGACTTTTTTCTTGCCAACATAGAATTTAGCGGTCTTTTTGGTAAAAACCTCCTTATCAAGTTTTTGGGTATAAGTATCATAGTAATACCACGTACCACGCATACTTTTAGGATAGGATTTAATCTTGGTGGTAGTTGCTGCAATGGGGTGTGGTGCAATTGCGACGATCGTTCCGAGTGTAATTAAGGCAGTTGCAATTAATAAAGTGCGTTTAAATTTCATTTTTATTCTCCTGTACTCATTTCTACCTATTATAAGCTCATATTTTGTTACCGAAAAGAGATAAAATGGTAAAAACTCTGTTTATTAGTTTTGTTAAACTTGAATAACAGGGGTAAAAATATTACTGTTATATGAGTGTGCCCTTGGCAATAAAGCGTTTAAAAAAGATCAGATTGGAATATTAATATTAACTGTGAAGAAGAAAAGTGTTTTTAAAGTTGGAATAGTTGAAGTGGCATTGCTGCTTGGTGTCGGTGCATTTGGAGCACCGCGTGTCTGGCAGCCAGAACAAGTAGCAGCAGCGACATCAGGGAAAAAGTCACTGCGTAAATTTGTCCGTCACACAATGGCGCAAAATCATGTGCGTGGCTCGGTTGTGGTAATTAAAAATGGCGTGCCGCAAAAGATTAGTTATGGTTATGCCTCAAGCAATCGCAAAATCGGAAATGGTAACCACAAAGTAGTTTATCCAACTGGTTCGCTGCAAAAAGTGATCACGGGTGCAATGATTGTCCAGATTATGGACGAAGAAAAAGAAACTAACCAAGAGTTTGACCAGAATACTAAAATTGACCGGTGGTTTCCAGATTTAAAGAATGCTAAGAAAATTTCGGTTGGTAATTTGTTGACCCATACGTCGGGGATTAAACCAACTAATACTGAAGTTTGGCGTAATTATAATTATTCTGAAAGTGCTGCAATTAAGATGACAATTGCGAATGCCAATAAATTTTCATTCGCCAAGGTTGGTAAGTATAATTATAATAATGCGAATTATATTTTGCTGGCTGGGATCATTCGTCAAGAAACGGGACAATCTTATCAGACCAACTTGCATAAGCGAATTGTTAAGCCTTTGGGTCTGACGAGTACGTTTACGGCAGCAGCTTTGCCTAAATCTAAGCTGATAGCAAGTTCATACTATTCGAATGGCAATGCCAATTATTGTAACACCGTGAATTTTACAAAAGATTTTGCTTCCCAATTATTGGGCGCAGGCAATCTACTGACGACGCCAATGGAGTATTATCGAATCCAGTGTGGCTTGACTGATGGAACGATTTTGACGCAAAAGCAATTTCAATATCTAACTAATTTGGACAGTAAGGTTACGGCTTATTCTGGCGGTCTTCATATTAAAAAGTCTGGTAAACTTAAGATTGCTTATGGCAATTTGCATGGGACACACTTTGGCATGTGGGCACAATTAACTGCTGATAATCAAAATGGAATTATCATGTTTTTGAACCAAACAAATGATCATTCGGCTAAAGAGAAGAAAGTTGGCTACCGTATTTTGCAATATATTAAGCCGGGGACCTTTTTGCCGAAGTAATCTTAGCTAATTGCTAAGATTTTAAGAGTAAGATTGTTAGTAAGAGATTAATTTAGAAATGAGCGAGTAATGGCTAACGAAAAAAATCAAATGTATTTTGCGGCAAATCCAACCGCCAAGCATGATGAACATGTAGTTGATTATCACGTCAATGGTGTGGATTTGAAGTTCAACACTGATGCCGGTGTTTTTTCAAAAATGCGGGTTGATTATGGCTCTGGCGTGCTAATTAAGGCAATGGCTGATGTGAGTTTCCCAGCAGCTAATATTTTGGATGTTGGTGCTGGCTACGGTCCACTTGGCTTATTCGCAGCAAAATTCTGGCCTGAGCAATCTGTTGACCTAGTTGATGTCAATGAGCGCGGCTTAGAATTAGCCCGTAAAAATGCCCAATTAAACCAAATTACTAATGTTGCGATTTATCAATCTGATATTTATCAGAATGTTCCTGCAGAAAAGAAGTTTGGTCTAATTGTAACTAACCCACCAATTCGTGCTGGTAAAAAAGTGGTTTCTGGTATCTTAGCTGGCGCTAAGGATCACTTAGTAATTGGCGGCGTCTTGCTGGTTGTTATTCAGAAGAAGCAGGGTGAACCAAGTGCCCGCAAGTTGCTGACAGAAACTTTTGGTAATTGCAGCGTCTTAACGCGGGATAAAGGTTACTATATTTTACAGGCAGTGAATAACTAATGATGTTTTCTAGTGAAGATAAAAAGAAATACATGCAATTAGCCTTTGACCAAGCTAAAAAAGCTCAAGACTTAGGTGAAGTGCCGATTGGTGCAGTGGTAGTTGATCCCGATGGGCAAGTGATTGGTTCAGGCTACAATCGGCGTGAGCTTGATCAAGATGGCACGCAGCACGCCGAGATGATGGCGATTAGACAAGCTTGCCAAAACCTTGGCAGCTGGCGGCTGATTGATTGCAGTTTGTTTGTGACTCTAGAGCCATGTTCAATGTGCGCCGGTGCGATTATTAACTCGCGCATTAAGAATGTTTTTTATGGTGCACTTGACCCTAAGGCCGGTGCAGCAGGCAGTGTCGTTGACTTGTTTACTGTCACGAAGTTTAATCATCATCCGAATGTTGTGCGCGGCTTGTATCGTGAAGAAGCAAGTAAGATGTTGAAGGACTTCTTTCAAGAAATTCGCCGCCAGCAAAAATTAGCGAAAAATTCAGCAAAGTAGTGGAAAAGTCATGCTAAATACGGTATCATATCTATTGGGCAATGTTTGACCTCTGAAGCGTGTCAGGACCGGAAGGTAGCAGCACTAAGGTTGCTCAGGCATGTGCCTTTTATTAGATATCAATAAACTCTTAACTCTGCAAAAGAGTTAAGAGTTTTTTACTAGAGAAAGATGAACATGGCTTATCAAGCGTTATACCGCAAATGGCGGCCGCGCACTTTTGACAGTGTTGTCGGTCAAGAAGATATTACGAATACTCTAAAAAATGCGATTAAGCGCGGTACAGTTTCGCATGCGTTTTTGTTTTCTGGTCCCCGGGGGACTGGGAAAACTTCGTGTGCCAAGATTTTTGCTAAAGCCCTGAATTGTACTAATCTGCAAGACGGTGAACCCTGCAATGAATGTACTAATTGCTTAGCCGCTGATAAGGGCGCGATGTCCGATATTATGGAGATTGATGCCGCCTCTAATAACGGTGTCGATGAGATTCGCGAAATTCGCGATAAGGTTAAATACGCGCCAACACAAGGTAAGTACAAAGTTTACATTATCGATGAAGTTCACATGTTATCGATTGGGGCTTTTAATGCGCTGCTTAAGACATTAGAAGAACCACCGGAACATGTGGTCTTTATTTTAGCAACGACAGAATTGCAGAAGGTACCGGCTACCATTATTTCTCGTACGCAGCGCTACAATTTTAAGCGAATTGCGCAAACTGATCTTGAAGAACGGATGAAATATATTCTGAATCAGGAACAGATTAAGTATGAGGATAAGGCATTAGCAGTTATTGCTCAGGTTGCTGACGGCGGGATGCGGGATGCCTTGAGTATTTTGGATCAGCTGCTTAGCTATGAAAAAGATGCGGTTAATTATGATGATGCCCTGCAGATTACCGGTTTTGCCGCGAAAGAAAAAATTGAAGAAATTTTGCTGGCGCTGTTAGAAAAAGATACGGCCAAGGCGTTAACGTTAGCTCAAGCAGAGCTAAAAAATGGTGCCACTTCAAAAAATATTCTGGATGAATTGATTGATATGGCAACCAATGCTCTGATGGTAGTTAAGACCGAGGGACAAAATGAAAGTAATTTCTTAAGTGCTGATTTTGTACAAAAGATTGAGACTGTCCCAACACAGCGCTATTTTCAGTTAATTACGGCGGCTAATACCGCGTTGAATGATTTGCGCTATACCAATCAGCAGCAGATTCCGCTAGAGGTGTTTTTGGTTGCAAGTACTAGCAGTGAACAAGGGACTGAAGCTGTTACACCAGCTGCTAGTGCCCCCGCATTGCCTGATGGTAAAAGCAGCGATTTGCAAGCTGAAATTACGGCTTTAAAAAAGCAAGTAGTAGATTTAACTGAAAAATTCTCGAAGTTATCCAAGCAGCCACGTAAAACTAATCGCGATCAGGTTTACCATGTTGATTCTGCTGTTAAAAACAAGTCGCAGGCAAGCCATACAGCAATTGAAAAGCCGAAGAAAAAACGTGTGCGTAACACTGACCATGCCAATGAACAGAATCGCAAGCAAGTTTATCATGTGCTAGAAAATGCAACTAAGAAAGATTTATTGGCGCTTAAAGATATTTGGCCGGATTTGCAATCAGTCTTGTCGGTTTCACAGCGAGCTTTGCTTGATGTCCTGCAGCCAGTAGCAGCTAGTCCTGACCAAGTAGTAATGAAGTGTAAGTATACTTTATGGTTTGAGAATGCTAGTGCAGACGACGACTTTTTGACTAAATTAACTAGTGAAATTGCCAAGTTTACGCAGCATGACTATGAGATTGTCTTAGTACCAGATGAAGACTGGCTCAAGGTGCGCAAAGACTTTTTGCAAATGCATGGCAAAGACCTACTGGCTAAGAAAAAAGAATCTGCTGGTCAAGAACCAGCAAGTGAGCTGGCTGCTTCTGACAAGCAAACTGCAAATGATGAAGTAGTTCAAAAAGCCAAAGACTTATTTGGTGATGTGGTTAATATTAAAGATTAAATAAAGGAGAGCAAAATGAGTAAGAGACCTAATTTTGGTGCAATGGGCGGCATGGGTGGAATGAACATGCAGCAAATGATGAAGCAAGCTAAAAAAATGCAGGAGCAAATGATGCAGGAGCAGCAAACAATTACGGCTCAAGAATTTGTGGGTAAGTCTGCTGATGATTTAGTTGTTGCTACTTTTAGTGGAGATCGTAAGTTAAAAGATATTACGATTAACAAGGAAGCAATTGATCCTGATGATCCAGATATGCTGCAGGATTTAATCATTGACGCGGTTAACAAGGGCTTATCAGAAATTGACCAAGCTACCCAAGCGAGTTTAGGTAAGTACACGAAGGGTATGATTTAATTGCAATATCCAACACCGATTGCGCATTTGATTGATTCATATATGAAATTACCGGGCATTGGTGAAAAAACAGCCACTAGGCTGGCTTTTTATACACTAGATATGCCGGATGATGATGTTAATGACTTTGGTACAGCACTTAAAGATGTCAAAGAAAAATTACGGCGCTGCTCAATCTGCGGTAATATTACCGAGCAAGATCCGTGCTTGATTTGTGCCAATCCTGAACGCGACCAAACAACGATTATGGTTGTTGAGCAGCCTAAAGATGTGATGGCCTTTGAAGAAATGGGCGAATATAACGGCTTATATCATGTTCTGCATGGCGTTTTATCGCCAATGGATGGGATTGGTCCTGAGGAAGTTAACATTAAGTCATTAATTGTCCGCCTGCAAAAGCAAGATAGTGTTAAAGAAGTGATTTTAGCGTTAAACTCAACTCCAGAAGGTGAGTCCACGGCGATGTATATTAGCAAGCTAATTAAACCGGCGGGGATTAAGGTAACACGACTAGCAGCAGGATTGGCGGTCGGCAGCGACATTGAGTATGCTAATTCAATTACGCTAAAGCGGGCAGTTCAAGGGAGAACATCAATCTAATGGCACGAACTAAGGTTAAAGAAATGGGCGACGACAAATTAGTTGCCGTGATTGAAAAGCTGCAGGATGAAATTGCCGTGCAAAAGAGCTTGGATCCGACAACATTAGATATGTCAGACGACAATATTATTGCTAATAAAATTTTGCAGGCGAAATATTCTTTTTTGTATAATGAAGCTCGCCGGCGACATACAAGATTTAGTGGTTACACGAATGCTATTTCTGACTAAAAAGTCTACCAGTGTAGGCTTTTTTATTTTTGCTAAAATTAAAAGTATGTTGGGGTGTTAATATAGAAAGAACTTCTGTAAAATAGAGGCATGGGAGAGTTTTATGAAAAGTTTTTTTATTAGTTTTGAAGGACCTGATGGGTCTGGAAAAAGTACTGTTTTGGAACAAGTTGTAGCCCAGATTGCCCCTAAGCTCAGGGTACAACATCTTGTGACCCGTGAGCCCGGTGGCTCCAAAATCGCGGAACAAATTCGGCAGTTTATTTTGGATCCGGCTAATGTTGCTATGAGTGCTAAAACCGAGGCATTACTTTATGCCGCTTCAAGAAGTCAGCACATGGCAGAAACAATCATTCCGGCATTAGAACAGGGTCAAGTTGTTTTTTCTGATCGGTTTGTCGATAGTTCATTAGCTTATCAAGGTGTCGGACGAGATTTAGGAATTGAAGCTGTTAAGGTAATTAATGATTTTGCCACTAGTGGGATTGAACCTGACTTAACTATTTTCTTAGATGTGCAGCCTGAAGTGGGCTTAGCACGAATTGCTAAGGACCATGGCGGTCAAGAAGACCGTTTAGAACAAGAAGAATTAGCTTTTCACCAAAAAGTTTATCAGGGTTACCAGTGGGTTAACCAGCAATATTCCGACCGCATTGAGGTTGTTAATGCTAATCGACCTCTTAGTCAGGTAGTAGCAGATTGTGTTAAAATTGTTGTAAACCGTTTACCAAAAGAATTGCTAAAGGACTGATTTGATGAAGTTAATAATCGCAATTGTACAAAAAGAAGATGCCAGTCGGCTGCAGCGTACTCTGGTTAAAGAAAATATTCGTGCGACTAAGTTGGCTACAACTGGTGGCTTTTTGAGTCAAGGCAATACCACATTTCTTATTGGGATTGATGATGAACATGTAAAAGAAGTGTTACATATCATTAAGGAAGATTCCAAGGCGCGCGAGGAATATATGAACCCTAATATGGTAATGACTGGCTTTGATATGAGCAGTCAGCCGATTAAAATTACGGTTGGCGGTGCGACTTGCTTTGTCTTACCAGTAGAAGCGTTTAAGCAATTTTAATGGCTATTGATCTTACGCAAAAGAGCGCTAAAGAGGCAGCTTTTTTAGAACGTGCTTACCAGCAAAAACAACTGGCACATAGTTATTTGTTTGTTGACCGTGATGAAGATGAGGCTGTTAATACCGCATATTGGCTTGCCTGTTTATTTAATTGTACTGGTGAAAAGCGGCCTGATGGCACTTGCCAAAATTGCCGGCAAATTATTTCTGGTAACTATCCTGATGTCTTGCTGGTAACTACTGCAGGTAAGCAAAGTTTAGGGATTGATCAAATTCGACCATTAAAGGAAGAATTAGGCAAAAGCCCAGTGCAGAGCAGCTGCCGGTTTTTTATTATTAATGAGGCACAAAAATTAACGCTGCCAGCAGCTAATGCCCTACTTAATTTATTAGAAGAACCGATTGCTCCTGTTGTGACAATTTTGATTACTAATAATGTTGATCAGATTTTGCCAACAGTGCGTTCCAGAACACAAATTATTAATTTTGCGGCTGACGAGCAAGTAGATAACAAAACCGCATTTTTAATTCAAAACGGCTTTACTAAAGACCAGATCCTTGAACTTGGCGATACTCGCAAATTTGACCAAGAAATTAAATATTTTTATCAAGAAATGTTGGAATACGATCTGCTATCAATTGTCAGTGCCCACCAATTAGCAGATTTGGCTAAGAGTAAAGTTAGCCAAAATTATGTTTGGTTGATGTTAAAGAAGATGGCACAAACGGAATTAAATGATAAAGATCAACAGGCGGGAGCTAAGATGCTTCAAAATTTATTAGAAATTGACAAGATGCGTTATAGCAACGTTAATTTTCGCAACTTATTGGATTATCTAGCTTTGCAGTGGAAACGGTAGGTGTTTGATGGTGGACTCTTATTCAAAATTGCAGCAACTCCACGATTCGATGATGAAGATGACCAAGACAATCGAGAGTTTAGAAAATGATATTTTAGATACACTCAAGGAAAATACCGAGTTAAAGGTTGAGAACCAGCTTTTACGTGAAAAAATGGACAAAATGACGAATGCCAATGCGCATAACGGAACAATTAAGACTCAGAGTGGTCTTGAGTCCTTGCGGCAGATTTATAACTCGGGTTATCATATTTGCAACATGTACTATGGCTCACATCGTGATCCAAGTTCTGATTGCATGTTTTGTTTAGATATTCTTGATAATTTCGGTGAAAAGAAAAAGAAGAAAGTACATTAAAGGACGGATAAAATGCAGCGGCAAAGTAGTTATGCAGATGATCAGGGTAAGCTTTATTTGGTACCAACACCAATTGGTAACTTAGAAGACATTACGATTCGGGCTAAAAAGGTATTAACAGATGCAGACTATATCGCGGCTGAAGATACACGAACTAGTGGCATTTTGCTAGAAAAGATTGGCGTGCATAATCACATGCTGTCGTTTCATAAATATAATTCTAAGCAGCGTGCACCGGAATTAGTGCAATTAATGCAAGAAGGGGCAGTAATTGCGGAAATCAGTGATGCAGGGATGCCGGTTATTTCTGATCCGGGCTATATTTTAGTGCAGGAATGTATTAAAAATAATGTTCCCGTAGTACCACTGCCGGGTCCGTCGGCGTTTACGACGGCCTTAATTGCCTCGGGATTTGATGCGCAGCCGTTTACTTATTACGGCTTTTTGCCGCGTAAGGCAGGTGAGCAGAAGCCTTATTTTGAAGAAATGTCTAAGGCTCATGCAACTTCAATTTTTTATGAAGCACCGCATCGGCTGGTTAAGACGTTAAAAAATATGGCAACAGTATTTGCACCTGACAGGCAGATTGTGGCTGCACGGGAACTAACTAAAATTCATGAGGAATTTGTCCGGGGAACAGTTGCGGAACTAAATGACTATTTTACTGAAAACGCGCCGCGCGGTGAATTTGTCATGTTGGTATCGCCAAGTACAGCTGAAATTAAACAATTAACATGGCCTGAATTGATTAAGTTAGTCGATGACCGAGTTGCTCAAGGTGAAAGTAAAAAGTCAGCCATTAAAGAAGTAGCCCAGTTAAATAATGTTTCTAAGAACGAACTTTATGATGAATATCACCAAAACAGAGGCAACTAATGAAATATAGTGAACAAAAACGAATTGAATATTATGAATGTGATGAAAACCAGCATTTGAAGTTGCCGGCAATGATTGACTTGATGATGAGTGTATCCGAACACCAATTAAGTAGTGGCGAAGCAAGTACTAATGCTTTGACCGAGCGTGGCTTGGGCTGGGTCGTCACGCAATACCACATTGAGGTTCAAGCATTGCCCCAACCTAATGACCACATCACGGTTACTACTGATGCTGTTGGTTATAATCGCTTTTTGGAGTACCGGGACTTTAATTTTATTGATGAACAAGGGAAGATGCTCATTACAGTTAAGAGTGAGTGGGTCTTGTTCGACTTGAAGAAGCGTAAAATGGTAGCAACAGATGAAAAGATGATGACCGACTTAGGTATTCCATTATTAAAGAAATTGCCACGTTTCCCTCGCTTGCGACCGCAAAAAGAATATCAAGTTAAGCGCCAGTATCGGGTTCGCTATGATGACTTAGATACTAACCACCATATGACTAACGGGCATTACTTTAGTTGGTTCATTGATACTTTGGACCGTGAATTTTTGCGCGAGCACCTAATTCAAAGTCTAGACATTAAGTTTAATCAAGAAGTAACGTATGGTCAGGAGCCATTTGCATATGTTAGCGTACAGGATGATGGGCAAGATATTAAGTCCTATCATGTGATTGAGGATGAAGAAGGCAATCCTAGAGCCGTTTGTGAACTAACTTGGCGTAAAATATAATATAATTAATTGAGCATGACTGGTCGTCATGCTTTTTTAATGAGAGGAAGTGTTGGCGATGATTTCAAAAAGAACGCTAAAACTAGAACTACGTGACTTAATTCTACTTGGAGTTGTAATTGCAATCAAAATAATCTTGCATCGCTTCAGTATTGGTACGGCAGTTGTTCATGTCAGTCTTGATTTTATTGGGAGCGTGATGCTGGGCTTCATTTTTGGTCCCGTGTGGGGCAGTGTCGGCGGCGCGATTGGGGATCTTGTTTCCTCAGCTATCTTTGGTAATCAAGGTGGTTATTTCATCGGTTTTACACTTAGTGCGATGGTTGGACCATTAATTTACGGACTGTTTTTTTATCACCGACCAGTTAAGATTTGGCGGATTATCTTGTCGACGTTGCTGGTTACCGTAATTGTTAACGTTGGTCTGAATACTTTGTGGGTACACGTTTTGTATGGGTTGAATTTTAATGCGGCCTTAGTGCAGCGACTGCCTAAAGAATTAATTGTTCCTTGGGTACAAATGTTTGTTATCTACTTTGTTTTACAGGCCCTTTCTCGTGTTAAAATGAAAAGGTAGATTTTTTAAAAAGGGAAAAGTAATCTGAAATGAAAATTTTAAGTGTGTCAACGGCCACTAATCACTTGAGTGTAGCCTTGAATGACGACCAATCAGTTATTGTTGAAAAAAGTGAACAGGATGAACGCAACCATAGTGAGCATCTTGATCCTTTAATTGATGAAATTATGCAAGCAAATAATCTGCAGTTAAAGGATCTTGATCGTTTTGCGGTAGCAATTGGACCAGGATCTTATACGGGATTGCGGATTGGAATTACGACGGTTAAAATGTTTGCTAGTATTTTAAATAAAGAAGTCGTCGGTATTTCAACCTTGCAAGCTTTGGCTGCTGGCTGCAGCGATCAAAATACATTGATTGTAGCAGGAATTGATGCCCGCAATGATAACTACTTTGCTGGCGGTTATGTTAATGAGGGTGGTCTGCCAGTTAATGTCCTGGCTGATGGTCACTATCATATTTCATCATTGCTGGAAGCTGTTAAGGAATATTTAGCTAATAAGTCTGTAAGCAAGATTATCTTTATTGGGTCGGGTTTTACCAAGCAGGAAGAATTACTTAAGGCATTGGCTGTACCTTTTAGTTACGGTACTGATGACCAAAATGTTATTCATGCTGGCTTAATTGGCAAGCTAGCAGAAACAGCCACGCCAACTGATCCTGACCAGTTGTTACCAAATTATTTGCGGCGGACGCAAGCAGAGGTTGACTGGCATAAGAAGACGGGGAAGCCGTTTGAGCCAGATAGTAATTATGTGGAAGAAGTTTAAGCAGCATAATTATTTTTCTCGTTTTAAAAAACAGCCACTTAAGATAGAATTTCAGCCATTTGTGTTTACCTTTGCTGGTCAAACCGTTCAAGTTATGCGGGCCAAGTCTGATGATATTTCTAATATGCTGCTGCTGGAAACGCAGGCTTACAATGGGAGAATGCCGTGGAACGCGGAGATTTTTCAGTCAGAGCTGACCAAGCCCAACTTGCTATATTTAGTTGTTTATCAATCTTCAACTTTGATTGCTTATGCGGGTGTGCGCATTAACCAGCCTGAAGGACATATAACTAATATAACAGTCGCTCCTAATTGGCAGGGGCAAGGCTTAGGCACATACTTAATGCAGATAATGATTGAATTAGCACAAAAGTGGGGCTGCGAATATGTTAGCTTGGAAGTTCGCGTGGATAACTTGGTAGCGCAAAAATTATACCGACAGTTAGGCTTCAGTCCAACTTTTATTCGCCCAAATTATTATCAAGAAACGCAAACAGATGGCTTAAATATGGTGCTGAATTTAACACAAACACGAAATAAGAAAGGGAATAAGTTTTGAGCAAACAAAAAGATATTCGGATTTTAGCTTATGAGAGTTCCTGCGATGAAACTTCTACAGCAGTCATTAAAAATGGCCGTGAAATTGAAAGTTTAATTGTGGCAACGCAAATTAAGAGCCATCAACGTTTCGGCGGGGTAGTTCCAGAGGTTGCCAGTCGTCATCATATTGAAGTAATTAGCCAGATTACTAAAGAAGCATTAGCGCAGGCAAACGCCACTTGGGATGATATTGATGCAATTGCGGTAACTTACGGTCCTGGACTTGTTGGCGCACTATTAATTGGTGTTAGTGCGGCTAAGGCTGCTTCAATGGCTACAGGGATTCCGTTAATCGGTGTTGACCATATTATGGGTCACATTATGGCAGCTCAACTAACAGATGAAATTGAATATCCTGCTCTTGCCTTGCAAGTTTCCGGGGGTCATACTGAAATTGTCTTGATGAAAGACCCCACGCACTTTGAAATTGTTGGTGATACCCGTGATGATGCCGCAGGAGAAGCTTACGACAAGATTGGTCGAGTTCTAGGTGTGAAATATCCAGCTGGTAAAACGATTGATGACTGGGCACATCAAGGTCAAGATACGTTTAACTTCCCTCGAGCAATGATGACCGATGATGATTATGACTTTTCATTTTCTGGTCTAAAGAGCGCCTTTATTAATACTTGTCACCATGCTGACCAAATTCACCAAGAATTGAACAAGTATGATTTGGCTGCTAGTTTTCAGGCGGCGGTGGTAGATGTGTTATCTACTAAGACAATTCGTGCAATTAAAGAATATCAACCAAAAACCTTTATTATGGGTGGCGGTGTAGCCGCTAACCATGGTCTACGTGATCGCATGAGTCAGGAAATCGCGGCTTTGCCAGAAAGTATGCGACCAAAGGTAATTTTGCCTGACCTAAAGTTGTGCGGCGATAATGCAGCAATGATTGGTGCGGCGGCTTATAATTTGTATAATGAAGGTAAGTTTGCTGATATGACACTCAATGCTGATCCGTCACTGGAATTACCGTATGCGAAGAATATGCTGAAATAATTATTAAACTAAAAAGACGAGGAAGTAAGTAACTTCCTCGTCTTTTTTTATTCAAAATTTTCTAATTCAGTTAATGCTTGTTCCCAAGCTTCATTGGCTTTGTCCAATTCAGTTTGTACGGCAGTTAGGTCCTCTTGCAAGGGTCCCAATTTACCAAAGTCAGAAGCAATATCGGGGTTAGCCATCTGTGCTTGAATTTCTTGCTGCTTTTGTTCCAATTCTTCAATTTGAGCTTCAACATCTTCTACTTGGCGTTGCAACTTACGTTTTTGTGAGTCGCGCTGCTTTTGTTCTTGATAAGACAGCTTGGTAGAATTTGCAGCTGTTGTTTCTACGGGTGCATCTTGACCAGCAGGAGTTGCGGCACTAGCAGCAGTTTGTTTAGCTTGTTCATCTAAGTAGTATGAATAGTTACCTTCGTAAGTTTTGGCATGACCATCTTTGACGGCAACAATCTTATTAGCCAGCTGGTTGATAAAGTACCGATCATGGGAGACAAACAGCAATGTGCCATCGAACTTTTGCAGAGCTTGCTCGAGCACTTCCTTAGCTTCAATATCCAAGTGGTTGGTCGGCTCGTCCATTAACAAGAAGTTGTTATGCTCAAGTGATAAAACAGTTAAGGTCAAGCGGGCTTTCTGACCGCCGGATAATTGACCGACAGTCTTGTCAATGTCTTTGGCAGTGAATAAGAAACTAGCCAAGATTGAGCGCACGTCACGTTCAGGCATCGTTTTATGGCGATCCCAAATGGTATCAAGCACGGTTTTGCCAGGATCAAGTTGTTGCAATTCTTGGTCATAATAGCCAATATCAAGCGAAGCGCCGTACTTGATTGACCCTTCTTTAGGGGTTAAGTCCTTCATGATGGTTTTTAAAAGCGTGGACTTGCCAATCCCGTTAGGTCCAATAACCGCAACGCGGTCGCCTTTATTAACCTGAAAAGAAACATCTTGCACCATGGTTTTAGTTGGATAACCGATTGACAAGTGATTGAAGATTAAAACTTCTTTCCCAGATGGTCGCTCACTTTTGAAGGTAATGCGAACCTTGTTTTTATGTTTAGGTGGCTTAATCCGTTCGATTTTTTCCAGTTGCTTGCGCCGACTTTGTGCCCTTTTAGTAGTGGTAGCGCGAACAATGTTCTTTTGAATAAATTCCTCATCTTTTTTGATTTTATCCTGTTGCTTTTCGTAGGCTTCTTCTTGCTGACGATCACGCAGTTCTCTTTGGGCAACATAATCAGAGTAGTTACCTTTGAAGGCAGTCAGTTTACCAAATTGTAATTCAAAAATTTGGTTAGCCAAATGATCCAAAAAGTACTGGTCGTGAGAAACTACCAAAATAGCGCCAGAATAACCTTTAAGGAAGTTTTCCAGCCAGTCCAATGTATCTAAATCAAGGTAGTTAGTTGGTTCATCAAGCAGTAATAGTGGCGGCTTTTGCAGCAGCAATTTAACAAAGGCGAGGCGAGTTTTTTCACCGCCAGAAAGACTGCCAATTACCTTAGTCCACGTGTCTGCGGGAAATTTAAAGCCGTTCAGGATGCTTTTGATATCGGATTGGTACGTGTAGCCGCCTTGCTGTTCAAAGTTAAATTGCATTTGATCGTATTGCTTGAGCAAAGTTTCATCTTCGGGATGATTGGCAATCTGCTCCTGCATTGTTTGGATATTTTCACCCATTTTAATTAATGGGGCAAAAACATCCAGCATCTCATTCCAGATAGTTTTATTTTCGTTAAGACTATTTTCCTGGGCGATGTAGCCGACGGTAATGCCCTTGTTGATTGTAAATTCACCATGGGTTGCGTCTTCTTCACCGGTCATAATTTTAAGCAGCGTCGTCTTGCCGACACCGTTTGCTCCGACAAGTCCGATCCGCGCGTTTGCGTCAATTGAAAAGTTAACGTTTTTAAATAGAATATTGGCACCGAATTGTTTTTCTAAATCGTGCCCTTGTGCAATTATCATATTTTTCACCTAGAAACCATTTTAGCATAAGAGCCGAAATTCCGGTGTATCTTTATAGGTAAGAAAAAAGAAAATTATTTGAGTTGCGAATTATGCTGGATTAGTTTTTGTGTTTCAAGTAACATTGTTAACTCCTATTCATTTGTTTATGGCAATTTTAAGCAGGAATAGGTATTTTTGTCAGTCAAATTAAGGTAAGTGGTTACAATAACGCGATAAGAGGAAAGATTAATCTGTTAAGTGGTCATGTTAAGTTATTTACTTGGATAATCTGGGTCTATATTTACTAGTTATAAGGCTTTTCTATGATAGAATTTAAAAGATTGTGAAAAAATATTTGCATTGAACGTAATTTTACGAGTAAAATAAGATTGATTAGTGCTTTATTCACAAATAAAAGTTGGGGGCCGTTTGAAAATGGAAAAGATAAAAATTCCGACGGCGACAGCAAAGAGATTACCACTTTACTATCGCTATCTAATTATTTTAAATGAAAGTGGTAAAGAAAAAGTTTCTTCAACCGAATTATCGGAAGCAGTCCAGGTTGATAGTGCTTCAATTAGACGTGATTTTTCTTACTTTGGCGCACTGGGCAAGCGTGGCTACGGCTATGATGTTAAGAGTCTCTTGTCATTTTTTAAAAAGATTTTGAATCAAGATACGTTGACTAATGTTGCCTTGGTTGGTGTTGGTAATTTAGGGCATGCCTTGCTTAATTACAACTTTAAGAGAAGCAACAACATTCGTATTTCTTGTGCATTTGATATTAAAGAAGAAATTACTGGCAAAATTTTAAGTGGTGTGCCAGTTTACAGCATGAGCGAATTGAAGAAGCAATTGAGCGATCAACAGATTTCGATTGCAATTTTGACGGTTCCAGCTGAAACTGCACAGGCAACAGCTGATGAAATGATCGAATCAGGAATTAAGGGAATAATGAATTTCACGCCAATTCGCTTGTCTGCTCCGACTGGAATTCGGATTCAGAATGTTGATTTGGCAACTGAATTGCAAACGTTAATCTATTTCCTTGATGCCGACAAGGATAATGAAAAGAATATTTAGCTTAAGGTCATTTACACTTGTGTAAATGGCTTTTTGTTTTGATTAGGTAAGAAAGTAGAGGTGGTTACAATCGAAACTGCAAGTGTAATCGATGCAGAAGTAAAAGCTGTATTGTTTTGTTAAAAAATAATACAGCTTTTATGGATAATCGAGGAAATGAAGAATAAAAATTTTAATAATAACCGAAAACTATTGTTAGGCTATGCAGTATCGGGATTTGGTGACCAGTTTTATACGTTTGCGGTGCCATTGTTAATGCTGACAATTAATCATTCATCAGTAACAATGGGGCTCTTCAGCGCGATGGAATATTTACCAACTGCGTTATTTGGTTTGGTAATTGGGTCACTTTTTGATACTTATCATAAAAAGCACGTAATGCTAACTGCGTTATTAATGCAAATGATTCTGGCACTATTTGTACCAATAATGATTAACAATCACTTACCTTTGTGGAGCATTTTGCTAATAATTTTTGTCTTTGGCTTTTTTGACTTACTATCTTGGGTCGGCTATCAGACGATGATTGCCCAAAATCTGGCGCCGCAAGAGTTGGCACAGGTATCGGGGAGTGTTGGGCTGATTTCTTCAGTTCAGCGCATGTTTGGTCCAGGAATTGCATCCCTGATAATTAACCTGGTCGGTTATTTTACTGGCTTTTTATTGGATAGCATTAGTTTTGCATATTTAGCACTAACGATTAAGGATCTGCCAGAAGAAAAGTTGATAGCCACAAGGAAAAATATTGCTCATAAAACTATTGCGGGATTGAAATTTATTTGGCATGACAGTTACTTGAAATGGTTAATTATTGGCTTTTTGGCAGCTAATTTAGGTTTTCAAGTTGTGGTGCCAATGTTAACGTTTATTTTAAAGCAAACGCTGAAAGTGTCAGTTACTCAGATTAGTATTTTTTATACAGCAGCTTCAATTGCTGGGATTGCCGCAAATTTTATTTATTTGCATTTTAATCAAAGATTTACAGTTGGCTGGCAACTGCTAATCAGCGGTTTAGTTATTTTAGTTGGCTTTAGTGTCATGTTAGGACTGCATTCATTTTGGCTAGTGACTGCCGGCTATGTTCTAGTATCAGTCGGTAGTGTGTGGTCACAGGCTAACTTTTTTACAATTGTGCAGGCACTAACTAAAAAAGAGTATCGCGGGATGGTAACATCGGCATCAACAACTTTAACAAGAATGATGGGACCAATAATGTCAGTAGTTAGCGGCTTTTTGGTCAAGGTGGATGCCCACTTGATTTTTGTAATAGCTGGTGGTGCAATGATGATTTCTATTTACATTATGTGTACCAAACAGTTAATTAAATTAAAGCTACAATGAAGAATATCTTTGTACAAAAAAATATATTTTTGACAGTAAAATATTGTTATAATAAAACTTAAATAATCAAGTTACTTGTACATGAGGTAAGATAAATGAAGAAAAAATCAAAAATAATAGCAATACTTACTGCTATTATAATGAGTGGGTCGCTGGTTTTAACTAATCCTAGTAATTATCTTAGCCAGCCAGTTTTAGCTGCTACTAGTAAGAGCAAAGCTAAGCCGCACCGCAGTAAGCAAGTTAAAGGAAAACGCGGGGGCATTGGCAACTTACTTAAACCTAAAGTTGGTATGCGTCCACAAGACAATCTGTATTTAGCTGTTAATTCTAAATGGTTAAAGCAGGCTAAAATACCGGCTGATGGTGTTAGTACTGGTACTGTTAACGAGCTTTCAACTAAGGTATATACCGAATTAAGTCAAGATATGGCAGCTTTTGCTAATGGCAAAAAGCCACTGCCGAATATCCCTAATTTTGCCAAAGCCGTTGATTTTTATAAGCAAGCTCGCGATATGGATCAACGTAATCGCGATGGTGCGCAGCCAATTAAGAAGGATTTGGCAGAACTGGAAGGCATTAAGGATTTTACTGATTTTAATACTAAAGCTGCAAAGTTATTTAATGAAACGATGCCGCTGCCGATTGGCTGGGATGTCGAGCCTGATTTAAAAAATGCCCGCAAGAATGCCCTTTACTTTGGCTCTGCGGGAACGATTTTGTCTGATGCCACTAGCTATCAGGATCCCAATTCGAAAAAGTTACTTGATATTTATCAAAAGCAATCTATTAACCTATTGAAATTAGCTGGTGTACCGGAAGATAAAGCTACTGTTTATGCCGAAAACGCAATTAAGTTTGATAGTAAGATAGTTCAAAATACTAAGTCAGCTGAAGATAGTGCTGAAATAACTAGTACTTATCATCCAATGAGTGTTAAAGATTTTGAAGCAAAGTTTAGCGATTTTGATATGGCTGGATTTTTACAAGGAACAATTGGCAAAGAACCTGACCAAATTATTGTCACGGATCCGGACTTTCTGAATAATGCTAATGGGTTACTTAATAAAGAGAACTTTGCTGAAATTAAGGGCTGGATGATTGTTAAATTCATTAATAGCGTTGCTGGGGATTTGTCACAGCAGTTTATTGACGCTAGCGCCCCATTTGCGCAAGCAGAAACTGGTCAAAAAGAATTGCCTTCAACTGCAAAGCAAGCTTTTTTAATTACAGATAGTGAATATGACGACCTAATAGGTGAATATTATGGTGAAACTTATTTTGGTCCTGCTGCTAAAAAAGATGTCACCAAGATGGTTGAGCAAATTTTAAAAATTTATGAACAGCGTTTGCAAAAAAATAAGTGGCTGTCCAAATCAACCAGACAAAAAGCAATTGCCAAGTTACGGGCAATGAAGGTCAAGGTCGGGTACCCAGGCGATGTTAGCGACTTTTATGATGATATAAAAGTAGTCCCGATAAGCCAAGGCGGCAGTTTGTATGCTAATCAAAAAGCAATGGATATCAAGGACACTAAAGAAATGGTCTCAGAGTTAGATGAACCAGTTGATCGTGATGACTGGGGCATTACTGGTGATGAAGTTAATGCTTTTTATGATTCTAGCTTAAATGATATCAATATTCCTGCCGCTATCTTGCAAGCACCATTTTATAGTAAGAAGCAAAGTGAGGCGGCTAACCTAGGCGGCATTGGTACAGTTATTGGTCATGAAATCTCCCATGCCTTTGACAATAATGGTGCTAAGTTTGATAAGTATGGCAGTCTGCATAATTGGTGGACTAAAAAAGATCGCGCAGCATTTAATAAGCGTGTTAATGCAGAAATTAAGTTATTTGACGGCATCAAGTATGGCGGTAAAAAGGTTAGCGGTAAGCTGACAGTATCGGAAAATATTGCCGATCAAGGTGGATTATCCGTAGCTATAGCTGCAGCTAAGAAAGATCATGTTAGTTTACGTGAACTCTTTAAAAATTACGCCCGAATTTGGCGGATAAAAGCAAGTCCAGAAATGGCGCAATACTGGCTTGCCAATGATGTTCACTCGCCTGATGCTTTACGGGCTAATGTCCAAGTTCAGTGCCAACCGGACTTCTATAAAGTCTTTAAGGTTAAGAAGACTGATGGTATGTGGCTATCGCCTAAGAAGCGCGTAATAATTTGGTAGCATTTTTTTCATAATATTAGTTAATAAGAACCCCTGAAATTGAATTCAGGGGTTTTGTTGTGGCTGAATTAACGTGAGCAGTTTTAATTTAAAACAAAAAATCAATTGAAAAATATTTAATTATATGCGAAGTTATGCGGGTTAAGAGTTTGCAAAAAATAAAATTAGCACTTTAAACAAAAAAGTGCTAATTTTTCTTGCATTTTTTGGCAAAAGAGGTTATTATCATATTTGTAAGTTAGCACTTAGCTAATAAGAGTGCTAACCGATATAAAGTAAATAAAAATTATCGAAATTTAATTTTAGGAGGCAATCGTGTTACAACCAATCGGTGATCGCGTGATCGTAAAAGTTAAAGAAGAAGAAGAAAAATCTGTTGGCGGCATTGTCTTAGCATCAAATGCTAAAGAAAAGCCAACTGAAGGTGAAGTTGTTGCTGTGGGTGAGGGTACTTATACCCAAACTGGCGATAAGATTCCAATGACTGTTAAGAAGGGCGACGTCGTTTTATACGATAAGTACTCTGGCACTAATGTTAAGCATGAAGGCGAAGAATACTTAGTTCTTCACGAAAAAGATATTTTAGCAGTTGTTAAGTAATTAAGGAGCGAATGAAAATGGCAAAAGATATTAAATTTTCAGAAAACGCAAGACGTTCCCTATTAAAGGGTGTTGACAAGCTAGCTGATACTGTTAAGACAACGATTGGTCCTAAGGGACGCAATGTTGTTTTAGAGCAATCATACGGCAACCCAGAAATCACTAACGATGGTGTTACAATTGCCAAGGCAATTGAATTGAAAGACCATTACGAAAATATGGGTGCCAAGTTAGTTGCTGAAGCTGCACAAAAGACCAACGATATTGCTGGTGACGGTACAACCACTGCCGTTGTTTTGACTCAAGCAATTATTCGTGAAGGAATGAAGAATGTAACTGCTGGTGCTAACCCGGTTGGTGTTCGCCGCGGAATTGAAAAGGCTACTAAGGCTGTAACTGATGAATTACACAAGATTAGCCATACAGTTTCTTCAAAAGACCAAATTGCTCAAGTTGCTGCTGTCTCAAGTGCTTCTAAAGAAGTTGGTAATTTAATTGCTGACGCAATGGAAAAAGTTGGTAACGATGGTGTAATTACTATTGAAGATTCTCGTGGTATTGAAACTGAATTATCAGTTGTTGAAGGGATGCAATTCGATCGCGGTTACTTGTCACAATATATGGTAACTGACAACGATAAGATGGAAGCTGACCTTGATAATCCATACGTTTTGATTACTGACAAGAAGATTTCTAACATTCAAGACATTTTGCCATTGTTGCAAGAAATTGTGCAACAAGGCAAGTCATTGTTAATCATTGCTGACGATATTGATGGTGAAGCATTGCCAACACTTGTTTTGAACAAGGTTCGTGGTACTTTCAACGTTGTTGGTGTTAAGGCTCCTGGCTTTGGTGACAGCCGCAAGGAACAATTACAAGATATTGCCGCATTAACTGGTGGTACTGTAATTACTGAAGACTTGGGTCTTGAATTGAAGGACACTTCAATTGACCAATTAGGTCAAGCTCGCCGGATTACAGTTACTAAGGACTCAACTACAATTGTTGATGGTGCCGGTTCTAATGAAGCAATCAAGGATCGTGAAGATTCAATTAGAAAGCAAATCGATGAAACTACTTCTGACTTCGATAAGAAGAAGTTGCAAGAACGCTTGGCTAAATTAACTGGTGGTGTTGCAGTTATCCATGTTGGTGCTGCTACTGAAACTGAATTGAAGGAACGTCGCTACCGGATTGAAGACGCCTTGAACTCGACTCGTGCTGCTGTTGATGAAGGTTACGTTGCCGGTGGTGGTACTGCCTTAGTTGATGTTGAATCAGCTGTTAAAGACCTTAAAGGTGATACTGCTGATGAACAAACTGGTATCAACATTGTCTTACGTGCTTTGAGTGCACCAGTTCGCCAAATTGCTGAAAACGCTGGTGAAGATGGTTCAGTTATCTTGAACGAACTTGAAAAGCAAGACAACGAAATCGGCTACAATGCTGCTAATGGTAACTGGGAGAATATGGTTGAATCAGGTATTATTGACCCAACCAAGGTTACGCGGACAGCTTTGCAAAACGCTGCTTCAATTGCTGCGCTTCTCTTAACTACTGAAGCTGTAGTTGCAGAAATTCCTGAAGATAAGCCAGCTGATCCAGCCGCAGGTGCTGGTGCCGGCGCTCCTGGAATGATGTAATTTTAAGATAAATAATAATTAAAAAAGTCGCTCAAACAAGCGGCTTTTTTGTGTGGTGAGAATTAATTGAACAGGTAAGAGAATTGCTTAATTTGCATTTTTAATAGATGGGCTAGATCATGTGCGCCAATTTCATTTAATAGCTCAGCATAATAAATTGCTCGGCTGTGGTCCTTATTGCAAATAGCTAATTCTGACTTGCAAAGAAGTAATTTATCATACTGACTGTTATTTTGGGCTAAATCAGCAGCTTGAATTAGTACTGTTTTAGTTGAATTAAAGTCGTTCTGTTCTAGTAATAAATTAGCTTGATTAATTAAAACATTACATTTTAAGCTTGTTAAAAATGGATAACACTTATCAATTGTATTGATTATTTTAGTAATAATCTGTTGGTTAGTTTCGTCATCGAAGGCATAGGCAATCATATTTAACAATGCAAGGTCAATAATTGTTAATGCTTTAATGTTGATTAAATAGTTATACCAAATAGGTTGAACTAACTTTTTAGCTTGTCTTAAGCCGTCAGAAGTGTTTAGTAATAATTGACCTTGTAAGATTCTTTTAATGCGCTTAATATCATTATCGTTTTTAATACTTGAACATTGTTTAATAAGTGAATTGATTTTGTTAGTTTCAGTATTAAGTTCAATATTGAAAAATTGATATAAAATTTGATCTTTTTTTGAAGCTGAATAATCATGTTGGATATATTCGAATTCTTTAGGTGTAAGACTTAAACGAGAAATTAATTGACAGGCAACTTGTTGAGAAGGATAGGAATTGCCACTTTCTATCCTTGATAAACGACTACGATTAAAAATTCCTGTAGCTAATTCCTCTTGACTAATAGAACGAGAAACACGTAGTTGATGGATTGTTTGACCAAAGTCTGACATTTGAAGCACCTCTTTGATTAAATTTTACATTATAGGTAAATAAATTTGCAATAAAAAATTATTTGTGCGTAAAACGCACAGAAATTTTCTTTAGGAAAAGCTATTATAATTATAAAAACATTTGATAAAGAGCTCTTATAATTTATGTTCTAGTGTGTATATTATGTTTAAGTTGAAAGAAGTAATTATGAACTATTTATGGGAAAAACTTTTATGGTTTTGTTCAAAGAAAATTAATTAAAAATAATAAGGAGGTACAAAATTATGTTATCATTAAAGAATCATTTTTGGGGCAAGTCAATATTAGCAGCTGGAACTATTTTGGCACTAAGTGGTACTACGGTTGTTAGTGCAGCTAAGGGACCATCATGGACTGTTAGTCACGAGACTGTCAGTGCACGTGGTAATTGGAGCTCTTATGGCTCATCAAATGTTAAGAGAACTAATTCAAACGATGCGTCTTTCAATGGTGATGTAGTGCCTAATTGGAATGGCTATCTTGTAAAATTAATTAATAGTAATGCTACTCCAAGATCATCTACTACTCAGTTATGGAAGGATGTAACTACGTATGGACGTGATAATACTGGAACGGTAAATTATGCATATTATGCAGATGTTCGTTCAACTCCTAATGAGCCCAACAGTAGTTACGTTAAACTTCACTTTAGTTCGGATCATAAGTAATTTAAAAAGGGAGGAATTATAGTTCCTCCCTTTTTAATATTTGAAATTTAGATAAGGGAAAGATAATGCTAAAAAAAACTAAAAGAATAATTATTATGCTTATAATAACTTATTTAATATTATTAACTTGGCAAATATTTACTGGTATTAAGGAGAATCAAGGAGTACTTAGTTCGAAAGGTAATATTTCTGTAGCACTATTTTTCGATCTACAAATTGGTGGATGGAATGACAAAATTGAAATAGATATTGTTAGAATGGTTTTAGTATCTACTCTGGTAGCTGGGCTATTTATTTACTTAAAGAATAGTAATATGTTTTCCAATATTCAACAACGTATTGGCTACAGACAGTTCTTAAAAAAAGCAACTTTTAATACTTTCTTATGTGGTATGAGTTTATCAATAATAACCAACCTGTATGAAATGCTTTTGATAAATTTGTTTTATTTTCCTTTCGTTTATAATTTTCATGATATTGGATTAAGTGAAGGAATGAGACCGGGCTATTTTACGACTAATGATTTAACAGAAATTATTGTGTTCATAATGCCTGCTGCTATTGGTTGGGGTATTTTCGCTATTTTAGTTTTTAGTGTCGGTTTATTTGTGCAAAAAAATGCTCTATATATTGGTGTGGGACCAATTTTAGGATTAATTCTAATTTTATTACCTGTCTTAGGTAATATGAATAATATTGTTTGGCGAACATTTGTATTTTCCTGGTTTCTGTATACTTTAGTTGCTCCGGGTCAGTCTACCTTTATGGGTCAAAGACCACCAGTAAATTCACTTGTGGCGTTTGTGCTAGCAAGTTTAATTTATTTAACAGTGTCACTATTATTAATTAATTTTTGGTATCGAAGAAAGAGACGTAAGGGTTAATAATGTCCGTTAAAAAAGTAAATCAATGCTTATGGGTAATTGGAGTAATAACAGTGTTGCTAGGCTTATGGAGTGGCGAATATTTGATTACTACTAATCCACCTGAAACTATGGAATTGACAAATGCCTATCTCGATTCTAATTTAATATCACTTTATGTTCAGCCAATAGTTTTAGTACTAATGTACACTCAAGTTTTACGTTTTCGTAATATATACTTATTGATTGGTGTTCGCGGACAAACTAATCAGATGACTAAGAGGTTACTGGTATTAGTAACAATGTATAGTCTAGTATTCTGCTTAGGTTTGATTGTCCCGTACTTATTTACTGGTTTTCCATTATTTCGTAATGGTAGTCCTATCTTGGGTACTGCAATAATACTATTACATGTTGGCGTATTACTATTTTTAGCTTGGCTCTTAGTTGGTGCTTATAATTCAAAGCATCCATATTTTTTGCTATTCATTGTTCTTATTTTAGAAGTAACATATCATTATTACTTTGAAAAACAAATTTTGATTAAGTATAGTCCTTTATACGATCCGCTATATCGGGCAGTACATCATATTTATGGCGGATATTAAAAGGGAGAATTATTATGTTGCAATTGACTCACATTAAGAAATCTTTTAAGAATAAGCAGGTTTTGCAAGATGTAACAATGACAGCTGAAGCTGGTGAATTGGTACATATTTCAGGGATCAATGGTTCAGGAAAATCGACAATTTTTAAAATTGTAACAGGGCTACTAAAGGCCGCTGGAGGCAAAGTCACAATTGGTAAGGATGATTTAATTGGTGCATTGATTGAAAATCCGGAATTTTTGGAATATGAATCCGCAATGACTAACTTACATTTTTTAGCTAATTTGAATCATCGCTTCAATGAAGAAAAAGTTAGGGCATTGCTTCAATATTTTGAACTTGATCCTGATGATAAACAGGCAATTGCTAGATATTCTGTTGGTATGCGACAAAAAGTAGGAATTATTCAAGCAGTAATGGAGGGACAAAATATTATTTTGCTTGATGAGCCAACCAGAGGGATAGACCAAGATAGTATTGGGCAATTTATAACTTTGTTGGCAAAGCTGAAGCAAGAAAATAAAACGGTAATTGTTGCTAGTCACGATCAAATTCCGGAGATTAAATATGATCGATACTTAAAATTGAAAAATGGTGTAATTATTAATGAATAAAAAATTTGCCTTTTATATTTATGCGGCTGCGACGAGTTTATTGATTATTTTGGCACGTGAGAATTGGACGTTATATTTATCGACTAAGAAACTATGGCAACTTAATTTTGCTTGGTTAGGTAAACCATTTGTCTTCTCATTATTATCAGCTAATATCTTATTTTTTGATTGTTTATCTATCTGGTTGCCACGGAGTAATTTTGATTCAATTAGTGATTTAGTGATGGTACGACAACCAAATTTAAAGAATTTGATTATTAATGTTATACCTTATATTTGGCAGTATTTTTTAATATTTGTTTTAGTGCATGTTATTGCTTTTAGTGGCAGCATAACTAGATCAATAATCATGTTAGCGGTAATGATTTGTATTTGGCTAATTTTATTGTTTTTGCCTAATTATCGGTGTTCGCTTAATGAGCAGCGTGCATTAGTTTTTGTGCTTTTACTAGGGCTAAGACTATTTACTAATCAATTTGTTTAAGATAAATCCTTGTGCTGATACTTCTAATCTATAAAGTGATATAAAGTGGTCTGAAAAAATGAGTTTTAGTTTTTAATCCTTGTTCAAGATCATTATGTGAAATATTAGTTATTACTGAAATGCTGATTTTTTACATAATGGACCAGTTACTAATGTTAGTTTGGTAGTTACAGGCATCGTAACAGCGCTAATGATTATTTACTGCCTAGTAATGCTGTTACTAGCTAAAAGGCGGCTTGCTCAATAATAATTTATTTAATTTCAAGAAAAAAGACCATCAAGTTAGATGGTCTTTTTTCTTGATAATACTAGCTTTCTAAGGCTTAATTAAATATGTAAAAAAGTAATATCTATTTTTATGTAAAATATAATTTGAATAAATAGACGCAATTGTTATTTAATAAATGTAAGCAATTTCAATATTCATGTATATCAAAATACGCAAAAAAGGATACTTAATTGGGCAAAGTGTTGCTGCACCGGCATTTATTTACGTATATATATTCGCGTAAATGATAAGATTAAAATAGTAAATAAATAGTGAGTAATTTTAAAAAGTTACTTGCATTCGAATATTTTTTGTTATATAGTAATTGTAATGATTATGAAAGTGCTGTAAGTAGCAGTAATATAACGAATGTTTTGTTTTCTGTTAGTTACTAATTTGTAATTATTAAGCTATTTTTTATTGAAGAAGTATAATTAGGCAAAATAAAATAGCATCTTTCCAAGAGCTGGTAAAGCTACTATTTTATCAAAGTTTTGTTAATTAGCGTTTTAATTAATTTCCCGTATAAAGTGTTCTAAGCCGATTGTAGAAATCTTGATCTAAAATTTGAGTATGGTTTTTCATGGCGTTCTCACTAAATTGAGAATTACTTGCAGACATTAAATTTGATGAAGTACTACTGTGATCTAAGCCTAAAGCATGTCCAAATTCATGAATGAGAATTGCTTCATTACGATAATCTAAACGCCATTTAACTCGATTGTTTAAACTGTAATTTAAGTTGTTTTCTTCTTTATTAACGTAGACATTAACGTGGATAAAAGTTTTAGGTGCATATTTATTAGCTGTCAGCCAGACATTTCCATATACTGTTAAGCCTAAAGCCATAATGTGTGGATCATGATTAGGATCGCTGTTAAAGCTGTTGATCTTTTCTTGACTGACGTAATGTACGGTAATATCAGGATTACTTGTGGAAGGTACTAATCTAACGATATTCATGCTGTTGATTCGTTGTGCAGCGTCATCTGTAAGTGTGGTTTGACGCGATGTACCGTCTGTAGTATAAGTAATATTATTTTTATCAGACCAACTATAACCAACAAGGTTATTACGATCAGGTACAAAAGCAGCAGAATTATAAGCTTGTTTTCCGTTGAGGTTATATTTGAATGCTTTCTTTTGTTTGATATCGTAGTAATCTTGTTTGATTAAATCGGTGCCAGAATATTCATAAAATTTAGCCGTAGCTGCGTAAGCAGGTGGACCACTTATGAATAATAATAAGAATACTGATAGTGCGTATAAAAAGTTCTTTACTGTTTTCATGGTTAACGCTCCTTAATTTGTATATAAAATTTTGATAAAGTCGCAATTTAATTGAAGTATGTCCAGTCCTTTAATTAAAGCGGTTTCATATAAAAGGAAAATGATCTGTCTGGTATAGTAAAGTATTTGGTAAGGCTTGATTAACATAGTATTTAAAATTCAAATAGTAACCGTCCAAATTATATTTAAATTTTTTATTGTTATGATAATCTTACTCGATTAATTCTACTAACCTTTTTATCCTCCCCTTTTTATTTTATATCTTTTTAACAAAATAATGAAAAAATCGCTTCTCGTACTACCTATGAGAAACGATTTTTTGTACACATATATTTATTTATTGACTTAATAAATTACGTATAAATATAAGCACTTATTAAATCTGTATTTTTATTATATTATACGGATACATGTAAAAACAATAAAAATGCTTATAAATGCTGATAAATATCGAGTTATTACTTTTAGCTTTACTAAAAGTATACTTATAATAATTTATATATTATTATTAAACTTAAATTGTTTTTGTGATTTAAATTTACTTAAAAATAATCAAATAAATTGTATTATTGTTATAACTAATAAGCTTGAAAAAAATTTATTTGCTAGTTGTTTTTGCATACCTATGTCAGAATGCAAATTGTAAAGTTGAACTAATTAGAAAATTTAAGAAAAGGATCATTAACTAGTGGTCTTTTTTCTTTTGCTTCAAGAGATAGCGTATAATATAGCAGTAATAGCAAAGAAGAAGAGGAATAAATGGCCAAAGCAAGTACAACTCCGATGATGGAGCAATATTACGAAATTAAAAAGCAATATCCCGATGCCTTCCTTTTTTATCGCGTCGGTGACTTTTATGAATTATTTGAAGATGATGCGGTTAAGGGTGCCCAGATTTTGGAATTAACTTTGACGCACCGTTCGAATAAGAGTGAAAACCCAATTCCAATGGCAGGTGTGCCCCACGTTGCGGTTGATTCTTACGTTGATACCTTAGTAGAGAAGGGCTATAAGGTCGCTTTGTGTGAGCAATTGGAAAATCCTAAAGATGCCAAAGGAATGGTTAAGCGGGGAATTATCCAGCTGGTGACACCGGGTACACGGATGAATGACAAGCCAAGCGAAGCCAAAGATGCCAATTATTTAACATCAGTAGTGACAACTAAGAGCGGCTTCGGCTTAGCTTATAGTGATCTATCAACTGGTGAAATTTTTGCGACTCACTTAAAGACATTTGCGGCCGTAGCGAATGAATTATTGTCATTACGCACGCGCGAGGTTGTTTATAATGGCCATTTAAGTGATACCGACAGTGAGTTTTTCAATAAAGCCAATATTACGGTTTCGGCGCCAGTTGAATTAACTGAAAAACATGCCGAAGTGTCTTTTGTTGAACAAAATTTGGCTAATCATGTGGAAAAAGCAGCGGTTCAACAGCTAGTTGGTTACTTACTGACGACGCAGAAGCGCAGTCTGGCACACTTGCAGGTCGCGCAAAGCTATGAAGTCAGTCAGTATTTACAAATGTCGCACACGGTGCAGAACAATTTAGAATTAACCGCTTCTGCAAAAACTGGCAAAAAGATGGGCTCCTTGTTTTGGGTACTTGATAAGACGCATACGGCAATGGGCGGGCGTTTGCTCAAGCAGTGGCTGGCGCGGCCGCTATTATCAGTTGACCAATTGACTAAGCGCCAAGAAATGGTGCAAGCCCTGCTTGATGGCTATTTTACCCGTGAAAACATTATTGATGCTCTCAAGGGTGTTTATGATTTGGAGCGGTTAACAGGTCGAATTGCCTTTGGCAGTGTTAACGCCCGTGAATTATTGCAGTTAGCTCATTCTTTGCAAGCAGTACCGATAATTTTGACAGCATTACAAGACGCTGATAGCAAGGTTTTGCAGAATTTTGCCACTAAGATTGATCCGCTAAAGGGTGTAGCAGAATTAATTACGACGACAATTGTTGACCAGCCACCGATTGCGACTACTGATGGTGGACTTATTCGCCCTGGCGTTGATCGCCAGCTTGATCGCTACCGCGATGCAATGAATAATGGTAAGAAGTGGTTAGCCGAAATGGAA
This sequence comes from Lactobacillus sp. ESL0701, assembly GCF_029433445.1. GTDB lineage: Bacteria > Bacillota > Bacilli > Lactobacillales > Lactobacillaceae > Lactobacillus. Next base: position 11,288 of record NZ_JAQTIC010000010.1, on the reverse strand, counting down.
GTTTCGGAACGGCAAAAAACAGGAATTGATAACCTCAAGGTTGGTTATAACAAGGTCTTTGGTTACTATATTCAAGTGACGAACTCCAACAAGAGTAAGGTGCCAATTGAGCGTTACACCAGAAAGCAAACGTTAACTAATGCGGAACGTTACATTACCCCAGAATTAAAGGAACACGAGAATTTAATTTTAGAAGCACAGTCCAAGTCGACAGATTTGGAATATGATTTGTTTGTTAAATTGCGTGAAGAAGTCAAGAAGTACATTGCTGCTTTACAAAAATTAGCTGCCCAACTAGCCAGTCTTGATGTCTTTTGTTCGTTTGCGCAAGTTGCCGAAGAAAATAATTATTGCCGGCCCGTGTTCCATACTGTCAATCAAGACGTGAAGGTTATTGCAGGACGTCATCCCGTAGTTGAAAAGGTAATGAAGGCGGGTGCTTACATTCCTAATGATGTTAAGCTTGACGAAAATACTAATATTTTCTTGATTACTGGTCCGAACATGTCTGGTAAGAGTACCTACATGCGGCAAATGGCACTGATTGCAGTGATGGCGCAGGTCGGTTCGTTTGTGCCAGCAGATAGTGCTGAACTACCGATTTTTGACCAGATATTCACGCGAATCGGGGCTGCCGATGACCTGATTTCGGGTCAAAGTACCTTTATGGTTGAAATGACGGAAGCCAATGCGGCATTGCAAGCAGCTACTAAGCGCAGCTTGGTATTATTTGATGAAATTGGTCGTGGTACGGCAACCTATGACGGGATGGCATTAGCCGGCGCAATTGTCCAGTATCTGCATGATGAAGTTGGGGCAAAAGTTTTATTTGCGACACATTTCCACGAGTTAACGGCAATGGAGCAAAAATTACCTCATCTGAAGAATATTCACGTTGGAGCAACCGAAGAAAATGGCAAGTTGATTTTCTTACATAAAATTCTACCGGGACCAGCAGATCAAAGTTACGGTATCCACGTGGCGCAATTAGCGGGATTACCGCGCAAAGTCTTGCGTGAAGCAACCAAATTGTTAAAGCGGCTTGAAGCTCAAGGCAGTAACTTAGGACCAGCAGCGACACAATTAGACTTATTTAATACTAATGAAGCTGCCGCTGCGGGTGATAACCTTGAAGAGTCAGCAGATGAAGTTAAAGGTAAGGAAAAAGATATCCTTGATGAGATTTCTAATCTTTATCTGGCAGATAAGACACCACTTGAAGTAATGCAGCTAGTTGCAAACTGGCAGGAAGACTTGAAAGATGAGCAATAATCATGGCGCAAATTCATGAATTGTCGGAAACGTTAGCTAACCAGATTGCGGCTGGAGAGGTAATTGAGCGGCCAGCGAGCGTGGTTAAGGAATTGGTCGAAAACGCAATCGATGCTGGTAGCAGCCGAATTCGGATTGATTTTATCGATGCTGGTCTAAAGGAAATTGTTGTGCAAGATAATGGTTCGGGAATTGCTGGCGATCAAATTGATCTTGCTTTTACCCGGCACGCAACAAGTAAAATTACCAACGAACGAGATTTATTTAATGTTGGTACTTTGGGCTTTCGCGGGGAAGCCTTGGCTTCGATTGCGGCGGTTAGTCATGTAGAAATTCTAACTAATACCAATGAGGCAGCAGGAACACGAGCTGAATTTACTGGTGGCGTAAAAAAGCTCCAGGAAGATGCCGCTGCTAAAAAGGGTACGCAAATTACAGTTAAAGACCTGTTTTATAACACGCCGGCGCGGCTAAAGTATCTGCGCAGTCCCCGTACCGAAATCATGAAAATTGTTGATATTGTGAACCGGATTGCTTTGGGTTATCCTAATTTGGCTTTAACGCTAACTAATGAAGGGCGAGTTTTATTACGAACTGCGGGTAATGGTAACTTGCAGCAGACGGTTTCTAGTGTTTATGGTCGCCATATTGCCGAAAAAATGCTGCCATTTAGCAGCAGCGACAATGATTTTACGGTTACTGGCTTAATATCGAAACCAGAATTAACTCGTTCAACACGTAATTTTGTTTCGATTTTGCTAAATGGACGTTATATTAAAAATTTCAAGCTCGCAGCTGCCGTGATGGCAGGATACGGCACAAATTTGACTGCTAAACATTACCCAATTGCGATTGTGAAGATTGAAGTTGACCCGCTGCTAGTTGATGTTAACGTGCATCCCACTAAGCAGGAAGTACGCTTATCAAAGGAAAGTGAAGTTGGTCGTTTAATTACGAATGCGATTAGCACTACACTTTTAGAAGAAAATAACCAGGGCGATGGGTTGGCTAATTTGACCGCAGCAAAGCAAGATACACTGGTAGACCAGCTTAAATTTAATTTAAATAAAAATGTTGTGGATACTAAGCGGACTGTACCTATTGATGAGGTGCATGAAAGTCATGCCGCTAAGATTGCAACACCTAAGCACGCGCAATATGTAAATTTAACAGTACCGCGTGAGGATGACCGCTATATTATTACCAAAACTTGGCGTGATAATGTTGCCCGGCAAAGGCAGCTGCCGCCGTTTGTTAATCATGCAAATAGTGCTGCAGTTGTTTCAACAGGGGATGAAGTTTTAGCTAATCATCTTCCTGAATTAACTTTGGTTGGTCAAACAAGAACTTATTTGGTTGCCGCAAATGGTGACGACTTATATTTGGTGGATCAAGTTGCGGTTAGACGGCTGCTTTGCTTCATTACAATTGAGCAGACAATTTCACAACAAAAGATTACTCAACAGGGTTTATTAACGCCATTGACGCTTTCCTTTGGCAATCTGGATTTTATTCAAATTAAGGATAATTTGGCAGAAATTAATCAGATTGGTCTATTTTTGGAAGAATTTGGCAGTGACACATTTATTCTGCGGTCTTATCCGACATGGATTAAGAGCAATCCTGAAGAAGCAATTCGCTCAATTTTGGATAGCTTTTTGAATGTTGACCAAACTGATACTGCCAGCTTGGTTAAGCGAATTGCAGCCCGGCAAGCTGAAAAAGAAATTACGGGACGGATCAAGCTAGCAGATGCGGAAGCCAGTGAACTATTGAATAAATTACGGCAAACTCCTGATCCTTACCATGATGCCCGCGGCAATCTGGTTCTAGTGCGGTTACGGCAAAGCGAATTAAATAAAATGTTTAAAAAGGATAAATAATTAATGTATGAATATTTAAAGGGCATTATTACCAAGATTATGCCTAATTATGTTGTGCTTGATGTTAATGGTGTGGGCTATAAGATTTATAGTCCCACCCCATTTGCTTATCAGCAAGATGAACAGGCTGAAGTTTATATTGAGCAGGTAGTTCGTGACACGGGTATTACCTTATATGGTTTTCAAAGTGAAGAAGATAAGGAACTGTTTTTAAAATTGCTTAGTGTCAGCGGTATTGGTCCCAAGTCGGCACTTGCAATCATGGCAGCTGAAGATAGTAATTCGCTAGCCGAAGCTATTGAGCAGGGCGAAGTTAAGTATTTGACCCGCTTTCCCGGCGTTGGCAAAAAGACCGCGTCACAGATTGTACTTGACTTAAAAGGTAAGCTTGGTGATTTTGTGCAGCGGGTGGATAAGATTGCCGATCAAGAAATCACCCCGGAACTTAATGATGCCTTGCTAGCACTGCTTGCTCTTGGCTATACCCAAAAGGAAGTTGACCGAGTGGCACCTAAATTAGCTAAGGAAGATGCGACAACTGCTGACCAGTATATAAAAAAGGGTCTAGCCCTTCTCTTAAAGAAGTAGTTCTTGTTATAATAAAAAGTAACGTGTTCAAAGGAAGTGAAACTGGTGACAGATAATGATGATTCAATTGTTTCTGGTGAGAGTCAGGGATTAAATGAGCAGCAGACTGAATTTTCGCTAAGACCACAGCACTTAGACGATTATTTGGGGCAAAAGCGGGTTAAAAAAGAGCTAGCAGTTTATATTAAAGCTGCTAAACAGCGTGATGAAGCACTTGATCATGTTCTACTCTACGGACCGCCGGGCCTCGGAAAAACGACTTTGGCGTTTGTAATTGCAAATGAATTGGGTGTTAATTTAAAGAGTACCAGTGGTCCAGCAATTGAAAAAGCTGGCGATTTGGTGGCGTTATTGACTGATCTTAATCCGGGGGATGTTTTATTTATTGATGAAATCCACCGCTTGGCCAAGCCGATTGAGGAAGTACTCTATTCAGCAATGGAAGATTATTACATCGACATTGTGATTGGCGAGGGTCAAACAACCCACGCGGTCCATGTGCCGCTGCCACCATTTACCTTGGTTGGTGCAACGACTTTAGCTGGGCAATTGTCGGCGCCCTTGCGTGATCGCTTTGGGATTGTTGAACATTTACAGTATTACCAAGTTGATGAATTAGAGCAGATTATTCAGCGCTCAAGCAATGTGTTTCAGATTGAGATTGCACCAGAAGCTGCTCATGAATTAGCGCGTAGGTCGCGTGGTACGCCGCGAGTAGCTAATCGGCTGCTTAGACGGGTGCGTGATTTTGCGGAAGTAAAGGGCGAACAGGTGATTTCCTTTGCGACAACTGCTAGTTCACTTAAGCAGCTGCAAGTTGATGATGAGGGGTTAGATCAGACTGACCGCAAGATTTTACGGGTAATGATTGAAAATTATCATGGTGGTCCAGTCGGCGTGCGGACGCTAGCGGCTAATAGTGGTGAAGATGTAGAAACAATCGAATCGTTATATGAGCCATATCTGCTGCAGCGAGGCTTTATTTTAATGACACCGCGCGGGCGCATGGTAACCGAGAAGGCATATTTGCAGTTAGGCTTACCGATTCCTAATGAGTAGTGCAAATGCCGATGAATTTATGTATAATTAAGAAGCTAATATATTTTTGAATTTATGAGGTGTAAAAGTGAATACTTTATTTTTAGCTGCTGCGGGTAATGGCAGTAACAGCTTTGTGATGATTATTATCTTTATTGTTTTAATTGCTTTCATGTACTTTACAATGATTAAGCCGCAAAAGAAGCAACAACAAAAGAAAATGGAAATGATGAATCAATTAAAGAAGGGCGACAACGTTATTTTAATTGACGGTTTGCATGCCAAGATTGATTCTGTCGATACTAATGACAAGACGGTTGTTGTTGATGCTGATGGTATTTATCTGACTTTTAGCCGGATGGCTGTTCAACAAATTTTGCCAGCAGAAGCTAATGTTACTGATAAGCCAGCTGAAGAAGAACCTGCAAAGGAAGAAAAGCCAGCAGAACCTGCTGATAAGTCTGATGAAGCAGAGCCAAAGTCAAGCGATGATTCTACTGAAAAATAAAAGATCTAAATAAAAGCGTCAGTTGACGCTTTTTATTTTGCTCTAAAAAATTATCACTCTGCTTGGCTAAAAACTAATGTTTGGATGCAAAATAGTATAAAATGGAATTAACTTAAGTTTAATTTTAGGAAAGGGTACCCTTATGAACAATATTCCAGTTGTAATGATTATTTTTGGCGGCAGCGGCGACCTGGCCCATCGTAAATTGTATCCGGCTTTGTTTAATTTATACGAGCAAGGTCTAATTCATGATAATTTTGCAGTTATTGGTACAGCGCGGCGACCATGGACCCACGAATATTTGCGCGAGCAAGTTAGCGATGCAATTCATGAAACCCACAAAGAAGTCAGCGAAAATGATATCCAAAATTTTGCCAGTCACTTTTACTATCAGTCCCATGACGTGACAAATGTTGAACATTATCAAGCACTTAAAGAATTAGCGCAAGAACTTGATGATCGTTATAGTGCACAAGGCAATCGAATCTTTTACATGGCAATGGCGCCGCGCTTCTTTGGTACGATTGCAACGCACATTAATGACCAACATCTGACAAGTACAGGCTTTAATAGAATAGTTGTTGAGAAGCCATTTGGGCGTGACCTTGCCTCTGCTGAAAAGTTGAATAAGCAGATTACTGCCTCTTTTGCTGAAGACGATATTTTTCGAATTGATCATTACTTAGGTAAGGAAATGGTGCAGAATATTCTGCCGTTACGGTTTACCAATCCGCTGATTAAAAATGTCTGGAATAGTGCCAATGTTAAGAATATTCAGGTTACTTTAGCAGAACGGCTCGGTGTTGAAGCCCGCGGCGGCTATTATGAAACTTCTGGGGCCTTGCGCGATATGGTGCAGAATCATATTTTTCAAATTATTACGTTGCTGGCAATGCCGCAGCCTGCTGATTTGACTGCAAAGAGCATCCACCAAGCTAAACAAGAACTGCTTGATAGTCTGGTAATGCCGACTAAGACGGAAATTGACCAGCACTTTGTTCGCGGACAATATCTCGGCAGTGACACGACCTTTGGTTATAAGCAAGAACCGAATGTAGCCGAAGACTCGACGACAGAAACATACGCAGCTGGACAAATTAAATTCGAAAAGGGACCTGTTGCTGGTGTGCCGATTTATTTTAGAACAGGGAAAGAATTTAGGGAAAAGGAAAGCCGCATTGATATTGTCTTAAAGCACATGGCTAATCCTTATGGTCAAGCACACTCCAACAACATTACCATTGTGATTGACCCGCAAATGGAAATTTTTATTACAATTAATGGTAAGAAAATTTCAACAAGTGGTATTCGCCGTGAAAACTTAGATTATACTTTTGCTAAGTCTGAACTAGCCCAAGTGCCGGACGGCTATGAGCGCTTATTGCACGATGTTTTTGTTAATGACTCAACCAATTTTACTCATTGGAGTGAATTGAAGAATTACTGGAAATTTATTGATTTGATTGAAGATGCCTGGCATCAGGATGATCAAGCTGGCAAAAAGCCCGTGGAATATTTACCTTATCGTATGGGACCAAAAGCGGCAGACCAAATTTTTGATTCTACAACAGAACACTGGATTTATGACTAGCCCAAGTGATGATCTGCTGCCGCTTAATGATACCCACAGGCGCATTATTCATATTGATATGGATGCCTTTTATGCTTCAGTAGAAATGCGCGATCATCCAGAACTGAAAAATAAGGCACTGATTATTGGTCAAGATGCCCGAAAAAATCATGGTCATGGTGTCGTGGCGACGGCAAATTATGTCGCTCGTAAGTACGGTGTGCATTCAGCAATGCCGTCAATTAAGGCAATCAGGCTAGTGCCAACAGATAAATTGGTCTTTTTGCGACCAGATTTTACTAAATATCGCGCTGTTTCGGCAGCAATTCACGAAATGATGCACGAGATTACAGATTCGGTGCAGTCGATTGCACTTGATGAAGCTTATTTGGACGTAACTGAGAATAAGTTGGGTTCAACTTCGGCTGTCCAACTGGCAATTGATTTACAGATGCGAATTCGTAAGGAAGAAGGACTGAATTGTTCTTTTGGTGTCACTTATAATAAATTTTTGGCAAAAATGGGTTCAGAATATGCTAAACCATTCGGGCGGACAGTAATTTTGCCTCTAGAAGCAAAGGCTTTTTTAGCAAGACAAAAAATTGAGGACTTTCATGGCATAGGTCCCAGAACGCAGGAACGTCTTCATCAAATGGGAATCTATACTGGCAAGGGACTGCAACAGATTCATGTGCGCGAATTGATTAAGCATTTTAACCGGATGGGCTATTTGATGGCCGAGCACGCTAACGGGGTTGACTTGTCACGGGTTGTTCCTGATGATGAACATAATCGCAAGTCGATTGGCATTGAGCGCACTTATGAGCCGTGCGTTTTTGATGAACAGACAGCACTGACTAATATTCGAAGTTATGCTGCTAGTTTGGAAGAAAAGCTGCAGGAACGTAACTTTTTTGCCAATACGATTGTCTTAAAAATTCGCAATAATGATTTTGTGACTGTGACCAAACGGCGCAAATTGCCGCATGCAACGCGTAATGCAACGGAGATTTATCAAGCAGCCCGCGAATTGTTTGAGCCGCTGGCGAATAACTTTCTCAGTAATGGTATTCGCCTCTTGGGAGTGACGGCAACCGATTTTTCAGAAGCTGATTTTGAAGATGTCAACTTAGACTTATTTTCAGATTGAGTGACTTTTCTGGTAAACTAAAGGATAAACAATTAATAGATGAAGGAGTAATTATGAGCACTTTTGCGGAAATATATCAAAAAATCGAACAATATTCGACAATTATTTTGCACCGTCATACTAGCCCAGACCCAGATGCCTTAGGTTCACAGGCTGGGTTAGCGCGGTCATTAAAGTTGCACTTTCCTGACAAACGCATTTTATGTGCTGGTGAAAATGATGAGGGAGATCTTGCTTGGATTAACAAGATGGATCCGGTAACTAAAGCAGATTATCAAGGCGCACTGGTTATTACAACGGATACTGCTAATACGGCACGGATCGCCAATAAGTTATACGATCAAGGGGATTTTTTAATTAAAATTGATCACCACCCAGATGTTGAACCGTATGCTGATATGAGTTATGTTGATGATGAGGCACCAGCTGCTTCGCAGATTATCGCGGACTTTTTAGCGGCAGAAAATTTGCCGATGCCAGCTGAGGCTGCTTATCCGTTATATGCGGGGATAGTTGGCGATACAGGTCGATTCATGTATCCCGAAACCACAGCGCATACGTTTAACGTTGTTGCCAAATTGGCGGCTACGGGAATTAATATTACTGAAATTGCCCGTAATATGAGTGATGTCACATTTGTGCAGGCAAAATTGCAGGCAGAAGTACTCGATTATATGAAAGTTGACCCTAGCGGTGCTGCTTATGCAGTTTTAACGCAGGAAGCTCTTGATAAGTTGGGCGTTGATTTTAGCCAAGCCTCGTGCACGGTTTCAACACCAGGACGAATTAAGGACATCATTGCTTGGAATGTTTTTGTCGAAAAGCCTGATGGCACCTATCGTGTTCACTACCGTTCAAAGGGTCCAGTCATTAATGAATTAGCAGCTAAGCATGATGGTGGTGGTCATGCTTTAGCCAGTGGCGCCAATGCTCAAGATTTAGCTGAAGTTAAGCAAATTTTTGCGGAATTGGTACAAGTAACTAAGGAATATCAAAAAACACATGAATAATATTTTTAAAGACGCTAAACTCAAGCCAGAATTGCAAGCTGGCTTGAGCAAGATTAATTTTACGCAGCCAACTAAGGTTCAGGAAGAAGTTATTCCTGTTTTATTAGAGCATAAGAATGCGGTTGTCCAGGCTGTTACTGGATCGGGAAAGACGCATGCGTTTTTAGTACCTGTATTGAATGACATTGATCCAGAATTGGCATACACGCAAGCAGTAATTACAGCGCCGAGCCGCGAACTATCCGAACAGCTTTATCAAGTTGCAAGACAACTGCGGGATGCTTCAGGGCTGAATATTTCGATTGCTCATTTAGCTGGTGGAACAGATCGTGAACGGCAATTAAAGAAGATTACCAGCAATAAGCCGCAATTAGTAATCGCCACGCCGGGGCGGCTGCACGATTTTGTTCAAAAGAAGCTGCTGTTTTTGGATTATGTTAAAGACTTCATTATCGATGAAGCTGATATGACCTTAGATATGGGCTTTTTAAACGATATTGATTTCATTGCCCAGAGAATGCCGAAGGAGCTGCTGTTTGCGGCTTTTTCAGCAACGATTCCAGTACAATTAAGCAACTTTTTGCGTAAATATATGGCTAAGCCTGAGCAAATTGTAATTGATAATCCAACTGTTATTTCCGGAACAATTAAGAATGACTTGTTAGATGTTGGTTCTAAAAATCGCAAAAAGATTTTGTACCAATTATTGACAATGGGTCAGCCATATTTGGCAGTTGTCTTTGCTAATACTAAGCAAAAAGTTGATGAACTAACTGAATATTTGCAATCTGAAGGCTTAAAAGTAGCCAAGATTCACGGTGGGATCACTGAACGCGAGCGTAAACGTGCATTGCGGGAAGTGGAAGCTGGACAATTTCAGTATGTGGTTGCCACTGATTTGGCAGCACGTGGACTTGATATTGATGGTGTTAGTCTAGTTATTAACTACGAAATTCCGCGTGATTTGGATTTTGTTGTTCACCGAATTGGGCGGACTGGTCGTAACGGTTTGTCTGGGCATGCTGTTACTTTAATTCGTGAAGAAGAAATGAATCGAATCGCTGGATTAGAAAAAATGGGCGTCCATTTTGATTTTGTTGAAATTAAAAATGGTGAATTGGTGCCGCGTAAACATTATCACCGCCGTACAGATCGTAATGCTGCCAACCATAAGATTGATAATAAGTTAAATGGTTTGGTCAAAAAAGCCAAGAAAAAGCGCAAGCCTGGCTATAAGAAGAAGATTAAGCAAGCTATCCAAAAGGATAAGGCGCAGAAGCGAAAAATTGAGCAGCGTCATGAAGTTCGCAAGGCTAAACGCCAACGTAAGCAGCGTCGTGAAAATGGTCGTTAAATAAAAAAGCAAAGTTGTAATGCAGCTTTGCTTTTTTAATTTGTATAGAACAATATTTTGCTGTAACAGTACTTGAGGGAAGTATATTTAAATATAATTTATTGCATGTTAGCGCTTTTATTGATATATTGATTACAATAAATTTAATAGGAGAATTAGAACATGGCTATACCATACTCTGAGAAGATTCTTAAGCGGGACTTGAGCAAGAAGATATGTGACAAATACACTGTAACGGAATTTTGTCAAAAGGCGCAGATTGACAGGGGGATGTTTTACAATCATTACAGTAACATGTCGAGTATGTTTGTGTCGGTGGTTGTTTTACAAGTACAAAGAACTTTGCGTAGTTTTAATGGTGAGACAATGAACCGAATGTTTTATCGCATGCTCACGCAAATTAAAGAAAATCACATTTTCTATTATAATTTGCTACTAATTAGTAAAGACCCTAGAAATTTTTATATTGCTTTGCGCAAGGAATTTGCAATTGCCATTGAAAATTACATGCGGCCGCGGGGTGCTTTTTCGGTTAGACAAATTGATTTAGTTGCTAATGGTGTCTATGCAATTATCTATAATTGGGTCATTCATGAGTGCAAAACCGACATAAGAGATATTTATCAGTGCATTAATTTGCTATTATCTCACATTGAAAAACCGTTGAAGAATTAGGCTTTTTAGGGAATGTTAGAAATAACATTCTATTTTTTTGCAAAAAAAGCTTGCAAAAGAGGAGACAAGTTGGTAGTATTAATAACTGTCGTCGGGCAAGAGAGCGAAAGGCTTGAGAGCAAGGCGGCGAAAGAAACTAAGCAAAAGAGCTTGACAAGAGCAGGAAGGTTTAGTAAGATAATAAACGCTGCTGAGGGAGTTGAAAACTTCTTCAGGAGCGGGTCAGAAAAAAGTTCTTGA
>NZ_JAQTIC010000001.1 GCF_029433445.1 Lactobacillus sp. ESL0701 | reverse complement strand
CAATTTTGTCTTGTTTAGATAATTTAACCATAGTAAAACCCCGAAATTAGTTTGTTCTAATTTCGGGGTTCATATCATCCTTTGGTAGAGTAAGACGGTTTTTGTTTACCCAAAATTACTTGAGTAAACTTCTTAGCAGTTCAACTACTAGCGGCAATAGATTGATTATCACTGCCGCCAGCAGCTGGTACTGCTTCATTTTAGCCAGCTTAAATGCCAATTTGACTAAACTAATAGCAAAAATTAACACTAAGGCTAAAATGATCTGCACCTACCTGTCCTCCCTTCTTACAATAGATTGGAGTATGAATCCACTCATGCTCATCGGCATCAGTCCCTTCACTCACAGGTAGTAAACTGTCTTTTAACTTTTCTACGTCTTAATGATTATACCAAATAAGCTAATATTAGCATAAAGTATTTATAAAAAATAAGGCAGATAATCTTCTGTTAAAAATTAAGCTTGGCAATATTCTTGAAACATGATAAACTATTTTAGTAACGCGGGTATAGTTTAATGGTAAAATGTTAGCTTCCCAAGCTGAAGATGCGGGTTCGATTCACGCTATCCGCTTAACTAAAAAAGGCAATGATTGAAAAATCATTGCCTTTTATTTTTTATATCATAATCATGAGAATGATGCCATTGACCACGGCTAAATAAACCGGCATCCACAAGGTCTGCGTGTAGAGGTAAGACCACGCAAATAAGGCTCCAAACACCGCATTAATCACTAAAAGAGGCAGCGACATCTGCCAATTCAAAACACTAAACAAAATGCCCGAGGTCACAATGCCCAAAATTGCCGTTAACATTGTGTTGCGCCTAAATGCATAATTAAACAAAAATCCCGTAATCAAAAATTCCTGCAAAATCGGTAGGACAATTCCCAACGCTACAACCAAAAACCAATACATCTTAACTGATTCATGCTGTAAATATAATGTTTGAAAACTATACGGTTTAACTTTGCCATAAGCTTGCAACCACGAAACACCAATTCGCAATGCGGTTACCATCAAAGTTAAACTAATAGTCATGCCAAAATTACCAAGCCATGACCCTGAAAAACTACGGTCAAAAAAGCGCTGCTCGCGATTAAAACGATAAATGAAGAACAACAAAATCATTAAAGAAATTAATGCAAATAAAATTAAATCCCAAAGACGAATTGGTAAATTTATAGTAACCAGCTTAACCGTGCCGGCAGCCATTAAATAGCCAATAAAATAAATAATATAGCGGATTAAGTTGCCCTCTCTTGATGCTGGTGTATTCACAAAAATTACCTCTATCCATTTGTGTACTCTACAAATTCCATATTATAGCAAAAAAAGACAATTTTATGAAATTTCAACAGATTTTTTCTAATCCATTTCGACCACTTATCATCAATTATAATACATTCAAAACTGCTTTTATTACTTGCTCATCGCTTTTTGCCGCATCAGTTTTTCACTTCTTGCCGTATATAACAAAAAGATAATTGCTAGACCTGAAGCAAGATACAAAATTGTGTTGCTGGCAAGCCAGCCAAATTGATTAACTAAAATCCCAATCAAAGCCGTAGCTAAAGTTTCACCAAAAATATACTGGAAAAAGCCCATAAATCCCGTTGACGCTCCCACGGCAAACTTGGGTACAACTTCATTAATCATTAAGCCCACTAAAGTTAGCGGTGCATAAATCAAATTCCCCATAATAATTAAGGCCACAATAATTAAAGTATGATTATCGGTAAAGAAATAAACAGTTAAACATAATAGTACGCCAATAACACAGGCAATTGAAACTTGTGCCCGGCGCCCTTTAAGCAAATCGGAAATTGCACCGATAATAATTACTCCCGGAACAGATGCTAATTCGAAAATTCCGATTACCCATTTAGCAACACTAGGATCAAAGCCCTTCGTTTGGACTAAATACGATGGAATCCAGCTTTGAATTCCATAACGTACGAGATAAAGCGACATCGAGGTTAATGTCACCGCCCAAACAAGCTTATTCTTCAAAATATACTTAACAAAAATTTGGATAATACTTAACTGCGTTGAATCAGAAGTTACGGTTTGTCCATTATCCAAAACGACCTTGTCACCAGTGTAAGTAGAAATATCGGGTAAGCCCACAACTGCTGGCCGATCAGCTCCCAAAAGCAAAATCAAAATACAAATAATAAATGATACTACTGAAGCTGTATAAAAGACAGCTGGCAATGAACCGGCAAACAAAAAGCTCGCTAGCTGCACCACAGCAACACAAATAAATGACCCAGCATTATGCGCTGAAGACCAAATTGAATACATCGTTCCCCTTATTCTTGGTCCCCACCATAACTGAATCATTCGCTGACAAGCTGCCGCCCCCATACCTTGAGTTACAGCAATTAAAAACATTAAGAGCATCATAATATATAAATTGCGACTGCTGCCCAAAAAGATATTTAAGATTGCCGACAATAATAAACCAAGCATTAGATAGCGATTAGCATCACACTTATCAGCTAATGCACCCATAAACAGCTTGGCAACACCATAGCCAATACCAAAGCACGACAAAATCAGACCAATATCAGCGGTAGTAAAGTGATATACCCTCATAATATCGTTTTGTTCAGTCGTAAAAACCAGCCTAATGATGTAATACCCAATATAGCCAATGCAAGTTGCAAGTAAAACACCAAGTTGCCGTAACTTATAAGTCTTGCCGATTTTTTCTTGCGGCACTCGTTTTTGCGAATCCGGACGCGCTAAAATCCACTTAAACATAAATCTTCTCCTCCCCTTGTATTAAGCTAATGATAGCACTATCAGGAAACTAATAATATCTATTTTTTCAAACCAATTTAATCAACTTTAATAATTGTTACTTGATATTCACCAGCAGGCGCCGCTACCGTTACCGTCGTCTGGGCTGTCTGCTTCATAAGCGCCTGCCCCAGTGGTGAGTCAAATGCAACTTTTCCTTCATCTAAATCTGCTTCCATCCGGCCAACGATGCGATATTCTTCAACTTCATTATCACCAGCAAACTTTAACGTTACCGTCTTGCCTAAATCAACTTTGCCATCATCAGTCTTTTCCACAATTTCAGCGTATTTTAACTGCTTATCTAAGTACCGCAAGCGGCTTTGCAAGTGTCCCAAGTCACGTTTGGCCTCGGTATATTCAGTATTTTCGGATAAGTCACCTAAGCTGCGCGCTTCCTGCAAAATCTTAATTCGGCGCGGTCGGTCTTTTTTCAAATCCGCAATTTCATCCTTGATTTTTTGGTAGCCTTCAGGCGTCATTTTTTGATAATAAACCATCAAGATTACTCCCCTATTTTTTAATCTAAAATTATCCACAAGTAAAATAACTGATAACGACAGTGTTTTATATCTAAATTTAGCACTCTAAAATTAAGAGTGCTAAATATTTTAATTTTCCTAATCTGCCTACTATAATAATCAGTGTAAAGAAGAAATGAAAGTCTTCTCTACAAATAATTAATTTTTGAAAGGAAGTTTTTACTATGGTACAAGATTTAACGAATCGTCACAATGACTTATTTGACGCAATGAATGATTGGTTTGACCTTCCACAGAAATTTTTTGATAATAACGAAATGGCAAAATTAATGCAGGCTGATGTTGCCGAAAACGACAAGAACTATGTTGTTAAGGTTGATATGCCCGGCATGGATAAAGAAAAGATCAATTTAAACTATAATAACGGGGTTTTGAGCGTATCTGGCTCAAGAAAATCATTTAAAGATTTATCAAAAGATAGCAGTATTATCCACCGTGAAAGAAGTGCGGGGCACATTTCCCGCAGCTTTAGATTACCAAATGTAGTTGCAAGTGAGATTCATGCAAAGTATGATAATGGTGTATTGACTATCACAATGCCAAAGCAATCTGCTGGCAGCAATGATAACTCGATCTCAATCGATTAACTTATTATTATATTTGCAAGAAGTCTTAGATAAGTTGCCAATACACGTAATTCTCTAAAACGAGTTCAGCTGTTGAACTCGTTTTTATTTTGTCCTAAAATAATTATTAATAATTAATTAAAAAAGGAGAATTACCTAATGAATCATCAACTTTCAATCCAAGAATTGGCAAAGTATTCTGCCGACTTTAACAACGATCCCCAAAATCAGGTCATTGCCCGTGCTGCTCAAAAGAGTGGAATTTTTGCGGCTTCATATAATGAACAAAAGGTCAGCAATGACTTAAACCGCGTCTTTTCAACAGAATTGGATGTCGGTCAAGTTACCGCGCAAAAGCATTCCGGACGCTGTTGGGAATTCGCGGCACTCAACGTTCTACGTCACTACTTTGGTAAAAAATATCATATTAAAGATTTTACTTTCTCACAAAGTTATAATTTTTTCTGGGATAAAATTGAACGTGCCAATATTTTTTATAACCATATTATTGCAACTGCCGACCAATCGCTTGACTCGCGAACTGTCCGCAAGTATCTGGCAAGTGCTGGTCAAGACGGCGGTCACTGGCAGCTGGCCGCATCCCTAGTGCAAAAGTACGGCGTTGTCCCTAGTTACGCAATGCCTGAAAGCTTTAACAGCAATAACACCGATGCCTTGCAGATGGCTTTGGGCAAAAAGCTGCGCAAAGATGCCTTAGTCTTGCGCCAATTAAAGCAAGCTGGCAAGGATGAAGAAGTTACGCAAACTCAAGACCGGTTCTTAAATGAAGTCTACCGAATGACGGCAATTGCCATTGGTGAACCACCTAAGAAATTTGATCTGGAATATCGCGATGATGACAAGAAGTATCATCTAGATAAGGATTTAACCCCGCAAACCTTCTACCAAAAGTATCTTGGCGACCTTGACTTAGATGATTATGTTGTTTTAACCAACTCACCTAACCACGAATATAACAAACTATACGGCTTTTCTGCTGACAACAATGTTGCGGGCTTATGTGAAATCAAGCTGCTCAACGTGCCAATGGAATACTTGGCTACTGCAACCATTCGCCAGCTTAAAGATGGTGAGGCTGTATGGTTTGGCAACGATGTATTGCACGAATTAGACCGGCCAAAGGGCTACCTTGACTCTGAACTTTACCAAATGAACCATCTCTTTGACGTTGACTTAAAGATGAGTAAGGCTGATAGACTGCGCACTGGCGAAGCAAACTTCTCACACGCCATGACTTTTGTTGGCGTCGATGAAGATCAAGGCGAGGTTCGCCGCTGGAAAGTTGAAAACTCTTGGGGCGATCAAGTTGGTAAGAACGGCTACTTTGTAATGAGCAATGACTGGTTTAACGACTATGTTTACGAAGTTGCTGTTCACAAAAAGTACTTGACACCAGAGCAATTAGCTTTAGCAGAAGGCCCAATTGCCGAAGATTTACCAGTTTGGGATCCATTAGGTTAATAATAAAAAAACTGAGTTCAGTAATTGAACTCGGTTTTCTTTTAGCTTAAAATTAGAGAGTAATTCAAAAAAGATTAAAAAGGAGATACGATATGGGACACAAATTAACCGTGCAAGAACTTGAACAGTTCGCTGACAAGTTTAACGAGAATCCAAAAAATCAAGTTGTTGCCCGCGCTGCTCAAAAGAGCGGTGTTCTGATGGCTTCATATAATGAACGTGTACAGGGTGAACTGACACGCGTTTTTTCAACAGAATTAGATACGGAAAATGTTACTAACCAGCAACAATCTGGTCGCTGCTGGGAATTTGCAACGTTAAATATTTTGCGCCACAATTTTGGTAAAAAATACCACGTTAAGAACTTTACCTTCTCACAAAGTTACAACTTTTTCTGGGATAAAATTGAACGCGCCAATATTTTTTACGACAATATTTTAGCTAGTGCCGATGAACCACTTGACTCACGAACTGTTAAAGCATATTTGCGGGATGCTGGCGAAGATGGCGGACAATTCCACATGGCAGCAGCTTTAGTTGAAAAATATGGTGTCGTACCAACTTATGCAATGCCAGAAAATTTCAACACCAATAATACGAATGCTTTTGCTAAAGCCTTGGGCGATAAAATGCGTAAAGACGCACTGGTATTGCGGGATTTAAAGCAAACTGGCAAGGATGAAGAAATCGAGGAAACACGGCAACAATTTTTAAGTGAAGTTTACCAAATGACAGCAATTGCTGTTGGTGAGCCACCTAAGAAATTTGACTTAGAATACCGTGATGACGATAAGCAGTATCATTTGGACAAAGATTTAACACCACTTGAATTTTTACATAAGTATCTTGGTGACGTAGACTTTGACGACTATGTCGTTTTAACTAATGCTCCTGACCATGAATATGACAAGTTATACGGACTACCATTTGAAGACAACGTTGAAGGTTCTTATCAGGTTAAATTCCTGAATGTACCAATGGAATATCTCGAACAAGCCGCTGTTGCCCAATTAAAAGACGGTGAAGCTGTTTGGTTCGGTAACGATGTTGGTGAGCAAAGCGACCGTAAGCAAGGCTATCTCGATACTAACCTGTATCAATTAGATGACTTGTTTGGCATTAATTCCAAGATGTCCAAGGCCGACCAATTGCGCACAGGATCAGCTGCTTCAACCCATGCCATGACCTTGGTTGGTGTTGATGAAGACAATGGTCATATTCGCCAATGGAAAGTTGAGAATTCTTGGGGCGAAAAGAATGGCGACAAAGGCTTTTTCGTAATGACTAACGATTGGTTTAAGCAATATACTTATGAAGTTGTTGTCCACAAGAAGTACCTAACACCAGAGCAAGTTGCCTTAGCTGAAGGTCCAATCACTGACCTGCCAGTTTGGGATACTTTGGCTTAAAACTAAATTTTAGTTTTAATATACTTAAAAAACGAGATTCTAAAATCGAACCTCGTTTTTTTGTTGATTTAATTTTTCAATTTAGATAATGACCAGCTACACAGGAAAAATGCAATTAGTGATAAAACCAAAAAGACCATCAAATTAAGTTTTAGTCCCTGCAATGTCCCCACTGCAACCCCTATACTCTCTTTTTGCATTACAGATAACAAAGAAGCCGCAAGCGCCGTACCAACTGCACCTGAGTAACTTTGAGCTGTCATATAAATAGCGTTGCCATCATTCATGACCTGTTCTGGTAATTGAGCTAAGCTTAAAGTCATGATATTACTGTAACTTAACCCCAAGCCAATCATAAACACGACATACATTATAGCCAGCAAGATAACACTAGGAATTAATAAATTAGCTATTCCAAAAGTTAAAACGATTATTCCTGTACCAACAATAATTGGTAATTTGTGACTAACACGATCATAAATAAGGCCAGCAATTGCCGACATTACTGCATCAACTACTGCAGCTGGCAAAACTAACAATCCAGTTGTAGCCGTCGATTTCTTAAATGCCAGTTGTAAAACATTGGGTATTAAGTAAGACATCGCCAGTGATAGCAACTGCAGTAAAAAGAATGCACTCAAAAAAATTACAAAGGTTTTGTTTTGGAATAATGATAAGTCTAGCAGCTTAATTGATTTATGCTGTTCACATTTTATAAACAAAACCAAACTAATTACCGCAATGATTAACAGCAATATCTGCCATAACCAGTTTAACTCGTTCGAAGTTACACTGACCACCAACAATAATGTGGCTGTCAATAAGACTGCCAATAGTAATCCGCCTTGCAAGTCAAAATGTATCTGTTCTGGCTTTTTAACTTGAGTAATACTCACCTCACCCAGCAGCCACGTCAAAATAATTACTGGCATGACTAGCCAAAAAAGTTGCTGCCATGACCAATATTTCAGTACAAGACCACCATATACTGGACCAACTGCAGGCGCAAAGGCAATAACCAAGCTGCCAATTCCCATAAAGGTACCGACAGCCTTTTTCGGAGCCTGTTCTAAAATAATTGAAAACATTAACGGCAGACAAAGACCATCTGCAACTCCTTCTAGCAAGCGACCAAATAATATCATTGGAAAATCTGTTGCTAAACTTGCACATATTGTCCCTAATAGGAAACTAACAACTGCGACACGAAAAATATTAAGTGCGTGAAACCGACGACGCAAAAAGGAACCAAACGGGATTAAGATCGTCGCTATCAACATGTAGCCGGTCGTTAGCCATTGTACTGTACTAGCAGACAAATTAAACTCGCGCATCAACATTGGAAAAGCAATGTTCAGTGAGGTTTCAATTACAATTCCTAAGAAACTAAGTAATCCAATTGCCATAATTGAGGCAATAAGTCTTGACCGCCGCACTACCTACTTTGCTCCAATAATTCGTCAAAGCGCTTGAAGAACAATTCCTTGTTGGCTTTAGTAACTAGAGTAATTTCACGGCCATTGGGATCGTCTTCCATTCGCCCTTGAGCAATTCCGGAAGTAATCACTCGAACTTTACGCTGCTCAACTTCAGAAACAACTTCAGGATACAGTGCACTAATTGTGGTCAAAACATCCCAAAAATACAGTTGCGCTGTTTGCACCGGCGGATTAACCAATAAGCTGTAGCCTTGACCCACCAAGTCCATTGCTGGATACTTGCGCAAGCTTGCCCAGTGCATCCGCAATTCATCAGTCAGCGGTAATTCCTCACTGCTTTCAAGCCCTACGATTTGCATCGGAATATGTGATACTAACACACGACTAACAGCCTGGGGATCCCAAAAGGCATTCCACTCCTGGCTGCCATCGGCATTAACCATCACCACATTGCCGTGACCATCAAGTGAGCCACCCATCCAATAAAGCTTGGCAATTTTACTTTCAATTGTTGGGTCCTCATCAAGTGCCCTTGCCAAATCCGTCAATGGTCCTGTCATTACTAAGGTAATTGGCTCTGTTGCGCTCTTAAGTTTGGCAATCATGTCTAAATGAGCCGGCAATTCTGCTTGTTTGGTAATCATCTTGCCTGATTCATTTAACATTGGCAAATAATTAAAGGAATACGAAGCCGTCCGCCATTCTTGAGGGAACTGATTGACTGCTCGTGAATCTGACTTAGCGATTTCTAACTTGTCACCGCGCAAATTAAAGCGGTCGGTCATCTTCCGGCAAACCTCAACCGCCGGATCAACATAGCCATCGGCATCAATCGCACCCACGCCTAATAATTTAATATCAGGTGCCTGCAAGAGCAGTAAATATGATACTAGATCATCAATGTTTCCATCATGGTTAAAATAAATTTGTTTCATGCTTTCCCCTTATTTTGACTTGATATAATTTTGACCATCGGCAGCTGGCGCAACCGATTTACCAAAGAACAATACTAACACTACAATTGTAATTACATACGGTGCAATCTGCATGTAAACAGCGGGAATATGATTGAAAAATGGCAGTTGATTACCAATGATACTAATACTCTGCGCAAAACCAAAGAATAATGATGCTAGCATTGCCCCAAGCGGATTCCACTTACCAAAGATTACCGCTGCCAAAGCCATAAAGCCCTGACCAACGATTGTGGAAACAGAAAAGTTCCCCGAAATTGCTTCCGCAAAAATAGCACCACCAATCCCGCCAAGGAAGCCGGAAATTAAAACGCCAGCATAACGCATCCCGTAAACATTAATTCCCAATGTATCAGCGGCTTGAGGATTTTCACCGCAAGAGCGCAGCCGCAAACCAAAGCGTGTCTTGTAAAGCACCCACCAAAGAATAATGGTCACAATAATCGCTACCCAAGCTGGTGCCGAAGTATTTTGAAAGAAAATTGGACCAATCACTGGAATATTAGCCAAACCCGGAAAAGAAAAATAACCAAAGCTCTGACTGATATTCTCTGTTTGACCTTTATCATAAATAGCCTTAATCAAGAAAACACCGAGCGGTGGTGCCATTAAATTTAGCACCGTGCCACTAATAATATGATCAGCGTGAAAGTTAATTGTCGCTACTGCATGCAATAGTGAAAAGATCAGCCCCACAATCCCGCCGACTAATGCACCTAGCCACGGCGTGATTTTGCCAAAAGTACCGGCAAAAGTCAGGTTAAATACAATCGACGAGAAGGCACCCATCGTCATAATTCCTTCAAGACCAATGTTAGTGACACCAGCGTTCTCACTATAAACCCCGCCCAATGCAGTAAAAATTAGCGGTGCCGAATAGACAAAAGTCGATGACACTAGTAAAGATAGAATCGCTACCAAACTCATTATTTTTGCCTCCCGTTATCTGCTTGAACTTCTTTTTTAATAGCTGCTAAATTAGGTGACTGCTTATCCTTAAACAAGCGGCCAATCACATACTGAATGGCAATAAAGAAAATAATTGCCGCAATCACAATTGAGACGATTTCATAAGGAATACCAGCTATTGTCTGCATTCCCAAGCCACCAATTTTTAAAATTGAGAACAATAATGCAGCCAGTAAAATACCGACAGCCGTACTGCCGCCCAATAAGGCAACAGACAGTCCATCCCAACCAATATCCAAACTCGTAGTCTGTGTAAAGTAGTTTTGGTAGGTGCCTAAGCCTTGGACAACACCGCCAAGTCCGGCAAATCCTCCCGATAAAAGCATGGACAACATAATGTTTTTCTTAGTAGACATTCCGGCATAACGACTGGCATAAGAATTGGTCCCAACTGACCGAATTTCAAAGCCAGTGGTCGTCTTTTTCATTAGATACCAGTAGACCACAACTGCAATTAAAGCTAGAAATATCCCCGCGTTAATCCGCGAATCACCAAAGAAAGAACTCAGCCAGTCAATCTTCAAACTACCATTAGCAGCAATTGTCTTAGTTGTATCCGTATCTAACCGCAAACTGCTAGGCATCACCTGCTGCATCAAATATTGACATGAGTAGAGCACAATATAATTAAGCATGATTGTAGTGATAACTTCATTCGTCCCAAATTGGGCCCGCAACCAACCAGCAATCCCTGCCACAATCGCGCCAGCAATAATTCCCGTAATTATCGCCAGCGGCAGTAAGACAACTTTGGGTAAATTAGGATTAGCTAACACGACCCAGATTGAAGCTAGCCAACCAGCTTGTGCTTGACCGGGTAAACCAATATTGAAAAAGCCAGCACTGGAAGCAATTGCGAAGCCAATCGCCGTAAAAATCAGCGGCGTGGCCTCCCGAATTGTTTCACCAATGCCATTCATATTACCAAGAGCACTAGCAAACATTGAAGTATAAGCCTGAATGGGATTGTAATTCCAAATTAACATAATTACTGCACCAATTAAAAAGCCAGCAAGGATAGAAATAATTGGTACTAAAATTCTTTTGGTTCTGGATGTTACTTTAAGCAAGAGCAGTACCTTCTTTCTTAACTCCGGTCATCAACAGACCTAATTCTTCATCACTAGTTTCTTCTGGTTTAACTTCGCCAGAAATATTACCATCGTGAAGCACAATAATTCGGTCAGATAATTGCATAATTTCATCTAATTCATAAGAAATTAACAAAATTGCCCTGCCCTTTGCTCGCTCTTCTAACAGTTGCTTATGAATATATTCAATTGCCCCGACATCTAGTCCCCGTGTTGGTTGAAATGCGATAATTAAATTACTATCACGGTCTAGTTCCCGAGCAATAATTACCTTTTGCTGGTTACCCCCCGACAAGTCACTAACTGGTAAATTAATTCCAGTTGTTCGAATATCAAACTTTTTCACCAGTTGTTGTGCATGCTGATTAATTACATCATGATGCAAGATATGATGGCGCGAGAATGGCTTTTGATAATAATTCTGCAAAGCTAAATTATCAGCAATCGAAAATGGCAAAATTAAACCATATTTTTGCCGGTCAGCGGGAATATGAGCCACGCCGCCTTGCGTAATTTTACGTACCTTTTGGTTAGTCAAATCACGCCCATTAACCATAATCTTGCCCGCGTTAACGTGCTGCAAACCCGTTATTGCTTCTACTAGTTCATCTTGACCGTTGCCGTCAATTCCGGCTACACCCAAAATCTCACCGCCACGCAGGTTAAAGGATAAGCCTTTAAGAGCCACAATCCCCTGCTTATTTTTAACTTGCAGATTAGTTACGTTAAGAATAGTCTTGCCTAATTCTACTGCGGGCTTAGTTAGGCGCATATTGACGTGGCGACCAACCATTAATTCCGCTAAATTATTGTCAGTAACATCGGCTACCTTAAAAGTACCCACACTTTTACCAGCGCGAATAACGGTCACGCGGTCAGCTGCTCTTTTGATTTCTTCTAATTTATGCGTAATTAAAATAATTGATTTGCCTTCTTTGGCCAGTTCCTTAAGAATCTTGATAAATTCTGTAATTTCTTGCGGTGTTAACACTGCCGTCGGTTCATCAAAAATCAAAATATCCGCACCGCGGTAGAGCACCTTCAAGATTTCTACTCGCTGCTGCTGCGCCACGGTAATATCGCCCACCCTTTTGTTAGGGTCGACATTCAGACCATAACGTTTGGATAACTCATCAATTTGAGTTCGCGCCTTTTTTAAATCTAATTTAGGACCCTTAGTTGTTTCATGCCCTAAAATAATATTTTCTAAAACGGTAAATGAATCCATTAACATAAAGTGCTGGTGCACCATTCCAATACCCAAATTCTTAGCTATTGTTGGATTCTTAACATCAACTTGGTGACCACGCACCAGGATTTCACCAGCAGTTGGTGCTAATAACCCCGATAAAATACTCATCAAGGTTGACTTCCCCGCACCATTTTCGCCAAGTAAAGCTAAGATTTCACCATGCCGCAAGACCAAATTGATATCGTCATTAGCCTTAAAGCCATTGAAATCCTTAACAATATGGCGCATCTCAATTACGTTCGTCACATTTTCCATTTTGCTTACTAATTTCCTTTTTGTTAAAAAACTCTTTGTTTACACAAAGAGTTTTCAATTATTAATTATTTAGTCGTTTCTTGAACTTTGATTTTACCAGCAATAATTTGCGCCTTAGCCCGATTAACTGCGGCCCAAGTCTTAGCAGACAAATTACCACGGGTCAGTGAAACACCGTTACCCTTTAAGGTATAAACTAAGTGCTTGCCACCCGGAAATTTACCATGATAAGCATCATCGGCTAATGACTTGGATGCAACATCCAGTCCCTTCAAAACTGAAGTCAGAGTAAAGTTATCCTTCTTACCATCTTTAGTCTTGTAGTTACCCAGATTAGCCTGGTCAACATCAACACCAATTACCCACACCTTTTGATTAGCTGGTCGTGCTTGATTGCGATCCTTGGCTTCCTGGAAGACACCATTACCAGCGGCACCCGCTGTTTGAAAAATAACGTCGGTCTTATTGGCATACATTGATTGGGCCATTGACTTAGCCTTGTCAGTTGAAGAAAAGTTCCCAACATATTCAGTTGAAACCTTAATTTGTTTGTGCAAAGCCTTAGCTCCGTCTTGTACTCCTTGCTTAAAACCAGCTTCAAACTTATCAATTATGCTGGATTTAGCACCACCGATAAAGCCCACCTTATTCGTCTTGGTTGTATAGGCTGCTGCTAACCCGCCCAAATAAGAAGACTGATTACTTTCAAATGTAACCGAAGCAACATTCTTTTGTCCCGTAATTACATCATCAATAATGACAAAATTCTTTTTAGGATTCTTTTTAGCTGATGCTTTAACTGAATCCGTTAACATATAGCCAACACCAACAATTGTTTGGTAGCCTGACTTAGCAGCTTGATTAAAGTTAGGAGTAAAGTCTGAAGCACTATCTGATTGAAAATATTGGTAGCCTTTACCACGGGTAAAGCCATGTTCTTTACCATAAGCCTTAAAGCCCTGCCAAGCAGCTTGATTAAATGATTGATCATCAACCCCATTACTATCAGTAATTAAAGCAACACTGCCTTTACTATTTTGACTTCCCGAACTTTGCTTTTTGCCAGAACACGCGCTCAAAACCAAACTAACTGATGCCACAATCGTTCCTAAAGCTAAAAACTTACCAAATTTACGCTGCAATTTCCTGCCCTCCATAAATAACGAACTATTCATATCTATTTTATCTTAAAAATACGTAATTGCAATAGTATTATTTTTTATTATTGGCAAAAGCAGATTTGTATGCGCTAAATAGCGAACTATTTAGTTGGGTGAATTGGTACTTTAATTGACCCAGCAATAATTTGTGACCGTGTTTCTTGGGCAATCTTCCAAGCAGCAGGTGTAATCTGCCCCCGTTTAATTGAGACACCATTGGTCTTGAGACCATAAACAAGATGTTTTCCGCCAGGGAACTTACCGTTATATGCCCGATTAGCAATATCTTGGGTGGCAATATTGACACCAGTAATCACTGAAGTCAAAACAAAGTTCGCCTTTTTGCCGTCCTTTGACTTGTAATTGCCTAAATATGACTGGTCGACATCAACACCGATTGCCCAGACACGCTTAGAAGCAGGGCGATTTTGGTTAATTGACTTGGCTTCTTGGAATAGTCCATCACCAGTAGAGCCAGAAGCATGGAAGATAATATCCGCTTTTTTGGCATACATTGATTGGGCAATTGCCTTGCCTTTATCGGCACTGGTAAAACTACCAGCATATTGGTTCAAAAGTGTTACTTTTTTATGCAGCCTTTTAGCTTCATCATTAACGCCCTTGGTAAAGCCAGCATCAAACATGTCAATAATATTGCCATGAACGCCACCGATAAAACCAATTACATTCGTCTTAGTTTCAGCAGCAGCGACAACCCCTGCTAGGTAGGCTGCTTGTTCACTCTTAAAGTTAGCCGAAGCAACATTCTTTTGCCCGTTGATTACCTCATCCACAATCACGTAGTTTTTCTTGGGATTTTTCTTAGCTGCTGAACTGACAGCATCTTTTAAGTTGTAGCCAATCCCAAAAATTGTTTGATAACCGGCTTTGCTAGCCTGATCAAAGTTAGGAACAAAGTCAGCATCACTACTTGATTGGAAATACTGGTAACCATTCTTGCCGCGCTGTAAATTATGCTGCTTACCATATGCCTTAAACCCATTCCATGCTGACTGGTTAAACGAATTGTCATTAACCCCAGCTGCCGTTGTTACCAAGGCAATGGAGTGTTTGGCACTATCATCAGTATTACCACTGCCGCCCTGCTTTTTACCAGAACATGCTGTTAACACCAGCCCAGCCGTAAAGACCAGTGCTGCAGTTGACCAAATTTTCTTGAACCTTATGCTCATGTTGTAACCCCCTAAATATCTTTTCAGTTATTAAAATAACAAGATTTAGTGGTTATGTCAAAATCGCACCACAAGATAAAGTGTTGATTTATCAAGATTCTTATAATTGGTCTAGAACATGTTCCAAGACAGTCACACCATTATTTTTGTATGCTTCAAAGCATAATTTGAAAGTTTTTCAAAATTTGTCGACTTATGTAAAATTAGCCAAATAAAAAGACGCTTTCGCGTCTTAAAAAAACTATTTTGCTGATTGGGTGACCTTAACTTTTCCAGCAATAATTTGTGTACGCTGCTTTTGAACAGCCGTCCAAGCCGCTACACTTAAATTCCCTTTGGTAACCGCCACACCATTATTTTTAAGGCCATAGACTAAATGCTGACCACCGGGAAATTTACCTTTAGCAGCCGAATCTGCTAATGATTTAGTTGCCACACCTAATCCTTTCAAAACCGAAGTTAGCGTAAAGTTATCCTTCTGTCCATTTTTGGTTTTATAATTGCCTAACCTTGCTTGATCGACATCAACACCAATTACCCACACCTTTTGTGACGGTGAATGCATTTGATTGTAATCCTTGGCCTCTTGAAAAATACCATTACCTGCCGTTCCAGCTGCCTGATAAATGATGTCACAGCTGTTTGAATACAGCGACTGAGCAATTGATTTTGCTTTATCAGTCGACGTAAAGTTGCCAATATATTCATCTTTAACTGTCATGTTTTTGTGCAGTGCTTTTGCACCAGCTTGAACGCCTTGGTTAAACCCTGCCGCAAAAGAATTAATGATGCTAGATTTAGCACCACCAACAAAACCAACAGAATTGGTTTTAGTCGTATAAGCGGCTGCAACACCCGCTAGATATGATGCTTCATTGCTTTTGAAAGTAACCGATGCCACATTTTTTTGACCGGTAATCACATCATCAATAATGACAAAATTTTTCTTGGGATTTTGAACTGCCGCTGTCTTAACCGAATCTTTTAGCGCGTAGCCAACACCAAAAATCGTCTGGTAGCCAGAACTAGCTGCTTGATTGAAGTTGGGGGTATAATCTTCTGCACTATTTGATTGAAAATATTGGTAATCGCTACCACGCTTTAAATTGTGTTCTTTACCAAAAGCCGTAAAGCCACTCCATGCTGCCTGATTGAA
This sequence comes from Lactobacillus sp. ESL0701, assembly GCF_029433445.1. Lineage (GTDB taxonomy): Bacteria > Bacillota > Bacilli > Lactobacillales > Lactobacillaceae > Lactobacillus. The sequence goes on along the minus strand of NZ_JAQTIC010000001.1, from coordinate 299,670 downwards.
TGACTGGTCATCAACTCCGCTACTATCAGTAATCAAGGCAATACTATTCTGACTACTTTTGCTAGTAGAAGTATCTTGTTTTTTACCCGTACAAGCCGTCATAATAAGACTTATTCCAAGAACAATTGTTAGCCATTGCCATCGCTTTTTATTCATACTTTAACCTCTGTGAATTTGCTAATAATTTTGTTCAATATTAATCCTAATTAAAATAAATTAAAATAAAAAAGCACCAGCATCTTTATTAAAAACTGGTACTTAATTTTTTAAATATTCATTGATTTTTAGCTTTGCCTGTGGGGGCATTAAATTAAGCTGGGATAATTTACTAAATTTCACCCAAGTAGGTAAATAGCTATTGGCTGAATTTGACCGCTCTTTTTCTTCACCGCTAATCTTAGGCGTAGTTGCTTGAACAGACTGCGCGCAGAAGAAAACTTCACGCTCTTGCTCCTGTAAGACAAACAGCTGGTGTAAATCTTTAGGCGTTAAAACTATTTGCAATTCTTCGCGAACTTCACGGATTGCCGTTTGAACAGGCGTTTCCTGGTCCTTAGCGCCGCCACCTGGAACCACCCAATAATCACGACCATCCTTCAAGCGATGAATTAGCAGTAAAGCCTGGGTTTGGCAATTATAAATCACAACCCTTGCTCGCATTTTACACATCCCATTCCTGGATAAATTCGTTAACAAAAGCACGCATATATTCAGTTCTAACGTGTGCTTCTTTTTTACCGCCAACTGTATTCATCAAATCCTCAAGCTGGAATAATTTTTCATAAAAGTGATTAATTGTCGTCTCCTGATGCTGCCGATATTGGTCATGACTAACTAACTTTTGCGGCTTAATTGCTGGATCATAGATCATATTGCCATGCGCGCCACCATAAGTAAAAGCACGCGCGATCCCGATTGCACCAAGGCTTTCAATTCGATCCGCATCTTGAACATATTGTCCCGAAACAGGTAATTGATAATGATGTTCAATATTCTTAGAAAATGACATATGCTGCATTGTAAACAAAATGTCCTTAATTTCTAAAGACGTAAAGCCAACCTGTGGTAATATTTTTTGAATATTAGTTAGTACCGCTGCTGGATCTGGACAAACTTTTTCATCAATTGTGTCATGTAAATACCCGGCAGCTTCAATAATTGCCACCATGCGACTATCTTGATGGGCATTAGGATTATCCTGTAAATACATTTTTTTAGCCAAGTGCGCTACTCGTTGACCGTGATAAAAGTCGTGACCAGTTTTTTCATCTTTAAGCTGCTTTTTAACAAAGTTAATTACCTCAGTTATTTCCACTTTAGGTGTCCTTTCTGTTAATTTCAATAGCATTAAGCCACTTCCCAGATTTGAACTGGGGACCTCCTCCTTACCACGGCGGTGCTCTACCTCCTGAGCTAAAGTGGCAATTCTATTGTACCAAAAAAGCATTCCGCAAGCAGGAGATGCCTTATTTTTTATTTAGATTACAATTATTATTTTTACTAACTGATAAATTTAACTGCCGTGCCATAGGCAACAACTGATTGCATGTCACTAGCAATCGAGCCAGAATCAAAGCGCATCATCACAATCGCATCTGCACCTTTATCCGCAGCTGCTTGACGCATTCTTGCTAATGCCTCATTCCGCGATTCTTCTAGCATCTTCGTATAAGAACGTATTTCACCGCCAACCATTGACTTTAAACTAGCACCCATATTCTTAATCATATTTTTTGATTGTGTAGTTAAGCCAAAGACTTCACCCATAATCTCATATTTTTTACCGGGAATTAGCTCTGTCGTTGTTACCATAATTTGTTCTGCATCCATAATTATTCTCCTAAAATTATTCACTAACTAAGCACTCTTCAATTATATAATGTTAGCTTGTAATTTCAATTATTAACATAGTGCTAATAAAAATAGGTATTCCTTACTTGAAATACCTACCTCAACTATTTAATTGTAACTAACGTGTACTTTCTCTTACCTTTACGAACAATGACGTATTTACCATCAAAAGCCTTGTCTGGGTCAATGTCAAAGTCAACTGATTGTTCCCGATCACCGTTAATATAGATTGCGCCATTTTTGATGTCTTCACGTGCCTGACGCTTTGAGTCTTCAACCTTAGTTTCAACTAAGAAGTCAACAATATTCTTCACACTGCTATCCGCCTCGGCAGCTGGCGCGCTCTTTAGACCTTCTTCAATTTGCTTAACTGACAAGTTCTTGATGTCGCCAGAAAATAGCGCATCAGTAATCATTTGGGCTTCTTTTAAGCCGTCTTCACCATGGACAAACTTGGTTACTTCTTCAGCTAACTTCTTTTGTGCTGCCCGCTTCCATGGTTCCTTCTTAGTAGCTTCAGCCAAAGCGTCGATTTCTTCATGACTTAAGAAGGTAAAGTACTTCAAGTATTTAACAACATCACGGTCATCTTGATTAATCCAGAATTGGTAGAACTCATAAGGACTGGTCTTTTCTGGGTCAAGCCAAACAGCACCACCAGCCGATTTACCAAACTTGGTACCATCAGCTTTTAACATCAAAGGAATAGTCAAACCAAAGACTTGTCTATCTGAACCCTGCAACTTATGGATTAAATCAATTCCGGCAGTAATATTACCCCACTGATCACTACCGCCGATTTGCATTTGCACACCATAATTCTTGTTCAATTCATTAAAATCAATCGCCTGCAAAATTTGGTAAGAAAATTCAGTAAAGGAAATTCCATTTTCTAGTCGACTGGCAACAACGTCTTTATTAAGCATGTTATTAACTTGGAAATGCTTACCGTAATCACGCAAAAAGTCAATCAGCGTCAACTTGTCCAGCCATTCAGCATTGTTGACGATTTGAAAGTTTTCTGTACCAAACAATTTTTCCATTTGCTTAGTCAAAGCAACTTCATTTTGGTGTAATTTTTCAGCATCTAGCAATGTCCGTTCTGACTTACGACCAGAAGGGTCACCGATTGTTCCCGTACCACCACCAATAACAATTACTGGGTGGTAACCGGCAAGCTGGAATCTCTTCAAAATCATAAAGGGAATTAAGTGACCAATATGCAGCGAATCACCAGTTGGGTCAGTCCCACAGTACAATGCCAAGTCGTCATGCTCGTTTAAGTATTTGCGTAAACCTTCCTCATCAGTTTCTTGGTTAATGGCGCCACGCCATTTTAAGTCTTCTAAAATATCAAAGTTTGCCATTATTTTCCTCCAACAAAAAACGCCCCTAGATTCAATCAGAATCTAGGGACGACTAAATTACTTTTTAGCCGTGGTACCACCCACGTTTACACCTCTTGCAGTGTCTTATCTGGTCTTTACGGGAACCACCCAACTCGTATTTCGTCACCTTCGACCTGTCTAGCTCACACCAACCGCTAGTTCTCTGATCACTGAATCGAAGTGCTACTTCATCATGATGATAAATGAATAATACTAATTTTTTATTAATTAGTCAACATTATTTTTTAATTATTTGTAAAAGCCTTTTGCCTTCAAACCGTATGCCTTACCCGAGGTCATGTCATATTGAACCATTTCATAATCAGCAAGTAGCTTTTGCTGCTTCTTCGTTAATTTCTTTGGATCAACAATTTCACCTTTACGGTTAACCAAGTTGAAGCCCTTGTCGCCGGCAAAATTAATCGTAATTGCTGGTAATTCTTTGTGAACTTCTGTTAATAAGGCTTGATATGGTGTAACCTTTGAATCCGTCTGTTGCAGCATCATGGCAATAAAGTCACTTGTATTCACATAATTATTGTCCTTAGTTGACAGCTTCATCTTGGCACCATGGTCACGAGCATACTTATTTGAGTAAATAAAGTAGCGTGTTGAGTGCATTTGTACCGGATACTTCGCGGTGTAACTTTGTGACAAAATACTTGGATAGTGATCGCCATAAAAGACCAAGGTAATTGGCTTCTTAATCTTGTCTATCTGCTTAATAAACTTCTTAACTGCCTTGTCGGTATATTGTGTTCCCTTAACATAAGTAGCCATTTGTTCACGATCCGCGGCAGTCTTAAACAAGTCACCGGAAATCTTACCCATGTATTCATTCTTGGGATACCAGTTATCATATGGCATGTGGTTTTGAATTGAAATTAGATTAATAAATTGACCGCCCTTACGTGAATTAATTTGATGTAAACCATTCGCATAAGTAGTGAAATCAGAATTATAACTACTACGACCCAATTTCTTCTGGTCAACTATCTTATAACCTGAACCCAAGTAAGCAAACTTATTAAACTTGAAGATCCGATAATCGCCAATTCTTGAGTAGTAAGTCCCAATAAATGGGTGAATAGCAGACTTGTAATCAAAATCCATCCCGATTGTTGGGTAGAACTTGTAATTTGGTACGATTTGAACGTATGGTGTCAGCGTTGACTTGAACATTCCCATGTTTAATCCTGTCAGCGTCTCCCATTCCATATTGGCCGTACCGCCACCATAACCGGCACTAAGCATTGAACCATAAGTTGAGCGGTTCTTCATTGACTGAATGAACTTAACCGGATTTGGCGCGTCACGGTCAAACTTAATCGTTGGGAAAGTATACGGATCAACAAAACTTTCACTCAAGTTGAAGATTACCGTTTGCTTATTAATGTCATTCTTCCGCGTTTTATTAATCTTGTCGGCAACTTTTGCATACTTTTGGTTTAACTGATTGATTGTTGATGCTGAATAGCCATTTGGCTGATCCATAATTTGCAAATCAATGTAGTTCAAAAAGTTCAGCACTGGCCCGTTAACCTGAATATCACGTTCGGGATTACGGAATTTCTGGTGGTTATCAAAACCAAGGTTGATGTAATAAATAAAACTATTATCGTGATTAAACCGCAATGGTGTTAAGAATAGTAGTAAGCTAAGCAGCGCCCAAATGCCACGCCGCTTCCATGAACCACGCTTCTTGATTGGGTACTTCTTCTCCAAGAAAATATCCAGAGCAATTATTACTACTAGGGCAACTAAAATAGCAATAACCATTCCCTTACCGATCATTGGCAGCAAGGTCTTCCAGTTAACTATTTCGCTAATTTCAGTTGGATAAATCGGCTCACCACGCAAATTCATCTTAATCTTATTGGCAACAGCCCAACCAATACCAATCACGCTGACTAGCATATTTGAAGTCCAGTACCGCGTGGTAATGAAGTAAAAAATTGAGAACAAGGCATCAAGGAAGATTGTCGTTAGAACAATTGCAAAGAATTTCGTTCCCAAAAGATAAACAATTGCATTAATATTCTTAGCCGTACTAATCTGAATACGTAAATTATCAGATTCAATTAAGAAAGACGCAAAACTTAAAATGTAGAACCAGCCCCACGTTAAAAGATTAACGCGGTTAGTTACAACCCACTTAGTAAAGCCATGCCAAGCAGTTACACAAACATTGGCCAAATTAGTTTCGCGATCGAGATAATCAATTGCCTGTTTAAACGGCCGCCACTTAAACAGATAGCGGTCTAAAACATAGTACCAGCCCCAGGCAATTAGCATCATTAAGACAATCATAATGAGCTTATTGATTGTCGAAGAACCAGTAAAGGTAAAGACCTTCATGAATTTGCTCGAAATTGGCGCATCCATAAAAATAATTACTGGAATAAAGTAGCGCATCTCGCGCGCGCTAAAGGTAACTATGACCTTTTTAAATAGTAAAAAGGCTGCTGCCACCATTAGGAACATAAACGGTGATGAGGGATTGTTCAAAAATTCTCTGTTCCAATCGCCGCCACCGTTACCAGAAATTAATTGTGACCAATAAACGGCATCAAATCCCGGAACTCCTATTAAAACGATAAAGAAAGAAACTAAACCAGCAAATAAGGAAGCACCCAATATTTTACCGTCAATTTTAAGATTGGCGAGGAACATTCCCCAAGCAAAGAACAAAATCAAATACAAGCCATAAAGCGAATATTGAAAAGTTAAATTACCAGCACTTAAAGCAAAACCTAATACCGTTAAGATACTCAACACTAGCAGGTTTTGCTTGTCACTTAACTTGTGTTGCAGATCATACAAATATGGCTGAGCCAGCAAGCTGAAGATTAATCCTGCAAACAAAACTGACGTACTGGTAATAACTGGAAAGAGCATTCCCCATACACGCCACATATTAAAGTGACTTGGTGAAATAATAAAGAATAGCAGGTAATAAACAATTAAAGTTGTTACCCCTAACAGCCAGTACCTAAGACTTTCACTTGCATGTTGTTTTTTCTTACTGTAAACAGCACCAAAGACCATGGGGACAAGCATTATTGTTGCGTTGTACAACATGTTTGGCACAAACCGAATAAACGAAAAATGTGCTCTAGAAGCAACGCCTCGCAAATTAAACATTTGTACTAACATGAAGAAAGTTGCAACCAGCAGACAGATAACCTGCACAGTCTTTAACGTTTTTTTATTTTTATTCATGTTTCTAGTATCTACCCTCACTAAAAATTGATTTTATCTCTTATTGTACCTTTATACCCAACTTTTTCTTAATTGTGTATAAAACATCGACTTTTTTGCCCTTACCGACCAAAAAGTCGTAGAGATCATGCCTAAACTTAAATGTCATAATTAGCGCGATCACTAATAGAATAATGCCGACTTCCTTAATCTTTGTCAATTCATAACAACTAAACAAAAATATAAAAACAAGCGGCGGTACCGTTAGGTTTTTCATGATAATCACTAAAATTAAGGCAATCAGCAAAGTAACAACACCTGCTGGAAAATCATAAATTAAAGCAAATAATCCTGCGACGGCAACTCCCTTGCCGCCTTGAAACTTATTTAAAATTGGAAAGCAATGTCCCAAAATCAGCCCTAAAGCTGTGTACGCCAAGTTAACGCGACCAGGGAAAAGGCTAGCAACTATTAATAGTGCGATGGCGGTTTTCAAAAAATCGCCTAAACAGGTAATAATGCCCCATTTTTTACCAAAAACAGCACCGACATTAGCCGTTCCGGGATTACCAGAACCGACCTTGGTCGGATCTTGATGAAAAACAAACCGACCAATCAACATTGCACCTAGCAAATTCCCCAGTACATAACCAATTAAGATTGACCACAAACGTGCCATCAATTATCATCTTCCTCCTGTGAATTTTGCTCTCGATAATTCTGATAAATAGTATAATCCTGCGTAGCTGGATCGGAAAAATCAAAGCCCCCAGCAATATTACGCTTATTTTGATAAGTTTCATTATTACTAATTGGCATTAACGGTAATCCTAATTCACCACGTATATAGTCAGAAACACGCTGCAGCTCTTTAGTTGACTGCACTTGATAAGAAGCATCATCAATCGTTGCATTATGACCATGTAGATAGTCATTCTTAACATCTTTAGTTGAACTTCGGTAATTAAACGCGATTTCTTCTAAGGCTTTAAACGGTAAATTAGTCTTGACATTACCTGAAATTGAGGTCAACACTGAATCTAGCTTAGTCAACGTGCTAATCGAAACGGCCTTTTTAATCAAAGTTGTAATAACTTGGCGCTGGCGCTGCTGGCGACCATAATCTCCTTGTGGATCATCATAACGCATTCGCGAATATGCCAACGCTCCACCGCCGCCCATATGGGTCAACTGATTTTTCTTAAAAACATAGCCGCTATACTCAAAGCTAAGTGTTGGTCTAATGTTAATCCCGCCAACATAACGAATGAGACGCATGATCCCCTTCATATTGACCAAGGCATAGTACTTGATTGGCACATTGATTAACTGCGAAACACTAGCCATTGTCATCTTGGCGCCGCCAATGCCATAGGCAGCATTAATCTTTTCGGCTTGAAATTGCTCTGCACCAACCATTTGCGCCATTGTATCACGCGGAACTGACATTAACGTGTACCGTTTCTTTTGTGGATTAACAACAGCCAAAATAATTGTATCTGTATTACCGGCTTTTTCAGTCCGATCAAGTGCTCCTGTATCAGTTCCGAGTAATAAAACGGCAAACTTTTTCTTACCGTTAAATTCGCCCTTTTTAATCTGGACTTGATTATTGCTGTCGTATGTACTATCAACCGCTGTCTTGGTTCGATAATAAACATACGCTGAATAAGCAGCCACTGCTACAACAGCAACCGTAATGATACTTATTAGCCAAGTCCAAACCCGTCGCCGCCGACGATAATTAGCGTGCAACTCTACCCGACTTTTATTCGTGCGATTATCGTTATGATCCATTTTCTTACCCAAATATTAATTAACAATGAATGTATTATAGCAAAAAAAGCAAACCAATGCTGGCTTGCTCTCAACTTCTTATTAAAATCATTACCATCTTTAGCTAAGTGCCAAAGTTAATTGAAATTCGTTATCATTATCTCCTGCCAAGAGCGCATTATCAATTGATGCAACTACCTGCTCGTCTTTGGCAGCTAAAGCAAAATTGGCAGAGTTCAACTTAATAGTTGCCTTCTGATTGGTTAATTCAACTTCATTGACACTTTCCTTAACCATCCAGTCATTAATTACCGGCAATACAAAAGACAAAGAAAACGGCATTTCTTTATGTGAATTGTTCTTCAAATAGCATTTAAGATCAATCCGGTTGCCCTCAAGCGCATAAGTCAAAATCATTTCAAAATGATACGGAAACTTCTTATAGCTTACTGCATCATCAATCAAAGCCAAACTAACACGTGCGTCTCCCTTATCAACAACAGTCCAAGGCAAGAGCTCCGCCCAATTTTCACCTTGATCCGCACTCGGAAAGACAACCGTCAACTTCTCTTGCGCAGCATCGCTTTTGAAATAATCACTCTGATTACTATGATTTACCAAACTAAACATTTGGGCACCATCTTCAGCAATTACGACACGCAACAGAGAATTTTCAATTGTTTGCATAGTTCACTCCAAACTTTCTCCCACTTAAAAATAGCACTTTAACACTACTCATGTCAATTAACGCCTTAAAACTAGCGTTTTTTGCAAAAGAATTTCTCTGATTAAATAGAAATTACATTATAATAGAAGGGAAAAATTTTTCACACTAAAAAGCGTCAGCCATAAAAATTTATTATCCTTATCAATAGCAATCTTAAGCTTTATATACTATAATAACTGTGTTCTTAAGAATTATAAGTTAGTTTTTGGAACAAGTTAATAAAAGAGCACTCCACTAGGAGTGCTCTTTTATATTTCATAATTAATCCGATCACGTGAGGCTTCCGTCAAATCAGCTGAAACCAACGCGACAAATGAACCATCATCGCCTAGCTCAATTTCATCAAGCGCACTACACTTAGGTAATACTGCCTTATCATACAATCGGCTAGCTAAGGTATCGGCTGCCATCTTTAAAGATTCGCGCAAACCTTCACCTTCGGTAATTGCCCCTTTGATATCGGGAAAACTAATCACATAGAAATTATCATCAAGTGGTTTAAAAATTGCTGGATATGTTACTATTCTATGATCCATTAAATGATCCCTCCATCTATATACCTACTATCATGATATACCTAAAATCAACGCTTGCCGCAATAATTTGCAAATTATTTTAAATTATTTATCGTATTGCTCATTAGCAACATAAAAATTATAATTAATGAAGATATACACATTAATCAACTATCTTTCGGAGGAATTATATTATGAAAATTGTAATTGCAGGCTCTGGTGCAATGGGCTTAAGATTCGGCTTACTTTTAAAGCGCGGCGGCAATGATGTCACTCTTGTTGACGGCTGGGATAAAAATATTGCGGCTATCAGAAAAAACGGCGTTAAAGCTGATATTGACGGTCAGACCATTACTGCCAACATGCCGATTTACAAGCAAAATGAGATCGCTCAAGAAGTTAATAATGTCGATCTTGTCATTGTATTTACCAAGTCAATGGCTTTAGGGTCAATGCTTGATAGTATTAAGTCAGTAGTTGGACCAAATACCTATATTCTTTGTCTGCTCAATGGTTTAGGTCATGAAGAAGTACTAGAGCAATATGTTGCTAAAGACCATATTATCATGGGCGTCACGATGAATGCCGCAAGTATGCCGGCTCCAGGTGAAACCAAATTTGACGGCAGCGGACAAACGGAATTGCAGTGCTTAGATGCCAGCGGTCAACAGGAAGTCCAAAAAATCGTCGATGTCTTCAATAAGTCAAAGATTGATGCCCTTTATAGCGAAAACGTCTTGTACTCGATTTGGCGAAAAGCCTGCGTCAATGGTGTCGTCAACTCCATTTGTGCCTTATTAGAAGGAACTACCGTTGATTTGGGTCACGCGCAAAATGCCGACGCGATTACACGCACTATTGTCGATGAATTTGCTGACGTTGCTGAACGCGAAGGTGTCTATCTTGACCGCAAAGAGGTAGTTAAACACGTTGAAAGCACTTGGACGATGGATCACTACCCTTCAATGTATCAAGACTTAGTAGTTAATCACCGCCCAACAGAAATTGACTACATTAACGGTGCTGTTTGGCGCAAAGGGCAAAAATACGGCGTGCCAACTCCATATTGTGCCTGCATTACTAACTTAATTCATGCTAAAGAAGGAATGTTAAACGTTAAGTAATTTCAAGCAAAATAAAAGCTCCGCAATTCAGATTTGAATTACGAAGCTTTTTTAAGTGTGTTTATGCTAGGAAAATTGTGTATATACGAGAAATTTATTTTGCTTCTAAGTCAAAGTTGGTCTTGCCTAAGCCTGTCCAACGAACGTAAGCTTGAGTTAAAGCAGTTGCTGATGGATAGTTTTGACCATCAAATTCACTGATAACTTGACCTAATTTAACTGACTTGTAATTACCAAGACGTAAATCATAGTCTGCAGCTTCCTTGACTAATTCATCCTTAGTAATTGGGAAGAAGTTAATCATGCCACGTTTGCTGTTTTCAAGCATTTCGCGGTAACTTTGTGCAAAGTAGTGTGAATCATATTGTGCTACAACGTATTCTGCCATTTTATTAGTCCTTTCTGCTATCTAAGCCCTTAAAACCAATGTAATCATGGTCACCGGCATTTGGATTAGCACCACCACGGTGGTCATTCAAATAGCCCAAGTCACCCATCATTGATGAATTTTGTAAGTAGCTAGCTTCGCGTGGGTTGAAAGTTGCCATGAACATTTCAGCATCTTTAGAGTCTGAATGTTGCAATAATGCTCCACCCGGTGCGTAAAGACCTGAGTGACCGAACCATTGGTAACCATCATCACGACCAGCTAAGTTAGTGTAAGCAACGTAGAAGTTGTTGTGGTAAGCAGCTTCATGGTTAGTAATCATTGTTCCTTCTTGGTATGGATCCATATAAGCAGAAATCCGAATTACCAAGTTGGCACCATTTTGCCGTGGAATATCCCACATTTCGTGGTAGTCACCATCAGCACAAATAATTGTGGAAATCTTTGAACCTTCTGGACCGTCAAATGGCATTAAGCCTTCGCCCATTCCTGGGTGAGTTGGTTCAGCTGGGTTCCATGGGTGAGCTTTAGCGTAAATGTTAACTACCTTACCCTCATCGTTGATAGTAATGGCAACGTTTCTTGCTTCGTCGTCACCTTCGAATTGGTAGTAAGCACCAACAACTAGCCAAACGCCCAAGGTTGCACATTTATCTTGCAATTGCTTCATGAACTTGTCGTTTTCGTGCAATGGGTAATCATGAGCAACTGGACTAAAACCGTGAGTGTAAGTTTCAGGAGTGATTAACATTTGGTAACCAGCGTATGAGATTGTGGCTCTGTCCATGTACTCAAATAATTGATCCAAATTGTCTTGAATTTGCATTTCAGCAATTTCAGTAGCAGATTTACTTGCTAAGTATTCCTTAACTTCTGCTTTTTGACTGTCAGTCTTAAAGCGAAGCCATTCGTTCATTGATGCTTCTGAAACATAACCAGAAACAGGAGTCCGAGCGCCAGCTTGCATAAAGACCAAATTTAAATAACCAGGTAATGCGTAATTTGTCGTTAACATTGTTAACTTCCTTTCTTAAAAATAATAAGCTTATTTACTTTCGTACAACGTTACAAAGCCAAATGCTAAAGCAACTAAAATTGCCGAAATAATAAACATAATACCGACCATACTTGAACCCATGCTCATAATTGAACCGGCAAGTGGTGCTGCAAAGAAGGTACCAGCGTTAAGACCGATATTCATAATACCAATCGCATTAGCTGATAATGGTGCCTTTTTAACAGACATTGGTGCAAGCGAATAAATTGTTGTTGGGATTGAACCATCAAAAATTGGGAAAATGATAATGATGGCCCAAGCTAAAGCTGTTGTATGGATAAAGTTAAAGGCTACTAAACCAATAATTCCGTATAAAACAGCACAAGTCATCCCAAAAATCTTCTTACCGTTTTCTGATTTAATCTTGTCCAAAACAACACCAGCAAGAATCGTGAAGAAAATCTCCAAGAAGTACATGCTGCTAAGCATCGTATTGATTTGACCGCGAGAAAGTCCCGGTACATTTTGAACCCAAACTGATTGGATCCAAGAAACAAATGTAAATGAGCATAAAGCAAAGAAGAATGCAGCAATACCGATGAATGCAGATGACTTACCGGCAGCTTTAATTGCCTTAAACTGGGTCTTAATGTTAATTGAATCAAGCACCTTGCGAGCAGTTGATCGGTTATCCTTGCGGCTGTCGTGTTCTTCCACAATTTCTTGTGGTTGATGAACAAATAGCAGGAAGGCAATAAAACCAACAATCAAGAAGGCAATTGCTAACCCCCACATTCCTTGCCATGAAAAATTACTGGTAATTGGTGACGCCGTGAAGAAGATGATTACTTGTGAAATCGTCATCCACGATGTCCAAATTGCCATAATGATACTCAATCCGTTTTTCGAATTAAACCATTGCGTAATTAAAACTGGCCCAATAACAGCAACGATACCAACACCAGTTCCTTCAATAACCCGTGTTAATAACATGAACCAAATATTGGTTGAAAACATACCAAGTACGCCGCCGACAATCGTAATAATCAAAGCGAAGATACCGACTTTGCGAATTCCGATTGAGTCAGCAAGGTTAGCAGCAGTCATTGACAGCAAAACAGCAATCAATGAGAAACTTGAACTAATCCAGCCAGCAACAGACGTATTGGTGTGGAATTGCGTAATGATCATATTCATTACCGGCGAAACTTTATTTTGCGCTGTGGCAACAGCAATTCCAGCGATAACAACAGACAGGCCAATCAGCCATCTGTTATCGCGCCAAGTTTTGTGCACAGATGAGTGTGTACCTTGTCCCATATGAAAATTCCTTTCGTGATTAACTAAATATTTTGAAAACTAATAAGCACAACAGGGAGCAATTATAAACACGTGGATTTATGAGCGTCAATTTTACTGCTCATTGCCCTTAGCCTTACAGCCAGTAAAAGCGCTGTTATTTTCATTTTTAAAAAAGCGATTAACGTATAGTCTTTATCACAATTGAACTGCTTTCAAAAAGTTGGTAAATACACGAATAAATTTTTTTGCAAAAAATTGCACGAAAATTTTGCAAATACGTAAAATTATCCAAGTATCAAAATTTATTTTTAACTAAAAAAAGACAGATTTCTAAAGAAATCTGTCTTTTTGATTACGTAAATTAACTTAAATCGGATTTTGCTCCGTCAACATCTGGCAAAGAATTCGACCTACATTCTGTAAAAACTGCACGGCATGTGATTTTTCATTGGGAGTAAATTTAGTCATCGCAACACACTCAATCCACGAATCGCCTAATTCTAACCGCGCGGCATCATGCTGATAATTAATTAAGTCCCCCGTCTTATTGTAAGACTTAATTTGACTATATTCGCCCATTGCCACTGGCCAGACCAGCCGATCATAAAACATCTGGTGCTGCATACTTATCTGCACAGTCTGAGCATATTCATCGTTATATTTAAACGCCGCATGAAGTAACTGCCCCAGACTTTTCGCATTAGCCAAATTTTCACCATTTGTCGGCGGCATCATCAATCGGCGCTGCAACAAGACGTTAGGGTAATTCTTCTTAAGCCACGCATTAATCTTATCCATGCCCCACGTCGTCAGCAGTGCATTAGTCGCCGTATTATCCGACTGAATTAACATTAATTGTAATAAGTCCTTGACAGTATATACCCTTGGCGATACCAAATTTAAAGTGCCACCCGGAACAATATCTTCTGACTGCAGCGTGACTTTTTCTCCTAAAAGATTAGGTTGTTTAAGAAATAATTGCTGCCCATAAGCGGCAATCGCCAATTTAATTAAACTAGCTGTTGCCCACATTTGGTCTGTATTCACCTCATATTCTAGTCCCCATGAACTATGTAAATATAATTGAAAGTCAACTGCATGCTTTAGGCTTGCTAGTTCTTGTTCAAAATTAACCATGATTATTTCACCCGTAATTCTCAACCAGCAAGTTCTAGTCATACTGACACTTTTTAGTCAGATAAACCCCTGCTTCATAGGTAATTTTACGTTTTTATAAGTACCAGTAAATTATATCAGATAGAACAGATTGTGACTGATAATCCATAAATAAATTAAACCTTTACTAAAAACTATAATTTTAATTAAAAATATAGCTTTTAAAAATAAAAGGTAGTACCATTTTGCTAAAGTAAATTTAACAGTATTATTTTAATAAGGAATACTAATATGGATAAAATAAGAATAATTATCGATTCTAGTTCTAATGAACTGCCAAATAAAAAAGAAAACATTGAAATTGTTCCCTTAACAATCACTATCAATCAGCGGAATTTTGTTGATGATGAAACACTAGACCTAAATGAACTTAGTACCAGCATGGCAGCTAATACTGAAGCTGGTAAGACAGCTTGCCCGAGCATTGACGATTGGCTTAAAGCCCTAGAAGGCAGTACCCGCGCCATTATGCTGACTGTAACTAGTGGCTTAAGTGGTAGTTATTCATCTGCTTATCAAGCAAAAAAGATTTACGCAGAAAATCATCCCGAAAGTCGAATAATTGTGGTTGATTCCAAGTCGGCTGGTCCAGAGCTGTCATTGATTTTACATGAAATCCAACGTTTGGCTAATCATCATGTTCGGTTTGTTGATTTTGAACAAAAAATTGCCCACTTTCAAACTCACACGCACTTGCTAGCCGTCTTACAGTCTTTACACAACTTGTCGTTAAATGGACGCATTAGCCCAGCAGTCGCTAAAGTTGCCCAAATGCTAAAGATTAATATTGTTGCCCAAGCAAGTACGGAGGGCAAACTTGAGCCACTTGATAAAATCCGCGGCATGAAACGGGCATTAAAAGATGTTATTAACCGCATGGAAGAACGCGGATTTCATGGTGGTGAGGTGATTATTGACCACTTCCATAACTTAAAGGATGCTACCACACTCAAGGAAAAAATTATTGCTAAATATCCACAAACCAAGATAATGATCCGTCCAGTTAAAGGACTTTGCGGTTTTTATGTTGAAAATGGTGGTCTAATGATTGGCTTCCAAGATTAAACTACAAGTAAAAAGAACTTGAAGCAGATAAAATGCTCCAAGTTCTTTTTTTGTTAACCAATTAATACTAATCTTTTTTAAATAGCCGCCAACCACTTAAAATAACCGTAATTAGGCAAATAATAATCGAAATTAAAAAGACAACGTGCATCCCATAAATAAAAATTTCTGGTTGCTTAGGTAAGTATGCTGTTACCCGTACGCCCTTTTTGGCACTCATCGCCGCAAACAAAATAGTTGTCGCACTAGAAATACCAATTACCATACCCAAATTACGAGAAAGTGAATTAATGCTGCCAGCAACGCCCAAGTCCTTTTGCTCAACTGAACTCATGACAAGAGAATTGTTCGGCGAACTAAAAATACCGCTGCCAAGTCCCATGATGGCAATGCTAACAATAAAGAGCCAAATCGGTGAAGTTAAATTGCACAGATAGTAGCCAATTTGACTTACCAGTAGCAGTAATAACCCAATAAAAGTAATTAATTTTGGACTGATTTTATCAGAAATCGTCCCAGCAACTGGCGCCGCAAATAATTGCACAAGCGGCAAAATCATTAAAAGATAGCCGGTTTGACCAGGAGATAAGTGCCGTGCGTTTTCCAAATAAAATGGCATCACCACATTAAAGAAAAAGTTAGTAATAAAAATTAATAATGCACATAGTAAACTGACTGAGAAGTCAAGATTTTTAAACAAACTGAACCGTAATAATGGATTCGCTGCATGATTTTCCGTATAAACAAACCAGCAAAAACTGAGCAAGCCAATAATTAACATTAATAAAACTGCTATTGCCGTAAAGCCAAGCTGTTGACCAAGAAAAATCCCGCCAAATAAGCTGACCATTCCGAGCGCAAATGCAATTGAGCCAGTTTTATCAAGTGGTACCTTAGTAAAAGTAATGTCCTTAGGCAAAAAGATTGCTCCAATAATTGCCGCAACAAGACCTACAGGAACATTTAACCAAAAAATATATGACCATGATAAATGCGATAAAATCAACCCACCAAGACCAGGCCCAGCAATTGATCCTAGAGCTACAAAAGAGCCAATTGTCCCAAGTGCCTTACCCCGTTCAGTTTGCGGAAAAATCTCCGTAATAATTCCGTTATTGGTCGCCATCGTCATGGCTGCACCAAAAGCCTGAATTGCCCTTGCAATTAGCAAAAACAGTAAATCAACTTTAAAACCAGATAATAATGAGCCAGCAATAAAGAAAATCGCTCCTAAACGAAAAATCTTAATTTTACCTTGCAAGTCACTTAACTTGCCAAAGAAAAGAATAAAACTACAGACAACAATCAAATAAAGTGAAACTACCCATTCAGATTGACTCATCGAAATATGCAAGTCATCGCTAATTACAGGCAAGGCAATATTAACAATTGTCCCATCCAAGGTTGACATAAAGGTAAACAAGCCTACTGCTACCAAAATCCACCAGCGATTTTTTTGCACTTTGGCATCAGTCTGGTAACTTAAATTCTGTGTCATTATTCCAAGTCCTTTCAACTACTTTCAATTTAGTTAGGTACCTTATGAAGATAAATTATACACTTTATTTAGTCCTTGCCAAGTAAAAAATAAATAGCAGTTACTCATCAATGAATAACTACTATTTGCTAATTTATTTTTCTGCTTCTAAAAATTGGCTCAGCCTAATTAAGTTACGATTAATGGTAGGCTTTTAAATATACATATTCTTCACTATTAGCAAAATGACAACAAGAATTTTCTCACTTCCTGTGAAGTCTTAGCTTTTAGCAATTTGTTGACGTTATTTTCACTTCTAATAATATCAACTAGCTGTTCTAGTGCTCGTTCATGTTCTCGATGTAACCCAGGAGATAAAACAAACATACAAGTTATAGTAGCCTTTTGACTACGAGATTGAATTGTAAGTGGCTTATCCAATAAAACTAAGGATAAGCCAACTGCTTTACTACTACTGCTTGGAGCAGCATGAGCCAAAAAGATATTACTACTGATTAACATATACGGACCATATTTATTGATTAGGTCACTAATCTTTTTGAAATATAAACAGTCAACAACTCCATCTCGTTCAAGTAAATCACAACCAACTTGTAAAACTTGCTGCCAAGACAAATTATTCTTATTATGAATAAATTTTATTCGTTTTGCCGGCAGTAAACTACCCAAATTTGGCAAATCACTTCGACCATTTTTGTTATTATCAGGAAAAATAAATTTATCAAGACTGAGTCTTAAGCCATTTTCATCCTTAACTTCTGCATATTCATTAATAATTGATACTAAACTATCAACTGCACTTGCATTATGTTCAATTTTACGAGGAACTTTCTCACGTAAAAAACTTTCAATAATACTCTGATCATGCTTGGTCAAAACTGCTTTAACGTTAACAATAGGAATCGGATACGTCGTTTCTTTAAGTGGCGCTGTACTTACAATCAGCCTTGCTTGGTAAGTATTGGCAAAAATTTGCTCTAGATCATGAATTTCAAGTGGCGGGGAAAATTTAATTAACGGATACAAACGACTAAGCTCATGATAAAGCATGGCTGAAGTTCCGATGCCGCTAGAGCATACGACTAGTACTTCCGCCAAAGAGGCACGCTTGAGTTTATCACCATTTGAAAAATCTTGATAGCCCTTACTACTAATCGAACCAAAATATAAACAAATTAATGCCACTTCTTCAGTCGGTAATTTCTTTTGCAAATATTGTTCAAGCGGTTCACAAGCAATTGCAGTAAACTTAACGAGTTCTGGATATTGCTGTTTAATCTCATCGACTTCATTTGAATAAAAAGGTATCCCAAATTTGACTCTAAAAAAAGTTGCATAAAGATGATTACATAAAACTTTAGTAAACAACTTATATGAAATCTGCTGTTCTGTTAACTGCTCATAGCGAAAAATTATTTCTTGAGCAATATTGGCAAGATCATGATAGAGTCTTGGCTTCACGCAGGTGACTTCAGTTGCCTGTGAACAAAGCATTATTTTACTAAGAAAGGTAACTTCACCCTTTAAACAATCCTGATTAATTAATTTTAAAAGTAATTTAGAACATGTACTTAGTACACCCTTAGTATTGGCAGCAATCCATGAATAGTCATCATCATTATCTTGCAAATTATGATAATGACTAATTCGCCATTTGCTAAACATTAACCAATAAGTTAACTGTTGGATAGAATTTTCAGAAAAACTCATCTGCAATTTTTGTTGAGCTTGAACAACTAACTTTCTTGTTGCTGCTATCGGATAGTTCAATTTTTTAATAAAAGCAAATGCTAACTTATTATGATGAAGCAATAACTCATAAATAGTCAATCTAATAGCTGTTTCACTACTAGTAATTCGATGACCTGTTCGCGAGCTAGTGATTGTTAATAAGGGGAATCGTGACTTAATTATTTTGAAATCCTTAATAATAGTATTACGTGAACAAGCAAACTGAGCAGCTAACTCATTAATTGATACATTTTTGCCACTGCCAATTAAATAAAGAACAATAATTGTCTGGCGATCAAGTGCATTATCGACTATTCTTGCAGATTTGGGTATAACTTGTAATCTATTATTATGTCTTTCTATGACCTTTTTTGTTTGATCTGGCATTTTATAACCATAACGTGGAATGTTAATAATTTCTGCTAAATTATTTTTTTGCAATTCCTGGTTGATTGAACTTAGCCAATTAAATGCTGTTCTACGCGAAATATTAAAAGTTTCCATTATTTCTTTTAAACTAATAAAATCAGGTGCTTTTGCCAAATACTCTAGTAATTTGTTAGCATTTATTAATTTAGTAGAACCATTTTTTGTCACACCAATCACCCTTCAATTGTAGCCATATCCCCTACCTGAAATATTTTTACAGGCTTAATTAAGATTTAACTTATCAATGATTTCATCAATTACCACATCAACACCAATATTAGTTAACAATGGTAAACCATTAATTACTGGAATTTTAATTGCATCATTATCATATTGTGTTGTCGTAATTACTAAGTCGTAATCATTCGCAAGTGATTCAACTTGAGCGACTGAAGATTGACCTAAAGTATACTTATCACTATCAATTCCACGATTACTTAGTTCTTCCTGCAACTTGTTCATTGCACTAGTACTAGTAACTACTCCTGCGCCACAGGCAACTAAAATCTTTTTCATAATGTATTCTCCTTATAAATTAAAATTTATTTTTTATCTTTATTTACTGCTAACTGATTTTCTTCCGCAATAATTTTCTTTCTATTCCACCAGCATAAACCAACAATTAAAATGATCCCAATCACATAAGCAGCAATCTTGAATGGTGCTACTTGAACAATTAACCAAGGATACGGATTAGAACCATAGTCAATACTTGAAATCATCGATGAACCTTTTGGCAATGCAAAGTGTGCAGCTCTAGCACATTTAGTAACTAATGGTGCCAAATTCGTACCAATCCACAAACCTATAACAACGTTTACTGCACCAATAATAAATGATCTAAAGAAATCCCCATGTGTTACTGAGACAATTAACGGAAACATGAAGACAAAGCCGACTAAACCAATGGTTGGTAGAAATTGATTACCTGGCAAAATAAAGGCAAACAGTAAAGCTACTGGAATCATCAAGGTAGCACAAGCTAATACTACTGGACTACCAATACCAACAGCTGTGTCCATTCCAATGTAAATTTTTCTCTTACCAGAGAATTTCTTTTGTGTGAATGCTTGAATAGCATTTGAAACAGGAACAACACCTTGTAATAGCAATGCTGCCATCTTAGGGGTGATAATCATCACAGCTGATAAAGTAACACCCATTAGCATGATCTTACCTAACTTAGTTGCAATTGTCATACCAGGAATAAAGCCATAAGCTAAAATACCAATAATAATTCCGATAGCGAATCCCAACAATGTTGGTTCACCCCATGAACCAAATTTCTTATTGAAGTCTTTAGCATCCATATGAATTTTATTAATACCCGGGATCTTATCAATAATCCAATTAAAGACAATGGCAATTGGAACGAACGATCCTGCATAGCCATGAGGAATTGAAATTCCCGGCAAGCCTAAGTATTTTTCAGATAATGGTGCTGTTCTATCAGCAGTTACCATAATTACAATCATATTGACACTAGCCAAAAACAGACTCAACACAATATCTTTAGTCAGGGCATAAACTAGTGAACCACTAAAGGCAAAGTGCCAAAAATCCCAAATATCAACATCAATCGTTGAAGTAGTCTTTGTTATTAACATTAAGATATTAATCGCAATTCCTAATGGAATCATACTTACACCAACTGCAGTACCATAAGCAATTGCTGAAGCTGAAGGCCAACCAACATCAATAACTTGCAAATTCAAGTGCATAACTTGAATCATATTTTTGATAGCTGGATTCATTACATCAGTTAAAATTGAAACAGTTGCATTTAATCCGATAAAGCCAATTCCAACCATTAAGCCGCCACGCAATGCCTTAGTAAATGGAACGCGTACGCAAAGACCAAAGATTAGCATAATAATTGGAATTAACACAGTTGGTCCCAATCCAACAATATACATAATGAAATCAATAATCGGTTTCATAAATAATTCCTCCCAAATAATACTTTTTAAATGTATTTACTTACTGCATCATAGAGCTGCCTGTTATCAGTAATTTTTTGCAACTGGGCTAGTAACTCCTGATTTTGAAATAAAGCCATTAATTTTTGTAACATTTCCACTTGACTATGTGGATCCTTCAAAGCCAGCATAACAACGATTTGAACTTCTAAAAGCTGATCATTTACAGCCATATTGTGAAACTCAACTGGATGATCTAATGTTGCAAAAGTTATTGCAGCTTCATTAACATATTGCACATCGGTATGCGGAATAGCCACCGCAATTTCCCCACTAGGTAGTCCAGTTGGATGAATTTGTTCACGCGCTTTTACAGCTTCTTCAAACGTATCTTTAACCTTACCGTTATCTTTAAGTTGAGTTGCTAAATAGTGAATAACTTCATCAGCAGAACTAGCCTTAACTTGTGCAAAAACAAACTTTGGACTTAATAATTCCATTTATTCACCTCCTATTTATCCTCTTACACCAAATATTTAATCATTTATAAAAGCGCTTTATAAGTAACGCAAAGCAATCAATTTTAGTGCAATTAATTGACTAGCAAAACTATAAACGCTTTGCATGTGTTTGTGACTGCACATTATCTTGACCATAATAAGCATTCTTACCATGCTTACGATAATAGTGCTTATCCAGTAAGTATTGTGGTAATTCACTATTAGCCCTTGTTAGTTGCAAAGTGTGATAATCTTCCTCAGCCACTACTTCTAGTACCTTAGCGTTATATACCGCCTTTTTGGGTGTTTCACCCCAGCAAAATGGACCATGCTGACTAACCAAGGCTCCCGGCGTCGCTTCATAATCTAAGCCTCGTTCTTTGAACGTCCGCACAATCGACTTGCCAGTATTACCTTCATAGTCTTCTGCAATTTCTGCTTGAGTTAAAGCATCAGCTGCCGGAATTGCATTATAAAAAGTATCGGCATGCGTTGTATTCATCGCTGGAATATCTATTTTGGCTGCCGCAAAGGCTACAGCCCAAGGTGAATGGGTATGGACAATACCGCCAATCTTAGGAAAGGCATTGTACAAGACAGTATGCGTTGGCGTATCGCTTGATGGATTCAGCGAACCCTCGACTACTTCTCCTTTAAGGTTAACCACCACCATATCATCAGGTTTCAGTTGTTCATATTCCACACCTGAAGGTTTGATAACAAACAAGCCGCTGTCACGATCAATCCCGGACACATTGCCCCAAGTAAAAGTAACCAAATCCAGCTTAGGTAATTGCATGTTAGCTTCATAAACTTCTTTTTTCAGTTGTTCTAACATTATTTTTCCTTTCTAAGTAATCGCTTTCTTGATAATTGAAACATGAAGTGTCTAAATCTATAAGTCACATTAGCCCATTATTTTTGGTGCAAGCAATTGACTAAAACAGGTTTTACTAGTAAAAAGTCTAAATTAACTTCTTTCGCAGAAAGCCACTTTTGTACTACAATTAAGCTAACTACCTACCATTAAAATGATTACATTAGGAAGAACGCAAATGATCGATAATACACCTCAAAAAATCAAAGCCTACATTGCCGGCGTCAACTTAAATGACCCTAACTTTGATTATTACATGACCGAGCTAGCCAACTTAACCATGGCTAATAATATGGAAGTCGTTGGTCAATCACACCAAAATGCCGTCCAAGTTGTTGCTGGGACATACTTTGGTCTTGGCAAAATCAATGAAATTAAGGACCTAGCTCACGGACTAAAAGCCAAAGTACTGATTATCAATGATGAATTATCTCCAGTCCAAATTCGTAATTTAGAAAAATTAAGCAAATTACGGGTAATTGACCGCACCGAATTAATTCTAGAAATCTTTGCTAGTCGTGCTCGCTCAAAGCAAGCCAAATTACAAGTGCAACTAGCCAGGCTGCAATATGAATTACCCAGGCTGCACCCTTCTGAAAATAATCTTGACCAGCAGCGCGGGAATGGCGGTTCAACTGGCGGTGGGTTTGCCAACCGTGGAGCTGGTGAATCCAAATTGGAAATGAACCGCAGAACAATTGGCAAACAAATTTCGGCGATTAAAAAAGAACTAAAGGCAATCACTAGTCAGGAAGAAATTAAAGCTAAACGCCGCAACCAAAACCACATTCCTAAGGTTGCCTTAGTAGGCTACACTAATGCTGGTAAGTCAACCACAATGAATGGTTTACTCCAAGAATTCACCGACGAAAACAGCGACAAGCAGGTGTTTGTTAAAAACATGCTGTTTGCCACGCTGGATACCAGCGTTCGCCGAATTGATCTTGGTAATAATTTTAGCTTCATCTTATCTGATACTGTTGGGTTTATTTCCAAGCTGCCCCACAATCTGGTGGAATCATTTAAGGCAACTTTGCAGGAAGCAAAAGATGCTGACCTACTGATTAATGTCGTTGACGCTGCTGACCCTAACATGATTCAAATGATCCGTACCACCCAGAATGTCTTAGCTGAGATTGGCATTAAAGATATCCCGATGATTACTGCTTATAACAAAGCTGACAAGACCGAGCGTAATTATCCGCAAATCGAGGGCAATGATATCTTATATTCAGCAACTGATCCAGCTTCAATCAAAATGCTGGCGCAACTGATTACCAAACGTATTTTCGCCAATTATGAACAACTTGAACTATTATTGCCATTAACTGATGGTAAGGCACTAGCTTACTTGCACGAACATGCCCAAGTAATGGCTGAGCAGTACCAAGCCGATGGTGTTCATGTTACCGTTCGTTTAGCACCAGAAAAACAGGCTCAATTTCAAAAATATCTTATTTAAATAATTACAAACAAAAACAGTTAATTGACTTAATAGCGATTAACTGTTTTTTATTAATTATTTTATTGTAAAACTCGTTTAGCAACTGATGGATAGAAGTATGAACTAAGTGTCTGTAAAATCACTCCTTGCTCAGGTGTTGCAGCACTAACATATTGATTGTCACCAACATAAATTGCCACATGATATGGCGCGTCTGTTGAACCCCAAAAAAGCAAATCACCTGGCTGCAATTGGCTCATATCAACTGTCGTGCCAACTTTAACTTGATCTGTCGTCACTCGTGGCAGATTAACACCACCGGCTTGGTTATAGACGTACTGAACTAATCCAGAACAATCAAAATTGTCAGGACCATTGCCACCCCAGGCATAACCTTTACCAACTTGACTTTCAGCTAAATTGACCACTGCCTTAGCCTTTTGACTAGCACTACCATTCACTACCGTATTAGCAACCGTGGTTACATTATTACTAGTATTATTGGCAGTTGGCTTGGATTTAGCCGGTTTGGGTTTTGTAACTGCTGGTTTAGGTTTAGATGTAGCTGGTACTTGTGTTTTAGCAGGTTTGGTTTTCTTAGGCTTTTTTGCCACCGGAGTCTGCTTTTGCGCTTTAACAGTTGCCGCGTCATTATCCATTACTTCAGTTGTATAACGAGCCTCAATCCATTCATCAACGCCAACTTTATACCATAATTTACCTTTTTTATCGACTGCCGTAGCAGCAACATTCCATTTACTTGCATTTTTAGCACTAAAATTAATCGGTCGTCCACCCTCATAATTTGTCCATATTTTAATGCTTTTTCCAGGTAAATAATTAATCTGTACTTGTTTAATTGGTTCTTTTAATGTTGCTGCATTAACTGCCTTTTGTGGAGCAACAGTAGCAACGCCTGTTAGTGTCAGAGCTGCTGCCAAGCCCATTTTTAAAAAATTACGTTTCATTTAACATTGACTCTCCTTTTTGGTAGCGAAAAGTGATTATAAATTTATTTAATAACCTTATTTTAGTCGCCTAAAATTTTTAATCAAGTCATGTCTTTTAATAAAGAAAAAAGACACTTAGAAAATTGTTCTAAATGTCTTAATTTATTTAGGGTTGATTAATTAAGAACCCGTTTAGCAACTGATGGATAGAAGTATGAACTAAGAGTTGCTTTAATAACTCCTTGTGATGGCGTTGCCGCATGAACAAATTCGCCATTACCAATATAGATACCTACATGGTACGGTGCATCAGCGGAACCCCAGAATAGTAAGTCACCTGGCTTCAAATCTTGCATTGAAACTGTTCGACCTTGCTTTACTTGAGTATAAGTTGTCCGCGTGACATCCTTACCAGTAGCTTGATTATAAACGTACTGGACTAAACCAGAACAATCAAAGCCACTTGGATCGTTGCCGCCCCAAACATAAGCCTTACCAACTTCTGACTTAGCTAATTTTACAATCTCTTTAGCTTGCTTAGTTGAAGTTGCGACATGTTCACGTTTAACAGGTGAATCAGCCTTGACCGTATATTGCGATTCAATCCATTGACCGGGTCCAATTTTATACCAAGTATTGCCCTTAGCATCATTCTTACTCTTGAGGACATTAACAACCGTTCCGTGTTGAACTTTTTGACCCGTGAAGCTAGGATTTTTGTAACTGCTCCAAATATTAACACCATATCCTGGAACATAATTAACCTTGACCTTCTCAGTCGCAGCTTCAACACTGGAAGTTGTAGAATTTGCATTAACAGCATTGACAGTCGCAATACCTGTAACGGCAAGAGCTGCAGCTGTGGTGAATTTAGCTATATTACTCTTAATTTTCAAAATCAAATTCTCCCAATTACATCAGATAGTTGTTACAAGCCAACCATCATTGTTACACTTCTATCATTACATTGTAAATTTTACTCGTGTTATGTTACATAAATATTACAAAATAGATACTAGTATGTAAAAAAGCCTTTTCAGAAATAATATTTTCTAAAAAGGCTCAGTTAAATTTAATTGTAATTGTTAAAAAAGATTTTACAGCGTTAACTTAATTAAGAATACGTTTAGCTGCTGATGGATAGAAGTAAGTACTAATTGTTTGTTCCTTAACACCTTGATCTGGAGTTGCGGCATGAACAAACTTGTTGTTACCCACACAAATTCCTACGTGATATGGTGCATCAGCAGATCCCCAGAATAGTAGGTCACCCTTCTTGAGGTTATTTAAAGATACACTCTTACCAACTGTAACTTGTGAATAAGTTGTTCTTGGCAATGTAGTATTACCAGCCTTGCGAAAGACATATTGAACTAACCCTGAGCAATCAAAAGAATAAGGACCCGTGGCACCATAAACATAGCTTTTGCCGACTTGCTTTTTAGCAAGTTTGGCAACGGCATTACGCTTTTTAGTAACTGCGCTAGCACTAACAACTTCACTTGAACTAGCAACCGCAGAAACGGCAGTACTACTGCCAACAAAGAATAATGATATAACTGTAATTAACTTAATTAAACTATGTTTGTGTTTCAAAATTCTCTCTCTTCTTCCAACTTACAATTTTTGATTTTAATAGTTTAAACGTTTCTTCTCTTTCAACTGTCAGTTTATATATTACCCATCAAATGTTACACGTTTATGTCAAACAAGCTACAAAATCATGAGAATTCAGTTATAGTCTGTTTTTAGCCGAATTAAAGAGAAAGTCTAGCTTAATTAAAGACTTGTAATAATTTCCTTTAGCAATTTTTTAGTTGTAGACCAATCATCATTAACTAAAACATGAGCACTTGATGCTAGCTCATCCGGCAGCTGATTTAACTCATCACCACTCATTCGCTCCTGAATTTTGACTGGATCATCCCCGCGAGCAAACAGCCGCTTTTCCAGTTCCTGCTTACTGCTGGTTGTGACGTACAAGAAGTAGACCTGCTGTTTTAACTGCTTAAGATATGACTCAGCTCCCTGAATATCAACAATTAAAGATACTAGATTATTTTTTTGCCAAGCAAAATCCAGTGCTTCTTTACTTGAGCCATATTGATACGACCCGTACCGTACATGCTCAAAAAAGTGTAATTTACTAAAAGATGTATCATCTTCAAAATGATAGGCTTGATGCTGCTTTTCGCCCGGTCTTTTTGGTCTTGTAGTATGCGTCACTACCCGCGGAATGCCAAATTCCTTCGTCAAATATTCCGAAATCGTTGTCTTACCCGCACCACTGGGACCAGCAATTAATATTAATTTTCGCAAAATCTAGACTCCCTTTACTTGAAAACAATTGACTTTTATAATAATATCTTTCTATTATAATGAAACGTGGGAGAGAGAGGAAGAAGCATTTTGAAAAAAGCAGATGTAAAATTAGGTGACATTGTCAGCGCAAAATCAGAGGAAGAACTTACCAAGCCATTTATCGGTAAAGTAGAAAAGACCTACGAAAATTCTGCTATGTTAAAAATTATTGACTTCGATGAAGCCGATAAAACTGCCATCGGTGACTTAAACAACAAGCTCGTTGTCAACTTCAAAAATCTAAAAGCAGCCCCAAAGCGTAAGGTTAAAGAAATTCAATCTTTAGCTGATAATGACGTCAAAGTTGAAAAAATCGCTAAGGCTAAAGAAGACGACCAAGAAAATGACGAAAAAGCAAAATAAAAATATTTTTTGCTTAAAAAGCAGTGATCTTATCTCACTGCTCTTTTTTTTTACACTTTTTTTGCCTAAAATTAGGCTAACAAAATAATTATTTTAAAATGGAGAACAACATTGAAAGAAAAAGCAAAAACCATTTTATTTTGGTTCATTCTCAGTCAACCATTTTTGGACTTATATTGGTTTTACCATGGTCAGCTTGCCAATGTCCTGCCCTTTACCCTGCCAACAATTATTCGGATTCTAGCTGTTGGCGTCCTGCTTGGGCTCTTTTTAAGTCAGAAAAAGTCATGGTCCAAGCTTGCCCAGCGTAAGTGGCTATTAGTCTATTTGGCTCTACTTGTCATTTATTCGGCACTGCATCTAATTCATGTGCGCAACTTTACCAGTGTTAATCCCACAGGGTACGGCTATTCAACGACCAGCGAAATCTTTTATTTAATTAGAATGGTATTACCGCTGATTGTCTTATTTTTAACCGATGAATTTAATTTCAGTCAAAGAAAACTGCGGCTGGTAATTGAAGGTGTCTCCGGACTTTTTTCGGGAACAATTATATTATCTAATTTATTTATCGTTTCCCTCAAGTCTTACGAAACTGGAACAATCAGTGCCAATATTTTTATGTGGTTCTTCAATTCTAATATTGGCTACTCACACATGGCTTCCAAGGGCTTTTTTAACTTTACCAATATGATCTCGGCTGTTCTCTTCATGCTGCTGCCATTAATGCTCTACTATTTATTTACCGAATTTAATTGGTACATCGTCACCCTCAATGTCGTCCAAGCACTTGCTATGATTGAAATCGGCACTAAAGTCGCAGCAATTGGGTTAATTGGCGGCATTATCATTAGCTGTCTGCTCTTTGCCTTCCATAAATTCATTATTAAGGACGTTAAAAAAGGCGGCTGGGCACTGTTAACTGCCATCTTAATTGAGCTTGGATCACTCGTAATTCTACCGTTTGGTCCTGCCATTCAACGCTATAATTATGAAATCTACCTTGCCAAGCAATCCGATCACGATTTAACAAATGAAACACGTGAATTAAAAGCTGGCTTAGCCAAACATCCCCAAGGTAAGGAGCGGGAGCAATTTTTACGGGATTTTATCAAAAACAATTATCAGGCTTATGCCCTGAATCCCAAGTTTGTCTTCAAGAGCTACCCTTACCAATATGATCCTGAATTCTGGCTTAAAATCATGAATGAACCTGGTCAAACACGCATGCAGAACCGCCATGTCGAACAAGCTATGCTCAATCAAGTTGTTAAGACTAATAATAATCGCTTAGATAAATTTTTCGGTATTTCATATACTCGAGAAAACAATATCTTTAATTTAGAACGTGACTTTTCAGCACAAATATATGCACTCGGCTGGCTGGGAATGCTGCTGTTTGTTGGACCATATTTAGTCGTACTTGCATATGCTTTTTACCAATGGCTCAGATGGCGAGCAGCACGCACCTACCTCGTGAGCTCGCTCATCCTATCCAGTCTATTTGTTCTACTTGCAGCCTTTTCTTCAGGTAACGTGCTGGACTTTTTAACCGCCAGTTTCTTACTCGCCTTTATTGACGGCAACTTACTTAGACAGGTCCAGCAAGCCAAAAATAATTAATCATCTAAAAAACGGTGACCTCAATTTTGAAGTCGCCGTTTTTATTTTTGTTTAATAAATGATGCATCTGGAATTCTAATCAAATAGTAGGTCATCGCGTTGCGTCCCGCGTGCATCCCAATTCCATTCTGCCAAATCTTCTTGTAAGTTGCGGTATAAGTAGCAACATAGGCTCG
Source organism: Lactobacillus sp. ESL0701 (assembly GCF_029433445.1). Taxonomy (GTDB): domain Bacteria; phylum Bacillota; class Bacilli; order Lactobacillales; family Lactobacillaceae; genus Lactobacillus. Next base: position 270,289 of record NZ_JAQTIC010000001.1, on the reverse strand, counting down.
CTGATACTTCTTATCCATTCGCTTTAATTGCTTAACGCTATACGGCACCCGCTCTGCATTCAAATCCAGCGGATTCTTGCCGTAAGCCACTGTCGCAAATTCACTAGAAACTTTGACCCGTTTACCAGCACGATAAAAGGTATAAGTCTGCGTGCCAATCTTTTTCTTCTTGGAGTTAATCGTCACGTAGCTTGAATTGCCAGTTCCCGTGTCCATGACCAGCGGCTGATAAACAATATTTGACGAGATTTTACTAGTATCATCTAAATCGGGATTATCCAACATGGCTTTGGCAAATAAGCCGCCAATCCCAACTAATAAAACCACGATTTCAACAATATCCAGTAAAAAATTAGGCCAACTAAAGCGGCGGTGCTTATTAATAATCATCCTAATTCGGCGCTTGCGAATATTCTGCACTACAAATACAAAATAAAGGATAACAATTACCCATAACAAGATGCCAAGTAGATTCCAGCTAAACATAAAAATCCTCCTGTGATTGCTTCCATTATATTGTAAAAAGTTCATTTTGAATAGTTATCTACTAAAAAAAGACTGGCAAAATTGCCAATCTTTTTCACTAAGCTGAATAATGATTTTCTTTTAAATTGCGCTCAAGTAAATGCGTGAAGGCATCTTTTTGCAAAGTAGACGAAATATAGATAACGGTAATTAAACTATGCTCATCAACAATAAAGGCAACCCGCGCCGACCCAGTCTTTTTTAGATTTACCCGGCACTCATAAATGCAGTCGCCATTCACTCGCTGACTTGCTGCCCGCTTAACCTTGGTCATTCCAGTTTCAACCTGACTAGTCAATGCTTCTTCAATGCAGTGCTTAATTAGCTTGACTTCGTTCTTGTGCTTTTTAAAAAATTGCTTGCAGCCTGAACGCTCATATTCAACCTTCATTAGTAATCTACTCTTTTTTGCTCTTAGCTTTACTGGACTTGGCAGTAGACTTCTTTACCGGCTTTTTAGTTGCTGTTTTCTTCTTAGCAGTTGTTTTAGATGCCGCCGTCTTTTTTGGCGCTTTTTTTACTGCGGGTGCCGGTTTTTCATATTCGCGCACCTGCTTAAGCTTTTCACTAATTGCAGCCGCTAACTTCGTAATAACCGTATCTTCATCTTGTAATTCAGCTTCAGTTGCTAATTGGTCAATGCGAAATTTCGACGCATTTAGATAATCTGACGCAGTCTCAAAGTAAATGTCGATTGGATAATCTTGTCCTTCTTCAAAAAAGTTGCTGATTTTTTTGTAATTACTGTACGGCAAATTGATGATATTGGTTTCCAAGGCAAAAGTCACTGGTCGCTGTCCAGTTACTTCAAGTGCAATATGACTCAATGACCCCTTCTTAACAGCCGCAGCGGTCTCCTTAACCATGTTAGCCGCAGCTTCCTTAATTTTAGCCTTCGACTTATTTAAATCGGCATACTTAATAGTTGCCAAATCTTGTAAATAATCTTCTTGTTCAATTTTTTCAGTTAAATTTTTCAAATTAATCTTCAAACTAAAAATTCCTTTTTTCATTGTGTAATCTAATTTATTATTCTTCTATACGATACTCAACATCGGCTGTAAAAACAATTTATTTATTTTTATTTTTAAAAAACGTTAATCTTTATTAAGTAACTCTGTAAGCAAATAAAACAAGTTGCTTAAGGCAAGAATACCATTGCTTTTAACATATTTTTATTCCTAATTAAATAACATTTGTCAGCAGTTTTTCTGAAAACGAGTGGATTTTATAATATTGGCATAAAATCATGATTTTAACCACTTTACAAGCGTTTTCACCAAGAGTAAATTGTAAGCGTAATGAAATTTTTTTACTAAAACTTTTTAACTGAAAGGCAGAAGAATATGTCAGATAAAGTTTACACAGATTATTTCTATGATTCAGAAGACTTTGACAGAAATCACGGTATGGGTTATAAAGACCTCACTATCCCTGACAATGTTGAAGCTCAACCATTAATCGTTCCACCAGTATTGGAACCAGATAAAGCTGAAAACAATGATGTTTGGTACACAATTGAGTCACAAGAAGGTGACTTCCAATTCTTACCAGGCAAGAAGACCCATACTTGGGGCTACAACTTCCCAGTTCTTGGTAAGACAATGGTCTTAACTCGCGGACAACATGTTCACGTAACTTTGAAGAACAGTTTACCAGAATTAACTACTTACCACTGGCATGGTATGGAAGTTTCTGGACCAGGTAACGATGGGGCTTGCCACTCACCAGTTTATCCAGGTGAAGAAAAGCACATTGACTTCGTTGTTAACCAACCAGCTGCTCTTACTTGGCTGCATGCTCACCCATGTCCATCAACTGCTTCACAAGTTTGGATGGGACTTGCAATGGGTGTTGTTGTAACTGATGCTAACGAAGCTGAATTGCCAATTCCTAAGACTTACGGCAAGGACGAATTCCCAATTATTTTGCAGGATCGGACTTTCCACGAAGATAACCAATTTGACTACAAGGCTGACTATAATGCAATGGGTGTTTACGGTGATAACCCTGTAATCAACGGTGTTATTAAGCCTTACGTTGATGTTACTACGCAAAAAGTACGTTTAATCTTCTTAGGCGGTTCTAACCGTCGTGAATGGAGATTACACTTCGACAACGATTTAGTTATGACCCAAATTGCTGGTGATGACTCATTCTTAGAGCACCCAGTTAAGATGACCAAGGTTTTAATTGGACCCGGTGAACGTCAACAAGTAGTTGTTGACTTTAGTGACTATAAGGAAGGCGACATTGTTAACCTTTACACTGATGACTTCAAATTAGTTGAATTTAGAATTCACCAATATGAAAAAGATGACAGTGTCATTCCTGATACCCTATTTACACCACATGACCCAGTTGTAAATCCAAATGCACCAATTCCTCATGTTACTATGGACAACCACAACGAAATTAACGGTAAGTTGTTCTCCATGCAAAGAATTGACATGAAGCAAAACTTAATGGACGCTGAATACTGGGACGTAACTAACACCAATGATAAGGCTCATGGTATGTTGCACCCATTCCACGTTCACGGTGCTCACTTCTTAGTAGTATCACGTAATGGTCATGAACCATATCCTAATGAACGTGGCGTTTACAAGGATACCATTGAAGTTGCTCCTAAAGAAACTGTTCGCATCAAGCTTTACTTCCAAAACACTGGTGTCTTCATGTACCACTGCCACATTATCGAACACGAAGATGCTGGTATGATGGCTCAAATTCAAATTGTTGATCCAAAAGACCCAGACAAGAAGTATCATTTGATGGATATGAAGACTTTGAACACAGCATTAGCCGAAGAAAAAGGCGTGCCAATGGACGAAGTATTCTGCCCAGGAATGGACGTTGAAGGAATGCCTGTTAAGGGCGAAGATCACACGATGGACGCATTTTCAGGTGCAAGTCATCACTAATCTGACCTTCAATTAATAACCAAAAAAGCACTCATTAAGTTGAGCGCTTTTTTGGTTATGGCTAGCTTTTTATGATTAAATAGCACTTATGAAAAACAAAAAATCATTTGCTAAATATTTATCTTTATTAATGATGCTCCTACTTCTTGGAGCACTTATTTTTGCCTTTAATTCCAAAAGTTGGCGTAATCAATATGCCTGGCTAACCCTAAAGTCTGAGCAAAAACTCGACGTACCACTAGAAAGCCAGTATCCTGACCTTCCTAATGGTTGCGAAGTCACCTCTTTAAGTATGCTGTTAAACTATTATGGCATCAAAGTTACCAAGCTAGACCTCTCCCAAAATATTGCTCACGTTGCTTCATTTACCGACAATGGTCAATATCGTGGCAACCCTCATAAGGGCTTTGTTGGTTACATGAGCCAGACCAACGCTGGTTGGTGCGTTTATAATGAGCCACTAGAGCAAGTAGCGCGAAAATATACTAACCGCATTCAAAATTTTACGGGGCATGACTTTATTCAAGTAATGAAATTGGTCTCAACTGGTCACCCCGTCATGATTATTACCACAACTAACTTTAATCATGTCAGTGACATGCAAACTTGGCATACAGCTCAAGGCAATGTCCACGTTACGCCATCATCACATGCCTGTGTGATTACCGGCTTTAATAAGAAAGCACGAATTATTTTTGTTAATGATCCTTTTGGTCATAAGAACGAGAAAATTCCGTGGGCTAATTTAGAGCGGAGCTATAACCAGCAGGGCAAGCAGGCGTTATACATCAAATAACAAAAAAGAGCAGGTTCAATTAAGAACTTGCTCTTTTTAATCGAGGCTATTTTTCACAAAAACAGTTGGCTACTTCTGTTCACATCAGGTAGACCAAACACCAGCACTTCCCGTACCTGTCAGTTAAGACGGGTGTCCTCGTAACAAAATTACGCATCTCGCGTTTTTTGTCGGCTCGTATTACTTATTATACTCAAATTATGGCTTAGCGCAACTGACAAATTTTTACAGTTCCAAAATTACATTAAATACTTCCTGTGGTAATTTAACTTCGCCTTGAGCTGCCTTTTTAGAGACACTGCGCTGATTGCCGTCAACTGCCGCATTCTTACGCAGCGGCGGTACATCAACTCGGGCAATCGCTTTGCCCTCAACAATTGCTTGAACTGGTGTCGGATAAAGCCGCCGCGGCACTGTATACTTCAATTCCTTGACCAATTTTTGCGCCATTTGCGGTGCGTCCATACGGTGAACAACAAATGAAAGTGAGTCAACTGGAGCATAGTTAATATCCACCTCAATTTTAACTAGGTCTGCATCCTCATAGTCCAAGAACTCTGTATTAAGCGTGGCATAACCATGTGACACCGACTTTAATTCAGAAAAGAAATGATATGCCACTTCTGACAAAGGCATCTTAACTGTTACCAAAATTTGTGCTTCATCGTTATCTAGGTCAAGCAGCATCCCCTTATGTTGCTCTACTAATTTCAAAATGGCATTTAATGTCGCACTCGGCGTCATAATTTCAGCCTTGATAAATGGCTCTGTTACGTGGTCAATCAAGCCGAAAGCCGGATACTGCGCCGGATTATTGATTTTCATCTCTTGACCATTCTTTAAGTAGACAAAGTATGTTACGTTCGGAGCCGTTGTCAAGACATCAATACCATACTCATCCTGCAGGCGTTCGCGAATAATTTCTAAATGAAAGGTTCCTAAAAAGCCACAGCGAAATCCCTGCCCTAAAGCTTCTGAACGCTCCTCCACAAAGGAAAAGGACGTGTCATTTAAACTCAATTTATTAAGTGCCTGCTTTAATGCTGGAAAATCATTGTTCTTAGGATAAATCCCAGCAAAAACCAACTGTTTGGCCGGTTCATAACCTGGCAGTGCCTCTTTAGTCGGGTCTATCTTAGTGGTAATAGTATCACCAACCCGAATTTTTTTCGGGTCCTTGATGCCAGTCACAATATAACCAACTTCACCAGCCTGTAATCCTTTTTGAGTTTGCATATTAGGTGTCAATACCCCAATGTCTTTAGGGCGAAATGACACCTTCGCTTGCATTAACTGTAAGTCAGTTGCAGCCGATAATTGCCCGTCAATCAGGCGCACATCAATAATTACTCCTTGGTAAGCATCATAGACCGAATCAAAGACCAATGCCTTAAGTGGCGCCTGATTATCCCCTTGGGGTGCAGGAATCTGCGTTCTAATCGCTTCAAGTAATTCGGGGACTCCCTGACCAGTTTTAGCAGAAATCAATAGCGTCTGCTCCGGCGTAAAGGACTTGTCTAACTCCAGTAATTGCTGCTGCGTGCGGGCAACATCGGCTGAAGCAATATCCACCTTGTTAATCACCGGAATTAACGCCAAGTTATTCTTCTTGGCAATGCGATAATTAGCAATTGTTTGTGCCTGAATCCCCTGGGTGGCATCGACTAACAGCAGTGCCCCTTCAGTAGCTGCCAGACTCTTAGCAACTTCATAATTAAAATCCACGTGACCGGGAGTATCAATCAAATTGTATTCATATTCCTGACCGTCTTGTGCTTGGTAAAAGTTACGCACCGTTCTTGCCTTAACGGTGACACCATGCTCTTGTTCAACTTCCATATCATCCAGCATTTGGTCACTAAATTCACGTTCACTGACCGTTTTGGTTAACGCCATAATTTGGTCAGCCAATGTCGACTTACCATGATCGATGTGGGCAATAATGGCAAAATTACGAATTTGTGCTTGTTTCATTATCTGTTTGTTCCTTAAAAAATCCTGTTAAGTAATATCGCATCTGGGCTTCGGCTTCCCCCACTAAATCAATCGCAAAGTCCGGGTAAGTTAAGGCAACTTCTTGATGATTAAAACTAGCAAGTGAAGACATGTTCAGTAAGCCGCTGATAATTGCACTTTGAATAATGAATAAATGACTAAATTGTCCCGGCGTTAATAACTGCTTGCTCTTCACTGCCAATAACTCCCCAAGTTCATGGCTAAGTGCATACAGCTCATTACGGCGCTTAATCGTCTCCGCCATGTTGGCTTTGCCTTCCAAGACTGGACCACGAATCGCATTTAGCCTGACTAGCTCCGCGTGTTTATTAATTAAAGCCCGCGTGGAACTAATCATTAATTCAATTAAGTTTGATTGCGTTACTTCTGACTGCTGCTTGACCAGTTCGATAATTTTAGTAAAGAACTTGCAATAATCTTCCAGCAGGATACTCATAAATAGGTCTTCCTTGGTCGCAAAATAGTTAAAGATTGTGCCCTTAGCTACGCCTGCTGTATCAGCAATTTGTTTCATCGTAATCTGGGTATAACTTTGTTTAGCAAAAAGCTGCATCGCTACCTGCATAATTAATTCACGTTTAGCTTGCTTTTGCTGCGTTGTATGAATATTTGGCATTTTTTCACCTCAATTTAACAATATTATTACGCAAAAATGACCGAAGGTCAATTTTGATTAATAAAAAAAGATCAGCTTACCTGATCTTTCGTCTATTTATTCATCGTTTCAATGTCAATTGTCTTATCTACCCAGTTGCCTTCGAAGAAGTCGCGCTCGTGGCTAACGATAACTACCCCACCAGGGAAATTAACAATTGCCTTGCGCAACGCATCTTTGGTATCACGATCCAAGTGGTTGGTTGGCTCATCTAAGAAAAGCAAGTTAGCTGGCTCAAACTGCATCTTCGCCAGCTTAACTTTTTCCTGCTCACCACCGGATAACTTCTTTAACGGGCTCATTGCCTGTTGTGCTGTCACACCCATGCGTGCTAAAGCACCGCGCAATTCTTTCGGCTTCTGCCGTTCAAATTCTTCCTGCAAATATTGCAGCGGCGTCATATTATTATTCGGCCACGTTAAATCCTGCTTAAAATAAGCTAATTTTGCCGTCGTTGACAATTCAAAATCACCAAAAATTGGCTTTAATTGTCCTAACAAGGTTTTCAGCAAGGTCGACTTTCCAATTCCGTTAAAACCAGTAATTGCCACCTTTTCATTGCCGCCAACAGAAAAGTTAAATGCTTCTTTAACTAACGCGTGGTCATAACCAATTACCAAGTCTTGCGTCTGCAATAGCAAGTTAGATGCTGTTGCTACATAAGGAAATTCAAATCGCGCACGTCGGTTAGATTTCGGTGGTGTTAAAACATCCATGTGAGCTAACTGCCGTTCACGTGATTTGGCACTCTTAGAACGCGTTCCCGCTTTATTTTTACGGATATAGGCTTCTGTTTTGGCAATTTTACGCTGCTGGTTAGCATAAGCCTTGAGATAGGTCTCACGGTTAGCTTCTTTTTGTCGCATCGCTTGCTTCAAAGTTCCCGTATAACGTGTAATTGTGCCGACATCAACATCAATAATACAGTTGGTAATCCGCCCCAAAAAGTCATAATCATGGCTGACCACAATAAACGCGCCCATGAAGTCATTCAAGTAGTCGACTAACCAATCAATGTGTGACACATCAAGATAGTTAGTTGGCTCATCAAGCAATAAGACATCCGGATTTTGCAGTAATAATTTGGCCAAAATAATTTTGGAACGCTGACCACCAGAAAGTTGCGCCACATCATGATCGTAACCTAGTTCTGCCAGTCCCAAACCCGACGCAACACGTTCAATCTCGGTATCAATTCCGTAAAAATTATTTTCTTCTAAGTAAGTTTGAACTTTACCAGCCTTTTCTAATAACTCATCATTGCCATTTTCAGCATATTTAGCATAAAGTCCGTTTAATTCGTCTTCTTTTTGATATAGCGCGGCAAATGCAGTGCGCAAAAAGCCACGGATTGTTTCCCCGGGCGTTAATTTGGCATACTGGTCAAGGTAGCCAACATCAACTTTGTTTTGCCACTTAACCTGACCTTCATCTGGTAACATCTCGCCCGTTAAAATCTTAATTAAGGTTGATTTACCAACCCCATTTTGTCCCGTGACCCCCATGTGGTCCTCTTTATTAAGGACAAAATTCGCATCCTCGTACAAGGTTTTATCCACAAAACTTTGTCCAAGATTTTTAACCGTTAGTAAACTCATCGTCCATCCCTTTCGAACTAAAACAACTCGTTCTAGTATATAATAAAGTCGCACTTTTAGCTCGAACAAAAAGCTGACCGCCGTTAACTGTTTGTAGTATCACGAAAAATATTGATTGTCATTGCGCCATTGCATAATAATTAGTATTTTTATAATTCAGTATTGAATGTCACAATAAATTATGCTTTAATTAATTACAGAAGACAAAGTAGTAATACTAAATATACTATTTTTAAGGTGAATATACTAATAATAATAGATTTAATTACCTGCTAGATTAAACACCTAGCAGGATTGAGCAAATATATGCTCTATTCATTAAATCACTTACAGAAAACATGCTAGGCTGTTAGCCTAGCATATTTTCTTTCAAAAAGCTTTTATTAAATATCTTATCCAACTGGTAATACCTAATTATAAATTCAATTGTAATTGGGTATTTTTATTTGCTCAAAAAGGTTTGCCAGAATTCTTCAAGTTCTAACAAATTTTTTAGCTATTTTTGAAAGTAGACACAAATTTTAAATATGCGTCCTGTTCATCAGTTTCAACTAAACTAACCTGTTGCTGTTCAAATTCTGCTTCATGCAAGCATTTTTCTGGAAGGTATATCTGGTGGGTAACCGTCGCATTACCAATTAGTTCAATCCAATAGCCATTAACTCTTGAATGAATTTTTGTCTTCACTAAACCGCCCAGATTATAAACCGTTAGCAATTCATCGGCAGCTATCTGCTCTGGATAAGCTAAATGACCAGCCAAACTGGTCGCTGACATTCCCGTTCCACAGGCGTTAGTAAAGCCGACGCCGCGCTCATATGTTTCCACAAATAATTTGTTAGGAGCTAAAATTTGCGCAAAACTAACATTTACCCCACCTGGAAAATACTGATTGGGCTGATTTAGTTCCTGCCCCAACTGCCCTAAAATTTCATGACTTTCATGAATATCCGCCACAAAACTAATTAAGTGTGGATTAGGTACTGCTAGTGCCGTAAATTTTAAATTAGCAGAAAAAGCCGGAATTGGCTGATTAATAATTTTAGTGAACGGCAAATTATGCCAGCCGACATCATTTGCCGTAAATGAAACCGGCGCAATTTCAACACTAAAAGCCGGCACGCCAGGAGCCAAATCAGGATATTGCTGCACCCGTAAATTGGCGGCAGCGGTCTGCACCAAAAACTCACGCTGATGAAGTTTACCAGCTAAATACCGCGCAACCGTGCGCAAACCGTTGCCACACATCAATGCTTGTGAACCATCCTTGTTAAAAATGCGCATTTGCGCAATAGCTGCTGGAGCAGTTGCAGGTTCAACCACTAACAAGCCATCACTGCCGCCAAGTAGCCCGGTTTTACTATCCGTCAACTTAATCACCAAATTCTGTAACTCCGTTGTTGTCAGCGGCTTAACTAATTTAGTTTGGTCCAGCAAAAAGAAGCTGTTTTGTGAGCCATGAACTTTTTCTATATTAATCATTTGTTTCTGCTCCTTGCATGAAAAAATTGTTATAGATTTGTCTAACAGCTTCTGGCGCATCCTTACGTTTAGTTCCTAGCATAATTGAAATCCGTGACGCGCCCTGATTAATCATATGAACGCCAATGTTCTGGGCTGCCAAAGGCTCAATAATTTTAGCCATCACGCCAACTTTATTGCGCATGCCTTCGCCAACCACCATGATGATGGCATAATCATCAATCCACTCTAAGCTGTCGGGCTGCAACTGTGTCCGTATTTCTTGGCACATCTTTTCACGAATTCCAGCAGTAAACTGGCGATCATCGAAAATCACGGTCAAGTCATCAATCCCTGATGGCATATGTTCGTACGAAATATGGTACTTATAAAAAATTTGCAGCAGTTTCAAAGTAAACCCGACCTCTTTATTTAACAGATAGCGGTGTAAGTAAAGTGCTGAGAAGTGTGTCGCGGTTGCGACACCCGTAATTACGTTCACAGCATGAAAGTCCTTTGCCGGAACAATCATTGTCCCTTTAAGATTAGGATGGTTGGTATTTTTCACATTAATTGGTACATTACCAGCTATCGCTGGCAAAATTGCCTCATCGTGAAAAACTGAAAACCCAGCATAAGATAACTCCCGCATTTCCCGATAAGTCATTTTGCTGATTGCTTTTGGATGCGTGACAATTGCAGGGTTAGCCGAATAAATCGCATCAACATCTGTAAAGTTCTCATAAACCCTAGCATGAAAGCCGCGAGCTAAAACAGCACCTGTAATATCCGAACCCCCACGCGAAAAGGTGGCGATTTGTCCCTTTTTTGTTAAGCCATAAAAGCCTGGCACAACCAAATAACCACTCGGCAGATGATATTTAGCTAAATTGTCATAAGTTTTTGGCACAATCATGGCATCCTGTGGATTAGCTGTCACTTCAATGCCTAATTCGCCGCTACTAGCAAAATGAGCATTTAAGTTTAATTGCTGCAAAATTATTGCTAATAAGTGTGCATTTAATATCTCACCATGTGCCTTAAAAGCTGCTAATAAATAATTATTATTTTTATATTCTTTTTTTGGTAAATTGAACAGGGTTTGCTTTAGTACTGCCATTTTTTCGCTTGGCACAGAAAAATAACTGCCGATTTCTTCATAACGCTGCCAAATTTGCTCTTGAATAGCAGATAAACTTTGATTAGCTAAGGTTCTGTGTGCATAATCTATTAATAAATCCGTTATTTTATAATCAGTTTTATCCTGCTTGCCAGGAGCTGATGTAACGATGACTTTGCGCTCTGGATCAGTTGTAATAATTTTAATAATTTTTTCAAAATGTGGACCATCTGCTAGTGAGCTGCCACCAAACTTAACTACTTTCATTTTGGGTCAAATCCTTTTTGTAAAAAAATCCAGTTTGTATTTTCGCGAGTTTAGGTGCAATTCTAGCATTTATTTTTTTATCTGCAAGTAAAATATTTTTTCTCCGTGTAAATAATTTTGTTTTTTTAAATTAAAATCATTGACATTATTCTCAAAAAAATATAATATTTATGCAATCGAAGAGGTTGCAGTGACCATTAGTAAATTAGTCGAGTTTTGCTAAAACTATGAAGCTAATTAAAAGGGGAAGCTGCCGAAGCATTAATTCGCAAGCAGGAATTAACAGCTGGGTCATGGCTAAACAAGTCATGGACTGTCGTAGAAAAACTACGGAGCGCTTCCGACAATTTGATACCAGATATTAATTCGGTTCTTTTGTTTCAGCGCAAACAAAAGAACCTTTTTTGTTAGCTAATTTTGGAGGAATCAACTTGGTTACCGATAACTCACAAGGACATTTATCAATTGGTGGTTGCGATGCACTCGATCTCGCTAATGATTTTGGTACACCGCTGTACGTTTACGATATCAGCCTAATTAGGCAGCAATTACGACAATTTCATAAAGCATTCAAAGAAACCGGCATTAAATACGCGATTAGCTATGCCAGTAAAGCCTTTGCCATTAGGGCAATCGACCAAGTTATCGACCAAGAAGATGGTCATTTAGACGTTGTCTCAGCAGGCGAATTAATGACCGCTGTTCAGGCTAATTTCCCAATGGCGAACGTCAGCTTTCACGGCAACAACAAGTCGCTTGCGGAATTGCAGTTAGCTCTTGACAATCATGTGGGCACAATTATCGTTGATAATTTTTACGAATTGGAATTATTAAACAAGCTGCTGCCTGAGCAAAAGCAGCCGGTCAATATCATGCTTAGAATCGCGCCCGGTATTTCAGCCCACACCCACCGCTATATTCAAACCGGTCAAGTTGACAGCAAATTCGGTTTTGATGTCCAGTCAGGTCAAGCAGAACAAGCACTGAAGCAGGTATTACAAAATCCTAAACTGAACTTACGCGGTTATCACGCCCATATCGGTTCCCAGATTATGGCAATCGCAGGCTTTACCGCCCTAGTTCAAAAAATGGTGCAGCTTGCAGCAGATTGGCAGGAAAAATACCATTATCAGCCGCAAGTTTTAAATTTTGGCGGCGGTTTTGGCATCAAATACACCAATCAAGATCAGCCATTAGCGCCACAAGAATTTGTTCGCAATATGATCCAAACGCTAAAAAAAGAAATTGCTCAGACTAATTTAACCCTGCCAGAAGTCTGGATTGAACCCGGACGCTCCATTGTTGGTGAAGCTGGTTATAGCCTCTATACAATTGGCGCCCGCAAAAATATTCCTGGCATTCGCACTTACGTTAGCGTTGATGGCGGCATGGGCGACAATATCCGTCCTGCCCTTTACCAGGCTGAATATCAGGCGGTCTTAGCCGCTGATCCTCAGGCAAGTCCAGTTGAAACCGTGACAATTGCCGGTCGCTATTGTGAATCCGGCGACATTTTAGTAAAAGACCAAAAACTGCCTTTAAGCGCGCCCGGTGATATTTTAGCAATTTTGGCAACAGGAGCTTATGGCTACTCAATGGCTTCCAACTACAACCGTGTCGGTCGCCCCGCGGTTGTTTTCGCCGAAAACGGACATGCCAAATTAGTTGTTAAACGTGAGACACTTGCCGATTTAACCAGATTAGACCTGAATTATCTTTAAGTAACATAAGGAGAAGCCATGAAGCAAACTGCACAAGAAATTATTAATTTTATTAGCAATGCCCCTAAAAAGACACCCGTTAAGGTTTATTTACAAGGCAATTTAGCAAGTCTAGCTGTCCCTGAAAATATTGAGGCATTTTCAGATGACAAAATGGGAATTCTATTCGGTGATTGGGCAGATGTTCAGCCATTTTTAACCCAAAATAAAACACAGATTACCCACTATCATCTTGAAAACGAAGCCCGCAACTCCGCCGTGCCGTTACTTAATTGCACACAACTTGATGCTCGCATTGAACCCGGTGCGATTATCCGTGACCACGTCAAAATCGGCAAGCAGGCCGTGATTATGATGGGCGCTGTAATTAACATTGGCGCAGAAATCGGTGCCGGCACCATGATTGACATGGGTACCGTGATTGGCGGTCGGGCAATTATCGGTCAGAACGTGCATGTTGGTGCTAATGCCGTTGTGGCAGGAGTAATTGAGCCGGCCTCAGCTGATCCCGTTAGAATTGGCGATAATGTCTTAATTGGTGCTGGTGCCGCAATTTTAGAAGGTGTTGCGGTTGGCGAAGGAGCCGTAATTGGTGCTGGTGCGGTTGTGACGAAAGACGTTGCGCCTAAGACAGTTGTTGCCGGCGTCCCAGCCAAAGTAATCAAACAAGTTGATACCAAGACTAAAAGTAAAACTGGTCTAGAAGCCAGTTTGCGAAAGTTGTGATGACATGACAGCATTTAACGAACAAGAGTTAGTCAGAATTAGACGCCAGCTCCACCAAATTCCCGAACTAGCCTTAAAAGAAACAGCAACGCAAAAATTATTGCTGCGATTAATCAGCGAATTGCCGCAAGAATTTTTAACAATTAAGACTTTCCCCGCATTACCAACCGCAATTATGGTGCATGTCAGAGGGAAACACGCTAACAAGACCATCGGTTACCGGGCAGACATTGACGGTCTGCCTGTTACTGAACAAAATAACCTCCCGTACCAATCCCAAAATTCCGGTGTCATGCATGCCTGCGGTCACGATTTACACATGACGATTGCCCTTGGCTGCTTAAGCTACTTTGCTAACCAGCAGCCGCAAGACAATCTGGTCTTCTTCTTCCAGCCAGCCGAAGAAAGTGAGAGTGGCGCCAAAATCGCTTATGACCAGCAGCTTTTCAGCGGTATATTCGCCCTAGACGAAATTTACGCATTGCACGACACCCCACAATTACCGGTAGGAACTATTGGAACCAGACAAGGCACCTTATTTGCCGGAACAACTGAAGTCAATGTTGACCTTACCGGACAAGATGGTCACGCCGCCTACCCGCAAAATGCTAATGACATGATTGTTGCCGCCGCACAATTTATCACGCAAGTGCAAACAATTATCTCGCGCAGCATTGATCCCCTAAAGGCTGGTGTCATTACTTTGGGCAAAATGACCGCCGGCAGTGTCCGTAATGCCATTGCTGGTAGTGCCCACATCGAAGGCACGATTCGCGGTTTAACTCAAGATATGCTTGTTTTAATTAAACAGCGCTTGCGTGAAGTCGCTGCCGGCATAGCCACAAGTTACGGCGCAAAAGTTGAGATTAACTTTAACCAAGGCGGTTATTTTCCAGTTGAAAATGATCCAAGCTTAACCGCAGATTTGATTAATTATCTTAAACAAGCACCCCAAGTCAACTTTGTCGAAACAGAACCAGCAATGACCGGTGAAGATTTTGGTTATTTAACTAATCATATCCCGGGGGCAATGTTCTGGTTAGGTGTCGGTAACCATGGCTCCTTGCACTCGGCAAACTTTAACCCTGATGAACGGGCTATCTTAGTTGGCGTGCAAACCATGACTGGCTTTTTAAAAAGACGAATGCAACACAATTAATAGAAAGGATTAACAATGTTATTACAAGATGCAGAAATTTTAACAGCTATCGTCACCCCGTTTAACGATGATGACACGATTAATTATTCAGGGCTTGAGGAACTAGTCAATTATTTATTAGACCACGGCAGCCAGGGCTTTGTTGTTGGCGGTACCACTGGTGAAGTCGCCACCTTATCTAATGAAGAAAAGTTAGAACTTTACCAAAAATTTATTGAAATTACAGGCAATCGTGTGCCCGTAATCGTTGGTACTGGTTCTAACAACACGCAAGCTACGATTGAATTCAGCAGACAAGTCAGCCAAATAAAAGGACTAACGGCGCAATTAGTGGTCGTTCCTTACTACAACAAGCCTAATCAGCGAGGGATGATTGCCCACTTCACCGCAATTGCGGCACATTCAACACTGCCAATCATTATCTATAACATCCCCGGACGTACCGGCGTCACGATGAGCAACGCTACTATTTTAGAACTAGCAAAAAATCCCCAAATCATTGGTGTTAAGCAATGTACTACTGTTGAGGACTTGGAATACTTGGTTGAACATGCGCTAAGTGACTTTTTAGTTTTCAGCGGAGAAGATGCGCAAAGCCTTGCCGCCAAAACAGTCGGTGCCCAAGGAATAATTTCTGTTGCTTCCCACCTGTATGGTGACCAAATGAAACAGATGTATCAGGCATTAGATGCAGGTAACATTGCCGAAGCTGGAGCTTGGCAGCGTAAGTTAACACCTAAAATGGCAGCCTTGTTCATGTTTCCGTCACCATCCGGCGTTAAAGCCGCGCTAAATGCCCAAGGTTTTCATACCGGTGGCTGCCGCCTGCCAATCGCTAACTTAAGTGCTAATGAACAAAAGCAACTCGCCCGTGCACTCGGAATGCCAAATGATGATTTAAGTCAACCGATCAGATTACAGTTAGGAGATTAAGCATGATTAAAGTTTTAATTGCCGGTTTTAATGGCGCAATGGGAAAGCGAGCTGTCAAGCTAGTGCAAGAATTGCCAAACTATCAACTAGCAGCAGTCTTGTCACCTCACCTAAATAGCCTTGATCCAAGTGACTACCACTTAGACCAAAATACCGCAGTTTTTACTAAACTAGCAGATATCACCGGTCAATACGATATTTGGCTTGACTTCACGACTCCTAATGCCGTTTACGCCAATACTAAGTTTGCACTTGAGCACCAGATTAGGCCCGTTATTGGCACCTCAGGATTAACTGATTCCCAAACTGCCGAGCTCCAGACCTTGGCAAGGCAACTCAAAGTTGGCGGCATTATTGCCCCTAACTTCGGTCTGTCAGCAGTCTTATTAATGAAGTTCGCCAAAATGGCAGCCGCATATTTTCCCAATGCCGAAATTATTGAAATGCACCATGCCGATAAAAAAGATGCACCATCAGGAACGGCAATCAAAACCGCCCAAGAAATTGCCCAAAATCGGGATCCTAAAACAACTGCCGACTTTAACAACAATCCCGCACGCGGCAGCGATTATTACGGCGTGCCAATTCACGCGGTCCGCTTACCTGGCTATGTTGCCCACGAGCAGGTTCTATTTGGCGGCGCGGGAGAAGCTTTAACTATCAGACAAGACTCATTTGACCGCAATTCATTCATGTCTGGCGTCGAACTCGCCTTAAAGCAAGTTCTGCAGCTCGATGAACTAATTGTCGGTCTTGAAAACTTAATTTAATCCGAAGGAGTGCATTTTATGCCAGAACTAGCTGCTAATTTAGAAGCAATTGCTAATCAGCGTTTACTAACCACAACGCCATCAGCCATTCGTAAATTTGACCAAGAAATTTCTGGGATTCCTGGAATTATTAAATTAACTGTGGGCGAACCAGACTTAGATACACCAGAACATGTCAAACAAGCCGCGATTGCCAGCATTAACAACAACGAGTCACATTACGGTAGACAAATGGGTGATCTTAGATTATGTCGCGCAATTAGTGAATACCTAAAGCGCAAACAGAATTTAACCTATGACCCTGAAACAGAAGTGACTGTCACCGTTGGAGCTACTGAAGCCATTGCGACCACGATTGTTTCGCTCTTTAACGCCGGCGATGAAGTCATCGTTCCCACGCCCACTTTCGCGCTTTACTTTTCACTGCTGCACCTATTTGGTGTTAAGGCAGTTACTATCAATACGGCTGAAGATGATTTTTTATTGCAGCCAGAGAGATTAGCACAAACTTTAGCAGCGCATCCTAATGCTAAGGGCATCATCTTGAATTATCCCAATAATCCAACCGGTCGTGAATATCCCGAGAGTTTAATCAAAAAATTGGCTGCTATCTTAGAAAAACACCAACTATACGTAATTTCCGATGAAATTTATAGTGAGTTAATATACGACACCAAGCATTATTCCATCGCGCGCTGTCTTCCTAAGCAAACAATCCTAATTAGCGGCTTGTCCAAATCCCACGCCATGACCGGTTACCGTGTCGGCTACATCGTCGCCCCGCAAAAAGTAACTAAATTGCTGACTACCACGCACGGACTTTTAGTAACCGCTGTCCCCAATATGACGCAAGCTGCTGCTACTGAAGCATTATCAGTAAACGGCGATTCCGATCCGCAAAACGCCAGTAAAATTTACGCTGAACGTAAAGACCTGATTAGCACTAGCTTAAGGCAATTAGGTCTTGAGATTATTCCGCCAGAAGGTGCATTTTACTTATTCGTTAAAATTCCCACTGAATATGGCACTGATGATGTAAAGTTTGCGTACGACTTAGCACAAAAAGCCCGCGTCGGTTGTATTCCCGGCAGTGCTTTTGGCGAGGGCGGGATTGGCTATGTCCGCTTTTCCTACGCAGCTAGCTCCGAAAAGATTCGCGAAGCTCTTATAAGAATAGCCAAGTTTTTAAATAATTAAGGAAGTAATAATATGAATGGTTATAATGTTGCAATCTTAGGAGCCACTGGCGCTGTCGGCGGTCGCTTAATTAGTCAATTGGCGCAGTCCAAGATTCCCGTTAAGAATTTAAAGCTGCTCGCTTCTGCCAGATCAGCGAGTAAAGTCCTAAAATTCAAAAATGAATCCTTAACAGTCGAAGAAACCACGCCAGCTTCATTTAAAAACGTCGATTTAGTTTTGGCATCTGCTGGCGGTAATGTTTCCCAAAAGTTTCTGCCCATTGCCGTTCAAAGTGGCGCCGTCTGTGTCGACAACACCAGCGCCTTTCGCATGGACCCTGATGTCCCACTTGTAATTCCAGAAGTTAATCGCGAAGCGCTAAAAAGACACCACGGAATTATTGCCAACCCCAATTGCTCAACGATCCAAATGGTAATCACCTTGGCACCAATTTATCATGCTTTTGGGCTAAAACAAGTTATCGTCTCAACCTACCAGGCAGTTTCCGGTGCTGGTCAAGCAGCCTGGAACGAAATGCTGCACCAAGCGCAGCAGCGCCTAAATAATGAAGCAATGACCGCCAATATTACGCCGGTTAAAGGTGAACCGTACCACTATCCATTGGCCTTCAACCTCCTGCCGCAAATTGACGTTTTTGAAGATAACGGCTACACTCACGAGGAATGGAAGATGATCCATGAAACCAAAAAGATTTTACTGGACGACATGGATAGTCCCGACATCAAAGTCACGGCAACCTGCGTTAGAGTTCCCATCGAATTAGGACATGGCGAGTCGGTCTACATTGAAGTTGCTGATAAAAAGGCAACAGTTGCGGATCTACGACAGCAATTAACCAGAATGCCGGGAATTATTGTTCAAGACAAGCCAGCAGAGCAGCTCTACCCGCAGCCGCTCACTGCAGCTGGCAAGCGCGAAACTTTTGTTGGCCGCCTGCGTGCCGATGAAGAAAATCCCGGTGCCTTCAATTTATGGATTGTTTCCGATAACTTGCTTAAGGGCGCGGCTTGGAACACCGTTGAAATCGCCGAATGCCTAGTCGAAGACGGGTTAATTTAACTAAAAAAGCAATACCTGATTTAAAATCAAATATTGCTTTTTTCTATTATAGTCCTGCCTGTTTACGTTCCTGTTCATACTTTTGCAATGCCTGCAGAACCTGCGGCCAATAACGTTTAGGCAAAATTAATTGTAATTTGTCTTGATAGACCGGAAAATCACTAGCCTTCATTCCTGTGATCCGCGCCAGATCTTGGTCGGACAAGTGATATTCTCTGGTAATCCGCTTAATCTCAACGGACGCATGCCCGCGAAACCATGACCAAACAAAAAAGACAAGAGCAAAACCGCCTGCGGTCAAACCGGCATTGGGTACCGTCCAGCCAAAACTGCGCAGGCAGACAAAAAAGGCAGCGATAAAGGCAATCAATGCCGAAATTAAGCCATAAATAACCGGAAAAAGTGATTTTTTATGCATTTTGCCCTCCTAAAAAAGTTAATTACCAAAAATATTATTGCTGCTATTTGAATTTGAATCGTTAGCCGAATTGCCATTATTAGTATCGTTAGAAACAACCGAGGAATAAATCTGATAATTAGTGAAAGCATTCGGATCTTTCCACTTGATGCTATTTCGTTCCTCATTTAACTTATTAAGCCGCGTCTCATCATTATCTAAGACTTCTGTTTCAAGACCCAAATTAGTCCGCAGTTGATCCGAAGTTTTTTGCAAAATAGCAGTTGAAGCAACTTGAATCGAAGAGCCATTAATCCAGGCATCATGACCTTGAATATAGCCGCTCTCCAGGTTGTCCATGCAGCCGCGATAGTTCATTGCTAAGGCAAGCATATCATTGAAAGTTAAATTGGTTTTGACATATTTAGTAAAGATCTTAACCAACTTACGATAATTAGTAAGCGTATTGACCGACATCGCCTTGTGGACAACTGCTGTAATTACCTGCCGCTGACGCATCTGCCGACCATAATCGCCGCGAGGATCATCATGACGCATCCGAACATAAGCAACTGCATGCCGACCGTTTAAATGTTGCTTTCCTTTATGAAAATCACACCAGTCATATGAAAACTTAAACGGCACGTTGACATCAACACCGCCAACGGCGTCTACCAAGTTTTTCAATGCCTTCATATTAACTTCGATATAATAATTAACCGGCACATTAACTAGCGCCGAAACGGTCTTCATTGATGCACTACTGCCGCCAACACCATAAGCCGAATTAATTCGGAACATATTATATTTATCGCCGGGATCACCCAAGATATTAACCAAAGTATCACGAGGAATTGAAGTCATCGTTGCTTTATTCTTATCAGGATTAGCCGTCGCTAAAATTAAGGTATCAGAATTACCCTTATCATGTCGACCTTCAATTCCTTGGTCAACGCCAAGAATTAAAACCGAAATTGGCTGTTTATTAGCAATTCGCGCGGAAGTTGCAGTGTTACCATCTTGACCGTCAATTGCGCTATGCAGGCTAAAATACATGTGTGCTGCCCAAGCTAAACCACAGCTAACACACAAAACCATAACAATTCCAACAATGCGCATAAACGCATTCCCTTTTAAAGCAGCGGCCGGAGCCGCGAAGGCATGATTGCGATGAAGATTTAAAGAAGAGCGGTGGTGATAGTCTTCTCTTCGTTTAGAGTTTGGATTCATTCCTTTATCTATTCCCTTCCAATAACTGTCCAATGTATTTGTAACACTTTTAAACTTGAATTAAAATATTATCAAATATAATTAATAATATCTTATTTTTTGCTTTTTAGCATAATCATTATTAACATTAATTAGATATACAAAAGGAGAATTTTTTAATGACAATTCCAAAAAGAACCGCCGTTGCCGAAGAATTAAAATGGGATTTAACCCGCGTTTTTAAATCTGATACTGACTGGGAACAAGAATATACAACAGTCAAAACAAAAATACAAACTTTAAGCAAATTGCAGGCGAATTTTACCACATCAGGACATAACTTATATGATGGTCTAACTGAAATCTTAACAGTTGGACGTAAATTGGAAAAGCTCTACGCTTACGCGACATTATCTAGTGATGTTGACACGAGTAACGCCCATTATTTAGGCTATGTTGCCCAAGTCCAAGCTTTAGCCAGTCAATTTGACGCTGCGACTTCTTTTATTAATCCCGCAATTTTGGCGATTTCTGAAGCAAAACTAAGGCAATTTAAAGAAGACGAACCACAACTTAAAAATTACGATCACTGGCTCGACCAAATTACCCAAATGCGGCCGCACACCTTGTCAGCTGCAGAAGAAAAACTAGTGGCCGATGCTGGCGATGCCATGAGCACTTCCGAAAATACCTTTAATGTCCTTACCAATTCCGATATGGAATACGGCTACGTCCAAAATGATGATGGTGACATGGTGCAGCTTTCCGATGGTTTATATTCTTTATTAATTCAATCGCAGAATCGCGACGTGCGTCAAGATGCCTTTGACTCAATGTACGCTACTTACGGTCAATTCGAAAATTCGCTGGCTTCAACACTTTCTGGTGTTGTCAAAGAACATAATTATAATGCCAAAGTACATAATTATGATTCTGCACGCAGTGCCGCTTTACATGAAAATGGCGTCCCAACTGTGGTCTATGATACTTTAATTAAGGAAGTTGATGCCCACCTTGACCTGCTCCACCGCTACGTTAGTTTACGTCAAAAAATCCTGGGCTTAAATGATTTGCAAATGTGGGACATGTACGTGCCATTAACTGGTAAGCCGCTAATGGCTTACACCTTTGATGAAGCCAAGCAAGAAGCCAAAAAGGCTTTGACCCCACTAGGTACTGACTACTTAAAACATGTTGACTACATTTTTAATAACCGCGTCATTGATGTCGTTGAATCGCAAAATAAAGCCACAGGTGCATATTCTGGCGGCTCATACGATACCGACCCCTATGAATTACTCAATTGGGAAGACAATATCGATTCTCTCTACACACTGGTTCATGAAACTGGGCACTCCGTCCACAGCATGTACACACGTGAAACTCAGCCTTACGTGTACGGTGATTATCCTATCTTTGTCGCTGAAATTGCGTCAACAACTAATGAAAATATTCTCACAGAATACTTTTTGGATCATGTTACTGACCCTAAGACCCGCGCCTTTGTCCTGAATTACTACCTTGATTCCTTCAAAGGAACACTCTTTAGACAAACCCAATTTGCGGAATTTGAACAATTTATCCATGAGCAAGATGCTAATGGTGAACCATTGACTGCTGATCGCCTTAACAATTTTTATGGTGATCTGAACCAGCGTTACTATGGCAATAGTGTTGAACCTGGCGGTGACATTGCTAAAGAATGGGCTCGGATCCCTCACTTTTACTATAACTTTTATGTTTACCAATATGCCACTGGTTTTGCGGCAGCAACTGCCCTAGCTAATAATATTGTCCACGGCACTGCCAGCCAGCGCGAAGCTTATCTTGGTTATCTTAAATCTGGCTCCAGTGACTATCCTGTTGAAATCATGAAGCGCGCTGGTGTTGATATGACCAAACCTGATTACTTAGAAGATGCTTTTGCCACCTTTAGTAAACGATTAGATGAATTCGAGCAAATTGTCGCAAACAACTTTACAAAGTAATTCATCAATTTAATTAACTTTATTTTTAAGTATTTTATAATTTATATATTAAGAGTTGATGGCAGATGCAATCCGTTACGGCAACCGGTTAATTATGCTTCATCAGGGGCGTATCGCACTCGATCTCGCTTGGCGAAGAAAAGAAAAAGATGACTGTCCCCAAGTTAATGGATCTTTTCCAAAAGCACGTTGGCTCTGAATTAAAAGACGATGCGGTTTTACTTACCTAAAATAAAATCAATTACAAATAATACTTGCAGGTCATGCAAAAAAATAATATAACTATTAAGGAAACAAAAAAGTTTCTCACATCAAGAAAACGACTTCTGATCAGAAGTCGTTTTTAGTTTATAAATATAATAATTACGGTTAAAATTTCACAATAAATAATATGTATATTTAAGGATTTAATTTATGAAAAAACACTTCTACACAGCGGCTTGGCTGTTATTACTTGTCTTGATAGGTGCAGTAGGATACTTATGCTTCTCGCCTAATTTACCTGTTAGTCTGCCCGCTGACAGTCATCAGATTTCCTATATCATGGTCGGCAAGGCTCCCGTAGCTTACGTTCCCTTTCAAGAAATTGGTCAATTAGGATTTTGGCTAAACATTTTAATGACCATTCCCTTAGGGATAATTATTGCAGTAATTACCAAACATCAATGGCAGTTAAAATTAATTACGATCACTGGTACTCTAATTGGCTGCTTCATTGAAGTAACCCAATTTATTTTGGATAACCTATCATTAGCATCCCGCTGGGTAGATATTAATGACGTGATCGCCAACGGCTTAGGCTTCATTATTGGCTACTTGTTAGTTATAGTTGCGGTAAAATTGTTTTCCAAATAATCTAGTTAACCAATTTTTTAATGACTACTAATATTGAAGCTTTTAAGCCAAATAGTACTGCTAAATAAACAATCAGCCCCACTATAACTTCTACTATTAACATTGACCAACTAGTAGCAACTATTCGGTCAAGCCCTAAAACACATAAATACATAATTAACCCTGCAAGTAAATATTTGTCGAACTCATAAAATAATTCACGAAAACTCACTTGTCTTCGAATTACCCAAAGTTGATAGCTGGTTATTGCCGCTTCCGAAATAACTGTTGCCAGTGCGGCACCAACTGCACCATTTGAAATAATTAGAATAATATTGCCCAGCACGTTGACAACTGCCCCTAAAATAACCGAAACAGTATAATTTTTATTTTGATTTGTTGGCAATAAATACTGATTACCTAGCACATTACTCCAGGCGATTGGCAAAATCACAAAAGATTCAACCATCATAATTGGAATTACATCAATGAATTGAACCGTTAAAAATAATGGAATAAGCTTATGCGCGATTACTAACAGCCCAAAAGTCATTGGCACTGAGATTGCGGAAACAAACGAAAAACTTTTATACAGATATTCTTTTGTTTTACGATAATTTTTATTGGCAAAGGCATTAGCAACGTGCGGCAACATAACTGTTCCCGTTGCCGTAACTATTCCTAAAAGCATCTTTACAATTTTGTCTGATTGGTCAAAATAACCTGCTGCCTGGACACTTTTTAATGACCCCAGCATAGTTTTATTCAATACCCAATATATCTGTGAAGCCACTTGCGGAATAAATAACGTTAGCGCCGGCTTAAGGTGGCGCAAAATAGCCAACGACTTGAAGTCAGGACGACCAATATATCCTTTTAAACTAGGAAACATTGTCAAATTACCGATTAATAATGAAACAGATGAAATTAGGATATAGTAGACTAAATCTGCTGGAGATTTAACAAAAATAAAAATACTGATTACTGTTAATATCTTAACGATAAAGTTTCTGATAACAGTTACAGAAAAGTTTTCCACGCCCATAAAAAGCCATGAAATATCAAGAGCAGATGCAAGAAGTGAAAATGATTGCGCCCAATAATAGATATGATATTGCCGGATACATGACAAAAAAATCAGAAATAATAAAAACGATAAAATACTTGTAATAATTTTCAAAAATAAAATTTCATAAAAAGTTTGCGTAACTAATTTGTGGTTATCACGGACAAAAGCAATTTGCCGTTCAGCGTATAAATTAATGCCAATACTACCTAGTAGAATGAAGTATTGCATTGTAGCTGTAGTAAAGGAACTAATTCCTACTCCTCTGGGACCAACAACTTGAGCGATATACGGCGTAGTAATTAATGGTACAAGTACAATAAAAATCTGATATGCAACATTATATAAATAGTTTTTAAAAACTTTCATGTATCAACCTTTAATTTATTTCGGCTGGCAATTTCGCATCTTTACCCTGTTGTACACTAGATGCTAATAATATTGCGACAGGCATAAAAAGTTCAAAGTGCTGCAGTGAAGTTTCAGTGAAGCCCAGCAAGACATACATTGTGAAGATCATAATATCTTTAATCCTCATTTTCTTAATTTTCCATCCCATCATCACTAAAATATATAACAATTGGATTGTAAAAATTATTCCTTTTGCAAGTAGTGCCTGCAAATAACCATTATCAAACATTGCTGATTCTAGTTCAGGAGTTTTTAACAAATGAATACCATACATTGCATAAAATTGTTTGTATAACGCTAACCTGCCTGAGAGAAGATTATTCAGCAGCGGTGAATATCGATAAAATAAGGTACACAAAGAGATAGCAAAGATACCAACTGGAATTAGACACACTAACTTTGAAACGGTTCGATTAACTCTAAGATAGATTCTACTTCCTAATATAAACGCAATAACACAATAAAGCAAAATAACATAAGTTGAGGTTCTAGATTGAGTTTGCGTATAAATAATGTAAGTTAAATAACCCACTGCCAAATTAGCTACACGTATAAATTTATGTCGCTTAACAGAACAAAAGTCCAGTACTACTGCCAACCATAATTGCATTGCCACGTTAGGATGAGTGAAGCCCAGCGATTTTCTAAAAATATAACCGTTGCCGCGCCACATTTCAAAATCATTTGCACCACGACCAGTTAATAAATTAACCAATACTACTAGTCCAAAAGTAATACCCGCAGCAGCTGCCATCCACTTTAATATTTTGTTGTAATCAATATCACCCGTTGTGCGCAATACATAAATAAAGGTAATCATTAACGTACCCGAAATCATATACATCGCACTATTTATTAGACAAATAAACAGCGACAACAAAAATAAAAAAATGAAAGAATAGCTAAATTTATTATTTGAAAATAGAATTGTGAGCATTATTAACATACTTACAATTGCTTGAATCGCACTTGAAAGTGAATTAGAGATTATCCCCGCCCCACTTAAAATTGCCATCACTGAAACAACAACAGACATTATGATAATTAATTTAGTTACCGTAGTTGATTTCAAATGTAAACCCTCATCATCAATTACACAGCCGCACAATCACTTGATTAACCGCTTAAGGCTATTATAAGTGCCATAGCCCCATAAAAAATCAATGTAATGCTTCAGATATTTCTTTACTACTAGCACCTTTCCATTCGGTTTATTCTTATTTTTTTCATCTTTCCAAGAAGCAGCATAATGGTGAATTGAAATTGTATTGGGCTTAATAGCTAATTTTTGCCGCCAAAAATTTACAGGACAAAAATATGAGCTTGGATAAATAACTACATTATCAATCTTTTGTTTATTCCCGTTAAATTTAAATCCTCTTTCTGCTAGCAAGTGTGTTGTTATATCTGGACAAATTATTTGGTTGTACGTACTACCATCATGATCAATAAAATGCAGTTTCTGATACTCTTTAAGATTAGCCAAAATAAATTTGTTACCCTTAACGGCGCCAAAACCTCCACCTGTATTGACTGTAAACCGATCTTCACAGCCCAAATAAGCTTCCGCGGTCAAAATCGAATCCAAACTTTTAATTAGCTCAACATCGGTATCCAAGTAGATGCCACCATGATGATAAATTATATCTAAGCGAGCAACATCTGAGACGAAAGCCCATTGTTGTTTTTCATAGGCTTCCTTTGTAAAATTGTACTTATTAACGTCAAAATTACTTTCATCCCACCGCACAATTGCATAATCCGGACAATACTTTTGCCAAGAATTCATACAATACTTAACTTCAGGTGGCAAAGATGCTTTGCCAAACCAGCAGTAATTAATAACTTTAGGTATCATTTACGTATTCCTCAAAACAACTGCCGAACCAAAGTTTCTAAATTCTGATTAAATCTTTGATTATTACTGCGAAACTTGGGATGTTCAGTATCCTTTTCAGCACGAATTGCTTCAGCCAAATCTTCAATATTGGTAACAACTTTAATGGGAAAATCACGTTTTTGTAACTCAGTGCAAAAGATTAATTGATGATTATTAACGTGCTCGTTAAATTTTGCTTGACGCGGAACCACAATCGGCGTTTTACCTTGTCTAATGACTTCAATAAAAGAGGATGGTCCACCATGAGTAATAATTACCGCAGCCTGATGAATTAGTACCTGCATTTTAGCTGGTGAAATGAATTTTTCATACCGGCAATTTTGGGGCAAATAGGTGCTGTAGCCAATCTGAATAAATACTTCATCCGTAATTTTATTCTGCGACTTTAATTGATCGACTTTTTGGATTAAACGGTTAAATGGTTGTTCATGCGTTCCGACAGTTACAAAAATCATTAGAAAACACTTCCTAAATTTTTCGCCTTAGGATAAACTTCTTTCATTTCTTCCCACTGCACAATAAACAAGTCAGTAACAGGATAAACCAGTCTTCCTGTTAACGTAGCCTTGTCCATTCTGTCAAATACTTCGACATAAACAGTCTTTATTTTTAGCAGCTTACCAACATAAAAGAAGGGAACTGCAACCGCCGCACCAGAAGAAATTATCAAATCTGGTCGCTCCTGTTTAAGAATTTTAATTGCCAAAAAAGTATTCCTAATCAAATTTTTTAAATTCCGATTGGTTGGAAAATAGCACGAATACATTTTTTCCTTAGCCAATAAATTTACAGCATCTTCTTTAGGAAAAGTTACCCAAAAGCGATCTTTATCTTGCCAAAATCTTTTCAACATATATAAATGTGTTAAATGCCCACCACTAGAGCCAACCAAACAAACTTTCATGAATAATTTCCTTTTATCTAATAGGTTGTGTTAGGAAAGCAAACGACAAAAATAGTTTTTATTAAAATTTGCATATCTAGCCAAAGACTAGCTTTATTGATATAGATAATATCTATTTTGACCATTTCATAAAAGCTAACCGCATTTCTTCCTGTAACTTGCCACAAGCCTGTACAGCCTGGTTTAACTACTAATCTTTGCATATCAAAATTGGTATACTCAGTTATTTCACGTTCTAATGGTGGTCGTGGTCCAACTAGAGTCATGTCGCCCTTTAACACATTCCATAGCTGCGGCAATTCATCTAAGCTATGCTTTCTAATTATTCTACCCACTTTAGTTACGCGTGGATCATTCTTCATTTTAAACATTGCTCCAGCAATCTCATTTTTATGAAGTAATGCACTAAACTGTTCATCAGCATCAACTACCATTGATCTAAATTTATACATTTTAAATTTATGACCGTTTTTGCCGATTCTAATTTGCGAATAAAAAACGGGACCTGGTGAACCCTTATCTAATTTAATCGCAACGGCAATCACAAAAAAGACTGGACTTAAAATTATTAGCGCAATTAGACTTAACACAATATCAAAACTTCTTTTAAAAAAGAGATATAAATTCCGCTCATTAATCATATTTTGATCTATCAAAATTTTATTTTTAAGTTCCATTTACCCGCTTCCTTACTACAATAACTTTACAATCACTTGGATTTTCTAATATTGTTCAACATTTCATTGAGTAGTTCGGGATTTTTTGAAAATTTCGGATTACGTTTTAGCTGAATAATTACCGACACAATTTGTCGCTATACAGTTTAAAAATCATTTGTAGCAAATGTTAGTGACCATCTGACCCATTTTTAGAAGTCACATCATTTAGGATGTAGCCCAACAAATTAGCTTTTGCCATTTTCAAAAGTGCTACCGTTCGCTTAACAGCAGCTTTTTGTGCTTGACCCTGACGAACAACCAACACAACCCCATCTACTTTTGCAGAAATAAATCGGGTATCTGTTACTGGCAATACTGGCGGAACATCCAAGACTAGCAAGTCATAATCTTTTCTAAAATAAGCAAGCAATTCTTCCATTCGTCTCGACCCTAAGAGTGCCGCTGGATTAGGTGGGATCGGACCACTTGTAATTATTGATAAGTTATTCACCGGACTGTGCTGCACCACTAAGTCAAAACTTTTATCACTTGATAGAATTGTTGACAAGCCTCTGCGGCTATTGCGTAAGCCAAATGTGCTTTGAATTGTTGGCTGACGTAAATTCGCATCAATAAATAAAACTTTGCGTCCTTGCTTGGCCCAAGTAACGGCTAAATTCGCGGAGATAGTCGACTTGCCTTCATTAGCTTGCGAAGAAGTAATCAGGATCGTCTTCAATTTATGATTAACCGCTGAAAAATTTATATTTGATAGAATGGTTCGCAATTGTTTAGAAACTACATTATTTGGATCTGTATTAGTAATTAACTTAACTTCGTTTTTTCTACTTCTAGTAGATTTTTTACTTTTTTTGCGATGAAACATAATTCATAAGTACCTTTGTAATAATTAAATTTCAAATTCAACGATGCCGTTTGTAATTCTGAGCTGGTTGAATTCTAAAAACATGACCCAAGTTTGGTAATCCAAGTTCGGTAGTTAAGAATTCATCACTCTTAATAGTCGTATCGGTTATTTCCTTAATAAAGGCATAGCCTAAACCAATTAACAATCCAACACCTGCACCAATTAATAACATTACTGAGGTTTTAGGAAATGTTTTTTGCTTTACCGGTAAAGCTTTAGAAACAATCATGACGTTATCAATACTCATGATTTTACTGATTTTACTTTTAAACACACTGGCTATTTCGTTAGCAATAGTAGCTGCTTCATCTGGATCATGACTTTTAACATTTAAAGCAAAAACCTGTGAGTTTTGATTACTAGTAATCGAAATATCCTTCCTAAGCTGCTTAACGCTGACATAATAAGGCTTGGTGGTATCACTTGGATTAGCTAAATTTTGACTGGCAGCTTTTAAGACTACTTGATTTGTAATAATATCTTTATATGTATTAATCATTTGGACATCAGCTTGCTGTCCTTGGTATATCCCATTAAGGTCAGAGCTAACTTTCTTTTGGTTAACCAATATTTGTGTAGTTGCGGTATATTGCGGCGCAATGACAAATTTCCCTATACCTATTGCAGCAATCATACAAATTACAAAACTAGTAATAATAAAAATTACATGTTTGCGAATGATTCCAAGTATTTGGTAAAAATTCAAATATTTCCCCATACTATTTCTCCAAGTCTTAAAAAAGTAATCTACCTAATTCCAATACATTTAAAATTACATTTACTAATTCTGCTTTTAATGCTGCCATATCTACAACATTAATTTTTACCGGCAAATCTTGAGGATGTCCCGCTATTGGCTAATCAAATTAAGGCAAGTAAATAAGTCCTCTATATTGCTAATGCTAATAAAGAGGACTTATCAAAAATTCTAAATAGGATTAAATTGGCAAGTAAAATTCAATAATTTTTGACCAATTACAGGCGAGTATATCATTATTAGTATAGCATATATACATAGCTAGTTATAATTTATATCTATCTACGTATAATGTCAAATTATAGTTACCGTAACAATTATAGCCGTTTGCAAGTTTTGAATACTATATAATAATACTTTATATTTACCTATTCGCTTTAGCTTCGACATAACGGGTAAAAAGCCCAAGATCAATTGGCAGAATAATTACGTTATAAAGCAAAAAGAGCCAAAAATCGCCAATTATGTTAATTTTGGGTATTGTCATTTCCATATCTTGATAAGAACTGCCAGTTAAAAAATGACTGATATTGGCAGCTACATCCCACCAAATATTGTAACTAATCACTAATAACCAACTAACTATTACAATCATCACTAATCGCACCAGCCAAGTAATAATTCGGTGCGACTTACCAGACCAAAAGTCAACCACAGCATGACTACTAAAATTTAAAAAACTGACAGTTAAATAAACAGCCAGACCAACAAGCAATAATAGTAAAAGTGCCAAGAATAATCGCCCACATTTTAAAAACGTCAAATGCGTGACCCAATAGCCAAAAGCAGCTATTTGCTGTCTAGTATATTCATCAAATGGGTAAAGCACCATTGATATTAATACCAATTCAATCCCCAATAAAAGATCAAGATAGATAAACGCAATGCCAGAAGAAATCGTATTAGTTAAATATAATTTACTATCATGCAATGGGATTAACCGCCACGTCTGTTCATGATTAAACTTCTCATTTTGCCAGCAAGTAATCCCAAGATAAATTAAATTTGCCAGTAAGCTAAACAAAATAAAGACCGTTTGTAAGTAATCAGGATATAACTCCCAACGCTTTGCCCCTGAACTCGTAAAAATTATCATTAGTGAGCAAACAATTGTAGTAACTAATTGCACGCCAAATACGCGATAAGTTAAGCGCGTTTTTTGTTTAAATAAAATCTTAAATAAATGCCAATATTTTTCCATCAGATTTCTCACCTCGATTAATTTTAACACTATATGCCGACCAAATTTGAAGAATAAAAAAGAATCAAAATCAATCATGACCTTGGTCCTTTATTTCTATTTTTCATATTCCTGCCAGAACTTCCAAGCCAAATCTTGGTAAAGCTCACAGCCAGCTAAATAATTATTTACTGGTGTATATTCATTAGGTTCGTGGGCGACGTCTCCCGGCGCCGGACCCATAATTACGATTGGAAAGTTGCCTGCAGCGCGAATATATTCCGAAGCATCAGTTGCGCCCGTATCGGCGACAAAATCACCACCATAATTCAACTTTTCCTTAATAACAGCCTGCGTTAATTGAGCAAGCTTAGTATGCTTTTGGTTAGGCAATGGTACTTCTGGGAAACTATAACGAATTGCCAGTTCTGCTCCCTGCTGGTTCAACTCAGCCACAATTTCTTCAAGTTCCTTATAAATTTGGTCATTCGGATAAAGCGGTGTTGTTCTAATATTACCCGAGAGCCAAGCACTATCTGGAACCGAGTTAATTTGGCTGCCACCCTGAATTTGACTAATCACATGAGTCAATGGTCCTAAGACTGGGTCTACTTGGTCGTGACTATCCATCTTAGCTTGAGCTTTTTGGGCAAAAGCAACCAGCGGCATAATGGCATTTTTACCTTTTTTTGGTGTTGATGAATGGACTGTCACCCCTTTAGAAGTCACATAATAATCAATAACACCCTTGTGCGTCACCACAACATCACAATTAGATGCTTCGCCGATAATCAACCCATCGAGATCGTCGGCGTAACCTTCTTTAGTTAGTTGGGCTGCACCATATTCGCCGGTTTCCTCACCAACCGAAGCTAATAAGCGAATTCGCCCCGGCAACTTTTGACCACTTTCTAATAAATCAAGCATGGCGACGACCATTGCAGCTAGACCTGACTTCATGTCACTAGCACCACGACCATATAAGTTGCCGTCTTTAATAGTTGCGGTGAATGGCGGCGTTTGCCAATTATCCAAGCTACCTGCAGAAACCACATCTTCATGGCCAGAAAAGCCTAACAGTGGTCCCTGTGTTCCCATATCAATAATCAGATTATCACGATCTTCGGCATAAGTAACCCGCGTGATTTTTACCGGATAATCTTTAAACAAACTAACCAGATAATCAGCCACTGCCGTTTCGTGATCATTAGCCGATTCAATACTGATTAAGTCAGATAATATCTTAAGTGCTTTTTTGTCTTCCATCATATAGCCTCTATGCTTCTAACACTTTAGCCAAAAAGTCCTGTGCCCGTTCAGTCTTCGGATGAGCAAAGAACTCACTTGGTGTTGCCTTCTCCTGAATATAACCATCCGCCATAAACCAAACTTGATTAGCCACATTCTTGGCAAAGCCCATTTCGTGGGTAACAACCACCATCGTCATCCCTTTTTGAGCTAAATCCTGCATAACCTTCAATACCTCGCCGACCATTTCTGGATCAAGTGCTGAGGTTGGCTCATCAAACAGCATCATTTCTGGATCCATCGCCAGTGCCCGTGCAATGGCAACCCGCTGCTGCTGACCTCCCGATAAACTAGCGGGGAACGCATCAGCCTTATCAGCTAGTCCAACTTGTGCAAGTAGTTCTTTAGCTTTAGCTGTTGCCACTTCATCAGCCACATGCTTGACTTTCATCGGTGCCAATTTTAGATTTTCCAAAACACTCATATGTGGAAAAAGGTTAAATTGTTGGAATACCATGCCCATCTTTTCCCGCAAAGTATTCAGTTCATCCTCGCTCAAGGAGGTTAATTCCTTATCTTCAAAAATCACCTTCCCAGAAGTTGGCTGATCTAGTAAATTCAAGCACCGCAAGAAAGTACTTTTACCAGCACCTGATGGCCCAATCAAACAGATAACCTGACCATCCTTAACTTCAGCGTTAATATCTTTTAAAACTTCATTATTGCCAAAAGTCTTTTTTAAATGCTCAACTTTAATCAGTGGTTCTTCGTTACTCATGTTTCATCTTCCCTTCAAATACTTTCATTAAACTAGATAAACTAAACGTAATAATAAAGTACAAAATCATCGTAATTACTAACGGCATTACGCCCCGGTAAGTATCGGCCTGTACGATTCTTGATTGGTAAATCAGATCCTTAACCCCGATAACCGACACAATTGAACTTTCCTTAATCAAGGAAACAAATTCGTTCCCCAAAGCTGGCCAAATGTTTTTCATTGCCTGCGGCATAATAACGTAACGCATTGTTTCCGTCCGCGACATTCCCAAGGACCGTGAAGCCTCAGTTTGTCCGGGTGCAATTGAGTTAATTCCTGAACGAATAACTTCCGCAACATAGGACGCTGAATTGAGTGAAACTGCAATAATCCCAGATAGTAGTGCCGGAATATTAACCACTAGTCCCAAGCCAAAATAAATAAAAAGCAATTGCACCATCAATGGCGTACCACGAACAAATTCAATATAGGCTGTGGCAATTGAGTGGGCAACTTTATTACGACTCAGCCGCATCAAGGCAAGAATTGCCCCCAATAAGAACCCAAAAAAGACAGAAATTAGAGAGATAAATAAGGTGTAGCCCACGCCAGCGACAAAGAAGTCTTTGTATGCCCACATTGAATTATCAATTTTAGCTGACTTTTTAGACTTGCCATTTGATGCCAAGTATTTACCTGCCATTGGCAGATAGTCTTTTTTAATTAGGTCTTTTGCTTTAATTTCATCAATTGACTTATTAGCCGCATTGACTAAACTTTGGGCACCCTTATGAAAGGCAACGGATGAGCCAACTGACTTATCCTTGAAGCCCGAACGAATATTGATAATCCCCGTTGTATTTTTAACGTAAGCATCAGCTGAAGCTGAATCAACGGCAACTGCGTCAAATTTATGTGTCTGCAATGCCAAAATCAGGTCGCTATCTTTATCCATTGTTTTTAACGTTACTTTGGGTGCTTGCTTCTTAATTAAATCACTTTGCAGACTACCAGTTTGGGCAGCAATTGCTTTGCCATCAAAGGAATGGAAATTATGATACTTGCCTGCATCGGCTTTTCTGATAATTAAATCTTGACCACTAGCATAGTAAACTTGACTGAAGGCAACACTCTTTGCCCGTTTAGGTGAAGCCGACATCCCGGAAATAACCATATCAACTTTGCCAGTTTCTAGAGCTACCAGTAGCGAATCAAAGTCCATGGTCTTAACCACAAGTTTGACGCCCATGTCGTGGGCAATTTTTTTACCGACCTCAATATCCATGCCGTATACTTTTGACTTGCCGTTAACATTCTTGACAAATTCATAAGGCGGAAAGTCGGGACTAGTCCCCATAATCAGCTCACCTTTTTGTTTAACCTTTTGTAAATAATTATCTGTTGCTTTTGGTGCTTGAGCTGCCTGTACGCCGCTAACACAATTGACTAACATTGTCAGTGTTACCAGCATCACTAAGGCAGCTTTGAACCAGTTAATTGCCTTTTTCATCGCTTATTCCTCACTTCTTGCTCTTAATCTGATTAAAAATGAACCTTCTTGGTTATATCGTCGTTTATTTTCTAAATTCATTTTTAACCTCCCAGATATAAAAAACTCGCCCCTTCTTACATTCCTGTAAGAAGAGACGAGTTTTTACCCGCGGTACCACTCTTTTTGATACAAAGTATCCGCTTATTAATTTACTGCATTATTGCTTAAGCACGCCTTCATCCATTTTCTAATTTGCCTTCCACTCTACGCAAATTCGCTTAATAGAAAAATAAATTACTACTCCTAAGCTATTTAACTAGCAATTATAGCAGAAAAATCCGGATTGTCCATTATTTTTTGCCAAAGCATTAGAAAATAATGATTAATAAGTGAGAATATCAATTATTACGTAAATCTATTTAAACTAATATTTGTAAATAAAAACTGATGAAGAAACCTTCCTCATCAGTTTTTATTTTTTAAATTAATTAAGCTTGTGAAGCACCTGAAACGGCATCCGAGTCGTCTTCCTTTATTTGGTTATCCTTAGTTACAGGATAAGGCTTAATTCTTGAAGGATCAGTATTTGACTTTAAATTATCAGCAGTGTAATCAATGTGTGTTAACCGTGCATTCTTAACATCTTCAATCGTCTTGCAACCAGTTAATTGCATATCAATCACTAATTCATCATTTAATTGCTTAATAACTGATTCAACTCCCTTAGCACCACCAAGAGCTAATGCATAAAGATAAGGACGACCAATACCAACAAGATCGGCACCTAAAGCTAAAGCCTTAAAGACGTGTGAGCCACGACGAACACCAGAATCAAAAATAATTGGCACCCGGTGATTTACTGCTTTAGCAATTTCTGGCAACATATCAATTGTTGCAGGACCACTGTCAACTTCACGACCACCGTGGTTAGTAACATAAATACCGTCAGCACCAGCACCCATTGCTAGGTATGCATCTTCAGCACAAACTACACCCTTAACAAAAACTGGAAGACCTGACATTTCCTTAATTCGCTTAACATCATCTGGACCAATCTTTTGTGCAGATGAAGCATACATTTGAGCAACCGTTTGACCTTCACCCTTACCGCCTTGGTAACGTGTAAAGAAATCTAGTGGAACTGGATAAGCAAACTTGGTTCTCAAGTTAGCTTCGCGATAACCTGATACCAAAGCATCAACAGTTAAAAAGATACCATTGTAACCAGCCTTCTTAATTGCATCAAAGACCATCTTGTTAAATTCCCAATCTTTACTCAGGTAAAGTTGGAAGAAACGTGGTGCGCCAGGGGCTGCAGCTGCAATCTCTTCAACACTCTTATTACCATAAGTACTTGATGAGAACAATGCTCCAGCTGCGGCTGCACCCTTTTGGGTTGCAACTTCTGCATCCTTATGCGCAATTCCATGACAAGCAATTGGTGAAATCATAATTGGGGTTTTTAATTTCATCCCCATAAACTCAGTATCAGTTTGCGGATTATCCATATTGGTTAAAGCCCGCGGTACAATTTGAAAATGGTTGAAAGCAGATGTATTATTCCGCCATGTCCACTCATTTTCTGAACCTGAGGCAATGTAGTAATATGCACCTTCAGGCATAACTTCTTTTGCACGTTCCTCGAGTTCATCAACATTAATCATGCTAATAGCTTCATCACGATCGCTTTGGGGAAACCCATTATAATATGCTGTCATTTTAAAAACTCCTTTAATGTAAAACGTTTATATCTCTATTATACATGCAAATGCTTACAATAGTTAGTGAAATTTATCAAGAATGTTAAAATAGCGCCAATAAGACTGCTTATTTTTTCACAAGCAAAAAGAAAGCAACCCGCAGATCACTTTCTAATTTTGATACTTCCTTATAAATTATGCCTAATTAAATGAGTGAAATAAGTAACAAGATAAATAAAAACTTCGATGACGGCAATGAAAAAAGTTACCGGCAAATTAGTTATGAAGCCTAAATACAGTCCCAGCCAGACACCTAATAAAGCAAAAAAGACTGACCAAGCAATCATTGAACCAACAGTTTTACCAAGATAGTTAGCAGTTGCCGGCGGCAATGTCAGCAAAATAAACACTAATAGTGAGCCCACAATTTGAGCACCAACCGAAACAGACATTGCTAATGCAATTAGAAAAATCAGACTAACCACGCCCGTCTTTACCCCATGAGCCAAAGCACCAATATGGTCAAACGAATCAAAGTTTAATTGCCGTTGAATCGCAAAGATTAACAATAAAACAATTACTGATAAGCCAACTAATTGTATTACGCCTTGACGGTCAACACCAATAATACTGCCGAATAAAATATTCGTCGCATAATTACTATTAGCGCCAGAAATAGCTAGGAATAAAACGCCAAGTCCAATAAATAAGGCGGAAATCGCACTAATTGACGACTCTTTCTGCTCACTGTGCAATGATAATTCACCAACGCTAATTGATCCCAGCAAGGTAAACAAAAGCATTCCCCACAAAGGATCTATCCCCAGCCACACAGCAAAAGCTGCACCAGCAAAGCCGATTTCCGATAAAGTATGTGCTAAAAAACTAAAGTTACGTGCTACGACATAGACGCCAACCGTCCCACAAGTAATCGCAATGAACGTGCTGGCCAAAAAGGCGTTGCGCATAAATGGTAATGCAAACATTATTCGTACGCCTCCTCAAACTGAACCATCTTGCCTTGCTCTATCGTACCGTTATTTAAATATAAATAATCTTTCATGTATTTACGTGCTAGAGGCACATCATGAGTCACAAATAAAACCGTCATTTGATGTTTTTCATTTAAATGCTGAATCAAGCTCATCAATTCATCTTTAGCTACGGGATCAAGACTAGCCGTTGCCTCATCCAAAATAATCACGTTAGGGTTATCAAGTAAGGCCTGTGCTAAATATGCTCGCTGCTTTTGCCCACCAGAAGCTTCACCCATCCGAGTATTTCTAATAGGATATAAATTAGTTTCTTCAAGCTGAGTTTTAATAGCTTGCTTAACTTTACCCGTTTTAATTACTGGCGTGTTTAATGCAATAAAGGCCTCAATTGACAGTGGGTATTCCGCATCAATATTACGAAATTGCGGTACATAACCTAGCCGAACACCCTGAGCAAACCTAAAGGTTCCACTTGTTGGTACTAGCATCTTCATCAAAATATTAATCAGCGTCGTTTTACCAGCACCATTAGGACCTAAAAGCGCCGTCATTGATCCTGCTTTTAATTTAAAACTTAAGTCAGTAAAAACTTCCCGCTTATCAAATCTCATCCCAAGATTATTTACTTCTAAAATATCGGTCACTCTTACACTTCTTCCTGCTTTACCCTAAAAATTGCCAACTTTAACAAACTCATTAACATCAATTTGGTAGTACTTGTGACCCGCGATCTTTACTCTACCACCATAAGTTCTTACATAATTACGCCGATAAAGTTTATCGCTGCCAATGCGATAGCCGTTAGCATTGTACAAATAAGCATTATGCTTAATTTGACGCAGTTTGCCCTCAACATTGCTGGCAACGACAAATTGATTTAAGCCAATTTGCAGATACTTTCTGCCATCAATTGTCTGATCGCCATATAAAGTTAACTTTGTACCGGCCTTTTTAGTTGCAGCATCAGTAGCATTCCCCTTTTCATCATAAACTAGGGCATCATGCATTAAGATTTTAGTCCCAGTTGGCTTAGGCAAAGTCGCAGCCGGCTTGTTGGCTGGCTTTTCAGTAGTCGCACTAGTGCCAGTCGTGCCCTGTTGGTCGTAATAATACTTCACAAGGTTATAGAAGTCATCCATCGAATAACCCCATTTAGCAAAGTAACCATCAGGGTCTGTGTGATCAGTACCACCCAAAAATTGACTAACAGCGTGGTGTGACCAGATTGTACCTTGACCATCATGAACGGCATTATCTGGCTGTAAACCATAATGATGCAGTAGATTTGCCGCATAAATGGCATCATTATTAACACCTTTGGCAAAGTCGGCAGCGTTATTTTCCTCACATAATTCTACTTGAATAAAGCGATCGTTAGCTTGTGGTCCCGCGCCCCAAGTACCATTATCAGGTGACATCATCTGAATAACACCCGTATGATCAACAAAGGCATGGACGTAAGAATAGATATTCATCCATTCACGATTAAAATAAACCGCTTCGTCATGAGCCGTGGCGTTGGGTGTTGCCGTTTCGTGAATCACAATTCCTTCTGGTTTACCATTGCGATATGGCACTTCACTTCCAGCAAAAGAATTATACTTAATTCCTTCTTGAGTCAGCATTTTGTCAGCGTCAGTCACACCACCATAACTATCTTGCTTAGCTAAATCATTAGTTGAACTAGCCTGAACCTGAACTGCCAGTGAAGCAGCTGGGGAAGCCGCAGTAACAGTTGCCGCTAATGCCAAAGCTGTAATTAATTTCTTCATTTTAATGTTCTCCTTTAATTATTTACGCGCCACTCGGGCTAACTTTTGATAGTTTGTTGTCATCCAATCAAGATAAGTCATATTATTCGGTAACGTTTCTCGTACCTTTAAAATTGGAATTTGTTGCTCTTGAGCCAGTTTAACAAAATTATTAACCGTTGAACTTGAAGTTTGTTCATTATCAACAAAGAAGGCAATCTTACGTTCTTTAATTGCGGTCGTCATTTTTTGAACCATTTCTGGACTGGGATCAGTGTTATTCTGGATTGCTTGTTCAAAGTCGCGATCACCTACTTTTAGATGAGCTGCCGCTAGCGCGTAATCAAAAACAGGTTCACTCACATAAACTGGCTTACTGCTTTGACCATCAATCTTATTAGCAATCTTTTCAATCTTGGCTACTTTAGCCAAATAACGCTGACCATTATTGCGGTAATATGCCGCATGTTTAGGGTCCTTCTTACTTAACTTTGTCACTAAATAATTAACGTATCTTGTTGGCATTGCTAAGTTATACCAAATATGCGGATTGTCACCCTTTTTCAAGCCCATTAGGTCTTCACCAACCCAAACAGGCTTTTTTTCAACCGCGGAAGCTAATTTATCCATCCAGCTATCATAGCCTAGACCATTGGCCACTACAATATCAGCAGTTGATAATTCTTTAGCATCGTTAGTTGTCGGTTCAAAATCATGTGGATCAATTGCCGCTTTTTTGATAATTGCGTCAGCTTTGCCATATTTACCCACAACATTTTGAGCAATATCTGCATAAATATTTGTTGTTGTAACAATTGAAATCTTTGCATTCTTTTTTGGCTGCTGCACGCACCCACTAAGTGTTAATAGCAGTATGCTAAATAAACTTACCACAGTAAACCATTTTTGAAATTTTTTCATATCCATCTCTTTTCTCACTATTAATTTTATTAACAATATTTTATTCAATCTATATAAGTATTAATCGTAATTAAAAACCATTATACACTAAAACACGTGCTGCTAAAGTGGTTCCCCATTAAGCAAAATAATTGGTTTCATCTTTAATAGTAATTAATACCATTTAAGTTAAACGCCATCTGTAATTTTTGTCAACAGTTAATCCTACATTTCAAATTTAATTTGCTGCCAAATCCAATTAGGTTAAATCGTAACTGAGTCTATTTATTGACTTTCTTGCAAGACGGCTTATCATCAATCTTGAACTAAATTAGTCTTTTATGAATAAAGATGTTAAACTAGTAATGCTAAATTTTGCGC
The DNA here is from genome assembly GCF_029433445.1 of Lactobacillus sp. ESL0701. Lineage (GTDB taxonomy): Bacteria > Bacillota > Bacilli > Lactobacillales > Lactobacillaceae > Lactobacillus. The sequence goes on along the minus strand of NZ_JAQTIC010000001.1, from coordinate 229,899 downwards.
ATCATACGAGCATGGGAGCACGATTAATGGATAAATTGACAATCGCGTTAAATATTTTAAAAACTAATCACTATAAATTAACTAAACAACGCCAAGAGCTGCTTACTTACCTCTACAAGTACTCTGATTACTACCTTTCCTTGACTCAGCTCGATAAACATTTGCGCCAGCACTTTTCTAAGATGAGTCACGACACAATTTACCGCAATGTTAAAGAAATGCAGGAGATTGGCATTGTGGAAACTAAAATGTTTCCCAACGGTCTCCGCGTCAAATTTCAATGCGATTTTATTGCTTCGAATCACAGCCATTTTATTTGTCAAGAATGCGGGCGCACGATTGAGTTACCATTGCCCAACTTTAACAACGTAAATGTGCAGCTAGTCGGATTTCAAATTAATGATTACCAAGTAGAAATTCACGGTTTATGCGATCAGTGCCAACTTAAAAGCCAACAAAAATAGAGCGGCAAATCAGCTGCTCTATTTTTTTGTTTTTAATTTTTACTTATCCACTGGCTTTTTCCACAAGCCTAAGATCACTCCGGCAACAAGCGAACCAATAATTGTTGCCACAAAGTATAAGACAATATGATTAGCTAGGGGCGATACCCACAAGCCACCGTGAGGTGCAGGTACACCAATCCGCCAAAGACCAACTAAGGCACCACCAACGGCTGAACCAATGATACACGATGGAATAACGTGACCAGCATCAGCTGCCGCAAACGGAATTGCACCTTCAGTAATAAAGGAAAAGCCTAAGATCCAGTTAGTAACACCGGCATGGCGTTCATCTTCAGTATACTTGTTCTTAAAGAAGGTTGTCGCAATTGCAGTCGCAAACGGCGGTACCATCCCGCCGACCATTACGGCTGCCATCATCACAGCGGCAACCGTTGAATGTGGATCATTGGCAAAGGCACCAGAAGCAAAGACATAAGCAGCCTTATTGAACGGTCCACCCATATCAATTGACATCATCCCCGCCAAGATTGTAGTTAAGACAACCAAGTTGCCTGTTCCCATTTCATTTAGGAAGTTAGTAATCGCAAAGTTAATACTACTGAAAATCGGGTTAACAATGTAATACATAATTAAGGCGATTAATAATAAACTCAATATTGGGTATATCAGCATTGGCTTCATTCCCTCAAGTGACTTTGGTATTTTTGTACACAACTTTTTCAAGCCAACTACTAGGTAACCAGCAATAAAGCCAGAGGCTAATCCACCCAAAAAGCCAGCCGGTGATTTGGCATTAGTGATTACATTAGCTACATAAGCACCACCGTAAGAACCACTATAAACAGTCGCCATAAATCCGCCAACAAAACCAGGCATCAGCGCCGGCAAATCACCGATTGACTCAGCGATATAACCTGACAAAATCGGTACCATAAAAGCAAAAGCCATATTCCCGGCATTATTAAGAAAGATGAAGGCTGGTGATTTCGGTCCGCCGGCATAATTTTCCACAATAAAGGAAATCGCCATCAAAATCCCACCGCCGATAACAAACGGCAACATGTGAGAAACACCATTCATCAAGTTTTGATAGATTGAGCCCCAAACGCCTTTTTTTGAACTGTCACTATCATCAGCCTTGCTGTCTGAATGATAAACATTCGCCTTACCGTCCAAAATGGTTTCAACTAACTCATCGGGCTTATTAATTCCGTCGACTACCGGTCGACTAATTAATGGTTTACCATCAAAGCGTGGCATATCAACCTTTTTATCGGAGGCAATCACTACTCCCTTAGCACGGCTAATTTCTTCGGGAGTCAGTTTATCCTTAACGCCTTCTGAACCATTAGTTTCAATTCTGACATCAGCTCCAAGCTTGTTGCCCGCCTTAATCAGCGCTTCTTGAGCCATATAGGTGTGGGCAATCCCGTTAATGCAGGCTGTTACCCCAACGATCAAGGGTTTATTACTAGTACTACTTTTTGCCTGACTTGCAGCCCGTTTTTCGGCATCACTCTTAGATTCAGCCTGTTCAAACAAGGCAATTACTTCCTCAGGTGTTTGTGCCAATTTCAGTGCACTAACCAAATCAGGATTAATTAGCAGTCCCGATAACTTAGCTAAGGCTTCAAGGTGCGTGTTATCAGCACCAGCTGGCGCGGTAATCATGAAAAACAGGTAAACTGGCTTGCCATCAAGTGAATTATAATCAATTCCCTGTTTACTTTTAGCAAACAACACCCGCGCCTTGTTAATTGACTTGTTGCGCGCATGCGGCATCGCAATACCGTCGCCAATCCCAGTGGTCGATTCATCTTCGCGCTCCCAAATTGACTTAATGAACTCATCTTCATTGTTGACAATTCCGGTCTGCACTTCAAGATCGGCCATCTCCTTAATCGCATCTTTCTTATTCGTTGCCTTCAGCGACATAATCATAGATTCAGGAGCTAAAATATCTTTGATTTTCATAGCTAATTCTCCTTTTTATGAAATCTGCTCTACCTTAATTTGTGGTAAAACCGCATCAATCTGACTTTTAGTCGCAATATCCTTAGTAAAGGCAGTTGCGGCACCACAGGCCATCCCCACACGAAAACTTTCTTTGGGATTACCACTCTCAACATAACTGCCAACAAAGCCAGCAATCATTGAGTCCCCAGCACCAACAGAGTTAACGGCTGTACCAACAGCAGCTGGGGCATGATAAACATGTTCTCGCGTTATTAAATAGCCACCTTTAGCAGCCAGCGACACCATGACGTTTTGAGCTCCCCCATCTAGCAATTTACGCGCACAAATAAGCATCTCTTGATCGCTATTAAAAGTCGTATTAAATATCTCAGCCAATTCATGGTGATTAGGCTTAACTACTAGCGGTCCATAACTCAAGGTATCTAGCAGTGCTTGACCAGTTGTATCAATTACAAATTCAGCACCGGCTTTTTTAATTAGCGGCAACAATTTTTGATAAAAATCGACTGACAAATTCGGCGCCAGCGACCCACTTAAAACAACAATATCGCCAGTTTGTAAATCGCTAAATCGGTCTTCAAAAGCCGCAACTTCTGCAGGTGCAATCACGGGGCCAGCCGCGTTAATTTCCGTTTCTTGTTCAGCATGCACCTTAACATTAACCCGCGTTAAATCCTTAATGGTCACAAAGTCGTTAACAATTCGGCGCTGATTCAATTGACGCACCAGTTCTTTACCAGTAAAACCGCCAATAAAACCCCAAGCCGTGTTTTCAATTCTTAACTGATTAAGAATTTGTGACACATTAATTCCCTTGCCACCAGCCAAAAAGGTCGCATCTTGTGTACGGTTAACTGTACCAGGAATAACTTTTTGCGGCTGCATAACATAATCCAAAGCTGGATTAACAGTAACTGTATAAATCATTATTTTACCTCCTTTAAATCAATTTCGTGAGGCAGGATTTGCCGCTGCACATTCATTAGGTCAGTCGTAATTACACTGACATCTTGACTATTGGCAAAAATCGCAAAGTTGCGTTCACCAATTTTAGAAGCATCAGTCAAAATATAAGTATGGCGTGCCTGCAGGATTTCCATTTTTTTCATCGCTGCTTCTTCTGGATCAGGCGTAGTCAAATTACCTTCTTGATCAAGCCCATTAGTCCCAACAAAACTAGCGGCAAACTTCATTCCCTCTAGCTGCTTAATCGCTGATTGACCAATGACTGCGTGGGTATCATCTTTGACGCGCCCACCTAATAAGATCGTATCAATTTCATGATTTAACGCTCCCAATGCCGTTTCCAAACCATTAGTCACAATCGTAACGTGAGGAATATCCGCCAAAAAGGGCACCATTTCGTAAGCCGTTGTCCCCGCATCAATGAAGATATAATCATTTTCATGAACAAAATGTTCAACCGCGTAACGGGCAATTTTTATCTTCGCTTCATGGTTCATGCTAAAACGAATATGTTGTGACACATCATGCGCGAAATTTTTCACAGATTGTGCACCGCCATGAATTCTTTTAAGTAGTCCCTGTTGCTCCAACTGAATTAAATCACGGCGAATTGTCGATTCTGATGTGTTGGTAATCGTCGATAAGTCCTTGACCTGACACATTTCGTGCTGATTCACATAATTCTCAATAATTTTTTGCCTTTCTTGCGTTAACATTCTATCCACCTCTTGCCTATATTGTATTCGGTTCCATCGTCATAATCAATCATTTAACTTCAAAAAGTTTCATTTTCAGTCAAGAATGCGCATAAATCTGTATAAAAATAGCACTAACCTTTTTTAGATTAGTGCTATTCAATTTTAACAGTCAAATATCATAAAAGTATTTAATATAATTATGTTTTTCTATTTTTAATTTGATAACTCAAAATTATCATGCAACTGCTAGTAAATTTTGCTTATTTTGGTTTAGTCATGATTTAATCGCTGCAATAATTCCTCTTTAACCATCATTTATTTTCCTCGTTAGTACCAATACATCACAATTAATTCAATTAGACGATACAATTTTGCTAGTACTAAAAATAGACTCACTTCTTGTGCTAGAATTAAAAGGTTGTCTTTAATAAATAGTAAGGAAGTTTAATTAATGGAAGAAAACGAACCACAAATACGACGACACCACATTTCTGCTAGTCACCATATGAAAATTCAATGGAAAGAATTTTTCAAAAGTCCTGACGATACCCTAATTAAAGACACAACTTTAGTTGAAAAGGGATCGCTAGTTGGCAGAATCGGCATTATGCTATTGGAATGCGGCACGGGAGCTTGGCGCGTACGCGACTCAATGAACACCGTAGCACGAGCACTTGATATTACTTGCTCAGTTGATATTGGGCTAATCTCAATTGAATATACCTGCTTTGATATTAATAACAAGTCATATTCGCAAACTTTAACTTTGCCAACCACCGAAGTTAACATGAACAAGCTAAATAAAATGGAACAGTTTATCCGCCAATTTGAAAAGAATAATGACCGCTTATCAATTGGTGCAATTCATCACCGGTTAAACGAAATTGAACGTCATACAGCTACTTATCCCGTAATTATCGCGGCTTTAAGTGCTGGTTTAGCCTGCGGGAGCTTTATCTTTCTCTTAGGCGGCGGTTTACCGGAAATGATCTGTACCTTCTTTGGCGCATTAGTTGGTAATTACGTGCGCGGTGAAATGAGTAAGCGCAAAATTACACTTGTCGCCAAAATCGCTGTTGGAGTTGCCATTTCTTGTGCCGTTTACTTTTTGTGCTTCATGCTCGGACAAAAATTGCTAGGCTGGAATCATGACCATGCTTACGGCTATATCGGTGCAATGCTTTACGTTATCCCTGGTTTTCCTTTCATTACTTCTGGTCTTGACATGTCTAAGCTCGATATGCGTTCAGGGTTGGAGCGCCTAGCTTATGCTATTTTAGTAATTATGACAGCAACAATGGTCGGTTGGGGCGTTGCTATCAGCCTTCACCTAACTCCTGGCACGATGCCCAAACTCAATTTAACACCAACTGTCCTAACTGTTTGTCGGGTTATCGCAAGCTTTTGCGGTGTATTTGGCTTCTCTGTCATGTTCAATGCTAAACCCCAAATGGCGCTGGTTGCGGCCTTGATTGGCGCTATTGCCAATACCTTGCGCCTAAGTCTAGTTGACTACAATCACGTGCCAGCAGCTCTTGCCGCCTTCATTGGTTCACTACTTGCTGGGTTACTAGCCAGCTTTGTTCGCGAAAAAGTGGGCTTTCCTAGAATTGCAATTACTGTACCCGCAATTGTTATCATGGTACCTGGGCTTTACATGTACCGTGCCGTCTTCAACTTCGGTATCACCAATATTAACGTCGGTGCTTATTGGATTATGAATGCCTTAATGATTGTCGTTGCCCTGCCAATTGGCTTGTTAACGGCTCGAATTTTAACCGACGCCAAGTGGCGCCACGCCGACTAAAGATTTTTAGATAAAATAAACGCTCATTTAGATGAGCGTTTTTAATTTTTGATAGAAAAAATGGACAAGACTTTCGTCTTGTCCATTTCTGTGTAAGTAAACATTAGCTACTAAATATTAATAAAACTAATAAATTTTTACAACCTATTTGCCTGTCCCAATCTATAAACCCATCATGTGAGCAAAAACCGGAACAAGCAAATTATCAACTAAGCCAGTAGCGACAACTGCAACTGCTGCCATAGCACCTTGTACAGAGCCAAGTTCCAACCCGAAAGCTGAACCAATTGTGTGACCAGCAGCACCTAAGCCTAGTCCTGTTCCCATTGGATCACTATCCAGTTTGAACCATCTAACCATTTGCTTGCCCAAAGCATAGATGACAACCGCATTCAGGATGCAGGCCATTGCTGTAATTGAAGCATTACCACCAATTGCTGTCGTTAATGGCATAGCAATCGCTGTTGTTGCTGACTGACTAAGCATTGATCTGATACCTACTTTATCAAGTCCAACTGCCTTAGAAACTAAAGTAATCAAAACCAATGAAATAAAGGTACCAATAATCAAGCTCAGTAAGATGATAACCCAATTCTTTTTAACAACATCGTTACGTTTATATAGCGGCACTGCAAAAGCAATTGTGGCTGGTGTGATAAACCAAAAGATGATATCACCACCAGGCTTGTAAGCTTGAGTATAAACTTGAGCTGTTGAAACATTAAAGAACTTACCCAAAACCATCAAGATTACAATTCCCAAAACCATTGCAACAAATAATGGTTGGAAAATGAATAGACCGTGAGATTTTTTAAATAACCACTTACCAATTAAAAAGACGAGTAGTGATAAAAATACACCGAACAAAGGATTACTGATATAAGCCATTATTTTCCATCTCCTGTCTTAACATCTTCAGAAGTTGAACCTAATTTAACTGAAGTCAACTTCTTTTTCACCCAGAGTAATGCTCTTGTAGTATAAGCAGTTACAACTAGCAAAATAATTGTTGCTAACAAAATTACTATAACTAGCTGAACGCCTTGGGCCTTCATAATATCTAGATTCCCTGCAATGGAAATTCCAGAAGGAACAAACATAAAGCTAATTAATGAAATGAGGGCACTACCAAATGAATCAACCCATTCAAGCTTAACAACATGAGTTGTTAATAGTACATATAGCAAAACTAAACCGATAACTGGTGTTGGCACCGGGAAATTCTTCGGCATTACTTCTGAAATTAATTGTGATGCAAACAAGATTGCTGCATAAACCAACATTTGGAACAACAGTGGTGCTGATTTATGTTCAGATTCTTTATTCTTATCCATCTTACTCATCCTTTCACGTTTTCCTTATCTTCACAGATAAAGATACTAGAGAAAAGTTATTTTGTGAGCAAAATTAAGCTGAACTGCAAAAATCAGACCGTGAACTGCAAATCGGCGAAAGTGAAAGTTATTTCATAAATTAGCTTACATACCTAGCCTTTGGCTTAATTCCTTTCTGTATGAACGGCCAACCTGAACTTTTTCACCGTTACTCATTACTAACAACAACGTGTTATTAAACCATGGCTGCACTTCTTTGACTTCCTCGACATTAATAATTGCATTACGGTGAACCTGCATAAACTTGACTTTATTTAGTCGCTCCTTTAACCAAGCTAGCGTTTCGCGAGTTTCATAATTATTCTGAGCTGTTGAAATCGTTAAAACACCACTATTAATTGTCGCCACAATTAAATCATTCTTTTTGATTACAACATTACGATCATCAAGTTCAATACTAAGCAATTCATTAACCACATGATGCTGCTCTTTACTAATTTGCGTCTGCTCACGCGAGCCCATAACATTGCACACTTTAGTTAGCGCCTGATCAATTCGTTCCTGCTCAAATGGCTTTAGAACATAATCCAAAGCACCAACATCAAACGCCTTTACAGCATACTCATCATACGCTGTTGAAAAAATAATAATTGGTGAATAGTCTGCCGGTTTTAATTCATTAGCTAACTCAAAGCCGTTTTCTTCATTAAGTGAAATATCTAAGAACATTAAGTCAATTTTATTTTTAAGTAGTTCCATCTGCGCCTGCTTAATATCCTCTGCCTGATAAATAGACAGTGTCATGCCACTAAGACTAGGACTTTTGGTAATCAAATATTCTAACTCCGTTCTTGCTAGCGGCTCATCATCAACCAATAAGATTTTCATAATTCACACCTCTTTGTTAATTATTGTCAACTAGATTAACTACTGATTTGCTTTTTAATGGAATAACTGTCTTAAAAATCGTACCACTGTCACTAGTCTCAACTTGTAGTTGACTGCTGGTACCATATAATCCCTTAAGTCGCATATTTAAATTATATAATGCTGTCCCAGTCCCACTGCCTTTTTTTGATTCACTAACTGGCTTTTTGCCTAAGTATTTCAGAACATCCGGATCAATACCGTTGCCGTTATCAATTGCAGCCACTTCCATGCGCTTATCATCTATTTTTTTAAGTCGAATAATGATTTGATTGCCTTGCTTTCGCCCCTTAAAAGCGTGACGCACCGCATTTTCGACAAAAATTTGTAGACAAAATGACGGCAAAAGTGTATCGTCAGGAACACCTATTTGGTAATCAATTGTAAATTTATTAGGAAAACGCAGTTTTTCAATACTCATGTAAGAATCAACATGTCGGCGTTCTTGATCTAGCGTTACTTCCTTTTCCTGACCATTGCGCAGACTCGATCTAAAAAAGACACTTAATTGCATTAACGCCTGATGTGCTTTTTCCACGTTTACCCGCATCAAGGCGCCAATCGTGTTAATCGCGTTAAAGAAAAAGTGTGGGTTAATTTGAACTTGCAATGCCTTAATCTCTGCTTCATTGAGTAAACTGGTCTGCTGTTCTGCAATCCCAATTGCCAATTGTCCCGAAAAAATCATGGCTAACCCACGAACCAAATTTTCTTCAACAACCGTCATTTTACTGCCTTCGCAAAAGTACAGCTTAAGGGCACCAATTGTCTGATTATTAACACGCAAAGGGAATACAATCGCCGAAGTTAATGGACAAGATGGTTCTGGACAGCCAATCTCTTTTTTCGAGTAGGCTAACTTTTCCTTTCCCGTTAAGATAGCAGTCTTGGATAAGTCAGTTATTACTGGTTCGCCTGCAATGTGGTGATCTTCACCAGCACCAACATGGGCTAAAACATTAACCCGGTCAGTTAACCCCACCGCATCAAAGTTAGTATATTGCTTAATAATTTGGCAAACGTGCTTGGCTGAATCAAAGTCAAGCCCCTTACGAAAATAAGGTAACGTTTTGTTAGTTAATTCCAAAACATCTTTAGTTTGAACTGCCCTTAACTGACGCTCGTTTGATAAGTAAGTCTTCAAAATCTCAATAAATAGACTTGCGCCAATGGTATTTAGCAGAACCATCGGAACAAAAATCAAGGTTACTAAACCAATACCATGAAAAGTAAAGATAAAGGCCATTTGAATTAATTCCGCAAAAAAAGCTAAGACAGCTACCCATGGTGTTGATGGATAGAGATTATTGCCTTTAACGCGATCGCCGCATATCCCGACAAGATAACCAATGAGAACCGAACTAACAATATAAAAATAATCCGAAAAGCCGCCGAAGACAACGCGGTGCAATCCTCCTATTAAGCCAACCATCATCCCAACATATGGTCCACCAGTTAAGCTAGCTGCTGTAATCACCAAAACACGCGTATTTGCTATTGAATCTGATTGTGGCAAACCCGTTATAATCAACGGTGTAACTACTTCTTTTGAACTAGTAATCTCAACACCTGTCAAATTAGCCATCACAACAAAGATTGCAAAAATAATGGTTAGCCAAATTTGTGATTTTAATGTTCTTTTTTCAATCAGATTCCTAAAAAAGCGCATGTTAACCAGCAAAAATGCCAGCAACATAATAATGCCTAGCCGCTCCATCAGCAAAATAAATAAGTTAAACATTGTAAATTACTCCCCAATTTTCTATTCTATTATGTCATTATTACACAAAACAAAATCAAAATGCTGTAAAGTAATTTAATCTTCTACCAAAAAAAGCTTTATTAAGTGAGAACTTAATAAAGCTTTTCAATCAGAAACTATTTATTTTCTTCTTTAGCTGTTGGCAAACCAAATGAGCCGATTAAACCAATTACCGCAAAGACTAGCATTAAGATGAAGCCCCAATGATAACCTGTTGCTAAAGCAGCAGCTTTATTCACTCCTGCATTAGCAGAACCGATGGTCACAACTAACATCGCTAGGGCTGTTCCTAGCGACCCACCAATCTGCCGAATTGTTGATGATCCTGCATTAGCGTGAGCTGTCATGCTTGATTGTACCTGATTAATTCCCGCAGTAAAGGTTGTCATCATCGTAAAGGAAATCCCAACCATCCGCAAAGCGTAACAGATACCGATTATTACTAAACTAGTTTGCGCACTGAAAGTCAGCATTGGTACAGTTCCAAGAACTAACATTGTAAAACCAAACAGTGATAACTTTTTAATTCCTAATTTGTCATATAAAGTCCCAGAAATTGGATTACAGATAATCATTAGTAATGCTCCAGGCATCATTACAAGACCAGAAGTCAAGGCTGTTTCGCCACGTGTAGTCTGCAAATATAACGGCAGGACTAATTCAATTCCAACCATGGCCAAGTTACTGATTGTACTTAATAGTGTACACAGGTTAAACTGCCAATTTTTAAAAACACGAATATCAAGTAATGGTTCTTCTAAATGTAATTGTCTCCGGCAGAAAAGATAAATAACTACTAAGCCAATAATAAAAATTAATGCTAAGGTAAATGTGATTTTGCCAGTATTACCTATTTCAGACAAGGCATACAAAATTAATCCGAAGCCAACTATTGATTCTAAGAATGAAATCACATCTGTCGTACTCATGTGCGGTGTCGTAATATTTTGCACTGTAAAAGTTGCTAAAAGAGCTACCAAACCACTGGTAACACTCAAAATAATAAAGAGCATCTGCCAGCCAGAATATTTTAAAATTAAACCAGAAATTGTCGGACCTACTGCTGGGCCAAAGCCAATGACTAATCCTGTAATTCCCATTGCCATACCACGCTTTTCAGGTGGAAACATCATCAAAATTACGTTCTGAATGAATGGCATTAATCCACCAGCCGCAATCGCCTCAATAATTCGTCCGGTTAACAAAACATAAAAATTAGGTGCAAAAACGCAAATTATCGAACCGATAAAGAAAATACCCATCATTGTTAGATAATTTTGCTTCATGTTAAATGACTCAAAAATCCAAGCTGACATTGGAATCATCAGCCCAACTACTAATAAGTATGCTGTTGTTAGCCATTGGGCCGTGGATTGACTAACGCCAAATGCAGCCATAATTGTTGGCAACGCATTATTTAGGAAGGTTTCTGCTAATAAAGCCACAAAGGCACCAAACAGCAGCACCGCCATCATTAAATTTCGCTTTTTTCCAGAAATTTGTTTTATTTCTTGTGTCATCTTTTCTCCTTTTGTGTAGTAAGCTACACTTTAAAAACAAAAATAACTATTAGAAGTTAGAAATAATCTGATTTAAAAAGGTTTCTAGTTGCCCAACATCTTGATTACTAAAGCCGGCAATAATTTGGCTATTAACTTTATCCATAATTACATGGATTTCCGCAATATTTTCATCAATCAGCTTAAAACCCGCATCTGACAAAGTCAGTACAATTTGTCTTTGGTCGCTTTCTAGATGCGCTGTTTGGATAAAATTATTATCTGCTAATCGCTTTACAATCCCGCGAATTGTTGGGTGACTAAGCACAAAAGTATCGGCAATCTCTTTTTGCGTAATAGTCCTGCCCTTAGAATCATATAGATAAACCAAAAGTGAGATTTGAGCGCCAGTTAAGGAATAATCTTGAAATAAACTTGCAAAATGATTATTTAGTTCCTTCTCAATCAAGGTATTAGCGATTTTAATCTTTGGCCCTAAGCGATTTAAAAGTTGATCAGACATTTCTAGCTTCCTTTCTGGTGTGTAGTATACTACATTTTTTAGAAAATTATCAAGTTCACTTAGTTCCTATATCAGTTGCTTTTAGCCATTGCCTCAACTGCCATCCTACCAGAATTAATTGCAAAGCCCATTGAATTACCAGGTAAAGTAAAGTTATAGCTATCACCATAAATAGTATTAGCATCTTGACCAGAACAATACAATCCAGGAATTACTTGTCCATTTGCGCCAAACACACGCATATTTTCATCAGTACGAATGCCGCCCAAAGTTGCATAAGCACTTAAATAGAATTTACCAGCAATGAAACCACCCTGTCCTGTAAGTTGTCTGAGGTACTTAGCTGGCTTGAAGAATTGTAAATCCTGATGTTCAGAGCACATTTCATTATAATTTCCAATTGTAATAGCCAATTTATGCTTTGAAATTCCTAGTTTTTGTGCTAACTCTGAAATTGTAGCAGCTGCAATTATGCCTTCATAATGTTCTTTTTCTGCACGAACAATTTCATCATCAATGCCACCAAACGGATTGCCCGGTGACACAATATTCACAATGTCAACACCTGTTTTTTTATATTGCTCTAACATTTGACGATCCATAATACAATAAGCATAGTGCCCTGGCTGCAGCATTAACGCGTTACCTGTATAGGTAGTATTACCCATTTGCGCTTCATTCATAAAACGATCACCATTTTGATTGATTAGTAAATTTGGCTGCCGTAATCCCGCATCACTATGAAAGTAACGAATATTATGCGGCAACGAAAAAATAGTCTCAATCGTTTCTGAAGCATGGTCTTTTCGTGCACCTATTTGCCACATCATTTGTAAGCCATCACCTGTAATTCCTGGAACTTCAAAGTCAAAGAAGTCCTCATTGAGATGTAATCCTAATTCATCACGAAGCATTTCTTTATTTGAAGCAAAACCACCGGTTGCAACTAATACATACTTGGCTTTAACTTCATATACTTGATTACCTGACTTTGCAACTATCCCTGTAACCTGGTTATCAGTTTTAATCAAATGCTTAACTGGTGTTATCAAATAAAACTTAGCCCCTAGCTCTTGCGCTCTTTGGTACAGATGCTTATTCATCCACGATGCTGCAGCCGGTCCAGGCTGGCTGCCATCTTCCGGCTGAACAATATGCCATGTAGCATTGGCACCTTTAAAGTATGGAAATGCTCCCGCAAATTTAACGCCCATTTTTTGTAGCCATTCTATTGTTTCAGCTGACTTAGCAAAGTACTTCTTGACCAAAGCTGCACTTACACGATAGTGGGTATAATTCATATGTTCATTAAAGGCTTCTTCAACAGATAAATCATTAAAGTTATCTTTTTGAATTTGCGTATCAATTCCTAAGGGACCCATCCCCATACTGCCTGTTCCACCGATGTTACTGTTTTTTTCAAATACAATAGACTTAAGTCCCCGTTCACCAGCAGTTACAGCTGCCGCCAACCCAGAAGGACCTGCACCGACAATTACAACATCAGTTTCTAGATGATATGTTTTACCATCTTTTTCTTTATTTTTAGGTTTAGCAGTTATATCTATTGTACCTGCTTGTTCCAAGGCCTTTTTAACAGCATTTTTTATTCCTGCAGAAGTCATTGATGCACCACTTACTGCATCAACAGCATAAGTTTGCTGCGCGACAATTTTATTTGGCAATTCCTTTAACGGTTTATCCGCAATTCCCTTAGTTTCCGATTCCGAGACTATTTTGACTGCAGCAATTTTATTATTTTGGATACCAACTTCAACAACTATTGGACCACCATGACCCATGTCCTGAGCTCGATAAATTCCATCATGCAATTGATTCATAATATTTCCCTCCTTTGAATCATCTTTGTTAAACAAATCACTTTGATTAACAACGGAATTATAACACCGCTTACATAAAAGGACAATAGTGTAGTATGCTACATTTTAAAAAAGAATAATTTTACTTTCTCTTCACAGCTAAATTAGATTATAATTAAAATAAGACTTATTTATTATTAAATAGTTGACTTAATTTGAGGTACGCAAATGGATTTATTAACAACTATTCACAACAAGGGATTAATTTTAGATGGGGCAATGGCTGATGAGCTAGAAAAGCAAGGAGTATTAACAAACAATAATTTATGGACAGCGATTGCTCTAACAAACAACTCGCAGACAATTTATCAAGCACATTGGGATTACCTCCAAGCAGGTGCCCAATTAATTATTACTGACACTTATCAGGCAAACGTGCCAGCTTTCGTTAAAGCTGGTTACACTGAACAAGAAGCCAAAGACTTCATTGCGGATGCAGTTAAAATTGCCCAAAAAGCTCGTGACGATTATGAATTAACGACTGGTAAGCACAATTTTGTCGCTGGTTCCATCGGTTCTTATGGTGCTTATTTGGCAGACGGTAGTGAATACCGTGGGGATTACAATCTTACAGCTAACGAGTATCTCGACTTTCATTTACCCCGCCTAAAAACAATAATCGCGCAGCAGCCAGATTGTCTGGCCATTGAAACGCAACCCAAATTAACGGAAGTAATTACAATTTTAGCTTGGCTTAGCGATAATGCCCCACAAATACCTGTTTATGTCAGCTTTACACTGCATGACACAACCAGAACTAGTGATGGCACCAGCTTAAAGAAAGTTATCTCAGCAATTAACAAATTCCAACAAGTTTTCGCGGTTGGTATCAACTGTGTCAAGCCCGTCTTAGTTACAACAACGATCAAGACAATTCACCAATTAACTGATAAAGAAATTATCGTCTATCCCAATCAGGGCTATTCTTATGACTCTTTTTCCAAAACTTGGTTAAAAATCCCGCACACCATTGATTTTTATCAAAGTACCAAAAAATGGTACGAAGCAGGCGCACATCTAATTGGTGGCTGCTGTACTACCGGTCCAGAACAAACATGTGAAATTGCTCGTGCTTTTCAAGAAATTTAATTAGCTTAATTATTTCAGCTAGTTTGATAATGTTCTATAATTATACTAGTAATATATAAATGTATAAGGAGGCTTATAATGGGCTTTATTCTCATGGTTAGCAGCTTAATTATTGGTGGTGGTTTAATCGCTATCGCGGTCTTAGCTGCTACCAACCAAACTTTAAAATATTTAACTTTATCAATTGGCAGTTTAGCTTTATTAGGTGGTTTAGTTTTATTATTGGCACCAACATTCTCTCATCAAGTTTATGATTGGCTATATACATTAATTATTAACCATCAATTTTAATTATAAAAATAGAGTAGCAATTAGCTACTCTATTTTGTTCCCCAATATTTTATTTAATTCTTGTCAGCAATTGCCTTAATTGCATTTCTACCTGAGAAAATACAATAGCCGGCATGAGTACCCGGAACGTTAACGCCATAAGTATCACCGTATAAAACCGCTGAACCATCACTACCAATTGCATAAAGACCTGGAATCGGTCTACCCTTGGTATCCAAAACTTCATTATTAATGTTCACCCGCAATCCGTCACCAGTTGTGTAAGCACCGACACCTAATTCAATTGCGTAAAATGGGCCATCACCAGCAACAGGCAGCATATACTTAGCTGGCTTATGGAAGTCAGTATCTTCACCCTTTGCGGCCATTTCATTGTAGTGCTTAACGTAAGCTGGTAAGTTTGGTGTGTCAATTTCTGCAGCTAAGTCTTCAATCGTAGCTGCCTTATGTAAGAATTTACGACCGTCTTTTTCGGCTTGTTCAATGTCATCGCGCAAAGTCGGGTATCTATCTTCTGGTACCATTGGCTTCATTGAACGAGGATAAGCCTTATCAGTAAAGTCATCTAAGATTGATTGACTAAAGATACAAAAGACGCGATCTTGCCGATTCATTGCATTGCCTTCATTTGCCCAGTTAACAACACAGGCGGCCTCGTTAACAAAGCGTTCGCCTAGTTCATTAACCCACATTTGTGGTTGATCACAAACTGAGCTCCACATTGCGGTGCCCCATAATTTAAAGGCGGGAACAGTATTATCCTTTAATTGGCCGCCAAACATCATTGACATCCCAGTAAAGTATTTCTTCGCTCCCAACTTCCATGCTAAACGCAGTCCGTCCCCAGTACTCTTACCTGAATTAACTGGGATCACGTTGTCTGGATTTTGGTGCGGCGTCTTACCGAACAATTCTGAATCGTTTAAATAACCACCTGATGCCAAAACGACATTTTTAGCATTAATCACTTCGGTAGTTCCATCTTCTACCATTGTTAAAGTTACATCATAACTCTGGTCATCTTTAGGCTCTAAATCAGTTACCTTAGTTAAGGTCTTAATAATCAAGCCTTTCTTAGTAGCGTATGGTTCTAAGCCCTTATGGATCGCATCATGACCCTTGCCTTCAAATAAATGCCATGTTCTAACACTGGTTCCCATATTGACAACCATCCAGAACTTAACGCCGCGTTCTTGCAGCCAAGAAACGTTCTTACCGGCATTATCAATGTAGCGTTGCCACATTCTGCCGTCACCTTTATAGTGAGAATAGTTCAGTTCTTCTTCAAGCAGTTTCTTCTTGTCAATTACGGCGTTGTCTTTCTTCTGTAATTCAGAATCGGCAGCAAACACACCTTCAACATAGTTACCAGTGCCACCAGTTGTATGACCTTTTTCAACTAATAAAGTTTTTAAGTTATTATCAACGGCTTCTGCAGCTGCAGCAAAGCCAGCAAGACCGGCACCAACAATGACAACGTCATATTTTTCTTCTGTCATGATTTTCTCCTCTCTAAAAAAACATGTATAAATCAAAATTTCTTCAATTCATACATGTTTTTAAATTAATTATTTGCTAGCTTTTGCAGTTTCAGCGGCATCAATTCCGGCCAACCGACCTGAAACATACGCAAAGCCTAATGTTCCACCTTCAAAGTCAACATAAGCCTTACCATACATCCCTGATGCATCAGCACCAGTAACATAAAGATTAGGAACAGGTTCACCTTCTGGTGTCAAAGCGTGCATCTTTTCATCAATCGTTGCACCGCCAAGTGTTCCCAAGTTACGGGCAATAAACTTAACTGCATAGAATGGGCCATTTTCAACTGGAATCATTCTATTAGTATCAGAGAAAAATAGGTCATCTTCACCGGTCTTCTTGGCATTGTTGTATTGCGCAACAGACTTTTGTAAGTTGTCAGAATCAACACCCATCTTATTTGCCAATTCTTCAATTGTATCGCCAATAAAGACAACATTAGTTGATTCAAGCTGATTTAACAGAGCTGTGAAGTCAGTTTTTTCATGCTCACGCTTAATGTTTTCTTCGGTATCAGTTGGGTAATTAAATTCCATGTAGAATTCACGATGGTTTTTCCATTTCCCATAATGATCTTCAATTGCAACTGTACCACCTTCCTTGATCTTATCCAACATTGCTTGATCAAGAACAACATATTCAGTTTGTTTTGGCTGTTCAGATAATTCAGCACCATGAACAGCGAAGTCTAAGGCATGAGTCTCACTAGCATAACGCTGACCACGATTATTTACACGCAAGTTCGGAAAATCAGCTAACGCATTAAGAGGCATCCAACCCGGACCAACAATTTTAGCCATTGCACCAATATCTTCATTACTGAATGTTTGCCAGAAGTAGTGCGTTGAACCATTAATATGGTGAGCAGTACCAGCATCCCAAGCCATGTTCAAACCGTCACCGGTATTTTGCAAAACTTGACCTTGTGTGCTGACATCACCTAAGTATTCCTTACGCATTTCTGGATTACCACCAAAACCACCGGTAGCAATAATTACCTTTTTGGCATGTACTTCTAAAGTACTATCATCACCTTGGGCAACAACACCAGTAACTGCACCATTATCTGTCAGTAGCTTCTTAGCAGCAAAGCCAAAATACATCTTGCCACCAATTGATTTGAACTTTTCAATCAGCTTGGTAATTGCCTTAGTACCACCTTCTTGGTAGCCATGCAGAGTTGCAGGCATGCCAATGTGGTCATAACTACCACCAGTACCAGCATCAACTAACTTCATAATGGCGCCGTTTTCGTTCAACCAGTCAACTGTCTTACCAGCTTCATCAATAATTCTACGAACTAAAATTGAGTTCATATAGCCTTGTGAAGCATCCATATACTCGTCATACAGCCACTTTTTAGAAACAACCTGGTCAGAATCTTTTTGCTGTTGACTGTCAGCGGCAAACATCCCGCCAGCAAACGTACCTGCACCAAGTGGTGAAATTGTCTTTTCAAGAAGGGCAACACTTGCCCCTTTTTGCTGAGCAGCAAGTGCAGCAGCAACACCAGCAGAGCCAGCACCCACAACAGCAACATC
Organism: Lactobacillus sp. ESL0701; assembly: GCF_029433445.1. Classification (GTDB taxonomy): domain Bacteria; phylum Bacillota; class Bacilli; order Lactobacillales; family Lactobacillaceae; genus Lactobacillus. The sequence goes on along the minus strand of NZ_JAQTIC010000001.1, from coordinate 211,596 downwards.
GACATCAATTACTTCTTTATCAGAACTAGCATTTTGCTTGCCATTTTCTTTTAAAGCAGCAAAGTCAACATCAGCCTTAGTTAGAGCATCTTTAACACCAGCAATAATTCCCCGGGAAGTTTCAGAAGCTCCCGAAACGACATCAACATCAACTGATTGATTTTTCACAATCTTGTCAGCCATTTTCTTAAAAGCATTATCTGCCAAACTATCTGGGGCAAAATTGTTCAGTGCCTTAACACTATTAATCTTGTCTTCATTAACATCAACTTCAACGTTAATGATGCTTTCCTTACCTTGACCAGAACCGGTATATTTTCCCGGCTTTGTCGTAATTTTTTGCGTCATAGTATATCCTCTTAATTAATAACGTTAACGATGACGACCTGCATTTGGATTTGGTAAAATTGCCATAAAAATAGCAGTCAAAGCAAAAACAAGTCCTTGAATAATAAAGGTCATTAAGTAACTCTTACCAGCAATCATCGAAATAATAATTGGTACACAATATGATAAAAGTAATGAAACAGTACCAACTAACCCACCGGCTGAACCAGCATACTTAGGTCCAATTTCTGGGAAAGTAATTGGCATTGCCTGCATAATTGGACCAGTCATGGCACCAAGCAAACCACCAATAACTAAGTTAATTGTCAGAACTATTCCTAAAGGAACATACCAGCTAATCGCCATTGAAATACCACCCAAAACGGTAATACCAATCATTAATGGTTTAGCATTCTTAGGCTTATTAATAATTGCTGGACCAAAGGCACTACCAAACATACTACCAACAGTCGCAATAGCAGCGATGGTACCAGCTTGTTGTGGACTCATTCCTCTTGCGGCAAATGCTTGTGGTAAAATTCCGGAGAAAGCTTCACTGGCACCCATACCACAACCTACACAAAGAGCAACAATCCAGGTCTTCTTACTTTTGGCTGCCTCTTTAAAGAAGCTCCATGAAGATGCAGCTTGATCAGCTTGCATTTCTTGCTTAGGAATTTCTTCACCCTTTGGAGTATCTTTAACAAATAATACCCAGCAAACACCTAAAACAAGCAAAACAATTGATGAGAAGATGTAAGCTGCTTGAACACTAGAAAACATTGGTCCTGTAATTTGAGACAACATAATTCCTACACTAGCTGAGGCAAAGAAAATTCCCATTGCCATGTTAGTATCTTGCTTAAACCAAATACCAAAGATCTTCAGAGTATTAGCGTTTAACAGTGCCATATATACCCCAAACATCATCAGCATAATCATCATTGTGATGAAGTTATTAGCCCACAGCCGACCAAACGCACCAATAACTGATACGACTAATCCAACTGTGACGATCTTCTTAGCACCAAATTTATCTGCCAAAGATCCTGCAGGAATACTGAGGAAAACGGCAATTAGCATTGGTGCCATTAATAAACTTTGAAATTGCGGCATTGTGATATGCAATGCTGGCATAATTTGCGTAGCTAATGATGAAATTTGGAATTGCACGTAATTACTAATCACATCTAGCAATGCGGCAATTACCAAAATCACCCACCGATAGTTTGAAAGCTTCGGTAATTGTTTTTGTTCCATAATAATTAAAACTCCCTTAATTCATGACTTAATTTTCCGCAGCATATTGACCTGCTAATCGACCAAATGTTTGCGCGTGACTGCAAGTAAGACCAGGAACTCTATCTGGATAACTGCCCCAGAAGAAGCCACCACTAGCATTTCCTGCTGCATAAAGATGTGGAATTGGCTTACCCATCTTATCGATAACTTCCATCTTGGTATTAATTCTTAAGCCATCAAGCGTTGCCAATAGCCGGCCACCCATAATCACACCGTAGTATGGACCATGTTCAACTGGGAACAATCTAAACTTCTCTTTACCAAAGTCGGTATCTTCTCCTTGGTCACACATCTTGTTATATTCATTAACAGTAGCAACCAGCTGTTCTTTTGGCAGATTCAACATCTCGGCTAATTCTTCAATTGTATCGGCCTTCTTAACCATACCATCATCAATTCGCCGTTGAACTTCAGCCTTATTTTCTTCAGTATTGTAAATACCTGGGAAGCCTAAACGTGAACAACCTTGTGTTCTAAATTGCGCCATATGATCCATTGCATCTTCAGACCAAATTTGTGCTTCCAAGTATCCTGGCTGCTTAGCCATTGCGTTAATGTCAAATTGGTATGGCACACTTTCGTTACCAAAACGTTCACCATTTAGGTTAACTTTCAGCATTGGGTAGGCGCCCATCCAGAAGTAACCTGGATCCTTAAAGTCAATAACATAATGATCTTCAGCGTTAGTACCAACTGGGACAGCACCACGGTCAAAAATAATTTCAGCTGGTTCTTCGTCACGAGCAGCACCAACCTTTAGCCCAGCCAAAATACCTGAACCATCATCACGTGGACCATCAGAATAAACATTCTTCTTATAGCCTAGTGGATCCCACTTCTTCATCAATTCAACATTGGCACCATAACCGCCTGTACAAATAATGACACCCTTAGTAGCAGCGTATTCAGTCTTTTCGCCTGAATCACGATCACTAGTAATAATGCCCGTTACCTTACCGCTGTCATCAGTAACTAATTCTTCTAACTTGGTATTGTACTTAAGCGTTACGCCTAATTCCTTTACCTTATCAATCATCCAGTCACCGTAATGTGCCCAATCATCGTCAGGTGTAGCAATTGCTAATTCAGTATTGAAAGCTGTATTAACAATTGTTTCGTAGTAAGCATCTGATTGTGGCTTTAATACACCACCGTTTGGCTTTAAGATATTGTCTTCAAGCCAGTTTGCTGTTTCATCAGTATGGTTAGCCCAAGTCCACAATAGGCGTTCGTCAACATTATCTTGATAGAATAAAGTTAAGAAATTCATTAACTTAGCTTTATCAACCTTAATTCCTGCTCTTCTTTGAGCATTACTATCTAATGCGGCAAAGAATGACCGGAATAAAAATCTTGAACTACCCATCTTATCAACTAATAAAACTTTGGCGCCTTTTTCAGCAGCAGCCATGGCTGCCATTGCACCAGCATTGCTGGCACCAGCAACAATTACGTCATAGGTATCTTTCATTTTTTATCCCTCACTTTTATAAAAACGAAATCCTCTAATCGCTTTCATAATACTATGAATTAAGTGAAGTTCTGCACCAATTTCGGAATTGAGGATTACTAAATGGAATAGATAACATTTTAATGCTTAAGTGGCATTTTAAAAGCCTTAATATCAGCAGGACTTTACTGGTGATATTAAGGCTAATTAAATAACACGAAGACATTAATTTTTTTATTTTTTATTTGGTAAAAATTCCGCAATCGCCTCTCGCAGAATTGCGAGTACTTGTTTAAGAACCGCTTCATTAGCAAAAGATTCCATATAGGCAATTCCATAAGGGGAAATTTCATGATAATCAAATGGAATGTATGTCACACCATTGGCTTGGTAGTCGGCAATGAAATTAGGTAAAACACCATACCCCCAGCCAGCACGAACATATACACCCATACTCAAAAAATCTTGGACAAATTTAATCCGTTTCATGCCAATATTATTAACCAACGAATTTTGAAATTTAACTTGGACATTAAGGGAACTATTCGGATCAAGCAAAAAAATATCCTTGTACTGCAAGTCCTCTAACGTTAATTGCTTTTTCTGTGCCAGTGGTGAATCTGACGGACAGGCAACAACAAAATGTCCGCGAATTAACGGTTCAAATTGCACGTCTTCGACAATTTCAACATCATCACGGGCAATTGCACAAAGATCTACGTGGTGATTTAGTAATTCACCAATCGAATTATTCAACACAAAGACGAATTGCACATTGATATTACTGTTAACTGCCCGTAATTTTCTTAAAAAAATCGGTAAAACCTGCTGCTCAAGCGGCGTATCACACACGCCAATTCGAAGTAGTGTACCGGCATCATTTTTTTGGCTTTGTAAATACGCGACTGTATAATCCATATCATCAACCACATTACGGGCAACATGATAAAAATATTTACCAGCATTAGTTAAGGAAATTCGATGATGGGCACGGTTAATCAGAGTTACACCAATTGTATTTTCCAAATCCTTAATGTTTTTGGAAACTGCCGATTGGGAAAAATTAAGACGCTCTGCAGCAATGGTAAAACTAGAATTATCAACAGCTTTAATAAAACAGCGTAATTGAGTAAAGTTCATTTTAATTATCTCCATTTCAATATATAGCTACTTTTATTATATAATGTGATGCAATTCACATCAATCTAATTAAAAAAGCCAATGAACTAAAGTTCATTGGCTTTAAATTGTTTAATCGCGCACATGATTTGCATCTGGCAAAATCATAATTAAGATCATTGTCGATGCAGTTAACACAGCTTGAATAGCAAAAGTTACTAAGTAATTTTGCCCTGCAATTGCAGAAATTACAACAGTAAGAACATACGATAATAATAGTTGCACAGTTCCGACTAACCCGCCGGCACTGCCAGCATATTTAGGACCAATTTCTGGAAATTCGGCAACCATCCCTTGCATTAATGGACCGTTTGCTGCACCAAATAATCCACCAATTACCAAGTTAGCCATCATCAAACCACCAGCCGGTGTAAACCAAGTAGCAAAAATTGAAATACCAGCAACAATTCTAGTTAAGATCATATATGGCTTGGCTCGATTTAAATGATGCGTTACAGCAGGAGCTACTAGTGAACCAATCAAGCTACCAATTGTCGCAACAGAGGCAATTGCACCAGCTGAAGCAATTGCGATTCCTTTACCATTAATTAACGCCTGCGGCAAAATCCCGGTAAAAGACATCGTTGCAGCAGAACCAATTCCACCAGAGATACCGACAAGCCAAGTTTTCTTACTTTTGATAACTACTCGTAAATACTTAGTAACTGGTTCAGACTTAGGAATCGGCTCCCCCTTAGGCGTATCTTTAACAAAAATAATCCATAAAACTGTCAAAATTAACAAAACAGTTGATGAAAAAATATAGGCCGCATTGACACTAGCAAATAGTGAGCTTGTTAATTGTGAAAGTGTAATTCCCACACTAGCTGAGGCAAAGAAGATTCCCATTGCAACATTAGTATCTTGTTTAAACCAAGTACTAAAAATCTTAATTGTATTTGCATTTAATAGTGCCATGTAGATACCAAACATCATGAGCATCAACATCATTGTAATAAAGTTATGAGCAAACAAACGACCATAAGCACCGATTACCGAAATAATGCAGCCAATTGTAACGATCTTTTTTGCCCCAAATTTATCCGCCAGCATCCCACTAGGAATACTTAAAAATACAGCTACCAGCATCGGTGCCATTAATAAACTAGAAAATTGTGCTGGCGAAATATGTAAAACCGGCATAATTTGTGTTGCTAAAGCAGAAATCTGAAATTGCGTATAGTTGCTAATCATATCCATTAGTGCAATTATACTTAGAATCACCCACCGATAGTTTGATAAAACTGGCTGTTTTCTTTCATTCATAAATATCTCCTTTCTTCAATTAACTATTTGACGTGATTAGCATCTGGCAATAGCAGAATAAAGATAACTGCACTGACATGTAACAATGCTTGCAAGCCAATTGTCATTACTGGATTATGACCAGCAATCGCAGAAATTGAAACTGGAACAACATAAGACAATAACATTGAAACCGTACCACCAATACCGCCGGCACTACCGGCATATTTTTGACCAATTTCTGGTAATTGAATCGTCATTCCCTTTAACACTGGACCAGTCATTGAACCAAACAAACCGCCAATAGCCAAGTTAGCCATCATAATGAAGCTGCCAGGTAATTGAGTATTCATGAAAATCATAATTCCTGACAAAATAACTGCAAACAGCATGAATGGTTTTGCTCTATGCAACTTACGAATAATTGCTGGTCCAATTACTGAACCAAACAATGCTCCAATTGAAGCACATGAGGTCATAACTCCCGCTAATCTTGGGTTAACCCCCTTAGCATTAACTAAAATTTGTGGGAGTGTTCCAATAAAGGACATTGAAGCGGCACTAACAATTCCGCCACAAATACATAACAGCCAGACCCGCTTACTTCTTGCGGCAACTCCAAAGTACTTAGTAACTGATTCATGCTTTGGCATTACTTCACCTTTTGGCGTATCTTTAACCAAAAGAAGCCATAAGCAGGCAATCACAACAATTAAAATTGACGAAAACATGTAAGCAGATTGTACTGTTGGAAAGTATGCACCTGTAATCTGTGACAATGTTGTTCCAACCGTACCACAGGCAAACCAAATTCCCATTGCGATTCCCGTATCTTGTTTAAACCAAGTACCTAAAATTTTGGTTGAATTAGCATTGCCTAAGGACATGTAGACACCAAACATTAACAGGGCAATCATCATCGTGCCATAACTATGAGCATAGAGCCGACCAAAGGCACCGATAATTGACACAACAAACCCAGTCGCAACAACTTTTTTAGGTCCAAATTTATCGCCTAAAGTACCACCGGGGATACTCAAAAATACGGCCACCAGCATTGGTGCCATTAGTAAACTAGAAAATTGTGCTGGGGTAATTTGCAATTGCGGAATAATTCTAATTGCCAAAGCAGAAATTTGAAATTGGACGTAACTGCTGGTCATTGTCATCAGCGAAAGAACAATTAAAATGACCCACCGATAATTTGATAAAGCCGGCAGACTTTTTCCTTCATCCATAAGTTTCCTTCCTTTCAAAAATAGTCATCAACTAACAAATACTTTTATTTTAAATTCTTAATTGTTATTTTCCCTTATTGCTATTGGTAATGAACATTACCACTAACGACAATTACCATTCACATAAATAAAGACCTAATTCAATACAATTCAGAATTAGGTCCTTACATGTTATTGAATTTTAGTAATTATCAAGTATCGCTTTTTCAATGATTGAACAAATTTTTTCGTCCAAATTCGTAACATTATTTTTAGCTGGATAAATTATTTCAAGTGGGACAGTTGCTTCTTCTTTTAACGGCACCGTACAGATTTGACCAGAACTAAAATAATTATTGCCAATTGAAGCTGTTTCCGGCATTACTGTATACCCACGATTGTGAGCCACAGCATTAAAAATAATGTCACAACTTGATAATACATATTGACGCTTATGTCCTGCCCAGTTTTTATAATCATTGAGAACAAAGCAGGTCAATCCTTCAACATCCTTTTCACCAATAGCTGATTTTTTAGCCAGTCGACTATCCTTAGCCGCATAAACTCGCAGCGGAACATCAACTAACTTTTTGTGTTGCAAATGCATTTCGGCAATAATTGTATTAAACAAGGCTTCGTCATCTCTGCGCTTACTGCACAAGGCAATATCGACCTTGCCATCACGTAAATGCTGCAGTAATTCCCGCGGTCGCAATTCTTCTGGTGAAATTTCCAACTTAGGAAATTGCTGATAAATTTCGTTAATAATTTGTAAAAAAGTTGTTCCAGAAACCATTGGCACAACAGCCAAATTGATTGCCTTAATGTCTTCATTATTAATCGCAAACCGCTGCAATTCTTCTACATCACGCTCTATTCTTTGCACGATATGGTAAACTTCCTTACCCTTAGGAGTTAATTTCACGCCCTTACGCGTACGTTCAAAAATCTGAGATCCCATTTCATTTTCAAATGATTTAATCGATTCACTTAATGCTGGCTGTGAAATAAATAATTCATAACTTGCTTTAGAAATTGAATGACATTCAGCGACTTTTAGAAAGTATTGTAATTGGACGAGTTTCATTTTTAGCTCCTAATCAAAGTTTATCAACGCAAAATGCAGCACCCTCACCATAACCAGCAGCACCATCAACTGAAACTGTCACATCTTCTTTGAAGTTAGGATCAGCAGCACCCGGAACTTGGAAATTCGCAATCTTTGGCGGTGTAATTGCCTTAGGTTCTTCCTTAGTCAATTGCGGTACCCATTCATAAGGAACCCGATAAGCGCGATATACTAAGTAATCCCCAACATAAGGATAAACATATTCCCAAACAACTTCTTTATCAGGTGTAACTTCCAAGAAACGTCCTTCAGTTCCTTCATCAATTAGAGTATTACCATTTGGTAAACGTTGTGCATCACTAACTAATGGGGAATAGAAATGATGTCCATGGAATGGTGTCTTACTGTCAAAGTCAGTAGTACCAAATGTCCAAATGACCTCTAATGTAGTTGGATTAAATTCGATTACTCTTGAAGTATCAACTCTTGTTGTCTTCATTCCTGTCTTTGAAGTCTGGTCAGGCAAACCATAACCGGCCCAGCCACCATTATTAAAGACCATAATATTGCCAGCACCAGGCAGCCCTTTAGGAATCATGTGTGAATGATGCATCCCAACTAACGGACCAAGTAACCGCAGTGCCAAGCTGGTTGTATAATCTGGACCAATTTGCCAAACTATTTTACCGCTTTCATGGTCAACAATCCACATAATATTTGCTTCCCGAGAATCCATAATAATGTTATTCGGATTAAACCGTTTATCACCCTCATCAAACCAATGATTAGGTCCTAAATAGCTAGCACAATTGACGTGGAAAATATCACCTTCACCATGTTCACCACTTTGCTGTGTATTTGGATCACGGAATATCGCGTTCTTTTCAATATTAGTTAAATGAAATTCACGGAAGTGATCCATAATATGCCATGACCATAATTTATTGCCTTCACGGTCAACTTCGAGCAAAACATCTTCAAGCAACAACTGTGGAGAAACCTTACGCTTCTTAACATTATTATGAGTTAGCAGCAAAACTTTATTAAAGTTTTCCTTAGTATCTTGCCCTGGAACATAGTAACCAACAGGGTTGCCTTCAATTTGATAATCATGATGCTGACGAGCAACCCAAGCTTTACCAGAATCTTCATCTTCAACTTCTTGGTTATGGTCAAAGCTCCAAACTTTCTTCCCATCCCAGTCAACTTCTGTCAGATCAGCATAATCTTGATAAGCCGCATAACGATCACGACATCTTAATGAACCGAAAATTTTTCCACCAGGAACCATTTTATTGGGAAATCCTTGAAAATCTTTCCATTCGTGAACAACCTTACCAGACATATCAATTAATACTGCACCTACACCAGCTGCATTAAACAATGTATAGCCGCTCCACGCTTTATCTGGATTGTATCTAACAGTCCCTGTTGGATAAATACTTCTTCCCATTTTGTTCTCCTTTTACTTAATCAATTATGAAAGCATATCTGCATAATCATCTTCAGAATGATTACCGCTAAGCCGCTTAACTGGCTCCCCATCGTCAAACAAAATAACGTGTGGCACACCCTTTAAACGCAACTTTGCTTGTAATTCTGGACTTTCTTCTACATCAACGTTATAAAATGGAATCTCTGAAAATTCGGCTTCTAAGTCTTCTACCTTTGGATGAACCTTTTGGCACACTGGGCAAGTCTTCCGCGAAAATAGAATCAAGCATTTTTGACCGTCATCTTCGACAACTTCATCAAAAAATTGAGAATTAATAGTTTTCATGATGAATACTCCTTTTTAACATTATTATTTTTTTCACAATTAAAGTTTAATACAAAAGCGCTTACTTATAGATATACGTAAAATTTATGTCATATAAGAAAGCGCTATACTGTTATGCTTTTGAAAAGTTATATTATAAATCGTAGATAATGTGAATAAATTAATTAATAATTGAGGAGAACAATTTATGGAAGATTGCGATGTACTTATTTTAGGTGCTGGTCCAGCGGGATTATCTGCTGGCTTATTCAGTGCACGTTACGGCTTAAAAACAATTATTCTTGAAAAAGATGAGGTTGGCGGTCGTGCTAATCAAATTACAAAAATTACTACTTATCCCGGTATTTTGGAAGCCTCTGGTGCAGATTTAATTGCTAAAATGCGTGCTCATGCCGAAAAGTTTGGTGCTGTGATTAAGATGCAATCACCAAAATCAATTAAAATTCAAGACGGCTATAAAATAGTCCACACCCGCAAAGTTGATTACAAGACCAAGACTTTAATTGTTGCAACAGGTATGACGCCGCGAGTATTAGGTATTCCCGGCGAAGAAGAATTTACTGGGATGGGCGTGTCCTACTGCGCAACTTGTGATGCCGACTTTTATCAAGATCAAAAAGTTGCCGTTGTCGGCGATAATAACGAAGCCATCAGCGAAGGGCTACTAATTTGTAAATTTGCCAGTGAAGTTGACTTAATCGTTAATAAGCCCAAAGGTCAACTCACTTGCAGTAAAGCTAATCAAAAACGTGCTGACAAAGAGCCTAAGATGCACTTCATTTGGAATACCGAAGTTGAAGATGTCCATGGCGACATGAATGTCGAGGGGCTAAAGATTAAAAACCTAGCAACCGGTAAAGAAACCGATTTACCTTGCGATGGTGTCTTTTTCTTTCTTGGAATGATGCCTGCAACTGCGATTATCAAAGACATTGTTGAATTAGACGATCAAGGTTATATGCACGCCGAAGAAGACATGAGTGTTGGCGATCAAGGAATTTTCGCAGCAGGTGACACACGCAAACGATATCTCAGTCAAGTTTTAACTTCTGCTAGTGATGGCGCAATTGCCGCAGCCGCAGCCCAAAAATACATCGCTACCCACTAGAAGCCCCTAACTTTGGAGAAAAATCATGAAAAACATTTCGCACAACAGCATTATGTTTAAGATTTCCATTTTATCAATTTCACTAGCAGTTATGCTGGCGCCAACTATCTCACCAGCTTTACCACTAATGCATTTTCCGGGTGTCTCAAAAGAACAGATTGACACCTTATCAACTATTCCTAACTTAGCTAAAATTTTAGGGATTTTATTTTGTCCTTTCCTCATTCGCTGGATTGGTCAAAAAAAGACTATCTTAATTGGGCTGGCTGGAATCGTTATTTTAGGAATTATTCCTTTCTTCAGTAATTCTTACCAAGTTATCTTAACAGCTAGAATTATCGTGGGTTTAGCCTTCGGAATTTTTATGCCACTATGTACTAGCTTAATCGTGCAACTTTATCGTAATGATAAAAATACAATGGCACATATGATGGGTTACCAAAATACAGTCCAGACTTTAGGTAGTGCTCTTGGGTCATTCACAGTCGGCAGTCTCGTTGCTTGGGGCTGGCACCAAGCCTTCTTGGTTTACCTAATACCCATCTTGCCAATTGTACTGTTTAGCCTTTTTGTCAGCATTGATGATCCGCAAAAAATACACCAGAAGCAAAAACGCAAGACCAAGTTTAAATTTACTGGTGAAATGGCATTGATTTGCTTCTTTATGTTGGCAACATTAATTTTCTATATGCCAATAAACTTTACCATGCCGCGGTTAATCATCCAGAAACAACTTGGTTCTGCTAGTACGGCAGCGCTAGTTGCAGGAATTGTTCAAATCGCAACAATGGCCACTGCTTCACTATTTGGCTATATGATGAAACATGTCGGCAAAATAATTTTCCCAATTGGTTTCTTACTAGTGATGACGGGTTATTTCGCCATTTCACAGGCAAATAACATTGCTATTCTAATCTGTGCCTTGTTAATTATGGGCATCGGCAACAGCTTTTGTCTGCCATTCATTTACAATTGGATGGCACTTCTAACTAACAGTAATACAGCAACAATAGGGCAATCTATTTTAATGATTGCCTTGAATATCGGGACAGTACTGTCGCCAAAGATTGTCAACAGCATTAACCAAATGATGGGCAGCAACGATCCGTGTAATGTCATGATTATCTGTGCCTGTGGTGATCTATGTTTAGCAATAATTGCTACAATTAATTATGTGCACAATCGAAGTAAGAAGCATTCACACTTACAAGCCTGATGTTTTTTGAAAGAAACAAAAAAAGAACCACCTCTATTATGAGGTGGTTCTTTTAATTAGGATTAACCAATTAATCCAATTTTTCCTTGTTAGTGACATTCAACTTATCATCGAAGGTATAAACAACTGGTTCACCAGTCTTCATTTCCAAGTTCATAATATCAGCATCAGAAATGTTTTCGATGTACTTAGTTAAAGCCCGCAATGAGTTACCGTGAGCTGCGATAATAACATTCTTACCAGCTAACAAGTCTGGCGCAATGTGGTCTTCCCAGAAAGGCATAACTCTGCCAAGGCAAACCTTCAAGTTCTCAGTCCGTGGAATGATGTTCGGGTCAAGATCAGCATAACGACGGTCATGTACTTGACTAAACTCTGAATCATCTTCAATCTTTGGTGGCAAAACATCGTATGAACGACGCCAAATGTGCACTTGTTCATCGCCGTATTTTTCAGCAGTTGCCTTCTTGTTTAAGCCTTGTAAACCGCCGTAATGACGTTCGTTAAGCCGCCAAGACTTGGTTTCTGGAACCCAGAGTTGATCGCTTTCTGCCAAAGCATAGTGCAGTGTCTTGATTGCACGAGTTAAAACTGAAGTATAAGCTTGGTCAAATTGCAGACCCGCTTTTTTAATCAATTTACCCGCATTTTTTGCTTCTTCGACACCCTTGTCTGACAGGTCAACATCAACCCAGCCAGTAAATTTATTTTCAAGGTTCCATTCACTTTGTCCGTGACGGATTAAAACTAATTTTGACATGAAATATCTCCTTTGCAAATTAAAAGTTTCACTTACTATTTTACACATTTCGTTTTTATTTTCATAGGGTTTACTATTAAAAATCATTTTTTAGCTACCGATTTTACGATACAATAGGAGTAATAATTATTATCAGAAAAGAGCATATTTACAAACTATGAAATTTAAAAAAATAATCATCGGTCTTAGCCTTGCCGCAGCCTTAATTGTCAGCGGCTGTTCCAAAAAGCAAAAAACTAGTGAGCCAATTCTAACTAAAACTCAAGTAATTAACGCTTCACAAAAGACATTCAAAAGTGGTCAAGTTAAGCAAAATGTTACCTTAGGTAACGACACTTCTAAACAAATTGTGGTTACTAATGCCGTCTTTGGCGGTAAGCCAACTATTTTCCACATTAATTACCAAACACAGACCAAAGGTAAACCTCAGAACTCAGAGCAGTGGGCTGACAACATGAACCATCTCTACTTCAACGGGCAGAGTTCTTGGTATAAGGCTGACCTTGTCAGTACCACCGGTCATTCATATAACGATTTAGTTGATGCTGTCTTTAACAATCCGCTGCTGATGGATCCGCCAGCTGCCTTAACTAAGGCTTATAAAATGACGCGCAGCGGTAATACTTACAAGTTAACGGCCACAATTACCGATCCCAAAGTTATGCAAAAAGCTGTGGCTCCAGTCTTTACTACCAACACTCAAAGTCCTAAACAGTTAAAAGTCTATCAAAAACTTGAAAAAGCCGGCAAATTCCAGAATATGACTATTAAATTAGTGGTCAAAAACGGCAAACTGTACTCTTTCAACTACCTTGTTAATATTAATTTAGCTAAGGTAATGAAGCTTAGTGTCAGCCAAAGCTATAACAACATGGGCAAACAAGACTTCCTGAAACTGCCAAGCAATGCTTTAAGTGCAAAACCATTACCTAAAACCACCAAAAAATAATTTTGTTCAGACCACTTTTATTAGTAAAGGTGGTCTTTTTTAGTGCAGCAATAGTTTTTATAAACTATAAATAAACGGTTGATTATATAAACAATAATCTGTATAATACTGTTATATATATAGAATTACTATTAAGTAACACAATAATATGAGGTAAAATCATGAAATTCAAAAAAGCCGTCATAACATTATTAGCAGTTATTGGTCTTGGCACTCTCGGCGCTAGCGCAACTCAACCTGTTGCCGCCAGCACCAGCAAAGCTGATGTCATTAAAGTTACCGAGAACGATTTATCTAAGGCTGATGATGCTCAAGCAACGATTAAGCTAGGTCTTAAGATCGGCAAAAAGCAAATCAAGTTTAATATCGCAATGACGATGGGGAACAAACCAACAGTTATCCACGTACTTGCTAGCAGTAAGGCTCTACCAAGTAATGTAGAAAGCTGGATCGATAGCGGCAGTGGCAAAATTTACAGCTTAGATGGTAAAAAATGGGTCAAAGAAGACATGTCTAAGGAAGACCAAGCTTCCTTTAATGATGCAACTCAAGGTAAGCCCTCTCCTACTTTTTACAAAAAACTAGCTAAGAAGGCTAAGTTAACCCAATCTGGTGACTCTTACACCGTTAGTGGCAAAGTTACCGATCAAAAGTGGCTCAATAAGTTCATTCTTGCAATCGCTAAGGATGCAAAATTGAGCAAAAAAGAAATAAAATCTCTGAAAAAGGTAAAACTGAACAACATTAGCGTTAAGATGACGACATCTAACGACAAATTAACGAATTACCTAGTTTCTACTAAAGTAAGCATGACTAAGAAAATGGCTGTTACTTTGAGCATGAATATGTCAGAGTTTGGCAAGCACAGTGATTTAGCCGTTCCTAGCGAGATTGTCAATTCTGCTACCCAAGCTCCTAAAGATTAATTATTAAAAAGATGACGCAAAATAAGCGCCATCTTTTTTTATTGCCTAAATTGAATTATGTTAACATAAAAGTAGTTAAAACCAGGTTTTAGATGGAGGATTAGCTATGAAATTAGGAATTGTCGGCAGCGGCAAGATTGTCCACGACTTTTTGACAACAGCAAATAAAATTGATCACTTAGAGCTAACTGCAATTTCAACTACTCAGCGAAGTAGGCAAATTGCACAAGATTTAGCCAAGCAATATGGCATCAAGGAGGTCTTTACTGATAACGCCCAGCTTTGTAATGATCCTAACGTCGATACGGTTTACGTGGCAGTCCCTAATTCTCTGCATTACGAAGTCGTTAAGCAGGCACTTGAAGCCAGCAAAAACGTGATTTGCGAGAAGCCGTACATGGCAACAATGACTCAAGCTCAAGAACTCAAGCAAATTGCGGATAAACATCATGTAATTATCGTTGAGGCGATTACTAACATCCACCTGCCTAACTACAAGGCAATTAAGCGCGCCTTGCCTAAAATCGGACCAGTTCACATTGTGGCACTCAATTACACCCAATATTCAAGTCGTTATGATAATTTCTTAAAGGGGATTATTGAGCCGGTCTTTGATCCCGCTAAGGATGGCGGCACCTTAAAGGATTTGAACATTTATAACATCCACCTTGCCGTCGGCTTATTCGGTAAGCCCGACCACGTTCAATATTACCCAGTTATGCAACAAGGAATTGACACTTCCGGCATTTTGAACCTGACATACGCGGACAAACAGGCAACTCTGGTAGCAGCCAAGGACTGTTACGTAACCCCGTGTTCTTTTATTGAAGGGGAAAAAGGTTCAATCTACTTTGATGGTTCCACCGGCGTAATTGATAGCTTCACCGTTGAATTGCGCACAGGCGAAACCAAACATGTTAATCTAAACAAATTCGATCACAGAATGGCGAGTGAATTTAGCGATTTTGTCCACATTATTGACAATCATGACGTTACTACTGCTAACGAATTATACAACCACAGCATGACTGTCATGAACGTCCTAGCTAGAGCCGTTAAATCAGCCCAATAACCAACATCTAGTTAACCTCCAATTAGGCTAACTAGATGTTTTATTTTGGTATAGTTTGCTTAATTAAATATGCTAAAGCTGGGCTGATGTCCATCCCATACCGTAATTCTTCCTGCTTGCTCGTCTTATTAGCCGCAATTGCTAAATGCGTTGCCGTGGTGGCTAGTTCAATTGCCTTAGGTAAAGTGAAGCCTAAATTGAATAAGCCTGCCAAACTCGCCGCAAACAAATCACCAGCACCGTAAAAATGCCCCGCAAAATATTCTTGACCACAATAATGCAACTGCCCCTGCTTAAGATAGCAGCAGCCAATCTGCTCGCCGCGCCGAACACCCGTTACCACTACTTGCAATTTAGGATTAGACTGGCTGATTACTGTCTTTATTGCCCGCGCTAAGTCCGCATCACTAGCAGTAGCTGTTAATTTTTGTTCATAACCAGACAACAAACCAAGTTCCGTCAAATTAGGAGTAATCACGGTTGCAGTCGCCACTAGCTCCTTCATCATCGCTACATCTTTTGGAGTTAATTCAGGGTACAATTTTCCATTATCACCTAACACTGGATCAACAATTATTTGCTTGAACTTACCCTTGCGGATATTTTCAATCAAGAGCTGACATGTTCTCTGGCTGCCAAGGTACCCAGTCAATAATGTTGCAAAATTCAGATCAGGAATTTGCTGCCAGTGGGCTAATGCTTGCATTGAAAAATCTGCTAAATCAACCTTTTGCGGCTTGCCAAAGCCTTCAGTCTGGGTGGACAAAATCTGCATTGGCAGGCTGCCATACTTAATCCCCAATGCGCTCATGACGCTAATTGCCGTAGCTAGAGAGATACCACCAATTGCTGAGTAATCTTCAACCAATAATAATTTTCGCTCTGCTTTCATTCTTTCACTTCATTCAGTAATTTGAATTTACTTACATTATAAACTATGACGTAATTAACGCCGTTACAATTTAATACTAACTAAAAAATCACTTTAGGAAGTTCCTAAAGTGATTTTCTTTATTTAAAATTTGCGGCTTTCACAAATTCACTAGTATTAATCTGGTAGTAAGTCATACCGTTAATCGTAACTTGACCGCCGTAAACACGTACGCTATTGCCACGGTAAAGTTTAGGACTAGACGTCTTTTTACCAACCGTATCATAAACATAGGCATTGTGACTTAGCGTCCGCTTTTTGCCGATAATGTTGCTGGCAATCACATATTCATTCGTACCAATTTGCAGATACTTCTTACCATTAATTGTCTTGGTCTTAGCAACGGTTACCTTAGTACCGGCAGTCTTCAAAGCTGCCGAAGTCCGCTCACCTTGCTCATTATAAGTGTAAGCATCGTGCATCAAGGTTTGCTTACCAGTTGGTGCTTGTGAAACCCCAGTTGTATCAGTTGCAGCACCAGAAGCAGAAGATACCCCCGTAGCATCAAGATCAGCATCACTATCGGCACCCTGCAGATTGTAGTAGTACTTAACTAAGGAGTAAAAATCGTCCATTGAGTAACCCCACTTAGCAAAGTAGCCGTCAGGGTCCGTATGGTTAGTGCCACCCAAGTATTTGGAAACAGCATGGTGTGACCAGATTGTTCCCTTACCACAATTAGATGCATTGCTTGGCTTTAAATCATAACGGTGCAAAATCTTCGCCGCGTAGATCGCATCATTGTTCACACTCTTAGCAAAGTTGTCCCGTGTATTCTCCTCAGCTAATTCAATCTGGAAGAAGCGACTGTTAGCAATCGCGCCCGCACCCCAGACACCGTATTTAGGAGTCATCATCTGGATAACTTGCTTGTGGTCAACAAAGGCATGAACATAAGCGTACATATTCATCCATTCACGATTAAAGTAAATGGCTTCGTTATAAGCAGTCGCATTAGGAGTCGCCGTCTCATGAATAACTATGCCTTCAGGCTTACCATTACGATACTTGATTTTATTACCATTAGCATAAAACTTATTATACTTAATCCCCTCTGTCTTAAGCATCGTGTGGAGGTAAGTCACACCCACATAACTATTCTGCTTGGCAAGCGAATTAATCGAGGCAGCTTGTACCGACTCAGTTTGACTCATTCCAAAAACAGGCGTAACTAAACCTACACCGATAAGGGCAGTAGTTATTAGTTTCTTTATCTTCATCTAAAATTTCATTCCTTATTTTTTACTGCTTACAATTTAATTAAAATTACCGGCTTTGACATACTGGTGAATGCCAATACGGTAATACTTCTGCCCGGCAATCGTGTAGGTTGAACCATAAGTAGCTACGGTTGTACCCTTCTTTTCCTTATTGCTATTATCGCGGTTGCCATAATCATTGTAAACATACGCATTATGCTTCAACACGCGCATACTACCGTCAATGTTGCCGGCAGCAATATACTGGTTATCACCAATACGATAATACTTCTTGCCATTAATCATCTTAGTACCGTAAGTAGCAATGACCTTACCTTCAGTTCCAGATTTAAGAGCCTTCATTCCCTTAACCCGAGTTAATTTGTCGGTATAAACATAAGCGTTGTGCATTAATGTCTTATTAACTTTGGTTTCACCCTTTGGTGCTTGGGAAGCTGGCGGCAAAGCACTACCGAGGTTTAAGCTGCTGCCATTAACCCAACCTTTACCAGAAACGTACATTCTCTTTTTACCATTATAAAAAGTAATGGTCTTAGTAACGGTAACATTATCACCCTTGTTAACTGAATCGGTCTTAGCAGAAACCGAATGATCGGTTGGCCAAGCATAAGTTGCGGTTGACTTCTTAACCGTGTAAGCAGCACTAGCATGAGAAATCTTAGGGTCATATTGCGTCAAATTATAAGTAGTAATTTGGCGGTTCAAAGTTGTGTTGTAATTAGGATCAGTAGCATAAGTTCCAGTTAAGGCCTTAGTTGCATCACCATAACTAGACGCATTCTCAAGCCAAGTACCCTGATAGCGATCTGGCTGCCAACTGACACCTTCACGCAACTTCATGCCATTATCATCAAATGAGCCTTGGTAACTCGAATATTTTCTAAATTTAGCAGTGATGTAATAACTTTTACCGTTCTTATCGACTTCACGTGTCTTACTTGTATAGACATCGCCGGTCCAGCTGTCATCAGCCTTCATTCCGAATAGGTTATTGGCATTAACTGCCAAACCTGACTGACCCCAGTTAGATTCTGTGATTGCTTGCGCAATCATCACTGACGGGTACAAGCCGTACTTCTTAGCTACCCTTTGTGCTTGACTTGCAGCAGTATTTAAAAAAGCACTTTGGCTGTCTGTAGCAGCATTAACCTTCTCCGCCTTAGCTGGAGAAGCAGCAATTAAGTTGTTGGTAACTGGTACAACGGCTGAAGATAATAAAGCCGCGGTAGCAAAACCAGTGATTAGTTTATTTTTCATAAAGTATGTGTCCTCCTTAATCGATACCTTTATTGTATCGGGCAAACCCTAACTAAACAATACTTTCCATTTAATTGTAGTCAAAAAGTAATATTGTTCACTATTTTATTACAAATCAGTAATCTGAACCTCTAAAACTTGACGTAAGTGTATTAGTAACTGACGTTTGACTCGTTGCAGTTGAACCCGCGTGACGCATGCTTCTTGGGCTAAGGCGCTAATTGATTCGCCAGCTACTAGATTGTGAAAAAATAACAGTCGCTCTAGTTCTGACATCTGCATGACTTCTTTTTCTAAACTCAGGTAGTTGTCCCAGTTACTTATCATGCCTAAATTTTGTGCTTGCTCAAAATCAGCCTGTCTTTCGGCAGTTCTTTGCTCCTTACGCAACTGGTCAATCGTATGCCAGATAATCTTGCGAAAACTCCGCCGATCAACTTCTTTTTGAGAGAGTTCCCCTTGCTTATCTAACATTTGAGCATAGATGCAAATCCCTTCCTGCAATAAATCTTCATAATTAGTATAGTCTTGTCTAACGTGGGCGGCTTTTAACGCGCCCCGAACTAATTTTTGATTTTCCCATGCAGCTAAAAAAGCTCGTTTGCTAATCTTCATGTGTGACATTTCCTCAATTTCGATATTGTCACAAGCGCTTGTGCACTATTAGATTAGCAAGACCCAGCTATGATTAAAAAGCAAACTAAGTAAGCGGTAATAATTGATGAATGTAGCTTTATAATTATTAAAAATTTGCAATTTATGAAGCGCTATCATCTAAATGCACTATACCTTTGGGTGCAAAAAGTTATAAAAAAACACGAATCAATTAGTTCGTGTTAGTACATTAAAATAACGTATTTGGTCGCCTACTCAAAATGTAGACAGTGTGATGGTCGTCTTGTACCAATGGCTGTTCAAGCAGACTGGCTAAATACCGCCCGTAACGTGCGTGACTTTTATCCAAGATATCCTGATAGATGTCTCTAAGTGTCAACTTCGTTAACGCCGGATGCGGATGAAAGTATGCCCGTTGGTCAAGCAGCGACTTACCACGGGTGTGCCGCACCTGCCAGCCAAGAGAAGCTTCTAAATGATTACTGCCTAATTTGTACAGCACATGATTGTAATACAGCCCGCGGTACACTTGCGCGCTGATATAGCGCGTGCAGTCGGTAAAGGCGAAGGTATAGGTCAGCTGATTGCACATCACCGTATCAAAGACAATGGCTGACTTACCAAGTGAATGAAAGTTAGCCATCTGGTGCAAAGCTACCCAATCAGTATCTCCCGTCGTGTAGCCGTGCATGGAGAAGTACGCTCGTTTGCCGGTTGCAATTACATAACGTGCCTTTTGCTCAAGACGATTAGCAAACTCCCGCTGAAACTCTAACCCGCCCAATAAGTTATTTTGGGCAAAGGCATTAATCAGCGAGCGACTGCTGCTTTTGCATAAGACAATTCCTCTTTGGCAGTCAAAAATCACACTCTTATACTTCCCTAGCAGCGGCTCTTTTTGAAATTGGTAAATAGCAAGTGTGTTACCATCTATCTGATAATCGACAGCCTCAACTAAGTACTTGCTTAATTCCGGCGAATTTATCCATTCCTGCAGCTTAGCTTTCGACCAATTGCTGTACTTCTTGGCAGTTGGCAATCTCCAACCTTGATTTGTCGTTTCAGGCAAATTATTGTCCTCCTTAATAGTTGTTTTAGATTGTTTTGCTAGATACAATTATACTAAAAATGTTATCGCTTTCAAATAGTGGATTAAAAAAATAGCCAAAGTTTTTAAGCTTTAGCCATTAAAAGGCATGGGTTATCTTGCCACCAATTATACAAATAAGCAAAATAATTACTAGAACCACCAAGACTGTCCAAAATGGATGACGCTGCCAACAATATTTTCGCTTATCAAAATTAGCAGATATCCTGCCAGTAATCATCGCAATTGATTCCATCAAGAATGACATTAAACAGAAAATAATTATGCCAAAAATAGTAAGAACAATGCCACCACGCCACAAATTAGTTTTAGTTGTAATCTGCTTTACGGCTTTCGAAAAAATATTAACGCCACCAAATAATGTGAAGATTATTGCCGCAAAAATTCCTAATATTGTAGTAACATCAGAATAAATAGCAGCTTTAATATTCTCAACTGCTTTGACAGTATTTTTCATTTTACTTGTAGATTTTTGTAATTCTGACAGTTCTTGATCTTGTTTCTCAAGTTCTTTGTCTTGTCGCATATACAGTTTTCTTAACTGCTTATCAGCTAACTTTAGGTGTTCGGATATTTTTATTAAATTTGTATAACAGTTACTAATAGACTTACCATCACCAACGTCTCTTTTTATACCATCACTAATTGCTGAATTAAATTTAAAAAAGAAACTATCAAAAGTAATTATATCTATCTCATTGTCATACATAACTCTAGTAATTTCTGAATAGGGTATGAACTCGACTTTAATGTTTTTTATTGTGTCAAACAACTCAGCAAAATCTTTTTCAAATTCAGGGTCTGGATCTCTAGGACCAACTTGATACTTGCCAATAACATATTGCTTTATCATATATGTTAGCTTTTTAATGAATTCTTCATACGTTTGTTGATATTCAGAATTTAAAAAATTTATCGCTTCTTCTTTTGTAGCCATATTATCCCTATTTACTAAGCAGCAACATCTTTTAAACTGTATTCTACATTACTAGTCCATCGATAGATTTTCTTAGAATTTTTTTGCCAAAATGGTTCTTCATGTGACTCATTCACTAATTCAAAAGGATCTTCTTTAAGTCTACTCAAAATATCATTATTTAACGGGGCAAGTTCTAGAGTATCAACACCATCTTCAATTATTGGATCAGAGCTATAAACACTGTACTGCACATAGATAGACCGTACAACTGGTCCATATTTCCATACCTGAAAAGGAACATTATAGGTTTCTTTAATAACTTCTTGATCTAATAAATCATTTTTAATGGCATCTTTAAGTACAAAATACATAACTTTTTGTAATTGTAGATTTGTCACAGACAAATCATTCTGCCTAGCTACAAAAATTATTTGATTTGCTAAATCTGTCATTGTCATAGTAAATCCCCCCTAACTTAAAAATATTACTTTATATGATTAATTATACACGTTATACGCATAAGTATGCACAATTTCTCCACCAAAAAAGGCAGCAACTAAATCGCTGTCTTGATATGGTTAATATTATTTAATTATTTTACATTATTTAGCCAAGTATAATCTTTATTCTCTAAAGCACGATAGATGGACTTAAGTTCAGCAACCTTATCTGGTGTCATCTTATCATTCATACTTTGAACACTATCTAAAATGTTATAAAGTTGGGTCTTAATACCTGAATCTTCAAAAGGTTTAACAATAGCAAGCAAATCTTGGTAAGCTTGTGAAAGCTCAGATAAGTGATTAAAAAGAACTGTTTCTACATCTGAAGTATCTGGATTACTTGAATCTACCTTTGGCAAGTTCGAAATCACTTTAAGAATATCATCAAGCTTATCTTCAATCGTAGCAGAAGAAATATTTGCAGCTCCAGCTTCACTTTCGATAGCCTCAACACTGTGATAAATATTCGATAGATCTGGGTGCACTAATTGAGCAATGTCACCAATTGCAGCCAAGTTAGGGTCAGAATTACCTTTTAGCCCTTCTAGCTCACTATAAACATCTTTTAGTTCAGTAGTTTGAAGTGAGTCATTTGCACCAATACTTTGTCTAACAGTTACAAGTCCTTTAAACAAATCTAAGACATCTGTCTTAACATGCTTACCTTTAGCAATCCCTGCAATATCCTTAGTATCATTATAGATTCCATTTAAATTATTGATATCATCATGTGCATGACCCGTTAAAGCTTTTGATTTTTCCAAAATATCCTTAACATAAGTCTTAATTTGAGCATATTCAGTACTATTTAGGTCTGTTCTTAAACCAGATAAAGCATGGTAAGTTTCTTGCATTCCAGGATACATCTTAGTAGCTAGATCCTTAACTTCTAGCAAAGTTTTATCATTACCACTATAATTTTCAAATGCACGATAGATTTCCTTAAGATTTGCTACCTGTGTATTATCAAGACTATTATTAACTGATTCCAAGCCATGCAAAACAGTTACTAAATCTGTTTTAACACCTGTTCCAGCAGTTTCATTAGCAATTTTTACTACATCCTGATAAATTGACTTAACTTGAGAATACCAACCTGAAGGATCTTGATCTATATCTTCTGGTAAGCCCTTAATATCTTGGAGAGTCTTATCAATATCAGCTCTAACTTGAGTATATTGAGCACCCGTTAATTTTCCACGCAAGCTATCCAAACCGTGATAAACTTCTTGCATTCCAGGATATATTGCTTTTGATACAGCAGCAACATCTTCAGGAACCTTACTCTTACTTGGAGCTGTCGTCGGGGCACTTGTTGGCGCACTTGTTGGGGCTGTCGTCGGTGCTGATGTTGGTGCCGTAGTTGGGGCACTTGTTGGGGCTGATGTAGGAGCACTTGTTGGCGCTGTTGTAGGTGCCGTAGTTGGCGCAGGACTAGGTGCTGGCACTGAACTGACTACATTAGCCGCAACAATATACTTACCATTACCAAGGTTGTAGTACAACTTGCCCTTAATGGTCTTAGTACCATACGTTGTAACCTTGCTGTTCTTCTTCAGAACTTTCTTACCTACACGCTTACCTTTGCTGTTGTAGATATATGAATTCTTGCTCAAAGTTACAGTTTGACCCAAAGTTACTTTACTTGTTGGCACATATTTCCCATGACCCAAATTATAGTAAGTTTTACCCTTAATGGTCTTAGTGCCATAAACGCTAATGGTCTTACCTTTCTTCAGCTTTTTACCAGCAGCCTTCTTGCCCTTTTTAGTGTAAGTTGCAGTTGCCTTCTTGATCATAGCTGCTTGTGCTTTTACAACTTTTTTAGCTGGTTTAACAGTCTTCGCCTCAACTACACTATTAGCAATTGGATTAACACTAGAAGCCAATGCTAAACCACCTAAAGCACTACCGGCAGCAATTGTCGTTACTAATAAATTACGAGCAGTTTTATGAAGCTTTCCACTCTTTAAAGCTTTTGAAACATCTTTTTGTAATTTACGTTTATTATTAAAATTCACTTTTACTAACCTCCGTAATAACACTAGTCTTGTACTTTAATGATATAACTTATTAAGTTTTAATCAAGTATGCGCTTTCTTAAAATTTAATATATTTAATTATTTTATTTTCTATCAATGACAAGTAAAGCCTTGATATTACAATATTTTTTCTAGAAATTCTTGTTATTTTTTGTCTTAAAAAATTATTTTATTTTTTCTAAAGATAGCCATTTATCTACAATTTTTCCAAAAGAATATCTCTTAGAAGCTTCATAGGCCTGCTTTGAAAACTCTGCAGCCTTATCACGATCACTTAGCAGCAATCTGATTTTTTTGACTAAATCGTTAACACTTCCTGCTTTCACCAAAAAGCCTGAACGATTTTGCTCAATGATATCTGACGGACCATATTCTACATCATAGCTAACTGCTGGCACACCATGACTTTGTCCCTCTAATAAAGACATTGAAAAGCCTTCATATTTGCTAGTAAGTAGTTGAATTGCAGCAGTGTCATACTCTTTAGTTAAATTATGACTATACCCTTTTAATCTAATGTATTTACTTGCATTCTGATTATCTATTAAATCTTTAACTTCATCCAAGTATTGGTTGCCATTATAATCGTCACCATAACCCCAAATATCTAAATAAATGTTATGAAATTGCTTTTTCAACTTAATAACAGCCCTAATTGCATCAATCACACGCTTTTCTTCTGATACTCGAGAAACTAAAATCAATTTATTTTTATCTCGCTGTGCATAATCCTTGGGCACAACATCTTCTATATATGTAACTGGTATAACATTAATTTTGGTTGAGGCAATCTTAGCTAGTTTAACAATATCGGCCTTTTCTTTATTAGTTGATACAATTAGCTCGTCTAGGCTGTTATTCTTAATTTGATTAGCAATATTTTGATAAACTGGCATTATCTTGCCATGTTCATCCTTATAGCGACTATGGAAAACAAAAATTTTTTTTGCTGGGATTTGTTCTAATTGAATTGCATCTAATATTGGAATAGAACGATCAAATAAAAAAGTGGAATTAGGCTTTTGTTCTGCCAACTGCTTAAAAAAGTAAGCAATTAATTCGTTCATTGAATTAAATACTTTTAATCCATTATTTGTAACCAAATAAATTAGTGTCAGTACTGTTTCAGTGTCACTTGAACCGCGATAATACAGCGTTAATTTAGGTTTGCCATTATTATCATAATACTCTTTACAAACCACTCGGTATTTATCATCAAAAACATGTGTATGTGACAATACGCCATTTTTATAAAATTCTCGTCTATCTAAAAACCCCCAACTGTCTTTATAATCAGCATAATATACACGATCTTTAAGACAACCCAATGTTATTCTGCCATCTTGGGATTCATAGATATCAACTAAATTATCACGATTTTTAAAGTGATACGACTGATGCAAAAAAATACGATTAATTAATGCTTTTTCTTTCTTAATACTTTGTGGTTTTAATCCTTGAAAGTATTCAAACAAATTTATTATGCGATCCTTAAAGCCGAACTTTTGCTCTAAATCATGATGAGCATAGTTTTCATCAAGTTCTACTATGCAAGAAGAAAATTTATCCGACTGCTTCACCTTTTTAAGATAATCAAACATTGTTAATCGTTTGACTTCTGCCAACTCGATTGCTGAAGTCTTGACGTCTATTCGATTAGTTACATTAAAATACATTTAACTCCACCTAAATCAACTACAACATTGTGTTTACTTTAATTATACATAATAATTTTTAAATTTAGACACCAAAAAAGGTTGTAGATTAGTCTACAACCTTTTTTGGTATTTAATTAAAACAACTATTTATAACAAAAAAAACGATGGAAAACCATCGCTTTTTTCTTAGATGCAATAATCAATTATTTAACGATATCAGCGTTAACAACCTTGATGTATTGACCCTTAGCAATTCTGTAGTACTTTTGACCATTCTTGAAAGTGAATGAAGAACCGTAAACAGTTACAGTTGAACCCTTCAATAACTTCTTGTGGTTAGCACGTTTCTTGCTAGTCTTGTAGATGTATGAGTTGTGGTTCAAAGTTGCCTTGTAACCATCAACGTTACCAGCATCGATGTATTGACCATCACCAACTTGGTAAGCTTCAGTACCATCGTTAAGCTTAGTCTTGTCACCGTAAACAGTAGTGTTAGTGTATGAACCAATCTTCTTAGTACCTACACGCTTGTGGTCCTTGTCGTAAATGTAAGCATTGTGCATAACAGTTACAGTAGATTGTTTTGCAGGTTTGAAAGTACCATCAACATATTGTGATTCAACATATTGGTTAGAATCAGCACTGTTAATACGTACATACTTCTTACCATCTACAGTAACTTGACCATAAGTAGCAACTTGAGTACCATTTGCAATAGTAGTTGTAGTCTTAGTTACTGAGTTACCACTAATCGTGTAAACAGGAATATCGCTGTCTGATTGAACAGTCTTGTAATCAGCATTTGGATCACCAACGATAAAGTTGAAGTCAACACTTGAAGTTAAGCCATCAGGATTAGTTGCACTAACAGTTACAGGATATACACCTGCTACCTTAGTGTTAACCTTGCTTGCATCAACCTTTGCTGGCATGGTATTAGTTGTGTGACCATTAACAGTTACTGTAAATGCAGCAGCAATTTTATCTGTATCAACGGTGCCATTAACTTTAACTGAAGCAAAGTCCTTCTTATTGGCATCAGTCAATTCAATAGTTTGATTTTGACCAATGTAAGACTTGCCATTTAACCAAATAACTGGATTAGCAAGCTTATCACTAGCATGATTATTAGCTTTAACAGTTACATTTAAAGTAGCAGTAGTACCATTAACTGAAGTTACAGTAACTGGGAAAGTAAAGTCAGTTGCAGGTGTATCAATAACGCCTGAATTATTAACTTTAAGTCCATTTGCTGACAAAGCAGTTTGAATAGCAGAAACTACAGCTGATTTGTAAGCTTCAGCAGAAACTGAAGTAGTACCAGTTGAAGCAATTGGATAATTAGTTGTGATGTATGATGCTAAGGTAGCAATCTTATCATTTGATCCAGAAGTAAATGGAACTTTAGCAGTTGTAGTGCTGTGTGTACTGTTACCATTTAAGAAGTATGGGTGTCCTGTTTTACTTGAGTCTTGAACAGTAAATGCGGCACTGGCAACTTTAAAGCCAGTAGCAATATTACCATAAGTATCAGTAGTTTTTGACATTCCATTAACAGTATAAGATGCATTAGCAGTCAATCCACTAATAGTTACACCATCAATAACGGCAATATATGACTTGCCTGCTTCAAGATTTTCAACTGGATCACCAGTAGTAGTAATGGCACCATTAGCATCTGTACCAACTTTATCAGCTGGGTAAACATGAGCTTTTTCATTAGCAACAATTTTTCCAGTACCAGCACTAGTAGTTAAATTAGCACTTATAGCTGAAGCTGCTCCGGCTTTTAAGCTAGTTGCATTAGTAATGTTTAAAGTAGCTGAAATACTTGAACCTTCAACAGCAGTTGAACCGCTACCTTGAACTGGAACATTAATTCCTGCGTCAGCAGCAAATACTGGTGAAACGGCACTAGCAGCAACTGGAGCAACAGCTAATAAAGCAGCTGCAGCAGCACTAACAATTCTATAATTTTTCTTCATGTGGTCTTCCTCCTTGTGTATATACAAAATCGTAATAGACTATAGGTTCAGTCGCATTGAGCCTACATTGTTACAACATTCTTCAAGTTAAAATCATAAGTTTATAACTCTTATGAGGTAGCTTATCCAACTGAAGAACCCGCATGCGTACAGGTTTGCAAACCTGAAGCATAGCTATTACTTACCACGATTCATATTGTACTAACCTTTGGGTGAAATTGCAAGGCGTTATAGTATTTTACACACTTTTGTAATAAACGTTTTCACTAACTTTTTGAAAGTATAATTTGCTCACAAGCAATAAAACCCTATCTAGCAATGTATTTACCATAATTTTTTCTTAAAGTTCACATGAGAATTTTTTAATTTTGCATAAATTTTACAAAATAATAACAAAATGATTTGAAAATAACTTTTTATATAGGAACTTTAAAATACTTTTCAACAAAAAATACCGTTCTTAACGAACGGTATTTCAAAAGTGTGTTGGATGATCGCGCAGTTAGTGTATAAGATAAACTGTTAGAGAAGGTTCTACTACTCAGACGTGATCACCCTAAAAGTGCTAGAAAAGAAATTTGTGAGTAGCATAACCATGTATATTATAGCATTATTTACTAAATAGCGCATACATTTTTAGCAAATTGTTAGTATTATTTTTTGAAGTCAATTAATTTTGAGTCCTTATGTGCTGTTATTATAGCTTTTTCGGCAAATAATCTTTGTTAACTAAAGATTACAACTTCCTCAAAAAATAATCAATTATTTATTTAATATATACAAGAATATATTATATCAAATATTGCCAAACTTTTCTCCAGCAGATTTCCCAAAAATACAAAAGGCAAGCATCCCTTAACGAA
Organism: Lactobacillus sp. ESL0701; assembly: GCF_029433445.1. Taxonomy (GTDB): domain Bacteria; phylum Bacillota; class Bacilli; order Lactobacillales; family Lactobacillaceae; genus Lactobacillus. The sequence continues at coordinate 182,895 of NZ_JAQTIC010000001.1, read as the reverse complement.
TGCTTGCCTCTATAAATCTTTATCTATCGAAGAACTCTTTAATTGTTCTAATGATATTAGCCAACCTGACTAGGATTAGCAGGCTGTTCTGGCTTACTTGCAGTATCGTCAAACATGTCAGTAACAGTCCGTTCAATGTATGCAGCAGATTGAGGAATCTTATACAGATCAACTCCATCCTTTTGGAAGGCATCAGCCTTGACGATTGTATCCATTGCTGCCTTAACTGCAGCTGGCTCTAGGTTGCTTGCTGCATCAGGCAGTGATAAGCTAGTGCGTTTATTTTCACCATTTAAAAATGTTAATTGTAAAGTCTTGGTTGTCTTGGTCATTATCTTTACCCCTATTCTTTCTTAATAATCGCTTGATTTCGTCCTAATCTGCCAATGGTACAAGTTGCTTTTGAATTAAAATCGCTGCACCTAATTTATCACCTTGCAAAGCTGATAATGCCGTCCCGACATCTGCTAATTCAGCTGCCGTTACTCCCTCTTTGACATTATTAAGGTTGCGGGTCTTAACACCGTTAGCATATTTTTCATTCAAAAAAGTATATTGGATTGATTGGTCTGATAATTCAAAGTTCATAATTGTTACCTTCCTTAGTAATTAATAATTGCGTTTGTGTAAGTGTCTCGCGCGCCAGATGTCTTACACTATTACTAACGAATTGAAATCGCCAAGTGTAACATTTTTGTTGCAAGAATTTGAGTATCACAGTTTAATTCACTATTAGAATCTTATCTATACCAAAAGGCTACTGCATTGCAGTAGCCCTTCAGTAGTATATTTATTGTTTTTTCTAAACAGCCAAATCTTTGACTGCTGCTAATAATTTGCCATCGTAAATTTCTGCAGCTTACACCTGCTTTCATCTTTTAGCGGCAAGACAATCACCATCTGGTTTTATTAATTGTAATGCCTAACTAATACGCTATTATATATTAGCTAAAAAGTCAACTGCTACTAAGGATAACCCCCAGCAAAAAAGGACTACTTACATAGTCCTCTAGTAAATTATTCAACTACCTGCAGTTCATGATTAACTTTGGCACGACCATTGGCGTAATCGAAAATATAGTCTGGCTGCACATTAAATAGGTACACGTTGAAGTCAAGACTGCCATCAGTTGCAACGGCTTGTAAATTAATCCCGCGCGCCATTAATTCGTTATCACGAAAAATTGGCGTTGCTTGATAAATAACCTTCTTGTTAGCCCGCAATGCTGCTCTAATTTTACTTTCAAAAATTGTCTGGATCTTCTGATTAGAAAAGGCTGTCTGTGTAAAGAGGTTCTTAGGGTTATTTTGGTCACCTGATTGATTATCTGGGTTGTAATTACCCTCCTGATCAATCCCAGCTGACACGGAATAGGCAATCATGTGCCCGCGATTATATAGTTGTGTTTGCCCGCGATGATTATAATGCCATGCCGTTGGTTCAACAAACTGACGCACACGCAAACTATCATTAGCCACGTTCCGCCTTTCTAAGAAGGCAGTATTGGAGCGTGACGTCCGATTCAAACTGTCGAGATCAGAATAAATTACACGATTAATCTTCCATGCTCCCTTAATCAAAGTCGAATGATTATCATTTACCGTGATATACGCCTTACTCCCGCTCTTAAAGTTCAATTGCGCCAACTTTTGATAATCTTTTTGTGCAAGACCGCCATAAACTTTAGAAGCTGTCTGCGCCTTACCCACATCAGTAGTCTGCGGATTCTTACCAGTTAACTGATTGACCAGGTGATTACCACTGGAGTCACTGCCGCCCTTAGTCGAAACACCCCACACGAGGGCAATCAAAATAATCACAACTGACCAAAAGTTGCTGCTCTTTTTGCTGGTTCGTTTACTTCGCCTGCGCACCATGAAATTTGCTCCTTAATTAATATTCATTAAGTATAGCCAATCGAACTGTTGTTTGCAATATTTGCAATAAAAAAGCACCCATAATCAATTATGGTGCGCTTTAACTATTGTGAAGTCGGTCTAGCCTCTAGCCCATTCATCAAGCAGGTTAAGGAAGAACCCTTCAGACCAACGCTTAATTTTACTGCCTGATTGATTAAATTCCTGAGCCTTTTGCCAAACAGCATTACTTTTATCAAAGAAATCATGGTCGCCCATAATCAAGTAATCAGTATCAGGAGCGATTTGCGTTTGCGCCTGACCACCTAAATTATCGACTAGCTGCATTGCTTCATCATTAGCCATCCCCAAATCACCAGTGAAAACAATCTTCTTATGGTTAACCGGATTGTGCAGACCTAATTGCCAAGATTCCAGTTCATCTGCCAGTAAATCCAGATTTTTCACCCTGCTTTGAGCCTGCTCAAGTAGTTCAGAGGTAAAGTGCTCACGAAAATCATCGTAGACCTTTTTCGTATCAATCGAATCTGCCAAGCCATGATGTTGCTCAACTTGGGCAATCCCAGCCCGCTGGATACAATCAATTAGTCGATTATGCTGGCGTGGATAATATACCCGAGCCAGCCGCAGAACATCAACGTAATCATTGTTTAACTCTGGTAGCTTGAATTTTTTCGTCAAATCATACAAGAAATTCAAATCAAAGTTAACGTTATAACCAATAATCATATCGTCCCCGATAAACTCGCGAAATTCAGTCATTGCCTGCTTCACAGGAATACCCTCATCAAGTAGCTGCTGCTCAGTAATCCCATTCAGCTTAGTAATGAATGCCGGCACCTTATTAGAACGTGGATAGCACACCAAGTTGCTATACTGCGCGACAATTTCATTATCGCGAACCTTCACGCCACCGAGTTCTGTCACATGATCGCGATAAGGATTAAGACCTGTGGTTTCAATATCCAGCATCGTGTAGTCAGATAAAAAGTTCGGCAACTCTTGTCCCTTGCCGCGCAACTTATCTTGGGCACCCGAAACATGCAGCACCCCATTTTTAACCAAAATACTCATTCTACTTCTCACTACTTCTGCACTAAGTCTGCAACTAAAGCTGCTGCACCAATACCGACTGCTGCACTGCGATCTTGCAAATTATCCGGCAGCAGTTCTTCTTTTAAGTCTGCTGCCACATACGACCACTGCGGGAACTGCTGCACCAACTGAACAATCGGCTCGAGCAGCTGAGGACTTGTGTCGTCGACACCTAGTTCCAAGAAGACCACTCGCTTATCTTCATTCCCCGTCAAAAACCAGCGAAACCGTGTATTAGCATCAGTATCCGGATAAAAATGCTCATTCAATGGCAACTGCAGTTCCATTGGCTGACCGCAAATCTTACATTTAGGTACCAGCGCCACATCTGCCGCGTTTTTAGCTACAAATTCTGCCACGACTGCCCGATCATCATGTAAGCCGTGGTTAATGCCGCTCGAACATTGCATCTTAGTCCAATCACCAAAGGCATTAAAAATCCGGTTCTTGTTAAACCCCGCCGCTTCAAAAAAGTGACCAAAAGTTGAGGTCGCAATAAAATACTCTTTCTTGCCAATCAACTGCTTTAATTGCCGCATTGTCTTGCTTGGCTTGTAAGATAGGGAATATTTTTGAACCAGCTGACTCCAAAAAAGCCACTGCTCCTGCCATGACCCTAGCTTCTTATCCAGAGCATCCCCAATTGTGTGCACACCATATTTTTGCGCAATTGTTGGAAACTCTTGGTCAAACTTTTCACGAGCTAAAATATCCAGCCCTTCAACCTGTGCCATGCCATTACCTGCAGTCACAATAACTACCTCAGCATCAGCTAGCAGCTTTTTTGCCTTGTCTATACTATTCATAATTCCCTTTTCTAATTATCGTGATAACCCGTGAACGACAGCTTACCATGATTAAAATCAGCTAAAAAGACGTCGCTCACGTTCTGATAACCAGCTTTGCGTGCTTCTTCTCTAAGCCAATCATTATCTTTATGAATTAATTCAAGCACATCTTGGTTAACTTGACCATCATTAATAATAGGGAAACGAATATTTGTTTCATCTTTTTGAATAACGGTTAATTGCCCATTCTTTTCAAAAATACAGTTTTTAACATTTTCAACCGCATAGATCCCCTGACTACGCAATTTAAACATTAATTCATTAGCCGAAATTCCCGCCATTAGACAGTTGCGAACCAGTACTTTACCTTCCTTGATCACCTGAATTGGCTTGCCGTCAATTATATTGCGAATCCAGTTATTATGCTCACGGGCAAATTTAAGAATGAAAACAACTAATGTCCAAACAATCAGTACCAGCAAAAACTGCAGAACAGAAATATTAGCATTGTAAATTACACCACCAATGATGCCACCAAGGACATAGTTCTGCAATTGGTCAAGCGCCGTTGTTGGTGCCAAGTTGCTTTTACCAAAAACATTAATCTGAAAAATCAGGGTTAACACACCAAGAGTAAATTTAATAAAAAGCTGCAAATAATCCATGATTGAGCCTCCTAATTCTTCACGTTAACATCATGGTTAATAACGTGAGCTTTATTTAGCGTATAGCTGTTATTATCTTCATTTAAATTTAGTTGATAATCTGTATTTTTAGAGTCAACACGCACAATAATTCCGTTCTGCAAAGTTGTCGAATTAACTAATACGTCTGATTGCGCCACGCCCTGATCGCGCGCAACCGACTTGATAAACGGTACAATCTGAACTGATTGTGACTTAACTAGCGTCGTTTCGACGTACTTTTCATATTGTGTTCCCACAAATAATAGTAAAAACAATAACGCGATAATTCCCAAATCACGATAACGCGTGTCAAACCGGTGCCGCAAATACAAAAATGCAAACACAATCATCGTTAATGCTGCCGCCGCAATTAAAACATAAAGAATCGTTTTACTCGTACTTTGATTTTGCTCAATATATTTAAGTGTATAAAAAGTCATTACATTTTCGCCTCAAACTTAAACAATTATCTATGCTTTTAGTATAGCAAAAAGTGGTCAACTATTAGTTAACCACTACTCAGCAATTTTTAATTTTTGGAAGCCGCGCTAGCTGTATCAACTGCCGGCTCTGGTTCTACCGGCGTTTCTTGAGCGGCTTCTGCCTTAGTAGAAGCACCAGATGCCGCATCAGGATCAGAATTACGTCTATAAGTTGCTCCAGTTGTCGCATCTTCATCAATTACCAGCTTTTGACCAGTAGTTTCACAGAAGTACTTGACTAATGGGTACAAATCCTGAACCCATTCATAAATACCGGCATAATTGCCTTCATCATCAACTACGCGCTTATAATAGTGCAGCACTAATTCCTTCAAGTTGCCGGTAGGAACAGGCATATAGACATCATCATGACCATCTTGTCTTGTACGCAGGGCATGAACCACTTTCTTGGTTTCCTGAATTACATCAGCAACATGCGGGTGGACATCATTCATCGTATTACCGACTTGTTCTGGGACCCGCTTAGCCTTCATCTTGGTATGCGGGTCAACTGGTCGGTTGTACCACAAAAATTGGTTGTTTTCATCGACAAACGATAACTCACCAATTGTGTCGCGCAACATCCAGTTAATTTGATTAACAGTTAACAAGCCACTGTCGAGCTTAACATAATCGTCGCCTTCAGCCGCGTGAACTTTCTCTGCAGCTTGGTCTAACCAGTCTGGATCTTCCTTATTAATCCCACTAACTGTATAGCGACTCTTGCCCTTAGCATCAAAGTCTTCTTGCATATATTCATCAGGATTCATATTTTTTAACCACTTAGGTTCTGCCATTTTCATTCTCCTTGTTCAATAAATCACTTTATAACAATATAATTATATTATAAAAGCGCTTAACTTGCACTAATAATTAAAAAATTATTTTTTACCGTGTTTGTAATTTTTCTTTCATATAGTTATGAGCTAAAATATAGTGTAACTACTAGCACAAAGGAGATACTATGAAAACTGGTACTAAAATTATTACTTTAGACAACGGTTACCACTTATGGACCAATACCCAAGGTCACGGCGATATTCACCTCTTGGCCTTGCACGGTGGTCCCGGCGGTAACCATGAATATTGGGAAGATACTGCTGAACAATTGAAGAAGCAAGGCTTAGACGTACAAGTAACCATGTACGATCAACTTGGTTCACTTTATTCCGATCAACCTGATTATTCTGATCCTGAAATTGCTAAAAAGTATCTGACTTATGAATACTTTTTGGATGAAGTTGACGAAGTTCGGGCTAAATTAGGCTTAGACAACGTTTACTTAATCGGTCAAAGCTGGGGCGGCTTATTAGTTCAAGAATATGCCGTTAAGTATGGTCAACACTTGAAGGGGGCCATCATTTCTTCAATGGTTGACGAGATTGACGAATACGTTGCTTCAGTTAACCGCCGCCGGCAAGAAGTCCTTCCGCAAACTGAAATTGACTTCATGCACCAATGTGAAGAAAACAACGATTACGATAACGAACGTTACCAAGCCGACGTTAATATTTTGAACATTAACTTTGTCGACCGTAAGCAGCCGTCCAAGCTTTACCATTTGAAAGATATTGGCGGCACTGCCGTTTATAATGCCTTCCAAGGCGACAACGAATTCGTAATTACTGGTAAGTTAAAGGACTGGCACTTCAGAGATCAACTCAAGAACATCAAGGTGCCGACATTGCTCACTTTTGGCGAGAACGAAACAATGCCGATTGCCACTGCTAAAACGATGCAAAAGGAAATTCCTAACTCACACCTTGTTACTACTCCAGACGGTGGTCACCACCACATGGTTGACAACCCTGCCGTCTACTACAAGCATCTAGCTGACTTCATCAAGGAAGTTGAAGCTGAGACTTTTAAGGGTGAATAAACAAAAAAGCGCAGCTCATGATTGAGTTACGCTTTTTGTTTGCCCAGAACTAATTAGTAATGTAGTCCAGCAAGTCAAACATGACCTGCTTGTTTTCAGCGGGGACTGCTTGACCCAAAATATCAGCTGCCGTTTGTCCCAGAATTGACCCCTTAATATAAGGAAAATCATTAACGACCATTTCGCGAACGTTATTGGCTTTAGGTTCAAAGTGAAATTGCAGACCTATTACGCGGTGACCAATGACGAAGCCCTGATTTTGGTGGTATTTAGTTGAAAACAATAACTGGCTGCCTGCTGGCAATTCAAACATTTCTTCATGCCAATGCAAGGCAAGCAGTTCAGCTGGTAATTTAGGAATTACCGTTGTTGCCAAATGTACAGGTTCCCAACCAACTTCTTTAACTGCAGCCTTTTTAATCGTGGCACCCAATGTCTTAGCGATTTGCTGGGCACCAAAGCAAACACCAAAGATTGGCTTATCTTGAGCCAGCAATTCTTTGATTAAAGCCCGTTCCTGCTTAATCCACGACAAATCATCATTTGGGCTCATTGGTCCGCCCAAAATAATTAACATATCCGTCTGCTCGGCAATTGGCAAATAACCAAACTGATACGGATGATACGTATAAACTTCATGTCCGCGGCTCTCAGCCCAATCAATGATTGAGCCCGGTCCTTCATTAGGGGTATGTTGTAAGATATTAACGCGCATATCACAGCCTTCTTTCAAAATGTCTTATTAACCAATAATAATACATTATTATCTGCTTTCGTATTTAAATAAGTTTAAATGTTTAATTAGTAAAGTGATAATTGTAATTATTTTTTATTTAAGAAAGCACCCAAAGTGGTCAAATATGTTCTAAGCAATTATAATTAGGATAAGTTAATAAGGAGGATATTTCCTATTATGAAAAAAACTACGATTTGGACAATTGTGGCAGTTGCTCTTATTGCACTTGGCGGTGGCGTCATTTACGGCACCCAAAAGGCTAGCAGCAATCAAGTTAACGCCGCATATACTGAAGCAATTGATAATGGTAAGAACGCGGTAATGGACAAGGATTACGTCCGTGCCAGCAGCGACTTTGCTAAAGCCGGTAAAATCAAAGAAACATCACTAGCTACGGCATACAAGAACCAAGCTGACGGGATGCTCTCGGCAATTGCCGATGCTAAAGATGGCGAATATACCGATGCCTTAAATACGGTTGATAACGTTATTCATGAGAATCATGGTTATTCCCTGCTAATTAAGCAAGGTCAAAAACTGAAGACAACTCTTAAAGATGTTAAAGACAACTACGAGCATGAATTGAAGCCGCTCTTTGACCAAGCCAAAAAGGCCGAACAAGATAAACAATACCAGCAAGCTGTTGACCACTACCAAAAAATCCTTAACTTACCTTACATTGATGGCAAATACTACGCTAAATATAAGGATAAGGCACAAAAAGGAATTGCCAATAACAAAGAAGCAGCTAAAGACAATGGTAGTAGTGTAACCACCGCTAAAAGCCAAACCCCAACTAACAACTCGGCGATTGGTGATACTGGCAATGCCGGCAAAACCGGTGAAGGTGCAATGGGCAACCACAAGGTTAACGGCAAAACTGTCGGCACCAGCCAAATCGCGCAGCTACGCAAAAAGCTTAAAAGTCTCGGCTTTGACCCGATGTCATGGAGTCCGCAAGATCTAATTGACATGTATAGAAGCACAGGACATAGCGATCCTAGTCAAATTACAAAACAAGATGTGCAAAATTACCTGAAGCCATAGTACTTTAAGGTAATTTACCTCAACTCGTCCGCTTAACAGCAGGACGAGTTTTATCTTTCAAAGTTCAATTTAACCAAGTAAAAACATGATATAATTAGATAGATATCATCGAATGCAAATCTACTATATTTAACATGAATTACCGCAATAGTTGCTTTTACCGCTTAAACTCGGTAAAATGACTATTGACTTTCACGTGTCCTATTTTTATTAAAGGAGTGTCCGCATTGACTGAACAAGAAAATAACACTAAAGATACTGAACAAGAAAATGATGAACTTAAAGTTGTCATGCCAGATGCAAATTGGTCTACTATGACTGAGGAAGAATTTGCTGAGCAGCCTGACTACTTGCAAGTCTTCACTGACTTCTACATTTCTCAATTCAATCAACGTGATTTGGAAATTATGGATCGTTACGATACTAATGCAAATATGGTTGATATCAACCACTATTTGCTTGATAATATTCATTTTTCACGTAAAGAATTAATCAGACACGCTTTGCAATATCATGCAAATAACTTCCAAAATCTGATTGACGAAATCGCCAAACAAGATGAAGTTGACCCAAGTAACATGACAACTTATGCTGATTGGGACAATTGGTATGAAGATTGCCGCAATAAAATCGAAAATTCTTTGTCATAATTTACTTGTACTACAGCTAAAAAAAGAACACAATAGATACTTAACGAGAATGCCTTTTTGGACATTCTTTTTTACTTAAAAACAAATATTATTTTAGTCTATGGGAGTACAGATAACTATGGATCAAAAAAAGAAGCGAATTTCAGCTGCTGGGCTGTTAATTACAATTGGGATTGTTTACGGTGATATTGGGACTAGTCCCCTTTACGTAATGAAATCAATCCTAAATGGTAATGGCGGTATAGCCAATGTTAATCGTGAATTAATTTTAGGTTCAATCTCGTTGATTTTCTGGACGGTTACTTTACTAACAACTGTCAAATACGTAATGGTCGCGCTCAACGCAACTAACCGCGGCGAAGGTGGGATCTTCGCCCTTTATGCACTAGTACGTAAGCGTGCCAAGTGGCTGGTGGTTCCAGCCTTAGTCGGTGGTGCGGCATTACTGGCTGACGGAACACTGACGCCAGCCGTAACAGTTACCACCTCAATTGAGGGGTTAAAAAACATGAAGTTTGGCTCGAGTATTCCGGTTCCCAGCCAAACAATGGTTATTGTTATTACTATCGTGATTTTGCTGCTATTGTTCTCTATTCAAATGCTGGGTACCAGCAGTATTGGTAAGGCATTTGGTCCCATTATGCTTGTCTGGTTCACCTTTTTAGGTGCAATTGGCATTCTCAACATGTCACATGACTGGTCAATTTTAGAAGCACTTAATCCATATTGGGCAATTAAGATTCTATTTAGTCCGGCTAACAAGGTGGGAATCTTCATCCTAGGATCAATCTTTTTGGCAACTACTGGGGCTGAAGCCTTATATTCTGATGTTGGTCATGTTGGTAAAGGCAACATTCATGGTTCTTGGCCGTATGTTTTCATTTGTTTAGCTCTCAACTACCTTGGTCAAGGCGTTTGGATTTTGCAAAATCCTAATTACCAAACTCACGGTACCGAGCTAAATCCTTTCTTTGAAGCTGTTCCAGGCAACTTACGATTATTTGCCATTATTTTGGCAACTGTTGCTGCTATTATTGCCTCACAAGCCTTGATTACCGGCTCTTTTACCCTAGTTTCTGAAGCCAGCGGATTAAAATTCCTGCCGCGGATGAATATCAACTATCCAACTACCGAACACGGACAGATTTATATCCCATCTGTAAACAAGATGCTCTGTGTGGCCACAATCGCCATTGTTATTTTCTTCCAAACATCTGAACACATGGAAGCAGCCTATGGTCTGTCGATCACGGTAACGATGCTAATGACCACGCTATTATTATTCGAATATTTAGGTACCAAAAAGACGCCACTGCTTTTGCGACTAAGCTTCTTATTAGTGTTTGGTTTCATCGAAAGCATGTTCTTGATTTCTAGTTTGACCAAGTTCATGCGTGGTGGTTACGTAACTGTCTTAATTGCCGGCTTTATCGGCATTATTATGTTCATCTGGTACTTTGGCAACAAAGTGCGCGACAAGCACGAAGGTGCTAATACTTACGTACGTCTTGACGAATTTACTGATATGCTAACGGACTTAAGTCATGATGATGACTTCCCTGTCTATGCCACTAACTTAGTTTACATGGCTAAGGTTAAGTACAATAAGTTCATTAAACGCGAAATTTTGTATTCAATCTTGGATAAACGCCCTAAGCGGGCACATGCTTATTGGTTTGTCTCAGTCAATATTACTAACGAACCATTCACTGCCAAATATGCCGTTAACACTTACGACACTAAGAACGTGATTAACGTTCAATTGTTCCTCGGTTTCAAAAAGCAGACTAGTGTTAACGTCTACTTGCGGCAAATTGTCCATGACTTAATCAAAGACGGCACAATTGAAGCACAACCACAAGAATACACTACAATGCCTGGACGTGAAGTTGGCGACTTCTCCTTCGTTATTGTTAACGACGTCGTTAGTCCATTGACGAAACTTAAGGGCTTTGACAAGTGGATTGTTCAAGCACGGGTTTGGCTGCAGAATTTATCATCTAACCCCGCAACTTGGTTTGGCCTTGAATACACCGATACAGTTGTCGAACGTGTCCCTCTGATCTTAGGCAAGCCCGAACGTAATTTACACATCAAACGGGTAGCAACACGCGACTATTCTAATTTAAAGAACGAAGAAAATTAAAATTTTAAACACAAAAAGTGCAGTAGCTTAATTGCTACTGCACTTTTTTCATATTAATTAAATTACCAAATGTGAACTCGCTTGTCTGGATCAAGCCACATACCATCAGTTGGCTTCACGTCAAAGACCTTATAGAAGTCGTCTTGACATTGAATTTGAACATTAGCTCGCTCAGGACCCGGCGCGTGAACATCAACAGCCGTTTGTGTCTTAATTGATTCAGTCAATTGCTTGTTAGCCCAAATTCGAGCAAAGTTTTCAAACAACTTCTTCAAATCGTCGCCTTCATTTTTAGCGGCCTCAACTGCAGCTGTCAAACCACCTTGATCGGCAATATTTTCAGAAACAATCTGCTTACCGTTCAATTTAACCGGACCATATTCAATGCCATCAAAGATATCAATTTCAGCCTGTGTCCGCTTCTTAAATTCGGCGTAATCTTCGTCGGTCCACCAGTTAGTCATATTACCTAACTCATCAAATTGCGCCCCATTATTGTCAAAAGCATGCGAAACTTCGTGGGCAATTACTGTACCAATACCACCAAAGTTAGTTGCACGATCCTGCTTCAAATCATAAAATGGTGCTTGTAAAATAGCGGCTGGGAACGTCAAGTCGTTTCTTTGCGGATCATAACAAGCATTAACCAAATTCCCTGGCATTGCCCAAACTGTCCGATCAACTTCCTTATGCAGCTGTTCAATATTATACTTTTGTTCTTCAACAGCAAAAGCACGACCATTTGAATAGAGACTGCCACCTTGACTGGCTGGAACAACTTGCAAACGATTGTAAATTTCTTCAATCTTATCTGGATAGCCAATCTTTAATTCCAAAGCATCCAGCTTAACAACTGCCTTCTTCTTAGTTGCTTCTGAGAGCCAGCTATTGTTTTGCAAGCGTTCTTCATAAACAGCCAGCATCCGGCGAATCATATCTTCAACGTCTTTTTTGGCATCAGCACCAAAGTAAGTCTGACCATAATAAACGCCAACAACTTCGCTAAAAGTACCATTAGCAATATGATATGCCTGCTTTTCACCCGATTGCAATTTTGGTTGACCTGACAAAGCCTGACTAAATGGAAAGGCAGCTTCACGAAATTCTTGTGACAAGTCTGAAGCTACATCATTAATGAAGTTAATAATCATCCAACCCTTAATCTCATCAAAATTAGACTTGTTGATAATTTCATTAACGTGGTCAAGATAGCGTGGCTCTTCAACAATAATGCGGTCAGGTTCTTCGCCAACAACTTCCTTTAAGTAGTAACCAATCTTAAAGTCTTTAAATTTGGCTTCAAAGTCTGCAATCTTCATCGGGTTGTAGCAAGCTGGGTAATCAGCCCATTCTTCAGTTGATTTAACTACTTTAGCCAGCTTGGCATCAAACTTAATTGCATCTGCGGCGTACTTTTCAGCTTCAGCAGTTTCAACCCCTGCCATCTCCAGTAATTTAACAGATTGCTTCTGTAAGATTGCTAGTAACTTTGCGGCATCAGCAGTTTCATAAGTTGTTGTATCAGGCAAAAATGTTCCTGGACCAGCAAAGTTGAGCACGTTAATCTTAGTATTCTTCATATCTGGCTCAACACTTAAGCTAAACGGAATTGATGCAAAAGTAGCCAAATCTGGAGCATTCAAATTATAATCAGAAAAATCTCTGATATCTTTTAACAATTCCAAGTCTGACTTAATTGGTGCGGCACCATCTTCATTACGCTTGGTGAAGTCTTTGGCCAATTTATATAATTCGACAGCCTTATCCATATTGGGCACATCAGGAATATCCTTTTTGCCAGCAGCAAAATCCGCAAAGTCAGCCATCAAATGCTTTTCAACATTAACATCAATGCCATCAAATGATGCCATTCGTGAACGGTCAGATGGAATTTCAGTTTTTTCTAACCATTCTGAATTAACGGCAAGGTACATATTGTCCTGTGGTCTAGTGCCCACTTTAGGCTCAATAACATTACCACTGCCACCTCGAACTGCAATAAATTTTTTCATTCAAAAATCCTCCCTGATATTAAATTAAAATAAGTTAAATTAATAATATCATTTCAATTAAATAACTATTGTTAAAAAATATTTACAAAATCACTTGTACATTGTCAAATGTTTCCGCAATTTAGCATGCAATGGGATTAGCAAGATAATCATCAGAAAAATCCCCACAGCCGCGATAATAAAGAACGGAATGTACCCAGAACGATCAATCACTAAACCGCCAAATAACGGACCAAATGCCTGTCCAATTCCACGAGCCACATTAATTGCCCCTTGATACTTCCCTTTACTGGATAATGGCGACAAGTCATTGATGTAAGCTGGCACGGCCGGAAAGGCCGTGGCTTCACCAAAGGTCAAAATCAGCATTGAGAGCGCGAAATGCGCAAAATCACGAGCAAAAATTAGGGTCACGAAGGAAATGGCAAACATTAATGTCCCAAAAATAATCTGGTGGAACAGATTTTTAAATATATGCGGATAACGCGCCAAAATCACTTGGATAATCACAATTACCGCACCATTCAATGTCCAGAGCAAACTGTACATATGAAATGGTATGCCCAGCGAAACCATGTAAACAGACAAATTAGACTCCCAATTCATGTACATCAGCCAGGTCACAGCTAGTGAGATTAAAAAGCCAATAGTGAGCATCATATTATACTTCGGCATTGCTTGTGACTGTGGTTTCTTGCCAGTCGCCACCGTTTTGGCCTGCCGCTGCTTATGAAAATTAATAATTGGTCGGTAATTAATTGCGGCATTAATCGCGGCAATCGCAAACAGTGCCGCGGCCAAAATAAACAGGAATTCAATTGAGAAGTCATATAGATATCCAACTAAGAGTGTACCCGTGACAGTCCCCACATTTTGAGCAAAATAAATCAAATTAAAAACATAGCGTCCCGGATATTTACGCAAGCTAGTCGCAATTGAATTAATCATCGTACCGTTCCAGCCACTAGTTAATCCAGTTAACGTTAACCAAATCCAATAAGCAGGCCACCCATGGAAAAAGGCCATCAAAAATAAGATGAGCGCATCAAGCGTTAATCCCACTACAATTAAAGGATAAGGATTACAGCGGTCATAAAAACGTCCTGCCACAACTGATCCGAGCACATTGCCCGCACAATTGCAAAACAATACAACCCCAATCATTGAGAGGCTGATATGTAATTGCTTATTTAAATAGACAGAGGTCAGCGGCCAAACAAAGCTTGACCCAATCCACGTGGCTAATTCACCTAGCAGCAGCCAACGTAATTTAACTTCTGTTTCATCGTTAGATCCATGTGTAAGTTTCATTTATTCAGTCCTTCCTATCTAAGTTCCAATTACCAGTGTAGCAAGAAGTATCAAAAAAGAACACCCCCATTGCAATGAGGTGTTCCAAAAAGTTTACTTATAATAATTTTTATTTTTGTGGTTTCTTCTCAAAGAATTGACCCTTGTTTACCTGATAAAACTTCTTATACCGGTCATAATAATTATGGAACATGTACTTCATTAATAGCCAGCGCTTAAAATTACGATCCTTATCATAAAAGACAGTGGTGCCATAGCGACCCTCATGAATTAATTCTTCGGCAGCCTTTTTAGCTTCATTATCAGCAGCATATTCCTTAAAAATCTTCACCGGAACTCCCAGCCACAGAACGTGCTTAGATTTTAGCTTGTTACCATAAACAGTTGGCTGTTCTTTCAAACTGTCATAAACGTAATCGTCAACGTACCATTTAGCCAAATTATAGCCATTTAAAGTAACGTAAAAACTAGACCGACCCTGGCGCAAGTTGATTTCAAAGAACTTATACTGACCATCGCGGCTATCATACTTAATATCAAAGTTAGCCATCCCTGTATAATTGATCTTTTCTAAAAAAGTTTCAACTTGCTCATATAGTTTTTCATTATATTCCGGCAAAATCGCCATATAATTACCAATTGCTTGCGGTGTTGGGTCTTCCAGCAGCGGATGACCCATACACATCATCTTAATATGATGGTCTTTATCAACATAAGCATTCAACACCCGCATGTTAGAGTCATCACCAGGGATAAAGTCTTGCAAAATTAGGTCAGCCTGATAGCCATTGCCGTAAATCTTACCAACAATATCTTTTAATTCAGCTTCATCATGAATCGTAAAAGCCTTTTTGCGACCTTCAAAATGAACATCAAGCCAAGAAACAGGGTCTTCCGGCTTTAATTCAATTGGGTAATTGAATGGCAGATTTAAATAATCCTCAGCCTGATAGTCAGCCATCGTAACAATCTTAGTCTTAGGATACGGCAAGCCATATTCTTCCGCGATTTGATAGAAGCCTTCCTTAGAGATTAACTTTTCAAGCAGATCGTAATCAATATAAGGAACGATAAATACATCTTGTAATTCATCTTTGTGCTTAGCTAATAGTTCGGCATAACCATCCCCGCAAGCAATTAAGATTACCGGCTCTTGATGGTCCTTGTAAAGTTTCATCTGCTCACGCATCACCGTCATAAAGGTTGGATCTTCACTAAAGCCGTGGTGCAACTCAACTTCAACTATTTTGGAGTAACGCGTTGCCGCAAGCTGACTATCAGCCAGAGCCTTAACCTTAATACCATAAGCTTGATTAAACGAGCGCGCCATGCCATAGACATTAATGTCGCTACCCAATAAAATTGGCGTAAAATCTTGATTCATTATCTTGCTCCTATTAAACTAGCTTACCTTGTTCGATCAAGCTGGCTACTTCTGGCTGAACGTGTTGGTACTTAGCAACGGTTCCTTCATAATCAACAAAGAATAACTTATACCATACAAGGAAGGTATAGATTGTCCAAATTTGCCGACGGTGAGAACCATCACCATGGAAGTTTTCATCAAGTAATTGCAAAATTTTATCTTGTTCAAAAATATCGCTGACAAAATCTTCACTGAACATTTCCCGAACTTGCTTGTCAAAGCGTGGCTCTTGCAGCCATTCCTTGATTGGCGTTGGGAAGCCTAATTTCGGCCGTTTAGCCCATTCATCTGGCAAAACTCGCTCCGAAGCCTTGCGTAAAGCATACTTAGTATCATGCTTATTAACCAGATATTCAGTTGGAATTGAATTTGCCCGTTCAGCAATCTTGCGGTCAAGGTACGGTACTCGCAATTCTAATGAGTGCGCCATTGAAATCTTGTCCGCCTTTTGCTCAATATCATTTAGCATAAAGTGGTGCAGGTCAATATACTGCATCTGCCGAACATTATCAAGATCCTTAACCTTCTTAAAGTCAGATTGGTAGATACTGTTAACGGTTAATTTGTTACGGTATGATGGCTTCAAAATACCATTAGCATCTTCAGAAGTAAAAATTGTCGGGTAATCCATATCGTAAATCACGGATTGACCAACATAAAACTCGCTTGGCTCAGCCAAATTGGTATACAAGTGTACCTTACCTGGGAAGTTAGGCATCTTCTTAATCTTATGTGCCAACTTAACTTTTGTCTTTTTCGGCAATTTAGTTAGTTGTGACGTAAAGACCTTAATTACATTGTTATGCGTGTGCATGCCGTAATTGACATAGCCGGCAAATAATTCGTCAGCACCCTCACCTGATAGAGCAACCGTGACATGCTTGCGCGCCATCTTGCACAAGTACCAAAGTGGAATAATTGATGGGTTCGCGTCTGGTTCATCCATGTGGTATTGCATCTCAGGAAAATCATGCATTGCTTCATCCGACTTTACTTTGTCGGAAAAGAACTTCCAGCCCTTAATGTCAGCTAGAGCCTTAGCCTTTGAGGCTTCATCATAAGTTGCATCGTCAAATGAAATTGAAAATACATCATCAGGATCTAAAATACTAGTGATATAACTAGAATCCACCCCTTCTGACAAGAAAGCACCAACCGGAACATCAGCAATACGGTATAAGTCAACCGTTTCTTTTAGGTCATCATCAATCTTTTTAACGGTTTCTTCAAAGCTCAAATTGTTAGCCTTGTATTCGGCATCCCAATATTGATGCATCTTCATCTTACCGTCTTGATATTCAAACCAGTGACCAGCTGGGAAGCGGTGAATGCCCTTAAAGAATGTTTCGTTAAGGTCATTATATTGGTTCATTAAGTATGGCTTAACTGCTTCCGTATTTAACCGACGCTTAAAGCCTGGGAAAGCCAAGAAACTCTTGAGCTCTGAACCGATAAGCAAATGACCATCTTCATCACTATAATATAACGGCTTAATCCCAAAGAAATCACGGGCACCATACAACGTTTGGGTATTATCATCCCAAATAGCGAAGGCAAACATCCCGCGCACGCGCTTGAGCAGACCGTCCATACCCCATTCTTCAAAACCGTGCAACAAAACTTCTGTATCAGTTTCAGTAGTAAAAGTATGCCCAGCAGCAACTAATTCTTTTCTTAATGGCTGAAAATTATAAATTTCACCATTAAAAATAATTGCCCTAGTATCATCTTCGTTAAAGATTGGCTGGCTACCACAACGCAAATCAATGATTGACAATCTTCTAAAGCCCAACGCTACCTTATCATTGGTATACATCCCATCAGAATCTGGGCCTCTGTGTTTAATCGTTGCCATCATTTTACCAATGGCTTTTTGTTTGTCATTTATTTCTGGATCATAAAATGCGACAATTCCGCACATAGTTTATCTTCCCTTAATTAGTTTTATTAATCTATTAAATTCTTCATATTAACTGTTTCATTATATGCTAAAAGCCGGACAATTACCAAACTGTCCAGCTTAATTTTACTAAATATAAAAGATTCTGCGCTTAGCAGCGGCACCATAGCCAAAAACCTGGATAACATGGCGCCGTGAGTCAACATTGACAATGTAACCAGCAAATTCAGTGTGGTGGTCAATTTGCCGGTTCCAATTTTTATTATACTTAGTTGTCAATACATGATTAGGTCCCATCAACGCCGAACAGTTAAACAAAATATACTGAATACCATTAATCCGATATTGATCCTCACGATGGCGGTGTCCGCAGAAGTAGGCAATAATGCGGGCGTTTTTAATATTAGTAAAGTCAAAATCATTCGCCAACCGAAATTCCGGTGGAATGCCGCGGCTGGAATGCATCTGCCCTTTTTCACGTTGATTAAACGCAACAAGGAGTTCATGTAATGAGCGGCCATTATACTTCAGGGCATTAGTCCCCTTGCGATTAATTGGATTAGCATGACTCATCAAGATAATTTTTTTATTTGACGATTGCGCTAAAATCTCAATAATTTCTTCAATCTGATCTTCTCTAACGGCTAATGTGATTTTGGTATCATATTTTTTCTGACCTTGCGCGTCAAGTTCATAAGGAACATCAGAAGTATTAACTGAAATAAAACGGACATCATCAACATCATAATAACAAACACCATGCTGGCGTGAAATATAATGGATATCCTTTTGCGCATACATGCTCGGCCACATGATATTTTCAAATTCATTTTCAGGAAATGATGCTTTTAAATCATGATGCTCATCAAACTTATCGTTTTCGTCATGATTGCCCTTAATCATGATTGTTGGAACGCGATCTGAAACAAAGGAATCGCGTAATTTCATCAATTCACTTTCGCCCAAAAAGCCAGCATCTGAACCATCAATCCAGTCACCCAAGTGGACCTTAAGGTTAAGCAGACCTGAATCATCAAGATAAGAAAATTCATTAACATGGGTTAATCCGTTCCAACCATAAAAATCGCTGCTGTTGCGATCTTTATAATGCGTATCAGAAATCACGCTGACATTAACGGAATTTTTACCTTGTCTGACGTGATCGTGAACCCGATCAATAAATTGGTCGAGGTATTGCTCAGTCACATAGCGGCGACCAGTCTTTTTATTGGCGAACGCACGATAACAGCCTAGCTCCTCGTTAAATTCACGCACATATTCTGGCGCTAATTTTTCCGTGCTTTCCAAACTAAGTGCCTGATGTAAAACGCCGTTCTCATCCTTATACACGGTCAAATTATACGGCTGACCTCCAGGTGTTTTCTGCTCACTACCAACTTGATATTCACCGACTGTCATATATTCTTGCATCGGGTCAAGTGAGTCGTCCTTTTTCTTAAACGCAGCTCGCTTTTTCACACCAATTAAATGATCAAATAATCCTTCTGCATGCTTAAACACATTCATGATTTTTTGGCCCCTAACAAAAAAGCTAGACCAATAATAGTCCAGCTTAAAAATTATGCATTCTCTGCCAAAGCATGTGCTGCCAAGCCAATTGACAAAACAGCATCCTTTGACAATACCCCTTGTAATCCCTTAAAGGCGATTGCTTGAACCGCGCTAATTACCTTAAGACTATATGCAACAACATGATAATCAACTGTACTGTTATAAAAACTATCCTCATAAGGATCTTCATGGTTATAGGTCAGATTGATCTCATCCTTATCCACAAAACCATCCACATGATTAGTTAAAATACGATCATGCAAGTCCGTTAACTTCTCCGACAATTTAATCAAAGTCAATTTATGATCGCTTTCGGTTTCATAATATTGCTCCTGTGTCATGTCAAAGTATTCCTTAACTGGCTTGTTTAAGACGTGTAGACTATCAATTGCACGATATACCGCCTCGGCATCAAAGTCTCGTTCCTTATTCAAAATTTCTTCTTGGTTTGCGGCCAAGTCATCGGCCAAAGTAATTGTCTCTAACTTATCCATGGTATCCTCCTAAAGTTCAACTTATATTATACCAAAAACAGCGGTTAAGGAAGCTATTTTGTTACTTTTTAACTTAAAACCCAAAGTTCAAAAATCTTGCTTTATAAAAAGACTTTACCTTAACAAAAATAAAACTTAGCTTGAAAATGCATTGGCAATAATATCTTATAGCTCAATAACCGTTCCAGTATTGCCAGCAATAATCTCGTTGACATTATCCAAAGAACCAATAATTGCCTTCTTACCTGTATTTTTAACAAAAGTTAAAGCAGCTTGAACCTTAGGCAGCATACTTCCAGCTGCAAATTGGTCTTCAGCAATATATTCCTCTAATTCTTTAACATTTGTCTTAGTCAAGCACGTTTGATTTGGTTTACCAAAATTAATGCACACACCATCAACAGCAGTTAAAATAATCAACTTATCTGCTGATACTAATTCTGCAACTTTTGCCGCACTAAAATCTTTATCAATAACTGCTTCTTTACCGGTGAAATGAGCTCCGTCTTTTACCACTGGAATACCGCCACCACCAGAAACGATTGGTACAATCCCATTAGCAATCATCTTTTGAATTGCACCTATTTCTTTAATTGCCTGTGGTTTAGGAGACGGTACAACCCGGCGATAACCACGACCAGAATCTTCAACAAGTGTCCAATCTGGATATGCTTTCTTCACATCGTCAGCTTCTTCTTTAGAATAGAAGGGACCAATTGGCTTAGAAGGTTTCTCAAAAGCAGGATCTTCAGCATTAACAATTGTTTGTGTTACAACTGTAACAATATCTTTGTCAATGTTATTTTTAGCGGTTTCTTCTTGCAATGCATTTTGGAACCAATAACCAATGCTGCCTTCTGTCATTGCTCCCACAGTATCTAATGGCATTGCCGGATTTTTTTCGCTATTTGCAGCTAATTGTTGCAATAACAGGTTCCCAACTTGTGGACCATTTCCATGAGTAATAATTAATTCATCACCATTCTTGATGAAATTAACTAATGCACTTGCTGTTTTTTTAACTGCTTCTTGTTGTGCTTGCGCAGTAGGATCTTTAGATAAAATTGCATTACCACCCAAAGCTACTACTATTCTATTGTTTGCCATATATTATTCTCCTAATAATAAGTTTTATCCGATCTTAATCGTACCGTTAATAATTAAGCCAATTGTAATAATTGCTAATATTAAAATTATACCCATCACAATTTTTTCTTTGACACTAATCTTGTGTCCGCATTCTTTACATGCTACCCAGTAGAAATAAAAGCCAGGCAAATAAGCGATTGTAGTCATCATTACTTGTTGCCAACCAGCTAATACCATTGCAAGCAATTGAAAGCCAGCTGCAATCACGCCAATAAATAATTGTCCCCATTCGCCATTCTTGTATGAATACTTAATTTGGTAGACACCAACCAATAAATAGCTCAATAAAATAGCGGCTGTTGCTAAAGTATAAGCGAAATTATATGCATAGTTAGTTGCTAACAATGTGAACAAAAATAATGTTTGTAAAATTCCTGTAATAACTAACGAAACAGTTGGTGCTTTCTTCGAATTTAATTTACCCCAATATGAAGGTAGTTCATGATCTTTAGCCATTAAAGTGGTTGTTTCCGCTGGCAACATCGTCCATGAAAGCCAAGCACCTAATGTCGAAATAATAACTCCAAGATTAATGAAGATTGCACCCCATTCACCGACAACATGTTTCAAAATATTAGCCATTGCTGGTTGCTTAATTGTTGCCAATTGGGCTTGAGTTAAAACACCGTAGGGCAAGATTGATGCAAAAACATAAACAATAATCAAAGTTGCTAGACCCATGATAGTAGCAGCTTGGGCATCAGAACGTTTTTTAGCTCGATTAGCCAGAACACTAGCACCTTCGATTCCGATAAAGACCCACATAATAATCATGATGCTCTGCTTCATCTGACCGAATACACTAATTACCTTACCACCATGTAAAACATTATTTGCAACGTTACCCCAAAAATCAGCAGTAAATACACCAACTTTAAAACTAATTGCAACAATGATCATAAATACAACTAGCGGTACTAACTTACAAATAGTAACGATAGTATTAACAAAACTTGCACTCTCAACACCATTATTAACTAATAAACTCAGTGCCCAAACAAAAATAATTGCACAAATAATTGATGGTAAATTTTGACCACCCTTAAATACTGGAATAAAATAACCAATTGCACTCATTAACATTGTTGCAAAGGCAATATTGCCTAACCAAGCTGAAAGCCAATATCCCCAGCCGCTTAAAAAGCCACCTAAAGGACCAAAAGCAGCCTTAGCATAACTAAAAATACCAGAATCAAGTTCAGGACGTTTCTTTGACAAGTTATTAAGTGACAATACTAATGCATAAATTCCAATACCACAAAATAGCCATGATAATAATGCTGGTCCTGGTGCTGCAGCATTAGCCATATCACTAGTAATACCGAATATCCCCGTACCGATTGACGAACTAACAATCAGTGCGGTTAACCCAAATTTGCTAATTCCATCTTCTTTATCCATTTTCAACCTTCTTACATTCTTTAATAAAAAAAGTAGCTGTTTTACTAAAGATTTCTTAAGCAAACCGCTACTTTTTGTAAACATATAAAAGAGATATTTATAAGTTGTTAATTAAACTTCAGGTATAAACAAGTTGCCTAATGTTGCGGCCATTATTGCTTTAATACCATGTTTACGGTTTTCTCCTTCTTCAAAGACGCGAGAATATTTACTGCGGAATACTTCATCAGTGACTTCCATTTCAGTAATGCCGTATTTTTCACTAATTTCTTGACCATAATCCGTATTTGTATCATGGAAAGCCGGCAAACAATGTAAGAAAATCAATTCGTCATCTGGGGTACCAGTCTTTTTCATCATGTTCATATTTACTTGATATGGCTTTAATAATTTAACACGTTCTTCCCAGTTGGATTCACCCATAGAAACCCAAACATCAGTGTAAATTGCGTTTGATCCCTTAACACCCTTATCAATATCATCAGTAATCAGAATTTCAGAGCCACTTTGTTCCGCATACTTTTTAGCAATATCAACATGCTTTTGTGATGGGAATAACTCTTTAGGTGCAACAATATGAATATTAACACCCATCATGGAACAGCCGACTAACAATGAATTACCCATGTTATTGTGGCCATCACCAACATAAGTTAAAGTTAAGCCCTTAAGGTGACCAAAGTTTTCCTTCAAAGTCATCAAGTCAGGAATAATTTGGGTTGGGTGCCATTCATCAGTCAAACCATTCCAAACAGGAACACCTGAATACTTAGCTAACCCTTCAACAGTTGATTGTTTAAATCCTCTGAATTCAATACCATCAAACATACTACCTAAAATTTTAGCAGTATCTTCAACTGATTCTTTCTTTCCTAAGTGAATCTCATCTTTACCTAAGTAGTCAGCATTTGCTCCTAATTCAGCAGCAGCTGTCACAAAGGAAGAACGAGTTCTAGTTGATGCTTTTTCAAAAATCAAAGCGATGTTCTTTCCTTCAAGATAGCGATGAGGAATATTATTCCGCTTAAGATATTTTAGGTGCAAACCAAAATCAATTAAATAATTCATCTCAGCAGGTGTCATTGAAGTTTCTGCCAAAATGCTTCTGCCTTGAAATACGTTAGATTCCTTACCGTTAAATCTCTTATCCATTACTTAAATTCTCCAAATTCTATAATTTTAAATATCTTCTCTGACAATTGGCATTGACATACATCTTGGACCACCACGACCACGTGATAATTCACTTGAACGAATTTCGTGAACTAAGATTCCATGTTCTCGTAATAAATCATTTGAAACGTAATTACGGTTATAAGTAACTACTTCACCTGGGGCAATAGCCAAAGTATTTGAGCCATCATTCCATTGTTCTCTTGGAGCAACAATTGGATCGCCATTACCAGTAGGAATTAAGTCAATCTCTGATTGGTTTAGTACTTTCTTCAAAACTGAAGTAATGTCATCATGATATTCAACTTTAATTTCGTCGTTTTTGTCTGGTGTTAAAACATAAACATCGAGCTTACCGTTATCTTTCAAAATGGCTGGATGAACAGTAAATTGATCGTAATTAATCATCGTAAAGACTGTATCAAGGTGCATCATTGCGTGATTATGAGGGATTCGAATTGCCAGAACTGTATCAAAGTCTGAATCCTTAAATAAATTGTGTGCAATATCTTCAATTGCCTTAGCTGAAGTTCTTTGAGAGACACCAATTGCTAGAACGTGATTACTCAAAACCAGTTCGTCGCCGCCTTCGATTCGGCTATCATGATTCCGATTACGCCAAACATGAATGCCTTGATCCTTAAAGCGTGGATGATAATTAATAATGTATTGCATAAACAATGATTCACGTTGCCGAGCTGGGAATGTCATATGGTTAATTGATAAACCATTACCAATAGCAGCAGCAGGGTCTCTAGTAAAGTAAGTGTTTGGCATTGGATCCATCAAGAATGGGTCATCAGCATCTTCTGCTAATTCGCCCAAAGATTTCAAATCAACGTCAACCTCATTTTTACGAACACCAGCAATAATCTTGTCAACCATGTCTTGGTCATTTAAACCAAGCAAGTAATCTTTTAGTGCTTCATAAACTGAACCCTTTGTATGACCTGATTCCTTAAGCATCTGATCCAAAAATTGATTCTTTACTTTTTCATCTGCCAAAGACTGAGCAGCTAATTGCTCCATGTACAATACTTCTGTACCATTAGCCCTTAACGTATTTGCAAAGTCATCGTGTTCTTCCTGAGCAATTGGTAGATAAGGAATATCATCAAACAATAATCGTTCCATCGTGTCAGGTGTAATATTCTCAACTTCATGATTTGGTCGCTTGAGAATAACCGTCTTTAATTTTCCAATTTCTGAAGTTATGTGAATTGCTGAATTTTTCATCAAAACCACTCCTTTTCTATTTTCAATTGAAGTGCACTTTCAACACGTTAGATATTAACCACATTTGCAAACGCTGTCAAACACTTTTTTTAAAAAATGTACCGCAATTTACACTTTTTAAAGGTCGCAAAAGTGTATTATAATCAGGTTCGGAGGTATTTTTTTATGACAACAAAAAAGTTTTCACCGAAGGATAAAGTTTATAACTATCTTGCTCAGCAATTAACATTAGGAAAAATAAATCGTAACGACCATATTACCGAGCAATCATTAGCAACTCAACTAGGAATGAGTAGAACTCCAATTAGAGAAGCACTACTAGAACTTTCGATGGACAATATTCTGGAACGTATTCCCAATAAGGGCTTCAGAGTAAGGTACTACACTAAAAAAGATATTCGCGAATTATACACTTTAATTGGCCTACTTGATGGCAAAGTTGCAGAACTAACAATTGATAAATTAACTGAATCTGATTATTCGCTAATGCAATTCTACGTTGACAGTATGACTTCCGCTATCAAGAATTCTTTGTATACAAAATACAATGAACTACAGGATCAATTTCATGCTATTTATTTAGATAGATGCTCCAATATCTTACTTACAAACGAACTCCTTAATAAGAAGAAAAGTTTTATTGGTAAAGACTATGCCCATTTATCTTCTACAGAAATAACCAATCTATTAACCCAAACCAATAACGAGCATCAACATATTTATTATTTATTCAAAAAGCACAAGATCGATGAGTTGCGTAAGTACTTAGAGGAAGTACATTGGAATCCAGACAATTCTCGTTACGATATATCATAGATATATAATAGGAAGAAAAAATAAAAAATATTTTTCCTTCCTATTATATAGATATCTAAAAACGTAAAATAATTATTGAGGTACTTATAAAATTTGCAAAAGTAATATTGTATACAATTACTTAATGCAGTCATTAATATTATTTTCTCAAAATTAGTATTAACTTTTTAAAATATCTACTTTGATTAATTTTTTACAATATGATATTATAAAAACGTTTTCAATTTTTGATAACGCTTTTTCAAAAAACTGAGGAAATAAATTTATGACCGAAAAGAAAAAAATAAACGGTTTTACTTTAGTAATGTTGATTGTAACTACTTCTATTGGTGCAGGAATTTTTGCACTCAGTAGTGATTTAGCTCACGCGGCTGCACAAGGTCCCGCGCTAATTGCCTGGCTAATTATTGGCATAGGAGTAATTCTTCTTGCTGCAACTTTTAATAATTTATTGATTAAATGCCCCACCCTCAATGGTATCTTCACTTATGGCAAAAAAGGATTTGGAGACTTTGTTGGCTTCATTAGCGGTTGGGGTTACTGGATGTCTTGCTGGCTAGGGAATATTGCGATTTCTACTATTTTTATGAGTACATTAGGTTACTTCTTCCCGATTTTTAGTAAAAGTAACAGTATCTATTCCATTATTGGCGCAAGTATTTGCTCATGGCTGCTAATCTTTATGGTTTCACTAGGAATTGAAAATGCTGCCTTTGTCGACTCAATTATTACGATTTGCAAGCTAATACCAATTATTGTTTTTATTATTGCAAGTATATTAGTTTTCAAGGTTAACTTTTTCTCACAACACTTTTGGGGCAATCTTGCTAATTCTTTTAATTTCAGCAGTACCGTTATCCAAGTAAAGAACTGTTTTATGACTATGATGTGGTTATTCGTCGGGATCGAAGGAGCTACTGTTCTTGCTGCCAGGGCAAAAAGCAAAAAAATTGCTGGTCGCTCAACTTTAATCGGTGTCGTAGCATTATTAATTATTTATATTTTGGCCTCAATCCTACCATATGGGTATTTTACAAGAGCCCAATTAATTAATGCCCCGCAACCACCAATGGCTTATCTCTTAGAAAAAATAGTTGGTCCTTGGGGCGGGTTACTCATTAGCGTTGGCGTCTTAATTTCAATCATTGGAACATGGATCTCATGGACAATTTTACCGTCAGAAACAATGTGTGCCATGGCTAAAGAAAAACTTTTACCCCAAAAATTAGGAGAAACCAATAAATTTGGTGCACCAATTTATGCGCTTATTACAACTGGGGTAATGGTACAATTATTTTTAATTAGTCTATTATTTACAAACAAAGCTTACGAATTTGCCTATAGTTTAAGCACAGCTTCTGTAATTATCACTTATATTATTGTCGCTTCCTATCAAATCAAACTGTCATCGCAAGAAAAAAATAAGCAGCAATTATTTATCGGCATAGGTACACTGATTTTTGAAACTGTCGGTATTCTTTTTGCAGGATTAAAATACTTATTGGTATGTACAATCATCTATATTCCTGGGCTATATTTATATTATTTAGCAGTTAGAAAAAGACGTAAATTAACTACTTTAGAAAAGATTGGTATGCTAGTAATAGTATTGATTGGTATCGCCGCAATTTGGATGTTACTAAGTAAAAAAATAAGCATATAATATAAAAATAAAAGCACAGTTTTACTCGAACTGTGCTTTTATTTTTAACCAATATTTTGCTATTACTTTTTATAATGCAAATGATACTTTATTGTATATGGCTTTTCTTCGCCCTTTTTTAACTCAATCGCGGAAAAATCACGGGTACTGCCAGCTTTAGACAAAGTCTGCGGCTCAAGAGTGATCCCTTCATATGGTTTACCCACACCCTTGGTCCTTATCAAGTTCATTTGATCATGAGTAAACGAATTAGCCGTGAACATTACCAAACCATTTCTATCTGACTCAATCCCCACGCTAATTTTAGTTTTAGGATCTGACAATTCTGCAATTAATTTCTGATCTTGATTAACCACAAAAATATCGTCGAACCCTTTTTCAGTAGTATTATTCATCTCTGCAATTGCCTTACCTAGATTCGTCGGTTGTTGAAAGTCAAATGGGGTATGTTTAACCGGAATTTGCTTGCCAGTTGGAATTTTATTCTGATCTAATTCCTGAATATGCGCCGCGTTTATTTTTAGCATCTGTTTAGCAATTGTATCCTCACGACCCAAATTAAAATAAACATGCTGGGTTGGATTAAAGACTGTATCTGCCGTACTGGTAGCAATATACTTGATACCAATAACATCATCGGGTGACAGAGTATAAATAATTTTAACTTGCATCTCACCGGGATAGCCGTCTCCTGTCTGCAAATGACTCATCTCAATTGCATCACCTGTGGCTGTTTGAATAATTTTTCCCTGCCAAATTTGACTGTTAAAGCCTTCAGGTCCCCCATGAAGCGTTGTTGTTCCCTCATTTTGCGGTAATTGAGTTGTTTGACCATTAAGGACAATTTGACCAGCCATAATTCGTCCTGCCGTGCGACCGATTGCCATACAAACATAAAATGGATTAGCAAGATAATCCTTGCTATTATAATAATTTAAAACTATATTATGTGTTCCGGACTTAGTTGGTACCATAATTTCATAAATTGTTGCTCCTAAAGTTAAGAGTGACAACGTTACGCCATTAGCATTAGTTAAGCTCAACTTCTGAATTTTATGACCCTGGTATTCGTCAAAGTCACTAACTATTCCGCGTACTTTTTGCATCATTCAATCTCCTTGATTTTCAAATAAATGTATTCGCTTACACAAATATATTACTTTTTATAAATGTTGGCAAATAAATTATTAATACCATAAAGCTAATATTATTAATTCCGCCATTTTTTGCGTAATTAATATCAAGTAAGTAAAATCAAAACTAAAGGAGCAATTAACATGGCAGAACATCTCCGTTGTCCTTGGGGCGACAGCCAAGACAAATTAATGCAGCAATATCACGATCATGAATGGGGCAAACTCAACTTAGACGAGCAATATCTCTATGAAATGCTCGTTTTGGAATTATTTCAATCGGGACTTAATTGGTCTGTGATTTTGCACAAACGAGAAAATTTTCGTCGTGCTTTCAAAAATTTTATTCCCAAAGAAGTCGCACAAATGACAAATTCAGACATTACAACTCTGATGCAAGACAATTCGATTATTCGTAACCGCCAAAAAATTACTGCTGCTATCAAAAACGCCAAAGCAATCTTAATTATTGAAGCCAAATACGGCAGTTTTGGTCATTATTTACGAGAATTTATCAAGACGCCTCTTATCAATCATCCGCAAACAATGGCTCAAGTTCCAACAACAAGTGAAGTCGCTAAAAAACTGGCAAAACAATTGAAAAAGGATGGCTTTGCCTTTGTTGGTCCTGTTGTAATTTATTCATATTTACAAGGAATTGGCCTCATTAATGACCATTTAGAGACCTGCCCCTTTAAATATCATAGCTAGTCATCACTTATCTTTATAATTTTTCCTTTCGTGTTACACTATTTTTATAACAAAAAGGAGCTGTGCTGGTAACACAACTCCTTAACGTAGAGCCACTAAAAGTGGTTTATTACCTGAAAATTTTAGTTTAACAACTAACCGTCCTTTCCTAGTAAAAGTAAGACGATTTTTGTTTACTCCAAATTACTTGAGCAAACTTCTTAGCAGTTCAACCACCAATGGCAGCAATTTTTAAAATCAACCAAATAAAAAAGCAGTGAATAAATATTTATTCACTGCTTTTTAGCATATTCTTATTAAACTAATTTCTTTCGAATTAAACCGGAAATCCAGTCAATTACAATCACCATGATAATAATACCAAGTAGGATAATCCCGACACGATTCCATTGCCGATATTGCAAAGCAATAATCAGCGGGTAACCGATACCGCCGGCACCAACCAAACCAAGGATTGAAGCTGACCGAATGGATACATCAAACCGGTACAAGGTGTTGGAAATCAAGGCTGGCATTAAGTTAGGCAGAGTTGAAAACATTGTAATATTAGTTTTTGAACCCCCAACAGCTGTTACCGCCTCATTAGGACCATCTTCAAGATTTTCAATTGCTTCTGAGAACAATTTTGCCAGCATCCCAACTGAGTGGAAACCTAATGCCAAAACACCAGCAGCTGAACCCGGACCAACAGCCTTAATAAACATCAAGGCCAGGACAATTTCAGGGAATGATCGAATAATTGCCAAAACAATTTTACCCGTCCGTGAAACGTACCACTTCTTATGCTTGGTATGAGCTGCCCAAAAGGCAAATGGTAATGAAATAATTGCCGAGATAAATGTACCTAAGAAGGCAATACATACAGTTTGCCATAATTGTGATACTAAATCTTCACCACTGCCATTGTAAACATATGACCAATCAGGATGGAAAATACCGCTAAAAATCGCACCAGCAATTTGACCGGCAGTAGCTTTAATACCGCCAAAATCCATGCCTGTGCATGACCAGACGATAAGAACAATTGTAATTAACGCTAAACCCCAGTGCAATATCCGTTTTGGGACATCAACTCGGCGAGGAGGTAATTTCTTCATATTAGTATCCATTATTTCATCAACGCCTCCCGTGATTTAGACGAAACGTAGTCAATTAAGACTACAACCACAATGATAACGAGAATAATCGTTCCCGTCTTAGCGTAATCAAAGACTTGCAAAGTTTGTTGCAGGTAAAGACCGATACCACCGGCACCGATATATCCTAATACAGTTGAAGCCCGGACGTTAATTTCAAAGGCATACAAACAATAAGAAATGAAGTAAGTAATGACTTGTGGTAAAACAGCAAAAACAATAATTTGTAATTTATTAGCACCAACAGCTGTCAAAGCCTCAATAGGACCAGGATCAATCGTTTCAATAGCTTCATAAAAGAGCTTAACGACAATCCCGAAAGTACAAATAGCTAAGGCCAAAATACCAGCAACTGGACCAATCCCAACAATGGCAACAAAGATTGCCCCTAACAAAAGATCTGGTACAGTTCTGATAATATTCATAATTAACCGTAAAACGCCGGTAACAGCCTTATTCTTAATGATATTACGTGCAATCAACAGCGAATAAATGAAGGCTAAAACAGAGCCAATAACTGTTCCCAAGATTGCCATCTTAATTGTTTCAAGAAGCAGCGGCATAACTGGTCCTAAATATGACCAATCTGGATGCAGCATTTGGGAAAAGATATCGGTAAACTGACTAAAGTTAGCAAATAAAGTACCAAGATTAGTATTAGTAACATCTGTTGATACAAATAATCCCGCAATAAAGATAATTACCCAAATCAAGTTCCAAAACTTAAACTTTTTCTTAGGCAAAGTCATGAGCGCTTCTTTATCAGTACTACTCATCTTGTTCACCACCATTGTAGATCTTGGTGAAGGTTGACTCTGGAGTCTCACTCATTTTGCCGTCATAAATAATTTCACCAGCACGTACACCAATAACCCGTTTACCAAATTCTTGTGCTAACTCAACACTATGCAAGTTAATCACAACTGTCATGCCATGCTTTTCATTCAACATCTTAAGATCTTGCATTACACGACGAGAAGTTTGCGGGTCAAGTGAGGCTGTTGGCTCATCAGCCAAAATGATTTCTGGGTTTTGCGTTAAAACGCGGGCAATCGCAACACGTTGTTGTTGCCCACCTGATAGTTCATCAGCACGTGAATAAACTTTGTCAGCCAGGTCAACTTGTTGCAAAGCCTCGTAAGCACGTTGCTTATCTTCTTTAGTAAATAAGTTAAGTGTACTCTTCCAAGTAGGATAGTAGCCTACGCGTCCTGTTAAGACATTACGCAAAACGCTAGAACGTTTAACCAGATTGAAGCTCTGGAAAATCATCCCAACATTGCGTCGCAGAATCCGCAGCTCTTTGCCCCTAGCCTTAGTAATTGATTTACCATTAATTAAAATATCACCATCAGTAATATCAATTAGGCGGTTAATCGAGCGCAAAAGTGTCGACTTACCAGCACCAGAGAGACCAACAATAACGACAAATTCGCCCTTATTGATAGTTAAATTGATATTCTTTAAACCAACAACGTCTTTGCCATAAACTTTTTTAACGTTTTTTAATTCAATAACTGGCTTAACTGAAGAATCTGCCATTATATACTTCCTTTATTTATTTTACTTTTTAGTTGACTCAATAATCTTTTCGTATTTACGAACAACAGCAAAGTCACTATCTTTTGCAGGAACGTAACCTTCATGAGTGTAAATACTTTCGATAATCTTCTTACCCTTCTTAGATTTACCAATATCAATAAATGCCTTAGCTAACTTCTTCCGGAATGCCTTTGGCATACTTGGTACAACTGAAATCGTGTCGTTAGGAATAGCCTTAGTGAAGTAAATTGGTACTACTTGGCTCATAATCTTCGGGTTGTCTTTTTGAACGATTGTCCGTGCATCTTCAAAGACAAAGGCAGCATCAGTGTCGCCATTTAAGACGTTTAGAACTGCTTGGTCTTGACCAGTAACAGTTACTAACTTACAACTCTTAGGAACATCTAAGCCCTTTTCCTTTAATTCAGCAATTGGGAAAACGTACCCTGCTGATGAAGTTGGACTTTGAATTGAAATTGACTTACCCTTTAAGTCTTTCCAGCTCTTAATCTTTGAATTCTTTTTAACTAAAATTTCTGACCGGTAAAAGTTAACTAAGTTCTTAGTTGGTTTCCCGCCTGGTTGCTTAACACCATATCTTTGCGCCTGCAATAAAACATCAGCAGCACCTTGTTTGTGCGCTAAAATATAACCATTTGGCGGCAAAAAGCCAACGTCAACTTTTTTAGATTTCATGGCTTCAACAACCGTATTGTAATCCGTTGACATTGACACGTGAACCGGAATACCCAAACGGTCAGAAAGCATCTTTTCTAACGGCTTAGCCCTAGCTTGCAGCTTAGTTGCAGCTTGACTGGGGACAAATTGAACATTCAAAGACTTCGGGGTGGAACTTTCTTGACTCTTACTCTTACTTGAACAAGCAGTTGCCATTAACGCTACTAAAAAGACGGCAGCACCAGCTAGCACTTTCTTAAATTTTTTCATCATGCCCTCCTAGACATCAAAAAAGACTTAATGTAACAACACAAAAGTGAATTATATTAAGTCTTTCAATAACTTTTTTGGTTAAAAAACGAACAATACTGCCATTTGCAGGAAAGCAAAAAGTCTTAATTGCAAAAACATCAATGAACGCTACGCGCCGTTCATCTTTTTGCATGACTTTCACTCCCCTTTCATCTGTCTCGCATTTATTCTATTAAATAATAGCAGAAATTAGTTGTTTAGAAAAGAAAATTATTTTAAAAAAACTATTTTTTAGCTAAAAAATGTTGGCTACGCCCGCAATTAAGCATTTTATCTGCTTAATCGATTACAATAATTATCCTAGTCAACTTCTTTTAAATAACCGCAAGCAAATCAAAAATAATATTGTTCGGGATTTGCTTAACAATGTTGTTTAAAACTGCTCTATTCATAATTCTAGGTTCGGCTTTTTCTTAAAACACAAAAAACCTAGCCAAATTTTTAATTACTAATTATTTTGCATGTCCTTAACAATCTTTTCATACTTACGTACTGTATCAAAATCACTATCTTTTGCAGGAACATAACCTTCATGAGCATAGACCTGTTCAATCAGTGCATGACCTTTCTTAGTCTTGCTAATGTCAATAAAAGCCTGGGCAAGTTTCTTTTGGAACTTCTTCGACATATTTGGAATTACTGAAACAGTATCATTGGGAATTCTTGCCTTGGTAAAGTAAATCGGTACAACTTGACTCATAATTTTCGGGTAGTCCTTTAGAACTTTATTACGTGCATCTTCAAAAACAAAGGCAGCATCCGTATCACCATTTAACACATTTAAAACAGCTTGATCATGACCAGTAACAGTAACTAACTTACAACTTTTAGGAACGTCCAAGCCCTTTTCTTTCAACTCGGCAATTGGATAAATATAACCCGCAGTTGAAGTTGGTGATTGAATGGAAATTGACTTACCCTTCAAATCCTTCCAGCTCTTAATCTTAGAATTTTTCTTAGCAACAATTTCTGCTCTAAATGATTTGGTCAAGGTTTTAGTCCAGCGACCACCAGGTTGTTTAATATCAAAACGTTCTGATTGTAATAGAACATCAGCAGCACCCTGCTTATGAGCTACAACATAACCATCTGGCGGCAGAAAACCAACGTCAACTTTCTTGGATTTCATGGCTTCCATTAAAGCATTATCACTAGTTGAAACTAATACATGAACTGGAATACCTAATTTAGCTGACAGCATCTTTTCTAACGGTTTGGCCCGACCTTCCAGCTTATTAGCTGCTATACTAGGTACAAATTCAACCGTTAATGATTTTGGGGTGTAATCCTTGCTATTAGCACCAGTACTCTTATTCGCGCAAGCTGCTGTCACCACTGCAACCAACATTACAACTACGCCCAACAATATTCGTTTTAATTTTTTCATCTTGCCCTCCATGGCTAAAAACTAACTGAATACAAAAAAGGCATAATGCGACCTTAGCACATCATGCCCTTTAATATTCTTGAATAAAAACGAACAGTCATTATATTTATATGTAGAATTAAGCGAATTACTAAAGATATATTTAAACTATCTCCTTGTTTATTCACTGCCCTCGACCTTCCCACTAAGATATTGATGTCTGTTACATAAAAAGCATAGCACACAAAAGCCTGTTATAACAAGGAAAGTTGAATAATATTTTTATAGAAACACCATTAAAAAAGTACCCGAAAATTCGGATACCCTAGTAAATAATTAACTTGCGATTATTTCTTCAATGATTGTGCAATCTTTTCGTACTTACGAACAATATTGTAATCACTGTCTTTAGCGGCACGATATCCATATTGATCATACATCTTTTGAATCAATTTTTGACCATCTTTAGTCTTACTAATGTCGATAAAAGCTTTGGCTAACTTCTTCCGGAATGCTTGCGGAATATCTGGACGAACAGAAATTGTATCGTTAGGGATTGGCGTTGTAAAGTAAATCGGCACTACCTTTTCTTTGATATTCGGTGCATCATGGAGAACCTTGTTACGTGCATCTTCAAAAACAAAGGCAGCATCAGTGTCGCCACTCATGACATTTAAAACAGCCGTATCATGACCGTTAACCGTTACTAATTTACACTCCTTAGTAACGTCCAAGCCCTTTTCTTTTAATTCAGCTACCGGAAAAATATAACCAGTGGTCGAAGTTGGACTTTGAATAGAAATTGACTTGCCCTTTAAGTCCTTCCAGCTCTTAATCTTGGAATTTTTCTTAACCACGATTTCAGCACGCAAAGTGTGAACTAACTTTTTAGTCCAAGTACCACCTGGTTCTTTAATGCCGTAACGTTCTGATTGCAATAAAACGTCAGCTGCATGTTGCTTATGTGCCTGTACATAGGCATCAGCCGCCAAAAAACCGACATCTACTTTCTTAGACTTCATCGCTTCAATTTCAGCATTATTGTCAGTTGAAGTTGTAACGTGAACAGGTATGCCCAATCTTTTAGAAAGCATCTTTTCAAGAGGCTTACCTTCGCCTTCCATTCTGCCAGAAGCATCACTGGGTACAAACTGTACATTAAGTGATTTCGGCATATTACTACTCTTGGTTTCCTTTTTATTTGAACAAGCAGATAATGCAAAAATTCCCACTATGGCTAGTGCACTAACTAATACTTTCTTAAACTTTTTCATGATTACCTCCTATAAGTGTCATGAATAAAAAAGACTCAATGTCAACTACGAAATGTAATCAACATCAAGCCTTAAAGCCTATTATGTAAATAAATTCCCCTGTAAAAGAACTCTTGCAAACACAAACAACACTAAGTTAACTCGTTTTGTTATGGAATTACTTTGCATCATGTGCCGCCCTCTTTTACCTAAAATCAATTCATAAGAATAATAGCAGAAATTCAAGTTAAATGAAAGCGAAACCATTAAAAGATTAACAAATAAGCTATTACTTTTGTCTAATTGGGTTGTTGTCAACGTCAGTACGAACAATTAACACATCAGCCAAAGCATGCTGGTTAACGTATTCGGTAACTGACCCCATCAGCATTCTTTCAACCGCGTTCAAGCCGGTTGCACCCATAATGATTAAGTTATCGTGATGATCCTTGATAAAGTCATAGGAAATAACTGCCTTAGGGCTGCCATAACGAATATGATAATCAATATCATCAAAGTCAAAGTTGTCATGTGCCCATTGCTTCAAACTCTTTAAATATTTGCTAGTATCTTGGGTCATCTGGTAAACAGTATCACCTGAAATAAGCGTATCCTGCATTTCACCCAAAAATTGCCTAGTATCAATTACGTTTAAAATATCAATATGAGCATTTTCCGTTAGTGCAATTTTAACTGCTTTATCAAAAGATCTTTCAGCTGATTCTGAGCCATCAACTGGAACTAAAATGCTGTCTTTTTTCGTACTCATGTACTCACCCTCTATAAATATATTGTTTTATTTAACTTCAATTTTAACATATTTTTGATAACATTTACCTCTTTTATAATTGTTTACACCTTAGTTTATTGCTAAAATAGAACGTAAATGTCAAAAGATAAAGGGTGGAATTTATGACAGAAAATTTAACTAATCAATTAATCGGTGTTAAGAGCGGTCGCAACTTCCGTGAACTCGGCGGCTATAAAACTGCTGACGGCAAGACGATTAAAATGCACAAGTTGTTAAGAACTGCTAATTTAGGTACTTTAGATGAAACTGACCTTAAGTTCTTACATGATTACGGCGTTAAATACATCGTTGATTTCAGAAGTCAAGCAGAAGTTGACCATGAACCTGACCGCGTTCCTGAAGGAGCCGAATATGATTACGATCCAGTTTTCAGCGAGGACCTAACCAACGCTTCTAAGAGTATTGAAGAAGTTATCAAGCAAGGACAAAAAAATCCGCAAGCAGGTTTTGAACATATGCTGTTTGCTTATGATGATATGATTACCAGCAAGCCCGCACAAAAAGCTTACCGCCACTTCTTTGACTTATTATTGGCAAACGATGAAGATGGCAAAAGTTTAATCTTCCATTGTACTGCTGGTAAGGACAGAACTGGGGTTGGTGCCTTACTTATCTTAACTGCTCTTGGTGTACCACTTGAAATCATCAAACAGGACTACTTGTTGACGAATATTGCCACTGCTGACTTCGTTGAAGATATGCTGCAAAAAGCTAAAACGCAGGGTGCTGATGATGCCACATTAAATATTTTAAAAGACTTCCAAACCGTTCATGTTGAATACATCGACCATGTTTTAGCAACTATTAATGAAAAATATGGTAGCGTAGATAACTATTTACATGATATTATGAAATTAACTGATGCGGAAATCAGTAAATTACGTAAAATTTACCTCAATTAATAGTTAAAGGAGACCTTGTATGACTAAAACAAAGACCGTTTACTTTGGTGCTGGTTGGTTCAACGAAAAGCAAAATAATGCTTATCAGGCAGCAATGAAAGCCTTGGCTGCCAACCCAACCATTGACCTGGAAAACAGTTATGTTCCATTAGACCACCAATATAAAGGTATCAACGTTGAAGAACATCCAGAATATCTACACGATCGTGAATGGGCAACTGCAACTTACCATGGCGATTTAATTGGTATTAAGTCCAGCGACATCATGATTGGCGTTTACCTGCCAGAAGAAGAAGATGTTGGTTTGGGAATGGAACTGGGCTATGCTTTAAGTCAAGGTAAATATATTTTACTGGTTATTCCTGATGAAGATTACGGTAAGCCAATCAACTTGATGAGTTGGGGCGTTTGCGATAATGCCATTAAACTCAGCGAGTTAGAAAATTATGACTTTAATAAACCTCGCTTTAACTTTTACGATGGTGCTGTTTACTAAAGTGTACATTAAAAAGGGTTCTCTTTTGAGAACCCTTTTTGTTAGCAAATAATTATTAGGCCTTGTAACGTGACTTGCCGCTGAGGTAGGTTTCACTCAAAGTCATGTCTTTATTAAGCACGATAAAATCCGCGTCCTTATCTGGAGCAATCGAACCACACTTGTCTAAAATATGGGCACTCTTAGCTGGAACGTAAGCAGCCATCATAATTGCTTCTTCAGGAGTTGCGACATTCCAGTCAACAACATTCTTAACAGCTGTCTTTAATTGCAAGATACTGCCGGCCAAGTTATCGTTACTCTTTAAGCGAGCCATGCCATCTTGAACATAAACTGGTAATTCGCCCAGCATATAGTCACCATCAGGCATCATACCAGCTTCCATACAGTCGGTAATTAGGGCAATGTGTTCCGCACCCTTTAGTTGAATTAGCGCCCGCACCATTTCCTTTTTAACGTGGTGACCATCACATATTAGTTCGTCGGTGACGTTATGGAGCGCCATTGCCGCGTTAGAAATTGATGGCGCGTGATGTGACGGATCCGGCATCCCATTAAATGTGTGGGTAAACATGGTCGCACCATCCTCAATGCCAGCTGCAGCCTGCTCAAAATTAGCACTTGAATGTCCTAAGGAAACAACAACGCCTTCTTGGACAACTTTACGGATAAATTCCCTTGAACCTTTGCGTTCAGGAGCAAGAGAAATCTTGTTTAACAGACCTTTAGACTCTTTGCGCCACTTGTTAAATTGGTTAATATCCGGATCAAGTAAATACTTCGGATTTTCAGCACCAGCATGTTCGGCAGTGAAGTAGGGTCCTTCAAAGTGCAAACCTTGAATTTTAGCACCGGTTTCTTCACCTTGATGGTCGCCAAACATTCGGCAAATTCGGCTCAAAGTATCGGCACCAGCCGTGTAAGTCGTTGGCAGCCAGCTGGTGACACCCGATTGCAAAAAGCCTTCGGATAAGTGATTAATTCCGTTCCAATCACTCCTCATCACGTCCTCGTTTAATGAGCCGTGAACGTGAGTATCAACTAAGCCAGGAGCAATCCACTTACCAGAATAGTCAACAATCTTACCCACTGGCTTTTCCTGTTCTGAATAATAATAACCAAACTGTCCATTATCTTGGATTTCAAGATAGCCCCCTTCAGTAGTTATATTTTCCAGAAAAAATTTATCAGCGTGAATATAATAAGTCATTATTTCCTCCCTCTTTGCGAACATTCACTTCATTATATGTTCATTTTAACCCATTAAATTGGTCTTAACCAGTTTAATCACAAATACTGCGGAAAAACTTGAATTTTTAGTTATAATAGATATTAAGCAAACTAAATTAGGAAGCAAAGATTATGACAGAATATATGCAAACAAACAAACACCAACTAGGCGCATTAACTGGTGCCAACAGATGTGAAAACTATTATGAATTGCATTACGCAACTGGCGAAACAGCCCGGTTTTATATTTTAGCTGACGGTATTTTTCGGTTTGTACTTGACCCCAATACTAATTCTCCAATCACGCAAACATCAATGCTTCAGCTTAATTTTAACAATGAATTTTTTGAGCATTCACAAGTGCGGGCAACTAGTGACTCATTAATTATTCAGGTAGGCAATTATCAAGTTATTTTTGGGCAAAAACCTGCTGTCATGAGTATCTTCGATGAAACTTTGCATGGTATTCGAATGAAGCAGGCACAACCGCTCGAACTAGCTGCTAACCAAACCACTGAATTTTTAAACCAAAATAAAAATGAATTTTACTTTGGCGGCGGCTTACAATGCGGCTATTTCAGCCATAAAGGGCATAAATTAGCAATTATGTCTGACCACATTACCGGCAAGGAAGGGGTTATTACCCAAGTGCCATTTTTTTGGTCCAATGCTGGTTATGGTGAGTTTCGCAATACTAACACTAATGGTAGCTATGACTTTGGGACTACTTACAGTAATTTAACTACCATCACCCACCAAGATGGGATTTTTGATAATTTTTATATTATTGGCAATACCCCACAAACGATTTTGGCTAAATATTATGCCTTAACTGGTAAACCAATGATGCTGCCAAAATATGCATTGGGACTTGGTCATATTGGTAATTTCTGTACTACTCTGTGGCAGCCAAGTGAAGCCAAGGAACGCAATGCCAGCAAATTTGGCAATAATTATTACACCCGAACAAGTAATAAGGCTAATACTGCTGGTAAAGCTTCACTTAACGGTGAAGAAGACTATCAATTCTCCGCTCGTGCCATGATCGACCGCTATAAGAGTGCGCACTTCCCCCTTAGCTGGTTCGTACCTAATTATGGCGTAACAAACTCAACCATTGAATCCCTCAATTGCTTCAATGATTACGCCCAAACTCAAGATGTCGCGGCTGGCTTTTGGCATGAGGATAAACCTGATCAATTACCAGAATATACTTCTTTTACCTTTACTAATCAGCATATCGCAAGTGATTATGCTACTTTAAATAATAATTTACAGCGCAAAAAGCCACTGGTTTTGCAAAATACCGGTACTCAAGGTATGCAAAAAAACGCTGCTTTAGCTTTTGGCGCACCAGGCGGCAACTGGGAGAATATTTCTACTCAAGTGGCCAGCTTTATCGGCAGTAATCTTTCGGGTCAACCACTTGTTGGCGCCGCAATTGATGGTACTTCAGGCGGCGGTAATGCTCAAATCAGCGTCCGTGATTTTGAATGGAAAAGTTTTACGCCGCTGTTATTCAACCTTGATGACCAAGGCAATTTTAGTAAAACACCGTTTGCCTATAATAAAAAAATCACGGAAATCAATCACGCCTATTCAATCTTACGAGCACAATTACAAAATTACCTCTACACCCTTAACCACCAAGCCCAAGCTGGTAATTTCATCATGCAGCCGCTATTTATCGCGTTCCCTGACGAACGCAGTAATTATACTGAACAATTTAGCAGTGAATTTATGCTGGGCAATAATCTGCTAATCGCGCCGATTACCAACGGCCGCGAAGATGAACACGGTAATTCCCGTAAGGACAACCTTTACTTACCAGACAGTCGAACAATGTGGCTTGACCTGTTTACTGGGGAAAAGTATGCCGGCGGTCGTGTCTACAACA
Organism: Lactobacillus sp. ESL0701; assembly: GCF_029433445.1. GTDB lineage: Bacteria > Bacillota > Bacilli > Lactobacillales > Lactobacillaceae > Lactobacillus. The sequence continues at coordinate 141,888 of NZ_JAQTIC010000001.1, read as the reverse complement.
ACTTATCTTATCCTGTCTGGCATTTGCCTGTCTTTGTTCGCGGCGGCAGCGTCTTTGACCTTGGCAAACGAGATTACGTCCTTTATCCGCAAGGACAAAGTAGAACGCTAGTTTATGATGATGATGATTTGACAGACTTTAATCATAATTATTGTGAAACTTGCATTGATACCAAGCAAAGTTCCGGTAATTTAACAATTACCATTAATCCAGTTAAGGGCAATTACCCTGGATTTGAAGTTGACCAACCAACGAACTTGGCAATTATGTGTGATGCTTATCCCGATCAAATCTCAGTCAAAGTCAACGACCAACTAATCAATTTGCAGGAATACGGTACAATCGAAGCATTTAATCATGCTCGTGAAGGGATTTTCTTCAATACTAATTATAGTCCTGTACCCGAGTTCAATCATTATCACGATGCCAGGCAAACAGCCTTGCAGATTAAACTAGCAAGTCGCGATGTTACCAACAGCAAAATTAAAATTGCTATTCATAATTATACTTACGGTGAAAATGTTCTAGTCCATGAAATCACTGATGGTCTATTGCCTTCGCCAAAACTTCCCGGTGTTGATCCAAGTAAAATCTCAGCTCATTCATTCGAGCTTGCTTGGTCCAAGCAGACTACTGTTCAAATTGAAATCAATGGTCTTTTATATGAAGGTATTTCTGGGAATTGCTTTTCTTTCCACGAGTTACTGCCTAATACCCGCTACATTATTCGCATGCGCTACGCCTCTGGAAATAAGGTATCCGAATGGTCAGACCCATTTGGTGTCATTACCAAGCACGCGGCGATCGATTACGCCATTGACAAGATTAATGTTACTAGCAACTATCCTAATAGCCCAACCCAGCCGCTGGCTTACTTAACCGACCTCAAGCTAGCAAGTGAATGGCAATCAGCGCAAGCACTAATGCCAAACAAGCCGTTAGAATTAACCTTTGACTTTGGTCAAGTAGAAAAATTAAGTCGGATGGTCTTTGTCCCGCGCAATATTGACCACAATTTTGATCCTACCGACATTAGTATCGCTGTTTCAACAGATGGCTTTAATTATGTTACTTACTTCGACCACCTTAATTGGAAAGCTGACAGTAAGAACAAGGTAGTTGGCTTACGCGATGTTCGGGCTAAAGGAATTAGGTTAACTATTCATCAGGCTTCCGGACCGTTAATTGCGGCTCGTGAAGTAATCTTCTTTAGGGCGAAAAAGTAATCAGTCAAAAAGCAATCCAATTAGGATTGCTTTTTTATTTTGACTTCATTTTTCTCGAGCCATTTTACTTTCTAATCAATTGATTTAGTAATTCAAAGGCTGCTTATTATAAAATAAATAAATTTGTTCATTTGCTAAATACAAGATATACTAATTAAGTCAAACAAGAGTTTGCCCACAAATTTTATCTTTATCAAGGAACTGATTAACTTGAAACTTTTGCTTCTAACAGAAAAAGCTAGCGCCGCTAAGAACTTTGCCACAGCATTAGGCGGCTTGAAGGGCAGCTTCAATCACGACAGCTACCAAATTGTCCACGCTCACGGGCACTTATTACAATTCAAAGAGCCACATCAAATGGTTGCCCAAGATAAGGCTGCTAAATATAGCGACTGGTACGATTTGAATAATTATCCGTGGAACCTGCTTGACTTTACTTGGGAAAAAGAAGTTATTCCCGGCATGGAGCCAGCCTTAGCTAATATTAAGAATGCCGCCCAAAAGTGCGATGCAATCGTAATTGCCACCGATGATGACCCGTCAGGCGAGGGCGACTTGTTAGGCTGGGAAATTATCAACGCGATTAAATGGACCAAGCGCGTTTTTCGGATTCGCTTTGCCGATGAAACACCAACTAATATTAAAAAAGCCTTGCTGCAAAAGGTTGACGTCACTAACCAATACCAACAAGGCGAGTTTTTAGAAGCAACTGGCCGCGAACGGTTTGACTTTGCTTCAATGCAACTATCGCGAATTGCCTTAATCATTGCTAGACAAGCCGGCTTTCAGCCGAAGTCATTGCGTTTAGGACGGCTTAAATCAACGATTGTTAATCAGGTTTACCAACAAGAAACCGCGCGGCAAAATTATGTCAAAAAGTCATATTATGAAGTCCGCTTTCGTGATGCTAACCAAAATATCTTTAAACAAGGGCAAAAGGCAAAATTTACGACAGAAGCCGATGCCAAGCTGGAGTTATCAAAATTTCACAAGGCGCAAATTATTATTGATACTAAGGTTACTAAACACCAAGCACCACCTGACTTACTTGACCTAAGTCACCTGGCAATTTTAGTTGGAAAAAAGGGCTATGCTTCAAAAGAAGTGCTTACAACTTACCAAAAAATGTATGAAGCTGGCTTTTTATCATATCCTCGAACCGAAGACACTAAAATCACCCAGGAACAGTTCGACCAATTATTGCCACTGGCTAAGCAAATTGCCCGTGTCACCCACGTTGACCCCAAATTATTAGCGCACACAACACTTCGAAAGAAATTCTTGGCAAATAACGCCACTCACGGTGCCAATCGTCCTGGTCTGAATGTCCCAAGAAGTCTAGCAGAAATTGAAGAGAAATTTGGTAAATGTGGACGCATCATTTATGAAGCTGTCGCCAAAAGTTTTTTAGCAATTTTAGCTGAAGATTACCTTTATGACCAAGAACAGGCCCACCTTGCCGATTATCCCAAATTTACCTGCACAATTAATTTACCCCGCGAGTTGAATTACAAGCTGATTTTTAACGAACACGACCTTGATGACACAAATGCTCAAGAAGTATTACCTTTTGGCTCAAGCGCACAACCTTTTATTTATGAAGGACACAACCCTAAGCCTAAATCGCCAACTCACCGGTTTATTATCGATTTTCTTAAAAAAGACAAAATTGGCACAGGAGCAACCCAAGAACAGACGTTAGCCAACATCTCCACTGGCAAAAGCGCCCTAATCAAAAACACGAAGGAAAAATATTCTTTAACTTTCCCTGGTTTAGTCCAATCAATCTTGTGTGACCAAACCTACATTGCCTCGCCCAAAGTCACCGAACAATTACAAGACACGATGAAAATGGTCAAACAAGGCAAGTTTGACTATCGCAACGTGCCCTTTTTGATTAATCAAATCGTTAAGCACGACCTAGCAATTGAACAAAAAAATGCGACCAATTTGAGCAAAAACCCCAAACTAGCCAAACTGCAAACAGCTAAAAAAACTACCTTTACGCCTAAGCCCAAAGTTACGGGAACTTGGCGCGGCAAAGAAACTGCAATTAATCAGACTTGGGGCAAACACACCTTTAATGAACGCGAGCTTAAGCATCTTTTTGCTGGCAAGTCGATTGCATTCATCTTAAATAAGCGAAAAATCACGGGCAAATTAGCTAAACAAACTTACCAAGGTCACCAATTCGTCGGTTTTAAGGCTGATTTTGACTAATAATTTACTTATTTTCTAAATAAAATTTATGCAGCTGCTTACTATATTCAGGCATCCCTGTAAAAGCCAAATTAGCAATCACTGTTTGACATTGCGTTAATAACTTTTCATCGCCAGTTTGATGATATCTGATAATATTCGCCATAAACTGCAAGATGTTCTTATAAAAGAAGTTTTCTGGGATAACTGTAACCTGCTGGGCGCTTTCAATAAAAAAGTCCGCTTCATCTTCGCGCTTATTTTCTATGCACTGGATTATCATATTGGCAATAATTGCTAAAATAATTGCTTGCAGTTTCCATTTGGGAGAATTAATAAACTGCTTAACTACCCTTTTAGCAATAATCAAATTACTGTCAATATCAAAAATTGCCATCATATAGTTGCAATACAGCCGCAGATTATCTTCATTAAAATCCGCAACCTTAAAAATTAACTGCTTCAAAGTTTGCTCTTCTTCTACTGGTAGTTTTTGGTCGGTCATTTCCGCAATTTCCGCATCAATGTAGACAATTCGCTCTTCCTTATCCGCAAAATTACTTTCCTTAAAAATTCGTTTTAATTTACGCAAATCTGCGACAGAATTTTTATAATTAGCCTCCTGTGCCAAGTTAAACAGCTGTTCCTCTTGTTCTTGCTCTGTTTCCTGCTCCTGATTAAGCTGCTTAAAAAACGCCGCCAATGAAACATTGTTATATTTTAGTAGCTGTAATAAATCCTCTGCCGTAATCCGATGAATATTCTTCTCGACTTTAGAATAATAAGAGGGACTAACAATGTCACCAACCCACTCTTTTTGTGTTTTTAGGCTCTCTAGCCGGTACTTTTTTAATAGTTCTCCAATTGTCACTTGTTAAATGCTCCCTAACTTAATCAACTTGCGAATACGCAAGTTTGTGTCAAATACGACACTTCCCCTTTAATTTATTTTAACTCAAATATACTAAATATATGTTAAATGAAAAAAGGAGTTATCAATTATGGGCATTTTCTTAAAGAATAAAAACTTTCGTAAACTAACACTTGCCAGCTGGTTATCAACTGCTGGCGACATTCTGTTCTACTTGGCACTAATGACTTATGCCAGCAAATTGCATAATTACACGCTGGCGATCTCATTAATTTCAATTACTGAAGGTATTCCGCGATTAATCGAAAGTCTAAGCGGCTATTACGCTGACAGAACTAAAAACAAATTCAAAATGATTGTTTGGCTAGCAATTATTCGCTTCGTTCTTTATCTGATCGTCGGGTTACTATTTGTCACTAACATTGCCGGCTGGAACTTGGTTCTAATCGTTATTGGCATCAACTTCATCTCTGACATTTCGGGTATGTATTCAAGCGGCTTAGCAACGCCACTAATTGTTGATCTGGTTGGTCAAAACGAAATATCTGAAGCTACCGGATTTTCTAGCGGTATTTCACAAGTTATTTCAACAGTTGCCCAATTTATAGGCTCTGGCTTACTACTATTTCTATCATATTCTAACTTAGCAATCGTTAACGCCTTAACCTTTTTATGTGCGGGCTTGCTCTATGCCAGTGTTGGTCACAGCTATCTTAAAGACCACCCTAATCAAAATGTCCAAGTCAATAACCAAAATTTTTGGTCTACTTTCAAATCATCCTTTAGCCAAGTTAAAAAAGCCAACGGGCTACTAACTGTTATCTCAGTTATTGCTTTACTAAATGGTATTTTGATGGCACTTGAACCATTAATTTCTATTGTAATTGCTGGTAATAAAAGTATGATAATTGGTACTTACAGTTTTACCATCGCTCTAGTTGGTGCTGTTGATTCAATCGGAATGGCTCTTGGCAGTGCCATAGGTACCACGCTGTTTAAGAAAACCTCATTATTTATGATTTCTTTAATTGACACTGTTTTTAGTGTCGGCATGATATTAGCAATTTTTAGCAAAAATATAATTAGCTGTTTAATTTTGGGCTCTGTTCTCGGCTTCTTTGCTGGTGTTGCTAATCCAAAAATGACACAGTGGCTAGTATCTTCGGTTGATCATACAATCTTATCGTCCTCAATCGGTGCTTTAAATACAATTTTACAAGTTGCTGGTCCTTTAATGACCACGATTTTTACCAGTATTACCAGTACGGTGGGAATCAACTATGCCCTGTTTGGTCTAATCATTGTTAGTGTCCTTGTGTTTGCAATTATTCTGTACGTAATGAAGAAGACACACAAGCCAACACCAGCAGTAGAATCAAATATTGACTAAACAAAAAAGACGAGAACTTAAATTCTCGTCTTTTTACATGCCTAAATCTGCTCTAGAAATTTCAAGCGAAGGATAATGACCTAAAGTTGGCAAATACGTATCTTGTGGACAACTATAAACCATATAAAATTCGTCAGCTGTTTTATTTTCATTTAATTCGGTAAATTTCTTTTTAGCCAATTGAGCATCACTTGTCAGATAAACTACCGCAACAACGCCTAGCGGTTCATCATTTACCTGTTCAACATTACCTTTTAGAATTAATTTTAAATTGCCGTCTGGCTTTAATGCCAGATTTACCATTTCGTCAAAGTCCATTATCGACCACTCCCTAACTATTAAAATAATATTATTTTAATAGTTTCTTGAGCAAAAGGCAATTTTATTCAAAGCGGTCTTTTTTAATCACACGGTAAATTGAAATTATTAACACCATCAAGGCACAGCCCATTGCCACATAGGCCATTGGTCCAACACTCACTGCCGCCTGTGCCTGCACTTGAGACATCTGATTTTCCGTGGCATACGCCACAATCCATTTCCGCATCAAAGTCGGCGTTAAGATAAAGCTAATCGTAGTTATGCCTGACGCAACTAACATTGTATTGCGCGAATACGGCTCTCTAAAGAACTGCGCCAACACGCAAAATGCTGGGGCAATCATTAATAGCAATACCCAAATTACAATCCAGCGTCCTGCATTGCTGTTCATCATTTGCGCGCTATTTGTCGCGTAACGATATGTTCCCCACAATTGACCGCCAGTTAGTGTATTAAGCAAATTCAAAAAATATGAACCTTGTTGCCCATACACGCCGCCGCGATCAGATAATAGTCCCTGCACAATTTGAAAACCGTCAGTTGATCCAGCAGACGAAAAGTCGACATTGACTACTTTTTTCATATATGTTGCCAAGAAGATAACAATTGCCCCACCAAACTGTAATGCCCGCAGCATACTAAGTTTGCGCGATGCTTTTAACTTAAATTCCAGACTTAGAACGCGGTCAGGATGATGGCTGCGACCAATAAGATAAATGCCAATTACGACCAGCACTAATAACAGAACTAACAGCCACCATAATTTTGCCATAATGAAGAAAATTGCCAAGACAATAATCGCAACAGCAATATACGGGCGATCAGAAAAAATTTCCCAAAAATTCAACTTTAAATGACGATAATTCGTACGTGTCGGCACGCGCAATGAATAATGCTTGGTCTCAACACTTTGTTGGACAACTTTTTCTCTATCTGTTTCACTTTCGACATATCGTTTGCGATATTCACGCCTTGTTATGCGTGGATCTTTCCCCATAATGTACCCATCCTTTCAGAAACACTATCCTACCATGTTTAACAGTCAAATTTCTTGTTTTTAGTAAATTTTTAGCAATTTTTATGTGCTAAAATAAAAAGGATTAATATTTTTTTAATTAATATAGAAGGATGGATCATTTTGACAAAATCTTACAAGTTACCAGCTGGATGGCATAAATCATTTTATACCCTCTGGCTTGGCTGCTTTATTACAGGTATGGGCTATTCAATGACAATGCCCTTTATTTCTTTATTTATCGCGGACCTTGGTCACTACAGTAAGTTGCAAATCAACCTATATTCTGGACTAGCCTTTGCTATGACCTTCATTGCGCAGGCAATCGTTTCGCCTTATTGGGGCAACCTTGCTGACCGCAAGGGACGCAAGCTAATGTGTATGCGGGCCTCCGGTGTGATGGCTTTAACCATTACCGCAACCGGGTTTGCACCCAACGCTATTTATATTATCGTCATGCGGTTTATTCAAGGCGCGTTTTCCGGATACATCAATAACGCCACGGCATTAATTGCTGGTGAAACACCCCACCAACGCAGCGGTTGGGTAATGAGCCAAATGATGACTGCCGGAACTGCCGGCAACTTAGTCGGTCCACTACTTGGCGGCGTTTTATCCAGTTTCTTCGGTAATTGGCTCGGCGGCGTGTGGGGATATCGAATTCCCTTCTTTATCACTGGCTTCTTAATGTTACTAGTCTTTATTGGATCTACGTTCCTAGTTAGCGAAGAATTTACCCCGATTTCTCGTGAAGAAATGAAACCAATGGGCGAAATCATGCACGAGTTACCAAACATTAAGCTAATTGTTGTCATGTTTGTTACTACCTTGCTCGTTCAAGCAGCTAACATGTCAATTGACCCCATTGTTTCTCTTTATGTCAAATCAATGATGCCCAACAGCAAGAATATTGCCTTTGTTGCCGGCATCGTCGCGGCAACTCCGGGTCTAGGGACACTGCTCGCCGCTTCTCGCGTTGGTCACAAAATGGATGAAATTGGACCATTGAAAATTTTACGCTTAGGATTAATTGTTGGTGCCATTCTTTTCGTTCCAATGGCCCTCACCCACTCACCATGGATCCTTGCAGGATTAAGATTTTTGCTAGGTATTGCCAGTGCAGCAATGTTACCAGCAGCGCAAACAGTCTTAACACTCAATACACCAGTAGAAAGTTTCGGGCGGATCTTTAGTTATAATCAGTCATTCCAAGCCGTTGGTTCCGTCTTCGGCTCCATGATGGGCTCAATTATCTCTGGTGTCTTCAATTACGCCACGGTCTTTTGGACAACCGGCTTTACCCTACTAATCAACTTCATTCTGATCATTTTCTTCACTTTGAAAAAACAACATAAATAGCAATCAAAAAAGTCTAGTCACAATTATTCTGTGACTAGACTTTTTTTCTTTTTTGAAAGGGTTTTGTAAAATTTTATTACTTATCAGCTATCTCTTTACCAGCATTGAAATATTTCAAATCGCCAATTGGTCCTGCTAACTTAAATTTACCATTTTTATAAGTCAACTTAGTAACAGCATCATTAGCTATCCCAACGCCTTGATATTCTGGGTAGTCTTGAGCAGACAAGAACATATTAATCGACATTCCTGAGCTAACTACAAGGACATTACCGCCCTTCTTTTGATACTTTTTAGCAATAGCAGTTAATGCTTCCGTCATTCGCTTTTGAACCGCGGTTGACTGCTCTGCGCGATATTGTTGCGGCAGAGTAGTATTTAACTTATTAGCTTGATCTAAAGCATAGTAGCCATCTTGCATCTTATTTTGGAATAATTTACCAGTCTTAGCCTGAAAGTCTTCAGTACTGCTGTAACCATAATAAGCTGCAATTTCAGGAACATTTTTAGCAATATCTGGACGACCTTCATAACTACCATAATTGCATTCACGAAGCCGCCAATCAATCTGTAATTTGATCTTCTTATTACCAGAATAGTCCAAAGCACCTTGAGCTGTCTTTTCCTGACGAGTTAAATCACCAGAATACGCAGCTTTAAACTTGGTGCCCTTCAATCCCATTCCCAGATATTGAGCACCCTTAACACCATTATCAGTTAGAGTATAATCGCTCCAGCCTTGAGCTAAGTGCATTACATTAGCAGTAGTTTCACCATGACGAGTTAAATAAATAACTACTGGTTTATTTGCCTTACTGCTCTTAGCAGACACTTCGTTTGTTCCAACTAAAAAGAGCGTAAATACACTAATGAATGACACAACTGCTTTCATCCATTTTTTCATAATTATTTACCAGTTATCCTAAATCTTGACCGTTAGAAGCAATTACCTGCTTATACCAGTCAAATGACTTCTTCTTATAACGTTTAAAACTGCCTTCACAATGATCGTCTTCATCAACATAGATAAAGCCGTAACGTTTGGACATTTCACCAGTTGAAGCACTGACTAAGTCAATACAGCCCCATGGCGTGTAACCCATGACATCAACACCATCATCAATCGCGCCTGAAATTGCTTCGATATGTTCACGTAAATAATCAATGCGGTAATCATCAACGACATAGTGGTTTTCATCTGGCTTATCAATTGCACCAAGACCATTTTCAACGACAAAGACAGGCTTTTGGTAACGATCAGATAATTGGTTCAAAGCAATTCGTAATCCAGTTGGGTCAATTTGCCAGCCCCAATCACTACTCTTCAGGAATGGGTTCTTAACACCGCCCATTAAGTTACCATTAACTGTTTCTTGCTTTTCATGAGTAACATCAACAACTGATGACATGTAATAACTAAAACCAATGTAATCAACAGGATACTTAGCTAATAGATCTAATTCCTCTTGAGTGTAGTCAAGATCGCTCAACTTAACCCCATTACGAGCTAGTAAACTCTTAGTGTAAGCTGGATAGTGACCGCGTACTTGAACATCAGCACAGAAGAAGTTATTGGCTTGGTTATCTTGCAATGCAGCTAATTGGTTCTTAGGATCACAATCATAACTGTAAGTAGTAGCATATAAAATCATGCAGCCAATCTTTAAATCAGGATCTAATTCATGACCAATCTTAACAGCTTTACTACTACCAACAAATTGGTTGTGCCATGCTTGATAGATATTCTTCTTATCATTAGCACCGTTAGAAGCAACTAGACCTTGACTCATTACTGGGAAGTGCGCAGCACTGTTAATTTCGTTAAAAGTCATCCAATATTTAACTTTATCATGATAACGAGTTAATACTGTCTGAGCAAACCGCTCATAAAAGTCGATTAATTGCTTGTTCTTCCAGCCACCGTACTTCTTAACCAAGTTCAATGGTAATTCATAGTGCGAAATGGTAATTACAGGCTCAATCTTGTATTTCAAACATTCATCAATTAGGGCATCGTAAAACTTCAAACCTTCTTCATTAGGTTCAGTTTCATCACCATTAGGAAAAATTCTAGACCATGCAATTGAAAAGCGGTAACACTTAAAGCCCATCTCTGCAAACAGTGCAATATCTTCTTTAAAATGGTGATAGTGGTCAATCCCAATATGGTTAGGATAGAAGCGCTTAGGATCAATCGTAAAGTCAAAATCAGGTGCATTAACAACAGTCATCCGTTCCTTACCACCTGGCAAAACATCAGGTAGTGATAGCCCCTTACCGCCTTCTTGATAAGCTCCTTCTAATTGATTGGCAGCAGTAGCGCCACCCCATAAAAAGTCTTTCGGAAAATTACTTGTATCCATCTTTATCTAACCTTTCTGTAACTATTTTAAGTCAATAAAGGCGTCAGTGGCCTTAACTTGACCATCTGCAAGCACCTTAACATCATTATAGTCCTTTGAATTAGTTACGATTACTGGAGTTGTAACAACATAACCGGCTTTTTTAATGGCAGCAATGTCAAATTCAATTAATGGATCGCCAACTTTAACAGTTTGATCCTTTTCAACTAAGGTCTTAAAGCCCTTACCATCAAGTTCAACTGTATCCATACCAATATGGATCATTACTTCGGCACCATTATCAGATCTTAAGCCAATCGCATGTCCGGTTGGGAAGACCATGGCAATCTTACCATTAACTGGTGAATAAACTTTGCCTTCACTTGGTTCAATTGCGGCACCTTGACCCATGGCACCACTTGAAAATACTTTATCTTTAACATCTTTTAAATCAACAACTGTACCATTTAATGGGGCAGCAACTACTTCAGCTTTAACTGCAGTATCAGCAGCTTCATCATTAGCAATGGTTTCAACTTCAGCGTTAGCGTTACCTTCAGCAACGGCTGCGCCAGCAGGAACTGCTTCACCATCAAGCGGAGCATCAACACTACTCTTACCGAATAACATCTGCATTACAAAACCTAAAACAGTAGCAACTGCCATGGCAATAATCAAACCATAAACACGCATGTCGATACCATTTTTACTAATTGCGTCTGGAATTGAGAAGATTCCCATTCCGGCCATAATGTAAACTTTAGTACCAAACATTCCGATTAAACCACCACCGATTGCGGAAGCAATACAACTGATGTAGAACGGCTTCTTACGCGGTAAAGTAACACCATAAATAGCTGGCTCAGTAACACCAAAGATTCCTGAAACAACAGCCGGAATAGCTAAACTACGAGTCTTTTCGTTCTTAGTTTGGAAAATAATAGCAGCTACAACACCAGTTTGGGCAAATGATGCAGCAAGTGATAAACCTAAGATTGGGTCATAACCCATAGCTGCAATGTTGGTCATCATAACGGCAACAAAGCCCCAGTGAACACCAAAGATAACGAATACTTGCCAGAATGCACCCATCAGAACACCAGCTAAGATTGGGCTGAAGTTGTAAACGGCACTAACACCAGCAGCGATTGCATTACCAAGCCAAGTAGCAATTGGTCCAATTACGATAAAAGTTACTGGAATAGTAATCAGCAGAACCATAAATGGCACTAGGAATGTCTTAACAACGTCAGGAATAATCTTCCGTGCTAATTTATGTACTTTGGAAGCAAACCAAATAGCCAAGATAATCGGAATAACTGATGAAGTATAGTTCATCGAAATTACCGGAATACCCAGGAAAGTCATGTGGATTGGAGCTTGGAAAATTGTTCCCTTGAATAAAGTGAACAGAGTTGTCTTACTGCTATTCATTGCAACAATTGTTGGGTAACAAAGTGCAGCACCAATTGTCGCGCCGAGGTAACCATCAAGCTTAAACTTCTTAGCAGCAGAAATACCTAAGATAACTGGCAAGAAGTAGAACAAACTGTCGCCAATGGCATTTAATACTACATAGGTACCTGAAGTTTGTGCTTCCCAGCCCAATGCAACGAACATGGCATTGAAACCTTTAATCATTCCGGCCGCACACATTGGTCCTAAGATTGGGTTGAAAATACCAGAAATCAGATCAATAAAGCGGTCAGCGATACTCATATTACTGGTATCAACATAATCATCATCAACTTCGCCGCCATCGGAAAAGCCACCGACCTTAATCAAAGTATCGTAAACATCAGCTACATTATTACCGATAACTACTTGATACTGCCCACCAGATTTAACCAATGAAATAACCCCATCGGTTGATTTCATTGCAGCATCGTTAGCCTTCTTTTCATCCTTCAACTTAAAGCGTAACCGTGTTGTACAGTGAACAACACTGGCTACGTTGTCCTTACCACCAACATTGGTGATAATCTTTTGACTTAAATCTTCGTAAGCCATAATTCCTCCTAAAAAATAGACAAAATAAAACCCGCGGACATAAAAAGCATTACCTAGCTGTTAGCAAAGGATTTACTCATGTTCTCGGGTTAATGCCTGCCTTACCAGTAACACACCAGATAAACAATATTATTTGCCGGTTGTTAATTGTTCAGCCTCATCATCAGGTTCTGAACTATTCTGCCTGTGCGTTACCCGCCAAACATGCAAAGTCAGATAAACCTGATCATCAGGCTGCAATTCCCAACCAGCTTGCTTTTGTAAATAAGTGCCAATCTTTAAGACCGTGTCATAAGCCATCCGATACTTTACTTTCATTAATTCCAGTAAAGACCGGTCAAGCTCACTCCCACTATCATCATTGATACCGCAAATATGTCGAACCATAAATGCTCGTAAATGCGTCATAAAACGGTTAAAACTAAATGATTCGGTGTCAAGCTGCATCCCATATTGATACTCGATAATAGCAATGACACCATGGATTAACTTAGTAATCTTAATCGTGTCCTGCAGCTTAGTTTGATCAGAACCAGCATTAATAAAGTGATATGTCAGATAAACTGCTTCACTACGCGGCAAAGTCAAATTTGTCTTATCTTCAATCAACTTAATTGCTGCAAGAGCTGCATCGTACTCTTTGGGGAATAGTTTATGTATTTCCCAACGGACCGTTTCTTGACCCAAGTCAATACCTTCATCAGCTCTTTTAAGCACAAAATCAATATGATCAGCTAACGCGAAATATTGATAATCAGAAAACCTAGTTTGCAATTTTTGCGAAGCAAGTTGAATAACCTCAGTGGTCAGTGCTAATGTACGCGTATCAATATCACCGATACTATTGGCTAACTCAATATTCTTCTCAACCGCAACAAACCGTCGACTGATCTTGCTCTCATCAATCTCGTCGCCAGCTTTTTTGCCAAAGCCGATCCCATTACCAATTACAACCCAGTCAACACCGGATTCATCAGACACTAAAGCAGCATTGTTATTAAAATTCTTGACAAATTTCACTTTGCTAACCTCTTTTTAATAAAAAAACCTACAAATAACCAATAGCAAATTATGAGTTATTGTTTATTTATAGGTTAATGCCTGATCGAATCAGTAACACGCTTATTTACTCTTAAAATTATAAATCAGTATTAAAGCGATTTCAATAGTTATTTGCATATTTTTTATCAGTATTATTTTTAATATAAATAGCTAACTTATATTATGTTAAATTTACCAAATAAGTAATCATATATACTTAATAATCATTAGGATCAGCTTGTGCTGGCTGATATAAATCAGAATCATCATCTTGATAATCCCACCATTCACTTTCATAACCATGAAAGCCAGCCTTCGCCATTGCATCATCTAAAATTTGGTAATTATGTTCCTGCTCCTTGGTACGTGGATATGAACGCAAAGCCTTACCGGTAAAATCATCAAAGCCACTTTGCATCAAGAGTTCATTCCCTGCCATATCCGTAATTGTCAGATCAAAGGTAACCCCCTTTTCATGGCTGTAATTAGGATTAGGTGCAGCCACCCATTCATCATGGGGATAAACTTGGTACATTTTAATTTGAGCCGTACTTGGTCGAAAAGCATCCCAAACTTTAATCCGGTAACCCTGCTCTTTTAATAGTTTAGCTGCCACGCCCAATTTTCTAGCGGTACCAGCACGAGCAATTGCTGTTGTAAAATCGTAAATCACATGACTTGTAAAATTATCCATCGTGGCATATTTCAAATCCACGATAATTGATGGATCAACTGTTTGAATATTCAAAAATGCTGGATCGGGCTTAATTGCCTTAGCGGCCGCGATAATTTTCTCTTTAGTCATTACTTACCCCCTAATTTAACTCATTAACTGGATACTTGTGTCTAAAGTAATAGTAAACACCAACAGAAATTGCCGGAATTAGTAAACCTAATAGTGAAGTTACCGGATCATCAAAGAAGTTATTGATTAAAATAATCAAAAAGGCAATAACAGCAATGATGACTGTCCACGGATAAGCCCAAACTTTATATGGTCTAGCAAGATTTGGCTTACGGTAACGCAAAACCGGCACAGCTAAAATTGACAGCAAGTTAAAAATTGCACCACTGAAGACAACTAAGGAAGTAAGTTCATTTAAGTCCCGAGTCAAAACTAGGGCAATTGAGATAATCATCTGCATAATCAAACCGTGATCTGGGGTGCGGTATTTGGGATGGATATGTTCAAATGTTTTCCATAATAAACCGTCTTTGGCAACGGCATAATAGTAACGTGAAAAGGCTAAAATCATGCCATTTAGCGAACTAATCATTGCCAAAACCATTGTAACTGCAACTAAAATCGTACCAGCATAGCCCATGAATGTTTGCGCAACATTAGTACCCAAATACAATTGTCCCGCCTTAATTGACTTAGCAATTGCCTTAGCTGGTAGTGAACGATATATCGCAAAGTTGAACAGCACGTAAACAATAGTTGTAAAACCAACTGATAAGATTAATGCTTTAGGCAAATTCTTTTGCGGATTTTTCATTTCACCAGCAACCGTATTGAGGTTGGTCCAGCCCTCAAAGGCCCAAAGCGAGGCGATGACCGCAAAGGCGATCATCTGAATAATATCAACTACATTGCCTTTACCAGCAGGAAACGACAATGATAAGTTCGGCGTATAGTGACCAAAGAAGACACCTAAGCCAATAATTAAGACCAGCGGCAAAACCTTCAAAACCGTGAAGAAATTTTGCACCCATTCGCCAACATTAACACCAAAGTAATTAACAACCGTGAAAATAATAATTAACAAAATGGCAATTATTTTTACTGTTAAATCACTAAAATGGAAAAAGCTTGTCAAGGCCATCGGCAGCGCAATCGCAATTGCCGCAATTGAACCAGGACCGCCAATCACCATACTTTGAAAAGTAAACATATACCCAACTACTGGTGAATAAGCATCTGACAGATAGACATAGATACCGCCAGTTTCGGGATTCATAGCACCTAATTCCGCAAAACACAAACTCCCCATCAGAGTAACTAGACCGCCAATTAACCATGCAAGTAGCGCATAGCCCATTGACATTTGCGAACGCTGCAGAACATATGACCCAATGTAAAAAATCCCTGAGCCAATCATGATCCCAATTAAAATATTACTACCACCAAACACGCCAATCGACTTCTTTAGCTGCGGCGCGTTTTCTTCACTTTTTTCCTTCAAAATAACACCTCTTAAAATCAAGCTAACCCAAACAAAAGCCTCATTATCCTAACAAAACAATGAGACTAAATTTAATCATTTTAGACAAATTAGCTAGCGCTCCTTAGATAATCAAGACAATGTCCTGCAACTTCTATTGCGTTACCATTTAACTTAAAAAAAGATTAAGGCAAAACATACTATTTGTCAATATACTGCATTAATAATTGTTTGATTTAATGCAATCTAATTGCAAATAATATGCTATGATAGATTTAATTATTTAGAAGGAGTCTTGAATGGAAATCATTTATCACTTTCATAATCCTCAGACAATTATTATTAATAACCAAACTGCCGTTTTAATTAATGAGAATTTGCAAATTAGTACTACCTGTGAAATCGGTCAAAAATTTTTAGTTAATAATTTGGTCAAAAATCATCAGAAAAAGATTTATTTTGACACTTCACAAGGCTTATTATCATTTAATGATGCATATTTTGAAAAATTAAATTACTTTAGTGGGCTTGACCTTTTTACTCAAGTTAAGTGGGGAAAAATCAAAAACCCACATGGCACAAATACCTATTCTAACCAGCACCAATTGCTCACACAGCAACCGTTGGCAAGCAGCCTGCAATTTTTCGGTCAGGGTGAGGACTTATTTCACCAAACTTGGTTAATGACTTCTAATGGCACTTGGCTTAAAAAACGTGATGTCTGGCTTGATGGCGAGCCGTTAATCAAGCGTGCTCATGATCTAAGCCAAACCAAAACTCTAGTTATCAATCCTCATGGTTCAATTGCCCGCGATCATCTAGGACAAAATTTCGACATGATTAAGCCAAACAAGCCGCTTTCAGTCACAGCAGTTAAAGAAGATATATTTGGTAATGAATACCTGCAAATTGGACCAGATACTTTTATTCCAACAACAGATTGCCTTTTGCATGATTACCCGCAGCAATTAAAACCGCAATCGCCGCAGCTGCTTATTACTGAAAATATTAACCAAATGTTTTGGGGTATCCAAAATGGCTGTGAAGCTGCTGCTTTACTAATGGGGCTGCATTATCAAGGCAAACTGAAAACAACGAATTACCAAACTTTCATTGATGAGATGCCGCTATCCCCAGACTACAATCCATATCTTGGCTTTGGCGGCTCACCTTACGAGAACGTAACCGGTCGTTTTGAAGCGATTTTTCCGCCAGCGCTATTAACTTGGGGACAAAAATTTACAACTTTGCGTGACTTGAATGGTGCTAGTGAGCCAGAACTAATTGCCGCCATTAAACGCGGCAACCCAGTTCTAACTTATGTCACCACCAATTTCACGCCGCCAGACCCAGACACTTACCCATGGGGCAAAACTTACAAAAACAATCACGCCGTCTTATTAGATGGCTTCAGTGAAGATTTGTTTCATGTTTCTGACCCCATTGACGGTCATTATTGGTTGACAAAATCCACTTTTATGCAAGCATATAATGTTAGACAATGGGCAATCGAAATTATGTAGTATATTTAAGAAAGAAGAAAAATTATGGGACTTAACAAACCACTTTTAAACGCACTCAGCGATGCCAAGAGAGGACCAAAGAATTTAATTACTGATGTTGCTGGAATTACTGTCGGACACAAAACAGTCAAGACTGACCGTCTAAACACTGGAGTCACAGTAATCAAGCCTTGCCAAGACAATATCTTTAGAGAAAAAATGCCCGCCGCAGTTCAAGTAATTAACGGTTTCGGCAAAAGCACCGGTCTGGTTCAAGTAGAAGAACTCGGAACTATTGAAACACCGCTGGTCTTAACCAACACGCTAAGTGTCGGGACTGGTTATACTGCCTTAGTTAAACAGATGCTCGCTGAAAATCCGGAAATCGGGACTACAACTGGTAGCGTTAATCCGATTGTCATGGAATGTAATGACAGCAATATTAACCATATTCGTGATTTGGGTGTTACAGAGGATGACGTTAATGATGCTTTTGCGGCAGCTGACGTTACTTTTAAAGAAGGACCCGTTGGCGGCGGTACCGGTATGTGCTGTTATGACCTCAAAGGCGGGATCGGTTCTGCATCACGGCAAGTTGAGATCGACGGCAAAACCTTCACAATGGGCGCACTGGTAATGTCCAACTTTGGTTTTGGCGAAGATTTAAATATCTATGGTGAGCATATTGGCAAGAAAATCACCCAAATGAAGAAAGATAAGGAAAAAGGCAGTATTATCACAATTATTGCTACCGATATTCCTTTCAATTCACGACAACTAAAACGAATTGCACGCCGCTCAAGTGTTGGGATTACCCGTAGTGGCTCCTTCACTGGTAACGGCAGCGGTGAAATCACCCTTGCCTTTTCAACTGCCAATCGGGTAAGCCACTTCCCAGAAAGTGAACTAAGCTCAATTCAAGCAATTACTGATGACAAGATTGACCGCTACTTCAGAATCACGGTTGATATTGTTAATGAAGCTATTTTAAGTTCATTAGCTCATGGCAAAACCTTTATCAACTGTAACGGCAAGCCTGTTTACGGTTTGCCAGATGCTTTAAACGAGTTGGGCAATGATCCAGATGCCATTAAGTTAAAGGAACAATTGGGACTTTAATTTGTTTCTTTAACTAAATAGGACCATCGAATTATAATAATTCGATGGTCCTATTTTTATACTTGTTTTTGATAAAGTGCTGCCGTCTTGTCATCAAACGCACACATTATTACTTCTATTTTAGCTGCCTCATTTTTTCGCAGCCATTTTTTAACCGTTTGGAAAGCAATTAAGGCTGCTCGACCAGTTGGGAACCCATACGCTCCCGTTGAAATTGCAGGAAAAGCAATACTATGCAAGTTGTTTTCTTTAGCTAGATCAAGTGAATTAACATAACATGCCCGCAAAAACGCGTCATCTCTTGCCCGTCCCGAATAAATGGGCCCAACAGTATGAATAACATACTTAGCCGGTAAATGATAGCCTTGCGTTATCTTAGCCTGACCAGTTTTACAGCCATGCAAGGTTTGGCACTCAGCCAATAATTCCGGTCCAGCTGCTTTATGAATTGCACCATCTACTCCTAAACCACCAAGTAATGTTTCGTTGGCCGCATTCACAACCGCATCAACTTTTAGTTTAGTAATGTCACCTTTAATAACTTTAATTTTCAACATTATTCTAAATACATCCGCCTTAATTGAGCCAAATCATCTGCAGTAAAACCCAACTGTTTTTGAAAGAAATTGGCAAAGTCACCCCAGCCGCCGCGTATGGTTTCTGTAATGCCGCGAATAGCAACACCTTCACCTTTAGTAACATTCATCTTAGCAACCATTTTAGAAATGTCGTCATTACTAGGCAACTGCCGCGAAATAGCAAAATCAAATAATTCATTAGTCAATAAATAATCACGGGCAATGGTATCATCATCGACACCCAACGCCATTAAAATCAGGGCAGATACCATTCCCGTCCTATCCTTACCAGCACTACAATGATAGACAAGTGCCTCATCTTCTGGTAATTCCAGCAGTTGTGCAAAAATTCGGGTAAAAATGTCCTGACTATGGGAACTGAGAAGTGTCTGTTGGTATATTCGCCCGATAAAATTATCCTTCATATCTGGAATATGATGTAAAAAACGATACACCTTATGGTCATTTTGCTGATCAGCAATATCTTCAGAATAAACAGGAACATCGACAAATTCACGTTTAAACCATGACTTATCAGGAGACGTCTCCTTTTCATACGCTGAACGTAAATCACAATCAATAGTAACATGCAAATCTGCCAGTTTTTGTTGGTCATTGGGCGTAAGTGAACTTAATGAGTCCGCGCGATAAATTTTATTCCATTTAACCGTCTGACCAGTCTTAGTTTGATAACCACCGACATCTCTAAAATTTAGCGGACCATCAAGAGCCACAATTCGCTTGTGTGCCATAAGTTCTCACTTCTTTTCCCTTAAATTTCTTTACTATTCGCCATGAGCATAAACTTGGGTCGCCTTAACCGCACGCTTCCAACCAGCATACAAATGATCGCGTTCTTCCTTAGGCATTCGCGCATCAAAAGTCTTGCCAACAACAAAAATATTTTTCAGTTCATCAACATCTTTCCAATAGCCAACTGCAAGACCAGCCAAAAAGGCAGCACCCATTGCCGTTGTCTCAAGCGTTTTTGAACGATCAATCTTAATTCCTAAGATATCGGCTTGAAATTGCAAAAGATAATCATTATTAGAAGCACCGCCATCGACCCGCAGTGTCGGAATATCAATCCCAGAATCAATCTGCATTGTATCAACAACATCTCTAGTTTGATAAGCAAGCGACTGCAGTGTTGCCTTAATAAAGTCATTTCTATCTGTTCCACGTGTAACACCAAAGACAGAACCTCGTGCCTCAGAATCCCAATATGGCGCACCCAGTCCTGTAAATGCTGGTACTACATATACTTCATTTTCTGACTTAGATGCACGTGCTGCTGTCTCCGATTCTGCCGCCGTTTTAATCATTTTCATTGAATCACGCAGCCATTGAACCGCACTTCCAGAAACAAAGACAGAACCCTCAAGTGCATAAGAAACCTTACCGTTAATCCCATAGGCAATCGTAGTTAACAAGTTATTATCAGACTCAGTCGGTTCCTCACCCGTATTCATCACAATGAATGACCCGGTACCATAAGTATTCTTAACCATACCCTTCTTTAACGCAAGTTGACCTACAAGTGCTGCCTGCTGGTCGCCGGCCATCCCGCAAATCGGCACTTTGCCGCCAAAAAAGGTATAAGACTTGGTATAACCATAAACTTCTGAATTTGACTTAACTTCCGGCAGCATTTTCTTAGGAATATTCAGTATTTTAAGAATATCATCATCCCACTTCAAATCATGAATGTTAAAGAGCATGGTTCTTGAAGCGTTGGTATAATCGGTCACATGTACCTCACCATCAGTTAATTTCCATAATAGCCAGGAATCAATCGTCCCAAACAGTAAATCGCCATTTTCAGCTTTTTCCTGAGCACCATCAACATGATCTAAAATCCAGCGAATTTTCGTTGCACTAAAGTACGGGTCAATAATGAGACCCGTCTTTTTATGAATCATGTCACTGTAACCAGCTTTTTTCAATTCTTCAGCTAAAGCAGTCGTCTGCCGCGATTGCCATACAATCGCATTATAAATTGGCTTACCGGTCTTCTTATCCCAGATAACAGTTGTTTCTCTTTGGTTAGTAATCCCGATACCGGCAATCTGATCTGGCCGCAAGCCAGAATTAATAATTGCATTAGCAATTGTTGTCTGCACAGCATGCCAAATTTCTTCGGCCTTGTGCTCAACCCAACCTGGTTGAGGAAAATATTGCGGAAATTCCTTTTGCGATGACGCAACTTTCTTGCCTTGATGATCAATAATCATTGCCCGAGTTGAAGTCGTGCCCTCGTCAATCGCCATAATATATTTTTTTAACATAATTATATCCTTTCTCAAGAAAGCGGTTTTAAAATAATTTTACTTATCTAGCTGCGATTTTACAAGAAATAATTATATCATTGTCCCCATTTTAAGTTATACTTGAAACTAAAACTTGGATTAAAGAGGAAGGCAAAATTATGAACAAAGAAATTATCGCTCTAACAATTGCTGGTAATGATAGTGATGGTAGTGCAGGTATGACGGCTGACTTACACTCCTTTTATGCACGAAAAGTATACGGTATGGGATTGCTCACCGCAGCCGTTGCTGGCAACACTACTGGAATTTATGCTCAAGAAGTAATGCCACTACCCTTTATTCAAAAACAATTTGATGTTTTAAATGAAGATTTTAAAATTGACGCATTAAAGACTGGCATGCTGGCTAACAAAGAGGTCATTAATTGTGTCGCGACTAATCTGCGCCAATACAACATGGGCAAAATTGTTCTTGACCCTGTTATCATGACCAAGCATGGCAATACTTTGCTTGACGATGATGCTTATCAAGCCTTTTTGGACGAATTATTACCGCTGGCTGATATCATCACCCCTAATTTTTATGAACAACAAAAGCTAACTGGTCTTGCATTAACTACTAAGGAAGAAATCAAACAAGGTGCCCGAAAATTACAAGAAATGGGTGCCAAAAACGTTCTAATGAAGGGCCGCCACGATAATAACAAGCAGTCAGCTGTTACAGATATCTTATTGACGGCTGACGGAGCTTTTTATGAATTTACCAAGCCTTTTATTGATACTAACCGAATTAACGGTACTGGCGACACCCTATCTGCCGTGATTGCCGCTGAATTAGCCAAAGGTAAATCAATTATCGACAGTGTCAAAATTGCCAAAGATTTTACTTATGAAGCAATCGCTCATCCGATTGCCGTGGGTTCTAAATACGGTCCAATCAATCACTTTGCTGCCCAGCAAGACATGAAATAATCCTAATCAAAAAAAGAGTCGTATGACTCTTTTTTGATTAACGATAATTATATTCTGTATAACTAATCTTCTTAAAATGATGATTACCGTATTTTTTAGCTAATTTCTTTGACTTAAAGTATTGGTTATAAACTTTACCAGTATCTGGTTGTGCTTGGAACAATACTTGAACTTTCTTGCCGTTGAGCTTTTCAACTTTCATTGAATAAGCTGCACTTTCTGCATCTTTACCAGCTGGTGTCACAAGTGACCAAGTAATATGATTAATTTTCTTTGTAGTCCCTGTCGCTAATGCTGCAAGCTTAGTAGAATCTTGATCCTGACTAACACTAGTTATTTCTGAAGTTAATTTACCAGTAGTTGGTGCGTTAGCGACACTGGTCATTTTAACAGTCTGACCAGTTTTAGGTGATGTATAGCTGCCTAACTTAATGATTAAGGGCTTAGGAGTTAAAATATTGCTACTATACCATTTACCGCGCCACTTCTTAGGGAAAGAATAAGTATTGGTAACTTTTTGGGTAACAGACTTAACTGGTTTAATAGTTTGAGCTTGGACAGTTGTGCTTGCTCCAGCTGCACTAGCAAGTGCTGCAGCTGCAAGTAAAGCTAATAAATTTGAATGCTTCATTTAAATTCTCCTTTTATCTAAAATAAATATCATCTTCACCAAATATTATAGATCAATAACAATTGTTATATTATAACAAGCTTGTTACAATTATTTCCACATGACATTTAGTTTATCCATTGGTTCTTAAAAAACAGTTAATTTACCTCATAATTAGAATCTTCTTTTGCTTAATACCAACTTTTTACGCTATAATTTATTACAAAAATACGAGGTTGAAACGCGATGGCAGACAAGACAATTAAAATTGCATACTTATACGAAGATTTAATGAATACCTATGGTGATTCTGGTGACGTTAAAATTATTCGTTACCTATTAAAGAAACAAAACTATAACACTCAAATTGACAATGTTTCCCTAGGTGATCCATTCAATGCCTTTGATTATGACTTTGTCTTTTTTGGTGGGGGACAGGACTTCGAGCAAACTGTTGTTGCTAAAGATCTGCCACGGCATAAAGAAACATTAACTAATTATATTAATGCTGGTCACCCAATGCTCGGCGTTTGTGGCGGTTACCAGCTTGTTGGCACTTACTACAAAACAATTGGCGGCGCCACAATTAAAGGATTGGATATCTTACCATTTCACACCGTTTTTAAAGCAGACAAGCGCATGATCGGTGATACTCACTACAACACCAAATGGGGTGAAGTTAAAGCCTTTGAAAATCATTCAGGTCAAACTTATTTTGACGACCAAAGTTTGCAGCCATTAGGCAAAATGATCACCGGTTATGGCAACAATCCTCAAGATGGGCTTGAAGGTTTGCACTATAATAACTTCATTGGGACTTATTCTCACGGACCAATTTTGCGCAACTTGAATATCGCCAATGCCATTGTCAAGATGGTTCTTGATTGGCACCAAGAACGTGTAACTGACTAATCATTATGCCAAAATAAAAACATCTTCAGATTAAACTGAAGATGTTTTTATTTTTGTTTTATTACTTGTTTGCGGCAGCCAACAATTCACTAAATGTTGGTTGGTCTGCTGCATCTAATTCATAAGTCTTACGATAATCAGCTACGGCTTCTGTACCAAACACATTTTCGTCAGTCATAACAATGTTGGTATCAATTGGATCAATATCTAAAATCTTAGCATCCAAAACAATCGGTAAATCATTACCACTATCTTGCAGCTGCTTAATCTTAACCATTGCCTCTTTTAATTCCGCCAAATTAGTGACAGTTAAACCAATTGCGCCCATACTCTCGGCTGCCTTGGCCCAATCTGCACCAACCAAGTCAATACCATAAGGTGCTTGTCCTGCCTGCAATTTTTCATGACCAATGAAACCAAACGACTTGTTCTCTAAAACCACGTTAATTACAGGTAAATGATACTTAACTTCCGTTAACAAGTCGGGCATTACCATTGAATAGCCACCATCACCAGAAATTGTCCAAACTTGGCGGTCAGCAAATGATAACTTAGCTGCAAGCCCTGCTGGCAAGCCAAAGCCCATCGTACCATACCAAGCAGACATTGCGAATTTCTGTTCCCGATCAAATGGCAATTGCCGTAAGGCCCACTCTGTATTATTGCCGACATCAAGACCAAAGACGGCATCCTTTGATGAATTGTACTTAACTGCTTGGATTACACTTTCAGCACGCAAACCATCATGATCATCAGCAGCAAGCTTTTCTAACCAGTTTACCCATAAAACGCGGTCTTGTTGAGCTGCCTTTAAAAATGCAGTTGGTTCTGCTTGATAATCTACTGCGGCTAATTTTGCTAAAAAGTCCTCTGCATCAGCCAAAACAGTAATATCAGCGTCATATTGCTTACCCAAATCAGCCAAATTGTTGTTAACCTGAATAATTGTCTTGTCATTTGGCAAAAAGCGCGCAAACGGATAATTAGTACCAACATACAAAATCAGGTCGCTGTCTTGAGAAACATCAAAGGCAGGTTTAGTTCCCAAACGTCCACGCGCACCCATGTAGTTAGGGTGATCGGTAGGAAAGACATCAGCTGCCGGTGCAGTAGTCAAAACTGGTAAACTAAACTTATCAGCAACTAGAACTGCGGCATCACGACTGCCTCGCGCACCCTGACCTAGCCACATCACTGGCTTTTTAGCATTCTTAATTGCGGCAGAAATAGCGTCTACATCCGCTTCCTTAGCTGCAATCTTGTTATTAGTTGTACTTAGTGTGGCTGTCTTAGCTGCTACGTATTCAATTTCTTGTCCTGAAAGATCATCAGGCAAGACGACAACTGACACTGACTTAGTTGCATAAGCTGAACGAATTGCCTCATCAATTAGACTAGGAATTTGCTCAGCATTAGCAGCTAACTTATGAAATTGTGCGACATCAGCATAAATCGGATCCTGATTTAATTCTTGGAAGAAATTAGTATTCATAAAAGCCGTTAAAGTCTGACCAACTAAAGCTAGTACGGGTACATGATCCATCTTGGCATCGTAAAGACCATTTAACATGTGAACTGATCCAGGACCGGCAGAACCAAAGGCAACCCCAATCTTACCAGTTAGCTTGGCATCAGCTGCTGCTGCCAAAGCACCAACTTCCTCATGACGTACTTGAATATACTTAATTTGGTCACGTTCTTGGTATAAACCGTCAACTGTATTATTAATTGAATCAGCAGTAATGCCGTAAACATGATCAATATTCCACTTCTCTAATACTTTTGCAAGTGCTTGACCTGCCATCATCTTTGTCATTGTCAAAACTCCATTCTTTGAATTAATCATTAAGCTTACTTTTTGTAAGCATTTCTAAATAATATCACTTACTTTTTGTAAGTAAAGATATAATACCTTACTTCTGTCAGAGTTTTTCAAATATACAAAAAAAAGCGATCCATCATGAATCGCTTTTTATTCTAAAATATTATTCAGCTTGAGGAATAACTGTCATGAGACCCATACCGAAAGTCTTCTCTAACCCGACACCATTAGTTAAAGCTTGTTTAAATATGTCAACACCTTTTACTACTAACTTACCTTCAAACATTATGCCACTAAGGCGTACTCTTCGACTATCTTGATGGAATGCTATCGGCCAATCTCGACTAATAATTTGTAATTCTGGAATTTTTACTTGAAAGCCATTTTTTTCTGCTTGCTCAAGCAACCACCGTACTTGCTCTTTTACAGTAACAGCAGGCTTTACTTTACCATCTTTTGATTTAAACGATGGATCTGCAGCTAATCTAAATTGCATGACTTGATCTGATTTAATTTTACTTAAAAATTCATCATAATCCACAATATCAACAGTACCTGAAACACCATACTCTAAGAGGCTGCTAGAATCAGGTTTGCTTTTGCTAACAATTAATAGATATTCCTTATTCACCAAACGATCAATTCGCCATAAATGGGGCTCTTGATCCTCAGATTCGACCTCATCAGGAAAACTTTGTTCTACCCAATTGTGAAACGCAGAAAGTTGCGTTAATTCCTTAGCTTTCGGCCAATTGTTAACATCAATTTCAACTCTTGATAGATACACTTCTGCTTCCCTCCTTCAATTACCTTATAAGCTATTAATCTTTCATTGCTTTTGTTAAGGCTTCAGTAACCTTATCCAACAATTCTGATAGATTTTCAGCTTGGTTATTAAATTTTGAAGGATGATTAGTAAGAATTACATTCATCAAAGGTTCTTCAACGAATCTCTTAGTTACAACATATTCGTCTTCCAATTTCTTAATTGATCTTGCAATGCAGTCCTTCTTGGAAGAAATTGGTTCTTCAAATGCAGAAGCCAAGTTAATTGGTGTATCTTCCCGTAAAGTAATCATAATGTAATTCGGCAAAGTCTTGTTAGCAAACGTCATTTGCGAACTAGTTGGCATTGAAAGAATAAAAGCCTTCACAAAAGCAACAATATTCTTAACAATATCTTCATTGTTAAGGTTATTAGCTAAAGTACCAACACTCACATTTGCATAACGATATAAGATTGCTGCATTGTATTCAACTGCGCCTAACATATCAACATTATCTGAATCTTCCGGGCGTGAATCTTCAACTGCTGTAAAGTAATCATATTCTGGCTTGATTTCATGTGTTGAAATTGCATTAGCCATTTGAGCTGCGGCATTAACATTAAGTACAGCATTATCTGGAACCATCCGACCAAATAAAGCCAAATCAAGAGAATTATCAGCTTGTAAAATACGTGTAACATCATTTTTAGCGGTTTGATCGGTCAAATTATCATGAGTCAAAGCATATTGAGCTAATTTTTCTAGTTGAGCAGGACTAACTGTTAAAAAAGTAGACGTTAAAATCTTGCCACTATCAGTATCCCGATTAAATTTAATTCCAGCTGCCCCTAAAGTAGCAATAGCTTTATCCATTGCCGCCTTTTCACCTAGGGAACCATCTAAAGCTGACAATTTATGTGCTAACAGTTCAGCAATTTCTTTTGTTTTTGTACCAACTGCAGAATTTTCTGCTTTAAAGAAATCACGCACTGCCTTTTGCCAGCTTTGTGCAGAAACACGTGCACGAGTAACGCCACCATAATACGCGGTTTTTGGTGCACCTGTACCATCTTGATTAATATTAGAAGACGGTACTTTCTGTAAGATGTTCAGATCAAGATATAAATTTGTATTACTCATTCCAATTGCTCCTTTTAAGTATTATTGGCCAAATTATGTGTTTTACACTTTACTTAATCCATGTATCCCTATATTTATTGACTAATAATTAGTATATCCAGTAAATTTAGTTTAGGTAAAATTTGTTTACTAACATAAAAATGCGTTTAAACATACATGACATTATTATAAGCATAAATTTATTTGTTAACACACCGTTTATAACTACATATTATGTAATAAAACTATATTTTTTGCAAGATGTTTTACAAAGTAAAATATAGTATACGAACATTAATATTCAAGCAGCTATATTAAAACAGAAAATCTATTACTCAAAGCTTCTGGAGTACAGATTTAAAATATTATTTTATATAATCAGTAACACTTCTGATATTAAAATTACCCTCATAAATATGAGTAATACATTAGACCAAAAATGGTATTCATATCGAAAATGGCAGCACACCCACATATGTGAATATTACTAATAATTATACCCAAACTGAACGGTTCAAAAAGATAATTCCTACAGGATATCATTTTCTATAGATCATTTATTAAAATGATAAGTCGTCTGTCTTTAATCACGAGATCAGCAAAGCAACGTGTGCAAGAGAAGATTTAATAATAGATGACTCATTAGCTAACAAATTTGCAATTAAATTACTTTACAAATATCGTCGTGAAAATAGCATTCACTTTGGTAGTCCTAGCCCTTACTTTTACTCAGTGAAGGAAATTTATGGATAACCTGAACTACAAAAAATTATCCCAAAGTTTAATGTCGTTTGCTGCTGATGATTCCTTACTAAAATCTTATGGGTACGAAGTTGATAACCTCCGCTTATCCAATATTGTCGACTATGTGAAAATCTATTATCCATTTAACCTTGAAAAAAATAGTGTTTTATTTGCTTTGCAGTGTCATAATAGAGATATATGAAGCCAGTAATCAATAGATAGCATTATGGTTATCCGTCCTCAGAAAACTGCTGAAATTGGCAATAAAGTCCTCTTCTATATGGTTTATACGAAATGTGCAATTGGTACAGTCGTTAAGCATAAAGACATTCGAGGAATTAGCTATAAAAATAACTCTCTGGGCTGGTATCCCGCTAACGGTCAAGACTCAGGTATTATTGGCAAAGTTATAAGTATCATGGGAGATTTATGATGAAGAAGAAGTGGTTGAATTTAGCAGCTATAGCAATTATGGGAGTATCTGCAGTAGCTGTACCAGTATGTAACGTGCAAGCAGTGCCATCATTTAATTCTAGCTATTGGCAAAGGCCGTTACATCCTCGTAAAGTAATTACCACTAAGCGAGTTAGGATTTGGAAGATCAATGCAAATGTACCCGGATATGAGGAATATCCAATGAAGAAAAAGTGGCTTAAAAAAGGTTCAGTTGTTCGCGTATCACAGCTTGCTTCTTGGCCGTGGGGATTTGAGGGACATATCTCTGGTGTCGGTCCGTCTCATGGGAAAGGCTACTTTTGGGTTTACAATAAGTCGACAAGCAATTGGCTAGCTTATTACAATAAAAAGAATTTAAAAAAGTATGCTGGTAAGTAACATGAAAAAGAAAT
Source organism: Lactobacillus sp. ESL0701 (assembly GCF_029433445.1). Classification (GTDB taxonomy): domain Bacteria; phylum Bacillota; class Bacilli; order Lactobacillales; family Lactobacillaceae; genus Lactobacillus. The sequence goes on along the minus strand of NZ_JAQTIC010000001.1, from coordinate 112,687 downwards.
TATTAAGTTTGCTTTCTATTGTCCTTTTAGGTTCTAGCTTGGCAGTTATTCAGGTACAATCAGTTTCAGCTTCAAACTATAAGTCCTATTCTTACTGGTTTAAGAAAGATGACCGTAGCGGCAAATTTAGAACAGTTATTCTAACTAAGAATATCACCATCAGAAAAGTTAGATGGGGTAAAGAAGGTGTTGGACATCAATATCTTGCAGAAAAAAAGCAACTAAAAAAAGGAAAACAAGTAAAGATATTAGCAGACCCTCAATGGAACTATTATTGGGCATTTAATGAAATGAATGGTAGCTGGTGCTATCCTCATAAGACAGCAAACTGGTTTGAAGATAAATGGGACTACATTGATGATCAACTCAAAGCTGAAAAGAAAGCCAAAAATAAATACATTAAAAATAAGTTTAAAAAATATGATGTTTTCTTCTCACCCGAAGATAAATTTTTCTACGTTAAAAATATAGGGCGATTCGGTATTGGTAATCCAATATACAGTAAATATGGATTTAGAATTTATGGCAGTTTTACCAATAACTCTATGGAACCTATCAAAGTTTCTGCAGTTCTAAGCAAATATTTTAAGATTGTTGCCTGCAATACTGGTCAAGAGCTTATGGTTATGCCAGACGATGATCGCTGGGTTAAGCCTAAACAGTCAGAAGGCTTGAAGCTGATCTTACAACAATATCCTAATATTGCTGTTGGCCAACAGCTCATTGTGTCTGAAGTGCCAAATTCAGACTTACAATTAGATAATAAGACATCGACGATAACTATTAAGCCAGAAAACTATTAAGTTCGAATAAAAATAGCCCCTCAGATTTGCTTCTGAGGGGTATTTTTTTACATAAAAAATGTCTAACTTTTCTGTTGCACTTCACGGTTAGTGCTCGTAGGTACTACCTAGTTCTTATCTGTATACTATACATCCGTAATATCAAAATAGGTACAGATGATGTCTAGGATCACCCCCACGCATGTGGGGAATACAGTAAAAGATCCCAGTCATAGCAGCATCCCTAAAAAGAAGAATATACTTTTTTCATTAGTTTGTAAATTTATGATTACTTAATTATCACTTATTAAAAATTTTCATGCTTTTTCTTTGGCGTAATATTTAGTGCCATCGCTGCAGCAACCACTAACAGTGCACCCAGCCAATCAAGCGGCGTCATGATTAAGCCAAAGCACAAAACTGACCCAATTGTTGCGGACAGTGGCTCAAAGGCATCAAGCAAGCTCGCCGTCGATGCCTTAATAAACCGCAATGAGTTGGTCATTAATTGAAATGGAATCAGCGTGCCAATCACGATTACTACACTAACAGCCAGCCAAACTTGCCCAGTTAAATGCACATGCGGCCATACTGGATGAATAATCGTTAAGCAAATTCCAGCAGAAAGCAGTCCCCATCCTGTGACCACTAAACTAGAAACACGGTGCAGCACATTAATTGGAATTAACGTGTTAGTTGCCACACCAATTGCGGCTAATAACCCCCACAGCAGCACTTCTGGCGTCAACGCAAAATGGCTAAAGTCGCCATGAGTTGCCAGCAAGATAACACCAATAAATGCAGTAACTGCAGCAAGCATATCCAACATGCGCAGTGTTTGCTGGTGGCGCAGAATTAAATATGCCATCACAAAGAATGGTCCAATAAACTGCAGAATTGTTGCTATTGCTGGGTTGGCCTTTTGCACAGTAATAAAATAAAACAGCTGTACTGGCAGTAAGCCAAAAATGCCATACGCAATAATTACCCACGCGTCGTGCTTATTTTTCATCGTCGCTACCGGCTTTTGTCCGACAATTGCAGCAGCTATTAATAAAATCACACCCGAAACTACCATTCGCACTTGCGTAAGCCAAATTGGCGTAATTTCTGGACTTACATTAAATAGTGACTTGGCAAATAACCCTGAAATCCCCCACATAACACAGGCTAAGCCCGCAAGAAAGGCCCACAAATGTCTCTTCTTAGCTGTTATCATTTCTAACTCTCCTTTTTTATTGTAACTTCCCTATAATATCAAAAAATTCTTGCAAGCAAAAAGAAGCATGATTACTCACGCTTCTTTTTGCTTACTATTTTTAAGCCCATTCTTCTTGCTCGTATGCCATCTGCCAAAATTGCAATTCATAATAACTACTGCGAACAAAAGCCAGCTGCATCTTTTCTCGCTCAGCTGCAGAACTAGAATCAGCTAACAAGTTCGTCAACCGCAAAATTCGCTGCACATTAACTGCATACCAATCGCCATCATAGGTATCAATCCACTCTTGATAATACGAAACTGATGAACCCGCAGTCGCTAATTTTTGCCCAATTTCTTGATACAGCCAATAACAAGGCACGAGTGCGGCAACAGCTGGAGCAATGCCATCTTGCGCTAATGTCATATTTAAGTGATTAACATATGAATACGCAGTCGGCGCAACTGGTGTTTGCGCAATTTCAACTGGCTTAATCTTCAATTGCTTAAAAAAATTCTCGCGCACCGCCATCTCGCTATCTTTTAGGTCCTGCGCCATTTCAAGTAAAAACTGCTTAGTCTGTTGGTCATCAGTTTTAGCCGCAATCGCACGGTGAAATTCACTAAACTGATTTAAATAATACCGGTCTTGTAATAAATAAAAACGAAATTTAGTCAGCGGCAATTCCCCGCTTTTCAATCCCTGCACAAATGGATGTTCCATGCTCTTTTGCCATAGACTACTTGCTGCTTGGTGTAACTGCTCCGTAAATTTTGTCATATTATTCTCCTTGACTAATAGTTTGCTTTTAATATTTGGGCGTCATTAGCCCAGTAATTTATTTTATTATAAGTCTAATAATAAATTTATTACACGTCTAAAGTATAAAATTGTTGCTATTAAAAATACTTATTGTATTATATCTGAAGGGCAATTATGATATGAGGAAACTAGTTTTGCTAAAGAAGGTGCGCGCAACTTATTTTAGTAAGACTACCAGTATTTGCATGACCAATGATGCAAGCCAAAAGTAGCTCTCAAATAAATAAAATTATTAGTGCTGTATTTTTACCACTAGTTTCTCAACCATAATTACCATCAAACTGTAATTGATTAAGGTTTAGTCGGTGAAGGAATAACCGATGCCAAAAGAGCCGTTCAAGAAACAACATGGATGCCCAAATATTAATTACCTACAGAAAGAGGAAACTTTTTATGCAAGTCTTTTTGACATCTGTATCAAGCGTAGTTGTGATTATCTTAATCATGGCTCTCGGCTTTTTACTAAAACAATTTAATTGGATTGACGATAAGTTTGGTAGTGAAATTTCTAGTATTATCACTAAAATTGCCCTGCCAGCTTCGATTTTTACTGCTGTTATGAAGAACCTTAGCCGCGGGAGTCTATTGCAATTATCAACCGAATTATTATTCCCAGCTTTGGGCGTGATTATTGGTTATCTTATTGCTTGGCTGAGCATTAAGGTCTTCAAAATCCGTCCTGGTCGCCGCGGGATTTTTATGAATGCCGTGGTTAATGCCAATACCATCTTTATTGGGATGCCTCTAAACATGGCACTGTTTGGCGACAAGGCCATGTCTTACTTTTTGGTATATTACATTATCAATACCGTTTCTACTTGGGCATTTGGTGTTTTCTTAATTCAAAATGACGACCCAACTGCTAAAGCTAAGAAGACTAACCACAAGATTAACTGGAAAAAATTACTACCGATGCCACTTGTGGGTTTTATTGTTGCTCTGGTCTGGATGTTATTAGGGATTCCCGTGCCAACCTTCTTAAACTCAACGTTAACTTACGTTGGTAACTTGGTAACTCCACTGTCACTGATCTATATCGGAATTGTCCTGCACGATGCTGGAATTAAGAACGTTAAGTTTGACCGCGATTCAATCTTGGCATTAATTGGTCGCTTTATTGTTTCACCAATCATTTTGATTATTTTAATTAAAATCGGAACAAATGCCGGCTTCAACTTGCCAAGCTTAATGCGCCAAACCTTAGTTGTCCAAGCAGCAACGCCAATGTTAGCTGTCTTACCAATTTTAGCCAACGAATCACACGGCGACGTTAAATACGCAACTAATATTGTGGTTGAAAGTACAATCCTCTTCATTATCGTCGTTCCGATTTTGATGACAATTTTACAATTTATCTAATAATTAAAAATACTTACTTAAAAAACTTACAAAAAGCCCAGCTCTGATAACACAGCTGGGCTTTTTTTACTGCTAAAAATAACACAACATTGATTTTAACATTGTATTATTCATTAAAAGCCGTTATAATTGGAAGCGATAACACGAGGGGGGCCTTTTAGGCTGAGATGAAACACCGTTTCAGACCCTTTGAACCTGTAAGCTAATACTTGCGCGAGGAACGTGTCAACCACCCATTGCTTTGACACAATTATGTGTCAAAGCTTTTTTATTAGTTTAAAGTAGCGGTTCGGAGGACTTCTTCAATTTTTTAGGAGAAAGATTATGCAGTTAGAATTATTAGACAAATTACGTAAAGAGAACCCTGTTGTTCTAAACGCCGCTAATTTCGTTACTGTTCAAGACGTTGCCAATGGCTTAAACGCAATTGGGGCTTCACCCATTATGAGCAGCGAAATTGATGAAACCGACGAAATGGTCAACATGGCCTCAGCCGTAGCTATCAATATGGGCAGCTTAACTAAATTACAAATTGCTCATATGAAACAAATGGGTAATTTAGCTCGAGATTATCATAAACCGATTGTACTAGATCCTGTTGCTGTTGGGGCTGTAGATTACCGGCTTAATATTGCCCAAGATCTATTATGGAACTTTCACGTTGGTGTTATTCGTGGTAACGCTGGTGAAATTGCCGCACTAGGTGAATTTGACTGGCAAGCTAAGGGCATTGACGCTGGATCGGGATCAGGCAATGTTGATGAAATCACTAAAGAAGTAGCCAAAAAGTACCATTGCACTGTTATTACCAGCGGTGCAACTGATACAATTAGTGATGGCAATAATGTTGTGCATGTTCATAACGGCACCCCACTATTCCAAGCTCATGTAGGTTCTGGCGATATGTTAACCAGCATCGTTGCTGCCTTTTGTGCAGTAACTGACAGTCGTTTCGAGGCTGCTCAAGCTGCAACGCTTGTTTTTGGTTCAATTGGACAACTTGTCGTTCAAGATCATCCCAATGTTGGTCCCGGTAGTTTTAGCATGTACCTCATGGACTATTTAACAAAAGTGCAAGTTGCCGATATTGAAAAAATTGCTGATTATGATTAAGGAAGTATTTTATGGCAGAAGAAATTAATTCATTCCCTCAAGTCCTGACAATCGCAGGTACAGATTCTGGCGGTGGTGCTGGGATTATGGCTGACCTGAAGACTTTTCAAATGCAAGAAGTCTTCGGCACGGCAGTTGTAGTTGCCATTACTGCGCAAAACACACTGGGCGTTCAATCATCACACTTACTCCCACTAGAAATGATTGATGCACAATGTGCATCTTTAGCTGCTGACTTTAAAATCCGGGCGACAAAAACCGGGATGCTCGGTGATGCTGCTCATGTTCATCAAGTTGCTCTAAACTTACAGAAGTATGATTTTGGTCCAGTTACCGTCGATCCCGTCATGGTAGCCAAGGGTGGCGCCCACTTACTAAGTGAAGATGCAGTTGCCACTGTCAGAAATGAATTGTTACCACTAGCCAACCTAGTAACGCCAAATTTACCAGAAGCACAAGTGTTAACCGGAATGACCGTTACTTCTGAAGAGCAATATCCCGACCTTGCTCGTTCATTGCAAGATATGGGTGTTAAGAACGTGCTAATTAAGGGTGGCCATTCAACTGCTGAAGAAGTAAGCGACTTCGCCCTTCTTGAAGACGGCTCCAGCTTCTGGGTCAGCAGTCCAAGAGCCCATACTAAACGTACACATGGTACTGGTGATACTCTAGCTGCCGCAATTACTGCCCAACTTGCTCTTGGTCACAACCTAACCGATGCAATCAAACTTGCCAAAAAATACGTTACCAAAACAATCGAGCAAACAATCCAAGTGGGACATGGTCACGGACCACTCAACCACTGGGCTAAATAGATAGGAAACAATAATGCAAAAGTTTAATGCAAACATGCTTCGTGCTTACTTTATTTGTGGTACTCAAGATTTACCAGCTGGTAAAACCTTGCCAGAAATTGTCGAAGAAGCACTACAAGCCGGAATCACCGCCTTTCAATTTCGCGATAAAGGAACTGGCTCAACTTTAAGCTCTAGTGAACGATTGCCAATGGCTCAAAGGCTGCACGAGCTCTGTCAACAATATCAAGTACCCTTCTTCATTGATGATGATGTTGCTTTAGCCAAGGCAGTTAATGCCGAAGGAATCCATGTTGGTCAAAGTGATGAAGCCATTCAACAGGTAATTAATGAGGTTGGCAGCCAAATGATTGTTGGTTATTCCTGCTCAACTCTAGCTGAAATTAAAACTGGCGATCAACTTGCTGGTATTGATTATTACGGTAGTGGACCAATCTTCACAACTCAATCCAAAGCTGATGCCGACCCTGAAATTGGACTAGCTGGCCTTACCAATTTAGTAACTAGCAGTAAAAGACCAATCGTTGCTATTGGTGGTATCACAGTAAACGACTTACCTGATATCGCCAAAACTGGTGCATCTGGTGCATCCGTAATCTCAATGATTGCCCAAAGTAGTAATATCAAAAGCACTGTTAAGGCAATGCTTGATGTACCTTGGCAAAATTAACTTATTTTCTAAATACATGTTTAAAATCACGCCATAGCGCGTGATTTTTTTAATTCTTTTAATCATAAAAATTAATCACAAATAAAAATACACGGCTTTTATTTTGATAACGCCGTGCATCTTAAATTCAATTATTTATAAACAAAAATTTAATCATTCAACTTAACTGTTTGCACTTCACTGTTATGTATTACATTACCTGTGGCAATTTCAGAAACATCTTTAATTAAATCCATATTAGTGTAGACAACAATTATTGTATCGTCATATCCAGCTGTCTTAACCATTTCAAGATCCATATCAGCAAGCTGCATACCTTCTTGAACAACGTCGCCTTCCTTAACCATTAACTTAAACGGTTGCCCCTTTAAATTAACCGTATCTAATCCTAAATGAATTAAAATCTCCAAATTATCTTTTGTCGTAATCCCAATTGCATGCTTAGTTGGAAAAACGGTTGTAATCGTTCCTGCTATTGGAGCATAAATTTCTCCGTTTTTTGGCTCAATAGCATACCCATCACCTAACATTTTTTCAGAAAAGACGTCATCTTTGACAGAGGTAATAGGAATTAATTGACCATCTACCACTGCACTAACAGAAATGCCCTTCTTTTTAAATAATTTAAACATTCTCATTACCTACTATTCTTAACTTTCAACAATATGATTATTACCGAACAGATACCAAATAAAAATATAAATGCAATTGAAATAGCTTTAATTAACAATTCACTATTTTCTTGCCAGCCTTTTTTAGTTGAGCGTAAACTGATTAATCCGAATAATGCCAAAATGGAACAAAACAGATTGCCAACTAGCAATTGACCAATAAGCTGACAAGTCATAAAAAAGCGATAATTATGATTTTTACATAAAAAATTATCCTTTTTCAGCCATAAATAATAACCCAAAATAAAATCAGTAATGATAATTATTACATCCACTGCAACGTATGGTGATTTCATTATCGTTATCACATTACTTTTGGTAATTGCTACTTCTAAAATCATAAAGAAGCTAAAAAATACTGGTATCAATAATAAAGCACAAATATATGTAATTAAAATTCTGCTGGTATTTAAATGTGCTTTATCTAAAAACTTAGTTACCCAATTATTTATTTTGCTCATCATTTTTCTTATGTTGTTTATCAACCCAAATACCAAACTTATTAATTAAAAGATCTACTAACGAATAAGCTAAGATAAAAGATACACTGTTATCATTATTGGTAAACTTAACTGTTGGATAGTAAAAATTATAATCTGACAAGGAAGCTAACTTACTTTGTTTTAAATCAGTAAAAGATACATATCGAAACTTGTTGTTAACTAACTCAAATTTACTTAATTCATCATTAATTTCTCGATTATCACCAGTATAGGAAATAATAAATAACAGATCACCTTTTTCAGCAATCTTTCCCACCATTTCCAATTCACTTAAAGCAGCAGGTAATACAATTGATGAAATACCAAAAAGTAATAATTCATGAGAAAGATAATTTGATAAAATTTGCTGAATCCAACCTGTTGAATAAATATAAATATTATTAGCATTACTCAATTCGGTATAAAATTTATCTAAATCAAGTGATTTAAAATATTTACTCAGATTTTCAGTTTCCTTTGCCAAATCATAGTCAAAATTATTTTTAGAATCGGCATAGTTTGCTGCTTGCTCATCTTCTATAGAAACCTCATTTAAATAAAATTTAAGTTCACTATAGCCACTTAATCCTAAATGTTTGCACATACGAAAGATTGCAGATTTAGAAACATATAATTTACTTGCTAACTCAGATAAACTTAAATTTTTACATAATTTAGCATTATTGAGAACAAATTGAATGATCCTTATTTCAGAATCATTCAATTTGCTGCTTTTTTGATAAATTAAAGATTTTAGTTTTGACATTAATAAATATTACGCTCCATATTAAATAGTTACTTATACATTATAACTTTATTCCAATGCATAAAAGCGTTTTATTTAAAATAATCCGATTAACATCTAACCTTAACTAATATCATCTTTTCTTAATTCCTGCATTGCTTCAAGAACCTGCGCAACATCTAATCCAACAATAACTTGGATAGCTTTACCATGATGAACCACATTGATTGCCTTAGCTGCCTTAAATTGAGCATCTGTTCCTAATTTATCAGGATCTTCAACTGAAACACGCAACCTAGTTGCACAAGAACTTAACTCTTTAATATTCGAACTACCACCAAGTAAGTCGAGAAAAGCAGTCGCTCTAGTAATATATGGATCAGTTTCAACAGAATTATTATTTACTTGTTGATCTTGACCAGTCTTTTTAGCTTCATATTCTTTCTTATTTAATAAATGAACATCTTCATCGTCTGCTTCACGACCTGGTGTTGCATAATTAAACTTTTCAATCATAAATTTAAAGACAAAGAAAGTAATAATCGCAAAAACAATTCCAACTGCAAACTGTACCATATAAGTTTGCCAGTGATTACGCCATAGCGGAATCCAATTTTCAGCTGCCATGTCAATACCACCAAGTGTAAAGTTACCAACAACACCTAGGCTAAACATTACAGTATTCATTGTTGCTGCAAGAAGAGAATAAACAATCCACAAAACGGGAGCAGCAAACAAATAGGTAAAGTCAATTGGTTCAGTAATACCAGCAAAGAAAGAAGTAAGTGCAGCAGGTATTAATAACGCTGAAGTTTGCTTTTTCTTACTCTTTTTAGCTGTTACGTAAAAAGCCAAACAAATAATCGGTGCAAGGAAAATCTTTTCATTACCCCATAGTTGGAAGCCCATTTGTGGAGCCAATTGCTTTAACGGATGAGTACTTAAAGCAAATTGTGTTAAGTGCTTTAACCAAAACGGTTGCAGTCCTCCTGCAACTACTGCAGGTCCATATTGAAATGGAATATAAACTAAATGATGTAGTCCTGTAGGAATTAAAACCCGATTCAAGAAGTTATAAATCCAAACTCCAATTACACCACTATTAAGAATAAATTTTTGCAGTCCACTAATTCCTAATTGTACTTTAGGCCAGCCCCAGCAAGTTAAAAATGCCAAAGGTATCATTGCAAAGAAGCCAAGTATGTAAACGAATGTGGAACCTTGAAAAGTACCTAACCATTCTGGCAGTTTTTTATCAAAATAACGATTATGAAGCCATATTACAATTCCAGCGACAACTAGTGCACCAATCATACTGGTGTCTAACGTCTTAATTCCGGCAATTTCAGTCAATCCATGATTAGTAGAATTATCAATTATTTGAATATTAGCAAAATTAGGAATACCAAAGCTTGCACCCCAGTGTGTCAAAATAGCGCCAATAAAATAGTTATAAGTCATATAAGTAATTAAGGCTTCCATTGCTGCCCTACCCTTAGACTTATTAGCAAGTCCGATTGGTAAACCAACAACAAATAGCAATGCTTCTTGCTTAAAGACTGTCCAACCACCAGCAGTAATCGTATCCCAAATAGAATTCCAGGTTGTCCCCGGATTTGCCAAAGAACCAAAGACTGCTTGGTTAGTAAACAAACTACCTATTGCAACAACTATTCCAGCAAAAGAGAATAAAAGCACTGGCACAAACATTGCTGCACCAAATTTTTGAAACTTCTGCATCATAAGCAATCATCCCCTAACACTTATTTCAGTTCTGGCCAATATGGTTTATTTACAGGGATCATGTCATCAAGAATCTTTTTAGCAACTGATGCATCAGGAACTGTCTTATTAAGAGTAAAAGCCTGCAACATCTTTGTGTAAGAGTGTTGTTCATAAGCATCGACAACTAATTTTTCACAGGTTTGCTGTTCCATCATCATGCCGCGTTGGAATCTACCAGCTTCACCCGTTGCCATCGGTTGAATACCATCAGCACCAAATAAACATGGAACTTCAACAATTGAATCTGGATCCATATTTGAAATTGCACCATTGTTTGCAGTATTGGCAAAGAATTTTTCATGCGTATTAAAGGCAATTGCATGACAAATATCAACAATATAATTCGAGTGTTCAGCGTTTGCTTCCCAAATATTTCCTTTAGCAGTTCCTGCCTTAACAATTCTTGCACATTCATCAAAGACAATCTTTTGCCGATATTCACGAATTTCGTCAGTTCTAGTATGCTTAGGATCTGCATTAGCAACTTCATATTGTGGGAAATAGTAATATTGCATGTAAGTGTTTGGCAAAGTTTCTGGATCTAATTCATAGCAATCCTTAGCCTTCTTAAAGGTTTCAGCCCAGCTCTTTTCCAAATCTTTGTCGAAGTCGCCGCCAATCCAATAACCTTCTTTAGCAGCATGTTCTTTAAGTTGTGGCAATAAATCTTTACCTGTGTTTTTATCACGAACTTCTTTCCACCAGCCAAAGTGATTAAGTCCATAGTAATTAACATCAAGATCATGGTAGTCTTTTAAGCCGCAAATATGTGCCATTCTAGTCATAATTTCAATTGGCATATCACAAATATTGATTACCTTAGAGTTAGGTCTAAATCTACGGCAAGCTTCTGCAACAATTGCAATTGTATTAGAGTAATTAATCATCCATGCATCTGGCGAATATTTTTCCATATAGTCAATGATTTCAATGATTGCAGGAATGGAACGCATACCATAAGCCATTCCTCCGGGTCCAGTTGTTTCTTGACCATTAACGCCATATCTTAATGGGATTTTTTCATCAAGATCACGCATATGATACTTACCAACTCGAATTGATCCCATTACAAAGTCAACATCTGTAAAAGCTTCTTCTGGGTCAGTTGTATATGAGAATTCAATTTCTGGAGCGCGTTCCTTCATAATAATGGCACATGCATCCCCAATTTTCTTTTGTCGCTCTGCATCGTTATCGTAAAACTTTAATTTTCTAATTGGAAAACGATCTTGATTAGCAATCAAACTCAATACAAAACCTGGGGTAAAAGTACTACCACCACCAGCAATTACAACGGAATATTGTTTATGATTTTCAGACATTATTTTCTCCTTAACAGTTTATCGCTCAATTTGAGCTATTCATTCTTCTAAGCTAGCTTACAATTATATTTATATCATTATTTTCATAATTTGTATCCGCTTTCTTAGAAAGTGAATAAGCATTCCATGACTTGAATTACGTGTTTCACTTTGAGAAATATTTTTCAGGACTACTAATTAAATATAAATCCACAAAACAAAAAAGCTCTAATTAAAATAATTAGAGCTTTACATAGTTTGACTTCTGGTTATTATTTGGTAACAATTTTCAAAATATATTTAATAAAACTAGTAGTTGTAATTCGTAATTTAAACGTAATTAATCTTGATATCGCCGAACTTGCTGCTACCAGTCAATACTAGAGTTGGACCGCCGCCATTAGAACTGCCGCTAATCTCAACATCACCGAAAGTTGACGACATTTGGTCATCAACCTGCCACGACAACGGAATATACAGCGCAACATCACTCATTGATGAATTAATATCCACAATTACCGTATCAGAAGCTGCTTTAGCCGCATCAAGATAGACCTTGGCATCCCCCATTAGCGAATTAATCGTTACACTGCGCAAACTTTGTGAACGAACATACCGCGAAACATCAGACAATTTTTGATTAACCACAATATCTTGTTCGTCAACATTTTTACTGCTGCTGCCAAAAACATGGTCGGCATGAAATGACTTTTCTGGTCCCAACTTTGACCAATTACCATCGACTTTGTGACCATTAACATAAACGTGTGTGTGATGCGTACCTTTATGAAAAATCATATGCAATCCCCCCGTAATTAGACACGCCGCAAGTAAGACTGTCCACGGCACAATCTTAGTGATTTTAAGCGGCTGCGCATACACAATTAATAAGAAGGCAATTGAAAAAATCGTGCCGCCAATACTGCGATTAGCTAGTCCTTCAATTAAGCATGCGCCAAAAACAATTGTCCAAAAAATCGTCCAAAAATTTAGTCGAAATGAAAACAAATTTAATTGGTTCATGATTAGAAAGATTGCTGCTCCTAATAGTGCAATTCCCCAGAATAGTTCTTTAATCTTTTGCTTTTTCATTATAATGACCTTCTCTCATTTAATCGATCACTCAAGCTGTGGTAATAATGGCGTGACACGTAGACAGTTTTGTAAGTATCATGAAAGTGCACCTGACAATTAGTGATTGACCTCGTCAATGAATACACCTGTTTTAAATTCAAAATTGTGGACTTGGACACCCGCATAAATTGACTGCCCAACAAATTTTCTAATTCATATAACTTATAGTTAACACTGAACGAATCGCGGCTCGTATGTGCAATCACCTGCCGATCTTCTGTTTCAAAAAACAAAATGTCGGTCAAATCTAAGTAATACGAAACATCATCCTTATAACACTCAAGCTGGTCAGGATTGTCACTACCTTCCTGCAGCTGCCGATAAATCCGTTCAACCTCTGGCGACAATTCATTTGCCTGGATTGTCACTATTGGCTCAGCTAACTTAGGATCAAGATCAATTTTCACTTTCACGATTCTCACCTGCCTTTCATAATTCTTATTAAACGCTAATTTAAAAACAAAATCTACCCTCTTTAACCAAGTGGTCGTTTAATATGCGTAAGTGGCAATTACAGCTAACTCAACTAAAAAAGCAGACTTAGTAAGTCTGCTTTTTTATTATTCAAGTCCTACTTGATGAAAGATTTCATCGACATGACGTAAATGATAGTGATAATCAAAGGCATCAGCTACATCAACTTCTGACAAATAAGTCATAATCGGGCTATCTTCAACTAACTTTCTAAAAGAAATGCCGTCTTGCCACGATTTGGTTGTCAACTTTTGTACCATATCATAAGCTGCTTCACGTGATAAACCTGCCTCATCAATTAATTTCAACAGCAACCTTTGTGAATAGATTAGACCATAGGTCTTGTCCATATTCTTGAGCATTGTTTCTGGAAAAACATCTAGGTTAGTCAAAATTCGATTAAAACGGTCAAGCATGTAATCAATCACAATCGTTGTATCAGGCAAAATTACCCGCTCAGCACTTGAATGCGAAATATCCCGCTCGTGCCAGAGAGTAACATCTTCATAAGCCGTCACAATATTCCCGCGTAAAACCCGCGCCATCCCACAAAGATTTTCACAGCCAATCGGATTACGTTTATGTGGCATCGCTGACGAACCCTTTTGACCAGCACGAAAATGTTCTTCAACTTCGTGGATTTCCGAACGTTGCAAACTGCGGATTTCCGTTGCCCAATTCTCAATACTTGTCGCTATTAATGCCAAGGTAGCAATGTACTCGGCATGCAAGTCGCGCGGTAAAATTTGACTAGTAATCGGCTGACGCGTTAAGCCTAATTGCTTCATGACGCTAACTTCAATAGCCGGCGGCACGTTGGCAAAAGTACCAACAGCACCAGAAATTTTACCAGATTCAACACCCTTAGCCGCATGTTCAAAGCGATCAATGTCCCGGTTAATTTCGGCGTACCAGCGGGCAAGTTTTAAGCCAAAAGTTGTCGGCTCAGCCTGGACACCATGTGTCCGCCCCATCTCGACTGTATTCTTATATTTAAGAGCTTTAGCCGCAATTGTTTCTTTTAATGTAAGCAAGTCTTGACGAATAATTGCATCTGCCTGCTTCAATAGGTAGCCTTGAGCTGTATCGACTACATCAGTTGAAGTCAAACCAAAGTGAACCCACTTTTTCTCAGGACCAAGACTCTCAGAAACTGCTCTGGTAAAAGCCACGACATCATGGTGAGTTACTTGTTCAAGCTCAGCAACACGCTCTGGTGTAAAACTGGCATTTTTAGCAATTTTAGCCGCATCAGCCGCGGGAACTTCTCCCTCTTCACTCCAAGCATTAGTTACCGCAACTTCGACCTTTAGCCATGCGGCATATTTATTTTCATCTGTCCAAATTTTGCCCATTTCTGGGCGTGTGTAACGTTCAAGCATTATTTACATTTCCCACGGATTTTGCAAAACAATTGTTTGTTCACGATCAGGACCAACAGAAACTGTCACTAACGGAATACCCACAATTGCTTCAACACGCTTTAAGAATTTTTGCGCATTTTCTGGTAAATCTGACCAAGTCTTAGCCTTAGTAATATCCTCCTGCCAAGCCGGTAATTCTTCATAAACTGGCTTGCAGCGATAAAGTTCCTTAAGACTAGCCGGATAATAATCAATTTTCTTGCCGTCTAATTCATAAGCAGTAGCGATCTTAACGGTATCAAACCCACTGAAAATATCAAGCAAGTTCAGGCTTAAAGCGTTAATTCCAGCAACACGTTTAGCATGACGCAAAGCAACAGAGTCAAACCAGCCGACACGTCGCGGTCGACCAGTAACTGTACCATACTCATGGGCAGTGTCACGAATGCGGTCACCAGTTGCATCAAGTAATTCCGTTGGAAATGGTCCCGCACCAACTCTTGTAGTATAAGCCTTGCAGACACCAATCACCGTGTGCAGACGATTTGCACCCATCCCAATACCACTGGCAATTCCACCAGAAATCGTATTAGATGAAGTGACGAATGGGTAAGTTCCTTCATCAATGTCGAGCATCACACCTTGAGCACCTTCAAAAAGCACCTTTTCCTGATTATCAAGTGCATCGTTAACCAAAACTGATGTATCTGTAACATACTTTTTGATCTTTTGACCATATTCATAATATTTAGTAAAGATGTCTTCAAATTTAAGAGCTGGTTTACCATAAACCTTAGTGAACAAAGCATTCTTTTCTGCTAAATTGGCGCGCAACTTTTCTTCAAAGGTGTCTTTTTCCAGTAAATCACAAACGCGAATTCCAATTCTAGAAGCCTTATCCATATAAGTTGGTCCAATCCCATTCTTAGTAGTACCAATCTTATTAGCACCCTTAACTTCTTCTTGATATTCATCTTGCTTGATGTTGTACGGCATAATGATGTGTGCTCGGTTAGAAATCCGTAATTTACTAGTATCAATCCCATTCTTCTCCAAATTATTTAATTCTTCTAGTAGAACTTCGGGATTAATTACCGTGCCGTTACCAATTACAGCAGCCTTATCTGCCGCAAAAATACCGGATGGAATTAGCCGCATCTTAAATGTTTGCCCATCAATTTCAATCGTGTGACCAGCATTATTACCACCATTTGAGCGGACTGCATACGCAGCTTCCTTACTCAAAAAATCCGTAATTTTGCCTTTACCTTCGTCGCCCCATTGACTACCAACAACTGCCACTGCTGTCATTTCGTTCACCTCATAAAAAATATACAAATATCACAAAATTTAGTCTAGCAATTTATAAGCTGTTAGTCAAATTAAAATGCGAATTATTTTTGCGATATTAATTTTAATAGTTCGATTTTTATGTTGACAAATTTTAATAAATTGATTATAGTTACTCTCGTTCAGACAGATAAGGAATTAGGAGTCGATTGAATTATGAGTAACTACTTTAGCATGGAAGCCTTTGACTACGATGATATTCAACTTGTACCTAACAAGGGAATCATTAAAAGCCGGCATGACGCTGATACTAGCGTTAAGTTCGGAAACCGAACATTTAAGATACCAGTCGTTCCCGCTAACATGGAAAGCGTAATTAATGAAAAATTGGCTATCTGGCTTGCGAAAAATGACTATTACTATGTCATGCACCGCTTTCAGCCGGAGAAAAGAATTAATTTCATCAAAATGATGCATGAACAAGGACTTTTTGCCTCAATTTCTGTTGGTATTAAAGATAGTGAATACGATTTTATCGATTTACTTGTTAAAGAAAATGTTATTCCCGAATACATTACAATTGATGTTGCTCACGGTCATTCCATATATGTCATCAAAATGATTAAGTACATTAAAGACAAAATACCAGATGCATTTTTGACTGCTGGTAACATTGCCACTCCCGAAGCTGTTCGCGAGTTAGAAAATGCTGGCGCCGATGCAACTAAAGTCGGTGTTGGTCCCGGCCGTGCATGTATTACTAAACTTAAGACCGGCTTTGGTACCGGTGGTTGGCAATTGGCGGCTCTCAGAATGTGCAGTAAAGTTGCCAGTAAACCAATCATTGCCGATGGCGGTATTCGTCATAACGGCGACATTGCCAAGTCCGTTCGCTTCGGGGCAAGTATGGTAATGATTGGATCAATGTTAGCTGGGCACCAAGAATCTCCAGGTAATATTATTAAAATTAATGACAAGACCTACAAGCAATATTGGGGATCAGCATCAGAAGTTCAAAAAGGAGCCTACCGTAATGTTGAAGGCAAGCAAATGCTCGTGCCCTTCCGTGGTTCAATTGGCAATACTTTAACTGAGATGCAAGAAGATTTACAATCCGCAATTTCTTATGCTGGCGGTAAAACGCTCAATTCTATCAAGTTAGTTGACTATGTAATCGTTAAAAGTAATATCCTAAGTGGTGACAAATAGTCTATCATTCAACTTTCTAAGTAAAATAGCAATTTAAAGTAGCAATGGCATAATATTTTCGATAGAATGGTAATTATCTCAGTATTGTTAGGTAGTCAGTACTGAGATTTTTTATTTTCCAAGAATGATATATCTATGCTATACTTAGGAAGTTGTCGCGCCCTTAGCGCAACTGGATAGAGTGTCTGACTACGAATCAGAAGGTTGAAGGTTCAAATCCTTCAGGGCGCATAAATATAATTCAATTAAAAAAGCTAGAAGTTACAAAGTTTTACGTAATTTCTAGCTTTTTTGTTATTTTATGTATTTCTCTTGATGTGATTCAAAGCATTAATTGTTACCTATCTTATTAAATTTGGATACAGCCAAAGACCATTTATTCGTAAAACATCGCGATACATCACTATCTGCTCTTCTTTACTAGAATGACTTACTAGTTCAGGAGCATCTACAGTTCCAACAATATCAATTACTTTTATTTTATCTTTGGTATTAATTATCCTGTCTGCAATCATAAATAAGATTTGCGCTCTGCGAAGATGACTAACCGAGCTAATTAACGTTATTTTTTTGCTAAAAGTTATTTTACAAGCTTGCTGTACTGAAAATAAGGCATTTTCAATCGTATTAATTGATTTGTTTTCCTTAAAAATCCGCTCAGGAGCTATTCCCCGATTAATTAACCATTTCTCCATCATGTCGGCTTCCGTTCGATAATTTTCGGGAATACCGCCTGAAACAATAATATCAGAATATGGATTTTTAATTAGCAATTGTAGTGCTAACTCTAGCCGTTGGTATAATATTGGGGGAATACTGCCATCTTTTTGTAAATCATAACCAAGTAAAACAAATAGATGTCCATTCTCATAGTTTTTAATTTCAGTATTTACCTTTTTTTGCCTTATTTTTTCCAAATTAACAAAATCTTGTATAAATTTTTCTGTGCGTTTTTTATCTAAAGACATTAATTCCTTAAGAAGATCAGCAGAAAATTCGCCTGAAATTAACCATAAATAAACATAGCAAGTCATTAATATACTATAATCAATTGGTGCCTTCTGCAAGATATTCTGCAATAATCCTAAAGATTCTTCAAGTTTATTATTAGTAATTAAAGTTGCAGCAAGATCAAGTTGATAATCCATATTAGTAGGGTCAAGTTGACATAATTCTTTAAAAATTGCTTCTAAAGTATCTTGATCCCCATTGATACTTACACCCTTAAAAAAAGTTTTTTCATTTTTCTCTAGCGCATTACCGTGTAAATAACAATCTTTAGCCTTCACAAGGAGCTTATCTATCTGTTTTTTTGTATTCATTCCAAAACTAATTCTTTCTATTTAATAATTTTTTGACCTGGTATCGATCCCATATAGTATTATTTAGTTAAAATCACAAAATAAAAGGAAAAGTAATGACAACCATTAAAGAAATAGCCGAATTATCTGGATGCTCTGTTTCAACAGTATCCCGGGTACTTAATCATCATCCCTATGTCTCCTTAGATAAACGGCAGAAAATTCAAGCCGTGATTCAAAAAACAGGTTATCATCCTAATCGAATAGCTCAAGATCTAAACAAGAAAAAAACAAACAGTTTAGGTGTGATTGTTCCCTATCTTGATGAACCCTATTTTGAAAAAGTAACAGCCGGAATTTGCCAAGATGCTATTAAGCATAATTACAAAATATCTATCTTGCCAACTTACTACAATAGTAAAACCGAAATGAATTATTTTGAAGAACTTGCTTCAAAATTGTACGATGGCCTAATTGTTACTTCTAAAGCTAATAAAATGAGCGACATTTTGCCTTACATTAGGTATGGCTCCGTGATTTTTTGCGAAAAAATTGATTTTAATAATATTTCTTGTATCTACATTGACCGCAGTCAAGCTTTCAAAGAATTATTTAAGTATTTTACTCAAAAAGGGCTTAAACATATCGGTCTAACTAGTGCACAAAATAAACACAAGAGCAGTACTACTAAGCTATTATTTCAAATTACCAAACAATATTTCCCAACCTTGAAATTAAACCATGTTTTTGAAAATTGCGCGACCTACCAAGATGGTATTAATGCCGGAAAATATTTTATGAATTTTCCGCAAATTAATGGTATTTTTGCTAATGGTGATGAAATTGCTGCTGGAATTATTCACGCTTATCAAAAGGAAGGACTCCAACCACCTTTAGTTGTCGGTCAAGATAATACCCTTATTAGTAAAATTATGAGTTTTCCCTCAATTGATACTTATCCAGAAAAATATGGTGAAGAAATATTTCAGCATTTTATTGAGAAAAAGTCTGAGCATATTAGCATTAATGCTAAATTCGTTAACCGCTAAATTTGCATATTAATATTATAAATTATGAAACCAATCCCATAGCAAATACTTTTTAAATAAGTTATTACTATTGTCTTACATCAACAGCAACAACCACGACAAATAAGCGCAACAAAAAAGACTGTCCCACTTAATAACTTTGGACAGTTATGGGATAGCCTTTTAGCTAAACTATAATTCGACCACCGCTCTTTGAAGGCGGAAGCTTGTGTTTAAGAGGTCCTATTAGTAGTAGGACTTCTTTTTA
Source organism: Lactobacillus sp. ESL0701 (assembly GCF_029433445.1). Taxonomy (GTDB): domain Bacteria; phylum Bacillota; class Bacilli; order Lactobacillales; family Lactobacillaceae; genus Lactobacillus. The sequence goes on along the minus strand of NZ_JAQTIC010000001.1, from coordinate 92,872 downwards.
TTCACAGCTATATTTTAGCATGTTCACTATTGATATTCAATTTTGTGTTGTCGTTTATTTTTATATTTAGCGTTAATATTTATTGATACTGTTGGTTTACAACAGCCAATACGATAAATAAATGTGATAAAAAATACAACAAATAGTATGCGTAACTACCTTGTTGAATTTTCAAAAAAGTATAATATAATATCTTTGTACAAATCACGTAGAGGAGATAAAAATGAAAAGAAAAAAACTACTAACATTACTAACAGCAATCACTCTAGCTACAAGTAGTGTAGGGATTATATCAGTAATTACAACACAAAATGTTCAAGCCACTAAAAAGGAATACACTTACTATTCTCCAATTAGTGGACAGGTATATGATGCTAATGGTAATGCTATCCCAAATGGTCACGTTTTAAAAACCGATGAATATCCTGTAGCTAGTGATAATTCTGGAGCATTTACTATTTCTACCATCAAAGGTAATAAGTATTTAAAAATTGGAGATAATAATTTTTTACGCTTAGATGACTTAGTGCAGTTAACTCCAATTGGAACCTATGTTGTTAAAAATGATGACACTCCAATTTGTAATGCATCAGGGAGCCCAATCAGCAAAAGAAATACTTTCTATAAAGGCATTAAAGTTGTAGCATTCAGCATCAGTAACATCAACAGTACAGATTATATCTATATTGGTGATGGTGAATACGTCCCAATGTCTAATGTTGAACTTGTATCTTCAAAGACAAAAAACAACTCTGATACTAGCAAGTTAAGTGATGAATTCGTTAAGCCATCCACAATTAGCTCAAAGCCGAAAAAGAAAAACGCTAAAGCTAAGAAACACGCGCTAATTGGTGATAAGCATGGAATCGTTAAACACTTTACTGTTCCCAAAAGCTGGAGAAGGCAGTGGTTTAATAACGGTAAAAAGAGCATTAAACTCTTAAAGTATGCCTATAATCAAAACGAAATAACCTACGGTGGATTTTATATAATAGGGAAAGTTAAAGGAACCAACAAATACCCTTGGCAAAAATCTCTTACTTGGCAAGATAAGCAATTTCTTGATGGGGAGGAAAATATTATAAGTCATTGTCTCCAAGCTAAGTGGAAACATATGTATGGATTTAAATGGATGATGACAACAGGTGCCTATACCAAGCCAAGTGACAAAAACTTTTCAGCACAGACTTGCCACTATGAGAATATTGATGGTCATAAAATTTTAGTATTATTCAGAGCAAACCATACTGGAAAAGTTAATAGACAAGATTTTACTTCAAAATCGTTAAGTAAGAAATATGCTCATCATAAATTCCCAGATATGCATTATTCTTCATCATTTTAATAAGACTCCAAAATCTAAATAGTAAGCTTAAAGCAGATTATTAAATTTCAACTTAGGACTAGCTCCCGATATTTTATCGGTACTAGTCCTATTTTTTCACATTCCATATATCTATTTTAACAACCCCTAAACCAAAACATCGCAAATGGCAGTACAAGCAATATGCCGACCACTATCAAAAAATACTGCACCAAATTTATTTTTTCTAGGACAGACCAAGCATGATGCCTGCGATCAAAAATATGATACATGCAAAAATTAAACTAAGACAAAAATTAGCTACTTACACGATGCATACTTATGTTGGTTTAAAACAAAATAGTAATGCTTATAGTATTTCATCGATTCTTAAACCGGAAATTACTAATAAAAACATTACACTTACAAAAAATGAAAATCTTCCCGTAATTAGAGAAGTTTATGTTTGGGTACCTAAGGACAATAAAGCTGAATTATTTTATCGCTTAAATTATTACTCTCCTGAAGAATCTATTAATTACGAAAATGCAATTCAAAATCAACTGTTTTATATTAAAGCAGCTGATACAATTTACTTGTCAGGTCCACAATTAACACCAGCTAATACTCCGGAAGAAGCTCAAGCAGACGCTAGAATTGCAACAGCAGCTGACAAACAAGATCTACAAAAATTAATTGATCAAGAAAAAACAATTACAGCTAGTTCTAACTATAAAAATGAAGACTACGTAAATACCTATAAAGCTCAATATGATGAAGCTTTAAAACAGGCTAAAGCTGTCAATTCTTCAACTTCAGTAAGCATTACTGAGGTTAAAGAAGCTGTTTGGTATCTAACTACACAACAACAGGCTTTATTAAACGCTACAAAACCTGTCAATGGACGTGTTGAAGACACCATGCCTGTCAACTAAATTTTTGTTTTGCCAAATTAAGTATACTTAACTTACTAAAGTGATATGTTCTGTACGTTCACATCACGTGCCGCAAGTTTGGTCGCTTGCAACATATGATAGCGGTCCTAATGGGATCGCTTTTTTGTTTTGAAATTTTATACAAAAACAGCCCAAGATTTTTTGGGCTGCTTTGCTGTTTTACTTGAGCAATTTATCAAGTATGACAATAATGTCACTTAATATCTGCTCTGTCTTAGTTAAGACAAGGTAAAACATGATGAATGTTAACATATCCTGCACGATAATCACCTCCTTAAGAGAAGCTGACTAGACTTCTCAGGATGCGCGCAAGGCGTGCAGTATCATTTTACCAAAATTTATTTTCGTGGTACACTTATCCTAGATGAATGTTGCATCGTCCTGTACGAAGCAATGCGTGCATGCAAGTTTGACCACTTGCAAGGCGCCTGGAGCAGTCTTTATAGACTGCTTTTTTGTATTCTGATTTTTTCATCATTAAGAAGATAAAAATGTAGGTATAACGATAAGTACTTACTTAATATTACTAAATACAAAACAACACAAAAATAGAAGCCCAATAGACTTCTATTTTTCACTTCAACCACATCTATCTAGCTACTATAACTTTTGCAATCTAATTAAAGGCTTAAGCTAAAATAATAATTATTTTATAGTTTTTACGTTTAAACATTTTAATCCAAAGCTTTGATTTAACAAATAAGTGCGATAACTTTTTAAATAAATGTGAGTATCCCAATTTTCTATATCCTTTGATACTGTGTAGTTTTATTTTTTAATAAGAATGGTAAAATATTTTTTTGTACTATTTGTATTTACTTTATTGGAATTATTAATAGCTAAGTCAGCAGCACCCATTAAAAATAATATTAATATCATATAAACTATCTTGGAGAAATATTTATGAACAGTTATATTTTTTATATATTATTAATTATCGGAATAACTATTTCTGTATATAGAAAACACATGCCTGATAATAATTATACAAAATATGCAGAATATTTAACTTATGTGTTATTAACCATACTTCTTATTACTCAATTTATATTTATAATATTTTTTAATAAACCTTTTCTGCTTAATAATAGTTTATATGACATTATCTTGACCATAATCCTACTAATATTAGCATGCGTATTTAAGCTTACTAATACTAAAAATAAGTATTCTAAACTTTTACATGAATTATCTAATCAATTTATTATAGTTGCGGTTATGCTGCTACTTGATGGCAATGCCGTACCGTTACTTAACTAAAACTGTTTATTTCTTAGGGCTAATTGTATACTTACAACACAAAAAAGAGTGAGTAAAAATAATTACTCACCCTTTATTTAATTTGCTAATAAGTTACTCGGATATTACCAATTAGAAGTACTGGTGTTTCAGATAAATCATCATGCTTTAAAAATTGTTTTAATTGCTTAATTGAAGTATCAGCTATTTGCTTATTCTTGCCGGTTAATCCACTAGCCAGTGTCTGTACTTGCTCTAATAAAACTGACGTAGGCTTATTATTGTCTTTAGCTTCCATCACACTTAGTTCGACATTAATTAGCGGCTGTAAATCCTTATTAGATAAATTTTTGTTATAAATTCCGTTTATATAAGTTGTATAACCCTTGTATTTACCATTCTTGGAAACCAAATCAACTGATATTCCGTTTTTAACCTTTGTTAATTTTTTTACTTTAAACAGCGTATGTTGGTTTAGAATTCTTTCAAGTACCTTTTTAGTATATGGCTTGCCACCTTTAGCTGCCGTATTTTTATAAAGTGCGCCCTTACTGCTATTTGGTAATTCAAAAACATACCCAGCCTTAGCTAATTTTTTAGTCCAAGCTTTACTAGATAAACTACTACTCAATATTGACTGTGCCGATACTGTGGTTTTACTTGTTAGATCAGTAATTGACAAGGTAGTAGTCATTAACACTGCCGTCAATATCAGTTTAAATACTTTTTTCATTTTCAATCCCTTTCTCAAAAATATTTATAGATATATAATACCACTTATCTGAAAACGATTACTAAAATAAAAAAGTCATCCATGCCACTGCTAGAAACAATACAAAAAAGATGGGACATAGATCTCACCCTACCGCATAGTACTAACAGGCTCTAAACCAAAATATAGCTACTGGTACTCCTAAAAACAATATTCCAATTATTAGAAAAAATATTGAGCCAAATTTATTTTTAGCACTAAATAGCATCATAGCGCCTGTAATTAAGCAAATAATACTAATAAAAATTAAGATTATAAACATTAATAGTCCCCTAATGAAAAATCTGTATAATACCTATGCCTATTTGTTGATCGCTAAGTTCTGGTACCAACAATTCCCGATACAATTCACGCCCAGCTGATGACAACTGTTGTTTGACAGCAAGCGGCGTTAAGCTGCTGCCAATATTAATTTACTAAGCACCTATCATTTTTTATTTGTTTCCCGGCTCTTTTCTTGAAAGCCAAAACATAATTAACGGTAAAATAACAAAGCCAAATACTATCATCATGATTGCATACCAATTGATACCAATAACTTTGCCATTTTGGACAATGCCAAATTGTTCCCGCCAGTTATACTCAACCAGCAGCAAAAGCACAAGAATTATCGCCAATATCGGTATTACAACATCTGTTTTAAAATTTTTCTTGCCTGATAATACCGGCTGTCTACTTTTACCACGATAAAATTGAATTACAGCAAGCGGTACAATAATAAAGCCTAAGAACCTGACCATTGCACTTAGCGTAATCAAGTTCGTCATATTATATTGAAAAGAAAGTGGAATCAAAATTGCCAGCAGCTCGGAAATTAAGAATGTACGAATTGGAAAATTATTCTTAGTTCTTTTAGTTAAAACTACAGATAGCTGTCTTTGACGCGCCATTGCTTCCAAAATTCTGGGTGTATTAAAACTCGCGGCAATATTAACGCCAAACATTGAAATTAAGGCTCCTACCAAGATTACATCCCGCAAAATTTTATTATCAAAGATCGCACTAATTGCAACCACTTGCTTGGTTGTCACCAATGCCAAAGGATTTAGCAGCATTGCAACTGCAACAACACCAATATAAATTACTGCAATTATAAAAATTGCCAGCGGAATTGCGCGCGGGAGATTTTTCTCTGGTTCATACATGTCTTCGGAACCAGAGGCAACTGTTTCAAAACCAGTAAAGGCATAAAACGCAGAAACAAGTGCCATCACAAAGCCAGTAGGTGTCAAGCTTGATACAATTGGTCGACCGCCGTAATTAAGCTGGTCAACTCTGGTTAATCCTTGAGTTTTGCCAGCAATTAATACCAAAATTAAGCCAACAGTAATAATTAAAACTAGTGCTCCTAATTTTCCAACCGTCGCAATATTCATCACATATTTAACAATTCGTTGACCAAATAAATTAATAACGGTCAGTAGTAACATTAAAACAATAAAACCAATTGTAACGTTTAGTAGATTATCTGGTTCACCACCAAAAATAGAAATAGTTGCTTTAATCACGCCAACTGCCATTACACCCCAAGCTACACTAGCGGAAAAGTAACGCAGAATACCCATATAAAAGCCAAATTTATTACCGAATGCAGCTCTAGAATAAGCATACGAAGCTCCTGACTTAGTAACATATTTGGCAGCAGCCGCAAACGAAACAGCCAAAATTGCGGCAAAAATGGCAGCAATCAAATATACCAATAATGCCTGACTACCAGCTTGCTTAACCACACTGCCTGGGGTTAAAAAAATTCCTGACCCAATAATTGAATTGATTGCTAAAAGAACAATCGACCAAAAGCCTAGTTTATCATTCTTACTCTTTCCCATTAGTATGCTCCTTATAGCTGTTTTCACCATTATAATTATTCATATTATAATAGTAAAACTCAATGATAGTATGATATTTGTTTATAAAAAAAGAATTGAGTATCAACTCAATTCTAAGAAATATTTATTTAATTCTTTTGCTGTGGCCGCGAAATCAAATACATCAAAAAAGGCAAAACAAAGAAGCCAAAAATCATGGCAACAATTGCTAACCAATTAATACCAATAACACGGCTATTGACTACAATACCAAATTGTTCGCGCCAATTATATTCAACTAATAAAAAGATGACCAATAATACTGCAATCACCGGAATAATTAGATCAGTCCACACGTTTTTATCAGCAGCCAAAATCTGTTCCTTGCTTTTACCATAATAAAACCGAATGACCGATAGTGGTACAACTGTAAATTCCAAAAAACGGACAATTGCACTTAACGTAATCAAATTTGTCATATTATATTGAAAAGCCAAAGGAATCAAAATTGCCAATACAGCAGAAATAGCATACGTTCTGACGGGAAAATTCCTTTTAGTCCGCTGCGTTAACTTTGGCGATACCTGATGCTCTCGTGCCATTGCCTCTAAGATTCGCGGTGTACTAAAGCTATAAGCAAAGTTGAGTCCCAACATTGAAATCAGTGCGCCTACTAAAATTATATCGCGCAAGATTTCATTATTAAAAATTGCCGCCAAAGCAATCACTTGGTTAGTCTTAATTAATGCCGTAGGATTTAGCTTCAAAGCAACCGTCAAGACACCAATATAAACTATGGCAACTGCCAAGATTGCTAGTGGAATTGCGCGCGGGAGATTTTTCTCAGGATTTTCCATATCTTCTGCACCAGAAGCAACAGATTCAAAGCCGGTAAAAGCATAAAAAGCGGAAACTACCGCCATTACCATGCCGCTTGTTGTCAAAGTTGGAATAACAGTGTGTCCATGAACAGTAACTTGATCCACTGCATTTAAATGGTGCGATACCCCTGTTATCAATAACACAATGACACCTGCAGCAATTATTAAGACTAGCGTTATTAATTTACCAATCGTTGCCAAATTCATTACTCTTTTGATGATTTTTTGACCAAATAAATTAACAATCGTTACTAATATTATCAAGGTCAACAACCCCAATGTAACGTTACCTATATTGTTTGGATCACCTCCACAAATCGAAATCGTTGATTTAGTAATTCCAACAGAAGCTACACCCCAAACAGCACTAGTCGCAAAATAACACGTCGTGCCAATATAAAAGCCAAACTTAGGACCAAATGCGGCCTTTGAATACGCATAAGATGCTCCGGCCTTATTAACGTACTTAGCTGCTGCCGCAAACGACATCGCCAAAATCGTAGCAACCAGTGCTGCTGCAAGGTAAACCAGTAGAGTTTTACTTCCAGCCTGTTTAACTACACTTCCAGGTGTTAAAAAAATACCGGAGCCAATTATCATGTTAATTGCAAGAAAAACCATGGCACTGAAGCCTAATTTATCGCCTGCTTTTTTATTTTTCATTTCTAACCCATCTTCCATACGTGGTTTGTAAAATTAAACAACTATACTATTATATGAAATAAATGTGCCAAACTCCATACTGTATATTGCCAAATAGCTAAGTCAGATCAAAATCTAACCAACAAAAAAAGCACCTCAAGTTTTAAAACTTGAGGTGCTTTAAAATCAAATTATTCAAAAAGGACACGGAAATTTCCGTGCCCTTTTATTAATTATCAAAATTCTAATCGATTGTCTGTACCCAGCCTTCAGGGCCAGTCTTATCACCATATTGGATAGCAATCAGCTCATTATACAACTTAGTCGTAACTGGACCGGTCTTTTCTTCACTGTAGATAACATGCTTTTGACCATTATACGTAATCGAACCAACTGGCGAAATTACAGCTGCCGTGCCCATTGCCCCAGCTTCTTTCATGTTAAAGGCTTCTTCCAAAGTGATTTGCCGTTCAACAGGATTCAAGCCTTGACGTTTAGCTACTTCAAGCAGCGACTTTTTAGTGATGGAAATCAAAATTGATTCAGATTTTGGCGTTACAAATTGACCTTCTTGAGTAATGCCAAAGAAGTTAGCACCACCAAACTCATCAACATACTTGTGCTCACGTGGGTCAAGATACAAGCAATCAGCAAAGCCTTTCTTATGGGCTTCAACTGATGGCAGCAAGCTGCTGGCATAATTACCTGATGTCTTAGCTTGACCGGTACCAGCATAAGCGGCACGATCGTATGGACTAACTTTATAAGCTGCTGGATTTAGGCCCTTAATATATGCCCCTACTGGGGTGGCAAAAATCCGCAAAGTATATTCTGTTGCTGCTGCAACCCCCAAAGCCTGCGAAGTTCCAATCATAAATGGCCGAACATACAGCGTTGCACCACTGTCATATGGTGGAACGTATTCTTTATTAGCCAAAACAACTTGCTTAACGGCCTCAACGAACTTATCTTCGGGATAAGGAGGCATTGCTAAGCGTTCAGCTGACAACGAAAACCGATGGGCATTTTGGTCTGGGCGAAAAAGATTAATCTTGCCATCTTTTCTCCGATAAGCCTTTAATCCTTCAAAAATTTCCTGCCCATAGTGCAAAACTTCTGCTCCTTCAGAAAGGGTCACAGTTGAATCTTCAACTAACTTCCCTTCTTGCCATTCACCATCTTTATACTTAGCTTCGTAACGATATGGCAGATCACGATATTCAAAACCGAGATTATTCCAATCAAGATCTTCTACCTTTTGTTTCATCAGAGTGCCTCCAATTTTTAATCCTTGGGATAGATATGAAAATTTAAACCAGATTATTTTCATAATTATTTAATTGTTAACTAATTTAAACCATAAAGTTACAGATGTCAATAGCAGATCGAAGCTTTACTACATATATACTAAAAAACGTCACTTCCAAAAAAGTGACGTTTTCCATATTAAATTATTTCTCTTCTTTTTCGACTTTTTCGGCTTCAGCTTCTACTTTGGGATTAATGTCCAATATCGCCTCACCGTTCAAGTATACATGCTGATCATCAGCAGTAAACTTAACTTCTTTAGTGTCTGGTTCCTTCATCAATAATTTGGCAATTGGTGTTTCCAGATCCTGTTCAACTACCCGACGCAATGGCCGTGCACCAAACTTCTTGTCATAGCCCTTCTCTGCAAGATAAGCTTTCGTTTCATGTGAAACATCAACCTTGATTTTTCTCTTAGCAAGGACCTTATCCATCTTTTTGAGATAAATGTCGATAATCTTAGTCATATCTTCTTCACTCAATGAGTTAAATGGCACAATTGCATCAAGTCGGTTCAAAAATTCTGGTCTGAAGTAAGCTTCCAGTGCCTTAATCATCTTATCATGATCGACCTTGCCATCTTTAAGCAGATTGTCAGAAAAGCCGGCATTAGAAGTCATAATCAAGATTGTATCCTTAAAGGAAACCGTTCTTCCTTGCGCATCGGTTAAACGACCATCGTCCATAATTTGCAAAAGTGCGTTAAAGACTTGTGGATTAGCCTTTTCAATTTCATCAAATAAAATCAAACTGTATGGTTGGTGACGAACTTTTTCAGTTAATTGACCGCCTTCACCATAACCAACATAACCTGGGGCAGAACCGATCAACTTATTAACTGCCATTTGGTCTTGGTATTCTGACATATCAAGTCTAATTAGGTGATTTTCACCACCAAACAACTGAATTGCCAATTGTTTAGCTAATTCTGTCTTACCAACACCGGTAGGTCCTGTGAGCAGGAATGAGCCAGTTGGACGATCATTATCTTTGAATACCTGCTTACGTGCAATCGCATCAGTAATAATATCAATGGCATTATCTTGATCGATTACCGCTTTCTTAAGTCGTTTAGCTAAGTCAAGATTATGCTGTCCCTCACTTGCATGCAATTCACTCATCGGGATCTTGGTTCTTGCTTCAATTAAGGCATAAATATCTTGATCCGTAACCCTTGGGGTTGCAACATCATGAACATGATCCTTTTTATCGGTCAATTCTTGAATTTGCTTCTTTAAATCACTAGCCTTAGCATAATCTTCCTTTTCAGCAGCCTCTTTCTTTTCATGTTCAAGGTGCTCAATCCGTTCCTGCAGACTAGCTTCATCTTCTGGAACTGTATCTAGACCCTTTTTAGCACCAGCTTCGTCCATTAAGTCAATTGCCTTATCTGGTAAGTGCCGACCTTGAATATAACGCTGCGACAATTCAACAGCTAAGCGCAAAGCACTATCATCATACTTAACGTGGTGGTAATCTTCGTACTTCTTCTTTAGTCCTTCCAAGATTTTAACGGTAACGTCAGCTGATGGTTCCGGTACCTGTACTGGTTGGAACCGCCGTGCCAAAGCTGCATCATTTTCAATTCTACGGTATTCACCAGTGGTTGTAGCCCCAATTAAGTTCAAGTCACCACTTGCCAAAGCAGGCTTCAGGATGTTTGCGGCATCGCCGCTGTTATTTTCGGAGTCAGTTGATCCAGCACCAACAATGTTGTGCAATTCATCAATGAACAAGATAATATTTGGATCCTTCTTAGCCTGATCAATAACCTTCTTCAAGCGCTCTTCAAAGCTGCCCCGTAAGCTAGAGCCGGCAACCATATCATTAATATTAACGTCAATAATATGTTTGTCCTTCATCTTGTCTGGAACATCGCCGCTCGCAATCTTTTGTGCTAGACCTTCAACAATCGCGGTCTTACCAACACCAGCAGGACCAACCAATACCGGATTATTCTTTTTCCGCCGACTCAGAATTTCAATTACTTCTTTAATCTGCTCATCTCGACCAATTACTGGATCATATTTATGTTCTTTAGCTTGTTCAACTAAATCAACACCGATTGGCTTTTCTTGCTTTTGCTCTGGACCTGCTACCTGTCCTTGACCATTGAAATTCTGCGGTGACAAGTTCATATTACCTGAATAATGGATCGGAATTGAACCATTATTTGAATCATTCAGATTACCAAAGAAAGAATCATTTAATTCGTTAAATAAATTATCAAAATCATTATCAAAGTATGCCATTTATTAACACCCCTTATTGTAGTTTTTGTTTTTTAAATTAGCACTCTTTATATCCGAGTGCTAATTTCTTTACATCCCAAATTATAACAGGTTATCCACAAATAGCAAATTATTTAGCTCACTTTTCCACAATTCATTAATTTTCTTAACCCTCACTTTAAACAAATTAAAAAATGCTGATTTATCAGCATTTTGTATAGATTAATTATTTTTATTTTGATACAAATCATAATGCTTACGCAAATATTTGGCAGTTAAACTGGTTCCAGTTTGATAAATATCCACAGGTCGGCCGCTAATAACAATCCGACCACCTTGCTGACCGCCACGTGGTCCCATGTCAATCATATAATCACTATTGGCAATCACATCCAGGTCATGTGTAATCGTTATAATCGTTGCCTGCTGGGTTAACAATTTTTGCAAAATATTTAATAGTGTCCGCACATCAGACGGATGTAAACCCACAGTTGGTTCATCAAAGACAAATAAACTGCCTTTTTGCTTATGATGCAAGTGACTAGTCAATTTAAGCCGCTGCGCCTCACCACCAGACAAGGTTGGAGTTGACTCACCTAAATGCAGATAACCCAAACCCATATCATGCAGAGTCGTGACTGTTTTTTTAATTGCCGGCACTTCCGCAAACAATCCGTCTTCGAGTGCATCATCAACCGAAAGGGCGAGAACATCAGCAATATTCAAACCCTGCCATTTAACTTGCAGGACCTTAGAATTATACCGACGACCGCCGCAGACAGAACAGGTTTCCACCATATCAGGTAAATATTGTATATCAAGTGCAATTACCCCAGTACCACCACAAGCTGGGCACGCGCCTTCTTTATTATTATAAGAAAAATGCGTGGCCTTATATTTTAACTCCTTTGCCAATGGCTGCTTGGCGAATAATTTGCGTAAACTCGTCATGATATCGGTATACGTCGCAACCGTCGACCGCTGATTTTTACCAACCGGAGCAGAATCGACACTAACCACATTAGTAATGCCACTAGCTGTCAGATCTTTAACCCATGTCGGCAAAGTTTCATGATTTTTTTGTGCCTTGAGTGCTGGTAAAAGTGAATCAAGGATCATCGTTGTCTTACCAGCACCAGAAAAACCAGTAATTGAAGTCAGCCGTCCGACCGGAATCTGTGCGTGAACGTCATGCAAATTAAACCGGTCAGTAACCGTAAACGCAATTTTGCCTTGGGCAAATAAGGTGGCTGCTTGTACCTGCGGTCTAACTTGCAAAGCTGCACTTCCCGTTAAATAAGGACTAATATGTGAATTTTTATTTTGCTTAATCTGACTAGGTGTACCTTGAGCGATAATTTGTCCGCCCTGACTGCCAGAACCTGGACCAATCTCAATAATCCAATCGGCGGCATTAATAATTGATGTTTCATGGTCAACAACCACTAGAGAATTGCCTTGATTAACTAATTCATGAAAGACATCTATCAATCCCGCTACATTATCCGGATGCAGACCAACTGATGGCTCATCCAAAACATACAGTACTCCCGTTGTTTCCGTTCTTAAAGTTCGTCCTAACTGGATTCGCTGCAATTCGCCTGTTGATAAAGTGTTGGCTTGCCGCGATAAACTTAAATAATCCAACCCCAACTTTAATAGCGGTTTAACCTGATGCAGCAATTCACCAGTTAAGTTCTTTGCCAATTCCTGCATATCTTCTGGCAATTCGGCCAAAATTTCCTGCATATAGCTATCCAGCTGACCTAAAGTTAACTGCTCTGCCGTTACAATATTTTTACCAGCAACTAGTTGTGTCCAGCGACTAGGATCAATCCGCGAGCCATGACAACGTGGACAAGTACTAAAACGATAAAAAGCATTAATCCGCTCTAAGCCACGTTCCGACTTAGTTGTTTTGCGCGAATTTGCAACAGCGTTATAGGCATTCTCATACAAGGCATCTAAATGGTACACCCGTCCAGTTGAAGTTGGAACGTCAATTGGAATTTTACGTTCTTCACCATGTAAGACAATATCTTTTTCTTCAGCAGTCAATTCACGATAAGGAATATCTGTGCGAACACCCAGTTCATGAGCAATCCGCCACATCCAGTTACGTCCTGGTATTTGCCACGTCGCCACAGCGCCCTGTTCTAGCGATAAATTTTTATCAGCGATAATCTTACTATCATCAATCTGTTCGACCGTTCCTAGCCCCTGACATTGCTTACAAGCACCATCTGAGTTAAAGGCGAAGTCTTCGGCGCTAAAAGCACAAAATTTAACGCCGCAAGTGGGACAAGTTATCTGCCCCATTGCCTCTCCTGTTAAGTCCATTGCTTGGGCAATTTTAATTGTTGGTGCCACGCGATGCCCATTAGGACAAACCGGCGAGCCTAACCGTGAAAAAATCAGCCGTAAAATATTAAAAATTTCGGTCACTGTCCCAACCGTTGATCGTACACCCGGAATTGTTGGGCGTTGTCTTAACGCCAAAGCCGAGGGAATATGCTTTACTTCATCAACAGTAGCTCGCCCCACTTGGCTAATTCGGCGTCTGGTATAGGTTGCAAGTGAATCAAGATAGCGTCTTGCACCTTCAGAATACAAAATTCCCATCGCCAAACTTGATTTTCCGGAGCCGCTAAGTCCTGAAATAGCAACAAACTGATGCAGAGGAATATTGACATTGATATTCTTCAAGTTGTTCACGCGGCCACCGCGTACTTCAATTTGGGTTGGCTGCTCTTGGTACTTCATATCTATTCTCCTTTACTTATTTGGGCTTGGCTGGCGCTCGGTCTTTAACAAATATTGTCTAATTAGTTGAACAACCTGCTTGTTCTGCGGTAAATCTGAATGATCAGCTTCTTTACCTGTCACTGTCATTGCCGTATAAGATTTCACTTGATTTTGAAAAATAAACTTAGCTGCTGCAACACTTGATTCAGGGACAATCCCGTCAGACTCATAATTTTTGCCGCCAGATAACGAATATACCCGCAAGTTTTTAGGTAATTTTGACCGACTCTTAATAAAATCAGCTAGCATTTGCGTGTGGTTATCGATATTGTTTTCCGTAAAATTATACGGTGTTCCCAAAGTCATTAAGCACGTCATCTTGGTTTCACCGGAATAATCAGCATAGTAATGCTCCAACCAATACGTCCAGATTAATCCACCATTAGAATGACCAAACGCCTTAAAATTATTAAACTTATAATTGCTCATTAACGAATCAAAGGCGATATCCAGCCACTTGGCTTGCTTTTTAATATTAGCGTAACCATCCTTGTTATTATCAAAACCAATGATAATAAAGGGTTCCAGATCATTTTTATTAATTGAACCGCTGTAAGACAATCTCCCTTCACGTGAAACATTGACTTTTAAGACACTATGACGATGCAGTGTTGTTTTATTTAATTGGTCAATCAACTGGTTAAATCGTTCAGTCGTCGCACTTGACCCCGGAACCATGATAACTGGTGACAATAATGACTTACTACGTTCGGCACGAGCATTGTTAGACTTTTTCATCCAGCTATATCCTGGCATCGCCAGTAAAATTAAAATGACTACTAATAAGAGCAACCATTTAAGATTCTTATTTTTACGCATTATTGCACCTTCTTACTCAAGATTTAGCCGCAGTTCGATTTTTTCACCAATTTTAATTACTGGAATTAGTAGACAGATGTCCAATATAAATAAAATTATTGGGAAAATTAACGCTACCCAATCACCATTAGTCCCAAAAAACGGAATTAAAATTCCTGGGGTGCCTTTTAAAATTGGATAGACACACACTGGCAAAATATGAAGGCTGATTGCACTAGCTGCAAGCAGCATATTAATCAGCGGCAATAATAATTCCGGCAAAATAAATAATGGGTTTAAAATCAGCGGCATCCCGATGGCAAAACCTAACGTTGAACTAAAGGCTGCCGGTAACAGGCTAAACAAGGCAAGCGTCTCAATCTCACGATTTTTGCGTCTAAGAAGAATTACCACGATAATTGTCAGCACAATACTAGCACCTCCCATCATTCCATAACTATTAATTAGCGAGCTACCCAAGAACTTATACGGCACATTCCACGAATTACCATGATGCAGTGCATAAGTTAGGTTCTCAGCCGTATAAGCATTATTAATCGTCCCCGAAATCGAGCGCAGTGGATAACCAATGCCCAGCCAGCTTAACAGTGTAATTACTACCGATAGTAACATCACCTCAGCCAAATTATTAGTTGTTTGTACCCGGCTGATAAGTTCATTAAAGCTGGCAGAATTTAACGTTTTTATCTGCAGTTCATAAATAATGACACCAAAAACAATCCCTAACATTAGTGACACAGCCATTGGCAGCATACTTATCCACGCCCGGTGCCGAATTCTTGCGGTATTTTCACTTTTGACAATCACATACTGTTTGTCCAGAAGATGGAACACTTGCCCTACGCAATAACCAACAATTAACGCAATAAAAACACCATCCACTTGCAATAAGCCCATTGTAAAGGACAGACGATTATCTCGCCCGGTGCTTGAAGAATATGAGCAAAACAAAATAACTAAAACAGCGGCCATTCCCGCCATAGTTGAATCTCGATGATAAATTTGCGCAGTATAACGTGCCATAAAATAGGCAGCATAGACCCCAAAGACGCCAAAAGTTATCTGCACCATCCCACGAGTTACAAAAGAACCGGCATACCACCAATGATCTGTTAAAATTTTGTCCAAGCCAAAAATATTGTAAATTAAACCATTCGGCGAAAATACAAGATCAAATAACAGTTGAAAATATGAGCCCAAAACAGCGATCGGCATTAACATTACCAGTGTTTTTTGCGCCGCTTGAAAAAAGGACCGTTGCCGTAGCCATGCCACAATTTTTGCAGAAAAATCAATCATTATTTACGCCTTTACTTTTATACTAAACAAAATAAACTAGCACTTAAATATCTATCTATTTTAAGTCTACCAGCTTCAACCAATTTGTGTTTTTTTAACAGTAAATTTTAAAAAATGCTATAATAAACGTGATTGTGAAAGGTGAAAAAATGAGTAAAAAAAGAATTGAGTTAAACGAAAAAACAGAAAAATTGGTAGAAAAATATCTTGATATTAATGAATCTGATATTAACGAGTTGACCAATAATGCACTGGAGTCTTTTCTTGTTGATCATCTTAGCACCAGCCAAGTTAAGGAAGCTTTACAAGAAGTAGATGGTGTCAGCGGAGCAAGTACTGCATATTCTGAACACTTATTCCAAAATAGCATCGACGACTTAAATAGATTTTAAAAATTGAATAACTAAAAAAGCAGAAGTTAAACTTCTGCTTTTTTTATTATTTAAATTGATTACCCGCTAAATTACGATAAAATTCTGCCTTGGTTGCTTGAACATACGGTATCAAAACTAATGAACCAAGCCCAACGCATAGACTAACCATTGCCGTATTAGCAAAAATCCGAAAAAGCCCTGTTGCCTTAATCAAGAAAGAAAAACCAACACCTAGCAGAATTCCTATTCCACAAAGCAAAAAATACCAGCCGATAAAACTTAAATCAAGGACAAATAGCTGCCACTTATGCCCAGCCATTAGGTGCTTGCTGGCCGTAACACCAGCAGTAAAACTAACTTGCTGACCACTATCCACCATGTCTTTAACAATATACGGTGTCAGTGCATACGAATAGCTTTTAATTATGCCAGGGATAATCAACAATAATGCCCATAAAAACTCAAAAACATTTTGCAGCAAATAATTAAAAAATTCGGGAATAAAGAGATTATCATAAAAGGCTGAAAAAGCCGATTTGACAGCATTTTCCTTGCGACCATCACATAAATTCAAAAAGGTTACTGCATAACTTAATGCAAAAAAGCTAATCAAAATTGATAAACATATTTGAAGAAACCAGTGTGATTGAGACTTGTAATCAAATCCCGCAAGATTGCCATGAACAGCAAATTGAGCATAGCTGGGACTAGCAATAATTACATTAATTAACGAGATAATCAAAGCTACCGTAATTGCCCAACGCCAATTACCATGCAATTTCTTTTTTGCCTCTGCTTTTAATTCTGCTCTGGTCATGATTGTACCCCTTCTTATTTTTTATTAATATAAGCACATTATACACTATCCTTAGCCAAGACGGCAGAATTTTAAGTATCAAAAAAGCCTAGTTCCACCAACATTAGAACTAAGCTCACACAGTTTTGTGTCGCTATTACTGACCACATATAGAAGTTAGCATTTTCGCTACCGGAGAAAATGAATACTTTCCTATAACGACACAACAAGATTTTAGCATGCAATCTAGCAAAAGACAAGACTTAACCTGTTATATTTTCACTACCAGACTTCAAACCCAGCAACTGTGCCATGATTTGATTAATTTCTGCTTTCAAAATAACGAACTGACCACTATTAGTTTGGTTAGACTGAATAATCATCATCGTTCGACCATTATCAGTGCTGCGCACAAAGGTATAATAGCCATCGCCAGCACCGTTAGCAGTTTTAAGATTGTACTTAACATTATTGTACAGCCCGCCATTATAGTATGCCGGTGGTCCCGCTGCATACAATAACTTACGACTTTTATTTGTCAAAATATTTCCAGCTAAAATATAATGCATTACTTTAGCAATATCTTCATTTGACATTACAACAGACCCAGCACCAAGTTCATTACGAGCATCACGCAAAGCCGTTTTATGCTTAACTACAAGGTAGCGTCCATCACGATAAAACATTCCTGGTACTAAACCACTAGTAATAATTTTTTCTGATTTCGACCATAAGAATGCCGTATGCTTTAATTGCAGCGGTTTAACATAGCTTTCTCGAAACAATTGCTCATAACTTTTACCAGTAATCTGTGTCATAATGCCGCATAAATAAATATAGTTAAGTGAGCTATAATGCCATTTCCCTAACATTTTTGCGGTAAACATTGTTTTAGCAATATCATGATTAATATTACTATTATCAGAAATAAAATGTTTTTGTCCCAAATTGGCTCCAGGCTTTAAGTCAAGACCAGCTGTCATTGACAGCAGATTTTTGATTGTTATCTTTTTAGCTCCCGGAATTTCCGGATAAAACTTACTAAGATGATCGTGTAAACTTAAATTACCCTCTTGCACCTCGTGCATTACCATTGCCGCGGTCATCGACTTTTGGACAGAATTAATTAAATAACTAGTGTCAGTCGTGTTTTCTGTGGCATAGTCCAGCAAAGTTTTACCATTTTTAATTACTAAAACAGAGCCTTTTATTCCCAGAGCATCAATTTTCTGGCGCACTAATTGTCTTTTAAACTTTCCTTCTGACTTGTATCTAGAGGCGTTCTATCCGTTACACTAACCGCATATGGCTTGTTTTGCCATTTTTTGGTGTAAAAATAGTTATGAATATTATAGTTATAAGGCAAGTTAGTTTTCGCCATGAACGGCTTAACCGCTTGATCGACTGCAACCCAGCCGCGCCAACCAAGGTGAATTGTATCTTCCATAAAGTACTTTTGCCCGCCACGTCTTGATAAGTCTTCGACGTTAGTAAAACCCTGACTGGCAAGTTGGTACTTAATTTTAGATACTGACTTCTGGTACATCTTTTGCGATAGACCAGTATAGTTTGACCACTTATGATTAATTGGCGGTATGATAAACAGCACGTTGGTATGTTGTTTAGCAAACTGCTGCAGCATCAATTCAAAATCACTGTATTCAGCTGATTTAGTATAATCAAATTTACGTTGACTGTTTTTCAACTTACGCAAATTCTTTTTATCTAAGCGTGCCCTAAAGAAGCTGTTATTAATCCCAAACGGATTGGAATTAGTATGTTTGGCTGCTTGCTCATCAGCAACTTGCTCAAGACCTTTAACTGAATATTGTTCAGGAAGCAGCTTAGCACGTTCGTTAATTTTCTGGATACGATCACGCAGTTGGAAGGTACTGAAGAATTTATCTTCTGTATTTAACATTCGCCTTTGATTTTCCAAAATGAACCGCTGGGTTCCGCTTAATTGCTGACCTTGCGCAACCTTACGCATCCCTGACTTAATTTCGCCTTTTACTTCCGGCATCTGCAAAAATCGTCTAGCCGCATACCGATTAGCAATGGTGTTTTTCTTTACTCCTAGTAAGAAATTGCAAGCTTGTAGCGGCGAATAATACAGGGTAAACGCATTTGGGTCTTGACCCTTTTTCGTAAACCATTGCGGCGAAATAATCACCACTGCTTTTTTATTCTTTAACTGCTCCGCTGTTCCCTGCATCCCTAAAAACTGGGCTAAAGATTGGCTACCAGGTCCACCAAGCAGGAACGGTCGATAATTGCGGTGATACTTTTCAGCTAAAACACTTGGATGCAGTGGATCCATTCGCGACAATTCACTTGAACCGTAAAACGGAACATAACCCTCATCAAAGGCATTTTGCTTCATTCGCGAGCCCTTAAAAATGGTTGTCGTCTGTGAATTAGCTGCCTGATAAATCGAACCTTTTGAAAAAGTTCGTTCCCATGGCAGTAACAAAATCACCAAAAGCAAGATTATAGCGCAGAGAACCGGGCCAAAAATCTGCCACAGTCGGCGTTTGTTATTCATTTTCTAAATTTTCCACCTTTGCCACAATCTTAGCTGGCGTATCCCATTCAGTTCTATCAAATTCTGAAACAGGAACATCAATATCAAATTTTTCTTGCAGACTGAGCAGCATTTGCACGCTGGCCATTGAATCCATCAAGCCATTAGAAAAAATGTCTTCGTCCATTCTGTCTGACAAATCTTCACCAGTTAAATCTTGTAAAATTGCTAAAACTTCTTTTGTAGTATCCATTTTTAAAACCTCTTATAAAACTATCCGTTACTTCCAGCCAAACCATAATTGACTAAGGAAGCCGGAGAAAATCAAGAAACTAAAACAAACAACATTAAATGTTAGAAAAATCGCAAACCATTTTGTAAATTTGTTCGATGGAATTTGCTCTTTATGTTTCTTTTTAAATCTAATCCAATAATCATTAATAATAATTGCTGTTGCGTGGAATGCGCCATAAACAATGTAATACCACGTTAAGCCGTGCCAAAATCCCATAATTAAGAATAGTAAGAAATATGACACTTGTGATAATCTAATACGATTTTTAAACAATTTTTTCTTCATTGCAAAGAAAGTAAACCGCATATAAATGTAATCACGGAACCAGAACGATAGCGTCATGTGCCAGCGATTCCAGAATTCTTTAATATTTTGCGAAATAAACGGCTTATTAAAGTTCATTGGTGTGTGGATTCCCATAAAGTAGGAAATCGCAACAGCAAACAATGAATAGCCGGCAAAGTCAAAGAACAAATACATACTGTAACAGTACATATAAGCAACTAGCCACCAGGAAAGCTTCAACCCACCAGCAGCAGTACCGGCAATTAACGCCGATTTACTAATAATCGGCAGCCAATATGTCCCAAAAAGCCAGCCTAAAACAAACTTATAAAGAAATCCTTGGAACAAATAACGCACAGCATGTGCTAAATCATCGACATATTGCTCGCGCTTTGGTGCAACATCACATTCTTTAGCAAACCTGCGGTAACGATCGATTGGACCTGACGAAATCGTCGGGAAGAACAACAGAAAACGCAGGTATGTCCCAAACTTGACTTCTTTAATTGCACCATCGCGAATTTCCATAATGACTTGCACGGTCTTAAAGGTAATATAAGAAATACCTAAGAAAGCAAGCACACCTGGAATTTTAGCCTTCGGAAACGCCGTTTGAATTTTAACTAGTGCTAGTGGAATAATTGCTAGAATTACTGCTAGATAAAAGACCCACGTCTTATTTTTACCAACCTTGCGATAATGCAAATAACCGTAAGTCAGCAGTAATTCAAATACCAAATAAATCAGTAGGCTAACACCTTGTTGCCACTTAGTACCATCAAAAATCAGGAACAGAAAAACTAACGAGAAGATAACCTCATAAGTTTTCAGTCGGTGCCCATAATACAAGCTGACAATCATCGGTAATAAACCAATAATCAGATAAATAAAGTACTGTGGGTTCCCATAAGGCTGTAAGTTAATGAAGTTCACTACTCATTAACCTCCTTAATTACAGCTTTAATGTCTACCTTACCGTTTTGTGAAACCGGCAATTTTTCCCGGTAAACAAAGCGTTGGGGAATCATGTATGGCATTAAGCCATCCGCTAAATCAGCTCTAATTGCCTTGGTGATTTCTGCTTCAGAATATTGCTCTTTAACGCCATCTTTTAATTCAATTTCAGCGACAATCTGCTTAACCGTGTGATCCTTATTATATTTTGGTGCAGCAACACCGTGATCAACAAACTTATTTTTGCCAAGATAGTGGTTGATTTCTTCAAGTTCAATTCTGTAACCGTTAAATTTGATTTGAAAATCAATTCGTCCACGATAAAACAGCATGTCTCCATCAAAGAAACCTTCGTCTCCTGAACGATGACTCATGTACTGATCAGCAGGATCCTTGAAAAAGCCCTTAGCCGTTTTTTCAGGATTATTCATATATCCCTTAGAAACACTCGGCCCTTCAATCACAATCTCGCCTTCATTGGGTTCATCACCCTTAGACTTATCAATCGTAATTCGAGTATCTTCCTTAACCTTGCCAATTGGCAAACGATCATACTTAGCCAGCACATCGTCAGTAATCTCAACTTGCGTAACAGCAACCGTTGCTTCGGTCGGACCATATGTATTGAAAATTTTACTATTTGGAAACTTCTTACGCAGCATCGCTACTTCAGTATGTGGCAATTCCTCGCCGCAAAATAGGAAGTGCGTTAAATCTGGATGGTGCGCGCCATCAAATGTCTTATCTAAGAAACACATTTGCGCAAATGAAGGAGTTGATACCCAAACGTTAAATTGCAATTTAGGCATTGTCATAAATAATTGAGCAAAATTTTGGGTTACATCGTGCGGCAAGACAACCAGTTTACCTGCACCAACAAGCGCTGGATACAGACTCATGACAGAAAGATCGAATGAGTATGGTGCTTGAACCAAGAAGCTTGGATGCTCAGGCAACGCAAAATCAGCCATTTCCCAATTAACAAAGCTCAACAAGTTATCATGACTAATTTGAACTCCCTTTGGTTTACCGCTGGTTCCGGAAGTAAAGATAATGTAGAAATTATCATTACCTCCAACAAAATTAGCTGGATCAACAGCAAAATCACCATCTTCAATATCGCTTGGATGAATAACTTGTAATTGAGCTATATCAATTGTTGGCAAATCGTCAATTGCCAAGACAACTTGCGCTTCTGATACTTCCTGAATCATCACTAATCGTTCTGCATTAGAATAGCTGGCTATCGGAATATAAGCATGTCCCGACTTAACACAGCCTAAAAAGCTGGCAACCATTTCAAATGTTTGTCCGCCCCAAATCATAATTGGGCTATGTTCTGGGATATTCAAGCTGGCAATCTTGTGTGCCCAAGCATTAGAGCGGCGCATAAGATCACCATAAGTATTAGTTTGACCAAGATAGTCATAAGCAATTCGGTCTGGATCAGCTGCCGCAATCTCGTCAATTTTCTTAATTATGTCTTTAATCATATTAGTAACACCACCTTAAAATTCGTCGTAAATAAAGTGAACCGAAGTAAGGCCGCTATATTGATACAAATAGATTAGCGCCAATAAAATAACGCAATAAATAATTGTTGTCAGGACAAATTTCCCTATTCGTTTGCCCCGAGAATCAATTTTCTCTTTTTTATCCATATATCTCCCTCAATAACAATAAATATACTAACAACCATATTACTACATTTGACAGGCAACCCCATACTAGCCTAGTAGATTTTACTAAATTTAAACATTTTTAGCCGGATATCGATCACTTATTCAGTTTACGACAATTCCGATAAGCAAAATATAGCGGAATCAAGATGATTAACGAAATAAATAACAGAGCAAATACCAGTAAAAATAATACATTACGTAATTTTTCCCATTTTGAGCTGTTTGCCGTTATTAACAAAAATATCGCAAATACAACAGTAATGATTAATTCTGCTAAAATTAAGCCAGAATAACTTCCTAATCTAAAATTGTTGGCGAGCTGCCATAAGTAAAGCCACGCTGAAGCTGGCAATAAACACAGCCAGCCTGCAAAACGTAACCAAAAAATGATTTTTTTATGATAATTCTCTTGTTCCATTTCTTTCCTTAATTGCCCATCAGGCAGTATCTAACATTAGAATCAGTCTAATTATAACAAGCATTAGGCTAGCAAACAATTTTTTAATAATTAAAAAAATGTTCTATTTTTTAAATTCGTCACACTTTTTTCATATTTACAAGTTATACTAAAAGGGTAATAAACAAGGCTTAAAAAACCTCGTATATTACAACTCAACTTTTTTGTTTTTCATTCATACTCCTCCAAGTATAAATAATGAACAAACCGAAATGACTTATAAGTCAATTTCATATCTATCCCTTTCGACTCACGTGTGTTGCGTGAGTTTTTCTTTTGTCTTTAAAAGTTCTAAAGAAATTCTTTACTATTTCATAATAGTTTTTCCACGCTAACTTCATAATTTATGTTTATCATGCATATTGTAGCAAGTAAAAGAACTTGCTACATACTCCCACTTTTTTATTTCATTCATTCTTACTCCTTCAAAGTAGATGAAAACTAACAGGCTCGCAATTTGCGAGCCTTTTCCCTTATATAGAGAAAGGCATATTTATGTTCTCACCCGCAATCAAGCAACTGATTCAGGAAAAGTCCGGTGCATTCCTCATTCCTGCATCAAGAGTCGCCGTTGTCTTAGATGACAATCCGCTCTATCATGCGTTCTTAATTTTAACACGAGTTAAATATTCTAAAATTCCTGTTTTAGACAGTCATAATCACGTTGTTGGACTTCTTAGCTTAGCAATGATTACCGATAAAATGATGAAGACCGACGAAATATCGCTTGAGCCACTATCCGAATTAAAAGTTCGAGATGTAATGCAGACTGATTTTGACAAAATAAGCTTTACACAAACTGCCCTAGAAGTGCAGCTACATTTATTGGTCGATAATGCATTTTTACCTGTTGTTGACGATTATGACGTTTTCCAAGGACTATTAACAAGACGTGAATGGATCAAAACATTTAATTACATTGTTCACAATTTCGAAGAAAAATATAACATAACCCAAAAATAAATTGCTAAAATTCAGTAAATATCCGTAAAATAATTAAAATTATTTTACGGATATTTACTTTTTATATTCACTTTCAGCTGAATTGTACTATAATGAATTTAAGCAAGATAAATTCATATTTTCGCTATATATAAGCGTTTTAGTAGATTGTATATTAATTTATTAATAATTTTAAACTGTTGTTTATTAACGTTACAGGTTGCATTTAGATTGCTGCATTATAAGAAGTAAATTAAATAACAGCTAATATAAAATAGAATAGGACGATGTTTACGATGCCATATAAAACGGACACAAACAACCTAACTAGTTTAATCAATGCAATTATTAGGGAGAATTCATATCCTCGCGGCACTGAATTATCAGTACAAGAAAAAGAAGCATTAATTATCAAGCTTAAAAAATTAAACAATACTTCCGATAACTTTGATGAAATTTTACGAATCATCAATGCTTTTTATAAAGACAGAATTGCACGGCGATTAAAATCAATTGACGTTAATTCTTCCTTGATTTTTGAAATGTTGCAACATGAAGTGGTTTCAGCTACTAGACTTCATGCCCTTTTGCTAGATTTGGCTAAGCAGGAAAACTTTTCAGCTAAAGGTATTGAAAAAATCAATCACTATTTTGCTGAAACAAATGATTATGGTAATAATTCTGATTATATTACGATGTCATCATTAGACGTGATTGATGCAATTAAACGTGCTAAATCAGGATACTTAAAGTCTACTTCTCGAATATCCCCGCATAAACAAGAGACACATATTCATCGTGCCCCAAAATGCACCAATACAAAGGAACAAAGTAATAAAATTATTAGGTTAAGCGATTATTAGACTAAGCAGGAGATAAATATCTCCTGCTTTTTTATTTCCCGGGAAATATTTTTTAATCTTCAATTAGTTATAGTGATGATTTAATTAGTGTTAGAATAATATTCATACAAATATTTTAATTAGTGGAGGCATTATATTAATGGACTTAAAACGACAATGGAAATTTATCCTCGTACTAGTTGCTGGTGTAATTGGTCTTATCTGTCAATTCGTTTTAAAAGCCAAAAGTTTATTTCAAATTGGTAGTTTACACTTTCCTATCCAAACAATTTTAATTGATATTATTGGTATCATGATGGCAATTTCCTTATTAACAGAAATCGTTGGTGATTTCAAAACGGGACGTTATGGTGTCGATATTCTAGCGGTAATTGCAGTTATCTCAACTATTTTAATTGGTGACCAATGGGCCGAATGGATGATTTTAGTTATGATGACTGGTGGTGAAACTCTTGAAGATTATGCTACTGGTCAAGCAGATAAGGAATTGCGTTCACTATTAAGCAATTCTCCAAGTATCGCTAACAAAATTGTCAACAATAAACTTGTTTCAATTGATGTTGACCAATTAAAACTTGATGACCATGTGTTAATCAAACCTGGTGAGCAAGTTCCCGTTGACGGTAAAGTTATTAAAGGAACATCTAGTTTTGATCAATCCTCATTAACCGGAGAATCTGTACCAGTTGATAAACAGCCTGGCGACGAATTAATGTCAGGATCAATTAATGGTAGTGATGCCGTCGAAATGATTGTAACCAAAAAGGCTAGCGATTCTGAATACCAAACAATTGTTTCCTTAGTCAAATCCTCGCAAGCCCAACCAGCAAAATTTGTTAAAATGGCAGATCGTTACGCCGTGCCATTTACCGTTATTTCCTTAGTTATTGGGATAGCAGCTTGGGTTCACTCAGGTAATCCGGTTAACTTCGCTGAAGTTATGGTTGTGGCTTCTCCATGTCCATTATTAATCGCGGCGCCAGTTGCCCTAGTTTCTGGCATGAGCTCAATGTCAAAGAATCATATTATTGTTAAGTCAGGTCCAACCCTAGAAAAATTAGCTACTGCTAAGACCTTTGCCTTCGATAAAACCGGTACTTTAACAGAAAACCAATTAGTTATTGATGCAATTGTTCCTTCTTCTAATAGTAATTTCAATGAGGAAACTCTTCAAAGCTATGCTGCCAGTGTCGAACAACAATCAAGCCACATTATTGCTAATTCTTTAGTTAGCGTGACGAACAAGAAACTCCTAAAGCCTGCTACTAATATTAAAGAAACAACTAGTGAAGGAATTAGCGGCAAGGTTGATAATCATATTATTAAGGTAGGTAAATTACATTATGTCGCCCCTAATGAAAAAATTAGTGCTGTCAATTCCACTGCTGTTTATGTTTCGATTGATAATCAATATGCTGGCTACATTACTTTCAAGGATCAATTACGACCAGAAAGTGCTACAACAATTGCTCGCTTAAAGCGACAAGGTGGTAAGCACATTATGATGCTGACCGGTGACCACAAAGACGTTGCCGATAAGATTGGTAACGAAGTAGGTGTTGACGATATTCGCTCCGAACTTTTGCCGGCACAAAAAATCCAAGCAATTAAAGAAGTACCTCAAGAAAATCGCCCAGTTGTAATGACCGGTGATGGTGTTAATGATGCTCCTAGTCTAACTGCTGCCGACGTCGGGATTGCCATGGGCGCCAAAGGCGCATCAGCTGCCAGTGAAAGCGCTGATGCAGTCATCATGGTCAACGATTTATCCAAGGTTAACGATGCTGTTGCCATTTCTAAACACACAATGAAAGTAGCCAATGTTGACGTTTTGACAGCTATCAGTATTGTCATCATTATTGAATTGATTGCCTTCACCGGTGTAATTCCTGCATTCTGGGGCGCTATTTTGCAAGAATGTGTTGACATGATTTCTATTAGTTTAGCCTTACTGGCCAAGACTAAACCGAAAAACCCAAAACAAACAGGTTTAATTGCAGATAAATAAATCTCAAAATAAAAACTTTCAAGATTTTGCTTGAAAGTTTTTTGTTTATCCTAATCTTCACTTTATATAAAATGACAAACCACCTAACAGATAAGGCAATGAGTTATATAGCATATGCGTTAATATCGAATAGCGTAAATCTTTGGTTGTCATATAAACCCATGCTAAGATGCAGCCTAAAACCCAATAGATAATAATAAATTTGGTGATATTTGGGTCATGCATATAGGCAAACACAAAGCCGCTGCAAACAATCCCCAGCCACTTATTTACCTTAGTTTCTTTCATAAAAAAGGTGTTGAAAAATAAGCCCCGAAAAATTGTTTCCTCACAGATTGGCGCAATTATGCAAACCATCGGAATGAATAAACCTCCTGCCTGCAGTGATATTTTGTTCAATGTTGCCTGATTAGCTGAAGTACTTTGCGTCATCCCTAATAATATTTGTAATGAATAAGCACACACCACAGTTAAAATCAGTCCTAACAACATAATTAACAGGCGACGAACATCCCAGTGCGGTGATTGATTAAACTGCCACTCATTCTCCGTTTTCAACTGACTTTGGTACAAATAAAAAATAAAAGCCACTACCAAAATGGTTGCAATTATCGTCAAAGCAATGAGTATTTCATAATTAATATGCAACATTTTTTCTAATTGGTGTGGTAAAAAGTAAAAGCACTCCAAAATTTGATAACTAGCAAATGCTAAAATAATGCCAGCAATATTTCCTAACCAATTAAACAATTTTTTCATAATCCTCAGCCTTTATTCTCTATGACTTTTCTAAATGTATTCATTATAATAGATTTAACTCATAAAATCTAAAATGGAGAAATATGATGCACTTTTTTCAAATTTTCAGTTCAAATCAGCCATTTACTTATTTAACAATTTTATTACTGCTCACATTCATCATCTTTTTAACAGCATGGCTAAAAGAACCAAGGCGGCTATTTAATGGTGTTTTATTTACCATCTTCATTTTAACGTTTGGCATTTGGTTTACCGTGTTAATTCTCGCAACTAATTTACAAATTCTAATTAATATTTATATTGTCGTGCTGGCATTTTTGGTAACTGGCATTGTTTTAATGGTCGCCTTTTCTTGGCTTTTCTTTTTATGGAATGCTTATTTTGTTTGGCGGCGCGAAAGTCACACACTGTCTAACTTGTTGACCCTTTTTATTGGTCTTGCTCTAATCGTCGTTTGGGTAATTGCTATACTCGGACCATTTAAATGCGCGCCAGATTGGCTAAAAGCCTTACTATACGCCACACCTGCCGTTGTCTTGTATCTGCTACTAGTTGCTTACAACTTTCTAGTTAACTTAGCCCTTTATCAGCTGGTACCACGGCAATATAACCAAGACTACTTAATTGTTTTAGGCGCTGGCTTATATAATGGTGAAACAGTTAGCCCGCTGCTTGCCAGCCGCATCAATCGAGCTATTCAATATGCGCAAAAGCAGGTAGCTAAAGGACATAAAATGCCCAAATTGATTATGTCTGGTGGCCAAGGCAAAGATGAAAAAATTCCCGAAGCCCAGGCAATGAAAGAGTATGCCCTTGCCCGTGGCATTGCACCAAATGACATTCTCTGTGAGGATCAGTCCAAAAATACATATCAGAACATGCTCTTTTCAGGTAAAATAGCGGCTAAAGATTATGGCAATAACAATTATCGGGCTAAATTCTTCAGTAATAATTACCATATTTTTCGGGCTGCTCTTTTTGCTCGCGCAGCAGGACTTAATGCTAACGGTGTAGGTTCATATACTAGATTTTATTTCTTGCCTAATGCCATTGTCCGTGAATTCGCCGGGGTACTCGTAATGAATAAAAAGCGACATTTGATTATTATCACATTGATTTTGTTAGCATTTATTCTACTAGCGTTTCTTACTGCCATGGGACTTGTTAAAATTTAAATATTATCGTTATATTTAGTAACATTATTTTTTAAGACATATATTAAAAATAAGCTTTTAACCTAGATTCATCTTTTTATCAATGTTAAACTAGTTTTTGTTATTACTTTATTAAAGAAAAGGATAGTAGTATGCTGCAATTAAAAGATTTACGTAAATCCTACCATGTGGGCGATACTGTCACACATGCACTTGATGACGTTTCGATTTCATTTCGCGATCAAGAATTTGTTGCCATTTTAGGTCCAAGTGGTTCTGGTAAAACAACCATGTTAAACGTCATCGGCGGTCTTGACCGCTATGACTCAGGTGACTTGATTATTAACGGCAAATCAACCAAGAATTTTAAAGAAACAGACTGGGATGCATACCGTAACAACTCTGTTGGGTTCGTTTTTCAAAATTATAACTTAATTTCACACTTATCAATCATTGCCAACGTTGAATTGGGGATGAATTTATCAGGTGTGCCGACTAACGAACGCCACAAACGAGCAATTGAGGCTTTAACAGAAGTTGGTCTAAAGGAACATATTAATAAGAAGCCTAACCAATTATCCGGCGGTCAAATGCAACGTGTAGCAATTGCCCGAGCCTTAGCTAATGATCCCGACATTTTACTCTGTGATGAGCCAACTGGCGCCCTTGATACTGAAACTTCTGAACAAATCATGCAGTTAATTAAGCGCGTTTCAAAAGATCGTTTAGTTATCATGGTTACTCACAACCCAGAACTTGCTAAGGAATATGCTTCCAGAATTGTTAACTTCCAAGACGGTAAAATTCTTGATGATTCTGATCCTTATCAGCCTCAAGATGAGAAGGACACGTTCAAGCTTAAACGGACTAAAATGTCGTATTGGAATGCAATTAAATTGAGTTTTACCAATATTATGACTAAAAAAGGTCGGACTACATTGACTGCCTTTGCATCAAGTATCGGTATCATTTCAATTGCGATTGTTTTGGCGCTGTCGAATGGTTTTCAAAAGCAAATCGATACCACAATGAGCAAGGCACTGGCCAAATATCCCGTTTCAATTAGTCAAACAGCAACCAATGTATCAAGCACTAAAGATGATGATTCTGACAAAAACGTTAAGAACCGAGGCTATATTACGGCCAAAGAAAGTGAACTGCAATCATCCACACATCAGAATAAAATTACGCCCCAATATATTAATTACGTCAAAAAAATAAATCCGGACTACGCTAACAATATTTCCTACCAACGTGGTGTTAATCTGAATTTATTAGCTAAAGATGGTAGTAAAATCAAGCGCGTTAAATTCTCAACAATTGCCACTAGCGCTACTAGCGCACAAGAAACTGCATTAGCGGAAGTTCAGGAGAGCAGCGGCTTTGGTTCAGCAGTCTTCCCCACAACTCTTAAATCAGGTAAAACCTCATTCTTGAAGGACAATTACCAATTGCTTAACGGTTCTTGGCCAAAAAAGGCAACTGACCTAATCTTAGTGACAGATAATAAAGATACCGTTAATATCAATGTCTTTAAGAACTTAGGCTTCAAAATTAAAAATGGCGATAAACTGCCATTTAATAAGCTTCTTGGTCAAAAATACAAAATTATTAATAACGACGATTACTACCAAAAGTTGCCAACAGGAATGTTCATTCCACAAAAAGCTGACGCTTCAATGTACAACAAGAGTAAAACCACATTGCGAGTTGTCGGGATTATTCGACCGAAAAATAAGGACTCACTTTCCCTGCTTTCTCCTGGGATCACATATAGCGACCAGTTAACACAAGATATTATCAAGGCAAATGAAAATTCTGCGATTGTTAAAGCGCAAAAGAAGTCTAACCAAAACGTGATGACTGGACAAAATATGAGTTCAGCTGAAAAGAAGCAAATGATGCAAACTATCGGCGGCTCTACTTTACCAATGGGAATCATGATTTATCCAAATAATTTTGATTCTAAAGATAAGGTTTTAGATTACCTCGACAAATGGAACAAGGGTAAAAGTAAAAAGAATAAGATTATTTATACTGACATGTCTAGTGCCGTTACTTCAATGACTGGCGGTCTACTTAACGGAATTACCACAGTTCTTGTTGCCTTTGCCGCAATTTCATTAATTACATCAATGATTATGATCGGAATTTTAACCTATACTTCCGTTCTTGAGCGAACTAAAGAAATTGGTGTTCTTAAGGCTTTAGGAGCCCGTAAAAAAGATATTACACGTGTATTTGATGCGGAAACATTTATTTTGGGGATTTTTTCAGGCGTTTTAGGAATTGTTATTGCCTACCTGCTTACCTTCCCAATTAACAGCATTCTCTACAACATCACTGATCTATCAAATGTAGCACAACTTAATCCAGTGCATGCATTAATTTTAATCATTATTTCAACGATTTTAACTTTGCTTGGTGGTCATCTCCCTGCACGAATGGCAGCTAAGAAAGATGCAGCTATTGCATTAAGAAGTGAATAATTTTAGCAATTAAAAGTTCTGTTTCATGTGTAACATTGAGCAGAGCTTTTTTGCTAGACAATTTTAACTAACAGGTGAAAACAATGAACGAACAAGAAAAAGCACAACTGCAACGCTATTTAGATCAAATGGGTTTCGTTAAGATTTGGCCTGGAAAAGCTAATAAACGTCACTTAATTTTAAAATATTTAGCCAGCAAATTTAAAGTTAACCATAAATATTCAGAACCCGACGTTAATCTAATTCTTCGTAAATATGTCGATGACTATGTCACTCGCAGACGTGACTTGATTGAAGCACATCTTTTAGAACGAACAGATGATTGCAGTAGTTATTTTAAATCAGAGAAATAAAATTAATTTTTGCTCCTTTTTAGATTGACGAATTGGCATATACCAATTTATAATTAGTTTATCAGTATAGGAGGAGCAACTATGAAAATAATTACAACTGAAAGCAATATCCAAGGTAGTGTTGAAGCGTTCAAAATTTTTAAGCACGAAATTGCAAGCGGTGCTAAAGTACTCGGTCTTGCTACTGGTTCTACTCCAGTAACTTTATATCAGAAATGGACTGCAAGCAGCCTGGATACCAGTAATTTAATCAGTATTAACTTAGACGAATATGTCGGTCTAACTCCTGATAACGATCAAAGTTACCACTATTTTATGCAAAAACATCTTTTTGATAAGAAGCCGTTTAAAAAAACTTACCTGCCTGATGGAATTAAGGCAATCAATGATCCAAAAGGCGCCGCAGCTGATTACAATAAGATTATTGCGGAAAATCCAATCGACGTCCAACTTTTGGGAATTGGTCAAAATGGTCATATCGCCTTTAATGAGCCTGGAACTCCGTTCGACTCAATTACTCATGAAGTAAAATTAACCACTAACACAATCAAGGCAAATTCTCGCTTTTTCAATAATATTGATGATGTTCCCAAATCCGCTATTTGCATGGGCATTGCCAACATTATGTCAGCCAAAAAGATTATACTCATGGCCTTTGGTACTAGCAAAGCCAAGGCAATCAAAGCAACGATTATGGGACCTGTCACGGAAGATGTACCGGCATCAATTTTACAACGGCATCCTAATGTCACCGTGATTGTTGATCACGCTGCTGCAAGTGAACTAACTAAATAACCCAATTTTAAAGAAGCGCTGTAATTAATCCAGCGCTTTTTTATGTACTTATCTATATAAAGACAAAATAACATACTTATTGGTGCATATTATTAACTAACAAAATAATCAAGGTTTATGATAAGTTTAAATACACAAAGGATGTGATCAATTGAAGCGTAGTAAAAAATGGCTATTAATATTATGCCTAATAATTGTTTTACCCTTGCCAACTTATCTTTTATGGCAAACCAGTGGCTTTTGGCAAAAATATTTACAGCTAAAGTTACCATCAATTAGTGCCGTTAGTCCAATATTCACTTGGTACTTAATTGCCGTTAGTGCCGTTATGGTTGTTAGTTTAATTATTAGTTTATTAATTTTGCTTTTTTGGCCAACGCAACGTAGTTTTAATTTAATTCCCAAACAAAGCGGTCAGGTAAAAATTACTAGCAAGGCTGTCAACGGCTTTATCTTAAGCTCATTAAACGACCTTCCCTACTTAAACAATGCTAAAGTTGATTCCAAATTAACTAAGCGGCGCATTAAAATCAATGTGCGTGGCGATCTTGGAGCTGGTGAAGACGTAGCTAATTTACTTGAAGATTATCTTCAAAAAGTAAAAGTTGATCTTAAACAACTATTAGGAATTGAGCAAAAGCCAAAAATTATAATTAAGTTTACTAACTATCATAACGGTGAAGTGCCTGATAAGCGCGTTCAGTAAAGGAGGCTAAAATGAAAGAAAATTTGCAGAATCATCTTCCAGAAATAAGTGGCGCTATCATTGGACTGCTGTTAGCATTTTGCTTTTTGTGGCTAGGCTTTTTTAAGACGATTTTTGTAATTGTAATGTTAGTCTGTGGTCTAATAGTTGGGCATTTTTGGCCGCTACTAAAAAAGTTAATGAATAAGTAATTTATCAAGGAGATTTTTAATATGGCACAAGCAAAGTCAAATCAAGAAATTAAAGGCGAACTAAAATATGATTCTAAAGTGATTCAAAAAATCATCGGTATTGCATTATCAGGCATCAAGGGACTATTAACTGTTGATGGCGGCTTCTTCTCAAATTTAACTGATAAAATTGTTAATAATAACGATGTTACAACTGGTGTCAATGTCGAAGTTGGCAAGACGCAAGTTGCCGTTGATATTGATATTGTTGCAGAGTATGGCGTACAAATCACTAAATTATACGACCAAATTAAAGAAAGAATTTATAACAAAGTCAAAGAAATGACTGGTCTTGATACTGTCGAAGTTAACGTCACTGTTGTTGACATTAAAACGCAGGAGCAACATCAAAAAGATTCCGTTAGTCTGCAAGATCGCATTACTGGTGCGACCAAGACAACCAAAGACAAACTTGATAATCAAAAAGACAGACAAAAAACAGAAGACAACGACAAAAAAGACAGAGTAAAATAATTCCCCTTACCTTTCAAATAAAAATAGCAGTGAGCTGATCACTGCTATTTTTATTTCCCAGGAAATATCTACTCAATTATGATAATGCAACAATTCTCTGCTTGCCCTTTTAAAATAATTTCACCATAATTTATTTATCAAATATGGAGGAAAGAAAAATGAAATTTGGTGAACACTTAAAACAGGCGCGAATTACGCGGCATCTAACTCAAGAAGAAGTCGCTGAAGACTTCTTCGTCAGCAGACAGACAATTTCTAGTTGGGAAAACGAAAAGACTTATCCTGACATGTCTAGTCTGATTAAGTTAAGTGACTACTACCAAATTTCTCTTGATACCCTATTAAAGGAGGATTCAGGCATGCGTGAATATCTAGAAAAAAAGAATGTTGCCCAAGAATTAAAAAATATCAAAAAATATTTAGAGTTGATCGACTCAATAATATTAATTGTTTGCTTAGCTGAGATGCTTGATATTATTAAACTTCACGGCTTTTTCTTGCTGCTAATATTAATTCAAATTCCTTTAGTAAAGGCTATTAGACATATCAATGATTTTAATAACTTAAACAATTTAGGGATCGAATCAAAGTATCACCAATTCTTTAAAAAACATGGTTGGCTAGAATATCTTATTTTTATAATAATACCTCTGATGCAATTATGTGCTAACTTATTACACGATCCCCAATCAGACCATCTAATGGACATCATTGGTGCAATTATAGAGATACTGATACTTTGGTTGTTTGCTTACATATTCAACAAAAAGCACAATTATTAATATTTAGAAGCGAGATTAATCATGTTTTCAGAATCAACTATTAAAAAATGGCATTTTTGCCAAACTTTAGCACAATCAATTATTTTATTAGCAGTTCTTATTTTAAGACTAGTCAAGCAGCATTTTTTCTTATCAAACAAAGCCTTGACATCATGGATACTCATCCTAATTTTAGCAATTCTTAGCTGCCTACAATTTACATTATTAAAAAAGAAACAAAATCCCCATAGTCGACTAGTCCAATTTAATTATTATTGGGAAAGCTTCAGTATTACATTATCGCTCCAGCTCACATTGTACGTAATAATCATAATCTTAAATAAATACCATATCCTAACTAATACTTTTTGGATTGCATTGGCTACCCTGTATTCACTTATCATGTATATTCCAATGGCTAAACTAGCACTAAGCAAAATCAAAAGTACTTGGGGCAGAATTTTTATTGCTTTTATCATGTTTTCACTTTTGCTTTCTGCACCAGATACCTTTACATATACTAAAAAAATTGCAGATTGGTTAATAATTCTTAATACTTCCGGATTCAGCGGCGGAATAATTTTTGTCATCATTATGTTAATCGCGATGCACGATTGGGGATTTCAGCTGCCAAATTGGCGCATTAGTAAACGAGCCTCTAAAGCAATTATTGGAATTATTCTGTTATTCATCATTGTTAAGTGTCTATTTAATGGCTTCAATGCTAGTGAATCCTGGACAAGTATTTTAACCTCTTGGAACTTCCACCTAGCAAAGTCGATAACAATTCCTATTTTCGATTCTATTAAAGCCGGGTTTGCCGAAGAATGGCTAATGCGCTTTTGTGTTTTAAATTTATTACTACGATATTTTAAAAACTATCACAATCAAATTCTCTGGTCCGTTTTAAGTGATGGGTTAATTTTTGGCTTATTACATTCAACAAATTTAGTTGCACAGTCTGCTTCTGCCACCTTGCAGCAAATGCTAGGCGCTTGTTGTGCCGGCTTTGTTTTCGCGGCAATCTATTTATACTCTGACTCGATTTTAATCAGTATGGGGTATCACGCCCTATACGATACTGCAATGGCAATCACAGCAGGTTCACTAACAATGACTTCACCTTCCGCTTTTGACTGGCAAGAAACTATTCTATTAGCATTCATTGATATTATTTTTGCTTACTTTTTAATTTCCGGCTCACGAAAAGATACAATTGAGTATAATTTAAGATGTAGAAAATTATGACTTTATGAGGTTAAAAATATGAGATTTGGTGAGCATTTAAAACAAGTTAGACTTGCAAAAAATTTAACTCAAGAAGAAGTTGCTGAAGACTTTTTTGTTAGCAGACAGACTATTTCCAGTTGGGAAAACGAAAAAACCTATCCGGACATGGCTAGTCTAATCAAATTAAGTGACTATTATCAAATTTCTCTTGATACCTTATTAAAAGAAGATTCAGGCCTGCGCGAATATTTAGAAAAGCAAGATGTTATCTCAAAACTAAGGCCGATTAAACGCTACTTAACACTTACTGCGTTTGCTTTAGCAATCTTTTGGCTGCTTGAATTTAATGGCTTAACTCACCTCCATCTATTCAATCTATTACTATTCGCCATAACATTTTTTGTTATTTCTGCCCTGACACGCTTAAACGAATTTGACCAATCTAGTTGCCTCGGCTTGCGGTATCATTGGCAAAAATATTTTGATATTCACTTAACATTTAATCGAATAATGATGATAGGTATTGCCATTATTTTGACTGGAATTACTATTTCACGCATTCGTACAATTAACTTTAGCATTCCTGACACGGCATATTTAATCGGTTATGTTACAGGAGTAATATCACATTCGTTATTTTTTGCTTTATTTATTACTAAATTCTATCAACAATGCTTTTAATAAAAAATCCGACGAGTTATTTGCTTGTCGGATTTTTTGCTTTTTCTTTAGTAAAGTTCCTTGGTTATGTTACATGTGAAACAGCAGCTATTCAATTAGTTGCTTAACTTCACTAATTTCCTTTTCCAAAGAGTGCATACCGTCTAGTACTAAGTCTGCACTCTTTGCAATATACTCTTGATTATCAACATATAATGGTCTAGCCTTTGACAAATATATCTTAGCCCAAGCAATTATTTCTGCTGCAGTTTTATTTTGGTCATCACGAATTATCTGCCTTGCAAAGGCAACGTCTAGTGGTGTTTTGATATAAACTACCCAATTTATATACGGCTTTAAAACCTTATGACAATAACCAAACGGAAAATCAAGCAAAATTAGCGGTACATTATTATATATTTTTCTAAAGTCCCTCATCAATTCACTAATATCGTACTGATTTATAGCATCTTTTAATGGTAATGTTAGTTCTGGTGCGTTGGGTAATTGATCGATATCATAATCATCAAATGAAATAACTTTGCTAGATGAATATAACTTGCTTAGTTGATTAATTAATGTAGTTTTCCCACTCGCGGTTACGCCACTGATTACAAGTACTTTACTTTTCATTGATTTTCCCTGCTTAAAAAAGATTAATTCACTATAAATTGAAACAAAATTAATAACAATTTATATTGTAAAGCTGATGCTTATACGATACAATGATTTCATCAAGAATTAACTTTTACACTGAAAGGATACCCCATGAACAAAACTGCAAAAATTTTAGGTTTATCAGTTGCAGCGTTAAGTTTAGCAGGCAACTGCTTCACTACAAACGAGGTTAGTGCTAAAACTACTACCACACATATTACTGGCAAAAAGGACGTTAAAAAGACGGCTAAGGGTACTAAATATGGCTTTAAAAAGGCTTTTGTATTTTCCAAAGAATTACAAGGTAAATGGTACAGCAACAACAATTTAACTCCTGATCCTCTCGAAATAGGTAAATCATCATTAGTTCTGCCATATACTGGTAAAAAAGCTAAGGCCATAGTTATCGGCAAAGTTAAGGGAACTAACAAGTACACGTGGCAAATGAGTGGCAGCTGGAAGTCAAAACATGCCAAAGCCTTTGCTAACGTAATGCGCGGTTCATATAAGACGATTAATCAGACTAAATGGACTATTCTTAGTCCAGCCGACGAAAAATCAATTAGTGTTGGATTTGCTTATACTGTTAAAGATGAAAAGATTGATGGTGAAACTATCAGAGTTGTTTTTGAAGCAATCCCAGATAATGGTAAGGTAATCAACCAATACTTCACGAGCAAAGACTTAGCCAATAAATATTCTGCAACTAAATTTACTGACATGATTTATTCAGATATTAATCTAAAATAATATTATTTTTATAAAAAGAGACGAGTAAGAATTATATTCTCACTCGTTTTTTGTGTTTCATGTGTAACACTCACGCTTCAATATATTATATACAAATATATAATATTAGCAAAACAAATATTTTTTTGCTCTGCAATATACAAAATCACTTGACATTTATGTAACCAGTTTAATTAACTTTTCCCTTGTTTTACCCCTACATCTCGTATTAAACTTATTAAGTATCAATATGTTGTATTTAAGAAAGAGCGTGATTCAAGTTATTGTTTTAAGCGGGCCAATTGGAGCCGGTAAATCCAGTTTAACCAGTATTTTAGCTGAACATTTAGGTACTCAAGCCTTCTATGAGGGAGTCGACAGCAACCCTGTTCTTCCTCTGTATTACAAGGACATGAAGCGATATACGTTTTTGCTCAATATCTACTTGCTCAACCACCGGATAGCACAGATCAATCAAGCAGTTAAAGAAAAAAATAGTGTTTCAGACCGGTCAATTTATGAAGATGCCCTCTTTTTCAAAATGAACGCGGACAGTAACGTCGCTGATCCTACAGAATTTCAAATTTACGACGGTCTGCTCGAAAACATGATGGAAGATACTCCTGGCAATCCAAGTAAAAAACCGGATTTACTCATTTACATTCATGTATCGCTGGAAACAATGCTCAAACGCATTAAAAAGCGCGGTCGCTCTTATGAACAAATCAGTACAGACCCTAGTCTAAAAGACTATTACGCACGCCTTATTCGCTATTATGAGCCGTGGTATAAAAATTACAATGCTTCCCCTAAAATGGCAATTGATGGCGATAAATTCGATTTCATTATCGATGAAGATGCTAAACAAAAAGTTTTGCGGCAAATTGATGACAAATTGCGCGAAATAGGTAATTTAAAATAAAGAAGGAACGTGATGACAGTTATTGTTTTAAGCGGGCCAATTGGAGCCGGTAAATCCAGTCTAACCAGTATTTTAGCAGATTATTTAGGTACCAAGCCTTTTTACGAAAGCGTTGATGACAACCCTGTTTTACCGCTTTTTTACGCTGATCCTAAAAAATATGCTTTTCTATTGCAGGTGTTTTTCTTAAATACACGTTTTCGCAGTATTAAAAATGCTTTAACAGAAGACAACAATGTTCTAGATCGGTCAATTTATGAAGATGCCCTCTTCTTCCAAATGAACGCTGATATTGGGCGGGCAACTCCAGAAGAAGTGGACACATATTATGAACTATTAAATAATATGATGCGTGAGCTTACTCATATGCCGAAAAAGAACCCTGATCTGTTAGTTCATATCAATGTTTCTTACGAAACGATGATCAACCGAATTCAAAAACGTGGTCGTCCTTATGAACAGCTTAGCTATGATGCAACTCTTGAA
This sequence comes from Lactobacillus sp. ESL0701, assembly GCF_029433445.1. GTDB lineage: Bacteria > Bacillota > Bacilli > Lactobacillales > Lactobacillaceae > Lactobacillus. Next base: position 53,224 of record NZ_JAQTIC010000001.1, on the reverse strand, counting down.
GACTATTACAAACGTCTTTTGCGCTATTACAAGCCATGGTATGAAAAGTACGACTACTCACCTAAAATGGAGATTGATGGCGATAGTCTTGACTTTATGACCGATGAAAATGCACGTAAAACTGTCTTAGACCAAATCGTAGCCAAATTAAAGGAAGTTGGTAAATTACCTGAGTCATGGGATAAGCCAACAGATATCAAAATTTCCAAGTAGCTTTAATTATAACTGCTTGACTTATCGAATTAAGCAGTTATAATTAAAAGAAAATTAAAAAGGTTATGAGCAGACTAGTAATATTTAGGACTTACCAGAGAGTGTCAGTTGCTGTGAAGACATAAAGTGCCTAATACGAATCACACCTGCGAACCGTTTTTCTAAATAATGTAAGAAATTCCGGCGGTACCGTTATCACCTCAGTTTTCCATTTTATTGTTAAACTGACTGAGGCTATTCACGTGAGTAAATAGCAAATTGAGGTGGAATCGCGTTAAGTCGTCCTCTTAGACAAATTGTCTAAGAAGGCGGCTTTTTTCTTCTTACAAATAAGAAATTCCGGCAGTCCCGTTATCACTACAGTTCAATCTTGCGTATAAGATTGAACTGACTGAGACTATTTGCGTGAGCAAATAGCAAATTGAGGTGGAACCACGATTAAACGTCCTCTTAGACTGAAGTCTAAGGGGACGTTTTTATTATATAAGGAGAAATGCCATGAATTATATCAATGCCATCTTGCCTTCCCTAATTCAGGGAGCGCAAATGACCTTATCACTGTTTTGTTGGACACTTATTATTTCTATTCCGTTGGGAATTATTATTAGCCTAGGCCTAATCTCACATATTAAGCCTTTGCAACTATTTTTAAAATTTTACGTTTGGATTATGCGGGGAACGCCGCTACTACTGCAATTAATTTTTGTTTTTTACGGCTTACCTATTATCGGTGTCATTTTTCAGCGCTACGATGCGGCTTTATTTGCCTTCATTCTTAACTACGCCGCCTACTTTGCTGAAATTTTCCGGGGCGGGTTTCAAGCAATCCCCAAGGGTCAATACGAAAGTGCTAAGGTTCTGCGATTAACTAAAATGCAAACTTTAAGACGTATTGTCATTCCCCAAGTTGTCAAAATTGTTATTCCGTCGATTGGCAATGAGGTTATCAACTTAATCAAAGATACTTCATTAGTCTATGTTATTGGACTTGGCGACCTCCTGCGGGCTGGAAATGTAGCTACTGCACGCGATGTTACCCTAGTTCCATTAGTTTTAGTTGGCGTTATCTATCTTGCAATGACAGGAATTGCATCTTATCTTTTAAAGAAAATTGAAAATAATTATTCCAAATGGAAATAATTGGAGGTAATTAGATGTTAGAACTCAAAAATATTACCAAAAAGTTTGGTCAACGAACAATTTTAGACAAAGTCAATTTATCCATACCCAGTGGGCAAATTTTAGCGATTGTCGGACCATCAGGAGCTGGTAAAACGACCTTATTGCGGTGTTTAAGCGGACTAGAAAATATTGATTCCGGTAAATTCTTATGGGACGGGCAAGAATTCAATCCGGCAAAACCAGCTGATAGCAGTCAAATAATTGGCGTTGTCTTTCAGGATTACCAATTATTCCCTAATTTAACCGTCCTAGATAACATTACATTGGCGCCAATTCTAGCCCTTAAAAAAGCCAAAAAAGCCGCTGAAGAACAAGCCCAAAAATTACTTGAGCGGCTAAATTTAGCTGGTAAAGAACAACTCTATCCTGCGCAGCTTTCTGGTGGTCAGCAGCAACGAGTGGCAATTGCTCGCGCTCTAGCCATGAAGCCGCAAATTCTTTGTTATGATGAACCAACTTCAGCCCTTGACCCCGCTTTGCGTGGTACTGTTGCCGAAATAATCCTAAAATTAAAGCGTGAAGAAAACATGACGCAAATTATCGTTACTCACGACATGGATTTTGCCAAGGATGTTGCAGATACAACATTTACTGTTACTGATCTCAGCCAAAGGAGGTCAAATTAAGTGAAACGTAAAAATCTTTTCACTCTCATAATAATTTTTTGTTGTGGCATTTTCCTTACTGGTTGCAGCGATGTTTCGGTTGGTAAAAGAGCCAGCCAAACCGATAATTGGCAAAGATTAGAGAAACGCGGTTACGTAACTGTTGGCGTTGATGACACCTTTGTACCAATGGGTTTTCGCCAAAAAAACGGACAATTAATCGGTTATGATGTTGATCTAGCCAAAGCAGTTTTCAAATTGTACAATATGCGAGTTAGCTTCCAGACAATTGACTGGTCAATGAATACCACTGAACTAAAAAATGGAACCATTGACTTAATTTGGAATGGCTTTAGTAAGACACCTGAACGACAAGCAAAGGTTGGCTTTAGCAAAACTTACTTATATAGCGAGCAGCTGCTAGTAACCAAACGTAAAAGCCATATTAATTCTTATGCCGATATGACTGGAAAAACATTGGGCGCACAAACAGGTTCTTCTGGCTATAACGACATTATGAAACAACCTCAATTACTTAAAAATCGCATCAAAAATCATGATCCTGTCCTGTATGATTCCTTTACCAATGCCTTTATTGACTTAAATGCCGGCCGAATTCAGGGATTATTAATCGATAGTACCTACGCTAACTACTATATTTCTCGGCAAAAGCACCCAGATGACTTTACTGTCATTCACGGACCATTTCCTAAAGATGCCTTTGGTGTCGGCATGAGAAAAAGCGACACAACTTTACGAAACAAAATTAACGCTGGTTTAGATAAGTTGGCTCAAAATGGCACCCTAGCTAAAATTAATCGCAAATGGTTTGGCTCGGCTGCTGATACGCCGTTATTGAAGAAATAATTAATCTAATTGAGCCAAAACTGTAGCAATACCATCATGATTATTATCTTGGGTAATTACTTCAAATTTTGTCTTTAAATCTTCCGGTGCATTACCTAATAATATTGGATGGCCAACCGTTTCTAACATCGTTTCATCATTATAATTATCACCAAAAGCCCAGCAATCAACCAGTTTAACATTAAACTCCTGCGCCAAAATTTCAATACCCTTACCTTTTGAAACACCCTTAATCATTACTTCCAACAAATTAGGTGCAGATTTAACAATATATAATTCTGGGTATTTTACTTTTAATTCTACTTGCTCTTCGTCCAATAATTGTGGCACGCCCATAATCAATACTTTGTGTACTCCTTGAAGCTTTTCAACTTGAGTTATTGAACTCGGCATTGCTTTAACACCAACTTTTCTCTCCTCTTGTTCAACTAATTCATGATTATTTCCCGGGAAATAGTACCAATTATAGCCGCTGTAAACATTCCAAACAGTGCCATTGTTCTTCTCTTCAACATACCGACAGATCTCGACAGCTTGATCGGCAGTCATGAACTGCGAATTTAGCGGTCGCCCCATTTCATCTAAAACTAAAGCACCATTGTAGGCAACCAGCGGACAACTGTTCATAATTTGTCCCGCCGCAGTCATAATCGCTTGCGGCATGCGACCAGATACTGGCACAAAAATATTGCCTTTAATTACTTGTCTACGAATTGCATCTCGAGTTTTAGGTGTTACTTGCAGTTCCGAGTTGAGCAAGGTGCCGTCAATATCCGAAAAAAGTAGTTTTGCCATAATTTCTCCTTAACCATTTCTTTAGTTACTAATAATTGACTATATTTTAACGATTATCACTAGTTCAGGTCAATCATGATTAGCAAGCGATAATTACCCTTTAGCAAAATATTCGCTCAGATAATTCGTGTTTGCAATTATTTTTCAGAGTGATAGACTTAAATAGTCGAAAGTTAAATTTTAAACACGAACATTAATCTGTGGGAGAGAGATAATGAATTTTATCAAGAGTTATTTTCAACTCGACAAATATAACACTAGCATTAAAGTTGAATTTCTTGCTGGCCTAACTACTTTTATCAGTATGTCATACATCCTGTTTGTTAATCCAAGCGTCTTAGGTGCAAGTGGCATGAATACTGGGGCGGTCTTCACATCAACCGCTCTAGCCAGCGCACTAGGAACCGCAATTATGGGGATTGTCGCTAATTATCCAATTGGTGAAGCACCAGCTCTTGGAATTAACGCTTTCTTTGCTTATACGGTTTGTGTGGGCATGCATGTTTCATGGGAAACCGCACTGGCTGCAGTGTTTGTAGCATCAATCATCTTCATTTTAATTACTTTGTTTAAATTACGCGAAAAAATTATCAATGCTATTCCAGCTGACTTAAAATTCGCTATTTCTTCTGGTATTGGTCTATTCATTGCCTTCTTGGGAATGCAAGACGGTGGTCTAATCGTCGGCAACAAGTCTACTTTAGTCGGCTTAGGCTCGCTTCATGATCCAGCTGTCTGGATTACCATCTTCGGCTTAATTGTTACTGTTATTTTGATGATTTTGAATGTTCCCGGTGCAATTTTTATCGGGATGGTATTAGCAGCTATCTTTGGCGTTGTTACCGGTCAAATTTCACTACCTACTAAAATAATTTCTATGGCACCAAGCATTGCACCAACCTTCGGTCAAGCCGTCTTTCACGTGAAAGACATCAATTCATTGCAAATGTGGGTTGTCGTCTTAACGTTCTTACTAGTTACCTTCTTTGATACTGCCGGAACTTTAATTGGCTTAGCTCAACAGGCTGGCTTTATGAAGGACAACAAGATGCCACGAGTTGGTAAGGCTTTAGCTTCTGACTCAACCGCGATGATGGTTGGTTCTGTCTTGGGTACCTCACCTATCGGTGCATTTGTTGAATCAAGCGCCGGAATTGCGGTCGGTGGTAGAACTGGTTTAACTGCTGTCTTTGTTGCTATTTTCTTCTTGATTTCAATGATTTTTAGCCCGCTGCTTGGCTTATTTACCACTCACGTAACAGCACCAGCATTAATTATTGTCGGCGTCCTAATGGCGCAAAATACGGCTCACATCCATTGGAATAAAATGGAAATTGCGGTACCTGCCTTCCTAATTTTAATTGGTATGCCGCTAACTTATTCAATTTCTGATGGACTTGCCCTAGGTCTAATTACTTACCCAATCTGTATGGTTGCCGCTAAACGTGGTAAGGAAGTAACACCAATGATGTGGCTACTATTCTTCGTCTTTATCTTCTTCCTTTGGGTATTAAATTTCTAAATAAATACTTCAACTTTGAAAAGAACGAATCACATGATTTGTTCTTTTTTGTTTTCTAAACGTGTAAAAGTTAGCAGTTTAGTTATATACTATTTACATTAGTTCTTTTTAATTTAATATTTTGGAGGAAAAAATGACGACACTAGAAAAAGTCTTTCATTTAAACGATGCTCATACCACTGTCAAACGTGAATTAATCGCTGCATTAACCACTTTTGTCAGCCTCTCCTACATCCTTTTTGTTAACCCGAACATTCTGCACGCAGCTGGCATTGATAAAGGTGCTGCCTTTACGGTTACCGCGATTTCGATCGCAATTGGCTGCTTTATCATGGGGTTAGTTGCTAACTATCCAGTTGCCTTAGCACCAACACTTGGCAGTGCTGCTTTTTTTGCTTATAACGTCTGTGGCGGGATGCACATTAACTGGCAAACTGCCTTAGCTGCCGTTTTAGTTGCTTCGGTTTTGTTTGTTCTAATTACTATCCTTAAATTGCGCGAAAAAGTAGTTGATGCCATTCCGCAAGACTTAAAATACGCAATTTCTGCCGGAATCGGTCTGTTTATTGCCTTTATTGGCTTGCAGAACGGCAAGCTGATCGTTAACAGTGATTCTAATCTTGTAACTTTAGGCAAATTTAATTCACCCGCTGTCTGGATCACCTTATTCGGGTTAACCCTAACCGTTGTCTTAATGGCAATGAATATTCCCGGTTCTATCTTTATCGGCATGGTTGTAACTGCCGTGTTCGGTATCATGATCGGGCAAATTGCCCTGCCTAAAGGGATTATCGCCAGTGCACCAAGCATTGCGCCAACCTTTGGTCAAGCAATTTTTCATTTAAAAGATATTAATACACCGCAACTATTCATGGTTGTTCTAACCTTCCTGCTAGTTACCTTCTTTGACACTGCTGGTACCTTAATTGGAATGACTGAACAAGCAGGCATGGTTGATAAAAATGGTAAAATTCCACGGATTGGCCGCGCATTTTTATCAGATTCTGCCGCGATGGTTGAAGGAGCTATTCTTGGAACAGCCCCTCTAGGAACTTCAGTTGAATCTAGTGCCGGAATCGCAATGGGCGGTCGCACAGGATTAACCGCAATTTTTGTTGGTATTCTATTCTTAATTAGTATGATTTTCAGTCCACTACTAGCAGTTATTCCAACAACGGTTACTGCACCAGCACTAATTATTGTCGGCGTCTTAATGGCTGGCAATTTAAAAAAAATCCATTGGGAAAAATTTGAAATTGCCTTACCTGCCTTTTTAACAGTTGTTGGTATGCCGCTGACCTACAGTATTTCTGATGGATTAGCCTTAGGTATGATTGCCTACCCAATTACAATGATTGCTTCTAAACAGTCAAAAAAAGTTTCACCAATGATGTATATTCTGTTTGTTGTTTTCGTTGTTTTCTTCTTAGTTACAAACATGTAATTAAGTAAAATAAAAAGCTACCTAAAAGGTAGCTTTTTTGCATGATTTTTTAATAATTGTTAAACTAGATATATTTGAATAAGGAGATGATAATTGCATGACTAGTAAGTTTACTTACTGGTCATCATTATGAATAATATAAAAACAGATAAACAAAATTATAAAAAGGCACCATTATCAAAAGTTCATTTGCGTGTCTTAATAGCTATTATTTTAGGTCAAATTGCATGTGGCTTTTCACTGGGGATTAGCGGAACTGCACTAACAAATGCCAGTAAATATATCCCAATTAATGCCTTGTGGACGGGATTAATTGGCGCTGGTGCCTTATTGGGTCTGTCTAGCTCAATGCTAATCGGTCGTTTATCAGATAAGATTGGCCGCAGCCGCATGTTAATGATTAACATGTATCTTTTAGCAGTCTTAACACTGTTACATTTGTTAACGGCTAATTTCTTTCTAACCTTCTTAATTAGAATTGGGATAGGGTTAATGATGGCGGTCGATTATACTGTTGGCAATTCATTATTGACCGAGTGGCTGCCTAAGGGAGAAGACAGCAAGCAACAAAGTCATCTACTTATTTTTTGGTCGATTGGCTTTATTGCAGCTTACTTAACAGGCTCATCGTTAACTGGTTTTGGCGCGTTCACTTGGCGAATTATCCTAGCAACAGGATCCATCCCAGCACTAATCGCTGCCGTCTTTCGCAGCTGCTTTCCTTTGCCGCCATCACCAAGTTGGCTGGCAAGCAAAGGCAAAGTTAAACAAGCAAACTTCTTAATTGGCTTTTTACTTGGACGCAAATGGGGCATTCCCCATTTCAAGCACCAGCATAAAGTATCCCAAAATATCTCATGGACCATTCTCTTTAGTAAAAAATATTTACGACGAACGCTTGTTGGCGGTTGTTTTTATGCTTTACAAGCATTTTCATTTTTTGGTATTAGCATTTTTTTACCAATCCTTCTGCAGGGAATGGGCGTTACTAACGAAGCTGTATCAGGGATTATTTACAACCTTGGAATGATTATTGGTGTTTTTCTGGGAACGCTAATTTTTGATAAAATTAGTCGGCGAGCATTTTTAATTAGTAACTTTTCAATATCTGGTTTATTAATTGGGTTTTTGGCATTTATGACCAAGGCTCCAAATGCTGCTAAATTGGTTATTTTTAGCTTATTTGCAATTATTCTGTCTGCAGGTTTGGTATTAGATTACCCTTATCCCACAGAATTATTTGATGTTAGCATCCGGGGAACAGGAGTTGGTACCTGTATTACAATTAGCCGTATCGGTGCGGCAGCAGGCACTTTCTTATTACCAATCTTAACCAATATCGGTGGCGTTAAATTAGCCATGCTAGTTTGTGCCGTCGTGTTACTGGCAGATTCCCTACTCTGTCTTTTCTGGGCGCCAGAAACCTCACCCCAATTTATAAAAAAATAAAAAGACTGCCCTGATGGCAATCTTTTTAGTATTAGATTTAATACCTAAAAAACAGCTAAATAAATTTAGCTGTTTTTTTGTGTTACACGTGTAACACAATTATTTTTCTTCATACCATTGTGTATGGAAGACACCTGGTCGATCATTCCTATTGTAAGTGTGTGCACCAAAGTAATCACGTTGTCCTTGAATTAGGTTCGCAGGTAAACTTGGGTTAAAAATTGATTCCAAGTAATTAAGTGCTGCACTCAAGGTTGGTGTTGGAATCCCAGCTTTAGTTGCCAATTCGACTACTTGCCGCAAAGCACCAATATTTTGCGTCATTAAATCATTAAAGTAACTATCTTGGAACAAATTATCCAGCTTTTTACCATTATCATAGGCGTTTTCAATATCTTTCAACATTGATGAGCGAATAATACAGCCAGCTTCCCAAACTTGAGCAATTGCTGGGTAACGCAAATCCCAGTTATAAGCATCTGCAGCCATCTTCAATTGTTGGAAGCCTTGAGCATAAGCAACAGCTTGACCCAATTGCAAAGCCTTGCCTAAATTATCTACCAAATCAGCTGGTACTTCACCATTCCAAGTAATTTCCTTGCCTGAACGTGTTGATGCCTTAGACATAAACCGCGCCAAAACAGCTTCTGCAATTACACTAATCGGTGTGCCTAAGCGAATAGCATCCTCAAGCATCCAGTTACCAGTTCCCTTGTATGAAGCCACATTTAAAATATGGTCAATCACGTAATCAGGAGTTAAGTCATCTTTTTGCTTCAAAACTTCCGCTGTAATTTCACTAAGGTAAGCCTCAACAACTCCTTGGTTCCAATCAGCAAAGATTTGCGACATTTCGTCATTAGTCTTGCCCGCGATTTTACGTAAGATATCATAAACTTCAGAGAATTCCTGCATAATGCCGTATTCAATTCCGTTATGAACCATCTTAACGTAGTGACCGCTACCTTCAGGACCAATAAAGCTAACACATGGGCGACCTTCAGTATTTTTAGCAGCAATTGCTTCTAAAATAGGCGCAACTTGCTTATAAGCTTCTTCATCGCCGCCCGGCATCAATGCTGGACCATTCAAAGCCCCTTCTTCACCACCGGAAACACCCATTCCGATAAAGTGAATACCATGCTTCTTCATTTCGTTGAACCGACGGTTAGTATCATTAAAGTTAGAATTACCACCATCAATTAAAATATCGCCCTGATCAAGCAAAGGCAATAAAGTATGTAAAGTTTCGTCAACTGGACGACCAGCGGCGATTTGAATTAAAATTTTGCGGGGTTTCTCTAATGAATTGACGAATTCTTCCCAAGAATAAGTAGGTTTTAACTTATCGTCTTCATATTTCGCAAAAGCATCAACTTCCGGCTTGTCAATACTATAACCAGAAACAGAAAAGCCACTATTTCTGACGTTTAAAGCAAGATTCTTACCCATTACAGATAAGCCAATTATTCCAAATTGTTGCATATTTTATCCTCCACTATTAAATTTATCCTCTATTATTATACTTATAAGTATGCAAAAAAGCGAAACCTTTTTATTAGTTCCGCTTTTTTATTTGTAATATTAACGATTAATTAACATTAAGCTTCTGAAGCACCTGAAGCAGCATCTTCATCATCTGAAATACCAAAAGCATCATCGTTAACGCCGTATTTTTCAGCAAAGTAGCTGAATGGCTTCAAACCTTGTGCTTGGTACTTCTCAACAAATGCTGGGTCATCAAGAGTATTCAATTCAGTTGAGTATGGCATGTCGTGAGTAAGCTTAACGTCTACTAACATTGGCTTATCAGAACTCTTCCATTCCTTAACTGCATCTTCAAATTCTTGCTTAGTACGTACAGTTACACCCTTAACGTTCATACCTTCAGCAACCTTAGCCCAGTCGTTATCTGGAAGGATAACACCTGATAATGGTTGGTGTGATTGGTCTTCTTGTTCAGCTTGGATGAAACCAAGAGTTTCGTTAGTGAAGACAACGTTCATGATGTGCATGTTGTAACGAGCTTGGGTCAATAATTCTTGACTCATCATTGCAAAACCACCGTCACCGCCGAGGTTCCAAACTTCACGGTCTGGGCAAGCAGTTGCAGCAGCTACAGCAGCTGGTGAACCAAAGCCCATAGTTGCGTACAAGCCTGAAGTTGCCCAAACTTGGTTATCGTGCAAGTTCATCAAACGTTGGAAGTCAATGTTGATGTTACCAACATCGATACCAAACATAGCATCGTCTGCAGCGTACTTATTAATAATGTCAAAGATTGGTTCACGACGAATTGGCATTTCATCTGCATCGTCAAAGCTGTGTTGCCATTCTTCCCAGTTCTTACGGTCTTCAACACCAGCTTTGTAAAGTGGTGATTCTTCACGAGCTTCACCAGCATCGATGATCGCTTGTAAACTCTTAGCACCGTCAGCCAAAATTGGAAGATCAACAGCGTGACGCTTACCTAATTTTTCTGAATCGATGTCGATTTGGATCATCTTAGCCTTAGGGTTAAAGAAGTAGCTTGAGAATGGTGAGTCGTTACCAACCCAAACAACCAAGTCAGCATGAGTTTGGATGTCGTCACTGGCCTTAGGAGCACAACGACCAATTGAACCCAAGTATGCTGGGAATGCATCTTCAACAATACCCTTACCAAGAACTGATGACATAATTGGCATCTTGAACTTGTCTGAGAAAGCCTTCAATACATCGCCGTGACCCTTAAGTCCCATACCGAAGTAAACTACTGGGTTAGTTGCTTCTGCAATCATCTTAACTGCGGCATCAATTGATTCCTTAGTTGGTGCAGCGTAGTTAGGCATAGCAGTTAATGAGTTAGCAGTAACACGGAAGTTGTCGCTGATCTTTTCCCAACCAAAGTCTTTTGGCAAGATTAAAACAGCAGGACCCTTCTTAGCATATGCTTGACGAAGAGCTTCATCCATCATCCGTGGAATTTGATCAGCTGCTTTAACTTGGTGGTTCCAAACAGCAACGTTGTCAAACCAAGGCTTTTCATCAAAAGCTTGGAAGAAGTTCATGTCTTGACGGCTAACAGGAACGTTAGCTACGATAGCTACCATTGGAGTCTTGTCGTATTTAGCGTCGTATAAACCGTTCATCAAGTGAACAGCACCAGGTCCAGCTGAACCGAAACATACACCAACTTTACCAGTTAGCTTGTATTCAGCTGAAGCAGCTAAAGCACCAGCTTCTTCGTGACGAACTTCGATAAACTTAAGCTTATCTTTGAAATTAAGAATAGCATTCATAGTTGAATCGAATGAACCACCTGGATAACCAAAGATGTGGTCAATATCCCAATCAACTAATACTTGAAGCATTGCATCTGAGCCATTAATTTTTGTCATTTGAGCGTATCTCCTTCAAATAAATCACTTACATACAGTATTAAAACATATAATTTCATAATTACAAGTAACTGAATTGCAAATAAATTAAGCTTCAGAAGATAACTAACAAAATACAAAAAGTAACATAATCATAAATTATAAAGTTGTCAATTTAACGTTAAGTTGATTATATAAGTTAGAAATCGCTTTATTTGTGATATTTTATAGATATATTTTGCTTTTATCAAACAATAACACTGTTATTATATATTTGTATAAATAAAAAAACGAAATCAAAATAAATTGATTTCGTTTCTCTAAAAATAATTAATATTGTTTATTAAGTATTAGTGTTCTGAGGCACTTGAAGTAGTGTCAGTTTCTTCTGGTTCTGGTTCTGGTTCTTCTTCTTCAGAAGCGCCTGAAGCAGCGTCTTCTACAAGACCGTACTTTTCAGCAAAGTAGCTGAATGGCTTCAAACCTTGTGCTTGGTACTTCTCAACAAATGCTGGGTCATCAAGAGTATTCAATTCAGTTGAGTAAGGCATTTCATGAGTGAACTTAACGTCAATTAACATTGGTCCATCCATTTGCTTCCATTCCTTAACTGCATCTTCAAATTCTTGCTTAGTACGTACAGTTACGCCCTTAACATTCATACCTTCAGCAACCTTAGCCCAGTCATTGTTAGGGAGAATAACACCAGATAATGGTTGATGTGATTCATCTTCTTGTTCAGCTTGAATGAAACCAAGAGTTTCATTAGTGAAGACAACGTTCAAAACGTGCATGTTGTAACGAGCTTGGGTTAATAACTCTTGGTTCATCATTGCGAAACCACCGTCACCGCCAAGATTCCAAACTTCACGTTCTGGATGAGTAGTAGCAGCAGCAAGTGATGCTGGGGTACCAAAGCCCATAGTTGCGTACAAACCTGAAGTTGCCCAAGTTTGGTTATCATGTAAGTTAACTAAACGTTGGAAGTCAATGTTGATGTTACCAACATCAATAGCAAACATGGCATCATCTGCAGCATATTTGTTAATAATATCAAAGATTGGTTCACGACGTACAGGCATCTCATCTGAATCAACAAAACTTGCTTGCCATTCATCCCAGTTCTTACGATCTGCAAGAGCAGCCTTGTAAAGTGGAGATTCTTCACGATCTTCACCAGCATCAATCATTGCTTGCAAAGTCTTAGCGCCATCAGCCAAAATTGGAACATCAACAGCATGACGTTTACCCAATTTTTCTGAGTCAACATCAATTTGGATAACCTTAGCCTTAGGGTTAAAGAAGAATACTGAGAATGGTGAATTGTTACCAACCCAAACAACTACGTCAGCATGGGTTTGAATATCATCACTAGCTTTTGGAGCAACACGACCAATTGAGCCCATGTATGCTGGAAATACATCTTCAACAATACCTTTGGCAATAACTGATGACATAATCGGAGTCTTAAATTTGTCAGCAAATGCCTTTAATACATCGCCATGACCCTTCATACCCATACCATAGTATACTACTGGATTCTTAGCTTCTTTAAGAACTTTAAGAGCCTTTTCAACATCAGTCTTCTTAGGAGCTGCATAGTTAGGAATAGCTTCTAATGAGTTATAAGTTACACGGAAGTTATCGTTAATCTTGTCCCAACCAAAGTCCTTAGGAAGGATTAGAACTGCAGGACCCTTCTTAGCATATGCTTGACGAAGAGCTTCGTCCATCATGCCAGGAACTTGGTCAGCTGTTTTAATTTGGTGATTCCAAACTGCTACGGAATCAAACCAAGGCTTTTCATCAAAAGCTTGGAAGAAGTCAATATCTTGACGACTAGTTGGTACGTTAGCAACGATAGCTACCATTGGTACCTTGTCGTATTTTGCATCATACAAACCGTTCATCAAGTGAACAGCACCAGGTCCAGCTGAACCAAAACATACACCAACTTTGCCAGTGAATTTGTATTCAGCAGCTGCTGCCAAAGCACCAGCTTCTTCGTGACGAACTTCAATGTATTTTAACTTACCTTTGAAGTCGTGAATAGCGTTCATTGTTGAGTCAAATGAACCACCTGGGAAACCATAAATATGATCAATATGCCAGTCCAACAAAACTTGGAGCATAGCATTTGCGCCATTAATTTTTGCCATTTTAAAGTGCATCTCCTTAAATACATGTTTACTTACATAATGTATTAAAACATATAATTTTACAATTTCAAGTATGCACTTACGTTAATAAAGTACTGGTATTTCAGGCGATAACAAGAAATATTTTCACAATTTTGATAGCACTATCATTGATAACGCTTTTACAGCAATATTTATACTTGTTATTAGTTGATCATTCTCTAAGCATAATGGGCAAATTTTAAACATAAAAAATTTAAAATATTTTTTTACTTTTCAATTTTTTCATAACGACCGTTTTGAATATAAACACTCAAAATAGCCAAATCAGCTGGATTAACGCCCGAGATTCTTTCTGCCTGAGCTATTGTCTCAGGGCGAATCTTAGTGAATTTTTGCCTTGCCTCAGTCGCCAAACCATCGATTGCATTATAATCAATGCCTGCTGGAATCTTTTTAGCCTCTTGACGATGAAGACGATCAATCTGAACTTGTTCTTTTTTAATATATCCAGCATATTTAATATTGATTTCAACTTGCTCTTTAACATAGCGATCTGGCGAAATTTTCACTCCAGTGAGCCGTTCAATGTCATCAATTGTTACTTTAGGACGTCTTAAAAAGATATCTGCTTTAACACCAGCGCTCATTGCATTTTCGCCAATTCCACTCAAATATTGTTGAATTTCGAAATTCGGATGAATGGTTAAACTAGCCAATTTTGCCTTAACAATTGCAATTTGTTTTTTCTTATCTTCAAACTCAGCGTAGCGTTCATCTGAAATTAAGCCGAGCTTATAACCATAATCAGTTAACCGTAAATCTGCGTTATCATGACGCAAAATTAGCCGATATTCAGCTCTTGAGGTAAGTAAACGATATGGTTCTTCAGTTCCCTTAGTCACCAAATCATCAATTAATACCCCAATGTAGGCTTCATCCCTACCCAAAGTAAAGCCAGGCTTATCAGCAGCACGCAAAGCCGCATTAATACCGGCAATTAATCCTTGACCAGCGGCCTCTTCATAGCCTGAAGTGCCGTTCATTTGACCAGCCGTAAACAGATTCTTAATATTTTTAGTTTCTAAAGTATGCTTTAACTGCCATGGATCAACAACATCATATTCAATTGCATAACCTGGGCGCATCATTTCGGCATGCTCTAACCCGGCAACTGTATGCAGCATTTGCAGCTGAATTTCTTCTGGCATTGAGGTCGAAAAGTCGCCAACATAGACTTCTTTAGTGTTTTTACCTTCTGGCTCAAGAAAAATTTGGTGACGTGGCTTATCAGCAAAACGGACAACCTTGGTTTCAATTGAGGGACAGTAACGTGGGCCAACACCCTTGATTTGACCAGAAAACATCGGTGAACGCGTCAGATTTTCGTTAATAATCTTATGTGTGTCTTGGTTGGTATAGGTCATCCAACAAGAAACTTGCTCTTTTAAGTAGTCTTCATCCCTACTGGTAAATGAAAAATGCCGCGGCTCCTGGTCACCTGGTTCCTCTTCAGTCTTAGAATAGTCAATGGTATTGCCGTTGACGCGGGGTGGAGTTCCCGTCTTAAAGCGGCGCAATTTAAAGCCTAATTTTTCCAAATTTTCGGACAATTTAATTGCCGGTACCGTATTATTAGGACCCGAAGAATAATTCAACTCACCAATAAAAATCCGGCCACGAGCAGCTGTTCCTGTTGTCAACACAACACTCTTAGCATGGTAGCGCGCACCAGTATTCGTAATTACCCCCGTACATACCCCATCTTCAACAATTAATTCATCAACTGTTGCCTGCCGCAAAGTCAAGTTAGGGGTATTTTCAATGACATCCTTCATTTGATCATGATATTGCCACTTGTCAGCTTGAGCCCGCAAAGCGCGCACAGCTGGACCCTTACCCGTATTTAGCATCCTCATCTGAATATAGGTAGCATCAATATTTTTACCCATTTGGCCGCCCAAAGCATCAATTTCACGTACAACTGTCCCCTTAGCTGGACCACCAACTGACGGATTACATGGCATAAAGGCAACCATATCAAGGCTAATTGTCAATAATAAAGTTTTCTGGCCCATTCTGGCACTAGCCAAGGCGGCTTCACTGCCGGCATGACCAGCACCAACAACTATGACATCATAATCATTTGAGTCGTAACTCTTAATCATTTCTACTTCTACTCCTATTTTCCTAAACAAAATTGACTGAATAATTCGTTAACCAGCTCATCCGGACTACTTTCACCTGTAATCTCACCTAAAGTATCCCAGGCACCGTTAAAATCAATCTGGGCAATGTCTACTGGCACTTCATCGTTAACTGCTTGAATAACGTCTTGCAGCTGTTTTTTGGCCTTTTCTAAAAGTCCCACTTGGCGCTGATTAGTAACCATTACCTGATCATTAGAATTTTCAATCCCGCTAAAGAACAATTTTCTGATTGCTTCCTCTAATTCTGTAAGGTTCTTTTCTTGTAAAATCGACGTGGCAATTACTTCACTGCCAGTTAATTTTTTAATTTCCGCAACCGTTAGTTTTTGACCCAGGTCGGTCTTATTTAAAATCACAATCCGCTTCTTAGCATCAGTTGCGGTAATTAGTTCCCTATCCTCTGAAGACAAATCTTGACTTGAATCGAGCAAGAGTAAAACTAAATCTGCTTGCGCCAAGGCTTTTTTCGACCGTTCAACACCGATTTTTTCAACCTTATTATCAGTATCCCGAATCCCAGCTGTATCAATTAACTTTAACGGCACGCCTTTAATTGAAACGTATTCCTCCAGCGTATCGCGAGTTGTTCCCGCAATATCAGTAACAATTGCTTTATCGCTTTTAGTTAAATAATTAAGCAGCGATGACTTACCAACATTAGGCTGACCAATAATCGCTGTCGCTAACCCATTACGCAAAGCCGTTCCTTCAGCGGCAGTATCGAGCAGCTGCGTGATTTGCTCACTAACTGAGCGAGAAACGGTTGCCATCTGGTTAGCAGTAATGGTATCGGCATCATATTCGGGATAATCAATGTTAACTTCAACATTTGCCAAAGTATCTAAGATTTCCTGGCGCATTGCCCGAATTTTTTCAAGTAAGCCACCCTCAAGCTGTTTTTCGGCAACTTGACGCGCCTTATCAGTCTTGGCACGCACGATATCCATGACGCTTTCGGCTTGAGTTAAGTCAATTCGACCGTTAACAAAGGCTCTTTTAGTAAATTCACCAGCCTCTGCCATCCGTGCGCCCTCTTTTAAGAGTAATTGCAAAATTCGGTTAGTGACGACAATCCCGCCATGACAGTTGATTTCAACAATATCCTCGCGGGTAAACGTCTTCGGTGCCAGCATGACAGAAACCATCGCTTCATCAATTACCTGCTTAGTTTCCGGCTCAATTACGTGACCATAATGAATTGTATGACTAGGTACCTTAGCTAAATTAGCACCTCTAAAAACCCGATTAGCAATCTTGACGGCATCTTCGCCTGACATGCGGACAATCGAAATTCCACCTTCACCAATTGGCGTTGAAATAGCTGCAATTGTATCAAATTCAGTTAACGTTTGTGCCATAATTTCTCCTTTTCAAATAAATTTCAATAAAAAAAGCGCATTATAGCACCACGAAAAATTCGTGATGTATAAAGCACTTTGACTACTTTATCTAAAAATCACTTTAGACTAAATATTTACTTTTTACGCTTTAAACGTTTGTAGGTTCTTCTAAGTTGACGTTTACGTTCACGCTCAGCTTCAGCCTTAGCTTCTTGCTCCTTGCGATATTTGATCGGATTTTGCAAAATGAAGGTTTGACCAACCTGGAAGAGGTTAGAAACTACCCAGTACAAAACAATCGCAGACTGGAAATAGATTCCCATTACGCCGACCATAATTGCCATTCCATAAGACATTAACTTAGTTGATCCTGTCTGTGATTCCTTTGGTGTTGATAACTGACTAATGTAAGTTGACAAGAACGTCAAAATCATCGACAAAATCGGCATAATGAAGTAAGGATCTGGTTTACCTAAATCCATCCATAAAAAATGACCTGTCTGAAGTTGTGGTGTCTGCCAGATCGCACCATATAAGGCATACATTACCGGCAACTGAATAATCAGCGGTAAACAGCCTGCATACGGGTTAATCCCAGCTTCTTTATAAAGCTTATTAGTTTCTTGAGACAATAATGTCCGCGATTCCGTATCATTACCCGGATATTTCTTGCGTAACTCATTTAATTCCGGTTGAATCGCCTGCATCTTTGTCGTACTTTTAATAGAAATCGCACTAAGTGGATACAAAATTAAACGCACAATGACAGTAAAGACAATGATTGCCCAACCATAACTATTGCTCATAATTTTAGCCAACCATAAAATAAAGGCTGACATATAATAAATGATCCAGCGATTCCACCAACTACCACTAGTATGCGAAACTGGTGCCACTTTAGCATTAGTTTGCGCGGCACACCCCGTTAAAACAACGGCGAGTGCAACAACTGCCAGCAGTGCAAGTAGACGTTTGACATTTCTCTTAGTTAAAATGTCTTTCACTCTAATCTTCCTCAACTTCATCAGGTATTTCTTCAATAATATTGGCCAAAAAGAGTGCATGCAGCAAGTTCTTCTTGACTTCAGCCATATCAAAATTGCGCGTATACGGTCTAGCAATCACTAAAAAATCAATTTGCGCTTCAATTGCAGGCTTGTATTCAGTTAGAACTGCACGAATGTAACGTTTGAGCCGATTGCGAACAACCGCGGTATGCCCCACCTTTTTGCCAACAGAAATTCCCACCCGGAAGTGTCTATTTTCTGTTTTTTCTATTTTATAGATGACAAAAGCACGGTTTGCCACTGAATTACCAGATTTAAAAACTCGCTGAAAATCACTTTCAGTTTTAACTCGATAAGACTTTCTCAAAACGTTTCATTCCACTCTTGTATACTAAAAAAACCACTGGGATTCAGTGGTTTAAGCAGATAAGACTTTTCTACCCTTTGCACGGCGTCTAGCTAAAACCTTGCGGCCATTAGATGTACTCATCCGTTTCATAAAGCCATGAACTCGTGAACGGTGACGCTTTTTAGGTTGGTAAGTTCTCTTAGTTGTCATTAAACTACACCTCCATTTTTATATGCTAACTGCACAATTTAATATCTAGAATAGCATGATTAAAGTAAAAAACCAAGTAAAAATGCTAATTAATTTTGGATTAGTCAGATAAATTTTTTAGCCGCTACTCTTCTATCTGTGTAATTTTTACTAAATTATTTTTCCACAATTTAATAATGCACAACTAATTTTCAAAGTTTATCCACAATCTACATCCTGTTGATAAATATATCCACATCATGTAGATATATTTCCACAAGTGCCAAAATTTATTGATCAGCCAGCAAATTTTATCCACAAGTAAGATACAATTTAGTTTCTCCACAGTTAAATTATCGACAAACCTGTCATTTATCTAAGTAATTTTTTCCACATCTTGTTAATTCTTAATTTCTTTTATTCGCTTGTGGAAAACATTTAGCTTAGATGGTAAAATAACTTGGGTTAAAAATTATTGGAGGAGATACTTTGTTTGATATTAATAAATTTTGGCAACATTTTAATAATGAAATGCGTGAGCATTTTAATGAAGTTGCCTATAACGCTTGGTTCAAAAATACTAAACCACTTTCCTACAATAAGGAGACACATGAATTAAAAATTGCCGTGCAAAATCCGGTAACCAAAGGATATTGGGAAAAAAATTTAGCGGCGCAATTAATTCAATCGGCATATGGTTATGCCAATATTGAAATTACGCCGGTTTTTCAAATTGAAGGTGACCGCAGTACTGAACGAATTGTAACGCCCAAACCGCAAACACAAATTTCACAGCAGCAGCAAGTCAAGCACACACACAATGCCTTTGTCCGCAATCTCAAGTTAAATGAAAAATACACCTTTGATAACTTTGTTCAGGGTGAAGGCAATAAATTAGCTGCTGGTGCTGCTCTTGCCGTTGCTGACAGTCCCGGGAGTTTTTACAATCCGCTATTTATTTTTGGTGGTGTTGGTCTTGGTAAAACGCACTTAATGCAGGCTATCGGTCACCAAATGCTGGCTGAACGTCCAAATGCGAAAGTCGTTTACATTCAAAGTGAAACATTCGTTAATGACTTTATTAATTCAATTAAAAATAAGACTCAGGATCAATTCCGCGAAAAATACCGCACCTGTGACTTATTATTAGTTGATGATATCCAGTTTTTTGCGAAAAAAGAGGGCATTCAAGAAGAGTTCTTCCATACTTTTGAAACTCTCTATAATGACCAAAAACAAATCGTAATGACCAGTGATCGGTTGCCAACCGAAATTCCGGATTTATCTGAACGCTTAGTTTCGCGATTCACTTGGGGTCTGCAAGTTGAAATTACCCCACCAGATCTTGAAACCCGAATTGCTATTTTACGTAAAAAAGCTGAAGCAGAAGACCTAACAATTGATGATGACACTTTGGACTATATTGCTTCACAAGTTGATACCAACATCAGAGAACTGGAAGGTGCGCTAGTCAAGGTTCAGGCACACGCAACAATTGAGCGCGAAGATATTAACGTCAATCTTGCCCGTGAGGCTCTTGCTGACCTAAAATTAGTACAGAAAAATCGCGGCTTGCAAATTTCTAAAATTCAGGAAGTTGTCGCAAACTACTTTCAGACTTCAACCTATGAGTTAAAGGGTAAAAAGCGGGTCCGCCAGATTGTTGTACCTCGGCAAATTGCCATGTATCTTTCACGTGAACTAACCGATTCAAGCCTACCTAAAATTGGTCAGGAGTTTGGTGGCAAAGACCACACAACCGTCATGCACGCTTACGAAAAAATTAGTAAGGCAATTAAAACAGACTCAGATATTAAAACTGCTGTCTTTGATCTCAAACAAATGCTTGACCGCTAAAAGTTTACAAATTGTGGACAACTTTTAATAATATCCACAATTTGTAAACCGAACTAATTACGTTATTTTAGGCCTGGTTATACTTCTTAACAGAAATCACAAGACCTACTAATACTACTAACTAAATTATATAATTAACTAAATAACTAAACCTTATATAGGAGACACTTATGAAATTTACAATTAACAGAAATCTTTTTGTCGATAATTTAAATAACGTGATGCATGCCATTTCCTCAAGAGCAACCATTCCCATCTTAAGTGGTATCAAGCTTAACTTAACGGACAACGAATTAATCTTAACAGGAAGCGATACGGATATCTCCATTGAATTAAAAATTCCGGTTAGTGAAGATTTAACTGTGGCATCAACTGGAGCAATTGTTTTACCAGCTCGTTTCTTTAGTGAAATTATCCGTCGTTTACCAGGAAAAGAATTTTCTTTAGAAGTAAAAGAAAGTTTTCAAACACAAATTATTTCAGAGAACAGTGAATTTACCATTAACGGCTTGGATGCCAATAACTATCCAAGATTACCGGAAATTTCTGACGAGTCCGCTTTTGTTATTTCGGGGAAAACTTTTAGAGAAATTATTACGGAAACACAATTTGCTGTTGCGACCCAAGAAAGTCGACTTGTTTTGACAGGAGTACATTTCACCTTTAGTCCTGATCAAATTCACGCTGTTGCTACTGATTCACATCGTTTGTCCAGTCGGGCATTAACTTTAGAAAATGGTCCCCAAACTGAAACTGATTTAATCATTCCTGGGAAAAGTTTACTTGAACTTGCACGTATTATTGGTGAAACCAATCCAAAAGTGCGGGTTTGTCCTGGAGATAGTCAAGTCTTGTTCGAAATTGGCGATATTTTATTTTATTCACGGCTGCTTGAGGGTAGTTATCCCGACACTGAACGCTTGATTCCAACTGAAAGTACAACCAGTGTTGAATTTGATCTAACAGAATTATCAAGTGCACTCGATCGGGCCAGTCTTTTGACCCATGCTGGCAGAAATAATGTCGTTGACTTAACACTTGATGTTGAAAATCAAACAGCCAAATTATCTGGTGAGTCCGCTGAAATTGGTAACGTTGAAGAAGATGTCAGTTTTAAAAATTTAACTGGCAAAAATTTAAAAATTTCGTTTAATCCAGACTACTTACGTGATGCTTTAAAAGCTTCCGTAACCGACTCAGTTGTCATGGAATTCACCCAGCCACTACGACCATTTACAGTTAATCCTGAGCAAACCGATATTGACTTTGTTCAATTGATAACGCCAGTTAGAACT
This sequence comes from Lactobacillus sp. ESL0701, assembly GCF_029433445.1. Taxonomy (GTDB): domain Bacteria; phylum Bacillota; class Bacilli; order Lactobacillales; family Lactobacillaceae; genus Lactobacillus. The sequence continues at coordinate 31,403 of NZ_JAQTIC010000001.1, read as the reverse complement.
TTTTAAGGCAAAATTAAATTATGAGTTAAAGGTCCATCAATCCGATGGGCTTTTTTGTTTCCGCTTTTTGTTAATAGACAAAATAAGCACGTTATTTAGTTTAAAGACCCATTTGCTATAAAATGTTTATTTTATAAAAAACCGTTTATATGGCGTTATATTAGCTTTTTAAGTTGTCTTTTAGCCTCAAAACGAATATACTTAAACATAGGAAACTAGCGCGATGAAGGTGAGTATTATCAAAGAATTTACAGTAAAAGGTGAGTACATTACCTTAAGTCAATTTTTAAAAGAAGAAAGTATCATTTCTTCTGGCGGTCAAGCAAAATGGTATTTGCAGGATAATCCTGTTTTATTAAATGGGAGTAAGGAAGATCGGCGCGGTAAAAAGTTGCGTTCAGGTGATCGAGTTGAAATTGGTCATGAAGTATATCTTTTTCGGTAATCTTTAATGTATTTGAAGCATTTTGTGGCACAAAATTACCGTAATCTGCAGCAATTAGACGTTGAGTTTGATCCTAACGTCAACATTTTTATTGGGCAAAATGCGCAGGGGAAAACCAATCTGCTGGAAGCAATCTATTTTTTGGCATTGACACGTTCACATCGAACTAGTAGTGACAAGGAATTGATTGCTTTTAACCAAGAATATGCCAATATATCTGGTCATATTTACAAAAGTCAGCTTGATTTATCTTTGCGTGTTTTAATCACCAAAAAGGGCAAAAAGGTTTGGGTTAATCGTGTTGAGCAGGCAAAATTGTCTAAATATGTCGGTCAATTAAATGCAATTTTGTTTTCACCTGAGGATTTAGACTTGATCAAGGGTGCGCCAGCTTTAAGACGGCGGTTTATGGATCAAGAATTTGGTCAAATTAATCCGGAATACTTGTATTTTGCCAGCAAGTATCGGCAGGTCTTACAGCAGAAGAATAATTACTTGAAGCAACTATCTAAGGGTCAAGCACATGACCAACTGTTTCTTGATGTATTAGCCGATCAACTGGCTGGAATTGCGGCTGAAGTAATTGTGCGGCGGTTTAAGTTTCTCAATTATTTGCGGACGTATGCGCGCGATGCGTATGCCCATATCAGTACTGGTGGCGAGGAATTGACGCTAACTTATAGGCCGTCAGTTCCTGAAATTATGGCTAAGGACAGTGCAGAGGTAATCTATCAAAAGCTGCTGGCAAACTTTAATAAAAATAAGGCTGCAGAAATGCGCAAAGGGACAACCTTAGCTGGTCCGCATCGTGATGATATTGAGTTTGCTCTGGATGGTAAGGATGCTCATCTTTATGGCTCACAGGGTCAGCAACGCACTATTGCACTAAGCGTTAAATTAGCAGAGATTCAGTTGGTGCACCAGTTGACTAATGAGTATCCCTTATTATTACTTGATGATGTAATGAGTGAACTTGACCATAGTCGCCAGAGCGCCCTGCTTAATTATATTCATGGCAAAACACAAACGTTTATTACAACAACAGATCTAACTGGTATTTCCTGGGAAATAATTAAAAGGCCTCAGATTTATCGGATTAAATCTGGAAAAATTTATTTGGAAAAAGGAGAATTGAATGGCTGATCATAATGAAGAAGAGCTTGATCAAATCAAGCAATACGAAAAAGAAGCTGATAAGTATAATGCCAGTCAAATTCAGGTTCTGGGTGGACTTGAAGCTGTCCGTAAACGACCGGGAATGTATATTGGTTCGACTAGCTCTCAAGGTTTACACCATCTAGTTTGGGAAGTAATTGATAACAGTATCGATGAAAGCCTAGCTGGGTTTGCGACCAAAATTGAAATTACGGTTAATGCCGATGGCAGTGTAACTATTCAAGATGATGGTCGGGGCATTCCTGTTGATATTCAAAAGAAGACTGGGCGTCCAGCTTTAGAAACTGTATTTACTGTTTTACACGCCGGTGGTAAATTTGGCGGTGGCGGCTATAAAGTTTCTGGTGGACTTCATGGTGTTGGGGCATCAGTAGTTAACGCTTTATCAACTGAACTTGATGTTACTACGATGCGTGACGGCAAGAAGTACTACATTGACTTCAATCGTGGCCGGGTTAAGACAGAAATGAAAATGACCGGTACGGTGCCATTGACTGAACACGGAACGATTGTTCACTTTTATCCCGATCCAGATATTTTTACTGAAACTACTACCTTTGATGATAAGGTTTTGAAAAACCGAATTCGAGAATTAGCTTTCTTAAATAAGGGCTTGAAGTTAACCTTTACCGATAAGCGAAAAGAAACAGCCGAGACTGATGTTTATCATTATGAAGGTGGAATTAAGGAATACGTTGCCTTTTTAAATCATGGTACGGAAGTTTTGTTTGATGAACCGATTTATGTTGAAGGGGACTACAACGAAATTAATGTTGAAGTATCTTTGCAATATACAAATGGTTATAAGACAACGTTAATGACCTTCGCTAATAACATTCACACTTATGAAGGTGGGATGCATGAAGCTGGCTTTAAGACTGCTTTAACGCGGGTTGTCAATGACTATGCCCACAAGGCTAAGATCTTAAAGGATAAGGATGATAACCTTTCTGGTGAAGATATCCGTGAAGGTATGACGGCCGTTGTTTCAGTTAAGCACCCGAATCCGCAATTTGAAGGTCAGACGAAGACCAAGTTGGGTAATTCCGATGCCAGAACAGCAGTAGATAGGGCATTTTCGGAAACTTTTACCAATTTTTTGATGGAAAATCCGCAAGTTGGACGTAAAATCGTTGAAAAAGCACAGTTAGCTGAACGGGCGCGGACTGCTGCCAAACGCGCGCGTGAAGTAACGCGGAAAAAGTCGGGACTTGAGATTGCTAATTTGCCAGGTAAATTAGCTGATAATACTAGTAATGATCCAAGTATTTCAGAGCTATTTATCGTTGAAGGTAACTCAGCTGGTGGTTCAGCTAAGCAAGGGCGATCACGTTTAACGCAGGCAATTTTGCCGATTCGTGGGAAAATTTTGAACGTTGAAAAAGCTTCGATGGACAGAATATTGGCTAATCAAGAAATCAGATCACTATTTACGGCTCTAGGAACAGGTTTTGGTGCTGACTTTGATGTTTCTAAAGCGCGTTATCATAAATTAATTATTATGACGGATGCCGATGTCGATGGTGCTCATATTCGAACACTACTGCTTACCCTCTTTTACAACTACATGCGACCAATGATTGAAAAAGGATATGTGTATATCGCACGTCCGCCTCTATATCAGGTTCGTCAAGGTAAAGTTGTTAAGTACCTTGATACCGATGAGGAATTACATGATTATTTGGGTGCGCTGCAGCCTAGCCCTAAGCCGCTTGTTCAGCGCTATAAGGGACTAGGTGAGATGGATCCAGAGCAATTGTGGGAAACAACAATGAATCCAGAAAACCGCCGACTTGATCGCGTTAGTCCGGAATATGCCAAGGATGCCGATGAGGTCTTTGAGTTATTAATGGGTAATGAAGTTGCGCCGCGGCGAAAATTCATTGAGACTAATGCTAAATACGTTGAAAATTTGGATGCTTAGGAGGTTTTAAATGGATAACGACAATCAAGGTCAAGATCACAGAATTAGAAATGTCGATCTAACTAGCGTAATGAATAGTTCATTTTTGGACTATGCAATGTCAGTTATTGTTGCGCGGGCTTTACCTGATGTGCGTGATGGTTTAAAGCCGGTCCAAAGACGAATTCTTTACGGAATGAGTGAATTAGGGGTTACTCCTGATAAGCCATATAAAAAGTCTGCCAGAATTGTTGGGGAAGTTATGGGTAAATTCCACCCCCACGGTGATTCGTCAATTTATTTGGCAATGGCACACATGGCGCAGGACTTTAGCTATCGTTATATGCTCGTTGACGGCCATGGTAACTTTGGGTCTGTTGATGGTGATGAGCCAGCCGCAATGCGGTATACCGAGGCGCGGATGAGTAAAATCGCCGTTGAAATGTTGCGGGATATTAATAAAAATACGGTTGACTGGCAGCGTAACTACGATGATTCTGAAAATGAACCAGTAGTGTTACCAGCACGGATTCCTAACCTGCTTGTTAACGGAACCAGTGGGATTGCAGTCGGGATGACGACTAATATTCCGCCGCATAATTTGTCTGAAGTTATCAGTGGTTTGCATATGCTGATGAGTAATCCAGACGTTACGACTAAAGACTTGATGAAGGCAATTCCTGGTCCGGACTTCCCGACTGGTGGAATTATTATGGGCCGCGGCGGTATTTATCGGGCATACGAAAGTGGCCGCGGCAATATCGTTGTGCGGGCTAAGACAAATATTGAAACTGAGAAAAATGGTCGTGAGCGAATTGTTGTCACGGAATTACCATACCTGGTTAACAAGGCTGAATTAGTTAAAAAAATCGCGGATTTAGCACGGTCCAAAACAATTGACGGCATTACCGGTGTTCGTGACGAATCCGACCAGACTGGGATGCGGATGACGATTGATATTCGCCGTGATTCAAGTGCCAGCGTGGTTTTGAATAATTTATTCAAATTAACGCAAATGCAGGCTAACTTTGGGATGAACATGGTGGCCATTGTTGACGGTGCACCGCATTTTTTAAGCATTAAGCAGATGCTGTCGTACTACTTGGAGCATCAAGAAGACGTTGTTACACGTAGAACAAAATTTGAGTTAGCCAAGGCTGAAGCGAGAGCTCATATTCTTGAAGGTTTGAAGATTGCTTTGGATCATATTGACGAAATTGTTAAAATTATTCGTCAAAGTAATTCTAGTGATATTGCCAAAGCTGCCTTAATTAGTCGCTTTGGGCTAGATGATAAGCAATCACAGGCCATTTTGGACATGCGCCTTGTTCGGCTGACAGGTTTGGAACGTGATAAGGTCGAAGCTGAATATAAGGATTTGCAAGAAAAAATTGCCGATTATAAAGATATTTTGGCAAAACCTGAACGAATCAACGAAATTATTTATAACGAGTTGCTTGATATTCAAAAGCGGTTTGGTGATAAGCGCCGGACTGAAATTGGCGCCAGTGAAGTTGTTTCAATTGAAGACGAAGATTTAATTGAAAAGCAGGATACTTTATTGACTTTAACTCACAGTGGCTATATTAAACGGATGCTGATTAGTGAATTTAAGACGCAAAACCGTGGTGGTAAAGGAATTAAAGGCATGGGTGTGAAGTCAGGCGATTTCATTGAGAAGTTGATCTACTCAAGTACGCATGACTTGTTATTATTCTTTACCAATAAGGGCAAAATCTATTCTAAGAAGGCTTATGAGATTCCTGAATTTAGCCGGACTGCTCGCGGGTTACCAATTGTTAACCTCTTGCAGCTGGAAAAAGGTGAGAAGATTCAGACAATTATCAATATCCCTGAAAATGCTGATGATCAGTACCTGTTCTTTATCACGAAGATGGGAACTGTTAAGAGAACGCTCGTTAGTGAATTTGCCAATATTAGAAACAGTGGCTTGATTGCATTAACTTTGCGCGATGGCGATGAGTTAATCAACGTCTTAACTACTGACGGCAGTAAAGATATTCTGATTGGCACCCATCTCGGCTATGCTGTTCGCTTCAATGAGCAGACCGTTCGGGCAATGGGTCGAACAGCTGCTGGTGTTCGCGGGATTAACTTGCGCGATGGCGATTATGTTGTTGGTTCAGGCGTGATTAGTGATCATGATGAAGTTCTAGTAATTTCTGAAAAAGGTTACGGCAAGCGGACTTCAGCTACTGAGTATCCAGTTAAGGGTCGTGGCGGTAAAGGAATTAAGACCGCTAATATCACGCAGAAGAATGGACCGCTATCTGGTGTGACGGTAGTTGACGGCACCCAAGATATTATGGTCATTACCAATGACGGGATCATGATTCGCTTCAAGATTACAGATGTTTCCCAGACCAGCCGAAGCACAATGGGTGTTCGCTTGATTAAAGTGGGCGAGCACAATAAGGTTGCCAGTTTAACAGTTGTTCCTGCTGAGGAAGATCAGGAAGTAGCTGTTGAATCTGAGACTGAGGGAGAACAAAATTAATTTAAGTTAAAAAATTATCAGACTTTTAGGCGTATCTATTAGTTAGAGAAATAAAATTCTCTTTAGATCACGTGAATATAGTTTGGTAATTTTTTTGTTTGTGTGCTAGAATTAGAGATTGCGAGTAATAAAATTGATTACTCCTTGTTCTTGATTTTAGCAAGAACCATTTAGACCAAAAGGAGGTGCACTAGAATGACAACTACTAAGTACGAAATAACTTACATTATTAAACCTGATATTGATGAAGAATCAAAGAAGGCACTCGTTGAAAACTACGATAAGGTTATCGCAGACAACGGTGGTACAATGGTTGAATCTAAAGACTGGGAAAAGCGTCATTTTGCATATGAAATCGAGAAGTATCGTGAAGGTACTTACCACATCATGACTTTCACTGCTGATAACGCAGATGCAGTTAACGAATTTGACCGTTTGTCAAAGATTGACAACGCAGTTTTACGTTCAATGACTGTTAAGTTAGACAAATAATTTTACGTTATCGTTTATCGTGATTTAGGAAAGGAAGGACCTTGGAGTATGATTAATCGAGTTGTACTTGTTGGCCGTTTAACACGTGATCCTGAATTACGTACTACTGGGAGTGGAATCTCGGTTGCTACGTTTACTCTTGCTGTTGACCGTCAGTATACTAACGCTCAAGGCGAGAGAGGTGCGGATTTTATTAGCTGTGTCATTTGGCGCAAATCAGCAGAAAACTTCTGTAATTTTACGTCTAAAGGATCATTGGTTGGTATTGACGGCCGGATTCAAACCAGAACTTACGATAATAAAGACGGGCAAAGAGTATATGTAACAGAAGTTGTTGTTGACAACTTTGCATTACTTGAATCACGCAAAGACCGTGAATCCCGTAGTCAAAATGGTGGTTACACACCAAACAATAATGGGAATTTTAATGGCAACTTCGGTAATCCGAATGTCAATAATTCTCAAAATATGGGACCTTCTAATCAGAATAACCAAAATAATAATCAATCAAGTATGCCGACAGATCCATTTGCTGGATCAGGCGATACCATTGATATTTCTGATGATGATCTTCCATTCTAAACTTATAGAAAGGACCTAGGATATGGCTCAACAAAGAAGAGGCGGCCATCGTCGTCGTAAGGTTGACTTTATCGCAGCCAACCATATTGATTACGTTGACTACAAGGACGTTGATCTGTTGAAACGTTTTATCTCAGAAAGAGGTAAAATCTTACCACGTCGTGTCACTGGCACCAGCGCTAAGAATCAACGTAAGGTAGCTAAGGCAATCGAAAGAGCTCGCATTATGGGCTTGTTGCCATTCGTTACTGAAGACTAATCAGTTGAATAAAAATAAAAATGCGGAAAGTTATTTCCGCATTTTTTGTACGCTATTTTAAGCTGGATATTAGGGAGTTTCTTATCAGTTGAATCCAAGGTATAATAACAGTAATGTATTTTACATTAATTTAGGAAGGATCTTGCATGAAAGATTTTTTGCGTAATGGATTTCCTGCTTTTATTAAGGATTCACGATTGACAGCTTCGGTAATTATTATTTTGGCGTTGTCACTTTTAGGCAGTATCGTTGCCATGATTATGAATCCGTTATTTGGTTTGGCAATGGTTTTGATTTTTATTTTAACTGTTGCCTTTACCGTTTATGGTATCTACGTGTTAGCTGGTAATGCTAATAGCTTTGTGGTGAGCTTGTCGTATCGCATTAAGCGCAGCGAACAAGAAGCAATGATTAAGATGCCGCTGGGAATTTTGCTCTATGACGAAGACAGGCAAATTCAGTGGGTTAATCCGTACTTGCAGCTTTATCTAAAAGACGATGACTTAATTGGGCGGACCATTAAGGCAGTTGATCCAGATTTAAATAAGTTAATTGATGAGTCACTGGCGGCCAAAACTGCCGAGAATCAAACGGTAAATTGGGATAACCATCAGTTTGAGATGGTTGTTCAAGATAATTTAGGCGTAATCTATTTGCTTGATATTACGCGTTATGCGCAGATTGAAGACAAGTACAATAATGAATTATTAGCAATTGGACAAATTTTTATTGATAATTACGATGAGCTCAGCGAAGCAATGCATGATCAAGAATTGACCAGCATGAGTTCATATGTGCAGAATACCTTGAGTGATTATGCTAAGAACTTTAATGCCTATCTTAAGCGAATTGATGAGGATCATTTTTTACTATTAGTGCACATGCAGGACTTAGCTAAAATGGAAGAAGATAAGTTTTCCGTCTTGGATAAGATCCGGCAGGAGACTAGCCGAAATAATACACCGTTAACACTGTCGATTGGGATTTCCTTTGGCAGTAGTTCAATTACGGAATTAGCCGACCAAGCGCAGTCCAATCTTGACCTGGCTTTAGGGCGCGGCGGCGATCAAGTCGTCTTGTGTCAGCCGGGCAAGGATGTTCGCTTCTATGGCGGCAAGTCCAATCCTATGGAAAAGCGGACCCGAGTTCGAGCACGGATGGTTTCACAGGCAATTAGTGAATTGTTTAAGGAGGCTGACCGGGTGTTTGTTGTTGGCCATGCCAATCCTGATATGGACTCAGTTGGTAGCGGAATTGGTGTTGTTAAGATTGCCCAATTGCATAACGTCAAGGCTAATTTTGTTCTGGATGTTAACAAGACCAATTATGATGTTGGCCGGTTAGTTGTCAACATGCAGCAGGCAAATGAAGATGCGGACCTGTTTATTGCGCCTAAGGATGCTTTGGAAAAAGTAACGGATAAGTCAATGCTGGTCATGGTGGATCATTCTAAGTATTCGATTACTTATTCTAAGGAATTGTATGACCGGTTGAAGAACCGCATTATTGTAATTGACCACCACCGGCGTGGTGAAGAATTCCCTGAGAATCCAATGTTAACGTACGTTGAACCGTATGCTTCGTCTGCTTGTGAATTGGTAACAGAAATGATTGAGTACCAACAGCCAAGTTCTGGTAAGCGGGTTTTGACTGACCTTGAAGCAACAGCAATGCTTGCGGGGATTACAGTTGATTCTAAGGAATTTTCACTTAGAACGGGGACCAGAACTTTTGATGCGGCAAGTTATTTGCGCTCGATTGGCGCAAGTTCAACTGGAGTTAGCGAACTACTTAAAGAAGATATTGGCAGCTTTTTGGAGCGGACAAGTTTAGTTGCCAGCTTAAAGATTATTAATTCTAATATGGCCGTTATGTGCGGTCCAGATAAAAAAATTATTGACCCAATTGTAACGGCACAGGCAGCTGATACTGCACTTGATCTGGAAAATATTGAAGCTAGTTTTGCGATTACAAGACGTGCTAAGGATATCGTTGGGATTTCCGCACGCTCAATGGGCAGTATTAACGTTCAAGTAATTATGGAAAAGCTGGGCGGCGGCGGTCATTTGTCCAATGCAGCAACACAAATTAAGGGTGTGACCGTTGAAGAAGCTCTTGCAAAATTGACGGATGCGGTTGATACTTATGAGAAAGAAAACGAATAAAGGAGATTTCAAATGAAGGTTATTTTTACTCAAGATGTAAGAGGCCGCGGTAAACGTGGCGAAGTTAAGAATGTTCCTGATGGCTACGCACAAAACTTTTTAATTAAGCGTGGTTTGGCTAAGGCTGCTACTAAGGCTAACATGCACACGCTAGAACGGGTTGAAGCCAATGAACAAGCTGCTTATGAAGCTGACAAAGCCGAAGCAGAAAAAGTCAAGGCAGAGCTAGAAAAAGATGAAACAGTTGTTAATTTTAAGTCAAAAGCTGGAACTGATGCTCGTTTATTTGGCTCCATTTCGGGTAAGAAAATTGTTGAAGGCTTGGAAAAGCAATTTGGCATTAAAATCGACAAGCGCAAATTAAACCTGCCTGAACCGATTAAATCTTTAGGCTACACAAATGTACCTGTTAAGTTATTTAAGGGCGTAGAAGCGAAAATTCGCGTCCACATCACCGAGCAAGATTAGTGTCCGGTTTAGATTTTAATAAAAAAGTGGTCATAATTAATGGATAATATTGTTTCGCAACAAATACCGCATGATGATGAGGCGGAACAAGCAGTTTTAGGAGCAATCTTTATTGATCCAGAGGCAATTGCGGATGCGAGTGCTGTATTGCAGCCTGATGATTTTTATAAGCGGGCTAATCAGCTAGTTTTTCAAGCAATGCTTGACTTGGCGGATCGCGAGGATGCGATTGATCCGTTAACGCTGCAGGATGAACTAACCAAAAAGAAGCAACTGGATGATATTGGCGGCATCGCCTATGTTTCGGAACTGGCTTTGGCAACACCAACAGCAGCCCACGTTACTTATTATGCGAAGATTGTTCACCGTAAGGCGTTATTGCGGCGGCTGATTTCTGCTAGTCAAAAAATCATCACTAATGCAATCCAAGATTCCGATGATGTGACTGATATTCTGGATAATGCCGAGAGCGAGATTATGAATGTCTCCTCGGAAAATAGCGCAAGTGGCTTTCGCGGAATCAAAGAGATTGTTAACTCAACAATTGAGGAGATTAACAATATTCCTGAAGACGGCAACATGGTCACGGGACTGCCGACTGGGTTTGCGGAGCTGGATAAGATGACAACCGGATTTCATGATGATGAATTGATTATTGTCGCAGCCCGTCCCGGTGTCGGAAAAACGTCGTTTGCTCTAAATGTTGCCCAGCATGTCGGCTTGCACACGGATAAATCTGTTGCAATGTTCTCGCTAGAAATGAGCGGCGAGCAGCTGGTTCAAAGAATGTTAGCGTCTGAAGGGCTGATTAATTCCCAGCATTTACGGACAGGGCAGCTGGACGAGGAAGAATGGCGCAAATTAATTGTAGCCTCGGGGTCGCTTGCCACAGCCAATGTCTATATTGATGATACGCCAGGGATTAAGATGAGCGAAATTCGCGCGCAAGCGCGACGTTTAGCCAAGGAAAAGGGCAATTTGGGGTTAATTGTAATTGATTACTTGCAGTTAATCGAAGGTCCCCGCAGTGAATCTCGCCAGCAAGAAGTTTCGGCAATTTCGCGACAGTTGAAGAAACTGGCTAAGGAACTGCATGTGCCGGTAATTGCCCTATCGCAATTATCACGTTCTGTTGAGCAGCGTCAGGATAAACGACCAGTGCTTTCTGATATTCGGGAATCTGGGTCAATTGAGCAGGATGCTGATATTGTTTCGTTTCTATATCGGGATGATTATTATCGAGATGAACAGGATGACGATGATAATCAAGGCGAAGTTGAGGCTGAAGATGATAATGGTGAGGTTGAGGTTATTATTGAAAAGAACCGTTCAGGCAGCCGGGGAACGATTAAGTTAATGTTTTCTAAACCATATAATCGTTTTTCTAATCTCGATTATAGTCACGATCAACCGAATGAATAAGAAATACTATAAGTCATGGAATTTAGATAGTTAATTTCATGACTTTTGTTGATTTATTAACTTTAATTATAAAAATAAGACTTTTTAAATGACATTATTTAGTTATCAATGTACCATGAAGGTATAAAGATACAGGTTAATAATTTTAGAAAGGACTTAAGATTATGGCTAAAAAAGATTTTAAAGACAAGATTGTCGGCAAAGCAAAAGAAGTTGAAGGTAAAGCTCAACAAGCAGCTGGTGATGTTAAGGATAAGGCTGCTAAGGTTGCAGATGATGCCAAAGATAAGTTCGATGACGTCAAGGATAAAATCAAAAAATAATAATTACTAGTAAAATAGCTCAGGAACTTAATTGTTCCTGAGCTATTTTTTTGTTACACATGAAACAGTGAAACTCACCGTAATTTTTGTTCGATATTAGGCGGTAATTTTAAGTCGGGATGCTTCGAATCATAAAATTCGTAAAAGATTGGTCCCTTGTTTGAGTCATTACTTTTTGGGTAAAGCTCGTAATTATTGGCCATTAATGGTAAAGTCATGTTGTTTTTGTAAGAATCCCAAATATTGCTAAAAATCTTGGTAATCAACTTACGCTCCTCGGGTTCAAGTGACATTAAAATTCGTCCTAAACGATAGGTCCCGACCAACTTGTTGTTGGTTAATTGGTGTAATTCATTAATGTCGGCATTTTCAAAAGCTTCAAACAATGCAGAAAACGAATCATCACGCTTGTCTTTAGGGATTGAATGGTTAAAAGTGATTAGAGCATGGCGAATGACACGACTGCCGGGAGTTAACCCATCGGCAAGAGTGAAACTGTCCCGACCAACTGACCAACGCCTCGGATCGTGTTGGTTGCGCATGGCGACCTCGCTTTTAACGACTAATGTATGCTCGGGATGATCCAGCATGGCACCGAAGATTGATGCCTGTGGGAGATAAGTTTTCATCTTCGGCATTGCACGAACAAAGCCGGGACTGGTGTAGACCTCGCGGAAGAATCCCAGCCCGTCGAAACTGATAGCTTTAATAATTCGGTCTTGGATAGCCGGTTCAACCGCACTTAAAGCGTATTGGGCAAAGTTACCGCCTTTAGAATGACCAACAAGATAGATGTGGCGCTCAGGAAATTTTTGAGCAATCTGTTCAAGATATTCCGCTGCCACGTTCTGACCGTAAATTTCTGGCAGATAATTCATCCGCATGTCTTCGTTCCAGCCAATCATTGACCCATCAGTACCGCGATAGGCAATCACCATTGTCTGGTCGTCAATGGCAAAAGTAGCAGCGGTAAACTGTAAGGGGTGGGGTTCTTTTTCCAAACGATTGGTCCAATCAAGGATTTTCATATTGCCAATGCGTGGACTTTCCGGCAATAATAGCACTTCGGCACCAGTTTCAGAGTGCATCTGGTGCTGAAACGATGGTAAGTGATGCAGCTTTTCCGCAACTTCTCCCAAGGTATGTCCCACAGCCGACGCGTCAGCGGGAAGATACACAATTGATGAAAGCAGTGATGCATCAACACTGTTAAATGGTTTTTCTTTGAATAAAAGATCACCACGCCAACGTAAATAATCGAGTGATCCAGCCATAAAATTCTTCCTTTCTAATAAGTAGTAATTACCATTGTAATGAATTTAGACCATTAATAGCAAAATAACGGCATAAAAAAGGCAATAGCTTAACTATTGCTTATAACTTTTATTTACCCATACTCGAGTAACTGATCTGCTTGATATCAGGATATTTGCGCAAGGCCATGATGATATCATTCTCATCAATGTTGTTATTGATAATGCCGTCAACGAAAAAGACAATTCGCTCATCGTTGACAGACAGGATTTTAACAGAAACATTTTCAACGTGGCTGGCCTTTAATTCAGCTTCAATGGTTTTCAAAATGTTGTGTTTGTTGACGGCTTCAATCTGAATATTGAAGCGAATATGCATGATGATTTTGTCAATTAGGCTGTCATCATGGAATAGCATTTGAATGATGAATAGAAATGCCGTCAGGGTGATGCCTAAGAAGTATAACCCTGAACCAATCGCCATTCCGATTGCGGCAGTTGCCCATATTCCAGCAGCGGTTGTCAGACCAGAAACCTGCTGTTTTTTAATTAAAATTGTTCCGGCACCAATAAAGGAAATCCCAGAAACAATTTGCGCTGCGACCCGTGATGGGTCGACTGCCACATCATTAAGTCTTAGTAAATCGTAAAATCCATATTTGGAAATAATCATAAATAATGCCGACGAAAAAGCGACGACAATGTGGGTTCTGACCCCAGCACTCTTTCGTTGAATTGCTCGTTCGTAACCGATTAAAGCTCCGCATAATGATGCCACAATGACCCGCATTAGCCATGGTAATTGCGAATTAATCGGTGTTAGGTTAGCCATCATATCACTCCGTTCTTAAACTATAATTTCTAATTATACTCTTTCCGCTTAATATTGTGAAAATATCGATTAAAGAATAGTTATAATAAAAATCGAAAAAAAGTTGAAAATTACTTGCGTAATTGCTCTAAATATGGTTTAATTAATATCGTTGTCAAGTAAGACAATGCTGACTTAGCTCAGTTGGCAGAGCACGTCATTAGTAATGATGAGGTCGGAGGTTCGAATCCTCTAGTCAGCATTTTTTAATGCAGTTTTTTTAGAATTAACCTTGATTTATCAACGTTTAGCGCAGGTAAGTTGAGGTTATTTTTTATTAATAAAAGTTATTTTGGAACCAAAAATGGAACCAAGTGATTAACTTGGTTCCAAGAATAGTTTTTTGGGTTAGGATATATGTTGATATAGCGGGCTTTAAGCCCGCTTTTTTGGCTCCGATAAAAAAGCGATTTATTGGGATCGCCACCGCGCGTTATAAGCTGCCTTTTTGATTTTGTGTTAGCGCTTTACACGATGAAAATAAAGAGGTAAAATTAGCAAGCTTTAATATTATTTGTGCTTTTGATTGATACTATTAGCATGTTAAGCACATCTTTTTTCAAATTTCTAGACCTTACTAAGGCTGAGGGAACAGGTAGAAATAAGTTGAAGCAATCATTTTCAAGCGAAAAGTTGGTAGATTAATAATATGGTAATCAGCAATTTTTTATTAATTGCATTTGCAATAATCTCGTCCTTATCCAGAGGGATAATCTCAGTAATTGACCGCTATCAGATGGGATACCGCCATCAAAGTTCAATTAACGTGAATTTTTTGAATAATCTTTGCAGTACAGCGTTAGTAACTGTATTTTTAATTGGCTTGTTGAATAAGTTTCCCGCACCCAAAATAACGGGAAGTTACGTTAACAGAATTATTATTTACGGTTTATTAGCGCAGCTAGTTGCGTATGGTTACAGCTATGTTTTTAAAAGAGTAACGATCATGCAATCAATTGTTTTAAGCAAAATGACTGATTTGTTTATTCCCTTAGCTATCTTTTTAACCATGGGCTATTTTAACAAGTCGTCATACTTAATCTCAATTGTATCTACAGTTATTGTAGTTTGTTACATTATTTTTAAGCAGAGACACAGTCAGATGAACGTGGCAACTTTGTTAAGAATATTTATGGTTATTGGTCCGCTGTTGATTATACAAGCAGCCCTGTCACCATTATTAACTAAAGGAGTTATTAGACTAGTTGATCTAGTATACTTCACGATTGCTACAATTTATATTCGTTGTATCATCACAATTATTACTTTTTGGGTTAAGCATCATAGTTTGCGCATTAAGGGCGTAAAAATCAATAAACAAATCTTTTGGATTTATGGTGCCCGTGCGGTTTTGACAATATTGGCACAAGCGACATATACATTAGCAACATCATCACCTAATTCGGGAATTGCCTGGATATTTCTCAATATGACTAATTTGTATAGCGTGATTTTTGGGAGCTTTGCATTAAAAGAAAAAGTCCATATTTCCGATATACTGCTAATTATTTGTATTTTTGGTTTGGCGTTAATATCCAAATAATTAAATTATGATATTAGGCTATGTTAACCATAGAAGTGGTATTTTGGAACCGGTGAAATTTAGAGTAGCGTAAGTATTGTTATCATTTTGTACGACGATCATAGTACAATTTTGACTGAGGTTGCGACTGAGGGCTTGCCAAAACTTTGTTTACTGAGAGTTCTAATCAATTATATCAGATAAATTATTAAATAAAATTACCTGTTCTAGTATTTAAAATATCAAGTATTATCAGTATAAAGCAGCTTGGATTTTCTAAGTTGCTTTTTGGTTAAGAAATATATTTAAGAGTAGAAAATCAAGGCTACCATGCCACCTTTAGCTCAGTACCAAGCATTAACTAGGTTGGTAATTTCAATAATCAGCAAACCTAGAATTAAAGAAATAGCGCCCATGATAATCAATTATTAATAGTTTTTTTATTAATTCACATTCCAAGCCTGATATTTGGGTCATATTGCTCTCTGTGGTAAACTTTAGCAGCTATGTATTAGGAAAAAGGAGAACAATATGCAGATTGCTAAAAAAGTACGAGGTTTAACTACTTTTGACTTAAAAATAATCGGAATTATTTTAATGGTAGTCGACCATTTTCACCAGATGTTTTATCCGCTGGGCGCACCGAGTTGGCTGGACTGGTTCGGTCGACCAGTAGCCACTATTTTCTTTTTTACTAGTGTAGTTGGCTTTAGCCACACGCACGATAAGAAGAAATATATGGAACGGCTGTATATTTCAATGGTTTTGATGGCGCTGTTTACAGCAATTTTGGAAAAAACGGTCCACTTTGAGCAAGTAGTGTTAATCAACAACATTTTCCGTGATTTGTTTATCGGGACAATGTTTATGACTGGTATTGATCAATTTGCGGCTGCTAAAGATGGCAACAAGGCAAAACATATTAGTTTAGGAATTTTATGGTTTGCCTTACCGTTTATTTTTTCAGGGATTACGACATTTCTTGTTGGTGCAGCTGGCTTGCCGTTAATAATTAAGCAAATTGCTCTGGGCATTTTTCCAGCAATTCTCTTAGCTGAAAATAATATTATGGTTTTGTTAATTCCGCTATTATATCTATTTAGAAATAACAAAAAAATCCAATGTCTGCTGATTGCAGTAACCGCGTTACTTTATGGTTTAACTGGTTCAACTCAGTGGATGATGATTTTTGCAATTATTCCGATTTGGTTTTATAACGGTCAAAAGGGTCCGGGCATGAAATACTTCTTTTATATTTTCTATCCGGCACATATTGCCTTGCTATATTGCCTAGCCGCATTTTTGTACAAAGTAATTATTAAATAAGATTGATGGGTACTTCTTCAAGGGAAGTACCTTTTTTAGTTCTGATTCATAATAGATAATTATTAAACAAAATAAATTTTATATTAATTCGTATAGTCAAAAATCAAATATAAAGTGCTATTATAGAGTGAAACTATTGATTATTTTGATGCTTTTAAGGAAGGAATTATCATGAAAATTGGCTTTATCGGAACAGGCGTGATGGGCAACGCGATTTGTCTTAATTTGTTAAAAGCGGGTTATAAATTGTGGGTCTATAATCGCACTAAGTCCAAGACAGATAATTTGGTGGCTGAAGGTGCTACTTGGTGTGCTAATCCTAAGGCGGTTACGGATGCGACCGATGTGATTTTCACGATGGTTGGTTTTCCACGTGATGTTGAGCAAATTTATTTTGGCGCTGACGGTATTTTAACGACTGATGTTAAGGGCAAGATAATCGTTGATATGACAACTTCTAAGCCTAAGTTAGCAGAAAAGATTTACGCTGCAGGTGAAGAAAAAGGCGCGCAAGTTTTGGACGCACCAGTTTCCGGTGGCGATTTAGGTGCTAAAAATGGTACTTTGACTGTCATGGTTGGTGGCGATAAGGCAGCTTTTACGACCTTAAAGCCGGTTTTTGAAGCTATCAGCAGTATGGTGCAATATTTTGGTCCAGCGGGTGCTGGTCAGAATACTAAGATGGCTAACCAAATCATGATTGCCGGGACAATGACGGGGATGACCGAAATGCTGGTTTACGCGCAAAAGGCGGGACTAGACTTGCCGGCAGTAGTTAAAACTGTTGGCGGCGGCAGTGCTGCTAATTGGAGCTTAAGTAATTATGCACCCCGAGTTTTAAAAGGCGATTATACTCCCGGATTTTTTAGCAAGCATTTCTTAAAAGATTTGCGGATTGCGTTAGATACCGCTCAAGAGATGGACGTTGAGCTGCCGGCAACGGAGAAAGCTAAGGAATTGTATGAAATCTTGGTTGATGAAAAAGACTTGGGTGATTTAGGCACGCAAGGACTAATTAAACTATGGTGGGAGTAAACTAGGAGAATTCGATGAAGCAAGTAAAAATTAATGGCCGCATGGTGCCGGCAATTGGCATTGGTACTTGGCACATGGGTAGTGATTCGGCTAAACAGCAAGTAGAAACGGCTGCAATTCAAGCTGGAATTGCAGCAGGGGCCAAGTTAATTGACACTGCGGAGATTTACGGTAAGGGTGCATCTGAAACCTTAGTTGGTCAAGCAATTAAGCCGTATAAACGGGAAGAACTGTTCGTCGTTTCAAAAGTTTGGCCGGAGAATGCGACGAAGAAGGACTTGGAACAACACTTAGATGCTAGTTTAGATCGTCTTAAGACAGATTATTTAGATATGTATTTGCTTCATTGGCGCGATCAGGTGCCATTAGAAGAGTCAATTGCCGAATTGGATCGGATGCGTGAAAAGGGCAAGATTAAGTCTTGGGGCGTTTCTAATTTTGACGTGGCAGATTTAGAAGAAGTCGAGACCCTTCCTGCTGGTCAAAATTTGGCGGCAAACGAAGACCTTTATAATTTGAATGCTCGCGGCTTGGATTTTGATTTGATTCCGTGGCAAAAAGAACGTGACATACCGCTGCTTGCTTATAGTCCAGTTGGCGGTTTAAATAATAATTTACATACCGATATGCTTACTAATCCAGTAATTGAACAAATTGCTCATGAGCATAACGCTTCAGTTTATCAAGTATTACTTAGCTGGACAATTCGTGATGGAATAACGATTGCAATTCCGCAAACGGCTAATGCAGACCACATGAGAGATAACATCGCGGCTGCTAATTTGGAATTAACAAGTGCTGACTTAGCAGCAATTGATGAACAATATCCGCGGCCTACGCACAAGATACCGCTTGATTTAGATTAAGGTACTAAAGAACTCAAGTTGAGTTCTTTTTTTATACAGCTTTTCATAAATGTATATATTTTTTTGCGTTATGCAGTACTTATTTTGGTAAAATAAATAAGTTAAACAAATTTTATTAGAGGAGTAAATTAATGGATTTATCGCTTGTTATTGTGTCGGTGGCTGCTTTTTTGACGCCGACACTGTTAGCGCGGTTTAAAGTATCGCTGATACCAACAACTGTTGCGGAAATTATTGTCGGTGTAATTTTAGGTAAAAGCTGCTTTAACATCATTCATATTAATTCGGTTTTGAATACTTTGAGTACGCTGGGTACGATTATGTTGCTGTTTTTAAGTGGGATGGAAATCGACTTTTCACTATTTAAAAAGAGCAAGCCAACGACGGAATTGGCTACTAAAAAAGCACAAAATAAAACCAAAGAAACACCGTTAAAGATTGCGATTATCGCTTATTCACTAACAATTGTCGTATCCGTTGTTTTGGGAATATTATTTAAAGTTTGTGGACTATTTTCAGACGTGTTTTTGTCAGTAATCCTGTTTGCGACGGTTTCACTTGGCGTCATGATTAGCATTTTAAAAGAAAATAATTTGCTGGGGCAATCATACGGGCAAACTCTGCTGCTATTTGGGGTGTTAGGTGAAATTATTCCGCTGCTCGGCTTAACTATTTATTCCGCAATTAAAAGTGGTAATGGCGGCACTTTATGGCTAATTTCGCTTGTCTTTTTGGCTGCGGCTTACTTATTAGCACGGTTTCGTAATTTCTTTAATGTGTTTGGCAGATTAACTAAGTCAACTACGCAACTCGATATGCGGTTTGCCTTTTTGGTAATTGTTATTTTGGTTGTTCTAGCAACATCGGTCGGTGCCGAAAATATTTTGGGAGCATTTTTAGCAGGGATTGTCATCAAGCTGCTGGAACCTGAAGAAGCAACTGAAGAAAAGTTGAACGCGATTGGTTATGGTTTCTTAATTCCATTTTTCTTTATCTTAACGGGTGTGAAGTTGAATTTGATTACGCTGCTTAGCTCAAGGGCAACTTTAACATTAATTCCTTTGCTATTATTGGCATTCTTATTAGCTAAAATGCCAGCTTATTATAGCTTTAAGAGATTATTTTCTAAGCAAAACGCACTAGCAGGTACTTTTTTAGTTGAAACAACAATGACCTTGGTTATTTCTGGTGTAGCGATTGCGCAAAATATTCATGCGCTAAATAGCCAGCAAGGTGGTGCCTTAACTTTGGCAGCTGTATTAACTTGCTTAATCGGACCAATGCTCTTTAAAAAGTTGTACCAGCCCAAAGACGAGCAGCTGCCTAAAACGACGGTTCATATTATTGGTACCACTGTTACTTCTGTTGCCACCTGCCACCAATTACCACATGATTGGTATGACACGAGTTTATATACGCAACATCAAGAAAGTTATGAAACTTATAAAAATTCAGCACCAGTGACGCTGCTTGGTACATTGGAACCAGCAGACTTAATTAAACAGGGGATTTTTGATACCGATATTTTGGTGATTACGGATATCCATTCCAAAATTAATTATGATTTGGCGTTAGCTGCTAAAAAGTATGGTGTTGAGCGCGTTTTAGTTAGAATGGATGATCCTAATCCTGATGAAGCTGATTCGATGGAGAAGGAATTAAGTAATTTAAAGATTGAATACTTTAATACCTTTGATACTGGTGTTGGTGTCTTTCGCACCGCGATTGAATCACCGGAAGTTTTACGCTTTATTACTTCGTCAACGTCAAGTTTATTTGAAGTAACAATGACTAATAGTCGTTTTAATGGTGGTCTAATATCAGATTTACCTGAAATTAATGAAGTCGTAATTAGTAAAATTGTTCGTCATGGAAAATTCGTTGATCCACGTGATGATCTGCGATTGCAGCTTGGTGATCACTTAATTATGGCGGGACCACGTGAAGTAGTTTCACGATTGCGATTATTACTTGATAATCAGTTGGGATAAATAAAAAAGCAGCTTATAGTAAGCTGCTTTTTTTAGATAATTGCCAAAACAAGACTGATAACTGCCGCTAAAATAACTAATGGCAGTAACAAATGAATGAAGAAAACAAAGATAATTCCACAGGCTAACAGGAAGAAACAAACTTTAAATACTCCAGCACCAAGTTTTAGTAAAAGCCAGGTTATTAAACAAATTAGTAAAAGTGTCAGCATCAGTAATTCCTCCAATTAAATTAAGAATTATTATAGCTGGTTTGCATAAAAGAGTGCAGAAAAAGGATTAACTTTAAAAATAGTTAACTAACTACTTTTTGACTTGAAGATTGTTATAATATTCTTTTAGACATTTTGGCTTAATTGTTATTCCCCAGGAAATAATATGAAAGGATTGTGGCATTTGAAATATCAACAAATAATTTTTGATGTAGATGACACATTAATTGATTCAGCTGCTACGGAAAACTTCTCACTTCACCAGCTTTTTGCTGCGCATCATTGGCAATTGACGCCAGCTTTGCAGCAAAATTATCATCGTTATAATTAAGAGTTGTGGCGCCAACTTGAATTAGGTGAAATTACTTATGAAAAATTGAGTAGGATTACTTTTCAGAATTTTCTTAAGGATAATTTGGGCTTAGAAGTTGATGGCTTAAAAATCATGACGGAGTATCGGTCATATTTTAGTAAGGCACACCAGCTTTTGCCGGGAGTTGAAAATACGCTCAAGCTTGCTAGTAACCTTGGCTATCAGTTAACTATTTTGAGTAATGGCGAACAACTAATTCAAAATCAGCGCTTGGAACTTGCTGGGATTAAAGATTATTTTAGCTTGATTGTTACTTCACAAGAAGCTGGATTTTCTAAGCCAGATAAACGAATTTTTGATTACTTTTTTGCTCGGACAAAGATTCCTCCTGAGAAGACAATTTTCTTTGGTGATGGTTTGCAGTCGGACATCTTAGGCGCTGATAAATATGGCTTTGATAGTATTTGGTATAATCATCGTCATCGCTCAAATAACCTTAATTTTTACTCGCTTTTGGAAGTCGATAGTTACCAAAAATTTGCTAAATTATTGCAAAATAACTTTAATACATTTTTAACAAACTAAGAGCTTAGGTTTCGGTATAATAAAAGTGAAAGAGAGGACAAGCTTATGAATGACATGAATTCACTAACCGATACCTATGAATTGAATAATGGCGTCAAGATTCCTGCTGTTGGCTTTGGCACGTGGCAGACTCCTGATGGTGAAGTTGCGCAAAATTCTGTGATGACCGCAATTAATTCTGGTTATCGGTTGATTGATACCGCGGCAGCGTATGGTAATGAAGAAAGTGTGGGTAAGGGTATTAGCAAGAGCGGCATTAGTCGTTATGATGTATTTGTTGCGACTAAATTGTGGAATACCGATCATGGCTATCAGCGGACTGCAGCCGCAATTGATACTAGTCTAGAAAAATTAGGTTTAGACTATCTTGATTTGTACTTAATACATTGGCCTAATCCGGTTGCTGTACGTGATCATTGGGCTGAATTAAACGCTGAAAGCTGGCGGGCAATGGAAGATGCCCTGAAAGCTGGCAAAATTCGCGCAATCGGGGTTTCTAATTTTAGAAAGCACCATCTTGATGAGCTGTTAAAGACCGCGGACTTTCGACCAGCTGTTAACCAGATTTATTTAAATCCAAGTGATATGCAAGAAGACGTGATAGCATATAACAATGAATTAGGGATCTTAAATGAAGCTTATAGTCCATTGGGTACAGGTGGTTTACTTACTAATGGGCTAGTTTCTGAAATTGCTAATCATTATGGTAAAAGTCCAGCCCAATTATTGTTGCGTTGGTCAATCCAGCATAACTTCTTGCCACTGCCTAAGTCGGTTCATCCAAAGTATATCGCTGCTAATACGCAAATTTTTGATTTTGCAATTAGCGACCAAGACATGTCGCAATTAGATGGATTACATGGTGCTGCGCAAGTTGCTAAGGATCCAGATAAGACAGACTTTTAATTATATAAGAAAAGAGTAATATCGAATGAAGATTGGCTTTATTGGTACTGGTAAAATTGGTTCATCAATTATTTTAGGCTTATTACAAGCAGATATTGCGGGAGCAGATATTTATGTCTTTGATGGGGGACACAAGTCTGCCCAAAAAATTGCCGCTGAAAAAGGTCTACACTTAATTAATAATTATGCGGAATTTAATGACTGTACCGCGGTAATTGTTGCAGTTGGCGGACCAGTGATTAATACAATTTTGTCGAACTTGGGTCAAGTTTATCACGGTATTATGCTGTCAACTGGTGGCGGCGATTTAGTAAAAGTTAATCAAGAAGCAGCTTCTGACACATCGTTTGCCAAAGTTGTGCCTAATACTCCTGTTCAAATTGGCGAGGGCATTACAGTTGTCAGCTTTGTTACTAATGAAGACCAAGCAGTTATTAAGACAGTTCAAGAGATTTTGGGCAAGCTTGGTGATGTTTATGTTGTTCCCGAAAATCTTTTAGGAATATACGGGACGGTTGCTGGCTGTGCACCTGCTTATGTTGACCTAATGATTGAAGCATTGAGTGATGCTGCTGTTCAAAATGGTGTTAAACGTGCTGAATCTTATCCAATCATTGAAAAGATGATTTTGGGAACGGCTAAGTTAGCATTGACTACTAAAAAGTTACCTGAAGAATTAAAAGACGAGGTAACAACTCCAGGTGGTACGACTATTAAGGGCGTTGTTAAATTGGAAGAAACTAGTTTTAGAAATGCTTTAATTCAAGCGATCAACGCATCAGCTAACTAATTAAAAAGACGAAATGTTTCATATGAAACATTTCGCTTTTTTTGATGGGAAAACAAAATAGACATTGAGTGATTCTACCCAATGTCTATTTTTAGTTACATGTAAGAAAGGAATTGAGATTAATTAAAATTCTTTGTCCAAATCAACAGGAGTGTCAGGAGTCTCGCCTTTAATTAATTTCAAGTTGTTGTCGAATGCTTTAACAACCATGTTGCGAACTGCATGAGTCGTGTAGAAAGCAGTATGTGGGGTTACCAAAACATTTGGCCGTGCAATCAGATCTGCCAAACGTTTGTCAGGCAATTCTTTGTCGCTGAAGTCATTATTAAAAATACCAACTTCACTTTCATAAGTATCCATGACGAAGCCGAAGATTTTACCTGAATCTAAGCCGCGAATAACAGCGTCGGTATCAACTAGCGGACCACGGGAGACGTTAATAATCACAACGTCATCTTTCATCTTTTTGATTGAGTCATCATTAATCATGTGGACATTCTCTGGAGTATCGGGAACGTGCAACGAAATAACATCTGCTTGAGCATAGATGTCGTCAAGGGAATCAACATAGTAGCCTTGCTTTTCCAGTTCAGGGTTCCTGTAAATATCGTAAGCGATGACTTTAGCGCCAAAGCCTTCCATAATCTTCATAAATACTTGACCAATATGACCAGTACCGATAACACCGACAGTTTGGTCACGAACTTCACGTCCAATTGTTGGTGCCCAACGGAAATCATGGCGAGCAATCTTGTCGTCCATGCGCTTATCTTGACGCAAAATTCTTGCGGCTTGAACAGCAGCGTGTTCAGCGATTGCATCTGGGGAGTAAACAGGAACATTCGTTAATTTAAAGCCTAATGATTTAGCCTTTGGCAAGTCAATGTTATCAATTCCGACATTACGCAGTGACCAGTTATGAATACCTAATTCATCTAAGGCTTCAATTGTGTCTGCTTTATAGTCTAATTGTTGATAAGTAACGACACCATCGGCACCTTTGGCCAATTTGGCAGTTTCAGGAGTCAATAATTGATCGGTAAAATCAACGTCAACATCCTTGTGTGCGTTTTTCCATTCGGTAACGTATGGTTCTTCATCTTTTCGAATCGCATAAGCAAAAATCTTAGTCATAAATCCTAACCTCCATAAAATTAATATTATTGTCTCTTGTGTTATTATACACTTGTATCAGAACAATGGAATAATAAACTTGTGAAAAAATTAATTTTATTAATAATCGTTGAAATATAAAGCATAATGGAGCAAATAAAATGATGATGACAAAAGAGTGGCTTAGCCAATTACCAGTTAAAAATATCAAATATTGTAAAACTATTCACGGAGGTGATACAAACAAGGCTTACCAAATTAAGACAGCAACTAAAGCTTATTTTATGAAGGTTCAGCCGAATAGTTCAGTTGCTTATTTTGATCATGAAGTTTCTGGATTAAAGGAAATCGCAAAAGCAGGAGTTAATACGTTAACGCCACTTTTTCAGGGACAAATAAATGGTACTGCCTATTTGATTTTGAATTGGCTTGAGACTGATGTCGGCAGTCAAGCCGATTTAGGCAGGCAAGTTGCCAAACTTCATCACTTTCATAGTGCAAAGTTTGGCTTCGGCGATCAAACGCAAAATCGCGTAATGATTAAGAACAATCAGTGGAATCAGAGCTGGGCAGAGTTTTATATTAGGCAGCGGCTGGAGCCAGAAGTGGCAAGTGCGCGAAAATTGGGTTACTGGAATGATGAGCGTGAAGAACATTATCGGCGGATGGTGGCGCAATTTACGGCTTATTATGATTGCCATAAAGTAACGCCGAGTTTGTGTCATGGCGATTTATGGTTTGGCAATGTCTTGTTTGCGCGCGGCATGCCGTACTTAATTGATCCAGATGTGATCTATGGCGATCGTGAGTTTGACCTAGCAATGACGACCGTCTTTGGCGGTTTTAGCAATCAGTTTTACCGTGCTTATTATGAAGAATATCTGTTTGATGGAGAACTTGCACAGCGGCTAAATTGGTATCGTTTCTATTATTTATGCATGCATCTTTGCTTATTTGGTGAAAGTTATGGCAGGGCAGTTGATGAAATATTGAGTCATTTTTAAAAAACATTATAATGAATGAGACAGATAAAATAAGGAGAATAAAATGATCTTAATTTCGTGGAATATTGACTCACTAAATGCAGCTCTGACAGGAACTTCCGCGCGAGCTGAAGAAACGCGGAAAGTTTTGGCTAAAATTCATGACGAAAAGCCAGATGTGATTGCAATTCAAGAAACTAAATTGCGGGCAACTGGTCCCACCAAAAAGCATCAGGAAGTTTTGGCGGCACAATTTCCTGAATATGAGTATGTGTGGCGCTCATCTGAAGAACCTGCGCGTAAAGGTTATGCTGGTACAATGTATTTATACAAAAAGGATTTAACGCCTAAGGTGACTTATCCAGAAATTGGCGCGCCTGAGCCAATGGATCATGAAGGTCGAATTATTACCTTGGAGTTTCCGGAAGTCTTTGTTACGCAGGTGTATACACCTAATTCTGGTAGTGGCTTGAAGCGTCTAGGGGAGCGACAAATTTGGGATGAAAAATACGTTGCTTACTTACAAGAATTAGATAAGAAGAAGCCGGTTTTGGCAAGTGGTGACTATAATGTTGCCCATACAGAAATCGACTTGAAGCATCCCGACAATAATCATCATTCTGCCGGCTTCACTGATGAAGAACGGACTGATTTTACTAAATTACTTGATGCTGGCTTCACTGATACTTTTAGAAAAGTCAACGGTGATGTTAAAGGCGTATATTCATGGTGGGCTCAACGTGTGCGCACAGCCAAGGCTAATAATTCTGGCTGGCGCATTGACTATTGGCTTGCAAGCAACCGAATTGCTGACAAGGTACAACAATCAGAAATGCTGGACACAGGTGCGCGAGCAGACCATTGCCCAATCATAATTGATGTAGATATATAGAACACGTAATTATATACTATGTTAAAAACAACCAACTACAAGCAGTTGGTTGTTTTTTGTTGGCATTAGCTAATACCAGATTTAAAAGGTAGGTTTCAACTTTTCTTTTGTGTAAAATTAACTTGAGGCGATATGAATGAACAAACCACTGCAAAATGCAATTTTAAATGGCTTATATGATTCAAATTATCCGGGTCATGAATTACTTAGTCCAAAATTGTTGAGAAATACAAAAACCGATAAAATTTGGCTGACTTTACGCCAAGAATTGTTGACGTGCCGTAATTTTACCTGGGCTGTCGCTTTTGTTACTCAAGATATGCTGGTGCCGTTTAAGGTCGTGATGGCTGACTTAGCTGTTAAAGGAGTTAGCGGGACAATTATTACGGGTGACTATTTAGCATTTAATAATCCGCAAGTATTCCATGAATTAATGAAAATTCCCAATTTAACAGTTAAAGTTGCTGCAAATAATGGCTTTCATGCCAAGGGCTACCTGTTTGAACATGATGAATGGCAGACATTGGTAATTGGCAGTGCTAACTTTACTAGAGCAGCCTTACTTAGTAATTATGAGTGGGCTTTAAAAGTTAGTTCACGTGAAAATGCCGCCTTAACCAAGCAATTGGCAGTACAAATTCAGCAACTAGAAGAAACGAGTGTGCCGTTAACTGCAGAATGGCTTCAAGAATATGAGGCGAATTGGGTTAAACCTGTAAGTCGCGCAGTACCACAACTAAAGGCGGCATCCCCAATTACCCCTAACCAAATGCAGACTGCAGCCTTAAAAGAACTAAAGGCGTTAGTTGATGCTGGGCAAAAGCGCGGGCTGGTTGTTTCGGCAACAGGAACCGGGAAAACCTATCTTGGTGCCTTTGCCGTGAAGGATTTTGCACCGCACAAGTTTTTATATGTTGTGCATCGCGAGCAGATTGTTAAAAAGGCCTTAGAAAGTTTTTACCAAGTAATTGGCGGCAAGCGCAGTAATTATGGCTTATTAACTGGGCACAAGCATCAGCTTAATTGCCAGTATGTTTTCGCGACGGTGCAAACCTTGAGCCAGCCGGATATGCTGGCTAGGCTATCTAAGGATGAATTTGATTATATTTTAATTGATGAAGCTCACCGAGCTGCCGCGCCTAGTTATCAGCACGTACTTGATTATTTCACGCCGCGATTTTGGTTAGGGATGACGGCAACGCCTGAGCGAATGGACGATCAGGATGTTTATCAACTGTTTGATTATAATTTAGCCTATGAGATTAGGTTGCGGGATGCTTTAGAAGAAAAAATGCTGGCACCCTTTCATTATGTTGGGGTTGAAGACTATGAAGTTGATGGTGAAAGCATTGACGAAACGACTAATTTGCGTAATTTGGTAGCACCTAAACGGGTTGACTATGTGTTAGAGCAGCTTAATTATTATGGCTATTGTGGGGAAAAAGCACGCGGCTTAGTCTTTTGCAGCCGTCAAGAAGAAGCGCGGGAATTAGCCCGATTGTTTACTGCTCGCGGTCATTCAGCAGTGGCGTTGACTAATGAGGACAGCGAATTTAGGCGGGCGCAAGTGGTCGATCAGCTTGAAAGTGGTCAAATCGAATATATTGTAACTGTTGACTTGTTTAACGAGGGAATTGATATTCCGTCACTTAACCAGATTGTGATGCTACGTAACACCCAATCGAGCATTGTCTTTATTCAGCAGCTTGGACGAGGACTGCGGCAGTATCCGGGAAAAGATTACGTTACAGTGATTGATTTTATTGGTAATTATAAAAATAATTATCTGATTCCAATTGCGCTGAATCAAGATGCTAGCCGCAGTCAAGATAAGGCACGAGAAGAGAGTACATTGCCGGGACTAATTGATGTGTCAACGATTAACTTTAGCCGGATTGCGTCAGCTAAGATTTTGGCATCACTTGACCAAGTTAAACTTGATGGACTAAAAGAATTACGACAGTCCTACAATGATTTACAAGAAAAAATTGGCCGGCCGCCGTTATTGTTTGATTTTTATCAGTATGGTTCAACTTCACCACTGGTCTTTGCGAATAATCATAGTTTGCAGCACTACGGGCAATTTTTAAGTAAAATGGGCGAGCCAGTCGAACTTAATAAGTATGAAAATGCAGTCTTATCATTTGTGACTAAGGAATTGTTAAACGGCAAAAGACCGCATGAACTCTATTTATTACAATTACTGCTGGCAAAAGGACAGGTTAGTCAGGAAGAATATGAGCAGGAATTGCGCCAAAATCATGTTTATGTCGATAGTGCGGTGTTAACTTCAGTTGAGGCAATTTTGTCGCTGTCCTTTTTTGATATTAAACAAGGTAAAACCACCAAAAAAGCGCAATATGGTGACCAAGCGTTAATTATGCACCCCAATTTGCTGGATTATTGCTTGTCGCCGCAGTTGCAGCAGGCACTAGAAGCAAATGTGCTGTTTAAAAAATTGTTCGTTGATGTGGTTAAGACTGGCTTAGCCCTTAACAAACAATATGATAACCAACAGCAATTTACGCTTTATCAGCAGTATGATCGCAAGGATGTTTGTCGTCTGCTTAACTGGCCTAAAGATGTGTCAGCGCCAATGTATGGTTATCGAGTCGATGAGAAAGAAACGCCCATTTTTATCACTTACCAAAAAGATTCAGACGACAAGCGTAACGCGGTTTATGATAATACGCTAGAAGATGGTCAGAGCTTGCGTTGGTACACTCGTTCACCGCGCCACCTTGATTCAGATGAAGTGCAGCGATTACTTAATTCCCCACAGATGAAATTGCACTTGTTTGTCAAAAAGAGCGATGCAATTGGTAAGCAGTTTTTCTATTTGGGTGAAGCCGATATTCAAAAGGAAACAGTGAAAGAGGAATTGCTGGGGCCGAAAAAGAAGGCAGCAGTGGGGATGAATCTACTATTAAAGCATCCGCTTGCCGCCAGAATGTATGAATTATTATTTGCGGAATAAAAAAAGCTTCCATGTATATGGAAGCTTTTTTAGTTTAGTTAATTTATCTGGAAACAAATGTGTTTGATTTAAGATGCTGCAAAATGGCGTAACCAACGTCTTTTTCATCATTTTCATTATCGTCAGTTTGGTTGAGAAACATAACAATTCCGTTTTGATTATCGGTTGTTAGTTGTACCCAGGTGCCAAAGTGGTTGCCGCTAAGACTGCCGTAAGCTAATTTTAGTGAATCATTATTTTTGAGGTACATGCCGCCAGAATAATCAGTTATCTTACTATTTAAGTGAGTAAGGTAATTGAAGTCGTCCTTGTTAAGGATCGTACCGTTGGTTAAGCCAACTTGAATTTTATAATATTCTTCTGGAGTTGAGAATAAATTGCCGGCGCCGGGAATTTGAGAAGCGAGGGAACGTTTAACATAGGAAGAATTTTGGTAATTTTTCCCACCATTGGAATAATACGAAATTGGATCTGTCATGCCATGGGGAATATTTTGGTACAAGTAAGTATGTTTAAGACCTAACTTGTTAACAATTCGATTCTGGAAGTTTGTTTCGTAAGATTGACCGGTTAGTTGGCGGATAATGCCGACCAGCAAGATATAGTTGCTGTTGTTGTACTTGTAAGTTCCAACTGGGGCCGAAGCGGAATTATTAACCTTATTAACTATCCAATTGACTGCGTTGTTTTCGGAATAATTATAACCACGATTAATTTCGGTATTGGTGACGGTAATTCCGGAAGTATGAGTTAACAGGTTGCCAACAGAAATTTGATCGGCGTTTTTAAGATTAGGGTACCAGCGAGAAATTTTGGTATATTGTGAAAAAGCTTTGTCAGTATGTAAATTTTCGTTGATTAACTGAATGATCATTGCGCCTGTGATTACTTTTTGCAAGGATGCGGTTGGATAAACAACACTATCGTCGCCATTACCAATTCGCTTGCCATACCAAGCATAACCGTAGCTAATTGGTTGTACCTGACCGTTTTTGATGACGGCAACACTACCGCGCATGTGATGCTGCTGCAGCGTGTTTCTCACAAAAGTGTACATATCATTTTGATTGCTGGTACTAGAAGCTGCTTCAGTTTGCACAGCACTAGTAGCTAATGGTGCGGTTAAGCCCAAAGTTAGAGCTGCCGCTAATGTAATAATTTTATGCTTCAAAATTTAAATTTGCTCCTCTCGAAGATATAGTTGTATTATAGAACGATTGTGTTAATAAACGTGTGCAAAACTATTAAAATTGTTTAACAATATTGCTTTTGATAGAATTGACAACCAATTTACGTTATAGGAATTAATTTTAGTTATATATGGAAGAAAAATAAAATGACAGCAAAGAAAATTATCCGTGATACCTTATTTTTAAAGCAAAAAGCTCAAGAAGCAACTAAAGAAGATTACCAAACCGCAATTGATTTGCGGGATACATTAATTGCTGAACGTGAATCAGCTGCTGGACTTGCAGCTAATATGATTGGCGTTAATAAAAAAATTATTGCCTTTTATATGGGAGATTTACCGATTGTGATGATTAATCCGCAGATAATTGCCCAAAGTGGTCAGTATTCGACAGAAGAAGGCTGTCTTTCCTTATTTGGCTTGCGCAAGACAGAGCGCTATCGGGCAATAACGGTTGAGTATCAGAATTTAAATTTTGAGATACAGAAGCAAAGTTTTACCGATTTTATCGCGGAAACTATCCAACATGAGGTGGATCATTGTGCAGGAATCCTGATTTAAGCAAAAGTTTTTTGGATGAAAAACGTTGGTATATCAAGGGTTGATATTATTTTTGAAAAAAGTAGTCAAAAAAGCTTGCAAAAGAGGAGACAAGTTGGTAGTATTAATAACTGTCGTCGGGCAAGAGAGCGAAAGGCTTGAGAGCAAGGCGGCGAAAGAAACTAAGCAAAAGAGCTTGACAAGAGCAGGAAGGTTTAGTAAGATAATAAACGCTGCTGAGGGAGTTGAAAACTTCTTCAGGAGCGGGTCAGAAAAAAGTTCTTGA